>NZ_RPOK01000009.1 GCF_003820355.1 Paralteromonas sediminis | reverse complement strand
AGGGGACAACGTTAGAACATCAAACATACAAGGGTGGTATTTCAACGGCGGCTCCATGCATACTGGCGTACACACTTCAAAGCCTCCCACCTATCCTACACATGTAGGGTCAATGTTCAGTGCCAAGCTGTAGTAAAGGTTCACGGGGTCTTTCCGTCTAGGTGCGGGTACACTGCATCTTCACAGCAAGTTCAATTTCACTGAGTCTCGGGTGGAGACAGCGTGGCCATGGTTACACCATTCGTGCAGGTCGGAACTTACCCGACAAGGAATTTCGCTACCTTAGGACCGTTATAGTTACGGCCGCCGTTTACCGGGGCTTCGATCAAGAGCTTCGCTTACGCTAACCCCATCAATTAACCTTCCGGCACCGGGCAGGTGTCACACCCTATACGTCATCTTTCGATTTTGCAGAGTGCTGTGTTTTTAATAAACAGTCCCAGCCACCTGGTCACTGCGACCCCCATCTGCTTACGGAGCAAGTCCTTCACAAACAGGGGCGTACCTTCTCCCGAAGTTACGGTACTATTTTGCCGAGTTCCTTCACCCGAGTTCTCTCAAGCGCCTTAGTATTCTCTACCTGACCACCTGTGTCGGTTTGGGGTACGGTTCATATAATCATAAGTTTAGAAGCTTTTCCTGGAAGCAGGGCATCAACTACTTCAGCTCCGTAGAGCCTCGTCTCGTGTCTCGGCCTTAAGCGCCCGGATTTACCTAAGCACTCAGCCTACACACTTTCACGTGGACAACCAACGCCACGATAGCCTAGCCTTCTCCGTCCCTCCATCACTGATTATACAAGTACGGGAATATTAACCCGTTTCCCATCGACTACGCATTTCTGCCTCGCCTTAGGGGCCGACTTACCCTGCCCTGATTAGCATGGGACAGGAAACCTTGGTCTTCCGGCGTGGGGGTTTTTCACCCCCATTATCGTTACTCATGTCAGCATTCGCACTTGTGATACCTCCAGCATGCTTCTCAACACACCTTCAACAGCTTACACAACGCTCCCCTACCCAGCATACTAGTATGCTGCCGCAGCTTCGGTATATTGCTTAGCCCCGTTACATCTTCCGCGCAGGCCGACTCGACTAGTGAGCTATTACGCTTTCTTTAAAGGATGGCTGCTTCTAAGCCAACCTCCTAGCTGTCTTAGCCTTCCCACATCGTTTCCCACTTAGCAATATTTTGGGACCTTAGCTGGCGGTCTGGGTTGTTTCCCTCTCCACGACGGACGTTAGCACCCGCCGTGTGTCTCCCGGATAGTTCTCATCGGTATTCGGAGTTTGCAAAGGGTTGGTAAGTCGGGATGACCCCCTAGCCTTAACAGTGCTCTACCCCCAATGGAATTCGTCCGAGGCTCTACCTAAATAGATTTCGGGGAGAACCAGCTATCTCCCGGTTTGATTGGCCTTTCACCCCCAGCCACAGGTCATCCCCTGACTTTTCAACGTCAGTGGGTTCGGTCCTCCAGTTGATGTTACTCAACCTTCAACCTGCCCATGGCTAGATCACCGGGTTTCGGGTCTAATCCTGGCAACTAGACGCGCAGTTAACACTCGCTTTCGCTACGGCTCCCCTAAACGGTTAACCTCGCTACCAAAATTAAGTCGCTGACCCATTATACAAAAGGTACGCAGTCACAGAACAAGTCTGCTCCCACTGCTTGTACGTATACGGTTTCAGGTTCTATTTCACTCCCCTCACAGGGGTTCTTTTCGCCTTTCCCTCACGGTACTACTTCACTATCGGTCAGTTAGGAGTATTTAGCCTTGGAGGATGGTCCCCCCATCTTCAGTCAAGATAACACGTGTCCCGACCTACTTAATATGTATCTATTGCAGCTTCGTGTACGAGGCTATCACTCTGTATCGCTAAACTTTCCAGAATATTCCACTACTACAATAAATATCGGCTGTTGCCCGTTCGCTCGCCGCTACTAAGGCAATCTCGGTTGATTTCTTTTCCTA
>NZ_RPOK01000008.1 GCF_003820355.1 Paralteromonas sediminis | reverse complement strand
TTGCGTATTCTGCTGAACGTGAACACCGATTCTGGCGCATCGTGAACACCTGAGATTTCCCGCATTGGGCGAAGCTTATTTTTACGCTAAGTGTTCACCATCGGTCAACTCTGAGCGTGTTTTGCGCATTGATTCTCCCTTTAATTTGATTCGGTGAGCGTTGTGCATCAGACGATCCAATATGGCGTCTGCCAGCGTATTGTCGCCGATGGATTGATACCATTGATCGGTCGGTAACTGGCTGATGATCACAGTCGATGAGTGGTTGTTCCTGTCGTCCATGATCTCCATTAGGTCGTTCCGTTGAGCGGCTTTTAGTGGTTCGAGCCCCCAGTCATCCAGTATGAGCATGTCGAGCTTGGCGAGCTGCTGCAGGGCTTTGCTGTAACTGCCATCAGCTTTGGCCTGTGTCAGTTCCAACATTAATCGGGAGAGACGATAGTATTTGGCACTGTAGCCTTTCATACAGGCTGTATGGGCCAGCGCACAGGCCAGGTAGGTTTTACCGCAACCGCAAGGGCCGGTGAGCAACAGGTTCTGATGTTTGTGCAACCAGTCGCATTGCAGTAACGCGGCCATTTGCGATTGCTTTAATCCTCTGGGATGGCCGTAATCGATGTCCTTGGCGGTGGCATGTAACTTGAGCCTGGCGGCTTTAAGTAATCGTTGTTGTTTACGCTGCTCCCGCTCCAGTTGCTCTGCATCTGCCAGTAGCTGAATACGCTCTGCGAAGCTCAGGCTATCATAGTTGCCAGGTTGTTCATGTTGCATGGCCAGCGCATCGGCCATACCGGTCAGTTTCAGGTGCCGCAGTTGGGCTAAGGTGGTGTGTATCATGCTGGTGTCCTTGTTTAGTGGAAGCTATGTGGGCCGCGGATATTCTCGTGCGCTTGGGGAAGATGCGCTCTGCTGTCGTCATGCTTACGGTAAAGCCTGTCCTGATTGGAGGTCAGGATGGCTTTGATGTGTTTTAGCCGGTACAGGTGCTGCTGATTGGCAATGGCACAGGCATTGTTCAGCCGTTGTGCTGGATACTGACGAGAGAGGTTGAGTATCCCTAAGCAGACACGGTACGCCTGCTCTTGGTGTGGTTTACTGTCCAGTTGGTATTTTACCCATTTCAGTACCTCATCACCGATATCCTTTGCCCAGTTCATCAGTCTTCCCGGCGTCCAGTTCTGATGTTTCTCGTGCCGGGTGGGCATATGGCCCGGTGTCGTCGTCATGCCGAGTCGGTATTGCCTGGGATGACTGGCTACCACGTTGTTGTGGAAGTACAGCGTGACCATGGTATTGCTGGCATGCACATCAACGCGCTCACCAACCAGGTGATGGGGCACCGAGTAGAGATGGTCGTCATACTGGATGTGGTAATCGATATTCACTTTCACCGTTTTGATGTCAGTGTATTCGTAAGACTGCTTGGGCAGTGGAGACAACGCGGGTTTATCGAGACTGTCGAACCAGGACTGGCGGGAGCCATTAAGCTGTTTAAACGGCCGGTTGTTGACGTCTTTGAGTAAGGCAGCAATGCAGGCATTCAGCTCTGACAGTGAGAAGAAGGTGTGATGTCGCAGTCTGGCCAAGATCCAACGTTCTATGACCTGTACACCGGTTTCTGCCTTGGCTTTATCCTGAGGCTTGTAAGGTCTGGCAGGCACAATGGCGGTACCATAATGCGCGGCCAGTTGTTGGTATGCCGGTGTCACTTCAGGGTCGTACCGACAGGCTTTGGTCACGCCGCTTTTGAGGTTATCCGGGATCACTAACTGCGGCACGCCGCCGAAGAAGCTAAAGGCCCTGGCATGGCTGCCCAGCCAGTCCGGTAAGCTTTGCGTCCAGGTTGCTTCAGCATAGGTATAGTTCGACGCGCCCATCACTGCGACAAACACCTGGGCTTGTCGCACTTCACCCGTACTGGCGCAGGCGATGGGCATCGTCTGACCTGCATAGTCAACAAACAGCTTTTCGCCCGCTTTGTGAATTTGGCGCATTGAGCGGCGCTGTTTCTTCAACCACACCTGATAATGGTGACAGTATTGCGGGTAACTGTAACAACGGTTGGGGTACTGTTGGGTGTACTCTTCCCATAACAGGTGCTTAGTGACACCTTTGCGGGTCAGCTGTTGGTGTACTTCCCGCCAGTCCGGCATTTCAAATTCGAATGATTGGCGCGTATCAGCTTCAGGATAAAACTTACCTGCCAGTTGCACATCATCTAACTGTGCAATCATCGGCCAGTCCAATTCCATTTCCTGGGCTTTGCTCACTACCTTGGATACAGCTCCGACGCTGACGCGTAGGCTACGATGGATCTGCCTGACACTGAGGTCGCCATGTAAACGCAGGCGCAGTATTTCTCTTAATTGTCGCATTGATAATCTCTTGGTTGGCATGTCCATTCCCCACAGCAAAAGGGAACAGATTAGCAGTCAAAAATATCAATGCGGGAAATCGATTCTGGTTCGTGAACAGTGATTCTGGACAAGGGCTAAAAGTGTTCACCATCAGACCAGAATAGGTGTTCACGATGTGCCAGAATCAGTGTTCACGTTCGTCCAGAATGAGTGTTCATGATCGGCCAGAATATGCA
>NZ_RPOK01000007.1 GCF_003820355.1 Paralteromonas sediminis | reverse complement strand
GCTATCCGTGAAGGTGGCCGTACCGTAGGTGCGGGTGTTGTATCTAAAATCTTGGACTAAGATTTAGACACAGCTGCAAAGCATAAGAAAAACCCCGCTCTTTAGCGGGGTTTTTTGTTTGGGCTTGAAGCTTGCTTCATGTTGATGAATCATCTAGTGTGTTGGAAAACGTTTCATAACTATGGATGTATACAAGTGAAATTTCTTATTCATGTGCTTTTTATTAGTATCTCTCTCTTTATTCTGCCCGTCGCTAATGCTGATGTGAAACGGCTGTCTGACCCTGTCGCATCAGACGCGCAAACAGAAACCTTTGGAGAACTTTTTGATACTAATATCACAAGTACTTCACTCTCAGCATTAATGACGGAACCTGAAAAGAAAGAAGGTGAAGACGTAAGGATCACTACTCGGATTGCGAAAGTTTGCCAGAAAAAAGGGTGTTTTTTTATTGCTCAAGAAGGTGAGCACATTATTAGGGTGTCATTTAAAGACTATGGCTTTTTCATTCCCACTGATACGAGCGGAAAAACCGTAGAATTAATCGGGAAACTTGTAAAAAAGACCCTTTCTAATGAACAAGCCACACACTTTAATGAAGATTTAGGCGGAAACAACGTCATGAAGCCTGGTGATGTATTTGAATTGGTTGCATCAAGTGTCAAAATTCCAAAATCAGCCTAAGCATAGTTAAACAGCAGTAATTGAGGCTTGCTCTTCAGTCCAAGTCTCAATAGTTTCCAGAGACACGATATCAATATAGCCATAGCCAATGGTAATCAGGCCAATAGAAGTCAGTTTCTTCAAACTCTGATGAGCTGACAAAACTGTCACTCCTAATACATCAGATAACTCATTTTGTTTAATGATTACCCGCGTCATGTTGCTCTGTCTAGCTAAGGATAAAAGGGTTTTGGCGGCCCTTACATGAAGAGGTAAGCGTCGCACGTCATCGAGCATTTCCAAGCTGTCATGGAGCTTTACAGCAAGTGAACGTAACATCCACGCGGTTAACTCGGGGTGCTCCTTACAAAAAACGTCAAACAACGTTTTATCTAACTGAATGACTTCACTGTTTGAAGCAGCTTCCGCGTTGTGTGTTCTGGGGAGAGTAGCGAAAAGCGTGAATTCACCAAAGGTTTCGCCCGCATGTAGTAACCTGGTCATGCAATAACGTCCGTCTTTACCATAATTGCCCACTCGCACAGTACCGCTTTTGACAATCGACAAACCTGGTTTATGTTCTCCACGCACATGAATTACTTCGCCAGTTAAATAGTGAACGGTTGGCGCAAAAGTTTCCATAGCGTTTATTAAAGGCTGAGGAAGTCGATAAAGTGCAGAATGATGCATAAAACTATAAAAACATATTTTTCAGCATTAGAACAATTGGTAGATTAAAAATCAATCAGTGAACAGTGTGGATTACTTATGCATGAATATGTGGTGGTAACGCTAGTGTTAGTTGCCTTTGCGTTAGCCGAGGCGATCCGCGGCGGACTCCTTAACAAACGGGCGGAGGTTTCGGATGATATTAAGGTTGAGGCCGTTAGCACACTGGTCCTGTTTATTTTTACGCAGCCTGGTATTTTGTTGGCTACTTATGTCTTACTTCATCTTGCACTACCCGCTTATGAAGGAGCATTTGCGCACGTTCCCGTATATCTTCAAGTTCTTTGCTTTCTAGTATTTGATGATATGACACAGTACTGGTGGCATCGTCTCTCGCATAGTGTTCCTGCACTCTACAATCTTCATCGAGCACATCACAATGCAGGTTATATGAGTGTGAGAATAGTGTACCGCAATAACCTGTTTTACTACCTCATGATGCCCTCAATTTGGTGCTCAGGTGCCCTTATATATTTTGGTTTTGGAGACGTTTATGCTGGCTATCTCATTGTTAAACTCTCAGTGATAATCGGCGCGCATTCAGAATGGAAATGGGACAGCGCTTTATACAAATATCGCTGGTTACACATATCCGCTTGGATTATCGAACGCACCATATCAACACCCTCTACTCACTCCGCACATCACGGATTACGCAGTGATGATGACGTTACTCACTACAAAGGCAATTACGGAAACCTGCTCTTCCTTTGGGATGTGTTGTTTGGAACTGCGAAAATAACTCGACGTTATCCGAAAGAATATGGCGTATGGGGCATGCGTTATTCAAATTGGAAAGAGCAGCTTATCTGGCCTATTTATACTACGCCAAAAGATTCGCAAAAAGAGCCAGAATAATGCTATGAAGGAGCGGTTACTCGGTAAAAAATTGCGTACATCGCGGGAATAACAAGTAAAGTCATCACGGTTGAAAATAGTAGCCCAGCCATTATAGCGATTGCCATTGGCTCCCACATAGCACCGCCACCAAGATAGAGTGGTAACATGCCGAGTACTGTTGTCGCAGTCGTCAGAAGTATGGGACGCGCTCGCTGCTTTGCTGCGTGCACGATTGCGTCGCAGTGTTCAGCGCCTTGCTCAATTTCGAGCTCAATACGTTCAAGCAACACAATAGCATTATTGATGACGATCCCAGCTAAAGAAACTATGCCTAAAAAGGTCATGAAGCCAAAATATGACTGGCCTACCAATAGACCGAGAATAACGCCAATAAGCCCTAGAGGGATTGTGGCAAGCACAATACCTGCTTTGCGGAATGAATTAAACTGACCCACAAGTAGCACCAGGATAATCAGTCCTGCGATACCCAGTTTATCCCTGATGGATTGGTTTGCATCGCCGGAACTCTCACTCTCTCCACCTAACTCAAATCGCACCAAGCCCTCTGTTTGAACAACCATATCTTCGAGCCACGGCATAAGTTGATCGAACTTCTCTGCAGCAGTAACACTGCCCATCAATTGTGCACCAACCGCAACGGTTTTTAAGCCGTCCCGTCGTAAAATCTTCGCGTCATCCCACACAATATTAATATCGGCTACTTGCCTCAATGGAACTGATTTTCCTGAAGATTGTGCGTACACAGAGAGTGATTCAAGCTTACTTATTTCCCGCTCTGTGGCAACATTAGAGCGAAGTACAACGGGTATGATGTCTTCGTCTTGTCTAAACTCAGTGAGCTCCATCCCACTTAAGCTGGCCTGTAGTGAGATTGCGATGTCCTGGCTTGTTACACCAGCACGAAGTGCGCGAGCTTGGTCGATACGAATATCCAATTTTTTAATCCGTTGTCCCCAATTGTCAGAGATATTTTGCAACTGACCGATATCGAGCATTTTCGTTTTTAACTCACCGACTTGGTTAAACAACAGGGCCTTATCTTTGCTCATTAATCGCACTTCAACGGGGTTTTCTACAGCCGGCCCATTTTCAATCAGTCTAAGTTTAAGGTCTACATCGGGGTGCATTTCGAACGTGTAGCGTCTGAGACTCGTCATGAGTTCGCCAATAACTTGGTAGTCAGACACATTGATGATCATTGCAGCATAGTTGCTGTTATTGGGTTTAGGATTGTGAGACAACAAAAAGCGTGGCCCGGCATTGCCGATATAGCTTACCCAATTTGTCACGCCATCATCTTGCCGGGCCTCTTTTGTCAATTCATCTTCAATGTAAGCTTCGAGATCAGACACTATGCCTTGTGTCTTGTCTATGCTAGTGCCGCTAGGCAGCTCAATGATGGCCTTAAAGTACGGACGGTCAGAGGGTGGAAAAAATAGATTGGGCAAAAATTGCGATAAATTCATCACGCCAATAAACATTGCGATTGTTGCTAGTATTACAAGGTACTTATGCCGAATGAAGGTGGTAAGGACGTGGCCGTATTTATTGTATAAACTGGAGTTTAGCGGTGTGTTTGCTTCTTTTTTAACCTTCAAAAACGTAATGCAGAATAGAGGGATGAGGGTCATCGATAGTATCCATGAGCACAACAGTGTGATAGTGACGACGGTAAACAGGGCCGAGGTAAATTCGCCTACTGCAGATTCTGCGAGGTAAATAGGTAAAAACGCCGCAGATGTGGTGAGTGAGGCAACGAGCAGGGGAATTTTCATTTCATTTGCCGAACCGAGTGCTGCTGCCAGTGCATCTTCACCTTTTTCCATGCGCACCAAAATATTCTCAGACATAACAATGCCATTGTCGACCAGCATGCCCAGCGCAATAATCAGAGCGGCAAGAGAAATTTGATCAAGCCCAATGTGGAAAAACTGCATAACGATAAGTGAAAATAAAATAGCGGTAGGTATAAGTGCGGACACCACTAACCCAGTTCGGATACCGAGTGTCAGTAACATGACTGCTGTTACAATGGATACCGCTTGCACCAAACTGATCACGAAGTCTTTCACTTTGTTATCAACTTCTTTGGGGATAAAGTTCACAACATCAAATTCGATGCCATAAGGATAGGTTCGTGTAAACTCAACTAGCGCCTCACTCACTTGCGCGCCAAGGAGAATGTTATTACCGCCATCGCGCATAGAAACGGCAAATGCCAATGCAGGTGTGCCGCTGCTGTGAACAATTGATTCTATAGGGTCTACGTAGCCATAGGTAACCTTCGCAATGTCACGTAAATAGAGCGAATGTCCGTTGATTTGAATAATGGTTTTGCCAATATCTTCGAGGTTTTCAAAGTTACCACTGGGCTCCAGCGCAATACGTTCTTGTCCCAGTGTGAATTCACCGCCGGAAATAACGATATTACGGGACTGCAATATGTTGGCCAGTTGGTTGGGGGATATGCCTAGTTCAGCCAGCCGGGCATTATTATACTCAACAAATACACGTTGCTCCTGCTCACCAAAAATTTCGACTTTAGACGCTTCTGGCAACCGTAATAAGTCAGATTTTATCTCATCGGCAATGTCTTCCAATTCAGCAAAAGAAAACCCTTCACCAGTCATCGTCAGCACAATGCCATAAACATCCCCAAATTCGTCGTTCACGAAGGGCCCAATAACGCCGTCGGGTAAGTCGCCCTGCACATCCTCTATTTTTCGACGTAAGTCGTCCCAGATAGGACGCATTTCTTTATAACTTTCTTTGATATTGACGTTAACAATAGAGATGCCGGTTCTGGATTCGCTGGTGACAAAATCAAGCTCAGCGATGTCTTTCACTTTGTCTTCAATTTGGGATGACACAAGCTCTTCTATTCGTTCTGGACTCGCTCCTGGCAAGTGAGTAATTACTTGCGCTGTTCGTATTATAAATCCAGGATCGTATGCCCTTGGCATAGTGGTGAATGACAGATAGCCAAACACGATTATGGCGATAAAGAGTGCGACAGTAATTCGATTATTATCAATCGCTAACTTTGTCAGGTTCACTGTACTTACTCCTGTACCAAGCGAACTTCAAGCCCGTCATACATCTTGCTCATACCGGCAACAATAAGCCGTTCACCCGTTTCCAGTCCTGATACAATTTCCAGTCCCAGACTGTTAAGTGAACCGGTCACTACACTGCGACGTTCAACGTTTGCTTTACCTGGTGTAGTCGCTCTCGCAATAAATACATAACGGCCGTCGGTATCTTCCAATACAGCATGGGCGGGAACAAATATTGAGCTTGATGCAGTATTTCCCTGACCTACTTGCTGTGTTGCCCTTGCAGTCACAGACATGCCAGGCAATATGTTATACCCCTCTACTTTTGGCATACTCATAGTGACCTCATAAGTATTGGTCTCTTTATCTGCCTGCGTGGCGATTTCCTTCATAGTAAGCGGAAACATTTTATCGGGGATAGCGTCGAACATGGCCACAACATCTGGTCGTGTATCTTCACTGGTGAGGATCATGATGCTCTCTGGTATATCCACTTTTATGTCGATACTGGAGACATCCTGCAGTACAAAGATACTTTGCTTGGCCTGAACTTCTTCGAAGTTGTCGATATTACGTTTGGCAATGATGCCATCGAATGGGGCTTTGAGGGTTGTGTAGAGTATGTTTTGTTTGGTCGATTCTAACGTTGCTTCAGCGGCTGCCAGGGCAGACTCTAATTGATTGTATTCGGCTTGAGAAATCGTGCCATTCCCCACTAATGCCTGTCCGCGCGTAAAGTCTGCTTGTGCTTTGTTAAACGCCGCCTGCGCACTTTTCAGCTGAATGTTAATGTCCGCATCGTCTAGGCTTGCCAACAATTGCCCTTTGGTTACTGAATCGCCTTCCTTAACAGACAACTCAACCACTTTCCCTGCAATGCGAAATGACAGCTCAGCCTCTCTATTGGCCGCAACTACACCCGGCAATTCACGAAACAGGTTATTGCCTGCCTGGTTTACTTCGAGTGTACGAACATAGCGAAGTGGCGCTTCCTGGGAGGGTTGGTCAACCTGCTCGGTACAGCCAAGTAGGACACTAAAACTTGCCATACCGAGTAGAATTAACTGTCTCATTGTTCTCTCCATGACGATTGGGATGAGGTCAAAAAGAGTCTAGCGCATCAGCTGACAATAGCCCATGTAAAGCAGAAATTTATTCATCAGGTCATCAAAGGAAAGTAAAAAACTCCAGCAAAAAAAGTAAAGCCCTTGTAAAATTGCGCGGTATTTTGAAACAAGGCTGTTTATATCTTTATTATGAAATCTCTCTTAAAAGTACCTCATACGCTTATATTACTCTTGTCCATGATGCTGTTGGCGTTTGTCGCGACCTGGCTTGTGCCTCAAGGCTTTTTTGAAACGGTCACGCTTGAAAACGGTCGTCAAGCGGTAGTTCCAGGCACATTTGCATTAGCTGACGCACAAATCCGGTTAACACCTATGGACTTTTTTGTTGCTATCCCAAGGGCATTGGCAGCAGCGCAGGACGTTATATTCTTCGTGTTTATTGTTGGTGGCGTACTCGCGATAGCTCGGGCAACGGGCACGATTGATGCGCTTATTGGGCGGTTATTGGAGCGTTTTGGCAACAAGCCTCACATGCTCATATTTATGGTGGTGTTTACCTTTGCGATGGCGTCCGGTGCGATAGGTACAGCAGGAGAGTATATTCCTTTTGTGCTCATACTCGTTGGCTTATGTAAGGCAATGAAATTGGATGCTATGACAGCAGTCGGCATGGTAGTAGTGGGTTACGGCATTGGTTATGGGGTATCTGCGTTCAACCCTTTTACTGTAATGATTGCGCAGCAGGTAGCTGATGTTCCCTTGTATTCGGGCATTGAACTGCGCCTAGCAATCTTCTTGCCCTTTGTACTTATCGGTTTTCATCATGTATGGCGTTACGCAAAAAAGGTCGAGGCCGAACCCGGAAGCTCGCTTACCGTCGGTATCCCATGCCCCTTACAGGGCACAGAGCAGGCAGACTACCCCACGTTAAACATGCGCCATAAATCAATATTATTTGGGTTGGTCGCTACTGTTGTTATCGCAGTGTGGGGCATTTCTCAACAAGGCTGGTACTTGTATGAGCTAGGGGCCATGTTCATCATTTGGGGAATTTTTACTGCGGTAGTTGGACAACTCAATGCCAGTGACGCTGCAGAAAAGTTTATTGAAGGTGTAAAAGACTTAGCAACCACCGCGATGCTGGTGGGTGTGGCAAGAGGTATCGCGCTGATCATGGAAGACGGACAAATTTTACATACGTTAGTCTATGCCATGTCGTACCCTCTCTCCTACCTAGGGGCTGAAATTGCGTCTGTTGGCATGTTTATTATGCAAACCATTTTAAACTTGTTTATTCCTTCCGGCAGCGGGCAAGCATACGTGACCATGCCTCTCATGGCACCTGTAGGAGACATTATTGGCGTTAACAGGCAAATCGCGGTACTGGCTTATCAATTCGGTGATGGATTCTCAAATATGATAGTGCCAACTAATGCTGTACTCATGGGCATTATTGGCATGGCCGGTGTGCCTTATCATTTGTGGTTTCGGTTCTGCTTACCACTCATGTTGAAGCTTATGGCGGCGGCGTCTTTAGTATTAGTGCTGGCTGTGGTGTTTGACTATGGTGCTGAACACCAGCCTCAAGTAGCGATAGAAGCCGCACAGAATTAGCCTTAAAAATGCGCGTCGATTAGGTGTCTTCTGCGCGCATATACTCCAACGTGTAGGCTTCTTGTCTGACATCGAATCCCGTGTTGGCCTTTAAACGGTCAAGTACATAAACCTCGTCTACAGCATGCACATCTTCTTATATCAGGCCAAAATCAGATAGATAACTTTGTAACATAGATCGCTTCCTCCTGCTGCCAACGTTTTGATTACACAAAAACGTCATCGGTGATTCATATTTGTGCAATTGATCCAGGTCAACATACTTCACGCAACTGGTTGACCTCATACCAAGGTCTTATTTTTCTATTGCTTTGCATACTTTATAAACAAACTGTACGAATGTTAATCGCCGTTCTCATTCGAAGAAAATCTTTTAACGCAAATTTGGAGAAGACCAATGAGCAGATTGGCATTAGTGACGGGCGGGACCCGTGGGATTGGTGAGGCAATTAGTGTCAACCTGAAAGAAAAAGGCTATCAAGTTGTCGCGAACTACGGTGGTAATGACGCTGCGGCTCAGGCCTTTACAGAACGAACGGGGATCACTGCGTTAAAGTTTGACGTTTCTGATTATGACGCAGTCCAAAGCGCGGTTGCCCAGATAGAATCAGATTTTGGTGATATTGATGTGTTAGTGAACAATGCCGGTATCACACGTGATACCACTATGCATCGAATGAGTTTTGAGCAATGGGATCAAGTTATTCAAACAAACTTGGCATCTTGTTTTAATACCTGCAAAGCCGTGATTGAGAAGATGCGCCAAAATGGTTTTGGTCGCATTGTGAATGTGGGCTCAGTAAATGGACAGGCCGGTCAGTATGGCCAAGTGAATTACGCAGCTGCAAAATCTGGTATCCACGGTTTTACCAAAGCGTTGGCACTAGAAGGAGCGGGTAAAGGCATAACCGTCAATGCCATAGCCCCTGGGTATGTCGACACTGACATGGTACGCGCTGTGCCAGAAGACGTGTTGAAGAAAATTATCGCAACCATCCCGGTAGGGCGGCTTGGCAACCCCAATGATATCGCGCGTAGCGTCCTCTTTTTGGTCAGTGATGACGCGGGGTTTATTACTGGTTCAACCTTGTCCATAAATGGTGGGCAACACATGTATTAATGATGAATTTATTAAAAAGGCCCGTATAGGGCCTTTTTAAGATTCATGTTTATGTATGAAGTCGGTAATTAGTGGCCGAATGTGCTTTCTGAATTTTGACCCGCTAAAGATGCCATAATGTCCCGCACCTTGTTGAACATGATGTACACGCTTTGACTTAGGGATACTTTTACATATTGTGTGTGCGGCTTCAGTTTGGCCCAAACCACATATATCATCATTTGCGCCCTCTACGGTCAGTAGAGCCATATCGACAATCGAAGAAAAATCTACCGGTTCACCCTGGTAAGTGATCAGGCCTTTAGCAATCTCATTGCGCTTAAAGACTCGCTCAATGGTTTCTAGATAGAATTCAGCGGGCATGTCTAATACCGCCATATATTCATCGTAGAAGGCGCGAAATCTATCGGCATCTTCCTCTTCACCGTACAGTAAGTTCATGAAGAAATTAGAATATTTTTTTAAATGTGTTTCTTGGTTCATAGAAATGAAACCACCCAATTGCATAAAGCCGGGATACACTTCTCTGCCTGCCCCAGGGTAACCTAAGGGAACTTTTTGAATGGCAAAGCGTTTAAACCAAGACATAGGGTGCTTTTGCGAAAACTCATTCACTCGGGTTGGATTCTGGGATGGGTCTATTGGACCTGCCATTAATGTGAGTGAAGTAGGTGCACAAGGGTTCTTTTGCTGAGCCATGACTGCACTGGCAATCAGTGCTTGTACTGTAGGCTGGCAAATGGCGATAACACTGGTGTCAGGGCCTAAAAACTCCAGCATCTCAATTAGGTAAGACACATAGCAGTCGAAAGAGAATGGGCCCGCTTCAAGAGGCACTTCCCGGGCATCGAGCCAGTCGGTAATGTACACTTCATGGTCGGGTAACAGCGCTTCGACTGTGCCTTTAAGCAAGGTAGCGTGATGGCCAGACAGTGGGGCAACCAGAAGTACCTTGTGTTCGACTTCGTGACCTACTCTGTCAAAGTGAATCAAATCACAAAACGGCTTACTTAATGCCACTCTTTCCTGAACGACAAACTTTTTATTGCCCAGTGTAATTTCATTAATATTAAAGCCAAGCTTGTCATAGCGACGAGTAAGGCGCATGGCAGTTTCCAGGCTAGCTGAGGTGACTTTGCCAAACCAAGTATAGGAAAGCGGGTTTCCAGGATGCATGAGCATATCATTTAATAAGCTATAGCCATCATGCATTACATGACCACCGCGGGCCATAAAGTCATAGGCTTGATAGTTCATCATACCCATCTCCCCAAAGAAATTTTAAGAAAAATAAGATAGCGAAAACCGTCCATGGTTGCCTGTAAGAAGGGATATTACTTGTTCATGCTGGCGAATTTTTCGCTAACTTCTTCGCTCATTCCTTTGAAGATAACACCGGCACTTTTCTGTGTTTCTGAAATAACCGCGTAGGCATCCTGAGCAGCTGACGTGACTGTAGACTGCAATCCTTCAACGTAACTCTTTTGCATATCCATCAGGCCCATTACATCTTTTTGACCAGAGGCACTTTGCACGAATTCTACGCCGTCATTAAGAAGGGTTGTAAAAAGTGTATTCTGCTGTGTGGCCAAATCCTGCAGGGCCTTCATGTTCAAAGTAGCCAGTTCCGCTACTGGTTTCATACTTGCTTGTAGTTGCTCATTCATTTGATCAATCATGATGATCCTCCAGTTAGTAAAAATTACTCGTTCTCTGACTTCGTTTTGCTCGCCGCCGTTTTTCGCGGTGTCGCAGGTGTTGCCTTTGCCTTACCTGCTTCAGTTTTTGGCGCCACCTTTTTTACTGGTGTCGATTTTTTAGTTGGAGCTGCCTTCTTTGTTGGCGTCACTGCTGGTGCTGCTGGCTTAGCGTTTGCTTTGTTCGCCATGTCAGCCGTTAGCAGCTCCGTTGTTTTTTCTTTGGTCGAAGATAAGGTTGCATAGGACGCCTTCGCGGTCTTTAGCATTCTTGTGCGCACAGATTCAGTGTAGGCATGGCTTGCGTTCAACCAGCCTTTGTATTCGTTTTGCTTTGATAGAGAAGCTGCATAGCTTATGCTGTCGCTAATCAATCCGGTGAAAAGTTCAGTTTGTTGTTGTGAGAACTGCTCTAACGCGCCCGCGTTAATACTCAAAAGATCTTTCATCGACTTTTGCATGTTGTCTGAATATTGTTTCAGCATAGCTGGCTCCTGTTAAACTGATTGCTGCAGTGCAGCAAGATGGTTAAATAGTAGTCAGTATTTATATGGCTGTCAACAAGAAATGTTGCGATGCAGCAAATGTTTTTGTCAAGGTTAGAAATAAGTTTAGAAGTGCTAGTTGCGATTAATGTTGCAAAGCAGCAAAGTCTTAAGGTTTCTTTTTATCTTTGTCTGTCCAGGATGAGAAATTTTTCAGGCTGTCTTCCATCATTGCGCTGAACATATTGACCGGGTTGGCCTGTGTCATGTTGTTTAACATGCTCTGCATCTTCTCCTGTTGTTGCAAGAATGACAGTATGCTCTGTTCTAGGTACTGTCTGACAAAAACTTGCATGTCACTGTCATAGAATCGAATTAATTGTTTTAGCAAGACATCAGTCAACAACGACTGTTGATGATTAGATTCAGACTCTGTGATTATCTGTAAAAGTATGCTTTTAGTGAGGTCTTCACCACTTTTGGAATCAACAACTTCAAACTCTTTATGCCCTTTAATCAGTTCCCGTATATAGTCCAAGTTGACATATTTACTCTGAGACGTGTCGTATAAACGGCGATTGGGGTACTTTTTAATTGAGATCAAAATAACGGCCTAGTTGAATCTTAGTACCCCGAGTATAACAAGCTTACAAACGTTTTTTCACATACTCACCCGGAGCAGGATAAAGCGCAGGGTAGTCAGGGTGCTCGCCCACTTGCCAGGCGGCGCGTTTGCGACCGGATTGCCTCGACATCCACTGGTGCCAGTCAGGCCACCAGGAGCCTTCCACTTTTTGTGCGCCTTCAAACCACTCTTCGGCGTGTTCTGGTAATTCATCATTGATCCAATGCGGGTATTTACCGTCTTTGACCGGATTGATGACCCCAGCGAGATGGCCTGACCCGGCAAGAACAAACCTAGCCGGACCCGAAATGAGTTTAGTTCCGGTATATGCGCCGTCCCAAAGAACAATATGATCTGCAAGGGTTGTTAAGAAATAACAAGGCATATCCATATTCGCTAAATCTATTGCAATGTTATCAATCACGACTTTGCCGGGCTCTTGCAACTGATTTTCGATGTAAGTGAATTCCAGGTATTGTTTAAAACACGCGGCGGTTAGGTTAGTTGCATCACTATTCCAGTATAAAATATCAAAGGCAGCAGGATCTTCTCCCTTGAGGTAGTTCCTAATGAAAAATGACCAGAACAGGTTGTTCTCTCTGAGAAGACTGAAACTAAGGCCCAAAATTCGGCCGTCAAATATCCCTTTGATTGAAGCGCTTTGCTCAAGTAGCGGGAAGGTTTGTGCTGACATGTAGTTGCCGAGCTCTCCCGGCTTTGAAAAATCTAAAAGGGTTGTCAGTAAAGTAACAGAGTTAATCCTTTCGTCGCCCTTTGAGCGTAAGTAAGCACTTGCTAATGAAAGCAATGTTCCACCTACGCACCATCCAACCATATTTACCTTTTTGGCTTTGGTAATGCCTGTCACAACATCTAGGGCAGTCAGTGGACCGCCTTTCATGTAATCAACAAAATCTTTGTCGCGAAGACTGACATCAGGATTGACCCATGAAATGATGAAAACAGCGTAGCCTTCACTGAGCAACCACCGCACCATGGACTTACGCTCGTCCATATCGAGAATGTAGTATTTGTTGATAAACGGGGGAGTAATGAGTACAGGCGTTGCAAATTGCTTCTCGGTTACCGGCGTATAGTGAATTAATTCTATGAACGCATTCTTAAATATCACCTGACCAGGCGTGGCTGCCAAGTCTTTGCCTATTTCAAACGCATTGGCATCGGTTTGCGTAATTTTAAAGGCCTCAACGGGGCTTTTTTCAAGGTCGTCTATGAAGTTTTGCATACCCTTGAGTAAGTTTTGGCCATTGCTTTCCAGTATGGCTTCGCAGACTTCGGGGTTGGTAAATGCACTATTGGTGGGGGATACTGAATTTACATATTGTCGGGTGTAAAATCGTGCCTGCTCAGCTGCTTTAGCATCGGCAAACGTGAGTGCTTCCACGGTGTTTTTCATCAGTTCAGAATTGAGCAGATAAGACTGTTTGACGTAATTGAAGACGGGATTCTTCTGCCAGTCTTCATGCGAAAAACGTTTGTCGCCTCTCTCTTCTTCAACCACTGCGTGCATCTTTTCGCCCATCATGGCTTTACTGGCTTGCTCCCACAACGCAGTTTGCTTTTGCATGAATTGCATTTGGTTTTGCATGAGTTTGTTGGCGTCCACCTGAACCGCACTGGCTAAGAGCTGTTCATAGCCTTTAGGATCAAACATCAAGTCAGCAACGTTCAGTGCGCCTCTATTTTCCGCACTCAGTGTTTGATGAACCAATTCAGAAAAGGTTTTCGCATAGTGTTCGAGCATCGCTTCGAACCGTTCTTTGTCTTGCTGCTCCATGAATACACCGCCAGTATTTATCTGTGTGACTCGGCTAGTCTAGATCTATTCTGACAATGCTGGTGGGCTTTACTACCAAAGTCTAGTGAACTTTTTGCGTCAAAACCGATAGGTCATGGCAAGTTGACCCTGATAATCCCTCTGCTTGTCAGCAATTGCTAATGACGGTCTGTTTTCAAATCTGTGTTTTGTGTAGATGCCTTCGGCAGTAACTTGCCAGTTGTTGGAAAGTCTGTAGGTCCAGTTGATGGTCAGTGCATGTCCATGGCTATCATTGTAGTCTTTTGGGACTAGGTCATCTTCTTTAACGTCAAAAAGGTCAAGTCTCACTGAATATTTATGCGCCCCCTGGGTATAGCTAAATGCGCCATAGGCGGCGCGGAAATCAGCATAAACCAAACGGCTTCCCATTTCAGTTGCGCCGTCCATGAGGTGCAGTGAAAGCGTTAAATTGGGAGTCATCAGGTACCGCGTGGCAAGGGAATGAAATTTAGTGTGCCATGCATAAAGGCGCTGTTCATTGACTTTTAGCGGATTAGCTCGGTTGTCATAAATGAAATAGCGAATGTCCAATTTGCGCACATACTGGGCCTGAGCGCCCACATAAAAGCCAACTTTACCGTCTACTTCTGTAAATGGCTCAGTCCAACTTGGGGCATTAAAATAGTCGGGACTAATCACACTGGGTAGTGGGGCAAATTCTACCCTCTCGTGATGCAGTGTTTGACGGTCGTGAATGGCAAAACCACGCCAGGTGAGTAGCGTGCCCGTGGTGTCATTGCCTTTATAGGCACCCAAGTCAAACCGAAAAGACCAAGGACTTTTGGCTTTTCTTCCCGAACGATGAAGACTCAATTCGAGACCTGGCACCCGCAGCTCTTCGCCAATCCAGCTATTTAAGGCTGAAGAAGTAATAAAATGGTTGGCTAGCCAACCCACATCCGTGTTTTCTACCGATAAGCGAGGATAAAATAATCCGGCCCTAGAAGACCATCGAAAAACACCTGGAGACAACGGGCGATACTCAAGATAGGCCTGGGTTAGCCCCAACTGCTTGTCTCCGTCGCTGTAGGCATTGGCTACGCTGTGTAAAACCAGACTTTTGCCTACATCGACTTGTGTGGAGAGTATAGCCTGACTTAACAGAAGGTCGTTCCCGTCAGAGCGAAAAATGCCATTACCCTTATCAAAAAAGCTGGGTTGCGCATTGTTACTCACTGAACTTAAGCGAATAACACCTTCAACAGAAAAAGCAAACGAGACAGTGCTCTTGATTAAAAGTAAAAGGCCAATACTAAAGCGTAGAAACATGGGTATACCTTCCGAGAGCATTAATAGTCAGAAAAGCCAGATGAAAAATCAAACCCCTCTAGAAGTGGGTAAGATAATGCCAATGACACGGTTGTGTTGCCTTTTACCATGACTCTGTAATCTTTATTTCCCTCACGACGATCTAAATTTGGATGCCATATTCGAGCATTGTACTGTCCGTCGGGGAGTGTTAATGAAGCCATACCGTCTTCTTTTGTGGCGCCATAGAAGGGCGCGTCAGTAACGTAAATATAAGCAAGCATCCAGTCGTGAATGTTACAGCCAACTTCGACAATGCCCGTATTTTCAAATGTGACGGGGGTGCCATCAAAATCGTCATAGAGTTCTAGCTCAAATGTCTTGGCTTCAGAGAACGAGTAAACGTGATGTTTGATGTTGTCTCGGTTTGGAAATTCCACTTTGGTTCCCGGCGAGATGACGAGCACGTAGGGCATAAACTGCTCGTTGATTTGTGCCATCGTTTCTACGCTGTCTTTACTATGATGGCGGGTAGCAGGGGTATTTTCATCAGCTGGTGTGAGAGTAATTGCCGCGAAGGCCACTTTATTACCCGAATCGTCAACAACGTTTACACTCAGCTGCGACGCAGTAACAGAATGGCAAAACAACAGAAAGAGCAGACAATATCTAATCACGATAAGACAACATTAATCTTTTTACTAAAGACCAGCGTAGCAGACAAAAACGTTCACGCAATGCGGTAAAATTATATATCCTATGGTCTTTGCAACGGACAACGCCTTTCTTTTGGACTAATTTGTGACATTACTTTTCATTTATGTATTCATTGCTCTTGGATTTTCGTTTTTATGTTCTATTGCAGAGGCGGTTATCTTGAGTGTGTCACCGGCTTACATTTCGGTATTAGAAAAAGAGAATAAGCCCAGCGGAGCTTTACTTGCGTCCTTGAGCAAAGATATCAACAAACCTCTGGCCGCCATTCTCACCCTAAACACGATTGCACATACCATGGGGGCGGCTGGTGCGGGCGCACAAGCTGCCACTGTTTTTGGTGATGCTTACTTGGGGGTAATATCCGCCGTACTTACCCTTTTGATCCTGGTTTTTTCTGAAATTATTCCAAAAACATTGGGGGCAACGTATTGGCGTGCACTGGCTCCCTTAACGGCCTATTTTCTTAAGTATTTAGTGCTGATCCTTTATCCATTTGTACTCATGTCACAAAAGTTAACAAGTCGTATGACAGAAGAGAGTCCGCTAAGAGGTCTAAGTCGTCACGAGTTTCACGCAATCGCTGAGCTGTCAGCGCAAGAAGGGCAGCTCGCCGAGCATGAACACCGATTCTTACAAAGCCTGTTATCACTACATGATTTAAAAGTGCGTGATGCCATGACGCACAGAACCAAAGTGTTCTCAATCCCCGAAGATATGACGGTCGCTACATTTTTCAATGAGCATGCAGATATTCATTATTCGCGCATCCCTGTGTTTGAGAAAGATAACACTGAACACGTAAACGGCTTCGTGCTTCGTTCGGACCTTTTGGTTGCACAGGCCAGAGGCAATGGTGATGCACCGGTTTCCACTTTCCGTAAATCCATGGTGACCTTGTTAAACAGTATGCCTTTATCAGCGACTTTCGATCATTTTTTAAGTCGTCAAATCCATATGTTACTCGTCGTCGATGAATATGGTGGCTTGGAGGGCATACTCACTCTTGAAGATCTGTTAGAACGTCTGTTAGGTATCGATATTGTTGATGAAACAGATAACACGGTGGGAATGAAGCGCTTTGCCCGTCTGCTTGCTAATCGCAGAAAGCGAAATTGGTTGTCCAGACAAAAGAAATAACCCGGCCAGTGTGTCACGCAGAGTAACTTGTGGCAAAATACGCGATTACGCTTTTTCGAGCAGATAACTTATTCATAGAAGGTGCAAATAGACGTTATGCATGCGCTTAATATCAGTGGCCTGAAAAAGGTTTACAAAGGTGGCGTAGAGGCGCTTAAGGGCGTTGACCTGCAGGTGGAACAGGGCGATTTTTTTGCCTTATTGGGCCCCAATGGGGCAGGCAAATCTACCACAATCGGTATTATTAGTTCGTTGGTCAATGCAACACAGGGCAAGGTTAATGTATTTGATTTTGACCTCGACTCACAAAAAGCCGCAGCAAAAGCCTGTATTGGCCTGGTGCCACAAGAGTTTAACTTCAATCAATTCGAAACACTTCAGCAAATAGTGATTAATCAGGCCGGCTACTATGGTGTACCCCGAAGTGAAGCGAAACAGCGCGCCGAGAAGTATTTAAAACAACTTGAGCTTTGGGATAAACGCAATGCCAGAGCAAGAGAGTTGTCTGGAGGAATGAAGCGCAGGCTGATGATTGCCAGGGCATTAATGCATGAGCCGAAAATGCTTATCTTAGACGAACCCACCGCAGGTGTAGACATCGAGATTCGGCGTGCAATGTGGACATTTCTGCGTGAGATCAACGAGCAGGGGATCACCATTATACTCACTACGCATTACCTAGAAGAAGCAGAGATGCTATGCCGTCACATTGCCATTATTGATAAAGGGCGCATTGTTGAAAACACCAGTATGAAATCTTTGTTGGCGAAATTGAATGTAGAAACCTTTGTCCTCGACGTAAAGTGCTCTGGAGAGCCTGTGTTGGAAGGGTTTACTACTCGAATGACAGATGCCAATACACTGGAAGTTGATGTACCTAAAACGACCGGTTTGAATCCTGTCTTTTCACAATTGGATCAACAGGGTGTTCAGGTAATGAGCATGAGAAATAAGTCTAATCGACTGGAAGAGCTGTTTGTTCGTCTAGTTGAGTCAGGACGAGAAGAGGGGGCTGAATAACGATGGACTCGGGTTCTAATTTTACTGCATTGACAACCTTGTGGATAAAAGAGTGCACACGTTTTTTACGCATCTGGATTCAGACACTGGTGCCCCCTGCAATTACCATGACTTTGTATTTTGTCATTTTTGGAAGCCTGATCGGTGAGCGCATTGGTCAAATGGGTGGCTTTACGTACATGGAGTTTATTGTTCCCGGCCTTATTATGATGGCGATCATTACGAATTCTTATGCCAATGTTTCATCGTCATTCTTTAGTGCTAAATTTCAGCGCAATGTTGAAGAGTTATTGGTATCCCCCGTTCCTACATGGGCTATTATTCTCGGGTTTGTTGGCGGTGGTGTTGCTAGAGCCAGTCTCATTGGTATTATCGTTACCGCTGTCTCGTTATTCTTCGTTGATGTAAACATTCACAGTGTTGCGATTATTGTTGTGACGCTATTACTGACTTCTATTCTGTTCGCCACTGCCGGCCTAATAAACGGTATTTTCGCTAAAACATTCGATGATATCAGTGTTGTACCTACCTTTGTGCTGACACCTCTCACCTATCTCGGCGGCGTATTTTATTCATTAACATTACTCCCAGAGTTTTGGCAGTGGGTAAGCAAAGCGAATCCAATCGTGTATATGGTCAACGGCTTTCGCTATGGCTTTTTGGGTGTGAGTGATGTCAACGTTTTTGTCTCACTTGGGCTCTTGGTGGTTTTTAATCTTGTGTTGTTCAGCCTTGCCTATGTTCTTCTGCAGCGCGGCACGGGTATTCGCTCTTAAGCGCTCGGTATGCAGCAAGCCAGAACCATCACTACCCGCCAGACAGGGTTACACGATAAGCTTATCGAACGGGTAAATCGTTATCGCCTGTCTCGTAGTCGACGTCCTATAGCTGCGCATACGCAGCGTGCCTTTGAAGACGCACTTGCGTGGTTGGGGGACGGGGCTGGGGAAATTATTCTTGATTCTTGCTGTGGTGTGGGTGAGAGCACCGCTAAACTCGCTGAACGCTTTCCCGCGGCAAAAGTCATCGGCTTGGACAAGTCAGTTGCACGGTTAGACAAGCATCACGCTTATCAACACGAGGGGAGCAATTACCGCGTTATTCGCGCAGATGTGAATGATTTTTGGCGCCTTGCACACGACAATGCACTAACGTTTAACCGGCATTATCTATTGTACCCTAACCCTTATCCAAAACCCTCTCAATTGCAAAAGCGCTGGTATGCAAGTGATGTAATGCCTTCACTCATGGCCATTTCCAACACCTTAGAGGTGCGCAGCAACTGGTTACTTTACCTGCAGGAATTCGAACAGGCTGCAATGTGCTATGGTGTTAAGGGAAATATTCGCAACCTGGACGGTAGTAGCCCCATGACACCTTTTGAGCGGAAATACCGGCAAAGCGGGCAGCAATGCTTTGCATTACAGTTTGAGAATATGCAATGAAAGCACAAGTCAGTTTAAAACATCTTTTTCGCGTATTCACCAAGCCTGAGGACGAAGATTCTGCACTGACGCAGATTGAAAAACACTTGTCTGATGACATTCTCGACTTCCTTTCCCAGCATGTGGTTACTAGGCCTATATCACTGGAGGACATTGAAAAGGTATTCAGTGCCACTTCGGTACCCGAGTCACCAGAATTTGTATCAGACCTCGCTGAGCATTTAAGGGAAGACCTGGTTGCACATTCGGTCAATACGTACTCGCCAAAATTTATTGGACATATGACGTCGGCGTTACCGTATTTTCATTTATCGCTAGCTAAATTATTGGTTGGGTTGAACCAAAACCCAGTAAAAATAGAAACCTCTAAAGCTTTTACACCCTTGGAACGGCAAGTGTTGGGCATGCTTCATCATCTAATTTTTGACCAGCAGGATGCCTTTTACGATACTTATCTTCACAGCGCGAACCATGCATTAGGAGCGTTTTGCTCAGGCGGTACAGTCGCTAATATCACCGCTTTGTGGGTTGCCAGAAACCGTCGGCTAGGCCCCTCAGAAGGCTTCTCAGGCGTGGGTAGAGCGGGTTTGCATGCGGCATACCGTCATTACGGTATTCAAAATCTGGGGCTGCTAAGTTCAAGGCGTGGTCACTATTCATTAGGTAAAGCTATTGACTTGCTTGGTATTGGCCGTGAGCAAATGCTCACTCTGCCTTGCCCAGGACAAACGCTCGACCCAGAGATGGCGTTAAAAGCAGGAAAAGCCTATCAGGATGCAGGCAATGACCTGCTCGCGCTTGTTGGCGTGGCTGGTACGACAGAAACGGGACACATAGATCCACTCGACGAACTAGCAGATGTGGCAAAAGAACTTGGGTGTTGGTTTCATGTCGATGCTGCCTGGGGCGGCGCTACACTATTTTCAACGTCTTATCGCGATAAGCTTTCAGGTATTGAAAAGGCAGACTCAGTCACCATGGATGCACACAAGCAGATGTATGTTCCCATGGGGGCAGGCATGGTCTTATTTAAACAACCTGAATCTGCTAATGCAGTAAGGCATCATGCGCAATACATTCTTAGGCAAGGCTCGAAAGATTTAGGCTCTACCACACTTGAAGGTTCTCGTAACGGTATGGCCATGATGGTATACGCTTCTTTGCGCATATTCGGACGGCAAGGCTATCAGCTTCTCATTGATCAATGCATAGAAAAAGCGCAGCTATTTGCTGACATGATACAGCGCCACCCTGACTTTGAGCTAATCACGCAGCCTACCTTGTCTATTCTAACTTACCGGGTGATACCTGAAGCCGCTCAACAACGGATTGAAACGCTTTGTGAAGAAAGAAAAGTAAGAGCCAACGCACTGACTGATGTCTTGGTTCGTAAAGTGCAAAAAGCGCAACGTGAAGCGGGGCAATCATTTGTATCAAGAACCCGGCTAGAGGTAGCAAAATACGGCGATACGCCTATCACCGTATTTCGTGTCGTATTAGCCAATCCCATGACCAGTAATGCTGATCTGGCAGCAATTTTAGCTGAGCAGCGTCAGATTGCCGTGGCATTTGAGGAATGGGACGCTCTCAATACTCAGGATCAGGCAGACTAACTTGCAAGTTATCGATTAGCCGCGTTTTGCCCATGAAAGCTGCAGCCAAAATAACCAACTTGGTATCTTCATGACTGGGATGTAGTAGGTTTTCAGCGTCTCTGATTTCGAGGTAGTCAGTTTTAAACCCTGCCTCCATGAGCTGCTTTTTGTGCTCACCAATGAGTCGCCCAAAGTCTCGTCTTCCACCTTGAATTTCTGACGCAAGCGATTGTAGCGTGGAATACAACAAACTGGCCTGTTCCTGCTGACTTTCGCTGAGGTATCCATTGCGCGAACTCATTGCCAAACCATTGCTTTCTCGTTTTGTAGGGACACCAAAGATTTCTACATTCATAGACAAATCTTGCACCATGGCGCGAATGACCTGCAATTGTTGAAAGTCTTTTTCGCCAAAGTACGCTTTATTTGGCTGCACCATATTAAATAGTTTACAGACTATGGTTGCTACACCTCTAAAATGACCAGGACGGCTCGCACCGCAAATCATGTATGAAATACCCGGCACTTCTACAAATGTTTGTTGCTCAAGACCTCGGGGATAAATATCTGAAACAGAGGGTAAAAACAATACATCCACACCAAGGTTGTCTAGTTTTTGTTTATCCGCTTCTATGGTTCTGGGGTAAGCATCCAGGTCTTCATCTGGGCCAAATTGAAGCGGATTAACGAAGATAGACGCGACAACGACATCGGCATTCGCTTTTGCCGCGCGCACGAGGTCAAGATGACCTTCATGCAAGTTGCCCATAGTAGGCACAAAAGCGATACTCTGGCCGTTGATTTGCCATTTGCGGCGATGCTCTCTTAGCGTCATTATATTTTCGATGGTCTGCATTGAATCTACTCAAAGCTGTGTTCTGGACCGGGAAACTGCCCCTTGTGAACATCTTCGATGTATTGCATCACTGCTTTGCGAAGATCACCGGTTTCCACTAAGTAATTTTTAGAAAATTTCGGCATATAGTTGGCACTGACGCCAAACATATCGTGCATTACCAATATCTGACCATCCGTGTGAACGCCCGCGCCAATTCCAATAACGGGAATAGAAAGTGCCTGAGTAACCCGCTTGCCCAATTCTGTTGGTACGCATTCCAGCACCAACATTTGGATACCTGCTTGCTCGAGTGCTTTCGCCGACGCTAACAGTTTCTCAGCAGCACTGTCACTTCTGCCCTGCACCTTAAAACCGCCAAACACATGTACTGACTGAGGCGTTAAACCAAGATGCCCGCACACAGGAACGCCGCGCTGACGAAGCCCTGCGATTGTGTCAGCCAACCACTCATCACCCTCGACTTTCACCATGCTTGCACCGGCAGCCATGAGCTTTGCCGCATTTTGGTAGCTCGTCTGTGGTGTTGAATAGCTCATAAACGGCATGTCAGCAATAACAAAAGCCCTGTTAGTACCGCTTCTTACGCTTTTTGTGTGATAGGCAATATCATCAGTGGTGACCGCTAGTGTGTCATCTTGCCCATTAAGCACCATGCCAAGCGAATCACCTATTAGCATCACGTCTATGCCTTGCTCATCAAACAGTTTGGCAAAGCTGGCATCATATGCCGTTAACGCAGTGATTTTTTCTTGAGACTGCTTCTTTTTAAGTAGTGTCGACAAGGTCACTTTTTTCACATTCGCCTCCTGTTTGTTATCTCAACCGTCTCAGCCCATCTAGTGAGCATGCAGACACCCACTTCGCCAAAGGTTGACCGTTCGGCATGATAAGGCTAGGAACTAGTTCGAACAAGGGAACCAGTACAAATTCTCTGTCTGCTAAGCCTGCATGGGGAATTGTCAGATCAGGCGTATTCACGGCCTCTTCTCCAAATAACAAGATATCGACATCTAGAGTTCTGGGTCCCCAACGCTCATCAGGGTGCCGTTCTCTACCATATTGATTCTCTATGCGCTGACAAAGTGATAGCAATGCCTCTGGAGAATGGGTGGTGCTAATTTGGCAAACTGCATTTATATAATCGGGCTGATCTTGAGGGCCCATAGGAGCGCTTTGGTAAAATGAAGACAAGGCGACCAGATGTGTTTGCTCATCTGCGGTGAGTGAATCAACGGCTTCTTGTAGAGTGCGGACACTATTACCCATATTACTGCCAAGACCCAAAAATACGTGCTCATGCATCATGTTGTTGTCTCTTTGGCTTTCGTCTTCTGTGGTGACTTTTGCTGCCTTGATTTTTTAGTCCACTCAGCAGCTTCTTTTGCTTGGCAGGCGCGGCAGTTTGAAATTGCGTCCACCACTGTGCGAGTTCATATAGATCACCGCCCTCAATTTCTCCCCTGAATAGCAAAAAGTCGTATCCTGCACGGAACTTCGGATGTTCAAGTAACTGATAAGCACGCTTACCAAAACGTTTAGGTAAACGACGTTGCAGATGCCAAATGTCACGTATCACAGTGCTAAAGCGCTTAGGGATCATAATGCGTTGACATTGTCTGTGTAGTACCTCTCCCATTGCAATATTAAACGCATCATGCGCACTCAGACCGGCTTCCTGCATGAGTTTGTTGGAATGAGACTCTAATGGATACCAGAGAATCGCGGCGTAAAGAAACGCTGGTGTGACCCGTTGATTGTTATTAATTCGGGTGTCGGTATTGTGCAGTACCTTTTGCACAAACTGGCTTTCTCGCGACGTTTCATCGACTAAAAAAGGCTGCACCTGTGGAAACAATACCGCAAATAAACCATATTCTTGCAGCATGGCATAGGTGGCTTGTGCAGACCCGGCAAGCAACAGTTTGAGTACTTCTTCGTACAGGCGCGCAGGTGGAATGTTACTTAGCAGCCCGGCCATCTCATGGATAGGCCTGGCCGCCTCTTCAGCTATCTGCATATTTAATTTGGCAGCAAACCTGACGGCTCTTAACATGCGCACAGGGTCTTCCCGATAGCGCTTTTCAGCATCGCCAATCAATGAAAATGTGCCAGACTCGATAGCGGCTATGCCACCGGCAAAATCAATGACGTCGCCGCTATGAGGGTCGTAATACATGGCATTGATATTGAAATCACGGCGCTCAGCATCTTCTTCGATAGTGCCGTATACATTGTCGCGTAGAAGTTGCCCCTGTTCGTCTTGTTTGCTGCGGGCCAGCTTGCCTTGCGTTGACTCATCGTCGCCGTGGTGACCACGATAAGTGGCGACTTCGATGATCTCCCGACCGAATACTACATGGGCAAGTTTAAACCTTCGCCCAATCACGCGGCAATTGCGAAACGTTTCTTTTACCTGTTCAGGGGTAGCATTAGTGACAACATCAAAATCCTTTGGCGTAACGCCAAGGAATACGTCGCGCACGCAACCGCCGACAAGATAGGCATCAAACCCTGCTTTCTGCAGGCCTTGTGTGACTTTCAGCGCATTGGGGCTCATCATATTGTTGCGCACAGGGTGCATAGAAGAGGTGTAGACTTTTGCCGCTACACTCGATTGCGCCTCTTTATTGTCTGCAGACAACGCCCCTGCAATGCGTTTGAAAACCCGTTTAATGATGGTTACAGCCTCCTAAATTGACGCGATAGTTTATACGCAAAAGGCAGTTTAGCCTAGCAAATCGCACTTTTTACGCCACTCTTTCACTGCAATGTCTAAAATCTTTCCGGGTGAAGTGCACTGCTTCATGAACGTAGTAGACAATCCAAGAAAAGCACAGGCCTCTCGTAAATTCTGGTTTGCTGATTCAGTGCGCAGTGCTGGCGCGTGATTCTGTTTGCTTAGTTTATTCCCATTGGTGTCTTTTACTATCGGAATATGCAGGTACGTTGGCGGCGTGGCATTTAATGTGCGATATAGTGTCAGGTGTGCGGATGTGGTGTCGAGTAAATCTTCACCTCTGACGACATGTGTTACGTTTTGCGCGATGTCATCCACAACCACTGCGAGATTGTAGGAATATAAGCCGTCCCTGCGCCGAAGTACGGTATCCTCTAATGCATGTAGGTCTGATATAACGGTCTCACCTAAAAAGCGATCAGTAAACCGCTGCACCGGGGAGTCGTTGAGTAAACGAACAGCACCAGACCCAGTGCACAAATCCCGGCAATCTTTATTGTGCACGCCACCTTGCGCTTTTATTTGCTTTCTTGTGCACTCGCAAAAGTAGGCCATTTGATGAGATAACAGCCGTGAAACGCAATCATGGTAATCGGTTTGTCTGGCTGATTGTGCTGGCGTTTCAGTGTGCCACTGCATACCATGTGCATGCAATGTGTCGCGAATTAATGAGGGAGCGTCTTCCTGGCAACGCGGCATATCGACGTCTTCCATACGCAACAGCCACTGACCATTGTGAGCCCTAGCGTCTAGGTAGCTGGCAAGTGCCGCCACGAGTGAACCGAAGTGCAAGGGCCCAGTAGGTGACGGCGCAAATCGGCCAATGTATTCCATTTGCCCGTAGTGATTAGCCTAGCATTTGCTTTTCTTTAATTTCGGCAAGGGTTTTACAGTCAATGCAAAGATCAGCTGTTGGCCTTGCCTCAAGACGTCTAATTCCAATTTCGATGCCACAAGAGTCGCAGAAACCAAAATCATCTTCTTCAATGCGTTTGAGTGTTTTTTCGATCTTTTTAATCAACTTCCGCTCGCGATCTCGTGTACGTAGCTCAAGACTGAATTCTTCTTCTTGGGCTGCTCTGTCTACGGGGTCAGGAAAGTTGGCCGCTTCGTCTTTCATGTGACTTACGGTGCGGTCGACTTCTTCACGCAATTGATTACGCCAGGTTTTAAGCAACAAACGGAAGTGTTCCATTTGCGCTTCATTCATATACTCTTCGCCATCTTTCGGCTGGTAAGGGGATAACCCTGCTTGCGCGAGAAGGCCTTGTGATTTTTGTTCTTTTCCTGTTGGCATGTGCCACATCTCCTACACAACGACACGCTGTATTCAGTCGGGAATCGAATATCTATAGCAGAATAGACTCGTTCAGGCAATTCAGCGTGACTGCGAATCAGCGGCAAACAAATATGGAGACACTAGCGAAAAAATCAACTGATTTTTTAAACGATTACTGGTAGTGATTGATTTATAGTCATTTTTTCTTTGCTAATGGCACATCCCAATGCGTGAATACTCACCCCGCTTTCATAGGCATGAACCAATGCATTGGCATATTCTGGGTCAATATGAGCGGCGGGGCTAACACGTTTTATCCCAGTGTGTTGCACACAAAAAACCAGGCTGCATTTTATGCCTTGCTTAACCAGCTCAGTCATTTCAATACAATGGCGGGTTCCACGTGTGGTCTTGGCATCGGGGAAATAACCTTGGTCTTTTTCGAGCAGGGTGACTGATTTAACCTCTACAACGTGATATTCGTCAGATGATTCATTATGCAGAACAAAATCGAATCGCGAAGCACTCCCATTGAGGTGACGTTCGGACTTTATGGTATCAAAGTGGAAGGGAAACAGCGCTTTCTGATATGCCAGTGCCTCATTGACTAACTTGTTAGCATTGTGCGTATTAATTCCAATCCAGTGTCCTTGGTCGGTCACACAGAGTTCCCACGTATAGGCAAGTTTGCGTTTTGGGTTGGGGTCAAATCTGACATATACAGTCCAACCAGGCGTTGCACAATGCGTCATGGCGCCAGTGTTGGGGCAATGCGCAGTGATAACTTCACCTGACTCGAGTTCAATATCCGCCAGAAATCGTTTGTATCTTTTGATTAATTTGCCCTTGAGTAGTGGACAACTAAACTCCATATCGTTTACACCGGTAATTTTAAAAAAAGAAATCTTATGACTACCCTAACGATCAGTTTATCGACCCAGCCCTCTGACGGCGTATGGGGCAAAAAAACATCACTGTCTTTTTCTCACGACAGCGCAGTCATTCATATCGACCCTGACAACGAGCCGTTAAGAACGATTCAACAGGCTGCACGCAAGTTAGACGGCATGAGTATACCTCATGTGACATTGTCAGGTGAGTGGACTTGGCAGCAGCAGTGGGCATTTGCACTTAGCTTCACTCGCGCCAACCATACCAGTACCATTGTTTGGTGTGATAATGAGGATAAAGTCAAACTAACCAATGCTTATGCGTCTTTGGTGTTTACCCGTAGCCTGGTAAATGATACGCCGGAAAACATGTCGCCCGTTGTATTGGCATCCAAGGCGGCTGAGTGGCTGACCTCCCTGGCACCAGACAAAGTCAGCAGTGAAATTATTCAGGGTGAAGCCTTGATCGAAAACGGATGGCAGGGAATTTGGGAAGTTGGCCGCGGTAGTGAACGTCCACCAGCAATGTTGGTATTAGATTATAACCCTACCGCAAATAACGATGCGCCGATCGAAGCCGTTCTAGTGGGCAAAGGTATTACGTTTGACAGTGGCGGATACAGCATTAAATCATCTGAAGGTATGCTTGATATGAAAGCTGATATGGCGGGCGCGGCGACCGTGACAGGGTCTTTAGGCCTGGCCATAATGCAAGGGTTGAGTAAACGTGTGCAATTAATTTTGTGTTGTGCAGAAAACTTGATAAGCGGGCATGCCTACAAATTGGGCGACATTATTACCTACAAAAATGGTGTGACAGTAGAAGTCGTCAACACCGACGCAGAGGGTAGATTGGTATTAGCCGATGGTCTCATGGCGGCGTCAGAAACAGGCGCTCCTTTGGTCATTGATGCTGCAACGTTAACAGGTGCAGCAGTCAATGCAGTCGGTACAGACTACCACGCCGTCTTTACCAATGATCAGCCCGTTGCCAACAGGCTATTTTCTGTTGCCAATGAGCAGGCAGAACTGTTTTGGCAATTACCCCTTGCCAGCTGGCATACAGACAAGTGCCCATCGCACTTTGCGGACACGGCGAACAGTCGTCCAGTAAAAGGAGGCGGCGCGGGTGGCGCATCAAACGCTGCAGGTTTCCTTGCTCGGTTTGCGCCAGCTTCGGGATGGCTACATTTAGATTTGGCAGCGGCATATCACGGTAACCCAACCAGTGAAATGCCTGCTGGGGCAACAGGCAAAGGTATATTAACCCTTGCTGCTCTGCTAAATGCCGCCTAGGCGTTCTGCCAGAACTTTGTATTTTTCAACATCTTCACGGGCAAACAAAGGTTTGCCCTCTACATCCTTGTCTTTTGCTATCAACAAGCTTTCACGCTCTAATCGCTCTACGCGTATTTCTTGAACATCAAGGAAAGACGCCACTTCGCTTACCGTCATTAAACTCATCTTAGATTCCTCAGAGACCTAAAAGTAAAACTTATCTGTTAAAACTTAAGCGACAATGAGAGAATTTGCTACTGTTTTTGCAAACAAGTTACTAGGTTTTGGGCACTATGGATATTTGGTCGGCGGCTGTGATGTTGATTTTGATCATGGATCCACTGGGTAATTTGCCCATATTTATGTCGGTTCTCAAAAGTATTGAGCCGCGCAGACGACGGTTCATTTTGGTCAGGGAATTACTGCTGGCTCTGATCATTTTATTTATATTTTTGTACAGCGGACAAGCCGTGTTGGATTTCCTTAACGTGCGTCAGGAAAGTGTTAGCATCGCGGGTGGTATTATACTGTTTCTGATTGCGATCAGGATGATTTTCCCACAAGCTGGAAACCCGTCAGGCGTCGCTGTGGGTGAAGAGCCATTTATTGTGCCCTTGGCAATTCCTTTGATAGCGGGGCCATCAACATTGGCGGCCTTAATTCTGCTTTCAAATCAACACCCTGACAGAATGACTGACTGGGCAATTGCCCTAGGTGCGGCATGGGCAGTGAGTGCAGTTATATTGTTTTTCTCAGGGGCATTTCACCGGTTACTGGGAGAAAAAGGCTTGGCAGCGGTGGAAAGACTTATGGGTATGATACTCATTATGATAGCAATACAAATGCTGCTCGATGGTGTCGGCAATTACATAGCCACGACGACAGCCGGATAAATTAGACGTCAATGGGATAATAATGACAAAACTCACAACCTTTGCCCAAGTTCGGGAGTTGAAAGGCTGGCATGCTGAATGTTTTTGTGCGGCTTTGCTTAGTCGCATGGTACCAAATTATACCTTATTTGCAGAGCTCACAGAGCAAGAAAGCCCAACCCTCTTAAGCAATGTTCTGTCACTTATTTGGGAACGCTTGTCTTCGCCAAAGAGCAAAATAAACTTTTCACTACAACGTGAGAAAGTTGAGGAGGCTGCTCCCGATATCGCCGCGTTTGATATGTTTGGTGTGTATCCGGCGAATGACGCCTGTATGGCAATGGTGGCAGCGCTTAATTTAATTGCAGGAGACGATGATCAAGGTGCGGTAGTTGTTAGCAAGCTCTCTCAGGGCGGTGTCGAAGCCAGTTTGCTAATGAGTGAAAACCTTACGGAGGAAGAAATTAAAACGCATGCGTTGATGCAGTTTGAAATTGAGGTGCAGCAAGCTCTGCTCGCGTTGATTAAAGATGCTCCACCTAACAAAGATACGGCCAGAAAAGCGAGGGAGCTTGCTGGTGAAGCACAGATAACAAATATAGGTGTTGAGCTGGAATAATAGAAGCACTCACTGACTAGTTAAGTAATACAGCGCGTAGGTAAACTGTCCGGCTGTCTTTTCTCGGTGTTTGATCAATTCCGGCCAGTCAGGCACAGAAAGGCTGGACTCGTGCTCAATATATAGCCAGCCACCTTGTGCCAGTTTTCTCTCTGACAACACTTTTTCGACAAATGGAATAAGCAAACCCTTTCCAAAAGGCGGGTCAGCAAAAATGACGTCGAATTGCTCGTTAAAATTGCTTAGCAAGCTAAGCGCATCGCCTTGGAGCACCTTACTTGATATCGCGAGTGTTTGACAATTGTGCTTAATTTGTTTTGCTGTATTTTTATCAAACTCAATGAAGGTCAAACTCGCTGCACCACGTGATAAGGCCTCAAAACCAAGGCTCGCGCTACCAGCAAAAGCGTCCAGACATTGGGTTCCTCTAATATCATTCATGAGCCAGTTAAACAGGGTTTCTCTTGTGCGATCAGTTGTGGGGCGAAGGCCTTCGCTGTCTAAAACGGGCAATTTCCTACCGCGCCATTGACCACCGATAATACGTACTTGACCTGAGGCTCGATTCCTTGGACGGGACAATGTTATCATTCACTTTTGCATTAATTACTATTGCCTACTATATCAAGGTTCCCTGCGACTATGTCGAAACTTTTTAAATGGTTTAACAAAGAAAAATCTACCCAAACCACTGCCACTGAAGAACAGGCTGTTGAGCAACATACAGAAGACGCTGTCGAAACACAGGCTGAACACATGCCTGCCCCGAGTGAGGGGGAAGCTGGAACAGCTGAAGCGTCTCAAGAGGCCATTGTTGAGCCTGCAAAGGCAAAGGAGGCTGTGACCACGGGTGAGTCTTTATCACAAGAGGGTGAGGAGACAGGAAAGACATCATTCTTTGGGCGTTTAAAGGCTTCTTTGTCGCGCACTAAAACCTCAATCGGGAGCGGGTTTTCGTCCTTATTTCGTGGCAAAAAAATTGATGACGACCTGTATGAAGAGCTTGAAACGCAACTGCTCATTGCCGACGTAGGTATGGATACCACGCAAAAGATTATTCAACAGTTGATCGACAGCGTCAAAAGGGCCCAGCTGAAAGACGGTGATGCGCTGTTTACAGAGTTAAAACAGCAAATGGGAGATATGCTACACGAGGTGGAAAAGCCTTTGTGGACCCAAATTGAACAACACGACAGTCGCGCGAATGGGCCTTTTGTTATTCTTATGGTAGGCGTGAATGGCGTAGGGAAAACCACCACAATAGGCAAAATGGCGAAGCAATTTCAGGCTAGGGGCAAAAAAGTCATGCTGGCAGCGGGTGATACTTTCAGAGCGGCTGCGGTAGAACAACTGCAAGTGTGGGGCGAAAGAAATGATATACCTGTTATTGCCCAACACACTGGTGCAGACAGTGCGTCAGTACTGTTTGATGCGGTGGAAGCAGCCAAAGCTAGGCAGGCAGACATCCTTATTGCCGATACGGCAGGACGTTTGCAAAATAAGGAGCATTTAATGGAAGAATTACGCAAGGTCGTTCGCGTGATGAAGAAAATCCATCCTGATGCCCCCCATGAAATTATGTTAACAGTCGATGCAGGAACAGGCCAAAATGCAATTAGTCAGGCGAGTCTATTCAATGAGGCTGTTGGATTAACAGGCATTACCCTAACTAAATTAGACGGCACTGCGAAGGGGGGTGTTATTTTCGCAGTTGCTGATAAGATGCAGTTACCCATTCGATATATTGGTGTTGGTGAAGGGATTGATGACCTGCAAACCTTTAATAGTGAAGATTTTATTCACGCATTATTTAGCGAAAGTACCCAAGCTGAGTAGCACACGTGATCAGCTTTGAAGAGGTCAGTAAAACTTATCCTGGGGGCCAGCAGGCCCTGGTGAAAGTAAACTTTCACATCGCACCGGGAGAAATGGCCTTTTTGACAGGGCACTCGGGAGCAGGAAAAAGCACATTACTCAAGCTAATCAGTATTATGGAACGCCCCAGTGTTGGCAAAGTACTTATTAACGGCCACGACCTTAATACGATTACTCGTCGACAAATCGCCTATATTAGGCGAGATATCGGTATGATTTTTCAATCCCATCAGTTGTTGATGGATAAAACCGCATTCGACAATGTGGCGTTGCCTTTAGTGATAGAAGGCTATACACATAAAGAGATAAACAAACGCGTCATGGCCGCACTTGAAATGGTTGGGCTGCATGACAAAGCCAAGTATTTTCCTATGATGTTGTCTGGCGGTGAACAACAGCGAATTGGTATTGCCAGAGCTGTCGTCAATAAGCCCCCTATTTTACTGGCCGATGAGCCGACCGGTAATTTAGACCCCAAGCTTTCAATGGAAATAATTAAGCTATTTGAAGAGTTTAATCGAGCTGGTGTGTCTGTACTTATTGCAACCCACGACCTAGGGCTCATTGCCAGAATGCGCTATCGTACTCTTACGCTGCGCAGAGGCAGGATGATTACAGACGGACTGACCGAGTCTGAGGGCGATATGCTATGAGCATTCTTTTCTCACAGCGCAAACAGGCATCAGGTAGCCGCAAAGTCGGTTTAGTGCAGCGTGTGTTTATGTTTTTTGTGAGTCACGTTCGTCAGGCCGTGGGCAGCCTAGGTGAACTGTGGCGTCAACCTACAGCCAGTTTGATGACAGTGGCCGTGCTTGGGTTGAGTATCACGCTCCCAGGTACCCTGTATATCATGGTTAAAAATATCGAAAAGATGACGACAGGCTGGGACCAGGCGGCAGAGATCTCGCTATTCTTGAAGGATACAACCTCGGCTGTTGCTGCGCAGCAACTGGTTGCTCGTTTGAGTGCCTGGCCGGAGATAGACAGCGTGGTCTTTATTCCTGCTGATGATGCGCTAACGGAATTCAAAAGTTTGTCAGGTCTGGGTGATGCGTTGGCCTATTTACCTGATAACCCTCTACCAGACGTAGTGCTGGTGTCGCCTTCAGTTGAAGCCAGTGCTCCGGCACCTGCTAGAGAACTGTTAAATAAACTGACTTCGCAACGTGAAGTAGATGTTGGAAAGCTCGACGTAGAGTGGCTGGAGCGATTATATGCGGTGGTCAATATCGCCAGAGATCTGGTCATGCTTATCGGTGCACTATTGTTTGTTTCGGTTGTGTTGATTATTGGTAATACCATTCGGCTTAACATATTGAGCAAACGGGATGAGATTTTGGTCATGAAGCTGGTAGGGGCAACCGATGCTTTTATTCACCGTCCCTTTTTGTACACCGGGTTCTGGTATGGCTTTCTCGGTGGCATGTTAGCTTGGGTGGCCATTATTCTCATTTTGTGGTGGATGGACAACAGCATTCAACAATTTGCCAATTTGTATGAGAAGCAATTTCATATTACCGGTTTAACCAGCACGGCATTGTTTGTCTTATTGGGATTGTCGATACTGCTGGGCGTGATCGGCTCAGCAATATCTGTTCAAAGACATGTAAGAGAGATAGAGCCTAGTTAAAGGTAAGGCTCTCTCAGTCTTCTGTTTTACGTCGAGGGAAGTAAGCAGAGATGCTTTGTCGCACACCATTACCCCATACAATGGCCTGGTTGTACAGGCTGTGCAGCTCTTTTTGGTCAATCCCCAGCGCACGAGACTGCTTGATAATAGTTAGCCAAATTGCACTTTCAAAAGCTTTAGCCACAGATAAGTACGCATTGAACTCTTCATTTTTACCTTCTAAGGCATCTTTTACTTCGTCAATGAGTGGTATTTGCGCGAGAATATCTGTCATAGACTGGTCAAGCAGGGCCTCTAAAAGAGAAAACAGTCCAACCAGAAAACCCATAGGCGGATTTTGCGATTGCTTGCGTGTTTGTGATAGCAAATCAAAAAACTTCGCTCGGACCAATGACATGTGAATAAGCTCTATGGGCTTGTCATCACTTAAATTGGCCAAGGACAATAACGCAATAAACTTCTTAATTTCGACCTCACCCATGTAATTTAGGGCGTGTCTCAGTGATGTGATTTTATAGCGTTTATTAATCGTTGGGTTATTTATAAACTTAAGCAGTAAAAAGGACAGCGCTGCGTCGCGTTCAATAATTTGATTAATACGCTCAAGATTGAAGGTGGCATTCGAGCTTTCGCCCATCAGATCAACCAAATTCATTTTGGAAGCAGGAAGATGACGTTGTACGCGCTCTGTTGGTTCTGCGAAAAAATAGCCTTGGAAGAAATCAAACCCCAAATCGCGGCAGGTGACAAAGTCATCGTGAGAGCGAACATGCTCCGCAACCAGTTGCACTTTTGCGTCTAGGAATCGCGGTAGTGACTTATGAATTTGCTCGTAATTCGTTTTTGTAACATCCACTTTCACAATGTCGATGAGTGGAAAGATGGCATGTTGTGAGCTCATCAAAAGGGGATCATCGACAGCAATTTTGAAACCCAAATTTTTGATGTGCTTACAGGCGTCCATCAAACCAGAATCTGTCGCAGGGTTATCGGCCAATTCAATGATGACGGATTCAGGGTTAAGCGTACTAGGCAGCCCTTCAATCAAAGTCTTTGGGCTAAAGTTGATAAAGGAGGCTTTTTCACCACTAATATCATCCAGGCCAAGAGCATAGAACTTTTCGGCTATTTGTTGGCTGCGTTTAGGATTGTGCTCAGGGTAAGCACCACCATTACCGTCTCGGAAAAGAAGCTCGTAGGCAAAAACATCCTTTTCGCGATCTAAAATTGGCTCTCGAGCGATAAAAGCAAACATAAGTACAATAAATCAATTGAATCTACAATTAACCTTAGACTCTACGCTAATCAAACCCTTTGGTCCATGAATTCAGGTTAATCAGTTTGGCTCAGTGCGTTGGCCCATTTTACAGACTCTATATAAATAGCGTGCAGTTGTGTTTGTTTTATGGGGTAGGGTGACGCGATAGACTTCACTGAATTCCAGTGTGCGTTCTCAAAGGCTTTTACAAACATCAGGCAGTCCTTGAGTTCCCCATCTTCTCCGCATAGCGCATTTTTTACCGATTGGTCGATGGGAATTTTGCCGATAATTGTTGTCATTTCCTGGCCGGTAAGCGTGTCCATAAGAGACAACAAGCCAGTCAGAAAGCCCGCGATGGTATCTTCGCCCTGACTGACAAACTTCATAGTAATCTCACAAAACTTGGCTCTGACTAATGACATTACCATCAGCTCCTGAGGCTCCGATTCGCTTAAGTTAGCTAAAGCCAGTAATGCGATGAATTTTTTTAACTCAATTTCGCCCATGTAGTTAAAGGCGTGTCTTAATGACGTGATTTTATGGCTTTTATCAAATATGGGGTTATTGATGAAACGCAGTAATTTGTAAGTTAACGCAGCGTCTCTTTCAAAAATCCCATTTATTTTTTCAAAATTCAACGGTGAGACAGCGGTTTCCGACAATAAATCCATCATGGCTAATGTCGACGCGCCAATCTTCTTGTGCCTGATAATTTCAGGCCGAGCAAGAAAATACCCTTGGAAATAGTCAAAACCCATGGCTTTGTAACGTTCAAACTGTTCCATGGTTTCTACGCGTTCAATAACAAGTTGTGTGCGTTTGCTCTTAAGATCGCTAACCATGGATTCCATGAGTACATCGTCAAAAGCATCGACTTCAAATTTTATGATACTGGTAAACGGTAAGAAGGCGTCCCACTGGCCGCTACCGTCATAGTCATCCAGTGCTAATTTATAGCCCAAGCCTCTGATATGCTTACAGGCTTTTATCAATTCAGGGTCAACGTTGACAGTTTCAACGATTTCCACGATGGTGGTTTTAGGGTCAAGAGAGGTGGGGAATCGATAAAGTAACGTATTTTGGTGAAAATTAATAAACGCCAATTTTCCATTCGTTATTTCTTCTATGCCAAAAGACAAATGGCTATCAGCGATGATTTTTGAGGTAGCCTCATCGGGTTCAATATCCGGAAAACAATTGCTTTTCCCATCTCTGAACAGCAATTCGTAGGCGAACACTTCTTTATTTACATCAAAAATAGGCTGCCGCGCCACGTATGCGAACATTCGCTGAATATCTCCAGATTAGAAAACTACTTCATACTCTAAAACGTAGAAAGAGTTAATCGTTGTGTCAAACGAAAGTTTTTTTTCGTTGAGACGGTCTTGAAATAAGATAGGTGAATACCCATATCAACTCGATGTGAGCTATTCTAGTTTGAAATTCTCGAACTTTTAAAAGCAGTTTGCTATATTAAGCGACTTGCAATTTTGAGGTAAATTATGAGCAACACAGCAATGGCCCTTGCGGTACCACAAAGCGGAAGCTTGGAAACGTATATTCAAGCCGTCAGTGGTATCGAGATGTTGTCAGCCGAGGAAGAAAAGGCCTTGGCGGAGAAGCTTCGTGCCGAAGATGATATCGAGTCAGCACGAAAGCTGGTTATGTCGCATTTGCGATTCGTTGTCCATATAGCAAAGTCTTACAGCGGATATGGGCTACCCCAAGCAGACCTTATTCAAGAAGGTAACATTGGTCTGATGAAAGCCGTGAAGCGTTTCGACCCAACCGTAGGTGTACGTTTGGTCAGTTTTGCCGTGCATTGGATTAAAGCCGAAATACACGAATTCGTTCTTAAGAACTGGCGTATCGTTAAAGTGGCCACAACCAAAGCTCAACGCAAGCTGTTTTTTAATCTGCGCAAGGCGAAAAAGCGCCTTGGTTGGTTTACTCATGCTGAAGTACAAACGGTGGCCGAAGAACTGGGTGTAAGCACGAAAGAAGTGCTGCAAATGGAAGCGAGAATGAGTTCTCAGGATCAGGCTTTCGACCTGAGTGCCGATGATGACGAAAACGGAAGTTTTGCACCTGTTCAGTATTTAGAAGACAAATCAACAGACGTTGAGGCTGAAGTCATCAATAACGATTGGGACGCTGATGCGTCAAGACGTTTGTATTCAGCACTTAAAACATTAGACGAGAGAAGTCAGCACATTATCGAGACGCGTTGGTTAGCTGATGACAAAACCACGCTTCAGGATTTGGCTGATAAGTACAATGTCTCCGCTGAGCGCGTTCGTCAAATTGAAAAGAACGCCATGAAAAAGTTACAGGCTGCAATGCTGTAACAATGAAAGCAAATCACGAAAAGCCTAGGACTTCCTAGGCTTTTTTGTTTGTGTTCCGCTTGGGCGGTAAGATCCAGTATTGGCCGACAAATTCAGCCACAGGTTTCGTATCGTCAAGTACTTCTACGGTCAGTGTGAGTGGGCATTTTTTGCCTTTTTCAAGTTTGGTAAAGCTGCCTTCTAAAGAAGTGAGTTCAGCGACGGCAGAAGGTTTCAGCGTAACCGGCTTGTGGTAATGAATATTGCCGTCACCCAGTACTATTTCACCTTCTAGCTGCAGACGTTTTAACTGAAGAAATATGAGGCCCCAACCCGTCAGTGTTGCTAGAGAGAAGACACTTCCGGCAAACATGGTGCCATGGAGGTTTACGTTCTTGTTTAATGATGCAGCAACCTCAAGCCTGTAGCCAGTGTAACGTTTTAGCTTGATGCCCATGTGTTGACTAATCGGGATCGTATCTTCCCAGGTTTGCTGTAGCTCATTACACCAGTCTGGATGACGCAAAGGACTGTTTTTACCGTCGAAGCGTTTCACCATTTGCTGGCGGTTCAGTGAGCCGAGTTCTTTTGGCGCTTCTCGTTCAATTTCAAAGCCACAGGATTCAAAAAAGGCAATAGACGTTTCCCGGCTATTGGTCACCGCTCGAACAGCACCCAGATCCATCGCCACTTGCTCCAGTTCTGCTAGGATAGCTTGTCCATAACTTTGGCCACGGTATTCAGGTGCAACAGCTATGTGCCGGATCTGAGCCTCTTCCGATGTATTAAGATGCACTCTGCCACAGGCAATGATATGTTGCTCCTCATCAATAAGGATCCTGTGCTCACTCACTTGTTCATATTCGTCTTTTTCTGAACCTGGTGGAAAATTCCAAGGTTCCCTTAGATGTAACCAACGAAAGTAAAAGTAGGCTTCGAGAAGTTCAGGCGTATCTGGAGCTTTTGCTGTTATCACGTGTGTTTTTATCTCTTTTGTTTGCTGCTCGTTAGCAATCAATATTAAAAGTTACTGGACCATCGTTGACCAAAGTTACTTTCATATCGGCACCAAATCGGCCGGCTTGCACAGGTATAGAAAGCGCTGAAAGAGCATCCATAAAAGCGTGATACAACACTCTGCCCTGCTCGGGTGATGCGCCTTTGGAAAAGCCTGGGCGATTGCCTCGCTGGGTATCAGCAACCAGCGTAAATTGAGATACTACCAGAATTTCGCCCCCGTGTTGGCGAATATCCAAATTCATCTTTCCTGCCTGGTCATTGAAAAAACGGAACTGACTAATTTTTTTAGCTAGCTTATTTGCGGTGTCGTGTGAATCCTGTTTTTCAACGCCCAATAGAATAAGGCAGCCGGAACCAATTTCACTGATAACCTCATTGTCTACCGTGACACTGGCAGCGGATACTCTTTGAATTAATGATTTCATACCGTGTGCTTTAAAAACTTGGCGACTTGTCGCGTTGCTTGAACTAGAGCAGATGCAATACCCGGTTCTGCCGTACTGTGGCCGGCATTTGGGATGATATTTAACTGGCTGTTTGGCCATTGTTTGTGCAGTGCAAAAGCGCCTGCAGTGCTACATATAGCATCATATCTGCCATGCACAATAATACCAGGAATAGCGGCTATCTTATCTATGTTATTAAGAATGTAGCCTTCGTCAATAAAACACCGGTTGAGTATATAGTGGCATTCGAGCAGAGCCATGCTGGTCATTTCCTTCAGTGGTGTATGTTGAGCTGCACTGTAATTTGCTGGCAGTGTCAGGCGGCTAAGGCGCTCCTCCCATTGATACCAGGCACGGATGGCATTAGCCCTGCGTATCTCATTGGTATCTTTGAGTTGTTTATAAAATGCCACGCATACATCATGTGTATTAGCTTGTTTGCCAATCGGTTCAACAAAGTGTTCATAGTAATCGGGAAACAGTTGCGCAGCACCGCCATTGGGTGAAATAAACCAGTCAAAATCAAACTGACGCGCCAAAAAAGTTCCTCTTAGGACCACGGCTAATGTACTGGCAGGATCATCTATCGCTGTTAACAAGGCCATGGTGGCGCCCCATGAACCTCCAAACACGACCCATTTGTCAATGTTGAGGTGTTGTTTCAGCGCGGCAATATCATGTAACAAATCTGTAGTGGTATTGTTTTCCGTGCTTCCGAACGGGACGGAGCGACCACATCCTCGTTGGTCAAAGCCAATAACAAAATAGAGGTTGGGATCAAAAAAACGCTGATACCCTTTAGGTAAGGCGCCTCCAGGACCTCCGTGTATAAAAATGACAGGTATACCCTCGGGATTACCTGACAATTCAAAATACAAAGTATGGCCGCCTGATACAGGCAAAGTGTGCGTCGAATTCGGTTCAATATCTGGATAAAGCATATAAGCCGTTGTATCCCGACTGAAATTGTTCTAGTTTATTTCTCATAAACATTACGTGGAGTTTATATGTCGGGTCAAGGGTCAGGCGGAAATGTTATCGCCGCAGTTTGTAATATTTTTATCGTGGGTTTAGGTCAATTAGTGCAAGGCCGCTTTATGGCAGCCATTTTGTTCTTTATTGTCACTTACTCTCTCTATGCATTGGCTGCAACAGGTGCTGTGTTAATTGTCACTTGGATTTTCTGGCCGGTTGCTGCAATTTTTCATCTTTGGTCTATCATTAATGCCGCTAGGTATAAGGGTTCAGATTAATGAAAAAAAGCGCTCTGATAGTGGGCATGCTGCTACTGCTAATGGGCTGTCAGAGTGCCTATTATGCGGCGTGGGAAAAGTTAGGGGTCGAGAAGCGAGATATTCTTGTTGACCGTGTTGAAAATGCGAAAGAAAGCCAGGAAGAAGCTCAAGAACAATTTGCGTCTGCATTGGAGGAGCTCTCAGCATTGATTGCATTTGACGGCGGAGAGTTACAAGATATCTACGAGGCATTAAGCGACCAATATGAGGCGAGCCAGGCAGCAGCTGCAGACGTATCATCTCGCGTTGATAAGGTTGAAAGTGTTGCTGAAGCACTGTTCGCAGAGTGGGAGGATGAGCTTGAAGCCTTTTCCAATGCTACTTATAAACGTCAAAGTGCAGAGCAACTCAGACAAACTCAGCGACAGTACGCAAGTTTAATGCGATCCATGCGAAAAGTAGAAAAGAGCATGCAACCTGTTCTCATAACCCTTAATGACAATGTGCTTTACCTTAAGCACAATCTCAATGCGAGTGCGATAGGTGCGTTACAAGGTGAGTTGACCTCCATTCAACGCGATGTAAATTTGCTGATTAACGAGATGAACGCTGCGATTAAAGAGTCAAATGCATTTATTGAGTCTATGCAGACAGACTAATGTGAGCGGTAAGTTAATAAGTTAGTCATCGATTCTAACTGTAAATATACCCCCTCGGTAGGTACCAAGATGCAGTGTATTTGTATCTGTGTCTTTCCAGCTCATGCTCCATACGCCACCAAACACACCTTGTTCATTTTCTCCCTCCCAGATCAGGGTTTGCCAGGTTTTACCTGCATCTTTGGACACTTCAATAATAAGTGGCTGATGTGTGTCAAAGTTCTTCTTCCATCCAGCGGTCACCCAAAAGTTATGGTCGTCGGGGTGGATTAGCATGTCAAAGTAGAATCGATAGTCTTTATCACCTGAAAGCGATATCCAGCTTTCGCCATTGTCTTCTGTTTTAATGAATCCACCCTCACCAGTTGCCAAAAAATGTGTGTCTCCAGAAGGAAGCTTGAGCAGTTTTTCAACAACAGCTGGAGCGGGTAATAGATCCTGCGCCGACACATCGAATTGTATCGCCTCGCCGATTGAATAGGCGCCGTCATTCGCTTCTACCACATCAAAGCGAAACAGCAAAGGTTGTTCAATTGCCCCCTGGCCACCATAAAACAGGGTGTGCGAGGCAGTATCTTCAGGGCTTGAGCCAACAAATAGAATAGACGACATGCCCGTACCAAAACTGTCCCAGTTACCACTGAGTGCTTGCCAGGTTTGTCCGTGGTCCAACGACTCAGCTAGCACTGAGGTGCCTACCGCATACAAGCGACTGCCATCTGCATTTGTCGTCATGCGAAATAAAGGCTCTTGTGTGGCTTCAGAAAGCGCAGCATTGCTACCAAAATTATTGAGCTGGTTTTCCCAGTTCAAACCTCTGTCCACGCTTTTAGCTAGGTAGTTTATGCCTTTGCTTAGATAGCTAATCAGCCAGTAGTCCTCATTCACAGCAATAAAGTGCCTGATATGCCAGGTGTCAGGCGTTGACAGTAACCATTGACCCTCTTTGCGTAAATACAAACCACGTTCAGTGGTTGCAGCATAGTCAGGAGAATGGCGGCTGTCTTGATCATAACTCAAAGGTACGACTTGCTTTACTACCTGACCGTCAAGAGCTTGATCAGTGACCTCGATAGACAGGGTTTCCTCGGGAGGTGTTTCAGGTATCTCAATAGGCGGGAGGGCATTGTCGTTACATGCGCAAAGCAAACAAAGAGTGGCTGCACAACTAATTAAAGATGATGTTTTCATAGCGAAATTATCCATGTTGTTAAACATGCTCTATTTAAACGAAATAAAGAGGCTCATTTGTCAGCAAATTCGTAACGATTTGATAAATTATGTAATCGCCAAGATGGACTGTGATCATGTATTCTCCTTTTTATTCGCTTCTTTCGGCTCCTAATAACAATGAACGTGAAAACTAACTCTTGCTGCTTGTTTTTTCTCACTTTGCTGTCGTCTTTATCGTCAGGCGCATTCGCTGATACGCCGATTGAAGAGTGTGTGCTTGCTTATTTTTATGAAGGGAAGGCCACAATGACCCTAAAGGATGTGAGGGATGCATGCACTATTGAGAAGACTGAAAGGCAAACTACACAATCAACAACCAATAGTTCAGGCATTATTTCGAGAAGAATTAACAGCGAGCGTCAAACGCAACACGAGCCCTTTGTTATCACTCCTCATAAAATGAATTACTTCTTACCGGCTATTTCCACGACCGAAATAAACCGCACGGTCTATGAAGGGGTAAATGGTATTGCAGACAACCTAGAAGATTTGGAAGCAAAATATCAGCTAAGCTTAAAGGTGCCACTGAATGCAAGCTCAATACTTATCGACGGAGATGGTTTATATGCTGGATTTACATTACAAGCGTGGTGGCAGATATATGCAGATGACATCTCTAAACCGTTCAGAGAAACCAATTATCAACCCGAGTTATTTTATTTTGCGCCAGTAGGGTGGCAGCCGTTCGGGGGGAACACCAGTGTAATGGTGGGCATAGAGCATCAATCAAATGGCAGGCGTCAGGCCTTATCGAGAAGCTGGAATCGTGTTTACGCTAGTTTTTTGTATGAAAAAGACAATTTTGCAATGGCACTGCGTCCTTGGGTGAGATTATCTGAAGATCCCAAAACCTCTGAGTTTGATGCGGAAGGGGATGACAATCCTGATATTGATGACTTCATGGGGCACTATGAACTGGGCATGGTATACAATTGGAATTCGCTGGAGCTTAGTTTTACCGGCAGAAGAAACTTCAGCACTCATAAAGGTGCAGCTGAACTCGGCCTAACATTTCCGCTGTGGGGTAAAATCCACGGCTATGCGACTGTCTTTACCGGTTATGGTGAAAGTATGATCGACTATAACCACAAACAAACCCGGGTCGGTTTAGGAATAGCGCTCAATGGCGTATTGTAAATGCGTTTTTTATTTGTGCTCAGCGGCTGGATTTTCCCACACCTCTTCGAGGCTGCAGGTAAACTCAGCACCGACGAGTACGACTATCCAGGATAGGTAAACCCACACAAACAATATAGGCACAACGGCCAGTGCACCGTAGATGAGTTGATAGGAAGGAAAACTGGTCACGTATAGGGCAAAGCCTTTTTTAGACAATTCAAAAAGCAATGTGGCAAGTAGTGCCCCGATCAAGGCATAACGCGGTCTGACCCTTTTGTTCGGTACCATAGTGTAAAGAATGATAAATGCCAGCAAGGATGTAAAGACCGGTACAAGCTTTAAAATAAAAGTGCCAAGTCCTGGTGTGTACTCTTCAGCAAAGGTTGCCAAACCGGTTAAATAAGAGCTAACGGCGACGCTCGAGCCCATGAGTAACGGGCCAAGTGTAATAACCATCCAATAAACCGCAAACGTATATACGCGGGGTCTTTCACTAGGTGTGCGCCAAATGAGATTCAGCGTTTTATCAATATTTGAAATGAGTAGTAAGGCAACGGCAAGCAAAGAAAGAATACCCACAACACCCATCTCTGAGGCATTACCGACAAAATCACCAATATATTGTTGAACGGTATCTCCCGCTGCTGGAACAAAGTTGTTGAAGATGAAGTTCTCTAGTTGCGAGCGCACATCTTTGATTGCCGGGAATGCAGACAATATGGTGAAAAATACCATGATAAAAGGCACTAGAGACAGTAAGGTAACATAGGCGAGGTGGCCGGCAGAGACTGTTATCTTGTCGCGTTTGCAGCGATAGACAAAGCGCCTTAACAAAGCATCTAACTTCGCTTTGTTTATTACCTGACCGAGTGACTGAAGGCCGCTGTTCGGCATGATGTTATCCTATGTAGTACTTCAGTCACCAGTTTATCCTGATTGTGAGCAGGTTCAAGCTGTTGCGCGAACACCTAGCATATGACAAATTGCGTAACTCAGCTCGCTGCGGTTAAGTGTATAAAAATGAAAATGCTTTACGCCTTCTTTGGCCAACACTTTGACTAAGTCCATAGCAATATTTGCACCCAACAAATTACGAGTAGTCTGATCGGACTCGTCCAAACCCTCAAATTGCTTATGTAACCAACTGGGCACATGCACGTTAGTGAATCCGGCAAATCGCAACAAGGTCTGATAATTTGTGACCGGTAATATGCCTGGCACTATGTCCAGATCAATACCTGCGGCAGCGGCACGGTCACGGAAACGCAGAAATACACTAGCATCAAAGAAAAATTGAGAAATCGCCTCAGTGGCGCCTGCTTCAGCTTTGCGTTTTAAATTCAGCAAATCAAATTGGCTGTTTGGTGCCTCTGGGTGCTTTTCTGGGTAAGCTGCCACAGAGATATCAAAATCGGCCACGTCTCTTAATAGTTCCACCAAGTCACTGGCATACATAGCGGGTTTTTCGGTCGTGCCGGGAGGCAAATCACCGCGTAAGGCCACAATGCGGCGAATACCTGAGTCCCAATAATCCTTTGCAATGTTAACCAGTTCATCGCGGCTAGCATCAATGCAAGTAAGATGAGGAGCCGCAACAACGCCTGTTTGTTGTTGAATACGTTTTACAATCTCATGCGTACGATCCCGTTCACCGCTATTTGCACCATAGGTCACTGACATATACGCTGGCTTCAAAGGAGCTAGTCGCTCTACGGATTTCCAGAGCGTTGTTTCCATTGCCTCGGTTTTAGGCGGAAAGAACTCAAATGACACATCGATATCACGAAGCTCAGAAATTGACTGGTTGAGGGCGTCAATGCCCTGCGCATAGGAAACCATAAAATACCTCTAGACGTTTAGACGTCTAAATTAAGCGATATATGTCTAGACGTCAAGCAGTTCATACTGCTTAATTGACCTTTTGCAGGCATTGTTTACAATTTAGTCCTTTCGGGGTCACACCTAAAGTATAACGCACACAACAATAAGAGCTTTTTAAATGGCAGAATGGAACGGAAAGTATATTCATCCCTATGCGGAGCATGGGAAAAAAAGTGAGCAGGTCAAAAAAGTCACTGTCTCCATTCCAATTAATGTACTAAAAGTACTCACCGACGAACGAACGCGGCGACAAATCAATAATCTGCGTCACGCAACTAATTCAGAATTACTTTGTGAGGCGTTTTTACACGCGTTTACCGGTCAGCCCTTACCGAATGATGATGATCTTAAAAAGGACAACCCGCACAGAATCCCATCTGCAGCAAGAGAGATTATGGTGGAAATGGGCCTCGATCCCGAGAAGGATGCAGAGGGCGAATAAACGCCCTCTCGTTTTTAAGCGTAGTCTGGAGGGGTCTCAAGCCCCGCAACACCCGATTCAATCGCCGCTTTCGCTACCGCTGTTGCTATCCGGCTGCAAAGCCGAGGGTCCATGGGCTTGGGAATGATGTATTCTTTTCCAAATACTAGGGAATCAGACTTACTGGCCTTGAGTACCTCTTCTGGCACTGGTTCTTTCGATACGGCACGGATGGCTTCAACAGCCGCAACTTTCATCTCATCATTGATTTGCGACGCTCTCACATCTAAAGCACCGCGGAAAATAAAGGGGAAGCAAAGCACGTTATTGACTTGATTGGGGTAGTCTGAGCGCCCGGTTGCCATAATCAAATCATCGCGAATCTCATGTGCTAGCTCAGGTCTTATTTCAGGATCCGGGTTGGAACAGGCAAAGACAATCGGGTTGGGGGCCATTAATGCTAAGGTTTCAGGTGGTAACAAGTCGGGACCCGATACACCGACAAAGATATCTGCTCCCTCCATGACATCGTCCAGTGTGCGTTTGTCCGTATTGTTAGCGAATAGCATTTTATGCTCGGTCAGGTCGTCTCTACGAGTATGGATTACGCCCTTGCGATCTAGCATATAAATACGCTCGCGTTGCGCACCACACTTGATAAGAAGTTCCATACAGGCGACCGCAGCAGCACCTGCACCGAGGCATACAATTTTGGCATCTTCTAGGTTCTTACCCTGAATTTCCAGTGCATTCAACATACCCGCCGCTGTTACAATAGCGGTGCCGTGTTGATCATCATGAAACACGGGGACTTTACAACGCTCAACCAAGGCTCGCTCTATTTCAAAGCATTCTGGCGCTTTGATATCTTCCAAATTAATGCCGCCAAAGGTATCTGCAATATTCGCTACAGTGTTGATAAACTCTTCAGTCGTGCGATGTTTAACTTCGATATCTATGGCGTCTAGGCCAGCAAAACGTTTGAATAAAAAGGCCTTGCCTTCCATTACCGGCTTGGAAGCCAAAGGGCCAAGATTACCAAGCCCGAGTATAGCGGTACCGTTACTAATGACGGCAACTAAATTGCCCTTAGCGGTATATTGATAGGCCGCTGCGGGGTCATCCGCGATTTCTTTTACCGGCTCTGCTACGCCGGGGCTATAGGCAAGGGCTAGATCGTCTACACTCTCCGCGGGTTTAGACAACTCTACCCGGATTTTTCCAGGGGTGGGCTTTGCATGATAATCGAGCGCTCTTTGGCGTAAATCTGACATTGTCGACTTATCCTTTATATGTGTGTAGGGAACAGGGTTTCCGTCAGCTAATGCTTTTTTATTAGTATTATTATTGTTTTTTCAACACTCTATCACAGCCAATCCGGCAGTCCATATTTCCTTTTTATGTTGAATAGAAACAATCCTCATATAGGCTTTATTGCAGACATAAAAAAACCCATCACTGGGATGGGTTTTTGTGTTCGACTTGCACGCCTGTTTGTGCTTACTTCTTACCAAGCGCACCAAAACGCTTTTTGAAGCGGTCAACACGGCCACCGGTGTCAACGTTACGCTGTTTACCCGTGTAGAATGGGTGACACTGTGAGCAAACGTCCAGGTTAAGGTCTTTACCTACCGTTGAGCGAATTTTCATTACGTTACCGCAAGAACACGTTGCAGTAATTTCTTCATACTTAGGATGAATACCGTCTTTCATGGGATACCTCATATTAAGGCTGCATCGCTAACCTGCCCGAAGCAGGCCACCATACATAGCTAAATTATTGTGGCGAGGCTTATACATCAGCATAAGGCTTGCCGTAAAGAGGCGCGCATATTAATGTAAGCGGCTATTTGTTTCAAGCTTAACTTGCACGAAAATTCATCAGAAAAAGCATTATGTATCTTATTCAGGCTGCGGTGCCAGTACCTTTGCGCCAGCTTTTTACCTATACCCATGACAGTAGTCTTGAGCATGGTGTAAGAGTTGTTGTGCCTTTTGGCAAGCGCGAACTTGTTGGTATTGTGATGGAAAGTAAACCTGTCGGCAGTGATCAGGAAAAGGCAGCAACGGATGGTACGCTCAAAGCAGTACAATGCGTATTAGATACTAAACCGCTTATTCCCGACGAATTGTTGTCGCTGGGAAAATGGCTCTCTGACTATTATCTTCATCCCATTGGTGACACCTTGTTAACCATGCTTCCAAGTTGGCTGCGCAAAAACAAATCAGAGCAAGAGATAATGTCGTTGGTAAACCAGCAAGCCCTGAAAATTCTGCCAGAGGGAAAAGACGCGCTTTCAACAATTCCTGCCAATGCAAAGCAGCAAAAACGCTTATTGAATGCCTTAAGGGAGAAGTCGGCCTTGCTGAGTGATGTTAAACAGCGTTTCTCCAATGCGGTGATTAACGCATTGGTCGATAAACAATGGGCGGTGCAATATCAACAGAATCTAGAAGCAAAAGTAGACTGGCAAGACAAATTAACCCTTGGTAATAAGCCTATTGCCAGTCGTGAACAAGGGGCGGCAATTGGCGTCATAACCAGTCAGTTAACAACCTTTTCTGTCAGCCTACTTGATGGGGTGACAGGCAGCGGTAAAACAGAAGTGTATTTACAGGTCATAGAAACGGTACTTCTGCGTGGGAGGCAAGTGCTGGTTCTGGTACCAGAGATTGGCCTGACGCCACAAACCGTTGAACGGTTTGAACGACGCTTTGGTCATCCTGTTGGCGTGTTGCATTCAAAAGTCTCAGACAAAAAGCGCATGCAAATCTGGTTAGCAGCAAAATCTGGGAAACTCCCCCTGATTATAGGTACACGCAGCGCTATTTTTACTCCTTTTTATCAGCTAGGTCTGATTGTGGTCGATGAAGAACACGACGACTCTTTTAAGCAACAGGACGGATTGAGGTACCATGCCAGAGACTTGGCTGCAGTGCGTGCACAAAGGCTAGGCGTTCCCTTAGTACTAGGTAGCGCAACCCCTTCTTTAGAAACCCTTAACAATGCACTCAACGGGCGCTATCAGCATTTACATTTAAGTGCCAGAGCAGGGGGCGCTAATCCGGTTAGCCAGTACATTCAGGATATGCGAAACCATCCTGTTCAAGGAGGGATAGCTGAACACCTAATAGAAAAAATGCAGCAGCACATTCAAGCAGGAAATCAGGTACTGGTGTTTCTTAATCGTCGTGGGTTTTCTCCGGTTTTGCTTTGCCATGCTTGTGGGCACGTCGAGATGTGTCACCGTTGCGACCGGCCCATGACCTGGCACAAAGCCAAAAGACAGCTTAAATGCCATCATTGTGATGCACAGCGCGGTGTACCAAATCGATGTGATCATTGCCATAGTGACTCGCTGATTGCGGATGGTCTTGGTACTGAGCAGTTAGAGCAGGCGCTACAAGGATTATTTCCCAGTGTGTCTATTGCCAGAATAGATCGAGATGCCACTCGAACAAAAGATGCCCTAGAAAAAAGGTTTGATGAAATAAGGGCAGGCAAGCATCAGTTGCTGGTGGGCACACAAATAGTGGCCAAAGGACATCACTTTCCCGATGTGACTATGGTTGTGATTGTGGATGTGGATTCTGCACTTTTCAGTGCAGACCTGCGCGCTGCTGAAAAGCTGGCGCAACTGGTCACACAATTGGCTGGGCGTGCTGGCCGTGCTGAGAAGCCTGGCGAGATGTGGTTGCAAACCCATCACCCAGGGCATCCTATCGTGCAAGAACTCATTCACAACGGGTATGCGCACGTTGCTCGTGGTTTATTAGCTGAACGGCAATCTGCAAACGTTATTCCTTTTAGTGTACAAGCTATTGTAAAGGCTGAGTCACATGAACAATACAAAGTTCAGAAAGCATTGCAACTGGCAAGGTCTGCGCTACCCCCTGCGCATATTATTTCTGCAATTGGTCCGGTACAAACACTGATCGAAAAGAAACAAGGTCGCTATCGAATGATGTTAATTGTTCGAGCATCCTCGCGAAAAGCGCTCAATCTTGCTTTGCGTCATCTGTTGTCAGCCATGACTGCCAGCAAAGAAGCAAAACAAGTCAGATGGTCTTTGGATGTTGATGCAATCGATCTGACATAAGGTTACACTTCATTTCGAAGTAGTGATAAGAGAATAATACCACCATGACCCAACGCGATTATGTTTCTCGCGGACGAGCGCCAAAACCCAATCAGAAAAAGAATAAGCCTGCTGCTCGCAAAAAACACAATCAGAAGCAAGCGCCAGAAAATACCGTACCCGCTACGTTATGGGTACGCGTTGTTGTAGTGGTGCTTATCCTAATCGGCTTTGCTGCCTGGCTATGGTCTATTAAAGACAATGCACCTGCACCGGATAATCAAATTGAACAACCTCTTGTTATTCAGGATGAAGAAGGCTTACCTGAATTGCCTGAGGAAGACTGGCAATATATTAAATCGCTACCGGGATACGAAGTAGAGGTTGATGTAGAAGCCCATCAGGGGTCTGGCAGACGCTATTTAATGCAATGTGCTTCTTTTAGAACCCGCGCACAAGCGGAAGAAATGAAAGCTAAAATTGCTTTCCAGGGGCAGGAATCTCAAATTAGAAAAAGCACGGGTGAAAATGGTGATTGGTTTAGGGTGATTTTGGGTCCCTTTGATACAAAGCGGGATGCTGAACGTGCCAGACACTCACTAAGACGTGCGAGTATTACGACTTGTCAAATTTGGTTCTGGAATCTGTAAGTTGGCAAAGCTGGCCGAGTCTCAATTGGGCCCGGCCAACTCATCAAAAGCGACATATCTATTTCTGCCCATCTTTTTAGCTTCATAGAGTGCGCTATCAGCTTGTTTTATGACATCTGTCTTTTCAATGTCATGACTGGGTACTGCGCTGGCGCCACCAACAGAACACGTGACGGTTACCGGCTTTCCTTGATGGGTCAATGCCATACTTTCTACAGCTTTACGCAAACGTTCACCCAACGTCCTGGCTCCGCTTGCATCTGTATTAGGCAGTAGAGCCACAAATTCTTCACCACCATAGCGGGCGATACAATCGGTAGGTCGCTTTAGCTCATTAGAAATAAGGCTAGAAGCTTGCCTGAGTACTTCGTCGCCAAACAAATGCCCATAAGTATCGTTCAGTGATTTAAAATGATCAAAATCTAACATGATCACTGACATAGGCGATTTCAGGCGAAAACTGCGACTCCACTCTTGTTCAAATTCGGCATCAAAATACATGCGATTTTTAAGTTGAGTGAGCTGGTCGGTGGTACTCAATTTTTCTAATTCAGATGCCCGCTCTTCGGCAATAAGGTGATTTCTAATTGCCGACCAGTAGTTATCGCGTGAATATTTAGACGCAGCAATTACATAGGCGTAAGACAGGAGCATGCAAATGCCATATATGGTGCTCAAAGGATCGCGTTCGATAAAGAACACAAAAAAAGCAGGCGCGTACAATGCCAAAGGGTAAAAGTAGCGCACTGTATTGGAGATACTCAAAGCGCTAGCGCCACCCATCGCGAGTGCGGCCAGTACAATAAGGATAAATTGATAGGCATTGCTATCTTTAAACTCAATTAAGATAAACGCACTCATAACGCCCCAGTGCGATGCGGAAAGCAAAATGAAACCGATCAATAGTTGATAGAGGAAGTCGGTAGTGTACTTATTGGCGCGTTTTACATAGGCTAAGTGAATCAAACGCGCTACAAACATGAAAAGAATTAGTCCTGAGTTGACCATTACAAACATTGGGGAGTTCGCCCAAAAGTCAAAACCAACCACAAACACAACCCAAACAGCGAGGTAAATAAAAATGCCCGCTTTTGCACGCATGGTAAGATCAAACAGTGCTTGGAAATGTAACTGAGTGGTTTGCTCAGGGTGCATATCAGCCTCCTGTTTTTATTGTAATTAGGATCATAGTTGGGATCGTCAAAATATTCCTGCACAAGAGATAAATCAACATAAAAAAACTCAAACTAATTCAATCACAAGGCGTGAATTAGGCCAGTAGTGAAGCTTGATACTAGAACATAGAACGGGACATTTTCGTGTTAGCACCTTGAAATTTCCTACTTAGTGCATACCTTTGAAGCTAATGTAAGTGTGGATGAGGAATCCTAGTGACTACTATTGTATCTGTGCGCCGTGATAATCAAGTAGTGATTGCGGGAGACGGGCAAGTCTCTTTAGGCAATACGGTAATGAAAGGCAATGCGCGCAAAGTCAGAAGACTGTATCAGAACAAAGTACTGGCAGGTTTTGCAGGTGGAACTGCCGATGCCTTTACTTTATTTGAGCGATTTGAATCTAAACTTGAGCAACACCAAGGGCATTTGACTAAAGCCGCTGTTGAATTGGCGAAAGACTGGCGTACTGATCGTATGTTAAGACGTCTCGAAGCGCTGCTAGCCGTCGCTGATCATACTGCCTCTTTTATCATTACAGGGAATGGCGATGTTGTGCAGCCAGAAAATGATTTGATCGCAATTGGGTCCGGTGGCCCTTATGCCCAAGCTGCTGCCTCAGCATTGCTAGATAATACCAGTTTGTCGGCGCAGGAAATTGCAGAGAAGAGCCTGACTATTGCTGGTGATATTTGTGTGTTCACCAACCACAGTCAAACGGTTGAAACCTTAAGTTATTAATTGCGTTGGTTTAATAACCTGCGTAAAGCAATGGAAAAAATTAACTATGTCTGAAATGACGCCCAGAGAAATTGTACACGAGCTAGACCGTCATATAATCGGCCAGCAAGACGCCAAACGCGCAGTGTCTATTGCACTTAGGAATCGTTGGCGCCGCATGCAGCTGCCTGAAGAGTTAAGACAAGAAGTTACACCGAAAAATATACTCATGATCGGGCCCACAGGTGTTGGTAAAACTGAAATTGCGAGGCGTCTAGCGAAATTGGCCCATGCGCCCTTTATCAAGGTTGAAGCTACAAAATTCACCGAGGTAGGGTATGTAGGTAAAGAAGTCGAATCTATTATTCGGGATTTGGCTGATATCTCGGTAAAAATGACCAAAGAGCTAGAGATGGAAAAAGTGCGTTTTCGCGCGGAAGAAGCCGCAGAAGAACGCATTTTGGATGTTCTACTTCCAGGCGCTGAAAATGTATTTGGTGAAAAGGAAGAGGCACAGGACAGGGGGACGCGCCAAACGTTTCGTAAAAAGCTCAGAGAAGGCAAGCTAGACGACAAAGAAATCGATATCGACATAGCACAACCACAAGTTGGTGTTGAAATTATGGCGCCTCCAGGCATGGAAGAAATGACCAATCAACTACAAGGCATGTTCCAAAATTTGTCAGGCTCTCAAAAGAAGAAGAAGAAGCTGAGGATCAAAGAAGCGCTGAAGCTATTAGTAGAGGAAGAGGCTGCCAAGCTGGTTAATCAGGAAGATCTAAAACAAAAAGCTATTGATGCGGTAGAGCAAAATGGCATTGTTTTTATTGATGAAATTGACAAAATCTGTAAACGAGAAGGCACAGGAAGTGCCGATGTTTCTCGTGAAGGCGTACAGCGCGACTTGCTGCCTTTGGTTGAAGGCTCAACGGTATCTACCAAACACGGTATGATCAAAACTGACCACATATTGTTTGTTGCCTCAGGTGCATTCCAGATGGCTAAACCCTCTGACTTAATCCCGGAGCTACAAGGCCGCTTGCCCATTCGGGTAGAACTGTCAGCGCTTAAAGTTGAGGACTTCAAACGTATTCTTACAGAACCCAATGCGTCACTCACTGAACAGTACCGTGCGTTGTTGGCGACCGAGGGCGTGTCGGTAACGTTTGATGAAAGTGGTATCCAGCGCATCGCCGAGGCGGCCTGGCAAGTAAACGAAAAAACTGAAAATATCGGTGCGCGACGTCTGCACACGGTGCTTGAGCGTTTAATGGAAGAGATTTCTTTCGATGCGTCTGAAAAGTCAGGTGAGTCTATTACTATTGATGCCAACTATGTTAATAGTCACCTCGAGGCGCTAGTGGACAACGAAGACTTAAGTCGGTTTATTTTGTAATCGGCAACTACTTTAAGAGGGCGCGCCAGCGCCCTTTTTAATGCAATAACAGCCTTCCTAGTTCTTCACTTACAGGTAGCCCGGTTAATTGCTCAAATCGATAGAAGTGAGGACAGGGGTTGGCTTCCAAAAAGTAAAATTGTCCGTAGGCATCGATACGCCAGTCAATAGCACACCAAATCATGCCAAACCCTCTGCAAATCCTTCGAGCTAAATTAGCGATGTTATCTGGCAGCGTTACCACATGAACTTGCACATTGCTATCTTCTCTGAAGTCCAAATAGTCCGTTTTTAACTCTGCGCTCAGCAAAGTATTTCCCAGAACAAAAGTACGCACGTTGCTTGTGCCGACTTTTGCCTGCAGCGTAACAGGTGCCAAACGCAATGCGGATTGCAAGTGATCCATGTGACGTTGTTTATGACAAACTGGTTGCGTCAATGCACCACCTTGCACGGGCTTAAAAATACAAACACTGTGTTGGCGTAAAAAGTCCAACGCGCAGCGTGGGTTGTTGCCGATATAAGTAGGAGGTATTACTGCGCCAAGTCGGACTGCATGATTAAGTTGCCTAGGTTTGTTTTGATGGTATTGCAACGCTGAAATTGGGTTGATCCAACGAATGCTAAGACAATTCAAAAGAGGAGACAGTGCGCTTTGGACTTCCTTCTTTAGCCAGTTACCCGTTGTCGCTTGTTCAGACTGACAAGCCTGTGCTCTGTGCCAATAGACACTCTTTATGTCATTAAAACTAAAGCTCTCATTGTTTAGATGTAAGTAGCCTTGGCCGCAGTCAGGCTGCCAGCTAATGGCATTTTTAAGTGGAAAGTCTGAAAGTTGAAGGCAGCGCACCTCGCTGCCCATTTCACGTAACCTAACGGCAATGCAATGAATTTGGTATTCTTTTTCATCACCAACAATAAGTGTTACAGCCATACTGCGCCCTTGTATATTAAGACAAGTAGCCCAAATGCAATGCATTGCACTTGGGCATCGTTATGATTTTGGATTTATCGCCTATACAAAATCATCAATGGGAAGTTCTCCGCCATCTTCACCTAACGCAAACGTGATGAAAATGGGGGGAGGCAGAATGCCTGGTGTGTAAAATGAATCAGTGTTGATGTCATGAGCCGCAGAGGCGCTGCCGGCAGCTTGCTCACATTCTTGATTGGTTAATTCAGTTATTTCAAATGGATGTTGCATTATTGTCTTCCTTTCATAGTAATTAACGTCCTTGTTTGCTTAAAACAAACAAAGTGCTGTGTTTAGCGATTACACGCTAAATCTGGTTTTCCGCTCTGACAACGGGTTGATAAAGATGGCGAAAAAAATTCGCCATGAGGCCCGCTCTGTTGGGAATATCCAACTTGCGATAAATATTGGCACAATGGAACTTTACCGTCCTTTCACTGATAAACAGTTCTCGTGCAATAAGTTTATTTGGGGCGCCTTCCATAATTTTATGCGCCACCTGCAACTCGCGTTTAGAGAGCAGATTAAGTTTTTCATCGAGTGTTGTGGTAGTCATGGTGTTTCTCCTGTTGCTGTTTTAGTAAGGTGTTGAAGGGTGCCGTTATGCAGATGTAATACACGGTCTGCCATGGCGATGGTTTGGGGTCTGTGAGCGACAATAACTCTAGTGACTTTTTGCTTAGCAATGTTGTTGCCTACCGTCCTTTCTGTGGCTACATCTAAATTGGCAGTGGCTTCATCCATAAAGATAATTGAGGGTTGTTTGTAAAGTGCTCGAGCAATTAAAAGACGTTGTTGCTGCCCGCCAGAAAGACAACTTCCCATATCACCGATAAGTGTTTGATACTGCATTGGCATGTTGCTTATGTCCTGATGCAGACTTGCCACTTTTGACGCCTGAATGACTCGGTTCATGTCTGGAGCTGGATCGAAGCAAGTGATGTTGTCGATAATGTTGCCTGACAAGCATTGATCATCCTGCATCACAGCGGCAAAACGACCTCTTAGATGTGGTGAGGTACTTAACTGTTTGCCGCCAACTCTGATTTCGCCGTCAGTAGGAGTCAATAGTCCCATCAAACAATGCAAAAGAGTTGTTTTACCACATCCACTTTTTCCCGTGATGGCAACACATTCACCCGGCTTGATTGAAAAAGTTAGGTTGGTAAAGGTATTTGGAGAGTGTTTGCTGTAGCTGTGTGTTATTTGCTCAACATCTATTCCAAGAGGGGCTGAAGAGGTATTGTCATGATGGTATGAATCGTCGGTGAGTTTATCCCGCTCTGTGAAAACAATATCACTGAGACGTTCAAAATGGACATTAAGCAACCTGAGCTCGATAAAAGTAGTAATGATGCTGTCAATAGCACCGATAAACCGTGTTTTGTATGCCATAAACGCGTATACCATTCCCACACTCATCACCCCTGCCATTATAGATGTAGCCGCAAAGTAAATAATGATGAGATTTTCGGCACCGAAGAGTAACTTTTGTATGGCCTGAGCTGTGATATGCCAGCGTCCGATTGCTATATCCTTATTTAGTAATTCGACTAACTTATGTTGCCAACTGTTTTCTCTGTTTGCTTCTTGATTGAATAATTTTATGGTTTTTATGGCTCGCGCTGATTCCATGAAGTGGGTGTTTTCATTCGCACGTGCCGCTATTTGCTCTGCACTTATTCTGTGCATGGGGACAAAAATAATGCGCTTTATCGTGAAGTAAAGCGTTACAACAGTCAGCGTGACAAGTGTCAACTGAAAGTTATAAATACACATGACCAGCAGTGTGACTATGGCCAAAAAACCGTCCAAAATAGCGCCAATGATGCCTTGTGTTAGCATTTCTCTCACTGGTCCTAGCGACTGGAATCGGGAAACTACATCGCCCAGATGCCGTTTGGCAAAATAGCTATAAGGTAACCTGATAAGGTGCTGAAAAACGCGACAACTCATTTGCAGATTAAGCCTACTGCTCAGTGCTAGGACAATGCACTGTCGAAAGCTGAGGGTACCTACTTCAATTAGCAGTAACAGAGAGAAACCAAGTGCCAGAACACTAAGCAGTGCAGTATCATGCCTAGCAATGACATCGTCGATGACTATTTGCATGTAGTAGGGTGAGAGCACAGCAAAAAGTTGTAGCAACATCGACAATGTAAGCAGCACAACAAACTGCCTTTTTAGTCCGGTTGTATTTTTGATAAAGTGCGAGAGTGTAAGAGCCGTTCGACGTCGTTTCTGAGTGAAGTCCCCTGTAGGAGAGAGTTCAAGTGCGATACCAGTAAAATGCTCAGACACTTGCCCAATGGACAGGGTTCGCTTGCCTATTGCAGGATCAAGAATGGTTGCTGAGCGCTTGGAAACAGACGAGAGTACAACAAAATGATTCATGTCCCAATGCAGAATACAAGGCAAAGACAACTGCTCTAAATGGCTCAACTCTAGTTTTAACGCCCTAGCAGACATCCCCCAGTCAGCGGCAATTTTTATTATCTGATTTAAGTTGGCTCCCTGGCTGGGAATAGCATATTTGGCGCGCATGGATACCATATCCGGCGTTTGTCCATAGAAACCACCAATCATTGCCAGGCAGGCAAGTCCACATTCGCTGCTCTCAGCCTGAAGTACCAGTGGCGTGGATTTCTTCCATAGATTGAGCGATGGCTTGAAGGTGGTCGCTGTAAATGTGTCCGTTGTCATTGTGCTATACCCTTCCTTTCAGTGATAAGAGGGGTTCAAATAGCCATTCCAGGATTGAGCGATGACCAGTAGTAATTTGAGTGCTTAACGTCATGCCAGCTTTTAGGCGAATTGACTTTCCATACGCAGTGATGCTGTCTCGATTGAGCTCTGCACGCACAAGATAAAACGGCTCATTGATCGCAACAGTCGTCCGATAGAGCTCGTTGGGTAGAAGAACACTTTCTGATATTGACGTCACCGTTCCGTTAAACAAACCGAACTTTTCATGTGGAAAGGCATCGTATCTAATCTTCAGGGCTTGACCAGTCTGTACAAAACCTGCCGCGTTTACTGGCAGAAGAATGGTAGCCTCCATCTTTTTGTCGTTACTCATTATTGAAAGTAATGGCTTACTTACATTAAGCCTCTGGCCTGGTATAGCTAACACTTCTGTTATATGACCGCTAGTTTTTGCCAGTATGACTTCCTGACGCTCGGCATTGAGCTGTATCAAGCGTTGTTCGTTTTCTCTTTTCTGTCTTTCCAAGTTGGCAACATAATTTTGTTGTTGTGTTGGGAGCTGATTTAACTGAAAGCGTAATGCACTAATTTGCTCCTCCAGTTTGATAAGCTCACGTCCCATTTGAAGTCTTTGTGTTTGAGCACGCAATGCACCTTGTTTAGCGTGATCCAAATCTGATCCATTCACCCACCCCTCACGATGTAGTTTCTCAACTTTTTTCAGGTTTTCTGACGACAGGTCCGCCTGCTGGCTAACTGAGGAATATATTCGCCTTAAATGCTCGGAATCACGCTTTAGATGGTTTAGCTGGCTGCGCTTCTCGGCAAGCTGCATGTCAAACTCTTCGCTTGCCCGAGTGATCTGACGCTCTAAGTCAGCTCTTAACCAATACAACTGGTCCAAAATTAGTTCTGCGACGGGCTTTCCGGTGCTGGTATAGGATTCAGTTTCAATCCGCATCAGTACCTGATCTTTTTCAACCCACTCTCCGGCTGAAACTTGCACTGATTTGACAGTGCCCGATGTGCGAGAGGCGAAATGTTGTACTACCCCATTTTTTGGCTCTATCCATCCGGTGGCACTCACCTGCCGAGCATAACTACCAGTGAGCAGCCAATAAATACCAGAGATTAACCAGACCAATAAGATACTCACCACTAGATAGGTAGGCATCTGAGGTGTCACGATCACCTTTCCAAATAATGACTGGCCTTGCCTGTCAATGACTTGTCTGCGAAACAACCCTGTCCTCATTTGCTCAACCATGATCCTTAGCACACTCCTTGTTGTGGATAATGAAAAGTCAGCCCATCCCTGGGCACATATAAATTCCATGTAAACGGGCTGAAAAACCTAGTGTCCCTACTTTGTCCGTCTCCTTGGCACCGGTTCCATGGCACCTCCGTGACGAGGTTAATGCTCCCGACCCGAAAGAGAATACGAGGCGTGACTAACGCTCGCTTGCCAGAGTGAGAAAAGGCCTTTTTTTCCAGTTTGGAAGGTCTAAATGTCCCAATAACTATGTAATTTGTCTCATTAACAAAACTAGAAAAAAGCTGGAAATTAAAAAGGTAAGGGTTAAATATAGAATTGAGAATAATAATCGACACCTACCTAGGAGAGTCATGATGTTTGTGCCAAGTATGTTATTAAAGCAGCTGTACACCAGAGCCAGCTTAACAAAGCGAAATAAAACAGTGAGCTTTATGCTCAAAAACCGTCTAAAAGACGCGACCATTGAAGAGTTACTGTTTGTTACGTTGGACGGAAAAGAAATTGACCCAAGTAAAATTAGCTTGCAGATAGGTGCGCATAAAATTCTCTCCATGGCAGAAGTTAATCAGGACGGTAATATTCCTTTCCCTTTGCGGGACGCAGTCACTGTACTGATGGACATTGATGAACCTATAAGCCCCGAAAAACGCAAGTTGGGGATTTCTTTTCGAGCAGCCCCATTTGGCAAGCTCAAGTTTGAAGTGGAAGACAACATTTCATCAGATGACAAACCTGTCACAGGGATCCCACGTGATCCTCATGATGACTACGGGCAGGCAATTATAAAAACGCGGCAACAGGCATTCGAAAACTTTTCGGGCGCCAAACTCGACCATGTCGGTAAATATTCAATCGACCCACAAACATTAAAGGGCAACATAGAACATTTTATCGGCGTTGCTCAGGTCCCAATGGGGGTGGCTGGGCCAGTCGTAGTCAACGGTGAGCATGCACAGGGGGAGTTCATGATCCCCATGGCTACAACAGAGGGTACCTTGGTTGCTTCATACAACCGCGGAATGAAATTACTCAACGCCAGTGGCGGTATCACGGCCACTGTGATTGACGATGCTATGCAACGTGCGCCAGTTTTTGTATTTGAAAATGCCCGCGGCGCAAGAGACTTTGTGAAATGGGTCAATGAAAATATGGGGCCGATTCGTGAGCATGCGGAATCTACCTCTTCTGTTGCTAAGCTCACTTATATTGATAATTTTCTGTCTAACAAATTTGCGTTTTTGCGTTTTAACTACAAAACGGGAGACGCGGCAGGCCAGAATATGGTGGGGCGTGCCACGTTTGCTGCCTGTGGCTGGATTCTTGACCACTATGAAGGCATTAAAGACTTCTATTTAGAATCGAACTTTGCCACTGACAAAAAAGCCTCGCAAATAAATATCATGCGAACTCGTGGCAAGCGGGTGGTAGCAGAAGCGACAATCAAGCGAGAGCACTTGTTGGATGTGATGCGGGTGGATCCCAAGCAAATCGATTATCACGCCAGAGTATCCGCTGTGGGGTCATTTTTGTCGGGGGTGAACAACACAGGGTTGCACTCCCCCAATGGGATTACCGCTATGTTCATCGCAACTGGGCAAGACGTAGCAAACGTATCAGAATCCTCTGCGGCGATAATGTATTCGGAGCTAACCGAAGAAGGGGACTTGTATCTTTCATTGACAATACCATCACTCATAGTGGCCACATATGGCGGTGGCACGGGTATTGGTACTCAAAAGGAATGTTTACAGATGATGGATTGTTACGGTCGCGACCGCTGCTATAAATTTGCTGAAATAGTGGGTGCAGTAGCTTTAGCTGGAGAGGTATCTCTTGCCTCTGCAATTTCGTCTTCTGATTGGGTGTCTTCTCACGAGCAATATGGAAGAAACCGCTGATACAGCGAAAAAGCATGTTGCCAGACTGGCAACATGCTCCCTGCTCACTTAGTGTTTCCAGTGGTACATATGAGATTTGTTGTGAATTTCTAGTGACGTTGCCATCGGCATAAAGGCATCGTTATCGCCTTCGAAGAAAAACTCAGCACGTTTTTCTTTACTGCCCACTTCGTTCATCGTCGCTGATTCATAAATACGGCCATTTAGTACGGTGTATGTCACATATTCACTACGACGCATATCGTTAAGGACATCGCCCTCTATAACCACAATATCTGCCAGTTTGCCGACCTCCAGTGTGCCTATGTCTTTGTCCATGCCCAAATGAATAGCTCCATCATAGGTTGCACCACGCAGCGCTTCCCATGGCGTAAAGCCGCCCTGGTGTAGAATAAACATCTCCCAATGTGTGCCCAGTCCTTCACGCTGGCCGTGTGGGCCCAGTACAACCCTCACGCCATTGTCTCGCAGAGTTTTGGCGTATGCCGCAACATCGATATGATTGTAATACCCATCGGGTGCAGCAGGACGACGAATAGCACGACTGTCGACTAAATAAGAGGGGGTATAGCGAAGCAAGCGCGGGTTTTTCCATACTTCTCTGCGGTCATAGAAATATTCTTCGCCCATCATGCCGCCATAGGCAACCAGCAAGGTGGGATTATAGGCGTATTCAGTGGCTGCCCAAAGCTGAGTGAGATCGCTATAACCGTATGCAATCGGAATAGCGTGTTCGTTAACAGTGTGGCCGTCTACCATCATGGAAACATTTTGCTGGAATTTACCGCCACCTTCAGGCATTACCATCATACCCAACTCTTTTGCGGCAGAAATAACCTGCTGACGTTGGTCACGACGGGGCTGGTTGTAACTTTTCACTGAGATTGCACCCGTGTCCTTCAAACGCTGAACATGAAAGTAGGCGTCTTCTCTATTGTTAATAATAGCTTTATACCCCATGGACTCCGCGCCATACAAAATGGTGCCGGTAGAATAGATACGTGGAGAGATTCGCTTTCCGGCACGTTGTAACTCAGCAGCGGAGAAAATTTCAGTGGTATCATTCGATGGGTCATGGATAGTGGTAACACCAAATGCCACATTAGAAAATTGGGCCCAATTTTGCTCTGGGATAATTTCATTGCGGCCATGTGGTCCATGGGAGTGAGCGTCAATCAGGCCTGGCAATACAGTATGACCCGAGACATCAACGACCATGGCGTCATCTGGAATTACCACGTCACCTTTTGCACCGACAGCAGTAATTCGATTGCCTTCGAAAACAACCACACCATCCTGGATAATTTCCTGCGTATTATCTGCATCGCGCATGGTAACAACTGTTCCCCCTACTAAAGCCTTGATACCTTGCGGTATATCTGCAGCTTGTTTAAAGGAAAGATCAAGACCCTCAGCAATCGGTTCGGGTAATGCCTCAGGCGCGCCAGCGAGGAAATCAAAGGCATCGTTGAGGTCACGATTGAAGTAAAACGGGCCATGGTGCCAACCTACATTTCGACTGTCCGCACTCCACACTAAATATTCGCCGGCTCGCGATGACAGCTTTTTAACCGGCATAGATTTCATCGTTGGACTTAGCTTACGTTTTTTACCGTTTTCGGCATACCGGGCAACGTAAGTATTAAATTGATGAACAAAGGCGACATACTTGCCATCAGGTGAAAGACGGTACTCACTGACTTTGTCTGCACCGTACAAATGTGTACGTCTGTCTTTGCCATCCAAATTGACGCTGGATAGCTGGGTTTCAGGATAGGGTTTACCTGCTACAGACTCGGTAAAATAGACTCTGTCATTGCTGCCGGCGAAGTGCGGGCGCATGCCTCGATTATTGACTCTTTTTGTGGTGCCATCATCAATATGCGTGACATAAATACCGGGGTTGAGAGAGTATGCTGGGTCAAGTAAGTAACCGCCGGTAAATTTGCGGTATGTTACATATTCATCATCAATAGAAAAGCTGGGTTCAATAAAATGGCCCGGCTCTGTACTGACTACTTTTCCTTTTCCACCTCGGGCCGATACGATACGCACCGCACCCAGGTCCTTATCGCTCCATGTGGTGTAAACAATGTGCTTACCATCATGTGAATATCTGGGGTAATACTCATCATGTTCATCTTGTTTTGTCAGACGTCTAAGCTTGCCGCTTTTAATATCGCGCAGATAAAGTTTGCCCAATGCCTGAAATAGGATGGATTTACCATCAGGTGAGGCTTGTGACCAACGTATCATTTTGACATCAAATTCATCTGGCGCGACTTCCACGGGGAAACGCAGGTTCTGAGCAACGTTCACGGTGGCGTTAACTGACACAGGGATGATACTGGATGCTTTGTTCGCTATATTGAGTTTATGAAACTTACCGCCGGTCCAGTAAACAATAGATTCACTGTCTGGCGTCCAGTCAAAATAAGCAAAGTACCCCTCGGTACCGAACCCTTCCTGCATGTCTCGTTCAAGCTCTCTAGTGAGCAGGGTTTCTTTTCCCGAAGTCAGGTCTTTGATGAATAATGCAGTGTCATTTTTGACTCTGCGTACAAATGCTAGGTATTTCCCGTCTGGTGAAGGTGTGGGCACAATGGCACCGCCCGTACCACTAATTAGGCGGGTTTCTTCACCCGTCTCTCTGTCATACCTGGTAATAGCAAAAATGCCTTCAAGCGGGTCGCGATTGTACTCAAACTGGCTACCAGGGACTGTGTTTTGTGTGTAATAGATGTATGTGCCGTCATGTGAAAATGCAGGATCTGCAATGTTGTTTTGCTCCCGCTTGCCATTCACTCTTTCTTTAATGGCGATCCCATCGCCACCTGACTTGTGATACAACCAAATTTCACCTGCTGGAATACTGCGGCTCGACATGATGCCTTTTGTCGCCACAATAAATTCACCATCAGGGCTCCATTTAGGCGAATGAATGAGGTTTTTCTTTTCTTGACTAACTTGACGCAAACCTGTGCCGTCTGTATTCATCACCCATATATTTGATAGACCACCACGATCTGAGATGAATGCAATCTGTTTTCCATCAGGAGAGATTGAGGGGTGAATATTCCAGGCGAACTCTTGAGTAAGCGCAGTTGCTTCGCCCCCCTCAGTGCTCACTTTGTAAATATCCCCCAACATATCAAACACCATAAACGACCCATCAGGTGAGATATCTAGGCTAGACCAGGTTGTTTCATCAGTTTGTATTTGTACAGGTTTGGTTTCATATGGCGGGTTTAGTACGTCCCACTTCGGTTGTTCTTCCTCTGCCAAGCACAAGGAAGAAAAAGCGGCCAACATTAAGGTTGTTAGTAACCTGGATGTGTTTGTCATGGTGTTCCTGTCGCATTGTTTTATTGTTTGCACGGAGTATACGATTGGACGTGTGCAAAAGTGAATTTTTTGTAAAAAAAAGGCAATTACACACGTTATGAGCAATTGCCAGAAGTGTGCGAATACATTTATGTCATAGTGACATATTCTTCAGCGCTGGTAGGATGAATTGCGACACAAGCGTCGAAATCAGCTTTTGTTGCGCCCATTTTCATTGCAACGGCAAAGCCCTGCAATATTTCATCCATGGCAAACCCTATGCCATGGATCCCAACCACCTTTTGCTCAGGGCCGGCACAAATCAGTTTCATCTTTGTGGTTTGTCGATGTGCGGTTACTGCCGTGTACATGGCAGCAAAACTTGAATTGTAGACTTGAATATTATTGTCACCATACTTAGCTACCGCCTCTGGCTCTGTGAGTCCCATTGTGCCAATAGGCGGATGACTGAAAACAACCGTGGGAATGAGATCGTAATCCATATGCGCATCAGGTTGGTTGTTGAATAAACGTTCTGACAATAATCGTCCTGCCTTCACAGCAACCGGTGTTAAATCAACCTTACCAATACAGTCGCCCACTGCATAAATGCTTTTGGCATTGGTGTTTTGAAATTTATCAACTTCAATGAAGCCTTTTTCGTTAAGTGTAACGTCGGTGTTTTCTAGTCCCAGATTATCAACTGCGGGACTTCTGCCAATGGCCCATATAAGGCAATCTGCTTCAATTCTCTCACCGCTTGTCATGATGACGCACAAACTACCATCAGCCATTTTTTCAACTTCCTTGATGATGTGATGTGTATGTAATGTGGGCCCGTCGGTACGGATCATGTCTGTCAGGGTCTCACTCAGCATGGGGTCAAAGTTACGCAGTGGTGCATTATTACGCACCAGTAGGTGGGTCTCACTGCCCAGGCTATGCATTACACCCGCCAGTTCTACGGCGATGTAGCCCGCACCGGCTACAACCACACGTTTAGGTTGTGCCTGTAGCTCAAAAAAAACATCTGAGGTTATGCCGAGTTCCGCACCAGGTACGTTATCTACATTTGGGCGCCCGCCGGTAGCAATCAAAATGTGGTCAGCCGTGTAAGTTTTCCCGTTTACCTCCACGGTATTGTTGTTAACAAACGTCGCATAGCCTTCTATAACAGTCACTTTATTGTTACCCAACACTCTGTCATAAGAGGCATGAATACGCTCTATGTAGGCATTTCTACTTTTGACGAGTGTGGACCAGTCAAAATCGTTGACGGTGATGTCAAAACCATAGTCCTTTGCATAGAGATTGAGTGCTTCAGCGACTTGCGCACCGTGCCACATGACTTTTTTAGGGACACAACCCACATTGACGCATGTGCCTCCCATCGCCTTGGCTTCAATGATGGCGACTTTCTTTCCATATTTAGCCGCGCGATTAGCTGAAGCGATACCGCCGCTCCCGCCACCTATACATATATAATCGAAATGGGACATGCCAACCCTTATTTTACTAGTATCTACGTTAACCTTGTCACAGTATGACCGAGACAAAGTCCTATTCATTTCCTAAAGCATAACGAAATCTATTGAAAAATGGTGCAACTGTCCCAAACTTCTTTTCTAGATTAGGACCAAATACAACGGACAGCACTATGAGCCTGCCACTTTTTACACAAATTAAAACTGACACTATAGTCGATGATATCAGCAAGGCAATTGCCCACAGCAAAGCAGTGATTGATGAGGTGGTACAAAGCGGAGCCACAAGTTATGAAGCACTGGTACTACCCATCGAAGAGGCTGATGACTTGTTGAGTCAGTTATGGTCACCGGTGTCGCATATGAACTCAGTAGTTAGTTCAGATAAACTGCGCGAAGCTCACGATGCGTGCCTGCCTTTACTTTCAGAATACGGTACTTGGGTTGGTCAGCATCAGGGCCTGTATCAGGCTTACCAGAATCTTCACGACAGTGAGTCATTTTCTGAATTAGACCAAGCGCAACAAAAGTTAATCACCAATGCGTTGCGCGACTTCACGTTGTCCGGTGTAGCACTACCAGATGATAAAAAGAAAACGTATGCAACCTTGCAGGCCAAACTTTCAGAACTTGGTTCATCGTTCAGTAATAACCTGCTTGATGCCACAATGGGATGGTATAAGCATATTGAAGATGAAGCGTTGTTAGACGGCATTCCTGAGTCGGCAAAAGCAGCTGCAAAACAGGCGGCAAAAAATAAAGAAAAGACTGGTTGGGTATTTACTTTGGATATTCCGAGCTACCTGCCAGTTATGTTGCACGCTAAAAACCGTGATTTACGAGAAGAAATGTATCGCGCTTACGTAACCCGCGCGTCAGAACAGGGTGTGAATGGCGGAAAGTGGGATAACACTATTATCATTGACGAAACTCTCAAGCTACGGCAGCAGGTCGCACAGCTGCTTGGTTTCGATAATTATGCGGAACGCTCACTGGCGAGCAAAATGGCAGAGTCAGTTGAACAGGTACAAGGATTTTTAGCTGATTTGGCCAAGAAGTCAAAGCCTCAGGCGCAAAAGGAACTTGAAGAAATTGCGCAGTTTGCCGCAGAAAGTGGGCATAAAGATGAGCTTCAGGCGTGGGATATTCCATATTTCAGTGAGCGATTAAAAGAGGCAAAATTCAGTATAACTGACGAAGAATTGAAGCCTTATTTTCCAGAGCAACGCGTGCTCAGCGGGCTGTTTCATGTGGTTTCAACCTTATACGGATTGTCGGTTGAAGAGCAAACCGATGTTGATGTGTGGCATAAAGATGTTCGCTTCTTTACGCTGAAAGACGAGCAGGGCGATATAAGGGGCAGCTTTTATTTGGACTTATATGCCCGAGAGAATAAACGGGGAGGGGCGTGGATGGACGAATGCCGTGTACGCCGTGTAAAAGCTGATGGCAGTTTACAACATCCGGTTGCCTACCTAACGTGTAATTTTAGCGGGCCTGTGGGTGACAAACCTGCATTATTTACTCACGATGAAGTGGTAACCTTATTCCACGAATTTGGGCATGGCATACACCATATGCTTACAAAAATGATCGTTGCAGGTGTATCAGGGATAAATGGTGTGCCATGGGATGCGGTTGAATTACCCAGCCAATTTTTGGAAAACTGGTGCTGGCAGGAAGAGGCATTGGCATATATTTCAGGTCATTATGAAACGGGAGAGCCCTTACCCAAAGACAAGCTTGATAAAATGTTGTCGGCAAGAGATTTTCAGTCAGCCATGCAAATGCTGCGTCAACTGGAATTCAGTCTTTTTGATATGAATATACACCAAGCAAACACTGGTCGTGTAGATGTGCAGGCTGAGCTGGACAAAGTGCGTGAAGCCATTGCCGTCGTTACGCCACCGTCGTTTAATCGTTTTCAACATAGCTTCGGACACATTTTTGCGGGTGGCTACGCCGCAGGCTATTACAGCTATAAATGGGCCGAAGTGTTGTCAAGTGATGCCTTTAGCCGGTTTGAAGAAGAGGGTATTTTTAATCAGCAAACGGGTAGGGACTTTTTACACAACATTCTCGAAGTAGGCGGAAGTGTGGAACCTATGGATGCGTTTGTTGCATTCAGAGGCCGCGAGCCTAGTGTAGATGCCTTGTTAAGGCACAACGGTATTGCGGCGTGAGTGCTGAGTCATTCGACGCTATTTTGCACAGGGCGGCAACGCGAAAAGGAGGGCGGCACCGCCTGATGCAAATGGTATCGACGCCACTCGATACAGAGCAAATCCTGACTATTACCGATGACAGGTTCTTATCGGCCTTTACCAAAAAGGTTTTTCAGTCCGGATTCGTGTGGCGTGTTGTAGAGCAAAAGTGGCCGGCGTTTGAAGATGAATTCTTTGGTTTCAATATAGAAAAGATCCTCCTGATGCCAGACGAAATGCTAGAAAAAAAAGCTTCCAATCCGGCGATCATAAGAAACTACCGCAAAGTTGCAGCTATTCGCGACAATGCGCTCATGATCAATGATATGAGCCGACAACACGGCAGCTTTGCTAGCTTTGTTATTTCCTATCTTGGCGGTAACATCATTGATTTGTGGACCTATCTGAAAAAGCATGGCGTACGGCTGGGTGGTAACACTGGGCCATACGCATTAAGAGCCTTGGGAATAGACACTTTCTTATTGTCGCGGGATGTGGAAGGTTACTTTCGCCAACACAAACTCATAGAAGGCGGCCTGACGAGTAAACGCAATTTAACCATCATCAATGCACAATTTAATCAGTGGCGTCTGGAATCCGGTTTGCCGTTGCAAAGTATTAGTCAAATAGTGTCTCTGAGTTGTGGTGACAACAGTCGGCAAATCGAATAGATATCTCACGATGGCAGCCACTGCTGCCATATCACGTTAATGCAACTCTTTTACTGACACTGCAAACTTAGGTACACTCCGGTGCAAAATGGATAAAGAGCTTTTTCATGAGCGAACAAGAAAACCCAAACTCATCGAATACCACGCATTTTGGTTATAAGCAGGTTGCAGCAGACCAGAAAGAAGGGCTGGTGGCTGATGTTTTTCATTCGGTAGCTGCTAAGTATGATGTGATGAATGATTTAATGTCACTGGGCATCCATCGCTTGTGGAAACGCTACACGGTTGACTGCAGCGGTGTACGCAGTGGGCAGAAAGTGCTTGATCTGGCAGGCGGAACCGGTGATTTGGCCTCTACATTTTCACGACTAGTAGGCTCGTCTGGACAGGTAGTGCTAGCTGATATCAACTATTCCATGCTCAGTGTAGGCAGAGACAAGCTGCGTAACCAGGGCCGAGTGGGGAATATTGAGTATGTGCAGGCTAACGCTGAGGCTCTGCCTTTTCCAGATAACCACTTTGATTTAGTCACCATGGCATTTGGGCTGCGAAATGTGACTAACAAAGACAATGCGTTAGCGTCAATCTTTCGTGTACTCAAACCCGGTGGCAGGCTGTTAGTGCTGGAGTTTTCTAAACCTGTTCTGCCTGCACTGAGTAAAGTCTACGATGCCTATTCGTTTCATGTTTTGCCTGTTATGGGGCAGTTGGTCGCTAACGACAGAGAAAGCTATCAGTACTTGGCAGAATCAATTCGAATGCACCCTGATCAAGAAACCCTCAAAGGTATGTTTGAAAGTGCAGGCTTCGAACATTGTCGTTTTGATAACCTGACGGGCGGCATTGTGGCCCTGCATTGTGGGTACAAATTCTAATGCCTTTGGGTGCCTTTTTGAGTGCAACAATAGAAACCGCAATCAATGCGGCGTTGGCTTCACAGCCTCGAACGACAGAGCAGTTGGCCTCCTTACACGGCAAGCGTTTGATTCTTTTTTTGGATGTACTTCCACAGGGCATCACTCTAGTATTCAGTGACAAGATTGATGTGCTTAGCGGCCCCGCCACCTTTTCTGACGCGAAAGCGAGTGTCGACAGTGACACCTGTATTATTCAGACACAAGCAGCGTCTCTGGACAAATTGAAAGATACCAGTCAGTTAACACAGTTAATTCAAAACAAGTCCCTTTCCATCATTGGCGACATTACCATCGCTCAACAAATCGGAGACATGGCGAAGTCAGTGAACATTGACATTGAAGAATGGTTGGCGAAAAACACCACAGATGTATTTGCACACAGTGTTGTATCTGTCGCCAAAAGCACCCATGCCATGTTACTGAATAAGGTAAGCTTATTCTCTGCACAAATGGCTGATGTTGTGCTTGAGGAGAAACCCATAGCAGCACGTAAACAAGCCATAGACAGTTTTTGTATTGAAGTGGCAAAACTCAGAGACGATACAGCTAGGATTGAAGCAAGACTCAAGCGTTTGGAACAGCAATGCGACTAGGCCGTTTATATAAAATCCAAAAGGTTGTATTAGAGCATGGCCTAGATGAAATGGTGCCGCGTGCCTGGTTGCCTTGGTATGTGAGATATTTGCGCCACACATTATTTTGGTTAAGGAATAAGCACAAGCATGCTACACCAGGGGCTAGGGCAAGGCTGGCCCTGCAAGCACTGGGACCGGTGTTTGTAAAGTTCGGCCAAATGTTATCTACACGTCGCGATTTGTTGCCTGATGAAATTGCCAATGAATTGGCGAAACTGCAAGATCAGGTACCGCCTTTCGATACTCAGGCGTCTATTAAAATCATCAAGCAAGCACTTGAACTGGACGATTTGGAGTCTGTGTTCAGTGAGTTCGACGCCACGCCTTTAGCTTCGGCGTCCATCGCTCAGGTTCATGCAGCTAAGTTAAAAGAAAGTGGTGAAAGCGTTGTAGTTAAAGTCTTACGTCCGGATATTCGTAAAACGATTAACGATGATATGCGTCTGCTAACGTCCATCGCCCATGTCGTTGAGCGCGGTCTGCCTGACGGTAAACGGCTCCGCCCTGTAGAAGTGGTGATGGAGTATGAGAAGACCGTTGTTGACGAGTTAGACTTGCTCAGAGAATCAGCCAATGGGATTCAGCTTAGACGGAATTTTGAAGGTTCAGATTCGTTGTATGTACCCAAAATCTACAGTGATTTATGCCGAAAAAACGTGTTGGTGATGGAGCGTATTTACGGTATTCCTATCTCTGATGTCGACGCTTTACTGAAACAAAATACCAATATGAAGCGCTTGGCAGAAAAAGGCGTAGAGGTGTTTTTTACCCAAGTCTTTAGGGACAGTTTTTTTCATGCCGATATGCATCCTGGAAATATTTTTGTATCACGTGAAAACCCGCACGACCCCAAATATATTGGTATAGACTTTGGGATCGTAGGCACATTGAATAGTGAAGATAAACGGTATTTGGCTGAAAACTTCATTGCTTTTTTCAATCGTGATTATCGCAAAGTTGCACAATTGCATGCTGACTCTGGGTGGGTTCCTTATGACACCAATATCGATGAGTTCGAGGTGGCGATCAGAACCGTATGCGAGCCTATTTTCCAAAAACCGTTAGCCGAGATTTCCTTTGGTAATGTACTCATTCAACTTTTTAATACTGCCCGTAGGTTCAACATGGTGGTACAGCCTCAACTGGTCTTGTTACAAAAAACACTTCTCTATGTTGAGGGTCTTGGTAGACAGCTGTATCCCCAATTAGACCTTTGGCAAACTGCTAAACCTTTTCTTGAGCGATGGATGAAACAACAAATCGGATTCAATGCAATGGCAAGCAAAATCAAAGACAATCTGCCCTTCTGGTCGGAAAAATTGCCTGAAATGCCAGATTTAGTGCACGACACACTGAAACAACTCAAAACAATGCCTGCAAGACAGGAAAAAGAAGCATTACTGCAACAAGCGGCAAACAGAAAACAGCGTAAGATGCTGTTTTGTCTGCTTTCTGGCATGTTAACCATTATTTCAACCAGTGCATTATCACTCAGCCTTCAGGCCCCCTCTATTTTGTATATCGGTTTAGCTATAACCCTGTTTTTATGGAGTTTATCGTTTAGGTATTTAAACTAGCGGTTAAAAACTGTGCAGTTATTATGAAGATTTTGTGATTCTTCTTACAATTCTCATAAATTTTATATCAATTCTGTGTTTTATTGGTATAGTGAAAATGTCATTGTTAGGCGTAGCCTTGTGTGATTATTGCTACATTAAACCTCTGAAGTTACGATGTGATTTGCTGTAAGACGTTTTACCCGACTTGTTTTAAGTCATCTGTAAGTGTTAAACACAGGATACGTTAAGCCATGACATGGAACACACTTGTCCCTTGTGGGCACATTTATTAAAACACTGAGGTATACATGTCTAAAGTTACAGGCACAGTAAAATGGTTTAATGCAGAAAAAGGGTATGGCTTTCTTACCCAAGACAATGGTGAAAAGGATGTGTTTGTACACTTCCGTGCCATCGTAGCAGAAGGTTACAAAACCTTGCTAGAAGGTCAGCGCGTTGAATTTGAAATCGAAGAAGGCCAAAAAGGTCTTCAAGCTGCTAACGTTAATCCAATTTAATTGGCATATTAACGCAAGCAGGTAAGGCTCCCATGTGGAGCCTTTTTTGTGTGTGCTACCAATTGCGCATTATCTGCTTATAACGAGCTTCGTCTAAAAAGCTTTCCCTAGGAGTGTAAGACTTTTTAGTTACGGCATCTAGTGCCTCATCAAACCTATCAAAAGCCTGTCCATCTACATAAAAACGTGGCGTCTCTGGCACCACACTGTTGTCTATAGCCAAGGCATGTCGCAGGGCAGACATATCCAGCTCATTATGGTGAACAGACGCGCTCGTGATAAACTCGGCAAAGCCATCGCCATCGATATCTTTGGTGATCCAAGGCAAAGCCATTAGTAGATTGTAGGTTCCATCTCGTTGCATGTTAGCTATATGGCTATTAAAACTTTCAAGTATAGTTTCTGCACCTTGAATATCGCGACGAAGTGATAGGCGCATAGACGATTTCACGAGCGGCACTGGCGATAAGAAAAGCGGGGTGCGGTTTGAGCGATGAAGCAACAGATTGAATTCCTGCAACAGTAATTTATCAGCCAGAATGTACTGGGCTCTCTCATCGCCAATTTGTTTGAAGACATCATAACTTGCCGGGTTGCGAGACCACTTTACGTCTTTTTCGACCCGAAGCGTTGCTGTATTTGCAAAGCGGTTCTCGGTGGCGACTCTGGCGCCTTCAATATGGTAGAAAGCGCCTACCTCTGTTACATCGTTATGTCGGCTTGCTAAATATAAGTTCACAGGCGCATAGGGCGTAGAATACAAAAAGTCGCTGTCTTTCTCATTCATGTCCAGAAACATTAACTCGCCATCAACCCGTTTTCCTGTCAGCGCACTACCCACAAAGGCGGGTCGGGTAACATCGATAGAGAGTGGCGTGTCCATACGTCGGAATGCTTCTATGATTAATGCTTCATAGCGTGAGACATCTCCTTTTCTGTCTACCATTGTGGGGTATTCAGTACCTATCAGGGTAGTGGCATGAACGTGTATACACGCAAGCAAAAGACTAAGAAAAAATGGAGAAATAACCTTGAGTTTACGCATGTGATTCCCTGTTGTTCTTTGTAGTTAATACGCAAAAATCAGGCAAATGGCTTATTGTCAGGCATGCTCACTAAAAGGTTATTGCGCGTTAGATAAATGCATAGGCATCGCCATACAATGCCTCTTCCGTTAAGCCTTTAGCAAAAAAGTCATCGCGTGCAGTTTTTGCCATTTCGAATCGCCCTGCAATATATACATGGTAGCCTGAGAGCGATGGAAAATCAGCGAGTACCGCTTTGTGAACCCACCCTGTTCTGCCTTTCCAGCTATCGTCTGCATGTTCAACAACGGGCACAAACGTAAAATGACGATGCTCACTTTCTAACTTTCTAAGTGTATCGAGAAAGTAAAAATCGCTTTGCTGTCTGCTGCCCCAATATAGCGTAATGTCAGCCGAAGGGTTGTCGTGTAGGGCTTGTTTTAAAATTGCGTAGGTGTAGGAAAACCCTGTTCCTCCCGCAACCAAAATACTCGGTCTTTCTGTAGTTCTCAGATAGGCTTCACCAAACCCGCCACTGATCTCAACGTTATCGCGCTGTTGCAGTAACTCTAACACTTCAAACGCGTATTTGTTCGATTTGTCTGCACCAATATGAAGTTCTATTTCATCATTTTCATACACGGCCGACGCAATCGAAAAGGGGCGCTTGTCCTCGTCACCCATATGCACAAGAAGATACTGTCCCGCCTGAAAAGTAATCGGGGACTGCGGCTTTAACCGCACTTGATATACCACAGGTGTTACGGGGGTGATGTCGAGAATATCGCAGCAAGTTTGCGTCATAATAGCTGTACTTCGTTTTCAATCTATTTCGTGTCTGGCGACATGATACCAAGTTCGTCCCATATTGCATCAACCCTTTGCTTAACCGCCTCGTCCATAACAATAGGCTCGCCCCATTCTCTGTCTGTTTCACCTGGCATTTTGTTGGTGGCGTCCATTCCCATTTTCGAACCAAGTCCAGATACAGGTGAAGCAAAATCCAAGTAGTCTATGGGCGTATTGTCAATGAGCGTAGTGTCTCTAGTCGGGTCCATTCTCGTCGTGATGGCCCAAATAACATCTTCCCAGTTTCTTGCATCCACGTCATCGTCACAGACAATGACAAACTTGGTGTACATAAACTGCCGGAGGAAAGACCATACCCCCATCATGACGCGTTTCGCGTGACCGGGATATTGCTTTTTCATTGTAACGATGGCCATGCGATAAGAGCACCCTTCAGGCGGCAAGTAAAAGTCTACTATTTCGGGAAATTGCTTTTGAAGGATCGGCACGAACACTTCATTTAAAGCGACACCGAGAATAGCCGGTTCATCGGGTGGCCTTCCGGTATAGGTAGAGTGATAGATGGGATCTTTTCTATGTGTAATATGCGTAACCGTGAACACAGGAAAGTCATCAACTTCATTATAGTAGCCTGTGTGATCACCATATGGCCCTTCCGGGGCGGTTTCGTCTTGTGCAATATAACCTTCGAGCACAATTTCCGCGCTGGCGGGTACCTGTAGATCGTTGCTAATACTCTTGACTACCTCTGTTTTAGAACCTCGCAATAAGCCTGCGAACGCATATTCGGATAACGTATCTGGTACAGGGGTGACTGCACCCAGAATAGTGGCAGGGTCAGCACCTAGGGCCACTGAAACAGGGTAAGGTTCGCCTGGATGAGTCTGGCACCATTCCCTAAAATCCAATGCACCACCTCTGTGAGAGAGCCACCGCATGATCAGTTTATTTTTGCCAATCAGCTGTTGTCTGTAAATCCCGAGGTTTTGTCTTTTTTTGTGTGGCCCTTTTGTCACTGTGAGGCCCCATGTGACTAGTGGTGCAGCATCACCAGGCCAACAGCGTTGAATAGGAAGTTTGGTTAAGTCAACGTCGTCACCCGTTAATACAACCTGCTGGCACTCAGCTTTCTTCACTGTTTTTGCGGGCATGTTGAGCACTTGCTTGAAAACCGGAATTTTTTCCCACAAGTCCTTGATACCTTTTGGAGGCTCAGGCTCTTTTAGATATGCTAGAAGCTTTCCTACTTCACGTAATGCTTCAACAGACGATTGACCCATGCCCATTGCTACTCGCTCTGGTGTACCGAATAAATTTGCTAGCACGGGCACAGTGTGTCCCTTGGGGTTTTCAAACAAGAGCGCGGGACCGCCAGCGCGTAACGTTCGGTCGGCAATTTCAGTCATTTCCAGCTCGGTAGAGACCTCCTGCGTTATCCGTTTTAGCTTTCCTTGTTTTTCGAGTTTTTCTATGAAGTCTCGGAGATCTTTATATTGCATATCTGCGCGCTACGCTCTCATTTAACGATTAGTACCCGAATTATACCCACAAACGTTTGCATTTGATCACGGTGTTTATTCAGTATCTCGCACAAGCAAAGTATTGTGAGCAACGCGTAATTGGCGCATGATACATATAGAAACAAAGACGCGTTGTCTTTGGACACATTCAAAGGCCTGCCTAAGGGGTAAAACCATGGTTTTTTCAAGCGACATGATTGAAGAGCTTAACCTGATTCTCAAGTTTCCCACACAGAGTCTAATGCAAGGACTTAAAATTCATCACGATGCCAGTTCAGAAGTTAGGGAAGCTGCGGAGAGGCTTTACGCGAAAGGTGTCATTACTCAGCCCGATGGGGGCTATCTTACCGACTTGGGCCATGACCTTTCAGAGCTCGCCCAAAGGTTGCAATCAGCATTGAGTCCGCGTTTGAATTAATCGGGTTCAAGCTGCACCGAAAGGCGCCGATAATATAAAAGAGTTAACGTGTGAAGCAGGCTGATGAAGATGAAACTTAGCATTACCCGATTGATGTCAATAATGATTTTGACGGTGAGTGCACTTTTGTTGCCTCTGAAAGGGTATGCTCAGGAAATCAAAGCCGTGCAGCTGTACTCACAGGATGAACTCATTAAGTTGATCAACACAAATGCGCACTTGGACCGTGTCGTACTAGACCGCTGCCAGCTCAACCAGGACATTGAAGCCCGTGCCGAGGTTCTCAAGGTCCCTGCTTATCAGTTTTTATGGGGAGACATGCTTGCGTGGGGCGTGTGTGTAGATGCCAATCCTGAAAGGGGGGTTAGGTTTATGCGTGACGCTGCTGCACAAGGGCTACCCGCAGCATTGGAACAATTGGGCCGTTATCACGCAAATGGCACACTGGTTCAGGAAGATAAAAAACGCGCGGTTGTTTACTTACGTGAAGCATCGGCTTTGGGCAATTTAAACGCGCAGCTGCAGCTGGCAAAGCTCTTTATTGATGGGCACGGTAGTCCTTATGATTATGAATATGCTTATCACTGGTTGTACAACGCTATTACTGATGACAAAGATGTTCACGCCCAAATTGCTTTGTATTTGCAAAACCTAGAAAAGCTTATGCACCCCAAAGCTGTTCGCGCTGCACGTAGGCCATTAGAGGGTTAACCACAAAACCTTCATGCACGTCAACGATGATAGCTGTTATACTTGCGCACATAATCATCCATCTACTTTAGGTTCGCATGAGCGACGACCCACACTTCGAAAGAGAAAAAGCTAAATATGACAACCCAGTTGCCAGTCGAGAACACTTGCTAGACTTGTTGGCAAAAGAAGGTAAACCGCTGTCTTTTGTCGATATTTGCTTGCTGGCTAATGCCAATGATGAGAACGCAAAAATTGGCATTCAACGCCGCCTACGCGCCATGGAAAGGGAAGGTCAGGTTCAATTTACCAAGCAAAAACGTTACGCCATCGTCAAACAAGAGCAGCTCATCAAAGGTCGTATTCTCGGACACAGAGACGGCTTTGGTTTTTTAAGGCCTGAAGGCGGTGGTGAAGACCTTTTCATCAGTAAAGGGCAAATGCAGTTGTTCATGCATGGTGATATTGTCGAAGCTCGCGAGTCTGGTGTAGACCGAAGAGGACGAAAAGAAGCGTATATCACTCAGGTCATTCAGCCACGCGAGGAGCTAATTGTCGGTCGTTTCTTTACCGAGCAAGGATTTGCAATGGTGGTGCCGGACGATAGTCGCTTGCAGCACGATATCGTTATCCCTCCCGAACATGAAAAGGGAGCACGGCAAGGGCAGGTGGTTGTTGTAGAGTTGACGCAAAGGCCAAGGCGTCGTGTGAGTCCGGTAGGAAGGGTCATAGAAGTGCTTGGGGAGCATATGGCGCCTGGCATGGAAATTCAGATGGCTCTGCGTACCTTTGACATACCGCATAACTGGCCAAAAGCGGTGGGCAAAGAAATGGAGAGTGTGGGTGAGTTTGTGCCGGAAGAAGCCAAAACCGGCAGAATTGACCTGAGACAACTCCCATTAGTGACCATTGATGGCGAAGACGCGAGAGATTTCGACGATGCCGTATTTTGCGAACCGTTAGACAATGGCGGCTGGCAGCTCTGGGTAGCTATAGCGGATGTAAGTTACTACGTGAGACCAGGTAGTGCACTCGATAAAGAAGCCACTGAGCGCGGCAATTCTGTGTATTTTCCAGAGAATGTTATACCCATGCTGCCTGAGGCCCTCTCCAATGGCTTGTGCTCACTAAATCCAGACGTGGACCGCCTGTGTATGGTGTGCGAGATGAGTATATCTGAGCAAGGAAAGATAGAGGATTATCAGTTTTACGAAGCGGTTATGCGGTCACATGCCAGACTCACTTATAATAAGGTGTGGGGTATTTTGCAGGGTGACAAAGATCTCTACCAAAGATACGACCAACATGTACCGCATTTACGCGATCTCTACAGCCTCTTCAAAGTGTTAAAAAAAGTGCGAAGTAACAGAGGTGCTATTGAATTTGAAACTCAAGAAAGTAAGTTTGTGTTCAATGCTCAAAGGAAGATAGACACCATAGTGCCGCTGGTGCGAAATGACGCCCATAAAATCATCGAAGAGTGCATGATCCTTGCGAATGTATGTGCTGCACGTTTCATTGAAGAAAATAAGGCTGACTGCCTTTTCCGGGTGCATGACAAACCAGACCAGGACCGCCTGAATACCCTTACTGCGTATTTAGGCGAAATTGGTATTCCGCACAAAATAAGTGAGGATGCGAGCCCGTTTGATTTCGCGGCAGTTGTCAGTAAAACGAGCAATCGTCCAGACAGTGAACTGATTCAAACTATGCTACTGCGCTCGATGAAACAAGCGATTTATGATGGTGACAACATTGGCCATTTTGGATTGGCTCTCTCTGCCTATACCCACTTTACCTCACCGATTCGTCGCTATCCTGATCTGGTAGTTCATCGAACCATCAAGTCTTTGTTAAAAAAGCAAAAACAAGCGGTAAGTGGATCTAAAGCGTACAACGAAGAAGAGATCTCTCAATTGGGAGAACAGTGCTCTATGACCGAGCGCAGGGCTGATGATGCAACGAGAGATGTGGCTGACTGGCTAAAGTGCGAGTTTATGCTGGATCATGTAGGCGACACCTTTGACGGCGTAGTGGCATCTGTAACAGGCTTCGGGCTTTTTGTCCGTATCGGGGAATATCACATTGACGGTCTGGTGCACATCACCTCGCTGGAGAAAGACTTTTATCAGTATGATGAGGTTCGTCAATGTCTTATTGGTGAAGCAACGGGCCAAATGTTTCGTTTGGGAGATACGGTGTCCGTTCAGGTTGCCTCGGTGAATCTAGATGAAAGAAAGATAGACCTGATCATTGACCCGTCTACGTTGAAGACAAGAAAGGGAAAACGGGTAAAGGTAAGCAGTAAAAAAACGGCACCACCGCGCGCTGGTAAAGCAGGAAAAAGAACTAAAACGTCCAAAAAGCCAACCGCAAAGAAAAGAGGTAAGTAATGGCGCAACAAGAATGGCTTTATGGTTTGCATGCTGTCACCGCTGTGCTGGAAAAAGAACCTGCGCGTATTATGGAGGTCTGGGCGCTAAAAGGGCGTGATGATGAACGTCTTATCAAAGTGATCACCATGTCTCGTCAACATGGCGTAAGTGTGCAGTTTTGTAATAGGTCGACGCTTGATAATAAAGTCAATGGTGAACGTCACCAGGGCGTTGTCGCCAGAGCTAGACCTGCCAGAGTACTGGATGAAAACGATTTAGATGAATTGTTAGAGCAAACAACGACACCCTTGTTTTTGGTGTTAGACGGCATAACCGATCCCCACAATTTGGGGGCGTGTTTGCGAACTGCCGATGCCGCGGGTGTGACCGCGGTGATTGTACCCAAGGATAAGTCGGTATCAATTACGGCGACAGTGAGAAAAGTGGCCTGTGGTGCCGCAGAAGTCATGCCGCTAATTCAAGTGACAAATCTGGCGAGAACATTAAAGCATTTGCAAGATAAGCGTGTTTGGGTAGTAGGGACGGCTGGAGAGGCAGACAAATTATTGTACGATATTTCACTCACAGGGCCGTTGGCATTGGTGATGGGCGCTGAAGGCAAGGGCATGCGTCGTCTTACGCGGGAGACCTGTGATGAGTTGGCGAAGTTGCCGATGGCGGGTGAAGTATCTAGCTTAAATGTGTCAGTGGCAACTGGCGTATGCTTGTATGAGTGCGTACGCCAGCGCCAATAGTAGAGCTTAGAACGACCCTACAACTTTAAGTGTGGCATTAATCGGAGCCGCTACAGTTGCCTGATGGTTTGAGTGTGAATTTGGGAAATACAACTCATCCGTCAGGTTTTCAATGTGTAGCTGCACGCGAAGGTCATCAGAAACACTGTAATAGGCCGCAGCATCTACACGTGTATAGCTGGGTAATACGCGGGTATTGCCATTATCGATAAAGCTTTCGTCCTGATAAGTAACACCCACACCTACACCAAACGTGTCACTAAACTGATACGAGGTCCACAATGAATAGGTTTGCTCCGGTAATTCACGTGGTGTCAGTCCAGTTGGCCCTGAACGGGTAACACGTTCACCGTCCAAATTACTGTAATTTGCATTAACAAACCACTCATCGGTAATGTAGCCAGTGAGCTGCAATTCAAAACCTGATATCTCGGAGTCTATTACATCCAGAGTTTCAGGATCGTTGTCAGATACCTGTGGTGAACTTTGCTCGTTTTCAAAAATGGCAGCAGTGAAACTCATACTGTCAGCAAAATCCCACTTGATGCCAATTTCTTGGTTAGCAAAAGTATTTGGGTCTAAGCTATTGTCGCTTACGTTGGCATATTGCTCGCCGCTTCGGGGAAGAAATGACTCACTATAGCTAGCGTATAGAGAAACGTTTTCTTGAGGCTTGTATATAAGGCCTGCACGAGGCGAAACTTCTTGATCGGAGCGCTGTTGACGAGTAAACGAAGTGGCGTCAAAAGCAACCACCTTAATACTGTCAAAACGTGCACCCAATACGATATCTAGGTGTTCAGACAATTCTATTTCATCCTGAACATACAAAGAGTACACATCAAGATCTACGCGTGTATCGTCATTCAAATCGTCAAAGCGAACGGTAAAAGCCTCGCCCGCACTATTAACACCGGCCATATTACGGATGTTAAGTGGACGCTGCGCGGTAAAGCTCTCTTTATCATTGCCTGTGGTTGAAAATACAGGGTTGAATCTGTCTTGGTCAGAGTCAGTAAGTATGTATTCAGCGCCGAAAATCAGTGTATGACCAATACTGCCCGTATCAAATTCACTGACCACGTTTCCTGAGAGAATAATGCTTTCTCTGACAGTATTGTCAATATACCCGTCGAGGGTCACAATTTGTACTTCTGGGTTGTAATCCGAGGCATAAAAGTTGGCATAAACCTTATCGTAGTCACCGTAAAAGGCACTAAAGTTTCCTTTGGTAGCGTCTGAAAACTGGTGTTGCAGGTTCGCTCTGAAAACATTAGCTTCCAATGTGTGGTAATTGTTATCCGGATCGCCAAAGACAATATCTTCAAAAGCTTCAACTGGTCTACCGTCGGCGCCAGTAGGAATACCCCGATCGATAAAACGCTCATGGTCGATATATTCATAAGATATGTCCAGCACGCTTTTATCGCCTAGTTCAAAGCGGGCAGTAGGATTAAAGCCATAGCGAGTGCCGTCATAAAAATCGCGGTGGTTATCCAACTCATCAATCATAGCGTTAACGCGGACAGCTGAATTATCACCCGTCTCAAAATTGGTATCCACAGTACCACTGTAACCGCCAAAGGTATTTAATGATGCGGTGTAGCCGGTAAACGCTTCACCCACCGACGCTTTTTTGGATACGCGATTCAAGATGCCGCCTGTACCGCCCCGTCCAAACAACAATGCATTAGGCCCGCGTAAAATTTCAACCTGCTCAATGTTGTACAGCGCGCGATAATATTGCACGTCATCACGGTTACCATCAATGTAAAAGTCGGCGGTAGAGCGTACACCTCGGAAAACCACTGCGTCACGATGTCCTTCACCCTGAGAGGTATTAACGCCAGGTGTGTAATCGATTATTTGGCCGATAGTAGTGATACCGCGTTGTGTCATTTCTTCAGCGGTAAGTATGGTGAGGCTCTGCGGTACATCAATAATCGGTGTAGGTGTTTTCACCGAGTTAGACTCGCTCACTGAAAGATACTGTCCAGTCACAGTAATCTTTTCAACTTCCTTCATATATTCTGCGTTTGCTGAATGGGTTATCAAAAGCGCAGCAGCGATGCTAGTCAGCTTAAATTTCACGTCCATTATCTCCAAATGAGTGGGTGCTTGTAGTGTAGTGATTGCGCAGGCGCCTTCTAGGTGAGGTTTGACTGCGGTATCAAAGTGCGCACATATTAATGGTAATAAGAATGGTTATCAATAGCATGTGCAATAAAACTTGTTCCCTATCTTAATTTCCACTCGCTATCGGAAGAGCAGACATTGCCTAAAATTAATTCAATTTTGAGGTATCGCTTCTAAATCTTTTCTGTTATCATTTCGCGCCCTTTTTATGGGGGTATGGCTAAGAATTAAGCGGAAACGCTTATTTTTAGAGCTTTAAGGGCCTGTTGTAGGCCGTAATTTAACAGCGGAGCACTCACATGATCCAAATGCAAACTAACCTGGATGTTGCCGACAACAGCGGCGCTCGCAGGGTTCAGTGTATTAAGGTTCTAGGTGGCTCGCATCGCCGTTATGCACATATCGGTGACATCATCAAAGTTACCGTCAAGGAAGCAATTCCTCGCGGTAAAGTTAAAAAAGGTGACGTACTGAATGCAGTGGTGGTGCGTACTAGGAAAGGCGTTCGTCGCGCAGATGGTTCAACCATTCGTTTCGATAACAACGCAGCTGTTTTGCTTAACGCAAACAAGCAACCTATTGGCACGCGTATCTTTGGCCCGGTCACTCGCGAGCTTCGTGGAGATAACTTCATGAAGATCATCTCGTTGGCCCCAGAGGTACTATAAGGAGTCACGATAATGGCTAGAAAAATTCGTCGTGATGATGAAGTAGTCGTATTAGCGGGTAAAGACAAAGGCAAGCAAGGCAAAGTTTTGCGTGTACTTACGTCTGAAGACCGTGTAGTGGTAGAAGGCATCAATATCATCAAGAAGCACACCAAACCTAACCCTCAGTTGGGCGAAGCAGGTGGCATTATTGAGAAAGAAGCATCTATCCACGTTTCAAATGTCGCTTTGGTAAACCCGGCTACGGGCAAAGCTGACCGTGTTGGTTTCCGTGTTGAAGACGGCAAGAAAGTGCGTGTCTTCAAATCAAACGGTGAACTGGTTTAAATTAGGAGAGTACGATGGCGAAACTGCATGATTTCTATAAAGAAACAGTAGTAGCTGAACTTGCGAAGCAGTTCGGATACAAAAGCGTCATGCAAGTCCCTCGGATAGAGAAAATCACTCTAAACATGGGTTTAGGTGAAGCAGTAGCTGACAAAAAAGTGCTGGAAGCAGCACAATCAGACATGGCGGCGATCGCCGGTCAAAAACCAGTTGTCACTGTTGCCAGAAAATCTGTTGCGGGTTTTAAAATCCGTGAAGGTTATCCGATTGGCTGTAAAGTAACCCTACGTGGTGAACGCATGTGGGAATTCCTTGAGCGTTTAATCTCAATTGCAATTCCTCGTATCCGTGACTTCCGTGGTCTGAATGCAAAGTCGTTTGACGGCCGTGGAAATTACAGCATGGGTGTACGTGAGCAAATCATCTTCCCTGAAATCGATTTCGATAAAGTGGATAAGGTTCGCGGTATGGATATTACTATCACTACCAGTGCGAATTCTGATGACGAAGCACGTGCGTTGTTGACTGCGTTCAACTTCCCGTTCAAAAAGTAAGGTGTAGGGTTATGGCAAAAGAATCAATGAAAGCGCGCGAAGTGAAACGTACTAAGCTTGTAGCTAAGTACGCAGAAAAACGCGCAGCACTTAAAGCGATTATCAGCGATGTCAACGCCTCTGAAGAAGAGCGTTGGGATGCTGTACTCAAGCTACAACAACTACCACGTGATTCTTCCAAGTCACGCCAGCAAAACCGCTGCCGTGTTACTGGTCGTCCACATGGTTACCTACGCAAATTTGGCCTAAGCCGTATCAAGTTGCGCGAAGCAGCGATGCGCGGTGAAGTCCCTGGCTTGAAAAAAGCCAGCTGGTAAGGAGTAGCAGATATGAGTATGCAAGATCCTATCGCGGATATGTTTACCCGCATCCGTAACGGCCAGATGGCACAGAAAGTATCGGTAGCGATGCCTTCTTCCAAATTGCGTATTGCGATTGCCGGCGTTCTTAAGGACGAAGGTTATATCAGCGATTTCGCAGTGTCTGGTGACGTTAAGCCTTCTTTAGAAGTGACGTTAAAGTACTTCGAAGGCAAAAAAGTAATCGATACTATCGAGCGTGTTAGCCGTCCTGGTCTGCGCATCTATAAGAAAAAAGATGAGCTTCCAAAAGTACTAGGCGGACTTGGCATTGCTATCGTTTCCACGTCTAAAGGTGTGATGACTGACCGTGCTGCGCGTAAAGCAGGCATGGGCGGTGAGATCATCGGTTATGTAGCATAACGGAGGATTAGACATGTCACGAGTAGCAAAAGCCCCAGTTTCTTTAGCATCAGGTGTTGAAATTTCTATCAACGGCCAAGATGTTACAGTTAAGGGTAAAAACGGCACGTTAAGCCGAGCTTTCAATCCTGCGGTTGAAGTAGTACAAGAAGACGCACAAATCAAAGTAGCACCTCGTGAAGGTTTTGCTGATGGTTGGGCACAAGCTGGTACTGCACGCGCATTGTTGAACGCAATGGTTATCGGTGTATCAGAAGGTTTTGAAAAGAAGCTTCAACTGAATGGTGTTGGTTATCGTGCACAAGCACAAGGTAAGAAACTTAATCTTACTCTTGGCTTCTCGCACCCTGTAGTGGTTGAAATGCCAGAAGGCATCACTGTAGAAACGCCAAGCCAAACTGAAATCGTCGTTAAAGGCGCCGATAAGCAGGCAGTTGGTCAAATCGCGGCAAACATTCGCGCATGGCGTCCACCAGAGCCTTATAAAGGTAAGGGTGTACGTTACGCTGACGAACAAGTTCGTCGTAAAGAAGCTAAGAAAAAGTAGGTGGGTGATACGATGGATAAGAAATCAGCTCGTATTCGTCGCGCAACGCGCGCACGTAAAAAAATTGCCGAACTTGAAGCGCATCGCCTGGTTGTAAACCGTACACCTCGCCACATTTATGCTCAGCTAATCGCACCTAGCGGTTCTGAAGTATTGGCAGCAGCGTCTACTGTTGAAGCAGATATCAAGAAAGATCTGAAAGCAACAGGTAATGCAGAAGCGGCCGCTATTGTGGGTAAAGCAATTGCAGAGCGTGCGATTGAGAAAGGCATTAAAGAAGTGGCTTTCGATCGCAGCGGTTTTAAATACCACGGTCGCGTAAAAGCATTAGCTGATGCAGCTCGCGAAGCTGGCCTTCAGTTCTAGGAGTAGATCATGGCTAAACAAGAAGTTCAACAACAAGGTGACTTGTTAGAAAAGCTAATCGCTGTAAACCGTGTATCGAAAGTAGTTAAAGGTGGACGTATCTTCAGCTTTACTGCATTAACGGTTGTAGGTGATGGCAGTGGTCGTGTCGGTTTTGGTTATGGTAAAGCACGTGAAGTGCCTGCTGCTATCCAAAAAGCGATGGAAAAAGCGCGTCGCAACATGGTTGACGTTGACTTAAACGGTCACACGCTACAGCACCCAATCAAAGGTCGTCATTCTGGCTCAAAAGTATATATGCAGCCTGCATCTGAAGGTACTGGTATTATTGCCGGTGGTGCGATGCGTGCAGTACTTGAAGTCGCTGGCGTACAAAACGTACTTTCAAAATGCTACGGCTCAACAAACCCAATCAACGTTGTACGTGCAACTATCGATGCACTTACTGCGATGAACTCTCCAGCACAAGTTGCTGCGAAGCGTGGTTTGCCTGTAGATGAAATTTTGGGGTAAGCAGACATGGCAACTATTAAAGTCAAACAAACTAAAAGTGCGATTGGCCGTTTACCAAAGCACAAAGCCACACTAACTGGCTTGGGTCTTGGTAAAATTGGTCGTGTCCGTGAATTAGAAGATACCCCAGCCGTTCGCGGCATGATCAACCGTGTTAATTACATGGTTGAGATTGTAGAGGAGTAAGAAGATGCGTTTAAACACGATTGCTCCTGCACCGGGAGCGAAAAATTCTGGTAAGCGTCTTGGCCGTGGTATCGGTTCAGGTCTTGGAAAAACCGGTGGTCGTGGCCATAAAGGTCAAAAGAGCCGTTCTGGTGGATCTGTGAAGCCTGGATTCGAAGGTGGTCAGATGCCAATTCAGCGCCGTCTGCCAAAATTTGGTTTTACTTCGCGTAAGAGCTTTGTGACTGATGAAGTGACATTGACAGAAATCGCGAAAGTAAACGGTGATACTGTTTCTCTTGAAACCTTAAAAGCAGCAAATCTTGTTAAGAAAGACGTGTTGTTTGTAAAAGTAATCAAGAGTGGCGAAGTATCACGTGCAGTGACGGTTAGCGGGTTGAAGGTAACTAAAGGCGCGCGTGAAGCGATTGAAGCTGCCGGCGGTAAAGTAGAGGAATAAGCTAGATGGCTAAACCAGGATTGGATTCGGGCGCTAAAGGCGGCTTGGGTGAGCTTAAATCAAGATTGTTGTTCGTACTGGGTGCGATTATCGTATTTCGCCTAGGCTCTTATGTGCCTATCCCAGGAATCGATCCAGTCGTCTTGTCTGAGCTGTTCGAGCAGCAAAAAGGCACCATTGTAGAAATGTTTAACATGTTCTCAGGTGGTGCACTTGAGCGAGCGTCAGTTCTGGCTTTAGGGATTATGCCTTACATCACTGCGTCCATCATAATGCAGCTATTGTCGGTGGTACATCCACCGATGATGGAGCTTAAGAAGGAAGGTGAAGCGGGTCGTCGCAAAATTAGCCAGTACACGCGTTATTTAACGCTTGTTTTGGCGACATTCCAATCTATTGGGATTGCGACAGGCCTACCGAACTTAATAAACGGTTTGGTGCTTAATCCTGGCTTTGGATTTTATTTTACAGCGGTAGTCAGCTTAGTCACGGGAACTATGTTCTTAATGTGGTTAGGTGAGCAAATTACGGAAAGAGGCATCGGAAACGGTATTTCTATCCTTATCTTTGCAGGTATTGTAGCCGGGCTGCCAACAGCGCTCGGCCAAACAGCTGAGCAAGCACGACAGGGTGAAATCAACTTGTTGTTCTTGTTTATGATTGGTGCAATCGTCATTGCTCTAACGTATTTGGTGGTATTTGTTGAACGTGCTCAGCGTCGCATCGTTGTGAACTATGCGAAGCGTCAGCAAGGCCGTAAGGTGTTTGCTGCGCAGAGCTCTCACTTACCACTGAAGGTCAATATGGCGGGCGTTATTCCACCAATTTTTGCTTCGAGTATTATTCTGTTTCCAGGTACAATAGCTGGCTGGTTTGGACAGAATGAATCGACTGCATGGTTGCAGGACGTAGCGTTATTGCTTTCTCCTGGCCAACCTTTGTATGTGATGTTGTATGCTACGGCAATTATCTTTTTCTGTTTCTTCTATACTGCGTTGGTATTTAACCCACGTGATACAGCAGATAACCTGAAGAAGTCCGGTGCATTTATTCCTGGGATTCGCCCTGGGGAGCAGACCTCTCGCTACATTGATAAAGTAATGACTCGCCTTACCTTGGCTGGCGCGCTTTATATAACCTTTGTATGTTTAGTGCCTGAGTTTATGTTGATTGCTTGGAATGTGCCGTTCTACTTCGGTGGTACGTCTCTTCTGATTATTGTAGTGGTCATCATGGATTTCATGGCGCAGGTGCAGACCCATTTGATGTCGAGTCAATATGAGTCTGTTCTGAAGAAAGCGAATCTTAAAGGCTACGGCCGCTAAGATTGGCAAATAGGAGTGATGTTATGAAAGTTCGTGCATCAGTTAAAAAGATTTGCCGTAGCTGTAAAGTTATTAAGCGCAACGGTGTTGTGCGTGTAATTTGCAGCTCAGACCCTAAGCATAAGCAAAGGCAAGGCTAATCTTATAAAGTGGTAACTGCTTTGTTGATACCGGTACCGCATACTTGGTACCGGTATTGTCGTAACAAACAATTACCTTTATTTGCAATTTTGTTGATGGATAAGTATCCTAACGGGCTTTTTAGGCTGTCAACATATAATTAGAGGAGTGCTGTTAATGGCCCGTATCGCTGGCATTAACATCCCTGAACACAAGCACACCGTGATCGCTATTCAATCGATCTTCGGTATCGGCGCTACTCGTGCGAAAAGCATCTGTGCCGCAGCTGGTGTTGCAGAATCAACCAAGATTAAAGATCTTGACGAAGCGACGATTGATAAGCTTCGTGACGAAGTAGCCAAGTTCACTGTTGAAGGTGACTTGCGCCGTGAAGTTTCAATGAGCATCAAACGTTTGATGGACCTGGGTTGCTTCCGTGGTATACGCCACCGTCGTAGCTTGCCTCTACGTGGTCAGCGCACTAAGACTAATGCGCGTACCCGTAAAGGTCCTCGTAAGCCAATTAAGAAGTAAGCGGGGAGAATAAGTTATGGCAAAAGCACCAGCTCGTAGCACGCGTAAGCGCGCTAAACGTCAGGTTGCAGACGGTATGGCTCATATCCATGCCTCTTTCAACAACACTATTGTGACTATCACAGACCGTCAAGGCAATGCGTTAGCATGGGCGACATCTGGTGGTTCAGGTTTCCGTGGTTCGCGTAAATCAACACCATTTGCTGCACAGGTTGCTGCTGAGCGTGCAGGCGTAGCCGCACAAGAGTACGGTCTGAAAAACCTAGAAGTGTTCGTTAAAGGTCCCGGTCCAGGTCGTGAATCGGCTATCCGTGCTCTTAACGCTACTGGTTACAAGATCACAAACATTACCGATGTGACGCCTATTCCTCACAACGGTTGTCGTCCACCGAAAAAACGTCGCGTTTAATCGACGGACTGTTGGAGAAAGATCATGGCAAGATATTTGGGTCCAAAACTCAAACTTAGCCGTCGTGAAGGAACTGATTTGTTCCTTAAGAGCGGCGTTCGCGCAATCGATTCAAAATGTAAAATTGAAACTGCGCCTGGTCAACATGGAGCCCGTCGTGGCCGTTTGTCTGACTACGGTGTTCAGTTGCGTGAAAAGCAAAAAGTACGTCGTATGTATGGCGTATTGGAAAAGCAATTCCGTAACTACTATAAAGAAGCGGCTCGCCTTAAAGGCAATACAGGTGAAAACTTGTTGCAATTGCTTGAGCAGCGTCTAGATAACGTAGTTTATCGTATGGGATTTGCTAGTACACGTGCGGAAGCGCGCCAGCTAGTAAGCCACAAAGCTATTATGGTAAATGGTCAAGTGGTTAACATTCCATCATTTAATGTTACTGCCGAAGACGTGGTTTCTGTCCGTGAAAAAGCTAAAAAGCAAGCGCGTATTGTTGCTGCTTTGGAACTAGCTGACCAGCGTGAGAAGCCAACCTGGATTGAAGTAGACAGCAACAAAATGGAAGGCACATTCAAGCGTGTTCCTGAGAGAACTGACTTGTCTGCCGAAATTAACGAACAGTTGATCGTCGAACTTTACTCCAAGTAATTGAGAGTAATAGTTAACTAAAGAGGAAGCATTGTGGGTTCTGTGACTGAATTCCTAAAACCGAGATTGGTTGAAATCGAAAACGTTTCTCCTACTCGTGCAAAAGTAACCCTTGAGCCACTAGAACGCGGCTTTGGTCATACATTGGGTAATGCCCTACGTCGTATCTTACTTTCGTCTATGCCTGGATGTGCAGTGACTGAAGTAGAGATTGATGGCGTATTGCACGAATACAGCACTAAAGAAGGTGTGCAAGAAGACGTAATCGATATCCTACTAAATCTAAAAGGTTTGGCCGTTAAGCTTGAAGGCAAAAACGAGACTACCTTAACACTGGTTAAATCAGGCGCGGGTCCGGTTACTGCTGGTGATATTCAACATGATGGTGATGTTGAAATTGTAAACCCCGACCATGTTATTTGTACTTTGACCGGCGAAGCTGAGCTCAGCATGCGCATTAAAGTAGAAATGGGTCGTGGTTACGTACCAGCTGCGACGCGCCGTTCCTCTGAAGAAGATGATCGACCCATTGGTCGTTTACTGGTTGATGCTTCATACAGCCCAGTTGAACGTATTGCTTATTCTGTTGAGTCTGCGCGTGTTGAACAACGTACAGATTTAGACAAATTGATCATAGATATGGAAACTAACGGCACCTTGGATCCTGAAGAGGCCATTCGTCGTTCTGCCACTATCTTGGCTGAGCAACTAGACGCATTCGTTGAATTGCGTGATATCTCAGTACCTGAACAGAAAGAAGAGAAGCCGGAGTTCGATCCAATTCTACTTCGTCCTGTTGATGATCTTGAGCTTACGGTACGTTCTGCCAACTGTTTGAAAGCGGAAGCTATCCAGTACATTGGTGATTTGGTTCAGCGCACTGAGGTTGAGTTGTTAAAGACACCTAACCTTGGTAAGAAGTCGCTGACAGAAATTAAAGACGTGCTTGCTTCACGTGGTCTATCACTAGGCATGCGCCTAGAAAACTGGCCACCTGAAAGCATCGCTGACAGAGATTAATCTTTAGAAGGATAAGACTATGCGCCATCGTAAGAGTGGTCGTCAGTTGAATCGCAACAGCAGTCACCGTACCGCTATGTTTAAAAACATGGCTGGTTCTTTGGTAAAGCATGAAGTGATCAAAACTACGCTACCTAAAGCAAAAGAATTACGTCGCGTAATTGAGCCTCTTATCACACTGGCTAAAAAAGATAGCGTAGCTAACCGTCGTTTAGCTATGGCTCGTACAGGTGATAAAGAAGTAGTAGGTAAATTGTTCAACGAACTTGGTCCGCGTTATGAAACTCGCCCAGGTGGTTATATTCGCATTTTGAAATGCGGATTCCGCACAGGTGACAACGCGCCTATGGCATTTGTTGAATTAGTTGACCGCCCTGTTGTTGAAGATGTCGAAGAGACGGAAGAAGCAACAGAAGAGTAAGCAAAAGCTTATAATAAAAAACCCGGCAAAAGCCGGGTTTTTTTGTTGTTGAAACTGTTAATTATTTTTATGAACTAAAGCCTTGGCGATTTGTTCGTCAGTCGCGCCAGCCTGCAAAGCAAACTGCGTCAAATCAGCTTCAGTTACCCCGGCATTTTGTGCCGCTTCTATAATACGCTCTATTTGATTATTGTGAACGAGTGATTCTCTGACCGCCGTCGTAACAACATCTTCGGCTTCGTTTGGAAAAATGGCTAAAAGTGCATCTACCATGTATTCTCCAACAAAGGGCACACTTTTCATGGCCGTAGATAAAATATCTACCATTTTATTGGGGTGTTCACGTGCTAATGTCTGCACGATCCGATCTGCCGAATCGGGTTCGGTTATTACTGCTACACGAACGATTTCATCGAGCTCTTCAGGGGTAGACTCGGCTGCCGCATGAACGACAAAGTCAACATAACTTGGCTCTGCCTTTATGGCCAGTTCTACGATACTTGGACAAGAGCTGACATTTTTGTTTATGGCAATTTGTACAATCTCTTTCGTCGCCTGAGGCTGTGCTGATATAGCTGCAAATATAATTTCTCTGTATTTTGCCGGATAAATGTCTAACGCAATATCTACAAAGATGACGGTTTCTTGGGGATAGTGGCTGGCTATAGATCTTATGGCGCGACCAACAGACATGGTTTGATCAACCTGCCTCTCAAGGAAAGCTTGTTTCTTTTCGAAATCTTCGGCTTTTACTGAATTGGAATCAGCATGGCAAAGTGCTGAAAACAAAAGGCTGCTGCAAAAAACCGTTAAAGCAAACTTCTTACGCATACTTACACTCTATTGTTGTAATAAAACGATAAGACTTTATTCCTTTATCAAAAATGACGAATCCTTTTTATTATCCCAACTAGACTACATTAATTACAAAATAGTTCAAAATGTTAATAAATATTTAATGGATGGGTGTTTTGTAACCATTTGAAACATTCTCATCAAAAATAACCTTAAAAGAGGTTGACCCCAGCCAAAAAGAAACTACAATGCGCGTCCGCTTCGAGGGGTAATTAAGAACGCTTAGAAGGGTAGCAACACCGCAGTGACATAAAGTTGAAATAAACTGTTGACACTGACGACGAAACGCGTAGAATGCGCGTCCCGCTTGGGGAGGAAAGCTCACCAGGCTGTTATGCAAAGCATAACATTTGTTCTTTAAAAATTAGATACAAGACAATCTGTGTGGGCACTCGTTAAGAGTGTCACAACGACAATTTATTTAGCTTTACTTTATTAATTTAAAGTCAAGTATTTCGATTTTAATTGAAG
>NZ_RPOK01000006.1 GCF_003820355.1 Paralteromonas sediminis | reverse complement strand
AACACGCTCAGAGTTGACCGATGGTGAACACTTAGCGTAAAAATAAGCTTCGCCCAATGCGGGAAATCTCAGGTGTTCACGATGCGCCAGAATCGGTGTTCACGTTCAGCAGAATACGCAAACAAACCTCGCCAAAGTAACTTTATTGCGTCAGTAAATGGTGCTGATTTTTTAAAAGACGATACAGGCTCAACACGCTTTGCCGTAATTGAAATGGAAAAAGCCGCAGATATGGACAAACTCAATGAAATACTGGGATGGAGCTATGATGGCACTGGAGCAATAGAGCAAATTGAACCACAGAAATTACATCAGTTTTGGCTTGAAGTAAAAGTGATGTATGAAAACGGAGCGGGTTGGCAGCTAACAGACGAAGAAGTCAAAACCATTCAGCAGATTAACAGATCATTTAACGATAATGGCTCATGGTACGACTATATTTTAGATGCGTTAATCATGAAAGATAGTCTACTCATTGATTTAAAAGATTGGTTCAATGCTGGTGATATAGCGCAGTCTGGTGAGGACTTTAGGGCCCAAGATACAAGGCAGATAGGTAAGGCACTAGCCAGACTAGAGCAAGACGGTTATTTGAAAGGGGAAAAGAGAAACGGTAACCGCAAGTACTACAGAGTTATTTAGACAGCCTCGTTGTTGGGGTTAAAGAGTAGGTAAAGAAAACAAAGCTCTTTAACTCCTTTCTAGCCCTTTATTTATATGGGTTGTAATGAATCTAGTTAAAGAGGTAAAGAGATTTACTTACTTTTTATTTTTTAAGGATTAGTCATAGCAGCCATACACTATAGACATGGCTAGCTGACGACAAAACCGCTAAAGTTGTGTAAATTCTTTAACTCTTTAACTAAACTCTTAACCTATTGAATTGACATACATATTTAAAAGTTAAAGAGGCAGTTAAATAAAAAGACCACGTCAAACGTCCGTTAGTTGAAGGTAGATGCCTTTGGAGCTTTAAACAAGGTTAATCTTTCCTAAAAAGAGAAGCTATATCACGAAAATTTGCCATCAAACCAATCACTCCACCAGCAACAAGAAATACTAAAATTGCTCCTGCAACATAATCAGAATTGAGGTATTCATAGAAGTCAAAATTAGCGAAGAAGAAAATAATTACAAATAGAAGAGCTATTATCAATGCGGCAAGGACTGACCACCACAGCAACTTAAAGGCTTCTGCCCTGAAGCGATAAAGTATTGTGCTCAGAAAAATTCCAAGTACCACACCTATTGCGATTTGAAGTATGAGCATCATTTTTCCATAAAATATCAGCGTTTAAATTTTCTCAGTGAGTCAACTGTATGAAAGCTATTCAGCGGAAAGCCTATAACTCATATCACGTTTTAAATAGCGATTTAGTTGTAACACAGAATCTTTACTCACTATTCGACCTAGATATCTCGTATTGTTCCCTGGTTCCAACTTATTTAACCTATTATTCAATATGATGTAATGGTTTAAATCCCTAAACTTTTCTAAAACGACTTCAGGTTCCCAATCTTCATTTGCGGTCAAAGGCAACAAATGATTTGAATGCAAACTCCTTGGCGCAAAGTTACTTATGTAAGGGTATTTAATAGTCAAACGATTGAACATGCTAGCAACTGTCACTACCGACAAATTACTGACTTCGGTTTCGAAATCAATAATGCTTTCTAGTGATTCGAGAAAGTCGTCTTCACACTCAGCCAGCAGGTATGTTGACATCATTAATGCAAGATTTTTGTAGAGCGTACTAATATCTCTATCGTGTAAAATGTACTCAGATTCGATTGATGAAGCAATTTGACGATATATTTTTTTGTGATATTTCCCTGCTAAAACATAGCAAATAAGTGCCCCTAACAACATTGCCAACGAAACGCTGATTATATCCATGTAAGTTGACACTCTCCTGAAAATTAGCGAAGTCGTTTTTGAAGTTACCGCAAATAATGTTGAAATTCAAAATCAAAATCACTGTATAATTTATAAACAATGAGTTACACAGGCAATTTGGGCAAAAAAGACGATTATGGGCGGAATCAACTCAGGCTGTTATCAAAGAACCAATTCAAAACGGTTAACTACCGATATGCTTGACATAGACTTACGCCGATTCAAGCAAAGAGGCTGGCTTAAGTTTAATTCCATTGGCACCCTCAGTTGGACTAGAGCTGGCTATAAAATTGGCGAAGTGGAATATGTAATGACCGAAAACGCATTTCATATTAGTTACTACAGTTCCCAAATAAACCAATCAATCACACAGAGCATCCACATAAAAAAGACTGCGTGTAATTTTGGTGGCTCTAGACTTTGGTTTGAATGTCCCAGTTGTAGAAAAAACGTCCTTCTGCTTTATGGTGGAGAACAGTTTCATTGCCGAAAGTGTCATGAATTAGTTCATCCTAGTGTTAACGAAAGTAAAATTTATCGCGCATTAAGGGCCGTAGAAAAATATCAAAATAAACTCTCTCAAGGGTCAAATTTATGTGCTCTAGACGGAATAGACTGGATTGAGAAGCCAAAATGGATGAGGTGGCACACATATGAAAAAATCCAACAGAAAGCAGCAGGAAAGCAGTCTGATCTAGAACAAAAAATGACTGAGTTTTTTGGTTGTTCTATGTTGTAAAAAATAAGCCTATCTATCAATAAAACGCGATAAGTCCTTTTCAAGCTCTCCCATATCATAGACATATATACTAAAAAGCCGAGAGCTCTCCAGTTTGCATATCAGTGCCATGAACATTGTAAACAGGTATAGTTTTGACGGGATCTGGAACCCCAATATCATTTGGGTGGGGTTGAATATGAAAAAAGACATTAGTGCGAAAAACCAAGCTACAAGATTAAACAACTTTGAGGTTTTTCTGATTTTTTCGATGGTTTCTCTTTCTTGCTTAATATTCACAGTCATCCTTGAGGTAAGGCTTAAACCTTGAGCATACTCGATTTTTTAGTTGATTGCCGGCACAAATATTAATGTCGATGAAGAACAATCCACCGTTTATGGGGTGGAGCCCCATATAACAACGTATATAAACGATTGAATCGCACCGTTCGACACAGGTTCGACATAAAACAGAACTTTGAAACAGGAAGACAAGTGAAAAAAATCGAATTACTAAGGATATCAGGAAGATAATTGGTCGGTGTGAGAGGATTTGAACCTCCGACCCCTGACACCCCATGACAGTGCGCTACCAGGCTGCGCTACACACCGACCGAAGACGCGTATTATAGGCATTGGTTTCACAAATTCCACCGATTTTTACGCAATTTTGCTTTTTCTGGTGCGTTTGTAGAAATTATGGTCAATCTTTGCGAGCCCTTGATTCATAACAAGCCTTTTTGCTAAAACCTTATGCATACTATTCTCAATCTAATTTTCCATAAGCTGATTAGCTAATGTCTTTATTACAGCTTTTGACGGCACTGACCCCCGTACTCGCGGTGTTTTTGTTTCTTGTTGTACTTCGGCTGCCTGCCACTCGTGCAATGCCCTTGTCGCTGGTATTGACCTTTGGCAGTGCCTACTTTATTTGGCAAATACCCGTTATGCATCTGTTTGCCTCCATAATAGAAGGATGGGTGATTGCGCTTGGCATTGTAATTATCGTGTTAGGCGCCATCGTGCTGCTCAACACGCTTAAAGCAAGTGGCGCTTTGCAGTGTATCCGCAACGGCTTTACGCATATCAGCCCCGACAGACGCATTCAGGCCATTATCATTGCGTGGCTGTTTGGTTCTTTCTTAGAAGGTGCATCAGGCTTTGGAACACCTGCGGCTATTTGTGCACCGTTACTGGTTGCACTTGGCTTTCCTCCTTTGGCCGCGGTCACTGTGGCTTTAATTGCTGATAGCACGGCGGTGTCTTTTGGAGCGGTCGGCACCCCTGTTTTAGTGGGTATAACCCAAGGTATAGATCAATCATCCAATACAGTGATTCGCGATGTGGTGATGAACACAGTGACAATAGACTTAGTCGTATCTACCTTTATCCCTTTGTTGATCGCTTGTTTGCTGACTGGGGTATTTGGCGAAAAAAGGCGGTGGCGCGATGGATTGGCCGTGTTCCCCTTTGCACTGTTTAGTGGAATTGCTTTTACCGGCTCGGCGTGGCTGGTTGCCTGGCTACTTGGCCCTGAGTTCCCTTCAGTATTGGGCGGTTTATTGGGTTTAGCGTTGGCTGTCCCTGCCGCTAAAATAGCCTTGTTTAAACCCAAAACAAACTGGGACTTTGAACAAGCTGCACCGCTTGAATCTTCGCTAAGTGATACAGTTGAAAAGACTCTCGCGTCTCCATCAAACATGACCTTAACGCTGGCGTGGTTACCTTATATTCTGCTTGCTGTTTTCTTGATTATTAGCCGTATTGAAGTGTTACCGGTAAAAGCTTGGTTAACACAATACTCTTTTAGTGTAAGCAATATACTTGGATCGGGCTTAAATGCCAGCATTACGCCGCTCTACTTGCCTGGCACTGTATTTATTGTGGTTGCGCTTATCACTGTTTGGTTACACCGGCTACCACTTCAACAAGCCGGCAATGCTCTACGCCATTCCTTTTCGTCATTGGTACCTACTGTTATAGCCTTAGGAGCCTCTGTGCCTATGGTGAGAATTTTCCTCAATAGTAATGTGAACGCCATGGCTAGCCCCTCCATGCCGATGGCATTAGCGGAACAAGCGGCGGTATACCTGTCGGAGTATTGGATATTTGCTGCTAGCTTTGTGGGCGCCCTGGGTTCATTTATCGCCGGCTCTGCCACATTTTCCAATATGATGTTTGCGTCTTTTCAACAAAATGCGGCATTACAGAGCGGTCTAGACCAGCACTGGGTACTCGCTCTTCAGATGCTGGGCGCCAATGCCGGTAACATGATTTGTGTAGTTAACGTAGTAGCTGCCGCGTCAGTGGTAAATTTAATCGGCAAAGAGGGCCAGATAATTCGGTTAACCCTTGGCCCAATGCTTTACTATTGTGTGGCTGCCAGCATGGTAGCTTGGGCAATAATGTAGCCCTCTATCCTGTTCAATATTACCCTTTTTGGTCTGAGTCTATCCGGCTGGCAATCGCGCCATCCTGCCCTTTATATTTGGCATCTAGGCGGGCGTTATAGGGTTTTTCGGCCGGATTAGACAGCTTTTCAAAACTTAACGCACCTATTTTCATCAGAGGACGCAGCGCCAAAGGTAGCTTGCCACTATTAAAAAACTCCAAAACAATATTTCCAGACCAGCCTGGATCAATACGGTGAGCCGTCACGTGCACCATTAACCCCAAGCGCGCAAGCGAAGAGCGACCATCAAGCCACCCTACAATGTCACTGGGCAAAGTGACTGATTCATGCGTGATGGCTAAAGCCAGTTCGCCTGGATGCAGGAAAAATGCCTTACCCAATGGCAATTCTATTTCATCACTCATCACCGAATTAAGCGCTTCCTGCACTTCTGACTTTGGCCCGCTTAGATCAATGTAAGGCGCGGCATGATCTTCAAACACGCGAAACTTGTTGCCAAGACGAATATCCACAGTTACACCTGATATCTCTGAGTAATCAGGCGTAGGATCAATTTTGATATCGCCACGTTGAAGGTGGTCATAGATATCTTTGTCACATAAGCGCATTGGCGTTCCTAGTTATCATGTCAGTTATTTTTTGCCCGGCTATTATGGAGCCGGGAGGTTTTTTATTCAATTTGAATGGCAATAGGATCGCCTTTTAAATGACTGGATTGCTCTGCTCTCAATTCAAGACCAGCACTCAATTGTGCGCCCATTTGAATAGCCACTGCCTGATACATTTGTGCAATTTGTTTTTCAGCGTCAGATTTATCCGCTTTTAACAACAGCGGAGTGCCTGCATCAGCATACTCTCTTATTGATAGTGACAAGGGCAATGAGCCCAAAAGAGGTAATGCATAACGTTCGGCTAATCGACTGCCCCCAAGTTTAGAAAAAATATGCGCTACATGCCCGCAGTTATCGCAAACATACGCACTCATATTTTCCACTAACCCAACAACGGGCACATCGACTTTATCAAACATAGCAATGCCTTTTTGCGCGTCGGCCAAGGCCAAATCTTGCGGCGTAGTCACCACGATTGCAGCGGTTAAAGGCACTTGTTGAGCCATAGTGAGCTGCACATCACCGGTGCCCGGTGGCATATCAACAATCAAATAATCCAAAACCGGCCAACGGGTTTCGTTGAGTAACTGCAACAAGGCTTTGCTGGCCACAGGCCCACGCCACACGGCAGCATCTTCTTCGGGTACCAGATAGCCAATGGAGTTCGCCACAATACCGTGGGCTGAAATGGGTGTCATGGTTTTGTTGTCTGAAGACGCAGGGCTAGCCGTTTTATTTCCCAGCATGGTAGGTATTGAGGGGCCGTAAATGTCCGCGTCCAAAATACCAACCCTAGCGCCTTCCTGCAGCAAGGCATAAGCCAGATTCACTGCCGTTGCCGACTTCCCTACACCGCCCTTGCCCGACGACACCGCCACAATATTTTTAATATTGATCACCGCGTCTTTGTGCGTGGCAAAGCTTGGTATCTGTGTATTGATTTGAACCTTGTCAATACCCTGCTCTTTTGCGTGGGCATTTTGTAAAATAATGCGGGTGAGTTCGTCGTGCTGAGACTGGCAGGCAAACGGCAATGTTACCGTAAGTACCTTAGCATCCAAATGAAACCATTCCGCAGGTACAGACTCTTTTGCCAATGAAAAGTGCGCTGCGATATCCTGCGCGTAGCTATCAAGTAATACCCGCAAGGCCTTTTTGTTGCGACTGGATTTAAAAAACATAGAAGATATGAACAATTTTTGTTGTGGCTAATAGTACAGAAAAAAACGCTTGAAGGATGCATTCCAACGCTAATTTCGCTACTATTCGCTGTCTTTTTTTAACAACATCGAGTAAGTCACAACAACATGCCAGAGTCAGCTCGCAAAATACTTGTCACCAGCGCTTTACCCTATGCAAACGGCTCCATCCATTTGGGCCACTTGCTTGAGCATATTCAAACCGATATTTGGACGCGCTTCCAACGTTTACGCGGCCATGAATGCTACGCCGTATGCGCAGATGACGCCCACGGCACCCCTGTTATGCTCAAAGCACAAGAACTGGGTATTACACCTGAACAAATGGTGGAGCAAACCCGTGCCGAGCATCATCAGGATTTAAGCGACTTTTTGGTCAGCTATGACAACTATTATGTGACACACTCAGAAGAGAACCGCGTGCTGTGTGAAGACATCTACAACAAACTCGATGCAGCGGGTTACATAAGTAAGCGCACGATTAACCAGCTTTACGACCCGCAAAAAGAAATGTTCTTGCCCGATCGTTTTGTGAAGGGTACCTGCCCGAGTTGTGGTGCAGAAGATCAAAACGGCGATAGCTGTGATGTTTGTGGCGCAACATATAGCCCTACTGAAGTGAAAAATCCTCGCAGTGTAGTTTCTGGTGCAGAGCCCGTATTAAAAGAGTCAGAGCATTACTTTTTTGACCTACCCCAATTTGAAGACATGCTAAAAGGTTGGATCCGCAGCGGTGCACTGCAGGAAGAAATGGCCAATAAGCTTGAAGAATGGTTCGAAGCCGGATTACAGCAATGGGATATTAGCCGTGATGCGCCTTATTTTGGTTTTGAGATCCCTGGCGCACCTAACAAATTTTTCTACGTGTGGGTAGATGCACCTGTTGGCTACATGGCCAGTTTCATGAATTACTGTAATCAACACAATATCGACTTTGACAGTTTCTGGAAGCAGGACAGCGACGCAGAGCTTTACCACTTTATTGGCAAAGACATTACTTATTTTCACTGTTTATTCTGGCCTGCCATGCTCGAAGGCGCTGGCTTTAGAAAGCCTACCGGCGTGAATATTCACGGTTTTGTTACCGTAAATGGTGCAAAAATGTCAAAATCGCGTGGAACCTTCATAAAGGCCCGGACTTATCTTGACCACTTACAGCCTGAGTATTTGCGTTATTATTTCGCGTCTAAGCTCAGTGATGGCGTGACTGACATCGACCTAAACTTTGAAGATTTTGTACAAAAAGTGAATGCCGATCTGGTTGGTAAAGTGGTAAATATCGCCAGCCGGTGTGCCGGTTTTATAACCAAACGCTTCGACGGCACTTTGTCACACAATATTGTAGATGCAGCCTTGTTAGAAGAATTCCAGCAGGCCGAGGGGAAAATTGCAGCCCTGTATGAAGCCCGAAAATATAGTGCAGCAGTGCGTGAAATTATGGGACTGGCCGATAAAGCAAATCAGTTTATCGACGCAAATGCGCCCTGGGTCACCATCAAAGAAGAAGGTAAAGCAGCCTTTACCCATGATGTATGTTCATTAGGTATTCACCTATTCAGAATTCTCACTATTTATTTGCAGCCTATCTTGCCCGTGTTGGCAGAAAAAGCCGAAGCGTTTTTAAATGACACCTTTACATGGGAAAGCATGCAAGAAGTGCTTACCGGTAAACCGATTAATAAATTTAAAGCGATGATGCAGCGAGTAGAAACCAAAACAGTTGATGCCATCGTGGAAGCGTCCAAACAAAACTTACAAGCCACTCCCGCAGTACCCTTATCAGACAATAAGCACCTTAGTGCCGACCCCATCAGCGACACAATTAGCTTTGACGAATTTGCAAAGGTGGATTTACGTATCGCAAAAATTGTGAAAGCGGAACACGTTGAAAAAGCCGACAAACTCTTGCGCCTAGAGTTGGATGTAGGCGGTGAAACTCGACAAGTATTCGCTGGCATTAAGTCTGCTTATGCACCAGAAGATTTAATTGGAAAACACACGGTAATGGTTGCCAACCTCGCACCTAGAAAAATGCGTTTTGGGCTTTCTGAGGGTATGGTATTAGCAGCCGGACCTGGCGGTAAAGACCTGTTTATTCTCGAGCCGCATGAGGGCGCACAGCCGGGGATGCGGGTGAAATAACCCGCGTGCCCGCTTGTACTGGCATAAACTTGGGCTTTGCGCGCCACCTTGGCTTTTCCAGCGTCATGGGGATGGTGCGCTTTTTGGCCAGCAAACAGTAAGCGGAACCACTCCATGGCAGATATCGGGCAATAAAGGGGTCGAGCTTATCACTGTATGGCACACGCCAGCGATTAAACACAGACGGATAGTGTACATACCGTTCTTCCACAATATCGAAATGCAATAGCTGTAACCAGTCTTTAACTCGTCCGGCTGTGAAAAAACGCGCCTGCTTAAACGGGTGTTTTCGATAAAACGGCGAATACCGTAGTAAGCCAGAGAGACTAATTGGGTTTAGCCCGCATACCAGAACCATGCCGTTTGCGGTTATACTGCGGTCTAGATCGCGCAGTATCTGATGCGGATCATGAGAAAAATCAAGCTCCAGCGCAACCAAAAAAGCATCCACCGAATTTTCAAGAAGGGGTAGTTTATGCGTTGATGCCGTCACGCCCCCCCTGTGCTGTTGGTAGCCAAGCGTAACTTGATGGCGAATAGGGCACTGTGGAAGGTGGATGTTTGCAGATAAGTCACCCAACTTAACCAAGTGGTACCCAAACATCATGGATGACAGCGAATCACACTGTTCGCTGAGCTCATCAAGCAAACATTGACCATTTGGCACAGCTTGCCACGATTCCGGATACTGAGGGGATTTGTCACGCCTTGCTGATCGCATTGACGATACTCATACGCTAAACTAAGAGCACCATTATTAATCGAGCCGCTATGGTATGGCAAACCCCTTAACCGTTTTTCCTATTCCAGCTTTTAGCGATAATTATATTTGGTGTATTCACGACGGCTGTCATGCTGTGGTTGTGGACCCTGGTGATGCTGAGCCTGTCATGGAGACCCTGTCCCAGCGCGGGCTTCGCTTAGATGCTGTGCTGATCACCCACCATCACTACGATCATGTTGATGGCTTGCCTGCATTAACCCGAGCCTATGAAGGTTTAGCAGTGTACGGACCTGATAATCCAAAAATAAAAGAGATTACACACAAGGTAAAAGAAGGTGATCAGGTATCACTTGAGCAATTCAATCTGACTTTTGACGTGTTTGAAGTGCCAGGTCATACACTCGACCACATCGCCTACTATGCCAACAATTGGCTATTTTGTGGTGATACCCTGTTTAGTGCTGGGTGTGGCCGATTGTTTGAAGGCACGCCTGCACAAATGCTTGCGTCACTCAATAAACTGATGACCTTGCCCGAACAGACACAGGTTTACTGTACCCATGAGTATACATTGGCCAATCTCGCATTTGCGCAAGCGGTGGAACCTAATAATGAAACCGTGACATCGACCATACAAAATGTCACCGACATGCGCGCTGCTGGCTTACCTTCATTGCCCTCCCGTTTAGATATCGAAAAACAAATCAATCCATTTTTAAGGGCAGAGCGCCAACAAAATTGGCCTTATGTCGAACAAATGACGGGAGAGAAGGTCGAAAATACGCAAAATGCCTTTGCTGCAATCCGTCGATGGAAAGATGCATTTAAAGGCTAAAGTCCGTACACTTGTGCGATTAATTTAGGGTATTACAACAAGAGGCACGATAAGGGATGCAAGTAAAAGGGTCTGTCTTAGGACTATCAACGCTAGCCATTGTGACATTGAGCGGGTGCACAAGCACCATGATCACGCCCACATCCGACGACGTTGACATCGTCACTACAAAAGTTGTCACGAAAGGTGAACAGGAAGACAAGCAACCCGATTCCACAGTTGAAATTGTGCATCCCGAAGAGGAAGTTATTGTTGAACTTCCCGTTGAGCAGGTCGCCCCGATTGAAGATGTGTGGGAGCGCGTTGCCATGCAACTGTCTTTTGATGTGCCGCAGCAGCAGCGTATTGATGCCCAGCGCAATTGGTATTTAAAGCATCCCAAGTATATGCAACGGGTCATGCGCCGTGGAAGCCCCTTTATTCATTACATCGTTGAGCAAATTGAAGCGCGCAATATGCCACTTGAATTTGCCTTATTGCCCATTGTTGAAAGTGCCTTTGATCCGTTTGCCTATTCCCATGGTCGCGCCGCGGGATTGTGGCAATTTGTGCCTGGCACGGGAAAGCGGTTTGGTATGAAGCAAACCTGGTGGTATGACGGTCGTCGAGATGTTATTGCATCAACCCAAGGTGCACTGGACTATCTGGAATATCTGTATGAATTTTTCGATGGCAACTGGCTACATGCTCTGGCTGCCTATAACAGTGGTGAGGGTCGGGTCAGACGAGCGGTCAGAGCCAATGCCAGAGCGGGTAAACCGACAGATTTTTGGTCGTTGAATTTGCCACGCGAAACACGCGCCTATGTACCTAAGTTATTGGCACTGGCTGATATTTTAAAACATAAAGAAACCTATAATTTTGACTGGCCGGCTGTTGATAATGCACCTGTTGTTGCCGTTGTAGAAACAGGCTCACAAATCGATCTTGCGCTGGCTGCAGAGCTTGCTGGCATGGAAACTGATGCACTACATGCGCTAAACCCAGGGTTTAATCGTTGGGCCACCGATCCTAACGGGCCACATCAATTGCTTTTACCCATGGGAAAGGCATCACAATTTTCTCAAGCACTTGCCCAGGTAGACCGTTCAGAAAGACTCAATTGGGTACGTCATAAAGTGAAATCCGGCGACAGCTTGCTAAAACTGGCCAAAAAGTACCACACCACAGCAGACGTGATCAGGCAAGTTAATCAGCTTGATGGTAACGTGATCATTGCAGGCAAACACTTAATGGTGCCGGTCGCTGCAAAAGACTTGGACAGCTACTCACTCTCCAACGAAGCGCGCCTTGCAGCAAAACAAAACACGCCTAGAGCACGACATAAGCTTACCCATGAGATTCAATCAGGCGATACCCTTTGGGACATTAGTCGCAAATACAAAGTCAACTTGTCTTCTTTGGCAAAATGGAATGGCATGGCACCGAAAGATCCTCTCATGCCAGGTAAGCAGTTAGTCGTCTGGACCGATACCGTTAATGCGTCGACGAATCCCAACGCCATCATGCGTAAAATTGTCTATAAGGTCAGACGAGGTGATTCGTTATCGCGTATTGCCAATCGTTTTGGTGTGAAAACCAATGACATTGTGAAGTGGAATGACCTTAATGCGAGCCGCTATCTACAACCCGGGCAAACACTAACGTTACACATTGATGTAACTCGTTCATCGAGTTAAGTATGCTCGGGTTTAGCCGCGAAAACCTTCGCAAGAGCCATGAAGCACCTTGGCTGATACTTGATCTGGTCATGTTGTTTGTTTTACTGATCAACATGCTATGGCTTATTTTTGACAGTTTGTTCGACACCAATGCCGTCCAACAGCTGTTGCAAAGCATGAGCCCAGGATTCGTAACAGCCTACCAACCTATTCACGACAACTTTTTGTTTGTCGATTTAGCCTTTATCGGGCTATTTCTCAGTGAATTTATATTTCGTTGGATTGCTTCGATAGTTCGAAAAGAACACCCAAGATGGTACTTTTTTCCCTTCTTGCATTGGTATGATTTAGTCGGCTGTATCCCGCTGGCGTCAACGCGTTTGTTCAGGGTCTTACGCATATTTTCAATCATTTATCGGCTACACAAACACCAAATTATCGACCTGAACCGCACAGCCCTGTTTCGGTTTATTACCTTCTATGCCGATGTGTTTGTTGAAGAGCTAAGTGACCGAATTGTCGTAAAAGTTCTGAGCGATGCACAGCGAGATATTGCCGCTGGTTCACCGCTGATCGAAGACGTACAAAAACAGGTTATCGCACCACGCATGAGTGTTGTCAGTAGCTGGATAGCACAAACAATGAATCACTTGGGCCAATCTATCTATGACGGTGAACATGGTGAAGTTATTCGCGAACACGTGAAGCAAAGTGTGGGCAAAGCAGTGCGCAGCAATGCCGAAGTATCAACACTCAGTATCGTTCCCTTTGTAGGCAGTACGATAGAATCTACATTAGAAAGTGCCGTGACGGATATAGTCACGTCATCCATCATTAATCTGCTCACTGATGTAGACGAAGCAAAAGTTGACCGTTTCATTCGACACGGCATCAACGAGTTTACGCCTGACGAACAAATACTCGACCAAGAAATGCTGATGGTAGTGAATGAATGCATCGAGCTGATCAAGCAACATGTCAGCCAAAAGCGCTGGCTGGAAGAATTAGCCTCGCGCGATAAAGACAGAGCCTGACCAAAGTCAGGCTTTTCGCCAAGTAGTTCCCTCCGGGCCATCTTCAAGCGTCACGCCCATAGCGGTCAGCGCATCTCTGGCTTCGTCAGCCGCAGCCCAGTCTTTATTGGCCCTTGCTTGATTTCGTTTGGTAATCAGGGCTTCAATTTCTTGTGCTTCACTGTTGCTATCACCTTGCAAATACTGTTCAGGGTCAAGTTGCAATATCCCTAATATGGCCCCCAAAGACTTAAGTACGTGTGCAAGCTTCGAGGCTTCTTGGGCGTTTTCTTTTTGCTTGTTGAGGTCTCGGGCCACATCAAACAACACGGCATAAGCCTCAGGTACATTGATATCATCGTCCATGGCTTTATTAAAGCGCGCAAGATAGCCACCATAAGACATATCGGTTGCCACATCACATTGAACACCACGCAATGCCGTGTAGAGTCGTGACAACCCTGCTTTAGCCTGCTGAATATTGTCTTCAGAATAACTTAGCTGACTGCGGTAATGTGCAGACATCAAAAAGAAGCGCAGCGTTTCGGCATCATAGGTTTTTAAAACATCGCGCAAGGTAAAGAAATTGCCCAAGGATTTTGACATCTTCTCATCATTCACCTGTACCATGCCTGTGTGCATCCAGGTATTCACATATGGTGTGTCATGGGCACAGCAGCTTTGCGCAACTTCGTTTTCATGATGGGGGAAAATCAAATCTGAGCCGCCACCATGAATATCGAAGTGTTCGCCCAAATGTTTGTGGTTCATTGCAGAACATTCAATATGCCAGCCTGGTCTGCCATTTCCCCAAGGCGATTCCCAGTAAGGTTCACCTGGTTTTGCCGCTTTCCACAATACGAAATCTAAAGGATCGGCTTTGTCTCTGGCCACTTCGACCCGCGCCCCAGCCTGAAGCTGTGATAAATCTTGCTTACTCAGTTTCCCATATTCTGGATACTGGCTAACGTCAAACAATATATCGCCGTCTTCCGCCTGATAGGCGTACTTTTTGTCCACCAGACGCTTGATTACCTCTATGATTTCGGGCATATGCTCGGTAACACGCGGTTCAATATCAGCCGGTAGCAGGTTGATAGAGGCAAAGTCCTCGTGCATTAAAGCAATAGTTCGCTCGGTAAGTGCATCCGGCGTTTCATTGTTTTCAAGAGCACGCTTTATGATCTTGTCGTCTACATCGGTAATGTTTCTGACATAAGTGACGTCAAAACCGCGATGACGTAAATAACGCACCAGAACATCAAAACTTAAGTAAGTACGTGCATGTCCCATATGACACAGGTCATAAACGGTAATCCCACACACGTAAAGTCCGACCTTCCCATCCTGAATAGGCACAAACTGGCGTTTTGTTTGTGAGAGAGTGTCGTACAAATGCAACATGTGTAAAAATCCTTATGCAGATTAAAAAAAAGGACGGCAAGTGTACCACTGACATACTGGATTCGCATGGCCTATTTCGCTACTATGCGCGCCTTACTTTGTTTTCAGGAATCAGATTATGGTCGTTTTTCAAACCAACCACGGTAGCTTTACATTAGAACTGTTCGCTGACAAGGCGCCTAATACAGTGGAGAACTTTTTGGCCTATGCCAGAGAAGGTTTCTATGAAGGCACCATTTTTCATCGTGTAATAGATGGTTTCATGATCCAGGGCGGCGGCTTTGATCAGGATATGAACCAACTACCAACCAAAGATCCCATTGAAAACGAAGCCAATAATGGCGTGAGTAATGAAGCGGGCACCATCGCCATGGCACGCACCAATGACCCTCATTCAGCCACTTGTCAGTTCTTCATCAACGTGAAAGACAACGACTTCCTGAATTTCAGTAGTGAAAGCATGCAAGGCTGGGGGTACTGTGCGTTTGGTAAAGTGACCGAGGGCATGGACGTAATAGAGAAAATAAAAGCGGTTAAAACAGGCCGTCACGGCATGCACCAGGATGTGCCAATGGAACCTGTTATCGTTGAAAAAGTAACAGTCACTGAATAATACACGTCCATTGTCTAAAATGGCGTTTACCTTCTTTATTTCAGACTTGCACTTGAGCGAGGACAGGCAAGATATCACTGATTGCTTGCTTGCCTTCCTTGCTGACGAGGCGCCGAATGCTGACGCGCTTTACGTACTAGGTGACTTGTTTGAATTCTGGATCGGTGACGACGACGTTACCGCGCTGAGTGAGACAGTCGCCCAAGCATTTAACAAACTCAGTCAAACCGTGCCGGTGTTTTTTATCCACGGCAATCGCGATTTCGCCATTCGAGATCAATGGGCACATCGCGCAGGTATCACGCTTTTGCCCGAGCAATACGTTATCGACTTGTACGGAGAACGCACTCTCATTAGTCATGGTGACGAACTCTGTACCCGTGACGAGGCGTACATGAAGTTTAGAAAGAAAGCACGCGGTTGGTGGTGGCCCCGATTAATGCTCGCAATGCCTTTGGCAGTGCGCCGTTATTTCGCCCGACGCGGGCGCAGAATCAGTCAAAACAATCAAAAGAATCTTAGCGCTGAAATCATGGATGTTACGCCCAGTGAGGTGGTTAAAGCCATGATTAAATTTGATGTCAGACAATTTATTCATGGACATACGCACCGTCCCAACATTCACCATGTACCGCTAGGTGATCAGGCTGGCACCCGCATTGTGCTGGGTGATTGGTACGAACAAGGCAGCGTAGCCAGAATTAGCAAACAGGGTATTACGCTAGAAAGCCGTAATTTTTGCTCGTCATAGTTACAATTCAAGCCACTTCACGTGCCAATAATGCTTCAAAGTCATGTACCGAGACGGGTCTAGAAAACAAGTAACCTTGAATCAGGCTTTGACGGTTCTGATCTCGCACAAACTCGAGGTGAGTTTGTGTTTCTACGCCTTCGCAAATAACTTGCATTCCTAGGCTCTCTGACAAAGCGAAGATAGCTTTAGTTATCGCGGCATCCTGCTCCTTAATGGGCGCATGGGCGATAAAATACTTGTCGATTTTAATGTAATCCAAAGGGAATTTGGTTAGATAGCTCAGCGAGGAGTAACCCGTACCAAAATCGTCAAGTGCAATCTCAATCCCCCGCCGCTGAAGCCATTTCATTTGGTTTATCATGGCATCATTTTCTGAAATAAGTGCGTACTCTGTAATTTCTATACCCACGTTTTCATAAGGCACACCGGCATCAGACAACTGCGTTGAGAGCAAATTGACGAAGTTAACGTCACTAAGGCTCTGACCAGAGATATTCATAAACACCCTTACGGTTGACATACCTTGGGCTCGCCAGTGTTTAATTTGTTGTATTACATTGCGCATTACCCAAAGATCGATGTCTTTCATTTTGTTTTTATTTTCTGCAAGCGGTATGAACTCAGCGGGTGATATCGCGCCTAATTTGGGGTGATCCCAGCGAAGCAATGCTTCAGCACTAACAATTTGGCCCTGCTGATTGTATTGAGGTTGATACACCATGTGAAATTCATTGTTTTTTTCAGCCGTCGACAAGGCAGAAAACAGGGCATGAAAGCGCTGCATGTTTTCATCAAACTGAGACTCGAAATACACAAACTGATTTTTGCCGGTAAGTTTGGCTTGATTCATAGCTACTTCGGCATTTTTGAACAGTTCAATGTGAGAGCCCTGACTAAACTCGTCTATGCAAACACCACCGCTTACCGTTACCTGACGCCGTTCTCCGTCAAAGCGAAAAGGGGTAAGGCAAACGTCTTTGATTTTGTCGATAACATCTGCAATATACTTAGGCGCGTTATCAATAACGACAAGAAAGACAAATACATCACCACTGTAACGTGCAAGTATTCCTTGGTCTGTAACACAATGGCGCAAACGCTCTACCATTTCACGTAAGAGTGTGTCGCCCGCTTTATAGCCGAATGCGTTATTGATCATAGTAAGATCATCAATACCAACAAAAATAGCGGCGCTTGAAATAGCATCGACTTGCGCCCTGCTCATCAGCTCATTCGCCAGTACGAATAAACTGTGTTTGTTGAGTAAGCCTGTATGTTGATCATACTGCTTTAGATAAGCCAATTGGCGTTCATTTTTCTTCTGACTGGATAGATCGACATCAACACAAAACATTTCTGGATCATCTGTATCCTGATGAAGCATCACGTGGCTGGAATACACTGGAACCACATTTTTATTTTTGTCTATTAGCTGAAGTTCTTCTGAAGGGATAGGCTGCCCCGTGCGTATCCACGTTTTATGGGCTTCAATCACATCCAGCTTCATAAAATCTGGAATGATGAGATCTTCCAACAACCGTCCCATGGCTTCTTGTTCGCTATATCCGTAAAGGCGCTCGCTTGCTTTATTCCAATAAATTACGCGGCGGTGTTTGTCATAGCCTTGTACCGACACATTGGGAAGTGCCGTAAGCAATTCCCTAAAGTGCAAATCGTTTTGCTGAATTAAACTGCGGTTAGTATTGGTCTCTTCCATCTAAAGCGGCCCTGCCTCCCGATTCTCGGTCCTAGCAAACAACAAACCATTGTTTATCTATATGGAATAGTATCTTTTTGAATTTAAAGCAAGTTATTCAATCTAAGACCTTGGTATACCAAACGTGACGATTTACCACTTAGCAATTGATTATCAACTACTTTTTTGCAGAAAATGGCACGGTATAAAGTGAGAGGAGTTACAGCGTGATGCGATGCTTTTTCACATACCACAAATAGGCCGGAATCTCGCATAGTCCATAAGTTATCAAGGTATACCAAAACCAGTTAACCTCGAATAAACCAAGTGAAAAGCCGAAGTCGTTGCCCCAGTAAACACTGCCCACAATACACAATGATATGACAGACGCAATAAGGTCTAGCAACGCTATCTTTTTGACATTTTTACCGGCGAGTACGGGAAATACTGACGTATAGGCAACGGCAACAATACAAATATTAAGTCCAATAACAGCGAATTCCGGAGACAATGAGCAACCCTGCTACAGCGAATTTAAGCACTATGTAATGCCGATTAGCCCGTTAAGTCAAGAACGACCTAATAACATCTTTATAGTTTCTACTCACTTTTATCTTGTGCTCACCGTCCATCACCAGAAAGAATTCACCTTTGGTGTGAGGTATTACTTTTTCAATTGCTTTCAGGTTAACAATTGTTGATCTGTGTATGCGCTTAAACACATTGTCGTCCAACTCATCCAGCACTTCTTTAAGTGTGCTGCGTTTGATGTAGGTCTGTCCATTTGCATGAACACAGATATAATCTCCCGCCGCATCAATCCAAGCGATGTCACTGTGTTTGATCAGGTGAATTTCATCCCGGTCTTTTATTACCAGTTTCTTCAGAGTGGCAGCATTTTCTGCGCTGTCAGCATCTAGGGTATCTCTTGCTGACCAGGTTACTTTTTTGTTCTTCGACTTATCGATATGTTCAATAGCCTGAAGAATATTGGCCTTGTTAGAACTGTCTACTGCTTCTTTCGCCTGATGAAGGTCCAAGGCGCGTGCAACCGCACGGGCTAGACGCTCGTTGTCAAGGGGCTTAAGAATATAGTCCACTGCATTGGCTTCAAAGGCTTCAAGCGCATACTCCTCATAGGCTGTAATGAACACCACCAGGGGCATAATCGCTTCTTGGGTGCGTTTCACTACTTCAAGACCCGATACTCCGGGCATCTGAATGTCTAAAAAGACTAGGTCAGGCTCATGCTCCATAATAGCCTGTGCCGCTTCCCGGCCATTTTTGCATTGTCCGATAACAGTAATTTGAGGAATTTTTTCGAGTTTTGAGGCCAATAGTTTTAAGGCTAAGGGCTCATCGTCGACGATCAAAGTGCGTAACACCGTACTCATAAATTAACTACCTTATTCGGTGCCTCTGCCACTTCAAACGGCAGCATTATTTGTGTTTCCATGCCCCCAGCAGACAGATTGAATTGCGCAATTCTTCCCTGATGTCCATACAAGGTTTGAAGTCGTTGCGTAATATTTGATAAACCAACACCACGGCTTTCCTTCTTAGTATTTAATGCTTCCATCACTTTTTCATCGGGTCCAGTATCTGTAATTTCAATGTGTAATGTGCGTTTATCAACAAAGGCACGTAGGGAGATCTTGCCGCCCTCTTCACTTTTTGCAATGGCGTACTTCATCGAGTTTTCGATGATGGGTTGCAATAACAAACTGGGTACGAGTGCTTCGCTGGCAACCTCTTCAACCTGAAAGTCCACAGCTAAGCGCTCTGCAAACCGTGTTTTCTCTATTTCAAGATAGAGATTAAGCGCGTTAATTTCATCTGCAAGCGTAATTTTTGTATCCGGATTGTTATCGAGGGAATGGCGCAAGAACTGACTAAGTTGCACCGTCATCTGCTGTGCTTTCTCCGATTCATTAATTTCAATCAACGAATTAATTGCATTTAGGGTGTTGCATAAAAAATGCGGATTAAGTTGATACCGCAACATTTTTAGCTGAGCGTCCCGGGCAACACTCTGCGCCTGAAGCCGTTTTACATGTTCGCGCCGGGTTTCTGCTTCCGCACTTAGCAATATCTTGTGCTCTTTTTGCAGTAATTCATAGTAACGAATACCGTGAAACAAGCCCGTCCAGCACAAAAAGATAAAAATACTGGAAAAATACCACCCGCCAAACTCATCCCACATATCGGTAAATTCAGTCAACCAGGCGAGTGCATACATACGAAATACAGTCCACACAAACGCAACCGCAAAAATAACCAGAGTACCAATCGTAAAACGGCTACGGGTAGAGCGTTCCCAGATGCTCATAAATACTTTATAGAGAATTAGAGAAAAGCCCAGCCCAAAGATGGCTTGAATGCCCGCGTGTGCCATGTTCACCCAATCAAACGAGCTGTACCACAGCGTGAGAGTGACAATACTAACAACACTCATAAATAGCCAAAAGCCGGATTGCCAAAACCAAAACCGGAAAGAGGCGTTGTTCATGATTAAAGATTTAAGGCGAGTGATTTGTAATTCCAACATCCAACTTCAAACCCCGTTAGCCTACACGCTAACGTGAAAAAAAAACGCACTATTTGTCCGCACTATCTCAATATAGGTCCATTTCGTCGTCTTTTGTAAATTTTTTGGTATTAATTCGTTGGTAAATCTTTACACGCACTCAAGCCAATGACTGTGTGTTTGTGGCAACTTAATTTTTCAGCGCATGGCCATCCTGGCTTATGACACTTCCGCTTTAGCTGCCAAAGAAACCAACTGAACGCATTTATATTGTGTAGAGAAAGCCAAAAAGGTGATATTTTGTTCACATTTAAATAACAAAACTCAGTATTTTAAAATCATGCTTGTTTTGCTAGTTCGTGCCAATTGGTTGTTTTTTGTCGTTTCGATTCTTTGCCTCTCTATTCGTGTTGAGGCGAATGCCACTACGTTGCAAGAAACCATTGGGCCAGTAAAAGTCGAGATAGTTGAACGTGACGGTAAGTACATGCTGCTTCGAGGCGGAAAACCCTACGAAGTAAAAGGTGCAGGCATTGATGGCCTAGATTTGGAAAGCTTGGCCGCCCATGGGGGCAATTCAATGCGCAACTGGGCTGTTGACCATCACGCCGAGCCCGCTCAACAGCTTCTTGACCGCGCCTATTCTTTGGGTCTCACGGTATCCTTATGTCTAGAGTTTGCCAGGGAGCGACATGGCTTCGACTATAACGACGAAGAAGCGGTTGCAGAACAGTTTAGAAAAACAAAGGAGCGTGTGCTTAGGTATAAGGATCATCCCGCCTTATTAACCTGGATCATTGGCAACGAGGTGAATTTTGGGTACGAAAATCCGAAAGTATTTGATGCCGTGAATGACGTTGCCAAAATGATCAAAGAAGTCGATCCCAACCACCCCACAACGACGGCGTTAGCGGGTTTCGATACCAAAGCACTGTCAGATATCGCCGAACGAGCGCCTGATTTGGATTTTGTCAGTTTTCAGATGTATGCCTCTTTACTTAACATGCCCAATTTCATGCAAGAAACAGGGTTTAATAAGCCTTATTTCGTCACAGAGTGGGGTTCAGTTGGACACTGGGAGGTGGCCAAAACGGAGTGGGATGCGCCTATAGAAAATACCAGTACAGAGAAAGCTGAGAATTACAGACGCAGCTATTACGATATTCTTCGACCCTATGATGATACCGCTATTGGAAATTACGTATTTTTATGGGGGCAAAAGCAAGAAAAGACCCCGACTTGGTATGGGATGTTTTTAGAAGGTGGGGAGGAAACTGAGGTCATCGATGTTTTACACCACGTTTGGAACGGCGTGTGGCCAGACAATAGAGTGCCTCAAATTAGCCCTATTACTATTGAAGGGCAAACGGCTTTTGATAATGTAAGGCTGCAAAAGCGTCAGTCATACTCAGCCAAGGTTTCAGTGCGCGACCCCGAAAATGACCCGATCCGCTATCAGTGGGAGATAAGAAAAGAATCTACGTCGCAAAAGGTGGGTGGCGATAAAGAATATGTTCCTCCAGTTATTGAAGGACTTATTGAAAAGCAGGCCAACAACATTCAGTTTAAAGCACCGGATGAACCGGGAGCGTATCGCCTCTTTGTATATGCGTTTGATGGCAACAACAATGCTGCACATGCCAATATTCCCTTTTATGTAGACTGAGCAAACCACTATTGCAGTCTGACTTCTACTTACCTTGGTAACCCAAGGTTGTTAAAACTCTCTCTACATTTTGCTGATGTTGGGAACGCCATTGTGTTAATGACAGAGAAGCGTCTTTTTCTGCGCGAGCTGCAGCGCTCTTGTAGGCCTCTTCCAGTTGCGCTTTCGGGATAACAGCTACCCCTTCTTCATCGGCGACAATCATATCGTGTCTGTGCACAATCACGCCACCACAATCGATGGGTTGATTTAAATCGCTGATCTGCCTTTTGGCCCCAGGCTTTGGGATGACGCCTCGGGCATACACTGGAAACTTTGCCGCTCGCACTTCGGCAATATCACGAATCATCCCATCGACAATCATACCCGCAATACCACGTTGCTGAGCAATTGCACACACATTACCACCCGCCACAGCATAGTTTTTGTCGGCCTTTATTACCAACACATCGCCGGGCTCTGCACGGTAAATAGCAGCGTGAACCATCAAATGATCACCTGGATCACAAAACACCGTAAACGCCCTACCCGCTATTCTGGGTATAGGGTGCCACAACGGACGAATTTCAGGATTAATGAACTGGTTGCGCGGCAAAAAGTCTGCGTAGTCGCATACCGATAACGAGGCGAAGTCTTCTGATGTAAGATTCATAGGCATATTACAGATGCATTTTATTCTAGAGTGAGTGTAGGCGTTTTTGGCTTTTCATGGGGCTTTTCAGCTAATATTTTTGCAATTATCTGCCAAACGGAGGTGTTAACACCCAGCGCTAAGTGCGTTGCTTTCACCTCAATATTTCTAGCTTGAGTATTGTATATATCGCGGGCTGCTTGCCACCCAACGATACCATCAGTCTTACTGTAAATAGCGGTGACAGGCTGACTGATCCCTTTGCGATTGCGAGAGAGTACTTCTTTTTCAAATTCATCTAAATCAATGGTCTCTCTACTCGCGTAACGGTTAGCTAATGCCGTATATTTTGGACCTCCGCTAATTGGAGAGCCAAGGGTAATTACCTCTTGAACCAAGTCTGGATACAAACGCGCCACTTCTCTGGAAATCACGCCGCCAAGACTCCAACCGATTAGCGTGAAAGGTTGAACAATGTCATACGACTGCTGGCAATGGCGAATATGTTCAGCCATATGAGCGATGTATTTGTCGACCTGACCGCGATTTCGTCCCAAGCCCCAGTCGAATGCTTGATAATTCAATGATGTGAGAAAGCGTTTTAACGGACGCATTGACCATTCATCGGTCATGTAGCCGGGCGCAAGCATAACGGGTTGTTTCTGCCCCCTTGGTAGGCCAGACAACTTTTGCCGAGTGAGCAGAGATGCACACCATTCAAACGGGGCCAACAACTCCATAACAGTGTGAACCCTTCTTGGTGGTGCTAAGTTTTTTGCCTCATCAAGCACTTTCATTGTTGTTCTCCGGAGTGGTTTACTATTTATAGTAAGTGCTGATCCGATTGGTTCATATTGGCACACAATGGCTGAGTCTTAGTGTCGCCGATTACAATATTAAGCAAGGTTTATTGCAGGAAAAAAATATAGCTGATAGGCTGAAAATCGTCTCTTCAGCAACATGTACCTCAACTAGTATTCTATGCAGCAGCGTGCTTCTCATCCTATAGTAGTTAATGCCAATCAACTCATAAAAGATGGCAACACAACACAAGCCATCGCCCTGTTATCTCAGGGCTTAAAGCAATACCCCTCATTATTTGAGGGCTGGCTGTTACTAAGTAAATGCTTATATGATGCCGGATATGTGTCTCAAGCCATAGATGTTGCAAAGCATGCAGAGGGTTTTGATCCGCTACAAAAAGAATTCAGCCATATTCAAATGAGCATGCAGCAAAAGTCGTTTGATGAGGCTAAAGAAATTGCTACACAAATGCTTGAGGCAGTGCCGCATCATCCCCGAGCTATTTATACGCTGGCCCATATTGCATTGGAAAACAATCAGCCTGAACATTGCGTCTCTGTATTGGAAGATGCCATTACTAACCTGCCCGCTACGCCAGTTCTTAGGCATCTTCACACCGACGCTTGCGTTCAGTCAGGTTTATTTTCAAAGGCCATCGATTCAGCCGAGGCCATTGTAAAACTAGCGCCAAGTTTTGACACATACTGGAAACTGATTGGGCTGCTGCAAAAATACGCACAGCACAGTCAATTACTTACAGCATGTGAAGCGGCTTTACCTTTTGCGAAACAAGACAATGTGAAGCAAAGCCAGTTGTGGCTGATCAAAGGTCAATCATTTCGTGTGGTGGGTGAAAGGAAGCAAAGCATAGCGGCATTAAGACAAAGCATTACTTTGCATCCGCAAAATGTCGATGCGTGGTGGGCGTTGGCTGATTTTAAAGACTATACCTTTTCGAGTGAAGATAAGACCTGTCTAGAGATACTGTCAAACGATACTAGTCTGCCCGGTCATGTTCGCAGTGTTGCTACGTTTGCCTTAGCCAAGGCGTTTGAGCTGAATGAAGGTATTGCGCCGAGTATGCCCCTATACGAGAAGGCAAACCGATTGGCATCGCCGAAACAATTTGAGCCTCAGCTGATGGTAAAAGAGTTTGAAGCTCGCAAGCTAGCTTATACGCAAACCAGCGTAAAAACACAGGCCACCTTATTGCCTTCAACCCCAACACCTATATTCATAGTGGGCTTGCCTCGTTCCGGTTCAACACTGATTGAACAGATACTCGCCAGTCACCCGCTCATTCAAGGCACCATAGAGCAGCCCACACTCGCTTATGTGGAATCACAGGCAGAGCGCCTTTGTATGGAAAAATATGGCGAAAGCTTGCATCAGAGTCTCCCCCGCCTTAGCGACGAAGATCTCGCACTTCTTGGTCGTTCTTATCTTGATAAAGGTGCGCTTTTCAGAGGTGAAAACACACTATTTTTTACAGACAAACAACCGTTTAATTTCCGCTTGATAGGCCTTATTCACAAGATCCTGCCCCAAGCAATAATAGTAGATATCAGGCGTGATCCTATGGATTGCGGTTTAAGTCTCTATAAACAGCACTTTCACTCTGGGGTACCGTTCAGTTATGACCTCAAACACATCGGGGAAGCCTATAACGCCTACGCTGACCTTATGACTTATTGGCATACTATATTACCCAACCGTATATTAGAAATTCAGTATGAAAACCTCATAAATGCACCAGAAACAGAAATAAATCGCTTGTTAAATCATGTTGGCGTGAATTTTGATTCATCCTGTATGAATTTTTATGAATACAGGAGAAACATACATACCGCGAGCAGTGAACAAGTGCGCCAACCAATCAACAGTAAAGCGGTCGGTGTATGGCGCGAAGTCGCTGATAGTCTTAGTGATTTATTCAACGTTATTCACCGGTAAAATTATCCATCAAACGCATAAAAATGCGACAAAAAAACAAATTTGCAAGATGAGCTGTATTGCCATAAGGTAAATTCAGTTGCTCCATAAACGTCTTTTGCACTCGTTTAGTGCAAGGCATTGCACTAATATCGATCGTGAGTTCGTCATTTGAAATCCAAAAGGCATTTTGTATCGCGATATACGGTATTTAGATGGAATGGCACAAAGTATGCTGTTCCCATAAAAACAAAACCAATCTTGCTCGTCGAGGTAATTAAAAGTATGAAAGCAAACACACATCAACATGGTATCAGGCGTTCTTCTATTTCCCTGTGCATCGCAACGGCATTAGGGCTTGTTATTCCCACCGCCACATTTGCTCAGGAGACTCAGGAAGAAAAAGAAAAGTCGGTTGAAGTTATCGATGTTACCGGCTCGCGGATCCCTACCGATCCCAACGTAACCTCATCAGTGCCTATGCAGTCCCTCGACAGCAAAGACATTGCGTTGGCCGGTGAACTGAACCTGGCTGATATCGTTAATGATATTCCCGCCCTTATTTCATCTACCACAGCAGAAAACACAGATACTGGCGCTAACGCCCTAAACCTTCGTGGTTTAGGCAGCGACAGAACACTTACTTTGGTGAATGGCCGTCGTCACGTAGCTGGTTTCAGAGGCTCTCAAGCAGTTGATGTGGGTACAATCCCACGTGCCCTCGTTGAGCGTGTTGAAGTAACTACGGGTGGTGCATCTGCAGTATACGGTGCTGACGCTGTAACCGGTGTTGTAAACTTCATTTTGAAAGATGACTTTGAAGGTATTCAACTTAATGCCACTGGCGCTATCCCTGAAGAAGCGGGCGGTAAGTCTTTCGCATTTGACGGCGCATTTGGTAAAAACTTTGACGATGACAAAGGCAACATTGTCTTTACGTTGTCATTGGAAAAAGAAGAAGAACTGCTACACGGCGATCGTGAGTGGTCACGCAACAACGGCCTGGGTGCAGTGGTTCCTGACCCTAACGACCCAGACAAGCGTATTATCGCGACTGACGTTAGATACTGGCTAACATCAAATGAAGGTTCGATTGCACCTACCTTTGGTGGGCGTGACGTCTTGTATGTCGATATTAACAACAACGGGATCCCTGACTGTCAGGAATCACGTGGCGGTAGAGCATCCTTCCTTGCAGGGTGCTGGATAACCAATCCCGATGGTTCAGTGTCTGTGAACCAAGACGGTCCAATATACGACGGTCTGTTAAGTAGCGGCGGAAACGGCGGTAAGTTTAACTTCGACAACGACACCCTAATGCCCGATACCGATAAAACGGTTCTTAACATTAACGGTAACTATCAGTTCACCGATGAATTGAATGCGTTTTTCGAAGCGAAATACGTTAAAGCGGAGACTAACTTCTACGCTGAATACGATTCTTATTACGACACCTTGTTCATCCTGCCTGATAACCCGTTTATCCCTGATCAGCTTCAACCTGTAGTGGCACAAACAGGTGGCTTGTTGATAACTCAGGATGCTATTGCTTGGGATGATGACCCTACAACCTATGAAAGAGAAACCACGCGAGTTGTAGCTGGTTTTAACTGGGATTATTCCTACGACCACTCTTTGGAATTTTCTATCAATCACGGTCGCTTTGAAAATACTACACGGTACACCGAGCAATATATCGATAGAATTTTTGCCGCTATGGATGCGACGACTGACGGCAACGGCAACATTGTCTGTCGTTCAGACATCGATCCAAACGCAGCCTACGAAATTGATTATTTTGCATTTGGTGAGAACTATGCAAACGGCAACTTCTTTAGTGACAGGTACTACACGTTTACACCTGGTGACGGACAGTGTGCACCGTTGAACCCATTTGGTCTTAATGCACTTAGCGATGAAGCGAAAGACTTCATTTCCGTGCGTAAACAAGATGAACTCACCATTGAGCAAACGGTTGTATCGTTAACTGCAGTAGGTCAGTTTGAGGTACTGGACAGCATTCTTGATGGCGCCATTGGTTATGCAGCGGGTATTGAATATCGCGAAGAGTCAAGCGACAACAGACTTGATCCCAATGAGTTGGGTATTCTGCCAGAAGGCACGTCATTCACACCTGGCATTCTTGTAAGTGAAGTGTCGCCTTGGTTGAACTTCATCACGGGTATTGATAACGCACAACAATTTAATACGGCGGGTGAATATGATGTATGGGATACTTTCTTAGAAGTACGTCTTCCCATCTTCATGGATCGTGCATTTGCCTATGAGTTCACTATCGACGGTGCTGTTAGGGTTGCCGATTACTCTACGTTAGGTGACACCACTACATGGAAACTAGGTTTTGCTTACAGCCCTGTTGAAGATGTTAATTTCCGCGGTACTATTTCTGAAGCAGTACGTGCACCAAACATCACCGAGCTGTTTGACCCGCAGTTACCCATTACTATTAACCTAAATAACGATCCTTGCGATCCGGCAAACGTTAATGCAGGCACGTCGTCTCGTCAGGCAAACTGTGTGGCAGGCCTTCAAGCTGCGGGTGTGCCACTGGGCGACATTTTAGATGCGAACGGTAACTACATCTGGCTTAACCCGTTAACAGCCCGTTTCTCAGGTACGTCGGGTGGTAATCCAGAGCTTGATGTTGAAACTGCAGAAACGCTGACTTTGGGTGCAGTATTTACGCCTAGCTTTGTTGAAGGCTTAACGATTACGTTAGATTACTGGGATGTGGAAATTGAAGATGCCATTGCTGCCGTTGGTGCAGCTGACATTCTTGATGGTTGCTATGACTCAACCAACTTCCCTAACCTAGGCTTCTGTGACCAGTTTGTGCGTCGCTCAGACGGTGGTCTTAGCGATTTGACAACCGGTGAAATAAACTATGCCCGTGTTGAAGCTGAAGGTATCGATTTCTCAATCAACTATACGTTCAGTGTTGATGAAAATGATTTTGGCATTAGTCTTGTTGGCACACGTCAAAAATCACTAAACCGTTATTTCAACCCACTCGACCCGAATGATGTCAACGTAGTGCTAGAAGAAATTCAGGTACCCAAAACATCAGGTAACATTTCGTTCGATTGGAGCAGAGGTCCGCTTAGCGCTACTTTCCAAACCACCTATCAGAGCAGACAGGCCTATGGCGCAGTTGAAAACTCTTTAGGTATTAACGGAGCAAGCGTTTTGTATGATAACGGTGGTGGTTTCTTCGGTAGCACTGTGATCCACGACATTAACGTGAGCTATCAGTTAGACGAGAATACCACTGTGTTTGGTGGCATTAACAACCTTGCCGACAAATCGCCGTTTGCTATTGAAGAAGCATGGCCTACAGGTCCACGTGGTAGAACCCTATTCTTGGGTGTCAACTACTACATGGAATAGGTTTGTTACATAACTAAAAACTAAAGGGCCTTTGCGGGCCCTTTTTTATTCCACAAGCTTAAACGTTCCGTGTAAACCGCTGTGAGAATGGCTGCCAACCCATACTTCAAAGTCACCCTGCTCGTAGTTAAATGCCTGATTGATATCATAAAAGCGCAAGTCATCGACGGTTATCAAAAAATGGATTGACCTAGACTCGTTCGGCTTCATGGTAACCCTTTGAAAACCTTTGAGCTCTTTAACAGGTCGAGTAACACTGCCTACGCGATCGCGAATGTACAGCTGCACAATTTCGTCTGCCTTAATATCGCTCATATTGGTAAGGGTCACTGACACAGTTAGGGGAGCGTCTTTGCTCACTTCCCCACTGCTAAGGGCAATATCTGAATAGTGGAAGTCGGCGTAAGACAACCCAAACCCAAATGGGAAAAGTGCCGAAAAATGACAATCCAAATGGGTTGCCGTCATCCCCAGAGACGTCTGCCCGGCTCGCTCGGGTATATCATCCTGATGAATAAAGCTTTCCTCATCAGCCGGCCTGCCGGTTTGCTTTTGCGCATAATAAAGAGGAATTTGACCTACCACGCGCGGAAACGATACAGGCAATTTTCCAGAAGGGCTGTGTACGCCAAAAAGTAATTCCGCAATGGCCGGTCCTCCCATTGTACCTGGGTGCCAGGCGTACAAGACGGCATCTAACTTGTCCAGAACCGGTTCAAGGGTAAGCGGCCGACCGGCCATGATCACAGCAACCACGGGCTTGCCTGAGGATGACATTACATTGATTAAAGCGTGTTGGGCACCCGGTAAATCGATATTAGTTCTACAATGGGCCTCGCCCGACAAAATCGCCTCTTCACCCAGCACCGCAACAATCACATCAGCATCTTTCGCTGTCTGCAGTATCTCAGCTTCATTTAACAATGCCTGACTGCGAGAATTAGCCATCGCCTTTTGGTAACTTACATGACAATCATCACCCACCCGAGCCTTAATTGCTGACAACACAGTAACGCTGTCTTCTGCACAACCGTCAAACACCCAGGTGCCCATTTGCTCAAAACCATCGTCGGCAAGCGGGCCGATAACCGCGATATTGTTCAAGTTATGGGGCCGCAATGGTAATTGCTTATCTTGATTTTTCAATAACACACAACTTTTCAGCGCGGCATTTTTGGCTGCCAATAAATGTGCCTGTGGTAAGGTTTGTGGTAGCGGTTGTGATGCTCTGGGAGAATCAAAAAGGCCCATCTCAAATTTTAACGTTAAAATACGGCTCACCATAGTATCGAGGGTGGCAAGAGGTACCTCATTATTTTCTACCAGGTCACCGAGGTACGCTAAATAACACTCACTCACCATTTCCATGTCTACCTGGGCTGTGGCTGCAAGCTTGGCGGCGTGTCGCTTATCCTCGGCTAACCCGTGTATGGTAAGCCCTTTAATAGACTCCCAGTCACTGACAACAAAGCCTTTAAACCCCCACTCATCGCGAAGTAATGTTTTTGTTAACCACGTATTGCCGCTGGCAGGTATACCATTTAAATCCGAAAATGATGTCATAAAGGTTGCAACCTGCGCGTCACTAAGAGCATGAAACGGCGGTAGGTAAACATTTCTCAGTTCATTTTCAGGAATATTGGTGGTGTTGTAATCTCTACCGCTTTCTGAAGCCCCATAGCCTGCAAAATGCTTAGCACAAGCGGCAAGTGCTGTAGGGTTTGACAGCGATTCTGATTGATACCCCTCTACCATAGCAACACTCAGCGTCGCGCATAAATAAGGGTCTTCACCGAAACTTTCCGCAATGCGGCCCCACCGCGGGTCTCTGGCAATATCAATCATTGGAGAAAACGTCCAGTTCACCCCTACCGTATTCGCTTCAATGGCGGCAATACGTGCGCTTTGCGCAATGGTGTCTTTACACCATGTCGCAGCTTGCCCCAAGGGTATAGGAAAAATGGTGCGAAACCCATGTATCACATCCCGTCCAATGAGAAGTGGGATGCCTAGACGGGTCTCTTCTTTGGCAATTCGCTGCAGTTCAGCATTAATGTCAGGGTCCACTTCATTGATCACAGAACCAACACGACCGGCTCGGATAGCCGTTGATAGATGCTCTGGAATATAGCCAACGGAACCGGAAACCTGATTCATCTGACCTATCTTCTCTTCCAGTGTCATGTCTTTCAACAAAGCCAACGCCTTGGTTTCAAATTCATTCATGATGCACTCCAGTTTCGGTGGCATAAAGCTAAAAAAAATACACATGAACGGCGTCTCCACAAAGTAAATGCGTTGACCCGCCCCGTTATGTCGGTGATTTGGTTGAAACCAAACACAAATGTTCTCGTATTGAATTTTCAATTAGGCTGTTTTTTCTTTACAATCTTTTAACTGATCAGACCTGTGAGAATCGACAATGACAACAACACACTCACCCTACCCTCATATGTTAGCGCCGCTAGATTTAGGATTTACTACACTGAAGAATCGGACGTTGATGGGGTCCATGCATGTTGGTTTAGAAGAAGAAAAAAATGGCTTTGACAAGCTGGCGGCTTTTTATGCAGAACGAGCAAAAGGTGGCGTTGCCCTGATTGTTACAGGCGGTATAAGCCCAAATATTGCAGGCTGGGTTGCACCATTCGGAGGGCGGATGAGTAAACGTTCTCATGCCAAAAAGCACAAGGTGATCACTAATGCCGTGCATAAAGAAGGCGGCAAAATTTGTATGCAAATACTCCATACTGGTCGCTATGGCTATCATCCGTTTGCAGTCTCAGCCTCAGCCGTTAAATCGCCAATAACGCCCTTTAAACCGCGCGCACTGTCCCGACGAGGCATTAAAAGCACTATCAATGATTATGTAAAGTCATCACTTCTTGCACAGGAGGCTGGCTATGATGGTGTCGAAATTATGGGCTCTGAAGGTTACCTAATTAATCAGTTTTTCTGTAAACGTACTAATCACAGAGACGATGAATGGGGCGGCAGTCTGGAAAACCGCGCCCGCCTAGCAGTCGAGATAGTCAGGCAAACTCGCGAAGCCGTTGGTGAGCATTTCATTCTCATTTATCGATTATCCATGCTGGATTTGGTCGAAGGTGGCGCACCTTGGGAAGAAGTTGTCTACTTGGCAAAAGAAATTGAAAAGGCGGGGGCTACACTAATCAATACTGGCATAGGCTGGCATGAAGCCAGAGTACCTACCATAGTCACGTCTGTGCCGAGGGCGGCCTTCACCTGGATCACAAAACGCATGAAATCTGAGGTGTCAGTACCGCTTATCACCACAAACCGGATAAACATGCCTGACGTAGCAGAAAAAGTGCTGGCAGAGGGGCACGCCGATATGGTTTCAATGGCGAGGCCGTTTTTAGCCGATGCTGATTTTGTGGTAAAGGCAGAACGTGACCAGGCTGATCAGATTAATACTTGCATAGCGTGCAACCAAGCCTGTCTTGACCACGTATTTGAACAAAAGCGTGCCAGTTGCCTTGTTAATCCACGAGCCTGCTATGAAACAGAGCTAATTTTCAAGCAAGCCGTGAATAAAAAGAAAGTGGCCGTTGTTGGCGCAGGACCAGCAGGCTTGGCGTTTTCTACTTATGCGGCAGAATGCGGTCATGAAGTGCACCTCTATGATAAGGCCAGTGAAATAGGGGGGCAATTTAACTATGCCAAGCAAATTCCTGGCAAAGAAGAGTTCTATGAAACACTGCGTTACTTTGACAAACGCATTACATTGACTGGTGTAAACTTGCATTTAAATACACAGGTCACAGCGGATACATTTGCCGGACAAGACTATGACGAAATTGTACTTGCAACAGGCATTAAACCTCGCGAGCTAACAATTCCTGGTGCGGATCACCCAAGCGTAATGGGGTATTTGGATGTATTGAGAGATCACAAGCCTGTTGGTAAACGCGTAGCAGTCATTGGTGCCGGCGGTATTGGGTTTGATGTTGCTGAATTCTTAGTTGAACATGAAAATCTAACGGTCAATCCAGAGAAATGGCTTGCTCACTGGGGAATTGATAAAGCGTTTGAGCAGCCTGGCGCCCTCAAGGAGCCCCATAGACCGCCTGCAGACACAGAAGTATACCTATTGCAGCGCAAAACGAGCAAAGTGGGTGCAGGTCTGGGAAAAACAACCGGTTGGATCCATAGGAACTCTCTTAAAAATCATCAGGTTAAAATGATGAACGGCGTGACCTATGAACGTATTGATGATACAGGGTTACACATTACTGTTAATGAAAAACCTATGTGCCTGGAAGTGGACAACATCATTGTTTGCGCTGGACAAGAACCCTTGCGAGAACTACAACAAAGCCTCGAAGAGGCCGGACACACTGTTCATCTGATTGGAGGGGCTGATGTTGCCAGCGAGCTGGATGCCAAACGCGCTATTCGTCAAGGTGCGGAACTGGCAGCAACGCTATAAGTAGTGTTTGAAAAATGTAAAATGAGTGATACTGTTTGGGTTGAAGGAACCATCATTATCCACAAGGAATAAGTATGAAATACACCATTGCAGGTTCGTTGATCGTTTTGTTATTGGGTTGCACGTCAACATCACACCAATCCTCGACAGAGTATGGTGTCGCTGAACGGGTGCAATTGTCTGATCAGCAAAAGAAAACCTTGGAACGATTCCCCCCCAAATACCCAACACGTGTAGCAAGTTCAGGTATTGAGGGCTGTGCAACCATTGAATATGTGGTGACACCTGATTTCGAAGTGCAGGATGTAAACACGCTGGTTGCGTCAAATCCGCTTTTTGCCACAGAAGCACAAAAAGTGATCAAAAAATGGCGTTGGGAAAACCTTGCGTCTGACTTCAAGACCGGTCCGCTAAAATTTCAAACGCGATTTGAGTATTGCCTGGAAAATGGTTCGGGCAGATGCAGTATGAATACACTTCTGAATAAAACACAGTGTAGTGGTAACGATGTGGTACCTTCTGTTGGTATGCAAATGTAGCAAGTATAAAAAAAGGTGGCAGTGCTAACGCAATGCCACCTTTCATAATGGTCTACCCGACTAACGCTTGCGAGCGCGTAGTCCAAAACCAATCATTGTAAGACCAAGCAGTGCAATAACACTGGGTGCTGATACTTCTTTAATAACCAGATTGTCGATAGCAGGCCCAACGTTTCGGCTGTTTGAAGATATCTCTGCGATATCCAAATACAGAACCGATGCAGGAGCCACAAAACTCATGGTGTAAAGTGTCCATTCGCCCACTACCGTATTGGTATTAAAGGTAACCGACCAAAGGTCATTCGTTAAAAAATCACCTGATGTCAAGCCGACCATTAAGCGTGGATCTTGGTCGCGCTGCTGTCCTCTCCCACCCCAGTAGAATGAAAGTTCATACGCTTTACCAGCAGTCAGGATAGACGAAAGATCTAAATAAGTTCCGCCATACCAATTAGAGTCGACACTGCTACTGTTGCCCGTGAACGCTAGATAGCCGTTGCCTTCTTGCGGGTCTAGGCTACAGCAACCCGTATTGGCGACAACACCGCCACCACCTAACGACACGTCCTCCCAATCGGCTAAGTCTTCAGGATTATTAAACCCATTGCTATAAACGATTGCTGCGTTTGCGTTGGCAGATATTCCAACTAATAAAAAGGATATGGCTAATAACTTCTTAAACATCTTTCGACTCCAGATACATTCAAACTTCATCTAAACCTTCTTAAGCAATTTATAGGCCAATTATAAATTACTTATATTTTACAGGTGCTTACAAAAAAAGCTTTTCACTAACAGGTGAATAAATTTTCAAGTGTAAAATTTTTAGACAATCGTAAAAAAGCAAATTTTACGTATCAGAATGGATTGACTATATTCATACCGAGTCACTCATTGTGGAAAATAACATGTCCATTGTTGACAAAGCGCTGGCAACACAGCTTAAAAACATAGAAGCAAAAACCCATAAATCCATTGAGGAACTCGTAGAGGAAGTCGTTAGCTTAGGGGAACTCAAGCACAAACAAAAAGTCGATCACCTTAAGGTATCGCTTTCGATAGGCTATGGTGACGCAAATACTTTGGTGCACTATGCGAAAAAAGTAAAAGAAGACAAAGAGCCATCAACAAACTCTGTCAATGACCCCTTGGACAATCTATATATAAATAAAAAAGCCCACCTCAGACCTATTCATGAACTGTTGGATGCAAAACTTGAGAGCTTCGGCGGGTATGAAATTGCACCTAAAAAGACGTACATCAGCTATCGTAGAAAGAAGCAGTTTTGCATGATTGGGCCAGCAACTAATTCACGAGTTGAATTAGGCTTAAATATCCCATCGTTGCCTGACGATGAGCGGTTAATTCCACAACCCAAAGGCAAGATGTGCCATTTTATCATACGCCTAACATCGCCTTCAGACGTTGACGATATTCTGATTGACTTCATTCAACAGGCCTACAATGCTTCAGGCTAGATACCTGTGCCGCCTATTTTGTAGCGTATTCTTTCGAATTTAACAGCATTTGAATGGTGAAATTCACCATATCAATTTGTTCGTCCAGATGATTTTCACCTGTTTTTAAAAAGGCATCATGTCGCTCAGCTTCAATGTTAATGTAATTGATACCGAGCATTTCCGCATAAACCGATAATGATCCGTCATCTTCGTCTTCTAACCAGGCAACTTGAGGGTGTTGTAAGACTGTGTTGTATCCCGCTTGTTTCATTGCATCAAAGTGAGGCTGCTCAGTTACAAAAAACAGATCATCTTCATCTTTACCCGCGTTGTGAACATCAGCCAAATACGCAGCCGCTTCTGACAGCTTTTTCTGATATCGGTTTATCGATATCGTGCCATAGCCAGTGTTGCCATCACCGGTATACCCTTGGGTATTATTGTGGGTAGCAATCCACGTCATAGACGTATTCTTGCCGCCCAAGTTTTCAACAATAAATTGCCCCAACATATAAGCCCTTTCCGTGGCCTTCTCAAACAAATCTTCACTGATTTTTTTGTTTAAATTAGATTTTCTTATGGATGCCTGAATCCCTCTTTGGGTAAAGATGCGATTGGGGTCGACTACCACAACGTCTTCACCGAATTTAAGTGCTATACCTCGTTGATTGTTCTGTTTTAACACGACATAGGCGCCGCCTTTTTCCCGCACTTGTTCAGTAACATAGTCATTAACCACATTTTCATTTTCATGTGGTGCAAAAAATACCCAAGGTGATTTTTGGGAAAGGGTCCCTTTGATCTCAAGGGCGATATCAGGTTGAGGAGTAAACAGTACAGTCTGTGCAGCGAATAAAAGAGACATCATAGCGTTTTCATTAAGATGGAATACGCATTCGATTGTAACCTATTAAACAAAGAGTTACAGGGCCTGACTTTTCAGCAAGTTTGAAACAACTCAATCAGAAAGTCGGCCTCGACTTGCTGTAAATGCGCCAATAAATGCGCCTTTTTTTGCTCGGAGATTTGCCAGTAGAAAGGAGTCATCATCAGCAAGCTTTCCCTGCTCTGCCTATCGTCAAGTGATACGTTAAAACGCAGGCGCTCTGTCACAATTTTTTTGAAGCCTTGTGGCGAGGACACCTTCATGTCATGTGCTTTGGGCTTGTCATAAACCAGAGCCTTTAATTGATGAAGATGGTCCGCGGCCGGATTGACTCTCAACCAAAACCCACCGGGTTTAATAATGCGGTGAACTTCCTCATCACTACTTGGAGCAAACACTTGTATAAGCAGATCTTGCGAGTCATCAGCAACCGGTATGGCATAGGTACTGGCCACTGCAAAATGTAGCTCTTTGTACTGTTTAGCCGCTTTTTGCACAGCAAATTTTGAGATATCTACGCCACTACTTTCCACCACGCCCAGTTTAGGTGCCACATGCGCTTGAACATAATTTAGGTAATACCCCTCACCACACCCAGCATCAAACAGTGCAAATGGTTTATGAGAGTGAGCATCTGTCGATATATTTGCCAACAGTATTTCGGCCATTTTATTCGCCAGTGGCGCATAATTGCCACTTTCTAAAAATGACCGTCTTGCCGCCACCATGGCTTTACTGTCTCCCGGCTGCTTGCTGTTCTTGTGTTGTGCCAACATTAGATTGACGTAACCCTCTTTAGCACAATCAAATTGATGACCTTTTATGCATGTCCAACTTCGAGAACTGTGGTGAAGTGGCTGCCGACAAGAAGGACATAACCAAGAAAAACTGTTTTGTGACATCAGCATTCCTACTTTGTGTTGATAGTGGCAACCTGATACTGCCAATGCTATGGTGATTTTATCTTGTTTAACGAATAAGAACTATGCTTTCACTCAAGCAGAAACACGCGTTTCAGAAAAATGGGTATGTGGTCATTGAGGATGCCTTTAGTCTGGCACAAATGAATGAGCTCAGGCAGGCCGCGCTTGATATTGTCGATCAATTTGACGCGGAGTCCACACGAGCAACGTTTTCAACAAAAGAGTCCTACACGAATCAACAGGATTACTTTTTATCCTCTGATGACAAAGTTCGGTGTTTTTTTGAAGAAGAAGCTTTTGACGACAACGGTCATCTCACACAGCAAAAGTTACTTAGCATTAACAAGATTGGCCATGCTCTGCACAACCTGAACCCAACGTTTAAACAATTTAGTCAGTCTGCAGACATTGCCAACATCGCCCGCGATCTTGGTGTGGTTGCACCTGAAATAAGACAGTCCATGTATATTTTCAAGCAGCCCAGAATTGGTGGAGAGGTTCGCTGGCATCAGGATGCAACTTACTTTTATACAACACCGCAATCCGTTGTCACATTTTGGCTGGCCATTGAAGACGCTAATCTCAATAATGGTTGCTTGCAGGTAGCCCCCAACGGTGCCACTTACCCACTTCAGGAGCAATTTAAACGGTTTGAGGACAACACCACAAATTTGGAACAACTCACGGACGTTACCTGGCCTGCAGACGAAACCGCTGTGCCTCTTGAAGTGAAAGCGGGCACCTTGGTGGTATTTAATGGCGTATTACCGCATTTTAGTTCAGCGAATCGTTCAAACACATCTCGGCATGCGTTTACCCTACATATAACCTGTGCGCAGAGCGAATATCATGAGCACAACTGGTTAAAAGCACCGCCTATGCGTTTACAGGTAAACAATACGTGACTGTATTGGCGCAATAAGCAGCCATTTTGCTTGATTCTACAATCAGCCTACGCATAATGAGCGCAAACAAGATGACCTGAAAAAATCGTGGATACTTTGCTTAACCCCATACATGCATTTCTTGGCTGTAAAACACCTGAAACCTGGCTTGCACAAGCCAAACGGTCTGAAAATTTTGCTGTTCTGCTGATTGATCACGCAAACTGCGAGTTGAAGGCCGCACAAACGGCTATGTTGTTACTCAGACGCTATGCCGTTGATAAAGAAAGTGGCGATGCATTATTGGCGTGGCTAAAGCCATTTGAAGACTTTGTCTATCGAAAAATAGGGAATGGCGACTTTTCTCAACATATCAGTTTGTCTAAAAAGCTGATTAATAAATCTGACTTCGCTCATGGTGATGAAATGATTAGCAAGATGGTACTGCTAATTAAAGAAGAGCTTCACCATTTTCAGCAAGTCTTAGAAATTATGCAAAGTCGTGATATTTCTTATGACAACCTGACCGCTTCACGCTATGCAAAAGGCCTGATGCGATGCGTGCGAACCCACGAGCCTGCAAAGCTCATCGACACCCTTATTTGTGGTGCCATTATCGAAGCGAGAAGTTGTGAGCGGTTTGCTGCTATCGCCCCTTTCATGGAAGAAAACATCAGTAAATTCTATGTCTCTTTGTTACGCTCTGAAGCGCGTCACTTTGAAGATTATCTTAGCCTAGCGCAACAAATCGCTACTGAGAGTATTGCGCCTAGAGTAGCGTTTTTTATCGAAAAAGAACGCCAGCTAGTTACTTTGCCTGACGACCAATTTCGTTTTCACAGTGGCCCGGTAAAGGAAGTTCTGGATTATCGTGTTGAACATGCTTGATCAAAGCGGGTAAAAAAACTAAGAAATGGTCTAACAAAGCATCATAATGCTGCATGATATCGTCAGTACATGTAGCAAACGTATTCGCAAATCTAATTCTGTTCGCAACGTGTTGTATGGCTTTATCTACCCCCTGCATGGTTCGATAGACGCTAAGGCCGTCATTTTCTATCATGTGCAAAACCACCGCTTTCATTCTTGGAGGCATTACAGGCACCCTTTTTTTTAATAACGAATAACTAGCCGTTGTAAAATGAGGCAATGCCTGGTTGTGATAATCGCTCCAGTGACGGATCAAAAAGTGGTCGTATAAAATATCTAGCGCCACCGTTGAAAATCGTCTATTTTCTGGACGAAATAAACGCTTTGAGGCAAGTACATTGGGATGGCTGTCGGTAAATTTGTCAACTTTGTAATGGTTTTCCAGTGCCTTTAGGGTTGCGGTATTAAATTGGCTAATATCAACGCCACGACGAAAGTCTCCCAGCAAACTCCCCATATGCGAGTCTGCTGTTGATTGAGCGAAATAGAGATGTCCCAGATAGTTCATTCTGCGTATTGTGCTTTATATAGATTAGCGATTATGCTGACCAATAAGAGTGTACTATGTTATCGAATATGGATATTTCCAACCAGTCAGCGATATTCATTGCCATTGGCGCCCTGCTCCTAATCAGCTTAGCAGTGAACGCTGTAGGCCAACGCACAGCATTGCCAAGAGTAACCCTTTTATTACTTCTTGGCGTTGCTGCAGGCAGTGAAGGGTTAAACCTGCTGCCTGAGGGGCTCACTAATAGCTTTGAACTTGTCACAGATATTGCCTTGTTGATGGTAGGTTTCCTGTTGGGAGGCAAGCTTGTTTTTGCCCAATTTAGAAACAGCGGTAGCCAGGTTTTGTGGATTTCCCTAATGGGTGCGCTGGTCACAGCGATACTGGTCTACCTTGGTGCAGCATTGATTGGTGTGTCCTATGATGTGGCTTTGTTACTTGGGGCTATAGCATCAGCTACGGCACCCGCAGCGATTTATGATGTAATTGATGAATCCAAGTTACAGTCAAACTATGCCAATACACTGTTGGCGGTAGTGGCGATCGACGATGCCTGGGCACTGCTGTTGTTTGGTGTGTGTATTGCCATAGCATCAGCAATCAATGGACATGCGATCGCAGATTCTCTCGCTTTTGTGGCATGGGATATCGGCGGCGCTGTTTTATTGGGTTTGGCAATCGGTCTGCCGGCTTCTTACTTAACAGGTAGAATGAAACCGGGTCAGCCTATGCTCATTGAAGCTATGGGGTGTGTCCTATTGTGTGGCGGCTTAGCACAAGCATTTCATGTGTCATATTTAATTTCTGCTATCGTCATGGGCGTTTGTATTGCAAACTTTGCCCGTCATCACGACTACCCTTTTCACGAGATTGAAAATATTGAGTGGCCATTTATGGTGCTATTTTTTGTACTGGCGGGGGCCAGTATTGACTTGAGCGCCATTGTAACAATAGGCTTATTGGGCCTTGTTTACACCGTGACCAGATGTCTTGGAAAGTGGCTGGGTGCTTTTATTGGCGGGACCCTCAGTGGCGCCCCAGCGATGACCAGGAACTGGATGGGTTTGGCTATGTTACCCCAGGCTGGTGTCGGAATAGGCCTAGCATTGGCCGCAGCACAGTATTTTCCTGACCACCGACAGGTGCTTTTGTCTGTCGTAGTAAGTACGACGGTTTTTTTCGAACTCGCAGGCCCTGTCCTAACCCGTCTAACACTGCAACAAGCAATGAGGCACTAATAAAGGTGCGCAGATAACCGCTTGTTAAAACAACTTAAACCGATTTTTTTGTCAGTATTTCCTTTAATGTGTTGATTAATTAACCGTATTCCGACACACTCATGTTAACACCTTGTTAACATAAAGATGCAAACATGATTCTAAATCACCTCTGGGGTATCTACACTCACCCACGCGAAGAGTGGAAAGACATTGATGAAAAACACGAGAGCTATATTTATGCACTTAGCCATATAGCTATCATTGCGCTTATTCCAGCAGTTGTCTGCTATTACGCGTCTGCGCATTTAGGCTGGAGTATTGGTGTAGGCGATAAAATCAGACTCACGGAACAAACCGCCATGCTATTTAGCGTTGGCATGTATTTTGGTCTCGTGGCGGGCGTTGTCGCTTTGGCTATTATGATGCACGAGCTAGCCAAGTCGTTTGATGCCGAACCTACCTATACGCAAGCACTCGAACTGGCTGCGTATACCGCAACGCCACTGTTTATGGTGGGCTTTGCAGGTTTATATCCTGCACTTTGGTTCGTTATGATGGTGGGTTTAGCCGGTTTATCATACTCGGTTTACCTGCTGTATTCAGGTGTGCCGATCATGCTTCACATTCCCGAAGAGAAAGGCTTCATTTACTCTAGTTCAGTGGTAACTTGTGGCTTAGTATTGTTGGTTATTCTAATGACTGGCTCGGTCATCATTTGGGGAATGTTAGGCGGACCAGTCTTTACTTCCTGATCCGCAATAACAGCGAGCCTAGCTGTCCAAGTTATGGATATCTAGGTTCGTCAGTTCAGCCTGCAACACTGGGGCTTTTCGACTCTGTTCACCGCGCGCCATATCAATACGTTCCAGGTAACTTTGGTCAATGTCAGCAGTCACATAGTTGCCGTCAAATACCGATGTTTCAAACTGCTCAATGGCTGTATTTTCTTCTCTAACAGCTTCAACTAAGTCTGTCAGATCCTGGAAGATTAGCCCATCAGCGCGAATAAGATCGGAGATTTGTTCAATCTCACGGCCGTAAGCAATTAATTCATTGGCCGAAGGCATATCAATGCCATACACATTCGGGAATCGAATTTCCGGAGCAGCAGAGGCAAAGTACACTTTTTTCGCACCGGACTCTCGGGCCATCTCGATAATCTGCCCCGAAGTAGTGCCACGTACAATAGAATCGTCTACCAGCAGTACATTCTTACCTTTGAATTCTGAAGATATGGCGTTTAGCTTACGTCGTACTGATTTTTTGCGCATGGTCTGGCCAGGCATGATAAATGTACGGCCAATGTAGCGGTTTTTTACAAAGCCTTGCCGATATGGCAACTGCAGGGTATTCGCTATTTGAAGCGCTACATCCATGGAGGTTTCAGGAATAGGGATAACGACATCAATATCTAAATCGGCCCACTCACGTTTGATCTTTTCACCTAGCTTGCGCCCCATATTTACCCTGGAGGCATACACAGACACACCATCAATAAATGAGTCAGGACGGGCAAAATAAACAAACTCAAAGATACAAGGCGTGTGAGTCGGTGCTTCAAAGCACTGTTTGGTATGCAGCTCGCCCGCTTCGGTGATGTAAATAGCCTCACCGGGCGCAACATCACGAATAAACTGAAAGCCTACGGCATCAAGTGCAACACTCTCAGACGCCACCATGAATTCATCACCCAACTCAGTGGTGCGTTTGCCCAGCGCAAGAGGTCGAATGCCATTGGGGTCGCGAAAGGCAACAATGCCCTGCCCGATAATAGCTGCAACCACTGCATAGGCTCCCCGAATTTGCTTGTGAACTTTAGCAACAACATCAAACATTTGTTGAGGTGCGATATCCAGATCAGGAATTTGCTGAATCTCATGAGCAAGAATATTTAATAACACTTCAGAGTCTGACGTTGTGTTCATATGACGGCGAGCCGTTCTGAACAAGTTTTCTTTCAGTTCGTGGGCATTGGTTAAATTACCGTTGTGCGCAAAAGCAATGCCAAAGGGAGAATTGACGTAAAAAGGCTGGGCTTCTGCAGAACTCGAAGAACCCGCAGTAGGATAACGACAATGCCCTATACCCATATTACCCGTAAGACGTTTCATATGGCGTGTGTGAAACACATCACGTACTAAACCGTTGGCCTTACGCAAGTTGAGCTCACCATTATCAATGGTCATGATCCCAGCGGCATCCTGACCTCGGTGCTGTAATACCGTTAATCCATCGTAAAGTGATTGATTAACTGGCGATTTTCCTACAATTCCGACAATACCACACATCAGTAATACCTATGTTTAAGCGGGTTTAACAAAACTTGAACTACCTTTGACGTATTCAAAGAACCATTCGATGATGACGGCAAACTCCGGAATTAACACAGACTCTTGCCACCATTGTGCCTCCGAGGAAGGCGTAAACGTATCTACGAAGAATAATAGTGCACTCACAATCAATACGCCTCTCAATGCACCAAAAACTGCACCCAGAGCTCTGTCTGTGCCCGATAATCCAGTGACCCTCACCAACTGGCCTATGGTGTAGTTGGCCAATCCACCGACAATCAGTGTGGAAACGAACAGCACAGCTATCGCCGCACCATTGCGCAGCACAGCATCTTCAATTGAAGTGAAATAAACAGCGACGTCAGGATAAAACTGGCTAGCGATAAAAAGTGCGCCAAACCACACAACTAGTGATATAGCCTCTTTAATAAACCCTCTTACAATGCTTATGATTGTAGAAAGCGCTATTACACCAATAAGTGCAAAGTCTATCCAGTTTAACAACTAACTCACCCAGACTGCTTGAAGAACGTCAAGATGGCGCGCATTCTATATGATTGCCATTCTGAATACCACGATTTGTTGTACCTATGGCGAGACAGAAAAGCGCGTGACTTTACCATTAAGCCCTGTCAGTGATTTTAGGTGGGGTAAGGAATCCTCTAACTTGCTTCTTTGCACATCCGGACCGACAAACACCTTGGTTAACGGGCCAGACTGCGTTTGAATGGGACGGCTAAATGCGCGGTAACCGGCCTTCTCTAGCTTATCCAGTAAAAGCCTGACATTCTTTTCATGCCGAAAGCTACCCAACTGGATTACCCAACCTGCACCTGAAAGTGAGGGGTCAGGTTTTTCAATCACGGTCTGATTCGCCAAATCCTGAGCAGAGGGTATAGTATTTTCATCCGATGAAGGTGGCATTTCCTGACTGCTTTCATCGACAGTTGACTCATTGTCTTTCAGGGCATCGTCATCTGCCGCAGCGGCGACAATCTCAACCGGTCGCTGGGCATTGTTTTCGACCCGTTCCAAGGGAAATGGCTCAGGGTTCACTATAGGCTTTTTATCAGGTACCGCAGGCACACTTTCGAATAAAGGCTCTCGCGCCTCTTTTTTGCCGTCTAAAAAATCAGGCAGGAAAATGACCGCTAGCGCCACTAATATCACAGTGCCGACTAGTCTGTTTTGAAAAGGACTGGACAAGCGTCGCTCCTACAACCAGTTGGGGTTAATTACTCAGACCCTAATGCTAATACGTCTGCCACCGTTAAAAAAGAGCCAAATACCACTATGATGTCATCACGGTCTGCCTCTTTTAATGCAGATAAGTAAGCCTGTTCGATATTCTCATAACAGGTTGCTGCACATATTGTATTCAACGTTTCCTTCAGCGCTTGTGCTGGCAAGCCTCTTTCACCTGAAGTAGACGACAAATACCAGCTCGCCGCTAAACACTCAAAACACGCTAATGTTTCTTTTGTGGCTTTGTCATTTAACATGGCAACAACTAATCGGTAGTGCTTGGCCGAGCTGTGTGTTGTTAAATACTTCACAAGGTCTGCCGCTGCGTGAGGATTATGAGCAACATCTACCAGGACGGTAGGATGCCGTTGGATAATCTGTCGCCGGCCAGGTAATCTCGCTTCGCGGCAGCAGGCATTAATGTGTTTAGTCTCCAATGCTAGCCCTAGGGCTTCCAATGTCGCTAGCGCTGTACTCATATTTTGTATTGGCACCTGAGGATAAGGCAAGTTGTCAAACTCGTTTTGCTTTCCTGACCAACTCCATGAGCCATCTGTATTTTCGTGGTAAGCGAAGTCTTTACCGGCCCATCTTGCAAGGCTCCGCAACTCACAACTTTTTTCCAAGAGTGGTGCGGGCGGGCTAGTTTCACCAATGATCACAGGTTTGTGAGCGCGGAATATACCCGCTTTTTCCGTTGCGACCGACTCTCTTGTATTGCCAAGAAAGCGTTCGTGATCAATACCAATTGATGTAATTACAGCGCAATCATTGTCAACAATATTGGTTGCATCTAACCTGCCACCCAAGCCGACTTCGAGCAATATAAAATCAGGTTTCCACTGCTGCATCATTTGCATAGCGGCTAAGGTACCAAACTCAAAATAGGTTAATGTGATAGCGCCTCTGGCCTCTTCAACATCCTGCATAGCCTGCGTGTATTCAGATTCATCGCGCATTTCACCGTTGAAGGTTACACGCTCGCGATAGTCCAGCAAATGCGGGGAGCGATAAGTGGCCACGCTATGACCCTGCGCCTGGAGCAGATACTCAAGCACGCGACAGGTTGTACCTTTACCATTGGTACCACCAACGGTAATAACTGTCGAAGAGTGCCAGTTGAAGTCAAGTCTGTCTGCTACGCGTTTTACCCGCACTAACCCCATATCAATTGAGGTGGGGTGAATCGACTCCAGATAACTCAGCCATTGCTGCAGTGAACGCATTATCAGGCGTGTAATTTAAGCAAAATTCCGTGAAGTTTGTCTCGCATATCACGTCTGTCAACAATCATGTCGATGGCACCTTTTTCAAGCAAGAACTCGCTTCGCTGAAAACCTTCGGGTAATGTTTCTCTCACCGTTTGTTCAATCACTCGCGGGCCAGCGAAACCAATCAATGCTTTAGGTTCAGCGACATTGATATCACCTAACATAGCTAAGCTAGCAGATACACCGCCCATGGTTGGGTCGGTCAATACTGAAATATAGGGCAAACCTTTTTCGCTAAGTTTTGCTAGCGCGGCCGATGTTTTCGCCATTTGCATGAGTGACAACAGGGCTTCCTGCATACGTGCCCCACCACTGGTAGAAAAGCATATGAGCGGTGCATTCGCTTCAATTGCTGCATTGACCGCTGCGACGAAACGCGCGCCAACCACGGACGCCATAGACCCGCCTAAAAAGGAAAACTCAAACGCTGCAACGACGATCGGCATGCCTTTGAGCTCACCTTTCATTGCTACCAGCGCATCTTTTTCATTCGTTGCTTTTTGCGCAGAGACCAAACGGTCCTTGTATTTCTTCGAATCCTTAAACTTCAAGATATCCTGAGGCTCGAGGTTAGCCGCGATTTCCTCGCGGTTTGATTGATCTAGAAATCCATCCAGGCGACGCCTAGCACTGATCCGCATATGATGATCACACTTGGGACAGACTTCCTGCAATTTTTCCAATTCTGATTTGTACAGCACAGCCTGGCAAGATGAGCACTTTGTCCATACACCTTCTGGCACATTGCCTTTTGTGGATGTTTGGGTTCTAGGAAGTATTTTTTGTATCCAGCTCATTATTATGTTCCTCTCTACTCATACCAAGCGGGCGATAGCCGCGTATTACACCACATTTAACGCGCCCATAAAAAGCAAAACTGGTCTAATCATCAGTTAAAAATATTGGCCCGACAGGCCGGGTTGGTAATTCAAACTCTTCTGGATAGGTTACATCAACCAAATAAAGGCCGTGTGGTTTAGCGGTTGCCGCTGCGAGTGTTCGATCCTTTTGTGCTAACAACCACGCTACCCATTGCTCTTCCTGTTCTCCACAACCAACAGCAATTAACGATCCCGCAATATTCCTGACCATATGGTGAACAAATGCATTCGCGTTAATATCGATAATGACAAACCGATCTTGTCGATGTACAGATAGGTTGGTGACATTTCGCCATGGAGAATTTGATTGGCAAAGTGCAGCCCGGAAGGAGCTGAAATCCTGCTCGCCTAACAGCGCCTGTGCGGCACGGTGCATTTTTTCTTCGTTTAAAGGTTTGTGCACATGAGTCAGGCCCGAACACAAAATAGCCGGACGTGAACGGTGATTGTATATAATGTAGCGATAGCGTCTTGCCGTCGCAGAGAAACGTGCATGAAAGTCTTGAGCAACTGTTTTTACCCAGCAAACCGAAATTGCATCGGGTAAGTTAGCATTAACGCCCAGCGTCCAGGCTTTATCTGGGCGTTGTACTGAGCAGTCAAAGTGAACAACCTGTCCAGTTGCATGCACGCCAGCATCAGTGCGCCCTGCACAATGCACGGTAATCGGTTGATTTGCGACAACAGACAACGCATCTTCCAAGTGGGCTTGCACACTCGGTACATTTTGTTGACGTTGCCAGCCGTAAAACGCCGCGCCGTCGTATTCAATGCCTAATGCTATTCGCATGTTCACCACTGCCCTTCTACAAAATGCGCGCTAGTGTAGCCCGAAACGGTTTAGGCATCACCTAATTCTTGTAAAAGTGCCTTGGCTTCTTCAATTTGCCCCTCATTCCCATGCTCCAGTACTTCGTTGAGCAAGCCTCTAGCTGCACTGAAATCATCCATGTCTATATAGGCCCTCGCTAGATCTAAATTTGCAGCCTGACTGGCGTCTAAATCTACATCAATCATATCGTTGTCAGCCAGAGCCCCAGTGAATTCATCCAGACTCACATCCAAATCAAAATCATCTTGAGGTAAAGGTGAATCGTCCTGATCGGCTTCATCAATCAACGACTCTACACTAACAAAGTCTTCTGATATTGCGTCGCCACTCAAGTCTGCACCAATATCATCAAAGTCATTGAGCAACGCATCTAAGTCCAGATCAGGGTTATCCAGTTTAGGCTTTTCTTGTGCTTCTTCAATCTCTGGCGTCGGTTCGTCGATTGAATTCAGTAGCTCGTCAAAATCAGTATTTTCAAGCTCATCGAGAATCGCCGTGTCAGTAGAATCTGAGTTCTCTGATAACCAGTCATCAATACCAGGCACGTCAGAGATATCTTCAGCTGCTTCCTTGACCTCTTTTTTTGCGGGTTTTTCCTCTTCCGGTAACACCCCATCCTGTTCTTGCTCAAGGCTGAAGTCGTCCACATTCTCTAAAATTGAATCATCAATCTCATGATCATTCTGTGATGCAGCATCTTGTTCGTCTAAGGTTTCACTGTCATCTTCAGCTTGTGGCGTGCTTTCCAGCTCATCCAGCACGTCGTCAGACAAGGCATCATCTAGGGTGTCGTTGTCTTCTTCAGCTTGTGGTGTGCTCTCCAGCTCATCCAGCACGTCGTCAGACAAGGCATCATCTAGGGTGTCGCTGTCTTCTTCAGCTTGTGGCGTGCTTTCCAGCTCATCCAGCACGTCGTCAGACAAGGCATCATCTAGTGTGTCGTTGTCTTCTTCAGCTTGCGGTGTGCTTTCCAGTTCATCCAGCACGTCGTCAGACAGGGCATCATCTAGGGTGTCGCTGTCTTCTTCAGCTTGTGGCGTGCCTTCCAGCTCATCCAGCACGTCGTCAGACAGGGCATCATCTAGGGTGTCGTTGTCTTCTTTAGCTTGTGGCGTGCTTTCCAGCTCATCCAACACGTCATCAGACAAGGCTTCATCTAGGGTTTCACTATCTTCTTCAGCTTGTGGCGTGCTTTCAAGCTCATCCAGCACGTCATCAGACAAGGCTTCATCTAGGGTTTCACTATCTTCTTCAGCTTGTGGCGTGCTTTCAAGCTCATCCAGCACGTCATCAGACAAGGCATCATCTGGGGTGTCGCTGTCTTCTTCAGCTTGCGGTTCAGAATCTCCAGCATCATCCAATTCTGCCAAAAGCTCATCACTTAAATCATCAAGAGGATCTGGCGATTGTTCGAGTTCTTCAAGTAGCTCATCGGCCAGCGCGTCACTTTCATCTTTGGGTGCCTCAGCCACATCATCGGGTTCAGGCTCAAGCTCTTGCAGTAATTCTTCAGTTAAATCATCCGCATCATCATTTTGCAACTCGGCGAGTAGTTCATCAGACAATGGATCGGCAAAATCTTCGGCATTGGCCATATCATCAACCTGAATATCTTCCAGATCCTCTGCCAGTGCATCTAAATCTTGAGGCCCATGGCTTCCATCTTCGGGAACTTCTATGGCCTCTTCATCACTATCATCCAGCTCATCGAGCATACCGCCCATCATTTCCAGCTGTTCTATCTCACCAATAATATTATCGGTGAGCTGGTCGAGTTCTTGTCCTTGTTGCTGTATCTCATCATCGATTTTAGACAGCATTTCTTCATCAAGGTTATTTTCATCAACGCCCAGCTTCTCGGCGATATTTGGCGTCTCAGCGTTTTCCTCAAGTAGATCGTCAATATCTATCTCAGGTGCATCTTCTGCCGGTTCAATGGCATCTACGGTTACCGTTTCGTCAGCACCCTCTGTACCGCCTTCATCAAGCAGGTTTTCGGTCGTTTCACCATCCTGAGCAACATTGGCGATGTCATCAATTTCGTCATCTTCAAGCATCTCATCCAAGAGTTCAGAGTCGGACTCTTGAGAAAGGTTATCGAGGAGCTCTTCGTCTTGCATTGAAATGTCGATACCATCACCGCTCTCGAGGTCCTCAGCCAGGGTATCTTCTTCAAACAAACTATCTAAATCATCCTGATCAAGTTCAGATTCACCCTCTTCAAATAATGAATCTTCCGAACTGTCACCAGATTCAGACTGGTCCGGCACTAACATTTCATCACTTAAATCAGCAAAACTTTCAAGTTCATCATCCAATGATTCTTCCAATTCACTGGACAACACATCGTCCAGTAAATCGTCATCATTGAACAAATCATCATCGCTCAAATCGTCATCCCCCCCTAAGGAGGTGTCTGCCAGATCATCGGCTGTTGACAAGTCCATCGCTTTTTCAGCTGATTCAGTTACTGTTGTTGTGTCAGTATCTTGAGCTTTGCTCGGATTGCGTTTTAACAACCAAGCGCCTATTCCACCAATTAATGACACTGTCAGTAGCGCTGATATTGCTATGAGTGCAGTAGGCGAAGAAAGCAGGGTCATAATTGACGCAGCTTCTTTTTCTTCTCGTTGCTGTTGCTCCTGACGCATCAAGGAGAGAATTTCGTTGATTTGACCCGATTGTTCCTGCATCTGCGTTTGCACATCACTCTCTACTTTTGAGCGCAGTGCGTCTAAATCAGTGTTTACCTTGTCTATTCGTTCATACAACTTTTGGTTGTCTTGAAGGAGTGTTTCGACGCTATCAATAGACAACGCAAACTGCTCTCGTAACAACTCGAATTGTGCAGCTTGTGAAGCATCCAATGTATTCAGCTTGTCTTCTAGCGCCGTCTTAGTGATTGCCAAATCTTCCTGATTGACAAGTGGTGAGGGCGGTTTGAGGTTTTCTTTGGGATCGCCAGGCTGCTGTTGCGCACGCTCCCAATTGTTGTCGTCCTGCTCAGCCCGCTTTTTTGCTTTTTCAGCATCGATTCGGGCAATAAATCGCTCCGATGGCAGCTGCAACATAGCGCCATCGACCATTAAGTTTAAATTTTGTTTTTCAAAAGCATCAGGGTTAAGTTCATAAATAGCGACCATTACCTGATAAATAGACAATGTATTGTTTTGTCTGTACCGCTCAGCGATACGCCAGAGGGTGTCACTGGAGGTTATCGGCCCGTATACTGCACCAGAAAACTGGTCAGTAGCACTTTTTGGCCCCTTGATCGGTACACTTTCCTGCGCAAAAGCACCATTTCCTGAAGGCGTTATGCCAGGAAATCCTATGCCTACACTCATAAGAGCGGCAATTATCACTAACCGGGTGTATCTCATAGCGCTTCTACACTGTCCCCCAAAACCGATCACCTACCCTGTAAACCGGATGAACCTTTTTATATTTATTGTCTGTTTGCTGGTTGAAAATAACGACAAAATTATGACGCCAAACAAGCGAACAATCTCTCAGTTTGAAAACTAGCAAGATTCGCGCCGACATAAAAGTGTTTTACATTTTTGTCAACTTGGCAAACATTAGTATTGAATATAAACCACAAAGCCACCCGCGGCAAAAGATAGCTGCAGGTGGCTTACATTAGTTCTTTTTACAGGTAGTCTCGGATAAGCGTTTCAGCAATTTGAATACTGTTGGTTGCTGCGCCTTTGCGGATGTTGTCTGACACTACCCACAGGTTGATACCATTGGGATGAGTAATATCGTTGCGTATGCGCCCTACATGAACACTGTCATTGCCGCTAGCGCTGCTAACCTGCGTGGGAAAGTCCTCACGATCACGATACACGGTCACACCCGGTGCGTTAGCCAGCAAATCTTTCACTTCTTCAGCACTTATAGGTTGATGCGTTTCGAGATGAATAGCTTCACCATGACCGTAAAACACGGGCAAACGCACTGCGGTTGCATTGACCAGTATACTGTCATCGCCCATTATTTTTTGGGTTTCCCATGACATTTTCATCTCTTCTTTAGTGTAATCGTTGTCCATAAAAACATCGATTTGTGGAATCGCATTGAATGCAATCTGACGACTAAAGGCCTCTGATTTCACTTCGCGTGCATTAAGTAGGTCAGCGGTTTGTTTGGCCAGCTCTTCCATAGCGTCCTTACCCGCACCAGAAACAGACTGATAAGTGCTTACATTTATTCTCGAAATACCAACAGCATCCTGAATAGGCTTAAGTGCCACTAACATTTGAATGGTTGAACAATTGGGGTTGGCGATAATATTGCGATTACGGAAATCAGCCAATGCATGGGCATTGACCTCTGGAACGACCAGAGGGATGTCATTGTCGTAGCGAAAATGTGAAGTATTGTCGATAACAATGCAGCCCGCATCACCGGCAATTGGGGCAAATTTTGCCGACACACTGCCACCAGCAGAAAAGAAACCAAAGTGCGCTTTTGACCAGTCAAACTCGTCTGCATCTAACACCGTGATGTCTTTTCCTTTATAGGTTACCGTGCCACCTGCCGAGCGTTTACTCGCCAGTGGATAAAGCGTATTAATTGGAAAGTCACGCGCTTCAAGTAACTCTATCATGGTCTGTCCTACCAGACCTGTTGCCCCCAAAACGGCAACATCAAAGGATTGAGACATGGTGTTTTATGCTCCTATTATAAAAATTTTATTGATTTATTAAGCGTTTAGATTGAAGCCCAAGGCTGTCAATACGCGTCGGTTGTCGTCAGACAACTCACTGGCAAAGGCCAGTCTATACGCAGAATATTCTCGCCTGACTCTGTAAGCCTTTCGCATTTGCGAGAATGCGTTGGATTGTGCCATGTTATTTACAAATTGCCTATGATCAAAATGTATATCATATATTCGCAATAAAAATGGCATCAGCTGAAATGGCATTGCTAAATCTTTGGCAGTAATAGGATCAACCTTTGGCAACATGTTATCCATATTTTTACTTGCTGCGCCATTAAACGACGGCACAGTATTTCGCAGCCAGTCATAAACCATCTGCGTACCTCTTACCTTGCCTTCAAGTGTATGGCCAGCTATGTGAGGTGTTGCGATTTGAACATAGGGCAATAGTACCTGATTAATGTGAGGTTCATTCGCAAAAACGTCTAATACCAAATTGGGACCACCACCCGCTTTTTTAAGAGCAATGATCGCGTCCTCATCTATCACCTCGCCACGACACGCATTAATCAGCCATTGGCGAGGTTCCAGCTTTGCCAGCAGTTCCCTGCTCAACAGGTTCTCTGTAGGATATAGGCCTTCTTTCGTGTAGGGCACATGTAACGTAATGACGTCACATTTTAGCGCTTCTTGCAAAGAGACAAAGGTTCGGCTGTCGGCTGATGCGATTGGCGGATCACAAAGCACATAGCAAACTCCTAATGCATCAAGCATGCTACTGACTGCTGTACCAACATGACCAGCACCAACAATGCCAACGGTTATATTGTCGAGGTTAAGGGAATGAGATAGATGCGCATAACACAGGGCACTGACTACATACTGCGCCACGGCTACGGCATTACAACCCGCAGCTGATGACCAATGAATGCCAGCTTCAGTGAGCGCATGGGTATCCATGTGGTTTGTCCCCGCTGTTGCGGTAGCCACATATTTTAACTGATTAGCCTTAGCAATGAGATGACGGTCGACTTTTGTGGTTGAGCGAACAGCCAGAATGTCTACATTGACTAAGTCGTTTGGGGAAAGCGTTTGCCATTTGTAGGCACTGGCGTTCCCCAACGCAGAGAAATATGCCCCTGCGTGGGGCATAGTGTCTTCATAAAGTATTCGCATTAGCCTTTATATTTTTGCATGACCAAGGTTGCGTTGGTTCCACCAAAACCAAAACTATTAGACATTACAGTATTTAACTCTGCATCTCTGGTCTCAGTGACTATATCCAAACCTTCTGCTTTTTCATCCAAGTTTGAAATATTTATTGACGGCGATATAAAGCTATTTTCCAGCATGAGTAAAGAATAAATTGCTTCATTGACACCCGCTGCTCCCAAAGCATGTCCAGTTAGAGACTTAGTGGCGCTTATCGGAACCCGTTTATCACCAAACACAGTTCGGATCGCTTCCAATTCTTTTACATCACCCACTGGTGTGGATGTACCGTGTGTATTTAAATAGTCGATATCCCCTTCAACGTTCTCCAGTGCCATTTGCATACAACGCACAGCACCTTCACCTGAGGGCGCAACCATATCAACACCGTCCGACGTTGCGCCGTACCCCACGACTTCTGCGTATATATGGGCACCGCGGGCCAACGCATGCTCTAGTGACTCGACCACGACCATACCGCCGCCACCACTGCTTACAAAACCATCTCTGTCTGCATCATAGGTTCTCGACGCCGCTGTCGGATCGTCATTGTACTTAGACGACAATGCCCCCATAGCATCAAACTGTGCAGACAGGGTCCAATGAAGCTCTTCACCACCACCAGCAAATACTACATCCTGCTTCCCTAATTGAATCAGCTCCATTGCGTGACCAATACAGTGCGCACTGGTAGCACATGCTGATGCAATCGAATAGTTAACGCCTTTGATTTTGAACGGTGTCGCTAAACAGGCAGAAACCGTTGAAGCCATGCAACGTGTCACCATATAAGGCCCAACGCGTCTCACCCCTTTTTCTCTTAGAATATCTGCAGACGCGACCTGATGCTCAGATGAAGCACCGCCCGACCCTGCCACTATGCCAGTGCGGGGGTTAGAGATTTGTGCTTCCGTTAAACCTGAGTCTTCAACAGCCTGTTTCATTGCAACATATGCGTAAGCCGCGGCGTCACCCATAAAGCGCAGCTGCTTTCTGTCAACATGCTCGGACATATCGATGTCGACATCACCCCATACTTGACTGCGCAAGCCCATTTCAGCAAATGATTCTGAAAAAGTGATCCCCGACTTGCCTGCTTTTAAAGAGGCCAGTACGTCCTGTTTGTTGATGCCAATACTCGACACAATACCCATGCCAGTGATGACTACTCGTTTCATATGTTACCCTTTGCAAATTTGTTGTGAAATCGTAGCATTACGAGGTTTATTCTCATTTCAGCGTACAAGTGTACACTGTGAATCAATGCTCATAATATTGCAACCCAGATTAAAGTAGTCGGTCCTCCTAAATGATGAAAATTCAACCCGCCAAAGTTCGCTTTAACGAAAGCGGTACCCCTGTAGCAGACGCCTTTGATGATGTATATTTCTCAAATGACGATGGACTGGCCGAAACCGAGCATGTTTTCCTAAACGGCAATGCTCTGGTGTCACGCTGGCAAACATGGCAACAACCACACTTCTGTATTGCAGAGACTGGATTTGGCACAGGCCTAAACTGTTTGCTAACGATTGCAACTTTTTTAACGTTCCGTCAGCAGTTTCCCCAAGCTCCGCTGAAAACACTAACTATATTGTCCTGTGAAAAATTTCCTTTAACAGTTACAGACTTATCAGATGCACTGGCTAAGCATCCGTCTCTTGCCATCTACGCAGACATGCTCGTAAACCAGTATCCGATTGACTTAGCTGGTGCTCACAGACTGGTTTTTCCGCAGGTTACCTTAGATTTATGGCTCGGTGACGTCGATGATGTGATGGCGCAATGGGACATAAAGGATGACGGCCTTGTCGACGCTTGGTTTCTGGACGGTTTTGCACCGAGCAAAAACCCGCAGATGTGGCGTCAGAGCTTGTTTGACAATATGGCTCGACTATCCAAAGCTTCAGCCACAGTAGCAACATTCACAGCGGCAGGATTTGTGCGGAGAGGGTTAATTGACGCGGGTTTCACTATGCATAAATCCCCGGGGTTTGGCCGTAAGAGAGAAATGCTGCGAGGCGAATTAAGTACAACAGAGTCTAAAAGTGAACCAAAGATGCGAACCAGCATACCTGAACACATCGCTGTCATAGGCGGAGGACTTGCGGGTGCAAACATGGCCTATGCATTAATCCAAAAAGGGCTTCAGGTTACCTTATTTTGCGACAAACAATTGGCCAGTGGAGCATCAGGCAATGCGCAAGGCGGTTTTTACCCACAGTTACATGCACAAGGCAGTCACGCAGCCAGGATACAGGCACACAGCTTCCTTTTTGCTATTCAACGATACAGGCAGCTACTTGATGCCGGGTTTCATTTTGCGCATGACTGGTGTGGTGTAGTACAGCTTGCTTTCTCAGACCAAACTATAAAGCGCCAGACAAAATTGTTATCAAATAGCGTTTGGCCAGACTCGTTAGTAAGAGGTTTACAGGCTGATCGTACAGCGGAGATAACGGGAATCGATTTACACTATCCAGCCCTATATTTTCCGCATGGCGGTTGGATCTGCCCACCCGAGCTGGTTAACGCACTAGTTCAGGCCTGTGAATCAAGTGGACGTTTCAGGCTGGTAGACAAAACAAGAGTAAACAGTATCACGTCGACTGCCCACGGGGTAATCATCAATACTGACGTTTCAAGCGCCACCTACGATCATTTAGTGCTCTGCACGGGCGCGGAGTCTCATTTAACAGACGCCATTACGTCGTTGCCGTTCAGGCGTACAAGAGGTCAGGTGGAATACCTTCCTACGCAGTCACCACTGAACAAATTGCAAACTGTGGTTTGCCATAAGGGTTATTTAACACCGGTATATCAGCAGCGCCATGCACTGGGGTCAACGTATGTCAGGCAAGATACTGACACCACATACAGAATTGAGGAAGAGCAGATGAACAGGGAGGTTCATCAAAAAGCGTTGTCTGCTTCGCAATGGGCCAGCACACTACAATTTGACCAAACAGGACGCGCATCGGTCCGAATGTCATTGCCGGATCATCAGCCTATAGTAGGTAAACTTGTTGAAAAAGGTATAGACAGTCACGTCAGCATTTTGAGTGGTTTGGGCTCGCGAGGACTGACCACTGCTCCCTTGATGTCAGAAATACTGGCAAGTAAGTTAACGCAGCAACCTGTGCCACTCAGTAAAGTTCTTGTCGAGGCAGTCTCGCCAGAGCGTTATGCGCCTGATTAGCGTCCATGAATGTAAAAATGTTCGTTAGACACAATAAATTGCGGGATGTACAAACTGGCTGCTGCCGCCACTGACTGTGAATCAATAGAAACAATTCTCGCATTAACCGTTACCCCCTCACCGCGCTCTATCAAGGTGCCAGTGAGTATATAATCAACATTAAGTTCTCTTGGTAAATGCTTAACGTTGCGTGACAACGCCAGGTCACCGTAATGGGTAATGGCGTAATCTTTCGTAAGTTTGGTTTCTATAATGGACATGCCATATTGCTGTAACTCTATGCCAAGTGCCTCCGCCAAACGATTGCCAAAGACAGTAGGTTCTCTTAATGAGCGATTAAAGCGGACAAAACTGGCGACTGCTATTTTGTCGCTTTGTTTGAGTAAAAAAGCACGCTCCATCAGTAACATGGCTAATTGGTCAGCATAATCGTCCACATATTTGTGCACGGTTTTTGGTCTGCCAAAAGCAACTACATCAGCGTCAATTGATTCGGAGGTTTCCGGTCGATAATCCAGTCCTTTTTCCGCCGCCAGCTGTTCAGAAATTGCAGCAGTATCATTAACGATATTTGACTCATGAACTGGCTGGTAAACATGAGGCACCAATGTGCTGCATGCACTAAGGGTTGCCCCCACAGCAACAAGTGAAAGAAAACGATAAACGTCAATCATCTTACTCGCCCTGAGACAGCTTAATGCCATCCTGCATGGTGCTCATTGAATCCAGATCACTGGGAATGATGGCATCAACCACATAGAAGGGGATCAGCGTTTGCGCCGACGCCACTACGGCTCTCGACTGCATACCAATCAGTCTGGCATTGATAAAATAGCCACCTTGGTGTTTGGCCATTGTTCCTGTTAGCACATATTGGATCGCTGCCGCATTATCGAGCTCTAAATAATCTCTTGTCAGCACAAAATCGCCCTGATCAGTCACGCGGATATACTCTGTGGTCTTAAAGTCGATAACAGGTATACGAAATTTGTGAAACTCATGCATAAACGACTCAGCCATTTGCCGGCCGAGTAAATTTGTTTGCTGTAAATCACTGTCCAATAAAGCGAAATGCGTAACACCAATCGGCGTTTTCTGAGTAACATAGTCCATATTGGAGACCAAGTCCTGAGTCAGGTTTTGCACATAATCTCCGACGTGCTTGGTTAACGGTCTTCCCTTATAAGCCCCTTGAACACTGGAATAAAGCGGTGGTTGTCCCGGCGCACCGAAGTTATCCTCTTGATCATAATTTGGTTTGCTGTAATGCATACCTCCGTCTGAATCTACCGTTGTAATATCAATAACATTGAGCTGAGGCTTGGCTGATAAGGATTCAGCCTGTTCGCCATCATACGTGGTGCATGCAGCTAAAGTGGCAACACCGGCACATAATAGATACCTGGCAAATTTTTGATTCATGGTCCTACTCAACTCTTTTTACTGTTGGGGATCTGACTTTGCCATTCGGTAAAGCCGCCCTTGTCTGGTGGTAACCTGCTCTTCACGCCAAAAAAGCGTGCCAGGAAAGAAGCGTGTTGCTGCCGCAACAACTTCCTTATTCCTAACATGGACAATCCTGGCATTAACTACTGCGCCTTCCTGCTGATGCAGTATCGTTCCCGTAATGTAATAGTCCACCCGTTGCACATTTGACAATTCGTCAACGCTGCGGGATAGCACGCGGTCATCCACTGCTGTTAACTTTATATCGCTACTTATTAAAAATTCTTGAGCGGTGAATCCGCGTTTTGTCGCTTCTGTTATCATCCCTTCCCTTATTTGATGTCCTAGCAACTGTAGTGGATGATTGTTGTCAGCATCGAATTTATGAGTAGGAATGGGCACAAAGCCGACGACCGCATAACGGGTTTGTCTGGCTGGCTGCACCTGAGAAAAAAGTTCATTGGCCAACTGGAAGGTATGATATTCCACATTGCCAAGAGGTGGAACTGGGTCCCGAGAAGACGTAGCGGCCTGTAGGTTCATGTCTTCCTGGCTCGCACAACCTAACAGGCCCCATACCACGACAAACAAACAAAACCAGCTGACAAACGTTGCCATCGAAGTAAACAGAGGTCGCATAATCGTATTCCGCCAATAATCTATAATAGCGGACTCGCAAAAATCGTGCCTCATTGTTGAAGACGCCAACGGCTCGCTTTAACTTACCTTGCGTGTAGAGAGGCGGCAAAACATTGCCAATTTATTTATTTAACTGGCGTTTACTGAGCAAGCTTTGCCACAAAGCAATCACTTTTTCCTGATCGACTACGTCTAGTTCATTGTTGTCAAATGCCTCCTCAAGACTGCGCATTATTGCCTGATCGAGCTTAATCAGATTAGCATCAGGCTGAACTTCCATGGGCTTGGCTACAACGGCCACATGTCCTTGCAAATAACTGGCAATAAATAAATCATCATCGGTTCCGGTGTCAACTACGCCGTCTAAATCGGCTTCAATGGCCAAAACGTGCGCTTCAAATGCAGCTATATTGGGTGAGTTTTGCAACAACGGTTCTCCTTATGCGATGGGGTAAAGTACTCTGTCTTTGTATCCGGTGATAATCGATAGCGGCCCCTGTAATGCAGCATCGAGATCCTCGTCACCGGTATCTACGCGCAGGGGTCTGCCGTTTAACGTTTCGAGTTTGCTTTTACTGGCTAAAACATAAAAGTTCTGTTTGCCAACGGCACGTATAAAGGCAGGGCTAAGTTGCTGGTTACCCCGCCCAAAAACATGTCCTTGACCGCCTATAAGGGTAATAACACCCTTTATCTTATTCGGGTATTGAGCTACCAAGGCTTCAAGCTGTTCAGCGGTTGCATCAGTTAGCACCCGCTGTCCTTGGAAAACCACATCTACACCGAGTAATGTATTGGGCAATGCCAAAGACGCCATTAGGGCTGCAACTGTTGATCCCGAACCCATAACAAAGTAGTGATCTGGGTACTCTTCCATTTCAGATTCAACCTCAGCAATGATGTCATCAAGCACAAGCTCATCACTTTCTTTACCACCCATTTTAACCGATTGCACATACATGAGCGCATGAGGTACACGCATTTCACCGTAGTACTGTGCACGCACAACGCCATCTCTGAACGCGTGCTCATCAATGTCTTTCACTTCACCCACCACTTCACTGACAATTTCACCGCGCACCATTTTTTGTACCACTTCACCAGCCGCGCCGGGTGTCACTGCATAGACACCAGAATGGATTTTGCATCCGGCAGGCACGCCGATAACAGGTGTAGACAGCCCCACTTCGTCAAAGATATTCCTTGCCGTGCCATCGCCACCTGCAAATAAAAGTAAATCAATCTGCTGTTCCACTAATGCGCGCGCTGCATTAACAGTGTCTTGAGGCTCTGTTTGAGGGTTGGCCTGGTAGTACACACAGTGGGTTTCAAATCCCATACTTTTGGCAATGGTTTCACCCATTTCTGCAGACGCTGTGTAGATGTCAATAGACGCTTTGTCAGCCAATAACTGTTTTAGTGCTCTGCCCGTTTTTTCGTTAGCCAGTTTTTTAGCACCGGCCAACAGCGCTTTCTGTCGAATCTCTTGTCCGTCACTTCCCTTGAGCGCCAATGCACCTCCGATACCGGCATAGGGATTAACAATGAGTCCTAATTTAAACCGTCGGACACTCATGCAGCACACTCCATCAGAGAATGTTCGCCTATTTGTGGTCTGTTAAATTCTGTCTCCAACGCCCGAATAAAGATTGCGGCTCTAGGAGGAAATCCTTCAGCCATATAGGTAAGTAGTTGACTTTTGACATTGCTGGTGAATGTTTCTCTATCGGGCTCTGCACCATCCAGATTATCTGTACTGACCCGAAACGGTTGTCCACTGGCGAGAGAAAACGCCCATTCCAGTGCTTGAGGCTTTATTTCCACTGATTCAAACGCCTTTTGTTGCAAATGGTCCCTACCATCCGGGCAATACCAGTACCCATAGTCTTCCAGCAATCGCCGCGATGCACCCGCAATGCACCAGTGAGCAACCTCATGCAATGCGCTTGCAAAAAAGCCATGGGCGAACTCTATGCGATGATAAGGCACTGTTTCATTGGCAGGTATATAGACGGGTTCACCTTCGCCTTTAATCAGGCGTGTGTTGTAGGCGCTAAAGGTACGATTGAACAGCGCAATCAACCTTTCGACGTTGTTATGTTCGTGCATTGCCGTTTCTATTCACGTTTCAAGCGATGTAATGGTTAATGGCGCGAGAGTGTAGCAAATTAACCCCACTTTCCGCTATGCTATCGGGCATGAGTTGTAACAGGAATGTTTTCATTGTCATCAATCGCCGACATCATTATTGCTGACCTTAGGCGGATACAAGCACAGAGAGAATTGGCCGAAAAAATGGGTACTCTGGAGCCGGTTAAACGCTTACAGGAATGGCAGTGTGCTCGTCTACTTGTCACGCACGACACACTGGCTAAGGAGTCACGGTATCAAGCAGCAATGCAGTTTTTCGTGGACGAACTATACGGCCCTAAAGATTTTAGTCAAAGAGATGCCGACCTCGCCAGAGTAGTTCCAAAACTTGCCGCCGTCTTGCCTGAAAAGGCCATGTTGGCACTGAAAGATGCCGTTGCCGTCAACACCCTGTCTTTTGATCTGGATTTGGACCTGATAAATCACTTGGATGGCCCGTTAAATGCGTTTAACTATGCGACGGCGTACCGCAAAAGTAATAGACTTGACGATCGTAAGCGACAAATTGACATTATCTATCATTTGGGCGAACAACTGGCCGACGTAGTTCATATCAGGGGGGTATCGATGATCATCAAACTGGCCAGAAAGCCGGCTCAACTTGCTGGACTGCTCTCATTACATGAATTTTTAGAGCAGGGTTTTCAGTCCTTCAAGAAAATTGGCGATGTCCACGATTTCATTAATCCCGTTTTGAGTAAAGAACGCGAAATTATGCATGCACTGTTAGATGAGTCAGTCTGTCTCGCAACAAATAATCCCATTCCCGAAGTGTGAGCGGCATGAATTGGTATTTTCCCACTCCACACATCGAGACCTGGATAATAGATAAGTCCCATCTAGACCATTACCAGCATGTCAACAATGTGGCTTACATCGCGCAACAAGAAAAACTTGCTTGGGCACATTCACAAGCGTTGGGATTATCCTTTAACGATTACCAAAAGCTTGACCGCGCCATGGTTGTGCATGAACACAAGGTAAAATATTTGCAGCCTTGCCTTGAAAATGACATTGTGCTGTGTGCAACATGGATAACAGGATGTGATAATAGGCTTACGTTGACGCGCGATTTTCAGTACATTTGTAAGAAAAGACAGTCCACCGTGTATAAAGCGCAAACAACGTTTGTCTGTACCACCTTATCAACGGGTAAACCTGCAAGGATGCCAGAAGTGTTTCGCGATATATATGGTAGTGCATTAATTAGGATAGAGGCATGAATAAACTCACTATTTGGCTGATCGTGATACTGCTAGCATCAGTGGGTTTTAACCTATTCCTCTGGTACGGAAAGAGCAAAACTACCACCCCTTTGGAAATGATAGAAAGTAAACCTGCATCACAACAGGAAGAAGATGAATATCGCCCATTCTCCGAAGTTCGCGCAGAATTGGACATAGAACCACTAAGGCGACTACTCAAGAACGGTGAGTATGTTGAATTAGGTCGTCGACTTAATGATGCGTTACGCGCGCTTCCCAATAACACTGAACTATTGCTTATGGAAGCCGAATATTTTGCAAAGACTAAACCCTTGCCCGATGCAATCTTAAATTACTATACCTTGCTAGATCGTCCCATTGACAGAAGTACCCAAACCCTTATTCAGGGGAGAATAGACAATTTAGTCAAGCATGCCATTACTCCCCTAAAACAGGAACAGCAATGGGACTTGCTTGCTCAGTTTTTAGAGCCTTTATTTCAACGTAAGCCTGGACATAAATTTTATACCTTACAATTAGCGGAAGCTTATGGACGCCAGGAAAATTACACTCTGATGGAAAATACGCTTGCCGAAATAGACGAGAACGATCCCGAAGCAAAGCGCATCAGAGACATTGCCTATAACCAATCCAGCGACAATGGCGTCGCCCACGCCCAGTATAAATACACAGGCACCTCATCGGGAAAATCGAACCAACGGATCCCGCTCATTAGGTCTGGCGACCAGTTTTTAGTTGATCTCGTTGTTGAACAAACTCCGGTGCGTATGCTGGTAGATACTGGAGCCAGTATTTCCGCCCTATCGGCACGTACTTATGAGCGTCTCAGTGAAACATACGACAGTCAGTTTTTAGGTGTTTTTGACGTGAAAACAGCCGCAGGGAATATCCGTGCACCTATGGTTACCTTCAGTAAGGTATCGTTAGGTGACTATGAATTTCGCGACCTGACCATCATTATCATTCCTACCGATCCTTTTGACCAAGCAGAGGGATTATTGGGAATGAACCTGCTTAAAGCGTTTGACTTTAGAATTGACCAGCGCGCTGCCATGCTGGTTGTCCAAGAATTATAAAAGGTGCATCAAGGCGCCAAAAATATTGTGAGCGTATCGCCAATACTCAGATTACTGCGTGATAACCCGTTCCATTGCTTGAGCTTTTGAACACTGACATTAAACGCCCGAGCAATGCGCCAAAGACTATCGCCTGACTTTACCTGATATTCAATTTGTTGTTCAGCTGGAATAGGGAGTATAAGTTTGTCCCCTGCCCTAATTCGCGATGTTTTCAGCTGATTAAACGTTTTAATATCTGTAACAGAGAGTGCAAACCTTTCAGCTATAACACTGAGACTGTCACCATTTCTGATGGTGTAGCTTTGCCACTGTTCGCTGTGTATTTGCGGCATAGAATCCAGATACTGCTGCCATTTTTGCGCATGGTTAAGTCTTAGCAAGACATGTTGTGAACCACTAAGCATAGCAGGAAAACGACGGTAACCAGGGTTTAATTCACCTACTTCGCGCCAAGTTTCCAGGTCATCAATCACAACACCTGCTCTCATGGGTACCAGCTCAATCACCTGCTGATTGGCAATAGTCGGGAAGTCAATTTCGCCTTCATGCAAAAGCGCGGCAGCTGCCAGTAACTTGGGCACAAAATGACGTGTTTCCTTAGGTAACCTCAGGCTGAAGAAATCTGTTGGTTTACCGGCGCGTTGATTACGCCTGATGGCTTGAGCTACTCTTCCTTCGCCGGCATTATAGGCTGCTATAGCGTGAAACCAGTTTCCATCAAATCGGGTGTGCAGATAAGTTAGAAAATCCAGGGCGGCGCGCGTCGATTCAACAATATCAAGCCGCCCGTCGTACCAGTCATTAATTATTACACCATAGTGCTTTGCGATAAGTGGTGTGAGTTGCCACAACCCCGAGGCATGCTTGTTGGAATAGGCACGCGTGTTGAAGTCGCTTTCAAATAGTGGAACTAACGCCAGTTCAAGGGGCAGTCCCCGTTTTTCAACCTCCGTAACAATGTAATACAAAAACGGCTCAGCGCGCTCGCTGATAATCGTCATGTAATGGGGCTGTTGTTTGTACCAACGAATTCTGTCTGATACGCGTTTATGTTCAGACAGAGGAAAGCTTAGCTGCATGCGGATCCGTTGCCACACATCACCAACCTCCCAGGGTTCAAGGCCCTCTCGGGTGTCTTTTGCCTGTTTTTGGGGCGAAGTGACAGTGGGTAGCGATTTAGCAACCTCGTGAGTCTTGGTCGGTTTGGAGACCTGTTGTGATGTCACCGGATCAGTACTAACACAACCTGTTAAAAAAATTGCTAAAACAATGAAAATACTACGCACTACGTACAACCAAAACTACCAACGCATTGAATTGACAGCAGAATATACAGCGCTCTTAGATCATGCAAGGCCTTGTTTAATCCAGTCAGCAACACGCTCGGCTATCATAATCGTGGGCGCATTAGTATTACCACCAACTAATGACGGCATAACAGACGCGTCTACTACACGCAGTCCCTGTGTACCAATAACACGACATTGGGTGTCAACAACGCTCATAGGATCGCCATTTGCACCCATTTTACAGGTGCCTATGGGGTGATAAATCGTCTCTGCATGCTCTTTGATAAAGGCAAGTAAAGCGTCGTCACTTTGCACAGCGTCTCCGGGCATCACTTCGGTTCCACCGTATTGACTGAATGGTTCTGACTTTAGAATCTTTCTGGCCATTTTCAATCCATCGAGCATCACTTCAATATCGTGACCATCTGACAGGTAGTTGGGCTGAATCACTGCATGATCTGCCGGATGACTACTTTGCAGCGCAATATAGCCTCGACTCTTGGGGTAGAGACAACAAACATGTAGGCCAAATCCATATCCGGTCACAAACTCTCTGCCGTGATCTTTAAGACGAGCAGGTAAAAAATGAAACTGTAAATCAGGTATCCCATTAGCGTGCCGCGAACAGGCAAAACCACCAGCTTCTGCTACGTTTGATGAGAATATGTGATCGCGTCGAAACAGGTAGCGGAATGCCGCCTTAACATATTGCGGAACCGCTGACGCCGCAATAGCGTACCCCTCTTTAGCCTTACTTTCATACTGAACAATGGCATCAAGGTGGTCCTGAAGGTTCTGACCGACGCCTTTAAGCTCATGCTGAACATGAACGCCTTTGTCTCTCAGATGTGCAGCCGGACCGATACCTGACAACATCAACAGTTGCGGCGAATTTATAGCCCCACCGCTGAGGATTACCTCTCGACGCGCATTCAGTCGCATCGCCTTGCCCTGTTTTCTGGCTAATACACCGGTTGCCGTTTTTTCTTTTAACAACACTTTTTCAACAAGTGTTCGGGTAAAAACATGTAAATTAATACGATGGCGAACACCGGTTAAATAACCTTTAGCGGACGAGCAACGTTGTCCGTCTCGCTGCGTGACATCATACAGCCCCAACCCCACTCGCTCGCGCCGATTAAAATCGGCTATTTCATCGAGTGATACCTCTTTGGCGGAGTTCACAAAGGCTTTAGAAAGCGGACTTACGTGGCGCAGTTTATTGACGCTCAGAGGGCCTCCAACACCATGGAATTCATCCTCACCACCCCAATAGTCCTCCGCGCGCTTGAAATAAGGTAATACGTCGTCAAATGACCAGCCTTCAGCACCTTGTTTTACCCAATTGTCGTAATCTTCTGCCTGCCCTCTTATGTAGCACATAGCATTAACTGAACTTGAGCCACCCAGGGTTTTGCCTCTTGGCCAGAACATCTCCCTCTCTCCCATATGAGCCTGTGGCTCAGTGTGGTAGCCCCAGCCGATCCCCTCTAAACGGGTCAGTAATGAAAGGCCAAAAGGAATGTGGATTAACGGGTTATTGTCAGGTTTCCCCGCTTCGATTAACGCGACTTCTAATGTGGGATCTTCACTCAATCGTGAGGCAAGCACAGCACCTGCTGAGCCACCGCCTACAATAATGTAGTCAAATTCTTGATCAAACTGCTGCATAATAGGCAAGAATATCCATGTTACTACTACTCTGACGTCAGACCAGTTTACCAAAAAAAGTCGTTTTGACGTTAGTTTTTTGTTAACACACAGAGAGAATCTGTAACTCAATGAAAAATTTAAGCTTTATGGATAAGTGCCGGTTTATTGGAGGCTGGTTCCTAATCAAAACCGGCCGCCTGAGCTTCGATGCGTTCACCGAAGATGAGCTCAATCAACTTCTGGCACCTTATTTCCCATTGCAAATGCATGTAGAAGTGCCCGTAGGCAATGCCAAGTTAAACTGTGTTGAGGCTGAAGTGAGTATGCCTGCCGATGTCAATGAACTTCAGCTTAACCTGCTGACCGAATTTCATGTTGACGTTCTCGGCAACCCGGTTTATCGAGCTCACATACTCGCGGTGATAAAGGGCACACCTCACTATGATGCTTCAACACATACAGTAGAAATAACAGATATCAGTCTTAACACTCTGGCGTTGGTGCATGATGAGTACAGCATGGTAAAAGACACATCTTCACTCATACAACAACTCGGCCCATTGGCTATTGCAGGCAGCTTCACCTCGCCACTCAAAAGTATCGTAAACTCTGTTACAGGAGGCTTATCAAATGCGGCTCTGCATTATTTACAAAGCTTTACTCAGGGCAATAAACAGAAGCTACTGGAACAGCACAAGCCGGCGATTGAAAAAGCGCTCAAAGCCAAGCTACATACTATAGACACGCACTTTACCATGCGCGATACGCACTGGCGTGAATATCTATTTTCACGCTTTGGAGATAGGGTTAGCGTGGACGATCACCTGCTTAAGTTCTGGCTGTCTTGAACCTGAAGTGTATCAGTCACGATGGACACCGCGACGTCCTCTTCATGCTCTCCAATATCGGCAATGCTCAAGGTAGGATCTTCAGCGCTCTTTTCGAGCATTTCAAACGCCTCTTCAATGTAACCCGCTAGAGGTTGTAAGCTTTTAATGTGCTTGTTACAGCACACCATACCAACATTCGCGACACCGGCGTATGTGATTAGCGTGATATTTACGCCACCGCCTGGCGTCATGGTAGACACTGGATAGTTACCAATTAATTTACTGTCTCTAAAATACCTGACTTCTTGCGGTCCTGGCATGTTGGACACGAGAATATTAGCAATTGGCCTAACATAGTCGGACAACTTTACCCATTCCAACACTAATGCAACTGATTGAATAATGATGGTATAAACACTAAAAGAGGCAGGATTGGCGCGCTGTGCAGCATTTTTGACTATCCTATGATTATTAATAATCTGCCGTAAACGAAGATAAGGATCTTGTTCACCATGTGCCAGTTGCACAGGCACGATAGCAATTTTATTACCGCCTGTTGTTTCGCCCGGTTTCCTCAGATTAATTGGCATATTCGTCAGGAGGGCTTTTTTAAACGTATGACCATAATCTTGCAGTAAGCGATGCACACCAATATCAAATGCACAAAGTAACACCTCATTGGCGGTTGCCCGACACCGTTTACCCAGCTTTTGTACTCTATTGAAGTCAATATCCATGCTCGCAACAGCGCGCCCTGCTTTGACTTGGCCGGTTAACACCGTCCTGGTGCCGCTAAATGGAACAGGCATGTAGTGACGATTAACCCTCACCATTCGCAGCAAAAGTCGCAAAACAATCACGATTAAATCTTTTGTTACATGAAACACGGTTAGCAAAGCGCGGGCAAACCGATTAATCAAAGGCGATGGTGTGCGTTTTCTTTTTGAAGAAGATATTGCCCAAATAGGCTTAAAATTATCGACTTCGGGTTGCTCAAGATAGCCTGACTGAAACCAGCGTATCAGGGTTGCACCATCACCGTACATATGGTGAACGCGGGCATAAATAACATAGCGTTTCGATTTCCCGTCGTGAATAAGGTGAAATTGCCAAAGTGGTTTGTCTTGGTCCAATCGTGACTCATGCATCCTAGCGACAGTATTATCTACATTTTCTTTGTCATGGACATCGTCAATCTTATGAAACTGAACATGGTATTGCATATCCAGCGACATAATGGGCTTTAGTCCTACCGGATAGCCAAGGAATGTCTTCACCACACAATTACAAGGCGCCGTTGCCTTGTTGAAACTTCGCAATTCTTTCGTTAGCGACTCAACATACTGACTCGGATCAGCATCATCTGGCATATCCAATAACTGAATTGAACTGACGTGTTTCGGATTCGCTTCTGATTCTGTGATCCAAAAGGTCTTATCCAGGAATGTTAAGGAGCGACTCATACTAGCCTCCGCTGGGTAGCTGGTGAAGTTCAATAGCGCGCATTAATTGGGCTAATACCTTATCTGACAAAGCACAACGTGGCAGTAATGCGGTGATAAGCAACGATAGCGCGTGATACTGTGCTTCTTCAGGATGGGACGACATCCCTCCCCTTTTACCATATTGAATGAGCTCGTCATACTGACAAGATTGCGTGATGATGAGTGCAGATAATTGTGTGATGTGCATGATAGTAGCACCCTGGGTGCTGAATGTCTGTTTAGCTTCGCACTGTTCAAACACGAACTGAATGGTGTCTTCCAACTGCTTAAGCAACCGGGCATGCGACTTAGCAAAGTGCGGGTACTTTTCCATTAGATCGGCAGGGCTGCGATACAAAAAACGGAATAAATTGAGCTTCTGAATGACAAGGAAAAAATAATAAAACACGTCATCAATATGCAGTGTGCTCAGCTTTTTAGTATCGAGGAGGTCGTCCATTTGTGCCTTATGAAGCTTCATAAGACCATCAACCAACTGTGCTTTACCTTTGAAATGGTAATAAAGATTACCCGGGCTAATATCGCACTCATTGGCAATATCAACACTACTGACTGACGACTCACCGTGTTCATTAAACAAGGCTAAGGCCGTAGATAGTATGCGTTCAGCCGTCTTCACATAAACACCCAATAAAGTTGCGCAAACCCTGCCAGCATGCCAAGCACAGCGCCTGCCACTATTAGCTTCCACTCATCCGCCTGATAGGCAGGACGTAAAACACCTTCAAACTCACTCGATGATAACGCCCTCATGCGTTCACACAAATCGTCACCAACATTTAACGCTCTGGCCGCATAATCATAAGCATAGAACAAAGTGCTCTCAGAGTTTTCAAAGATTTGTCTTACCGCCAGCTCTTTCATTTTGTAATAGTTTTCTGAGCCAACGCCAATGGCAAAATAAGGCTGAGCAATCGCCACGTAGCGCTCTATAGCATCGTTGACGTGCAACTCAATTAGCTCCAACAAGGCCTCAGAGCCTGAACCATGAAGAATGCTGTGCGTTATGTTTTGTGAAGTGATGAGCTTTCGCTCAATCAAATCAGCATACACACGAGAGACATCATCCTGACGTTTAAGAAACATACCCTGTAACGTGAAAGGCCCAATTTTAATAGGGTTGAGGGGTTCAAAGATAATTTTTAAGGCAATCCAGTTAGTGGCATACCCCACCAGAAGTCCGCCTACAGGTAAAATCCACCAAGCCTGATAAACCATCCATAGCAACATGGTAGGTATACCAAACAGAAAACCAAAATAAAATCCGGACCGAATGATAAAAGGAAATTCTTTTTCGCCTGATTTAAGAAATATTTCATTGATGAGCTCTGGCGATTTTACCAGTTGCTCAACCACCAGCTCCTTAATGTTTAATATCTCATTAATATTGTGCTGAAAATCGTTCACCAGTTTGCGAACAACATTGGGCATGTCATTCTCAACGCGCATATAAACGAGGTTTTTGCCTTGCGCGGGAAGTGACGCCCACAATTGCGGTGCCGCCTCCTGCATCACTTTATTGACGACTTTGCGGATCACTTGCTTAAGGCGCCGGTCCATTGCAGTTGCTAGTTCATCGGGATCTAAACGACCAGCTAACTCTTCCACACTTAGCAGCTTGCCCAGTACCAGTTCAACCTCAATCTCTGCCATTTCCCGTCGTTTTGCTGGGATCACACCTTGCCAGCCAAAAATAGGTTTAATCCCTATAAATTCAATGGGGTAAAACATCATTTTCACGGCCATATAGTTAGTCAGCCACCCTACTGCAGCGCTCACTACAGGGATAGTTAACAACAACAACATTTCACCATTCCATTGCATACTCGGTAAGCATTTCTCAGTTTTTTATTCTGATATCTAGGCTACTGGCTGCTTGGGGATTGGTCAATGCAATAATTGGGTAGTGCTTTCTAATTCCATTGAGTAAACTTATATCGGTAGTAAAGAAAGCCTGAGAGGTAGTTATGGCCATTTTTAATAATCGCTTGTCCGAGTTGGATGATGCGATTGCCCATGCAACGAGCTACAAAGAATATACAGAAGCCTGTCTGGAGCATGACGAACTTTCTGGCGCGCAGGAATGGAAAGAGAAAGACCCCTGCCGCGACTATGACTATCGACTCATTCGAAAACGCGTCCAGCGGATGCAACTGGCACAAAGCCAGGATGATATTTCTGGACTTATGTCTATTCTGCACGAAGGCTTGCATGGAAACCTAGGAAATATTGCGTCACCCGTATTACGTACACAGTGTAAAATTGGTACTAAGGTACTTATTGAGCGTTTTATCGAGCAAGTCAAAAAAGCTCTCGACGCCATTTACAATGCAGACGAAAAGGAAGTAGATTTTTACGAAAAGCTTCACTTTTTTGAAGAGACCAGTCACGCTTTCGGTCGCAGTTGCCTTATGTTGTCCGGCGGTGCTGGATTGGGCTTTTTTCACGCAGGTGTGGTGAAATCGCTCAACGAGCACAAGGTTTTGCCGACGGTTATTTCAGGCGCCAGTGCAGGCTCTATTATTGCCGCTATGCTTGCTACGCGCACCCACGACGAATTACTTGAGTGCATGGACCCACAGTTCATTCATGAAACATTCAATGGCTGGCGCACTTGGCAAGGGTTTAATAAAAAGGGCTTGTTTGATCCTCGCACGTTAGAAAATGCCCTCATCAAGCTTTTTGATGTTATTACCTTTGAGGAAGCCTTCGAGCGCACAGGTCGCCATGTTACGGTTACTGTGTCACCCGCTGACTTGCATCAACACTCAAGACTGCTAAACGCTAAAACTTCGCCGAATGCTATTATCACCCAGGCAGTAAGAGCGTCTTGTGCCGTACCTGTTATTTTTAACCCCGTTCAGTTAAGAGCGAAAAATGCCAAGGGAGACATCATTCCCTATATCCCTAATCGACGTTTTGCTGATGGCTCCCTGATGGCGGATTTACCCTTTGAGCGGCTTGCTAGGCTATATGGCGTAAATCACAGTATCGTCAGTCAGACTAATCCTTTGGCCGTGCCCTTTTTATCAACAGAACGCACTGACCCTACCACTTTGCGTTCTATGATGTGGCGACATATTGGTGACTTAGCAAAAAGAAATGGTATATTCGCGTTTGATGTTCTTGAGCAACTCGTCCCAGGTAAGGGCAGCAAGCTGGCGCTACACAAATGCCGGTCTATTATTGATCAACAATATGTTGGCGATATCAATATTTTACCTGAAAATCACCTGCGAAACGTGGGTAAGATACTGGCTAACCCCACGTTGGAGGGCATTAGTAACCTCATCGAACAGGGTGAAAAAGCGACTTGGTCGCAACTGGATGCAATTGAACGCAATACTAAAATCAGCGAAACACTCAGATCTTATCTGAAGCAGCTCAAGCAGCGGGAAGCCCGCATGTTAAAAGGGGTTAAACTTCGCGAAGTCGGTTAATTAAAAGATGTCATAGGAAGGAATGCATTGAGCGGTACTGATAGCGCACATACCAGACAAGTTAAGCAACTTATCGCTTTAATCGGGGATCACCGTTCAAAACCCCAAACTCTGCTTAATGATGCAAAAGCGTATTTTGAAGCGAGTAAAGATAATGAAGCTTCACTTGCCGCCGTTCAAAGTGATATTGCTAATGCCGAAGATAACGATATCAATGCTTTTGAAAGCAAATTAAAATCACTCAAAAGAGACATCGATAATGAACGCCTTGAGCGACTCTCACGGGTTAATGATGTAATCAGTAATCTTATGAAGCTCTCTGAGGGCCAATCCGAGGAAGAAACGCTAGAACAAAGTGCAAAAAGCCTCGGCACCATCTTTCTCATCAGCGATGCTGCAAGCAACCAGCTCGCCAACGTACATCAAACCCTAAAGCCTGCTTATAAAGCGATATTGAGTTTGCGATTATGTGACGCCATACTCAAATCAGGAAGCTTAAAACACGGTTATTTAAGCCAGTATACTGAAAGTCACAGCCGGTTTTCTGGCAACCGACACTGGCAGGAAAAATGGCTAACGGGTATTGCTAGGCCACTTATCAAGGCTGCCATGTTTCAAGACATAGGTTTGCAACATCCGCAAGCACAAAAAATACTCTACGGCATTGACAATAATAAAGACCCGTTTCGAGTACTTGATGAACAAGAACGTAAGCAACTATTAAAGCTCAATTATCACTACACGTTAGACTATATAAAAAATGGTTTGGGGTTACCGGGATATGTGGGTAACTCCAAAGCAGAAAGAGATAAGTTCTATGCAGAAGAGCAAGATGCATTGGATTTTTGTACAGAAGTTATTGCTGAGGCGTTTACCGCTAAACACAACGTCGGTGAACTAATAAAGATCCCTCAGATATATGCCTCTTTTGTATTATCTACCAAACAGGGTTACAACCGCGCTGAATTGCCTAAAGGCTACATGGTCATTGAACAACTTGCTAAAAACGGCAAACTGAACCCAAAGATGGCTGAATATTTTTTGGCGTTGGTTGGTTATTTCCCGCAAGGTTTCGGTATTAGCTATATCCCCTTTGATGATACAGGAACAGCACGAGATATTTATGAGTACGCCATTGTTAATCGGCTATGCCCAGCAAGCCCTGCCGAGCCACAATGTAGAGCAGTTACTCGTCACTTGTCTTTTATTCGATCGGGCAAAGACCTCATTGTAAAAAAGCATCAGAACCTTTACTTTCAGAGTAATCACAAAAAGCTCATTCACACCAGTGAAGCGCGACTCAAAGAAATTCGAGCTCAGCTATCATCTCAACTAAGCATTGAAGAAGATGAAACCACTATTCCTCGCTTCTGGGAACCGAGTGACTACTTTGCTGACAAGAAACATCAAAATCTTTGGAACAAGCTTTCCTGATCAGCCGAGCTGGATTGCCAGCGATCACACAGTTATTATCGAAAGAACGCGTAACGACAGCACCGGCACCTACAACCACGTTGTCCCCCAAGCGAACTCCAGGGTTGATGGTAGCATTGCCGCCTATCCACACGTTATCGCCTAATATAATGGGTAAAGCATATTCTTCGCCCCGAATCCGAGCTTCCGGTTCTACAGGGTGAGTGGCAGTATACAGTCCGACTTGGGGGCCAAGTTTGCAATTGTTGCCAATTGTGACCGGCGCAGCATCTAAAATAACACAGCCAAAATTAGCAAAAAACCTGTCGCCAATTGTGATGTTTTCTCCGTAATCACAGTGAAACGGCGATTCAATATAAAAGCCACGACCCGTGCTTCCAAACAATGATTCAAACTGTGACTTCCTGTCACCTTTTTTGGTCATTGGAGTACTGTTTATACGGTCTACTATTCGCCTGGCACGCATGCGCAATGCAACCAGTTCTTTATCCAGCGGATTATAGACCAAGCCTTCCTGCATTTTTTGTTTTTCTGACATCACATCAACGACTTCATGGTGTTATTTGTTAACGCCTCATTTTAAATAAAACTTGCTATTCATTTCCAACAAAACTAGAGTGATATCACTTTGATATCTTTTTTATTGGATATAAATATGGAAAAACAAGCATTTTCGTTTAATGGTTATGTTGCGGCAGCCGTTCTAATGGCACTGACAGCAGTATGTATTTTTCTTTTATGGGTAATGGACACGCCTGTGAGTATATTCGACTCATTGGAGATACTATTAACTGTGATTGCAGCCTCTGGCTGGTTGGGATTTTTTATGGTTCAGCCCAATCAGGCCAAGGTAATGACACTCTTTGGTAGCTACGTGGGTACTGAAAAACGCAGTGGTCTGCGTTGGACAATACCGCTCTTCAAAAAACGTACTGTATCGTTACGCATCAGAAACTTTGAAAGCGCCAAGATTAAGGTCAATGACAATCAGGGTAACCCTATTGAAATTGCAGCTATCGTAGTATGGAGCGTGACTGATTCTGCAGAAGCCGTCTTTGAAGTTGATGATTACGAAAGCTATGTCACTATTCAAAGTGAATCGGCACTACGCATTCTCGCCAGCACCTTTCCTTACGATCCTCGTGACGACGATGAGGCCGAAATCGCGCTTAGGAGTCACCCTGTTGAAATCGCAGATCAGTTAGCGACGGGCATTCAGGAACGCTTGGGCAAGGCAGGTATCACTGTGCATGAAGCCAGAATAAGCCATTTGGCCTACGCGCAAGAAATAGCCAGTGCGATGCTGCAAAGGCAACAGGCATCTGCAATCATCGCCGCTCGAAACCGCATTGTAGAGGGCGCTGTAGGTATGGTAGAAATGGCCCTAATACGTTTATCCGAAAAAGAAATTGTCGAATTAGATGAGGAGCGCAAGGCAGCCATGGTCAGTAACTTATTGGTCGTATTGTGCGGCGATAAAGCTACGCAGCCTATTGTTAACACAGGGACACTGTACTAGATGCCCAAAAAAGCCTACCCACTGCGAATTAATGAAGACGTACTCAATGCGATGCAACGATGGGCCGACGATGAACTACGTAGCGTCAATGCTCAGATTGAATATGTATTGCGCAAGGCTTTAGTTGACAATGGAAGGGTAAAGTTAGTGCAGAAAGTGATAACGGAAATAGAGGAAACAAAAACGCCAGACAAATGACTGGCGCTTTTAAGGTTTAGGACTCTTTTTTGTCGCCCGATGTACTGGTTTTCGTCGTACGTTTGGTTGTTGTACGCTTTCTAGTAGCGGTGGGCTTACTGGCTGCCGTTGCCTTTGATGCCGTCGTGGTTTTACGACGCGTTGTCTTAGGCTTGTCATCAGCAGCTTTTGTTGTTGTCTTTGGTTTTGCTTCCGCTTCTGCGGCTTTTTTTGCAGCCAATGTAGACACTAACTCTACCAAGGTGTCGACCTTTTTAGACAAGGTATCCAGTTTGGCCTCTCTGCTCGCTCGTGGTGACAACATCATTGAAACCTGATTACAGATATTGGCCAGGTTAGCTTTTTGTCGAGCAGGATCAATTTTTCCAAACAACTCAGACTCTACTTTCTCGCCTCTTGCCTGCAATTCATCAAACTTTGCGCTTGTACTGTCTTTTGTAGACTCAAAGGTTTGCTGAACAAGAGAAAAAGGCAACATTGCCACACCAATACCAGCGTCAATAAACTGCGCTACGGTCTGATCAATTTGAGATTGTTTTTTTTGTTTGCTTTCCATGAGTGATCTCCCTGGAACGAACAAGATGGAAGAGCCGGCTACTGCCGGCTCTGAAAGAACATTACTTTGCAGCTAGTTTTGCAACAGCTTCAGTCAAAGCGTCTACTTTTGCAGACAATTCTTCGATTTTTTGGTCGCTGTTGTCAGCATCAAGACCAAGTTTCTTACGAACGTCAGCAACACGGGCTTCTACGTCAGTCGTTGTTTGCTTGATTTTACCTTTAGCTTCGCTTTCTAGGTTTTCACCTTTTGCTACTAACTCATCAAACAATTTGTTTGCTTCAGTGCTGATTTTTTCGTACTGGCCTTGTGCTTCGTCAACACTCTTACCATACGCACCCAAACCGGCTAACCAGATTTTACGTGCAAACTCTTCAGCGGTATTTACCGTATTTTTGATATCAACTTTAGTCATTTGGTTATCCTCCGTAGCAGACTATGAGTGCATTCTAGGAAGATAAATTAGAAAGCGCATACTAATTTATAAAAAAGTTTAAAATAAATTAGTATGGCAATGGGAAGACCTTAATCTACAAGGTCTTTGGGCATGCTGTCACGAACTTCAAACCACACTTTACCACTTTCGATTCCGTATTCTCTTATCACTAGCAGTGCGCCGTCATACTCTCCTCTCTCTGCCACTTCCAACAAGTTTTGATAGTAACCACGCGCAACGTCACGCGCACGTTTGTGAGAGAAAAAGAAACCACCAATGCGCGAATACAATCCTCTGAACCCATTCATCATAAGCACATATACGTTATTGTTAGAGGCAATCGCCAGATCATGAGACATCTGATAATCAAAGTCGGCAAACTCTTTCCCGTCATCGCCAACTGCTTTATAACGCGCAATAATTTCAGCCGCTTTTTCGGGGTTATTGCGAATTGCACCACGAATAAATACCGCACTTAGGTTGGTCCTTGCTGCTAACAAGTTGTCAACTAGCTCAGGAATACCGGCTTGGTCTAACCGAGCCAGCGTTTCTAAAATATTGAGACCACAGGTTTCCCAAAAATTGTTCACTTTGGTTGGCTTTCCGTGCTGTATTGTCAACCAGCCATCTCGGGCCAGACGCTGCAGTACTTCACGCAATGTAGTGCGGGTAACGCCGATGAGCTCAGAAAGTTCTCGCTCTGCAGGAAGAATAGTGCCAGGTGGGAAACGGCCACTCCAAATAGACTCAACAATATATTCTTCTGCAAACCCGGCTGGGCTCTGCGCTTTGTAAATCATAACGTCATGCTCGGTTTAGTGTAATTTTTCTTGTTGTCAAACTGATTGTACCAGATGAGTTTTGGTTCACAAACAGTTATTCACAAGTGATTAACGCGGAGACTTCGAACTGCAAACGAGTTACTGATTGTATTTAAGTAAGTCTTCTGAAGAAAAGCCAACATCGTATTTTTGCAAAATAGTATCGACATATCCTTGTTTAATCAGCCGTGACATACCTTGGTCGAAATGATTAACAAGTTCTGATATTAAAGATCCCATGAGCTTAGATGGCGTAAACGCGATATAAACCGGTGCTGAAGAGACACAACCCGCGATTTTGACATCTTCAATCGCATCGAGTTTTTTCAAGGTATAAAGTGTTGAGTTTCGCGTGGAAATAAACGTATCGATTCTATTTTTTTGTAGTTTTTTGACGTTTTGACTGATGAAGCGCTCGTGATAGGGTTGATATTGAAAGTTATTTGGAAACTGTTTGGCATACTGATTGAGCTCCTCAATAGAGGTGTCATGCGCTATTCCAATAACCACACCTTCCAGAGAGTCGATGCCTGTATATTCCCAACTCGATGTTCGATTCACAAAAAAGCACATTCGCTGGATGCCAATTGGGATAGAAGGGTAAATTAACGTTGGAGCTTCCTGCTTTGCCGGTGCCGATAACCCTATAGATACGCCAACTAACTCTTTCATGAATAACAGTTTCTCGCTGCTGCCTCAAACCACTAACATTAAAGCATACTTCGAACATATCTCAACAACACGCTTCCCAACGCGCTCTTATAAAAAAGAGAATCAGGGTAGCAGTTCCATACCTCTAGCAAAAACGCATACGCTCATGCTGAATCAGTAAACTCAGTCATAACACGTTCAAAAGAATCAAAGTTATCCATAAGTAATGTAACCAAATCAGGGTCAAACTGTCTGCCCTGCTGTTGCTGAAAAAGCGATATGACTTTTTCTTTAGTTATTAATGCGTCTCTGGCACGCATGTTTCGCTGCGCGTCATAAACATCGACTAAGGTACTGATTCTGCTAGCGAGTGAAATTTCTTCTCCCTTTAACCCATGTGGATACCCGCCTCCATCCCAGTGTTCGTAATGTTCCTTGGCAAGTAGTGCAGCCATTTTTATCGTCGGCCGCGACGAGTCCTTCAAAAGGTTATAGCCGCGTTCAGCATGCACTTTTACGATGTCCGCTTCTTCAGGTGTTAACCTGCCAAGTTTACTGACAATCGCATAAGGAATTCGTGAATTGCCAATATCGTGCAATGGGATCGCCAACTTCAGCAATTCGATATCCCGATCGGTCATACCAGATTTTATTGCCAAAAATTCACAGAGTGTCACCATTCGCTGTATGTGACGACCAGTCCCGTATTGTTTTTCAATAGCGAGCCCTAATCGTTCAACAATTTCCCTTTGGGTGTCTTCTACCACTCTGGTAAGCAGAACATTTTCAAACGCGATCTGAACATTTTGTGTCAGTATTTGAAACAAGCGAAACTCAACGTCATTGGGTTGATGTGTCAGCTCAGAAAGAAAGAGCAATGAACCACCACTAGCGCCGCTTTTCCAATAGGCAGCTATAAGCGATTGCTGATGCACCAATGACTGAGAGTCGATTGCTCGCTGACACAATGTAATATGGCTATTTTGAATAGTCTCAGACAACAAACTGGTTGTCTTATGGCTGTAGTTACCATCACCGGTAAACACAAAAAATTCATCAGCCTGATCTAGGTGCATGGGTCTGGGACAAGCAATAGCGGTTGTTGTATAACCATCGCCCATACTCTCACCAGATAAAAGTTTCAGTTGCTGAACCACACTTTTAATAAAGGTTTCGAGGGTTCGTATACAAAATAGATCTGCCGACGCCTGTATAACCTTTTCAAGACCCTGACGGCTCGCTTCAATGGTGACCAAATCGCTGTATGAGCGCAGTGCGGTATACATCGCGGTAAAGAGTTTGTCTACGGTGAGCTCAGTTTTTGATTTATAGTCATTGATGTCATAGTTAATGATAACGTCTTTTTCGGGCGCCAGACCCGGCTGGCCGGTTCTCAATACGATGCGGGTCACTTTATTGTGGATTTGGTTGCGAATAAAGTCGGCGACTTTTAGGCCTTCATCTTCAGTTTCCATAACGACATCAAGGAGAACCGCGGCAATGTCGCCTCTGTTTTGCAGAATTTCCCTAGCTTGCTGACCACTAAACGCACTGATGAGTTCAAGTCCTTTTCCCTGAAACCTCAAGCTGCCCAACGCCAGGTTTGTGACTGTATGCACTTCGGGCTCATCATCCACTACTAACACAGCCCATGACTCAGCAGGTTCCTCATTTGGTGTATCCTCATCGAGGAAGACTAAGTTCATTTGCCACTCCGCAAACATCGGCCATCTGTACGCCTCTCTATACTCAACATTAGACCTGAAAATGCGGGCTTTCAATTTCTGCACATGTTTAAATTGAAATAATTTGAAATTTCAATTCACAGTTTTGACTAGCAGAAGACAACCTAGCCCTTTATGATATGCATAGCATTGAACATAAAGGTTTTTTCACTGTCACACAGATGCAGTTAGTCACCTTTCCACACAGGTTTTATTATGGCTTTTTTTTCTTGGTTAAGTGAATGGTCTAGCAAACGCAGTAGCTGGCTGGTTTTATTACTTACCGCCACTGCCCTAGAGGCGGCCGCATTAATATTTCAGCACGTGCAAGGGTATGCGCCTTGTGTAATGTGTATTTACCAGCGCAACGCTATTTTTGGAATACTCTTGGCAGGTCTTTTGGTTCTTATTGCAAACACTATGATCACTCGATTAATCGGGTATCTTGGTTGGATCACCTCTGCCGTATGGGGCCTAATTCTGGCGAGAGAACACCTTGACATTATCACTACGGCAAGCCCTTTTATACCCTGCGAGATAGAGCCGCGTTTTCCTGAATTCATGCCATTACATGAATGGATACCCCAGGTGTTTCAAGCCACAGGTTTTTGCAACGATGACAGTTGGCAGTTTATGGGCTGGGGCATGGCACAATGGATGATTGTGGTGTTTTCTCTCTACATTTTGACTTTTGCGGTAGTATTTACCACGAGAATCTGGATGGCTAAGCGCCCCTAATCCATGCTGAATGAATTAAGTACCCTTCCCTCAAGATTGCCGCCAATTCTCACTAATCAGGGTGCAGTGAGTATCGAGCGCATTCAATCACACCATGCAGAGCCTTTGCATAAGGCGGGTGTAGACGCTGCGCCCAGTGTACATCCTTGGCTGGGCAAAACGCTGTGCCCGGTTTCGTTGCGTAATGCGCACCATACTATCAAACAGCTTGAGCATTCGCGCCAGTTAGGTTTTGGCATAACTTATTTATTAATGTATCAGGGTAGATGTCTCGGAATGGGGTTAATTAATTATATTCATCCAATACACCAATGCGCTAACTTAGGTTATTGGATGCACCCCAGTGCCCGAGGACAGGGATTGGCAAAGGCGCTTTGCAACAGACTTATCACCCTTGCCTTTGAGCAGATGAGCCTGATCCGCCTTGAGTTATATATTGAATCTGACAACGATGCCAGCATCCACCTTGCTCACAAACTGAATGCGGTCAAAGAAGGATTATGCAGAAAGCGGGTGTTTGGTAGAGACGCCCTACTCTATGCAATCACACGCTAAGGCGTATCCAGCGGCCAAGTAACAATAAAGTGTTCAAATGACTCAAGATCGACATCGTTTTCACTGATAGTTTTATTGCGAACAGATTGGCCAGCCTTGTGCATTGCAGCCTTCTTTCCCTTGTTCAACAGAGGATGCCAGTCTGGTAACGCTTTGCCTTCATACAACAAGCGATAAGCGCAACTCGGCGGCATGAAAAAAATGTCTTTTAGGTTATCTTTAGTGAGTTTAACACAATCCGGTACCAGCGCGGTGCGGGTTTGGTAAGCAGTACATTCACATGATTTGGTATTTAACAAGTGACAGGAAATGTTGGTGTAGACAATCGTCTCACCTGCGTTTATTACATCGGTGGGTTTTGCCTCTTCTGATTCATCATCGTCAATAAACTTGTGTAAACAGCACTTAGCACAGCCATCACACAGTGCTTCCCACTCTTCGGTATTCATGTCTTGAAGGGATTTTTTTTCCCAAAACGCTTTTTCTAACGGCATGCTGTCACACTCGCTGTTGCATTGAGATAATTATCCATAGTCGCTTGCAGTTTATCACCTGTAAACAACGGACCTACACCTGACGGCGTGCCCGTTAACACGACATCACCAGGCAACAACGTAAAAGACGAAGCAATAGCAGAGAGTAATTCACGCAAACCAAAAATCATATGTTCCGTCGACCCTGATTGCTTTTCTTGGTTGTTGATCCGCAATGAGAAGCGCAAAGGTAGCCTGATATCCGCAAACGGTACAAAACCACTTAGCGGGCAACTGTTATCAAAACTCTTAGCGGCTTCCCACGGATGCCCTTGTTGTTTTGCCGCTGCCTGAATGTCTCTGAGGGTAAGGTCTAATCCGAGACCGACGCCCCATACTTGTGAAGGCATATCTATTTCAGTGTGGCGATCGACTTTGTCTTTTATCAGTAAAGCGACCTCAATCTCATTGTGGCATTCCCCTTTTTCCTGAGGTATCGCAATTTCTGTATCAAAATGACACATTGCACTCGTCGGTTTCATAAATAGCAAGGGCGCATCTGTCACAGAGGACGCCATTTCTTTAATGTGATCATGATAGTTTCTGCCGACACATACTACTTTGCCTACGGGTAAACCAATTGCCTCTCGGTTTGTTGTAATATGTTTATACATACCCTTACACACCTTTCTTTATACGCTCAGCCAGATAACTCACGGAAATGCCAAAGTAACTGCTCCTGTTCCAACGCATCAACGTCTGAAAGTTATTATATACCAGATAGATACGCCCTTCCGTGCCGTCAGGCATGATCAACCAGCTATCAATAGCGGCGTTCGGCAAGGCTTCACCATTAAAGCGCGTAATTCCATAATTGGACCAGACAGATAGTGGCTTTGCCTGCGTCTGCTTTAACCCTACATCCTTGCTGCTAATGGGTTGGGTAAGTTTGACCTGCCTACCCCAGGTATAGTCTCCGTCCCAACCATGGCGCGCCAAAAAATTTGCAATGGACGCAAACACGTCAGCCGGTGTATTCCAAATGTCCTTCTTACCATCCTGATCATAGTCCACGGCAAAGTCCAAAAAAGTGGCTGGCATAAACTGAGATTGCCCCATTGCACCGGCCCACGACCCCAAAAACTTGTCTGCAGAAACATGCCCCTGCTGCAAAATGGTAAGTGCGGCAATAAACTGACGCTTGAACAAGGCTTCCCGTCTTCCCTCAAACGCCAGTGACGCCAGCGAAGATACAACAGGATGTTTCCCCTGAATGCGACCAAAATTGGATTCATTTCCCCATAACGCCACAATAAAACGCGCAGGGACGCCATATTCACTGCTGATTTTAGTGAGCAGTTCATGGTGCACCTGCATTTTTTCGAGCGCCTGTGACACCTTCCAGTCGGGCACACGGGTTGCAAGGTATGTGTCTAGAGTTATCTTTTTCTCTGGCTGATTTTTATCGGCTTTCACAACCGAGGGGCGATACTTAATGGTGGGTCTGACCTTGTCAATAATCACCTGACTAATGCCGGCTTCTGAGGCCTCCAGAATCAGACCGTCAAGGTATCGTTCAAATGTCTCGTCAGCGAATCCTGAGGAACAACACAGTAACAAAAACACAAAGAGCAAAAAGCGCATTGAATTACCTATTTCGTTTCGTTGGCTGAGGTGATAACCCAAGTGCAATGCGATGCTCTGCCAACCAATCTTCTGATTGAGGCGGCAATTGTAAATAGAACCCCTTCTCATTAAGTTGATCAATCAGGGTTTGCTTATCGACAGATGCAAGCGACTTATCATTATCAAGCGGTAACATCATAACCAACTTGGGTTGTCCAATTTGAGCCATCAATGTATCTGGCACTGAGTCAAACTTACCTTTTTCTGGAACGTACAGATAAAGTCCGTCTTTTTTTGCTGTTTTGTATATAGCACAATACTTCATTACTGCTTTGCTACCTGTTCAAGAATGGCGTGGATTTTATCCTCGAAAAGTGGCTTACGCCATCCACTTAAAACATCGGGTTTAAGGTTTTGTAAACGGGTTTCGTCAATATCGAACCAACTAAATTTCAGCAACTGATGTAACTGCTTTTTTGAGCTAAGTATTTCACTGGGTATGCCTGTTTCGGCTGCAATGCCATCGACACATTGCTTAAGCTGCGCCATCACCGATTTGTATGTTTTGATTTCTGATAGTCTTTTCACTGGCGGCACGCCCTGCTGCTCGCCTCGCGTTTCGAAATCCTTGAGCGCGTCTGCAACTATCTGTAATACAGCAGCTCCGACCATTCTGTTTTCCATAGGCGTAAGCCCATGAATTTTGGCCAACGCCGTCTTACTCTGGGGTAAGTAGGTCGCAATATTTAACATAGCGCCTTCCCGTAAAACGAAGTTTAATGCCATATTTTTGGCTCTTGCACGCTCTATCCGCCACTTTGCAAGGGCTCTTAACACAAAGCGTTGCTTTCCATTAAGACGCCACGCATTTTTGACGGTGAGGTAAGCAAAGTCGTCAGGTAGCTGGGCTTTTTTCTTCTCTGCTATTAACGCTGATTCAGCGTACACGATGTTGACTTGCTCAGGTGTAAGCTTCTCGAGAATGATGTTATAAGCTGGCAGCAAATGAATAACATCATTAGCTGCATATTCGCACTGGCGGAGACTAAGTGGTCTGGCAAGCCAATCGGTTCTTGATTCACCCTTATCCAACACAATGCCCAAAAGCTGCTCAATAAGGTTTGCGTATCCCATAGTGGTGCCAATTCCCGTCAAATGCGCTGCAAATTGAGTATCAAATACTGGAGCAGGCACAACACCAAAACTGGCCAGGAACGCTTCGAGATCTTCAGAGCATGCGTGCAGCACCTTTACACACTTTTCATTGCGCAACAGTGTTTTAAAAGGGCTCATATCTGACAGCGCAAGCGGGTCAATGAGACTCACATGCTCGCCATCATTGAGCTGAATCAGTCCTAATAACGGTGTAAGTGTTTTTGTACGAACAAACTCGGTATCCAGAATAACAAAAGCGCGCTTTGACGCGCGCTCACAAACCTTAATTAACTGTTCGTCACTGTCGATATAATCAGTCACGTAACTCCCTACGCAGTATTTTACCGACATTTGTTTTCGGCAATTCGTCTTTGAACTCAACGTGCTTAGGCACCTTGTACCCTGTTAGGTGCTGTTTACAATGGGTGATCACCATTTCTTCAGTCAAGTTCCCTGATTTAGAAACAATAAACAACTTAACCACTTCGCCACTGACATTGTGGGGTACGCCGATAGCAGCGGCTTCAAGAACATCTTCATGCATCGCCGCTACCTCCTCGATTTCATTAGGGAACACATTAAAGCCTGATACCAGTATCATATCTTTCTTGCGATCTACGATATAGAAGTAACCTTGCTCATCAACTTTAGCGATATCGCCGGTTGCTAGCCAACCATCTTTAATAATTTCTGCGGTCGCCTCTGGCCTGTTTAAATACCCCGCCATAACCTGCGGTCCTTTCACCCAAAGCTCACCAGCCTCACCCAGAGCAACTTCATTGCCCTCTTCATCAAGTAATTTCACATCAGTTGAGGGCACTGGCATGCCAATACTACCCTTATACTTTTCGAGTTGAGGCGGGTTCACTGTTACCACTGGACTACATTCAGTCAGTCCATACCCTTCTAGGAGGACTGTACCTGTGACCTCTTGCCACTTCTCCGCTACCGGTCGCTGCACAGCCATACCGCCGCCTAAACCAAATTTGAATTTGGAAAAATCCAGTTCAGCAAAGCCTGGAGTATTTAATAAACCATTAAACAGCGTGTTTACACCAGGCAGAACGGTAAATGGATACTTACTCAGTTCGTTAACAAAGGCTGGCATATCTCTTGGATTGGTAATCAACAGATTAGGGCAGCCGTACTTCATAAACGTCAGACAATTCGCTGTAAGAGCAAAAATATGATAGAGCGGTAACGCAGTCACCACAAAATCTTGCTGCGGTTCTAAACACGTCTCAAGAATCTGCGATACCTGTTCTAAATTCGCACACATGTTTTTGTGCGTAAGCATGGCCCCTTTGGATACGCCCGTTGTTCCACCGGTATATTGCAAAAACGCAATATCATCCAGCGTCATATCAGGCCTTTCATATTGACTCTCAACACCACTGGATACCGAACTTTTAAACGACTTGGCTGAAGGTAATGAGTATGCGGGCACCATTTTTTTAACATGCTTGACAACAGCGTTTACTATCCAACGCTTAGGGACTGGTAGCATATCGCCCAAAGAGGTAAGCAGAATTTGCTCGATACCGACATCATCTATTACCTCAGCAAGCGTACAAGCAAAATTCTCAACAATAACGATAGCTTTGGCCTTTGAGTCATTGAGCTGATGCTTCAGTTCTCTGGCGGTGTAAAGTGGGTTTACATTAACAACCACCATACCTGCTCTCAATACACCAAACATAGCAACCGGATATTGAATTAGATTTGGCATCATGATGGCAACGGCGTCGCCTTTTTTCAGGCCGGACTGTTGGAGATAAGAGGCAAACTTCTTGGATAAGGTATCCAGTTCGTTGAATGTTATGGCGTGACCCATGTTGATAAATGCTGTTGAATCACCATATTTTTCAATAGATTGTTCGAGAATATCTAGCAATGAGTTGTATTTTGAAAGATCAATGTCTGGATTAACACGGGGGTCATAAAAATTCAGCCAGGTTTTGTCCACAATCTCTCCTAAATTATTATTGTTTGGCAGTTGCTGTGAAGTAGGGCTTTACTGCTTTGTGTGTTTATGGTGATTAATACTATATGAAGATTTCATAAATATACACAATCTAGCTTACATATTGCTAACAAAATGTCGGATTTGCGCGATAACTTCCTCAGGCTGCTCCATGTGCACATGATGACCACCTTCGATCACTTTTAACTGAGCCTGTGAAACCCATGTATGACGTGAAGCGAAGGTCTCTGACATCTTTTTAAAGCTGCTCGAGGCACCTATCACTAAAAATGGACAATCAATACCTTGCATGACGGTTTGCGCTTGTTCAGGCGTCATTCGCAACAGAGATTTGGTGCGTAACCGAGGATCACTGCGCCACACAGTCTTGCCATTTTCACGGCTTATATTGCGCATTAAAATTGTGTGGCAATGGGCTGCCGACAAGTCTGTCATGTTGGCTCTCGCTAAGACCGCGCTGTCTAAATCGGCTTTTTTAGCGTCCGTCTTTATCATTTTTTGCTGGCGAGAAAAAAGTGCTTCTGTAATTTGAGACAGTGTTGATGACGCCTCTTCAGTGAGTGGCCCAAAAGCATCGATACTTATTACAGCATGTACCTTTTCGGGCAAAACAGCGGCCACAATAGATGCCAGTATGCCGCCCAGCGAGTGCCCGAGCAAAATTACCCGGCTCAGTGCTAACGCATTAATAACGCCCACGATATCTTGTACATAATCAAGCTGATTATAGTGCACCCCCGGAGGCCGGTGGTCGGAATGACCATGTCCAGCTAAGTCCATGCCTATAAAGTTGGCATTGTCGAACGCATTAACCAGATGCCTGATGCTATTTACATTATCGAGATAACCATGAACTGCCAGAACCGTGTATGGGGCACCTGCTACATCACGACTTAAGCCTCGCAAGGTCATATACCCTAAATCACATGACCAAGGCGCTAAAGTTAAAGGTGAGTTTGAACACATAGGTTAATTCAAAAGCGGCAACATTTTGCCTTTTTAAAGCAATTAGTTGCCGCTTTCAAGGAATTGTAATGCCGCTGACTAAACTGCCTACTGCGACTTGTTAATAGTGTTTGGCGGCTTTGAATCACTTTTTCTAGTTTGCTGTTGCTGGGTAGACCCCGATTTTGGGTTCGACTCTGGAGCCCGTTCGACCATCCTGATCCTTGAATTGGTCACCCCCCAGCGAGACCTGTGAGGAAACGTGCTGTACCAAAAAGGTGAATACCATCCACTACTATAATTGTAGTGTATAGAAGAGACATCATAGACCGTTTCTTTTTTCCACAAGTGATAGCTGTTTCCCTGTAATGTAGGAAACACATAATCCTGTTCTCCAATCATGCCCTTTGTAGGGGCTTCAACAGTGCCTGTAAAGGTAATCGTTCTGCCCTGTTCAAATACCACTGGGTCCAAAAAGCCCTTCATTTTCACTTTGAATCGCCCCGCACTTTCATTGGCCACAGCCGGCTTACCGTATCCATTTAATGGAAAATGAACGACCTCTACTTCGCTGCTACCTTGTTTATTCTCCACACCGGCAATGATCCCTCCCCAGCGCGCGGGTTTAGTTAATGCTGTGTCGCCCGTAGACACAACCTGCTCATAGCTTACCAGTGCGGTCTCGTCGGCGACTTTAATGTTCTCCGGTACTATGGCGCATCCTGATGCAAAAATGACTGCAATAAATAATAAGTGGCGCATGACAACAAAATCCTGATTTGCGGTTTTAACAATAGTATCTTAACAATAGATGAATGAAACCTGAATCCGTTCAATTCTGAGTGCAATTACTTGTTTATCAAGCGTAAACGTCAATGCCCAGTAGTGCAGTTAGATTGTCTTTCTTTTCTGCGATCGCTATCTCATTGTAAGCATTGAGCGCTTTATTCTGAGAAGGCTCTGGCAAATCCCTATTGATAGAAGCACGTATGCCTGCGTCAGTCACTCGCGCTTGAGCAACAACGGAAACAGGTGGCGCTGGAGATTGAGTCTCCGGCGCTTTTGAGGGTTCAGTATATTTTGCTTTGTGAGGTGCGGTCAGCGCCCCACTAAGACCATCTATATGCATGAAGTCAAAGCGTTAGTAGAACAACACAATTCCAAAGCAAACTACATGCCGTTAATGGATCATTCTTTGCCAGGTAGTTTTTTCCACGTCACCTTGTCACGTAAATAGGTAGGCTCTATATCCTGAACCGCTTGGCCTCCGGTTTGTTCAAATTCAGCCCGGGCCAGAGGTAACATGAATTGTGCGCTAGGAAAACGCGGCGATGCGTTGCAGTCTGGCACGGCATTTTTCAAGTCAGGATAAGCCTCCCAACCACTGCCAGCAATACCGTCAGGTTTAAATTGCGTCACTTTTTCAATCGCAACCTCAGGAGGAATAACACATTCATCACTGAACATCGAAACCAGACCATCACAGCGAATATATTCTGCGTAGTACACCTCGCCCATTCTCGCGTCAATTGCAACTGCAATGCGTTCTCCTTGCGCCTCCTGTGCCATTGCAGCAAGTGTACTCACCCCCACAACGGGTTTTTCAGCCCCTAAGGCTAATCCCTGAATTAACCCCGTCGCTATCCTAACCCCAGTAAAGCTGCCGGGGCCTCGTCCAAACACAAGAACATCGACCTGATCAATTGTCATACCCGCATCATGCATAACATCTTGTACCATAGGTAGAGCCTTTTGACTGTGTTGCTGTGGACATACCTCCCACCGTGTAAAGTCCTTATTTTCTGTCGAAATAGCTGCAGAACACGCTTCCGTTGCGGTATCAATAGCAAGTAAAGTTACACAGGTCATAAATTCTCCAAAAAGTCTTCAACAACTGACATATCTCGTGTTCGTTTCATTGGTGGCAAACTAGCTATGAAGGTTTTTGCATAGGGATGAGTCACTAATCGGGTATCACAAATCACTAGTGCACCTTTGTCTTCCTGATCACGGATGAGCCTTCCCGCACCTTGTTTCAACGTGATTACCGCTTGCGGAATTTGAATAGTATCAAAAGGATTTGCACCCTGTTTACGACAATCTTCTATACGAGCCTGGAGTAGTGGGTCATCCGGAGATGCAAAAGGCAGCTTGTCAATTAGTACGCAAACAAGATCACTGCCCCGAACGTCTACACCTTCCCAAAAAGCCCCGGTTCCCAGAAGCACGGCATCCGGTTGATTGATGTACTGAGATAATAGTGCCTGCTTAGACGTTGTCCCCTGAACTAATAGCGGGTTTGATACTTTAGATTGCAACCCTTCAGACACCTTTCGCAGCATGGCATGACTGGTAAACAGCAGAAAGCAGCGCCCTTTACTGGCGCGAATTAATCGCTCAGAAGTATCAATGAGCGTTTGTAACATAGCAAACTTATTGGGCTCGGGGATTCCCCTGGGCACACAGAGTACAGCTTGTTTGAGATAATCAAATGGGCTGTCTAACATCAGCGTTTGCGCGTCTTTTAGTCCCATACGTCGCTGAAAATGCGTAAATCCCCCATCTACCATCAGTGTTGCCGAGGTAAAAACCCAGCTTCGTTCATGCATATCCATTATGGCTCTGAATTTCTTTGCGATATTAAGGGGTGTCAAATGCAATATGATGTGTCTTTGCGTTGTTTCATACCATAGGCTCACACCCATTTGCTCAAGATCACACAACATGTCCAAGCGTCCTTTGAGCTGCAAGATGCGCTCAAAAATAGCATCGAGCTCTTTGTGACGCCCCACGTGGATCTTGGCAACTTCATACAATATTGACAAAGCATCTCGCAGCTTTTCAATGGCAAGCTGCACCGGCTGTTCCGCCATGGCTTCTCGCCAATTACCTTTGCTGGGGTTAACCGAAAAACACAAGCGCAAATCGCTCACTGCGGTCTGACACTTTTGGGCGGCGCGCTCTAACTGCTCAATGTCTTTTAGTTCGGTTCTGTATAGCAACGTTATATCTTTTGCTAAATCAGCGCATTGCCGACTTGAGAGCGTCTCGCCAAAGTAGTCTGCCGCAATTTCAGGTATCTGATGGGCCTCATCAAAAATGACAGTATCTGCCTCAGGGATCAATTCACCAAAACCGGTGTCTTTTAGCGCAAGGTCGGCAAAAAACAGATGGTGATTTACCACCACTACGTCGGCCTCCATCGCCTCTTTTCGGGCATGAACCAAATAGCAATCGTCATAATCAGGACAGTCTCTGCCCAAACAATTATCCACGGTAGACGTTACAAATGGGATCACTCTGGCGTCTTCTGGCAATGTGCTGATTTCGCCGATGTCGCCGGTTTTGGTAGTATTTGCCCACGACCTAACAACAGAAAGTTCCGACAGGGTTTCTTTGTCAACCAAGGTTGCACCGCCCTTGTGTTGGGCTAATCGATGAATACATAAATAATTCGCCCGCCCTTTCAGCAAGGCAGTCTTTTTTCTGCTCGACAGAGCTTTTTTGACTAATGGCAAGTCGCGGTGAAATAACTGCTCTTGTAGGTTTTTTGTACCCGTCGATACGATAGACTTTCCGCCTGACAAAAGCGCAGGAATTAAATAGGCAAAGGTTTTGCCTGTGCCCGTACCGGCTTCTACGATCAGTTCACCATCTTGTTCAATAATCGTTTCAATCGCTTCCGCCATATCAATTTGCGGCTGCCGAGGGGTATAGCCTGTAAGGACCTTAGACAGTTCACCATCTTGGGAAAAAACCTGATTAACAGAAATTTTAGCGGGCATAGTTCACAAACATAATACGCAATGGCGCAAGTATGCCAAAAAGCTAGTCGTTTCGATACTGGCCAAGTGAGGCTAATTGCACGCGATAGCCTCCCGCAGGTAGTACAAAAGACAAGGCATTGTCTGCACTATCACACTTGGCCGCTAGCTCAGCGTAACGATAACCCTGCACCAGAAACCCTGAAAGGGCCACTTGGATTTTTTCGTGTGATAAATTTAAGCAAATCAGCACCTGATGTGCGTCATTTTGTCTGATAAAACTAAATACTTTATCTGGGTGATTGTTGTCAACCTGATGCATAGTGGCGCCAAAATTACCATTGAATAGTGCAGAGTACTGCTTTTTGATTGCGATAAGTTGCTTGTATAAATCACCGATATAATGCGGTGTCCATGCTATAGGGTCGCGTTCAAAAAAAGCCAAACGCTTTGGCTCACCACATTCCTGACTGTTGTATATCAAGGGCACGCCTTCACCCAGAACAGACAATACAATGCAGGCATCAACTAGTTCACCAAACTGTTCAAACTGGGTGCCATCCCAAGCATTTTTGTCATGGTTACTGACAAAGGTCATTCTATATGCAGAGGCAGGCCAGGCTCGTTCATTCCAAGAATAGTATTTACGCAACTTATCAAGGCTCGCTTCACCTTTAGCAATGGCGTGTAACGTTTCATTCCAGCTCCAAGCATAGGTCATATTAAACCCGTCTCTATGCATATCACGACTTTCCCATTCAGCGAGCAAAAAAACCGGTTTAATCTCGTCTAATGATGCCCTGACCTGACGCCAAAAATCATTGGGCACATAGCCAGCAACATCACAGCGAAAGCCATCTATATCAAAGGTTTTCACCCAATACGCCATCGCATTGAGCATGTAATCTCGCAAACCCTCTTGGCTATAATCGAATTCGATTATGTCTGACCAATCCCACCACGGAGATGGCCTGAAATTACCTTGTAAATCCTTGGCGTACCATTGAGGGTGAGATGCTGTAAGAGGGCAATCCCATGCGCTGTGATTGGGTACCCAGTCAATAATGATTTTGAGAGAGAGTGAATGCGCTTTTGCAACGAGTTTTTTGAGTTGTTCAGCATCGCCCAACTCTGGATTAATGGCTAGGAAATCCTTCACTGAATAAGGGCTTCCCAATTGCCCTTTTCGATTTACTTCCCCTATAGGATGCAGTGGCATGAGCCAGACAATATCGATGCCCAGCGCTTTGATGTTCTCCAGCTTACTCGTGACTTGTTCTAACGTACCTTGCTTACTGAATTGTCGAGTATTAACCTGATAAATAACCGCATTTTTGCTCCAATCGGGCTGCTGCAGGTTGTAAAGGGGCATGGCGTTTTTTTCTTCAACGATGAAACAGTGATGCAAAAAGCATAGACCCGGACCACAATAAAATCAGCCTAAAATACAGGCAAGCCGCTTACACCAAGGATCATGACCCAACTGGCAAAGAATATTTTTAATCTAACGGGTGAAAATACAAGCACAACATATTTAGCAATCAGACCGCCCAGAATGGCTCCCAATCCAGCGAAGGTTACCACCTGCGCATATATGGCTTCGGAGACGACAAGATGGTAAACCACCCCACTCCATACAGAAAAAGCAGAAATGATTACAGCCACAGCAATGGCCGCTTTCACACTGAATCCTCTCATAATTAGATAAACAGCCACTAGTTCGCCAACGCCAACAGAAAGCCACGCTGTCACCACGCCGCCAATTAGACTGACGACAAACAGCACAGGCCCGTCAAGTGTTGCTAAACAATGTGAAGTTGTCGCCTTGCTGTAGCGCGGAATGGTAATAAATATAGCCAGAGCAAGCAGTATGGAAAACACCCCAAAAGCTAGGTGTAACAAGCTTGAGTTTACGCTGATCGCTGACAACGTAGGATGGATAAACTTACCCCATTGAACGAGCAATATGCCTAGGATTGCACCGGGGGTTATCCAGACGATGCTTGGGGTGAACATTGCCCATTCATCTTCACCCTTGTGATTGTGCTTATAGTGAAAAAACCAGGTTAAGGCACCTGCTGTCATTCCGCAGCACTGAATGGCAAAACTGGTCGCTACAATTTGCGTTTCATCGAACCCCAAATGATTGAAAAACGGCACGAAAACAACGCCCCCACCGGCACCTGTAGAGTTGGCAAAAATAGCGCCGAGCACTCCCAAAAAAGCGTAGCCGAAATAATCGCTTATCCAGTGAATTGGCGTTTGCCACACTGCGATCAAAGTACTCCATAAGCAAAACACCACTAAAAACCGTTTTAACCACACCGGCATGACTGCTACTCACGACCCTAAAAAACTTGCACTCTGCCAGAACGATTGGGTGAACGCTAGTGAAAAAAAATACGTACTAAATATTTATGATTACGTGCGCGAACACTGAACAAAATTGTAAATTAACATTGACACCCAATCGGTCAGCTACCTGGTTTGAGTCAAAGTTGATGATTTTTTTTATGGTGGCAGTGGTGCTAACCATCGCAATTGGCTGGCTGATAGTTGGCGTATGGATGATTTTGCCTTTTGCCGGTCTAGAAGTGGGACTTTTTGCTCTTCTGATGTATTTAGTCTCCCGGCATACCTATCGCATTCAGGAAATCACGCTAACGGAAAACAAAATCCTTGTTGCCAACCGAATGGGTAGTAGGTTCGTCATTTCTGACCTAAGCAGGGTCGGCTGCTTTTTACAGGTAGTAGAGACGGAAAGAGACTGGCACCTTCCGCTGCTATACTTAGTGAATGATGACAAACGCATCAGTATAGGTGAGTTCCTCAACTTAAAAGACCGACAAGCACTGCGAAACATGTTAAAACAACAAGGTGTACCTACATGCCGAACGTATTGGTGGAAATCAGATAATTAAACAGGACAACTATGACACAGAAATATGACGTTGTGCTCTTTGGCGCAACCAGTTTTGTAGGAAAAATAGCAGCCCACTATTTAGCGCAGCGGCAAGATAACAGTTTCACTTGGGCCATTGCCGCTCGGTCTCAGCAAAAACTAGACGCGCTACTTAATGATCTTCCCGAATCAACACGCCCCAATAGCATTATTGCAGATGCCAGCGATGCTGATTCTCTCAATGCTATGTGCGAGCAAGCTAAGGTCATTATATCCACCGTAGGACCATACGCACTTTATGGTGAACCCCTGATCAAGGCTTGCATTGCCTCAGGCGCAGATTACGTTGATTTAACCGGTGAACCACAATGGATAAAACGCATGCTCGACCGGCACAGCGAGGCCGCGACTAAGGCGGGCGTTAGATTGGTTAACTCGTGCGGGTTTGACTCGATCCCTTCTGATCTCGGCGTGTATTTTCTCCAGCAGCAGGCGCAAGAAAAATATGGACAAACATGCCAGCGCGTAGCCATGCGCGTGCACAGGATCAAAGGTGGAGCATCTGGTGGCACAATAGCCAGCATGCTGAACTTACTCGATGAGGTTAAAAAGGAGCCTTCACTGCGCAAAGTGATTGGGAGTCCTTATGCGCTGTGTCCTGCCGGACACGAATTAAAAGCATACCAACCCACTGTAAAATCTGCCAAATTCGATCAGGAAACAAATCGCTGGATGGCACCCTTTATTATGGAAGCCATCAACAGCCGAATTGTGCACCGCAGTAACGCTTTACTCGACGCAAAATATGGTAAACGCTTCGTTTATGGTGAAGCCATGCTTACCGGAAAAGGGCTCGGTGGAGCGTGGCGAGCGACCACCATGGCGCTCGGACTGGGTGGTTTTATGTTTGCTGCAAATATAAGGGTGTTGAGAAATATTTTGGAGCAAAAATGGTTACCTAAACCTGGCGAAGGGCCGTCACCTATGGAACAGCAAAACGGCTTGTTTGATATTCGATTTTACGGATATACAGAATCGGGTAAACGCTTGGTTGCGAAGGTAACAGGCGACAGAGATCCAGGTTACGGTTCAACGGCAAAAATGCTGAGTGAAGCCGCTATTTGCCTGGCTCAGAATGAAGTAGTCAGAAAAAAGCCCGGTGGATTTTATACCCCCGCTAGTGTGTTTGACGATGCGTTATTTACCCCGCTGACTACCCATGCAGGGCTAACCTTTAACGTTATAGGGTAAAAAAGCGTACATAAAGTGAACTCTACTGCCGCCAAGCCCGTTTAATACATGGTAGCTTGGAGGCAGATTTATGAATCTATTTATTGAATCAATCGAAGGCGGCACATATCTGGTGGCGTTTGATGATGGTGAAGCCCGGCAATATATCCGCGACAACCACAGTCGCCCCAAAGCATTTCATTGCATTAGCGAAATCAAATCTCACTTTTCGGGTCAACAATTCGACAAAGTGTGGCTCAAGCAAAATACTCCCTATGACGAAATGTGTGGCATGGAAGCAGGAACAGAAAAACTGGAAATTGAAATAGACTGGCGATAACACGCTTTTTTGGTGTGGATGGTCAGCTGCATATTGCTATTTGCAGCTGACAACGTCATAGTTTGCCCTCGTTATTTTTTGGCAAAAGGACTGGCGATGCGTTCACTTGGTATTGCTCTAACTCTCATTTTTTGTTTTTTCGGGTATCAGTCTTCCCATGCTGCATCAGTATGGAAAGTGACAAACGGTGAGAATACACTTTATCTGGCAGGCACCATCCACATCCTAAGTCCAGACGATTATCCTCTACCAGCACAATTTCAGTCCGCCTACGAGGCATCCGAGGTGATGGTTTTTGAAACCGACATTTCAGCAATGAACTCCCCGGATATGCAACAGAAAAGCATGGAGATGCTTACCTATACCGATGGCACAACCATTGACCAAGTGTTGCAAAAAGAGACGCTCAATAAACTGAATTCTCACCTAATGCAACGTGGTGTACCATTGGCAAACCTGGAAACATTTAAGCCGACCTTACTTTCTCTGACGCTGACTATGATAGAGTTTCAGGCTATCGGACTGACGACTCAGGGCGTGGATGCATTTTATTACACCACGGCAATGGGTGATGGCAAAATGCGTAAGTGGTTAGAAACGCCAGAACAACAGCTAAACTTTATTGCCAATATGGCGACAGGTGATGAAGATGAAATGATTCTGTATACACTGAAAGATCTTGAATCCCTCCCATCCAGAATGGGTGAACTAAAAGAAGCGTGGCGTGCGGGTGACATGGATACCCTTGCAGCAATAGGACTGACTCCCTGGATAGAAGAATATGCAGATATCTATCAAGCAATTTTTGTGGAACGCAATAATAATTGGGTACCAGAGATAAAAGAAATGCTGACGACGCCCAAAACGGAAATGGTACTTGTGGGTGCCCTCCATATGCCGGGAGAACATGGTTTACTTACTCAACTAAGTCAACAGGGCTATACCATTACGCAATTGAAATAGTCCTGCACCTATTGTGTGTACACCATAATCAATGCTTTTGGGCAAGTGACACCTAGCTAGCATGGCTTGTGTGGCGGAACAGGTGGGTAGTGCTTTTTATATTTGCGCGTTAAGTACGTTAGCTCGTAAGCCTCTTTAGTGCGAGGAAAGCGCGCACCTAATACGGCAAATAACACTCCTATCAGCGGCGGGACGATAAATAGATAAAGGAGATTGGCAAGCCCGCTAAATAATAAACAGGCTGCTAGCGCCGTGATGAAAAAATAGGTAATGAAGGATTTACACTCTGACATGCTTCCGACCTCGTAACTATTAACCAATATATATACGCGGTCAAAATCAATAGAGCTCACTTTTTAGCCTCTTGTATACAGCAAAGCCAGTGTTCTTAGGTCACTATGGCCTATTCTGCCTATATGATTTTACTTTGACTTAAGTTTTTGAAGTGTCTCTACTAACTCCACAGCTAAGCCTTGTAACTGCTGAACTGTACGTGCATCTGAAATTTGTCCGTTGTCATCCATCAAGGTATGCACGTTGGCAATGGCTCGCTGATTAGGCAACACCAGCGTACCTATATTTTCCAGCAGCATGCGAAGTGGTACTAACACTCGTAGACCGCCCAAAGCACCGGGAGAAGATGCCATAATGGCGGCAACTTTGCCCTTGAATGCCTGCATAGGCTTTTCGCCTTCTGCTGAGCGCGATGCCCAGTCTATGACATTTTTCAGTAACGCAGGATAACTTGAGTTGTATTCCGGTGACGCTATCAAAAAGCCATCATGCGCCGTCAGTAAGGTTTTGAATGCCTGTGCATTTTCATGAATCCCCTGATCCGCTTCTTCATCCTGATTGAAAAGCGGCATCGGATAATCAGCAAGATTGATGACGGTTACATCGGCTCCTGCACTTCTTGCCCCTTGCACAGCAATATCCAAAATTGCCTGATTGAATGACCCTTTACGTGTACTGCCTGCAAACGCTAAAACCTTAACCATGCTGATGCCTTTTGAGTATGTGAATTACATTCTGTCTAATGTCTCGATACCTAACAGCGATAGCCCCTGTGCCATTGTTTTTGCAACCAACGCAGACAAGGAAAGCCGACTGGCTTTTATGCTGTCATCAATGCCGTCTTTTAGAATAGGACATGCTTCATAAAAAGACATATACGCACTAGCCAGTTCGTAGAGATACGTACACAAAACATGGGGCGTAGCATCTCTTGAGACAATTTGAAGCGTTTCGTCAAACTGCAAAAGCTGAACTGCAAGCTGGTGTTCGTTGGTATGCTCAATACTAATTTTGGCTGATTGTTCACTGCTATCGATACCGGCCTTGCGGAACAAACTTTCTACGCGAGTAAACGCGTATTGTAAATAAGGGGCAGTGTTACCCTCAAACGCCAACATGCTATCCCAGTTAAATACATAGTCTGTGGTTCTGTGTTTACTTAGATCAGCATATTTCACCGCACCTATGCCTACGGTTTTTGCAACAGAGTGCTGTTCTTCAGAGGATAAAGCGTTGTCGCGAGCAGCAATCAGTTTTCCAGCCCGCTCTACAGCCTCTTCAAGTAAATCGGCCAGTTTAACCGTTCCGCCTGTTCGGGTTTTAAACGGTTTGCCGTCAGCGCCTAACATCATACCAAATGGACAGTGTTCATAGGTCTGCTCTTGGCCAATATAGCCAGCTTTGCGGGCTACAATCTCCGTTTGTTTAAAGTGAAGCGCCTGACGTGCATCAGTAAATATTAACGTCCGGTCAGCCCCCAAAGTACCAGAGCGGTGACGAATAGCGGCGAGGTCAGTAGTAGCATACAGATAACCCCCTCCCGACTTTTGCACGATATAAACTGCAGGATTACCTTCTTTGTCAGCCAACTCAGGGATAAACACCACCTGGGCCCCCTGATCTTCCACTGCAATCCCCTTGGCTTTTAAGTCAGCTATAACATTAGCCAAGTCATGGTTATAGGCGCTTTCACCCATTACATGCTCGCGAGTCAAAGACACGTTCAGCAGTTCATAGACTTCTTCCGAATGCGCGATTGACACATCGATAAACTGCTGCCATAGGGCAAGGCAGTGCGTATCGCCCTGCTGTAGTTTTACAACGTATTCTCTGGCGCGATCAGCAAACCCTTCTTCTTCGTCAAAGCGTACTTTTGCTTGACGATAAAAATCTTCTAAATCACTCAATGCGGTTTCTGCAATGGCATTTTGTTGAAGCTGGTCGCTAAAGTGCGCAAGCAACATACCAAACTGGGTTCCCCAGTCGCCCATGTGGTTCTGACGGATCACTTTATGACCCAAGAACTCCAGTGTTTTTACAACAGCATCACCAATAATAGTGCTGCGCAAATGACCAACATGCATCTCTTTGGCCAGATTAGGCGATGAATAGTCAACCACCACAGTTTGCTCAGTTTCAGCTTGGATACCCAAACGCTTATCAACAAGTACTTGTTTGCACTGATCATTTAGCCATGCGTCACTTAGGTGAATGTTGATGAAACCTGGCCCGGCAATATCGACCTTTTGAGCAATGTCACCAAGCTCAACGTTGTCCAGAATAGACTGGGCAATATTGCGTGGTGGTTGCTTTAGCTGCTTTGCTAACGCCATAGCACCATTAAACTGGTATTCGCCAAACTCTGGTCGAGCACTGCGAGCAACAGGTACAGGAGCGTTTTCTACGCCCATTTTTTGCAATGCTTTAGTAAAACGTTCAACCAATAATGCAGATATATTCATAGTGTTGCTCTTTTAGTGCTCTCTAGTTTTAGCAAATTGAATGTCAGGATAGCGTTCTTGCGCTAGCTGTAAATTCACCATTGTGGGCGCGATATAAGTCAGGTTGTCGCCGCCATCAAGGGCAAGGTTTTGTTGTGCTTTACGTCTAAACTCGTCCACTTTTTTATCGTCCCCGTACACCCAGCGCGCAGTAGACACATTGACATGCTCATAAATAGCATCAACGTTGTATTCTGACTTTAACCGCGCAACAACCACATCAAACTGAAGTACGCCAACCGCGCCGACTATGAGGTCGTTATTCATCAAAGGCCTGAATACCTGCACAGCGCCTTCTTCTGATAGCTGAATAAGACCTTTCTGCAACTGTTTTTGCTTCAGTGGGTCTTTAAGGCGTATACGCTTGAACAGTTCAGGCGCAAAGTTAGGGATGCCGGTAAACCTGTACTCTTTACCTGATGTAAAGGTATCACCGATGCGAATTGAACCGTGGTTGTGAAGCCCAATAATATCGCCAGCATAAGCCTCTTCTAACAACGCGCGATCGCCGGCTAGAAAGGTTAATGCATCTGAAATACGCACGTCTTTGCCAATACGCGTATGACGCATTTTCATGCCTTTTTCATACTTCCCTGAGACGATCCGACAAAAGGCAATACGATCCCTATGCTTTGGATCCATATTCGCTTGGATCTTAAAGACAAAACCACTAAAGCCCTCATCTTCGGCATTTATTTCGCCTTGATCAGTTTCGCGAGACTGAGGCTCTGGAGCCCACTCAGTCAAGCCATCAAGCATGTGATCTACACCAAAGTTGCCCAGTGCCGTACCAAAGTAAACAGGCGTAAGTTGTCCTTGCAAAAATAACTCTTCATCAAACTCATTAGATGCACCTATGACCAATTCCAATTCATCTCTGAGTTGCTGTGCTAAGTCACTGCCAACAGCGCTATCTAACTCAGTATTCTCTAGCCCCTTGATAATGCGAACTTCCTGAATGGTATGTCCCATACCTGTTTGATAGAGGACAGTCTCGTCGCGATGCAAGTGATAAACACCCTTAAACGACTTTCCGCAACCGATAGGCCAAGTGATAGGTGCACATAAAATATCGAGCTCGGTCTCTACTTCGTCAAGCAACTCCATTGGATCACGAATATCGCGATCCAGTTTATTCATGAAGGTGACTATTGGGGTATCGCGAAGCCGAGTTACTTCCATTAGTTTACGCGTTCGATCCTCTACCCCTTTTGCTGCGTCAATCACCATCAAACAGGAATCAACCGCCGTTAACGTACGATAAGTGTCCTCAGAAAAATCTTCGTGCCCAGGGGTATCGAGCAAATTAACCAGCTTATCGTGATAAGGAAATTGCATAACAGATGTGGTCACGGAGATACCCCGTTCTTTCTCCATGTCCATCCAGTCTGACTTAGCATGCTGACCGGACTTCTTTCCCTTTACGGTACCCGCGGTCTGTAAGGCGTTACCAAACAATAAAACCTTTTCAGTAATGGTCGTTTTACCCGCGTCGGGGTGCGAAATAATCGCAAATGTTCTGCGCTTTTTAATCTGTTTTAAACTTTCGGCGTTTGCCATGACTCTGCAATCCTGAACAGTGCGTGCACGCGCACTATGTTAATGCGTGACTTGCTTTCAAAAATAGGGCGCTATTATACATTTGTCAGCGACGAAGTCTTGGTTTGCATAATAATTGCTGACTCTCGCTGCGTGGAATCGCCAATACCCGGGTAATAATTTTTGCGAAGGGCAATATTTGCAAACCCCAATTTTTTATAAAGCGCAACGGCGGGCTCGTTCCCTTCCCTCACTTCCAGTAAAACAGAACAGCCTTCGTCTTTTCCCTGCATAATGAATGTTAACAGCGCCTGAGCGATGCCCTGTCGCTTGTACTGTTCACAAACGGCAATATCCATGATAGTGATTTCGTCAAGCACAGTCAGCGTATTGATATAACCGAGTACGTCGTTATTGTGCTTTGCAGCAATCAGGCGATACGGTGAAGTAACCTGGTCATAAAATACAGCCTGTGACCATGGGTTGGGCTGAGAAACGCAATGGATTTGAAAACACGCAAAAATATCACGTTCATCATCGGGGCCGAGTTCGTGAAGCTTCATCTTTTACGAGCTTAGTTTTACTATCTCTTTCCAAAGCATACGTTTTTCTTGTGCGGTATATGCTTTGGTTTGCAGGGGTAGGCTAACTGAATTGCCTTTTATAGCGATTGGACAAGACTCATCCAGTACCCACTGAACATCGGTCGTTTTCAGTAATTCCATGGATACTAAAATGTATTCAAGATCTTTTAAGAAAAACGACTTGTCTAAAGTTACTGGCTTGTTCTGCACATGCACGGATTTGAGTTTCTCAATGTGAGAAAGTGACGCTTCTTGTTTACTTACTGCCTTTTGTGAGAAAGACTCGGGATGAGTGTCTTGACTATCTTCTGGTATCTGTGGTCTAAGTATGGGAATTCCCATTTCCTGTAAGATTGCCTGTTGATACTTGTTGAGCATGCTAAATTGTGGTGTTTGTACTTGCGAATAGTATAACCGCTAGTCGGATTAAGATCACCGCCTAAAGGTTGTAGGCTGCTAGAAAGAGCTGGTAGTACTACAAATCAAGCATCCTTGGATTCAACTGCAATGCATGTTCGTATTTAAAGTATGGTCATGAGGGAAGTGCGTTGGCAGGGGTGGAGGGACTCGAACCCCCAACCATCGGTTTTGGAGACCGCTGTTCTACCAATTCGAACTACACCCCTAACGCGGAAGAGCATTATACGTATGGAATTATAAAGGTAAAGTACTTTGTAACGAACCCAGTAATTCGTTTCTTGCCGCCTCCCACAAACGGCTCGTAAAATACACAGCGGGCTCAAAATCAGCAATCATTTTTAAAACGTATTGCCCTGAGAGACCATTTAATTTGGCGTATTTTTGCGCAACCACAATTTGTTGTTGACGACTTAGTGCGTTGGCACTGACTGCCGCAGCAATATCAAAATAACGGTTACCTATTGCGCCATACTCCCAGTCTAAAATGGCCCCCGCTTCATCTGTGGCAACGTGAGCCATTGATAAATCGTGGTGACAAAGCACGCTGTATGCTCTGTCTGCATGACAATTAAGTAGGGGTTGAAGTGCATTAAATGTGTGCATCACCTTACTATTATTACGGAGGTTTGCCAGGTCAATGTAATGTAGCCACTCTGCTTTTAAATCGAGAGTAGGCACACACTGATCAATCGTTGTCGAATGTATTCGAGTTAAGGCTAGCGCCAATACATGCTCTACGGGATGTTTGTGTGCCCAATAGGGTAACTCAGACCACTGCTCTACCCAGATGCCCTTTTCTTGATCCAAAAAAAGGGGTTGTGGCGCAATGCCCTTGTTAGCGAGTATTTGTTGAAGAGCAAACTGTTCCTCGCGCGAATTCATAGAAAGATTAATACTTTGAATCAGTTTAACGGCAAAATGCCTGGCTCCGTCGGATAGGCGATAAACAGCGTGAGTCTGCTGATTATCAACAGACTCAAGCTTACAGTGAGCGGAAAGACTAAGTGGCTGAGAGAGCGTCTGTAGAAGCCAGCTCTCTTTTCCATTGCATGTAGCCATAAATGGAAAACCCTACGTAAAACACCATAAGTAGACTGGTCATAAGTAGCCCAGACTGCCAGTATAACCAGGCTGCCGCGCTATTGATCACCATCCAATAAAGCCAGTTTTCTATCTTTTTGTGCGTTACCATCAATGTCGTGATCATGCTCAAGATATGAATACTGGCGTCAAGCCACAGATAGTCATTGTTAAACTGTTCAGCAAAGATATGAGCCAAAGCAAAAGCTAGGCTCAATCCGCCCACGATAATCACGCCATGGATAAACAGTGACAAGCTTGTCACAGGCAGGGGTTTATCCACTGCATGCTTTCCTCGCCATTGCCAGAAGCCATATACGGCCATCAACATATAATAGGCGTTTAGCATAGACTGAAACGGCAGTGTGACCCGCCAAAAAAGGACCACGTAAATGCCTGTACTGATAAAAGCACATAGCCAGCAAAGCCAGTGCTGTTTGGCAGCGAGTACAACATACCCCACTGCCAATAATACAGCTACCCATTCGGCTGCGGATGTTGCAGCTATCTGGTCAAGTAACGTCATCAGTTGTTTTCAGCCCGAGCTTGCATGGCATCAAAGTTGAGGAATTTGGCGACAAAAATTGCCTGCCCGACCGACTCATGAGTCCGTTGCATTTCCTCGGCTAGTACTGACAATACCTTGCCGTAGTCGCCCGTCACATGTGTACTGGTTTGATTAGTCTGCACATCTATTTCCGAGTAACCGTTGAGCCTGTCTATAAAAGACTGGATCGGCTCGACGAACTGTTCTGCCAACGGATAAAGCGAAATTTCAACCATTACTTGCATACAGGAGACCTCAAAACTCGATACTTGCTGATACCCCAAAAATACGGGGTTCAGCTAGCTGATAATATGGCTCTGGCGCATAGCCATTACCAGGGTTGTTACCAAAGTCGTTACTAAAGAAAAAACCGCGCGTTTGTACATCTTCGTCAGTCAAATTTCTACCCCATACAGAAACCTGCCATTGATCAAATTGATAATTCAAGCGCATATTGACTAACTCATAGGCCTCTGATTTATCGTTGTGAGTATTAGAAAAGAAATAATCATCTTTACCCTCAACTTCAACGTTCAACCAAAGGCGCTCGAAAAAGTAAATATTGCTACCGAATGCAAATTGATATCTGGGCGCCTGAGCGATATCGCGTCCATTCATGTCAAACGCCACACCGGTAGATTGAGCATCAACGTGGGCAAAGCTGGAGAATTCACCGAACTCGGCATTCAACCAACCAACACTAGCATAAAGTTCTACATTATCTGCAGCACGGAGCACACTTTCAATTTCAACACCATGTGCCTTTGCGGGCGCATTGCCCAAATACTCATCAAAACTGAAATCTTCCGGATTAAAAATAGATTGACCAACCTGGGCATCTTTTCTGTCCTGATAGAAGGCCGAAATCTGTGACGTCAACGCGCCATCAAACCACGCTCCTTTTACCCCCACTTCAGCATTCAGAAGGGTTTCTGTTTCAAAAGTAAAGGTACTTTCAGGGATTGCGTCATTCAACGCGGCGGCTGAAATTATTTGACCGTTCACGCCACCAGACTTGTAACCTCTTGACACCAAGCCATACACTAATACATCGGGATTAGCTCTGTATTCAAGCACTAGCTTCCCTCCCCATGCATTTTCAGACGTGTCCCGTGCTACACCAACGCTGTCTGCATAGTCTGCTTTTCTGCGCTCCAGACGCAGCCCCGTTGTCACGGTAAAGCGCTCTGATAAGTGATGCGATACCTGGCCGTACAATGCAAGGTTTTCTGTATCAAACTGGTTAGAAAAGCCGCCGTCAAATTGTAAGTCTGCAAAACGTATTCTAAGCAGGTCTTCGTTGTCTTCGCGGTAATAAACACCCAGCACCCAGTCAATGTTGTCGCCAAAAAGTGTTGCAGTTTCTGAAGATATCAGGCGAACATCGGCGGTCAGGTTGTTTCTGTCGCGCTGATAGCTGTCAGCAGAACTGTAAGGAAAAAGATCAGCAGAGAACTCACCGGTGTTGCTCCAGTCTTCGTCGAAACTATACTCAGAGTCTGTGTTGGCGAAACTGACTAACGCTTCCACAGAAAATGCACTCGGTGCAGTGTAAGTGACTGTTGTTGCCGCTGCTTTAGAGCGCTGCTTGTCTGTACCTGGCTGATCGGAAGTTGTAACGCGGGTATTGCGTAATGAAAAGGCATCGTAACCATTGTCAGCATCCAAATAGAAAGCCACTAACTCCACGCTCAAATCGTCAGCGGCAAGGATATTCAACTTCCCTCTGAATGTTGTTTCATCTATATCGTTGGTATCGTCTCTACCCAAAAATGTATTTTGAATAAACCCATCACTCTTTTGTTTGCGCGCCGCAACCCGATAGCCAAGATTTTCATTTACTGCAGCACTGTTGACTAGGTCAATCACCTGGCCACCATATTGCGATAACTCAATGCCCAGTTGAGAATACATGTCAGCGGAAGGTTCATTACTCTTCAGACTAATTAGGCCGGCCAGTGCGTTTGCTCCGTACAAAGTACCTTGAGGGCCTCGAAACACTTCTACTTGCTGAATATCCAGTGTACTGGCCGCTAATCCCAAGCCGGTGAAGTCAATACCATCGATAATAAGGCCTACTGATGGATTAACAGGGTCAATAAACTGTGAGCGCTCACCGATACCGCGAATTTGGAAAAAGCGTCCTCTTGACGCACCCTCAGAATAATTCACATTTGGAGCCAGGTTTAATACCTGTTGAAGATGATTGGCCTGACGGCGTTCTAATACTGATTGGTCAAAAACACTGACACTGTTAGCAACATCAGATAGCGCACTGTCACGAAAATCGGCCGTGACTATGATCCGCTCTACATCAGCTTGCTCGTCAACAGTTTCGGCTTGTGCAAAACCAACAGATAAGGGGAATAACGCACTTACAACGGCGTTTTTTATAAATGGTTTGTTCATAGAGTCTCTTTTTTTGAAAACAAAAAAATTGACCCGTCAAATTACGGCAGGAAATCGGTCCTTCGCACCATCCCTACGCCGGTATTATCCGGATCAGGTTTAAGGGTTTCCATTTATTGGATCTCAGCCAAAACTGTCAGTTTCAGCACCCCTTGGTAATGAGAGGCAGAGTCTAGCAAGTTACTTGATGAGGTCAAGCCTTAATCTTGCATTAAGTTAAGTGTTCTCAACTCTCTATCCGTTTGTTCTTTTAGCAAAGATTCAGTCTTTCCATGCGCCACGGGCAAGCGTGTATCAGGATCGACTTTTACAAACACGATATCGTCAGCCAGACATATTGTTTTCTTAGTGGCCTTATTTCTGACCAGACACGTTACAGTAATAGAAGTTCGACCTACCCGTTTAGTCGCTAGACCAAACTCTACAATATCTCCTTGCGTCGCCGGAGAATCAAAACTAATTTCGCCAATATGTTTCGTTACCAGACAATTTGTTTCGAGTTGGCAAATGGCATAAATCGCTGCCTCTTCATCAATCCACTCGAGAGCTCTTCCGCCAAAAAGTGAATTGGCATAGTTAAGATCATTTGGCATAACCAAACGACGAGATAAAAAACGCATTCGAATTCCTTCAGGTTAATCGCTACCATAGCAAAGTTGTTATTAATTATAGGTGATTTTTGCCTTGAACCCTTTAGAAACTTGGCTTACCCAGCGCATAAGCGCAAATTCTCACCGCCAATTGCTCCTTTTAAGCGGAGACAAAGCGTGGAGCCACAATATGGCGTTAATGCTTTGCTCCCTTTTTGGTCAAAAACATCTGTGGCTGGGCGATGATGACTTTTTTACGTCTCGAGGTTACCCTGTTAAACAATACCAAAAATGCTTAGGTGTCGAATGTGATATCGCCATTTATGACGGTCAGAGTTATTTTAATGCCAGTGCATTTCTCGCGCTGTCAGGTACCGTAAGACGCCATGGGCTTCTCGTATTGTGCGTACCGCACTTGTCGGAGTGGTCTGGCCATCATGCAAGAACCGAACAACGATTAGTGAGTTATGGCAGTACGTTAACAGAAAGCCAATTTATAAAAAGGTGGATAGCAGAACTTTCACGGTCTGAAGGTGTTGCCATATACCCCCAAGGGTCCGAGCACCTAGCCACGTTACCCATAACCGGTTATCCATTCTCCGAAGACCAAACGCTTAAAGAGGCCTGTTTCGCATCCGCTGATCAGGCAAGGCTTTACAATCTAATCATTGCATCTGATCACGGCTGTCATGTCATCACTGCAAGACGGGGACGGGGTAAATCTGCATTGATGGGCTTGATTGCCAGCTTCTATGCAAAAAAAGGCAGGCACATCACACTTTGTAGCCCACTTAAAGGCGGCTGCGACACCCTATTAAAATATTACAATGGTCCTGACCACGCGATTCAATGGGTACCCCCTGATTCTCCGCGTCTTTCCGATTCGCTTGATGTATTGATAATTGACGAAATTGCCAGCCTCCCCGTGCCAACCAGTCTCAGAATTAGCCAACAAGCGGCTTTGTTTTTAGTTGGCACAACAGTAGAAGGTTACGAGGGTACCGGTAAGGGTTTTACTAATAAGCTGTTACCTAAGCTAAAAGAAATTCGACCAAAACTTCAGGTGTATAAAATGGAAACGCCTGTCCGCTATTACCCCTCGGACAGTTTAGAGCAGCACCTTACAGATATATTCATGCTTAAGAGCCCACCTGGAATACCCTGTCCAGGCATAGTAAACATCAACAACGTTTACACACGTATACTGAAACAGGATTCGCTGATTAACAGCGCTGATCTGCCAGATATCATCGGTATTTTAACGGATGCGCATTACAAGACGAGCCCAGAAGACACTATGCGTATTCTGGACATGCCAGATACATTGTTGCTCGTGTCATACTTCCAGGATAAACCAATTGCTGCAGCGGTTATTATTGTCGAAGGCGGCCAGCTATTACGCACGCTATCCCACGACATTGCCTGTGGAGAAAGACGGCTAAAAGGGCATTTGTTGCCTCAATCCATGGCATTACTCTTAAGTGAGCCCGAAGCAGCTACCCTAACATGTTGGCGTATAAACAGGATTGCAGTCTCTCCAAAATGGCAAAATCAAGGCATTGGTTCGTTATTACTGCGCGATATCGAAGGATTAGCGCGACAGCGACACATTGAAATACTAGGCACTGCATTTGGCTATACAGCTGCGTTATCTTCATTTTGGGAAAAGGCTCGCTATAAACCAATTCGATTGGGTCAAAAAACAGACGCCGCTAGTGGTGAAAAAAGTACTACCTGCATCAAGGCGTTAAGTCCTAATAGGCGGAATATTCAGTCAAAACTTGAGGCTGTATTTGCAAGCGAAATGTCAGCTTCTTTTGACCATATATCTACCGAGGTTATCGCAGTATACCAGGCCAGAATTCTCGACTATATCAATGGTACACGCTCGTTACACCATCTTGGCAAGGCCCCTGAGTGGTACATCCATGTATTAAAGAAACAAGGCAAATTCATCAATTCGTTGCTTAGCGCTCTCTGGTGTGAAAAATGCGAAGAAATAGAATTGATTAAGCGGTTTAAGTACAAAGGAAGAAAGGAACTCTTTGCCAAAGTAAAACAAGCTTTTGAAATACTCTACTGGCAACATAAACTCTGAGTAATAAAAAAGGCTCCTGAGGGGAGCCTTTTTCAATATAGACACTTATTAAAGACTTATGCCTCTATTTTTAGCTTTAGTCTCGATATAAGGGATCCACGCATTGGCGTTTCTTCTAACACTTGGGTCCTTCCTGGCCTCTTTGGCGTGCACGTGGGCAGCCTTAAAGTTTCCACTGTGGAAGTTAGCTTCCATAAGTGTGTAATGAATACCACCTACGTCCTCAGCGCCCCGGTCGAGTGCTTGGCCTAGCGCAGTGATAGCACCACGGTAGTCCTGAGCTATTAACAACAATGTGCCTTGTTCTTCAAAGTGTTTAGGGTCTGAACTGAGCTTCGCAGCCTCACCCCAATACTTAGCAGCCGTCTTGAACTCTCTGGCTTGATGATACGATTTGGCAACAGATGTCAGCATATCTGCATCACGCTGGAGTAACTCACCCAGATGCTTTTCTTTTAAGCGAGCAGCCCTCTCAGGAGCACCAGTTGCAGCATAAAGTTGTGCTAACAACTTAATTTGCGATTCTTTATCTAAAAAGCCTTGCAAATAAGCAGCGTCCATAACGGACAAAGCGCGGTCGTAGTCTTCTATCTGAAGATAAAAACTACCTAGCTGGGTCCACCACTGCTTGTTTTCAGGAAAAAGTACAACGAGCTGTTCACCGATATCAACCATCTCATTGATCATCTTGCGCTCAAAGTAAGATGACAATTTTAGAATATAGGGGTTTTTGTTCGGTTCTTCGTACAGTTCGATAGCTTTATCAGCAGGCTCGATCATCTCAGCGTATTGTTTAAGCTCCATATGAGCTTGGGCGATACGCGTGTACACTTCTGCATCTTCTTTACACGTAAAGTCCATCCACTTTTTAAAGAAGCCGATAGCACTTTCGTATTTTTTCTCTTGCATTCCAAGCTGCCCAAGCAACTTAAGTGTATTGGCGTGATCAGAATCGTTGAGCTGCTTTTCCTTAACGGCACGCTCGAGGTAGGTAAAGGCTTCAGCCGCTCTACCGTCGATACCTATCATCATCTTACCAATGAAGTTGTCGACAAACGCGCGATCGAAACTGTCTTTTGCCTCGATGTCTAACAGAATATCAATAGCGCCTGCCACATCGTCTTCGTTATAGGCTTCAAAAGCGTTTTGCACTTTTTTACCTACACGCTGACCCGGTAGACCCGATTTACCCTTTACGTAACCAGGACAAATGACAGGACCGGTTGGCTGCGTGGCTCCAGCTTGTTGCTGCGCCATGGTGTTACCAGACAACACGGCGGTGCTAAGCCCGATAGCTAAAGAAACAGACCTTACTACTTTAAACTTTTTCATATTTATTGCTCCAGCTTAAAGTCCAACTGAACGGTTTGCGCGAATTGCTTCACTGCCTTACCACCTTCAATTTTTGGCTTGTACTTCCATTTCGCAAGCGCGCGTCTTGCTTCTCTGTCAAATACCCGCTTAGGATCAGCGTCGATAACTTTAATGTCTTCAACGCCACCTTGTTCATTTATGGTAAATGACAACCTCACCCAGCCCTCTTTGCCATCACGGGCGGCCTGAGGGGGATACTTGGGTTCGATACGAACGATAGGTGTTGCTTCACCGTCCTGCCTCATGGCTCCTACACCACCAATATCTACGCCCATATTCCCAGTGCCTATATCTGGAACACTCAAGCTAAAGCCAACATTGTCTGGCTCAGCCACATCAGGTTCAGTAGGCTGAACTTTTGGCGGTTGCTGAGGTGGCGGCGGCGGCGGTGGAGGCACACGTGTACGCGTTTGCGTATCATCGTCCGGCTCGCTCATCACAATGTCGATCACTGGCACTTCAGGAATTTCGTCAGCAGGCCGATTTGAGTTTTCAATGAGCTTTGCCATTAATACAAACAAACCGAATGCTATCGCAGCGCCAATGAGAATAGAAAATATAAATCTCATTACTAACTACCCTCTTGCTGCTACAGAAATACGCTGAACGCCTGAATCTTTCACCTGATCCATTACTTCAACCACCAAGCCATGTTTAGCCTTTATATCAGCCTGAATGATTACATAATCAGTAGGCTGCTCGGTAAGCAAACGTTCAATATTCGCTCTGACACTGTCCGGAGATACTTCACGTTTGTCCAGCCACACACTTCCATCCTCAGTAATCGCGATGAAAATGTTGGCATTTTTATGAAGTACCGCGCGGCTCGCATCAGGCTTATTAACCTCTATCCCTGCTTCTTTTACGAAAACAGTAGTGACGATGAAGAAGATAAGCATAATAAATACGATGTCCAGCATGGGCGTCATATCAATTGCAGCATCTTCTTCTTCGGTTCTGACTTTTCGAGCCATAATTTCTCTCTCTAGTGATGAGGCAAGCTATCAACTAGCTTTTCACGCGCTATCTTTGCCTTCGCCTCTAAACGAGAACTCACAAAAAGGCCTGACAACGCTGCAACCATCCCCGCCATAGTGGGAATTGTTGCCATAGAAATACCCGAGGCCATTAGTCTAGCGTTACTTGTGCCTTGAGTTGCCATCGTTTCGAATACGTTAATCATCCCGGTAACCGTTCCTAGTAGCCCTATTAAAGGACACATAGCTACCAATGTTCTGATAATTAGCATTCTTGCATTCAGATCATCTGACGCTTGAGAAATCCATGCATCACGGATTCTATGCGCATACCATGAAGTAGTATCTTGTCTTGCATCCCACTTGGCGATGATGTCTTTTCTCACCTTGGGAAATACTGACGTTAGATACCAATAGCGCTCAATCATTAATACCCACATTAAGAAGAGCGCGGCAGCAACGAAGTACAATACGTCGCCACCGGTTGCGATAAAGTCCCTGACAGATTCCCATAATCCAATCAGGCTAGTCATCTTATGCGTTCTCCGACTCTGCGTGAGTTGCAATGATACCAGCAGTTTGCTCGTCTAATACGTGAACAATGTTTTTGCTCTTAGACGCTACAATGCTGTGCGTCAAAATAAGTGGTAATGCTGCGATGATACCCTGGGCAGTTGTTACCAATGCCATAGAGATACTGCCTGCCATCATTCTTGGGTCACCCGTACCAAATAGCGTAATGGTCTGGAAAGTTTCAATCATACCCAAAACTGTACCCAATAGACCTAGCAACGGTGCAATGGCAGCAAAAATCTTGATTACATTGATGCCACTTTCGATCCGTGGAAGTTCACGCAAAATAGCCTCGTCAAGCTTAAGCTCAAGGTTTTCAGCGTCTGCAGTTTTGTTCTCTTGGTAAACCTTTAGAATACGACCCAGTGGGTTTTTGTCAGAAGGACTACCTGTATTTTTAAGCTGAGACTTAATCTTCCCGCCAACCGCAGATAGAGTAATCAGTTTATACAATCCGATTAGTAGGCCAATGGCTAACATCGCAGTGATGGTGTAACCAACCGGGCCACCGGCGTGGTAACGCTCAGACATAGTAGCTTTTTGCTTAAGCAAACCAAGGATTTGTCCACGTGAAGGGTCGGCATAAAAAGGTACAACGCCGCTAGTCGCACTGCGCAAATCACTTGCACTCGCAACTAAGTAACCATCAGGCTGTCTGCCAAGTGGCTGAACTGCCTTATTTTCTTCGTCGTAAGCCAAGTAACCTTCTTCACCGATTAGGTTAAAAGTACCAACACGCACGATTTCTTGCGTTGTTGTTCCGCCATCAAGGCTAACCACTTCTGTGGTGAAGCGTGAAACCTGACCTGATTCAGTCATTTCAGTTTGTAGTGCAAACCATAGGTCTTCAAGTTCCTGAATATTAGGTAGACCTTTTGATTCAGAAGACATTTGCTCAAGGAACTCACCACGGCCAGGGAATTCAGCACTCACTATAGAGGTTGAAATACGGCCAAATGCTTCAGAAGAAGCCTGACGAACCACACCAAACATTTCACCCAGTGTTCCAGTCGCTTGGTCTAGCTCAGCCGCTTTTTCGTTTAGCGTAGTCTCATTTTGAGAGAATTGAGCCTGTAAACGTTCACCGCGTTCTTCCTCGGCTTTCAACTCTGCCTGAGCCTGACGAAGTAAAGCTTGCTTGTCTGCACGTGCTGAACGGAACTCAGCTTCACGTTGTTCGTTGATGCGCGCCTCAGAAACGCGATTCTTTTTGACTTGCTCGAGTAGCTCTTCAAGCGTGTTTGCTTGTTGCGCTACCGCACCTGTAGAGGCAACTGCTAGCGTTGCAGCAGCTACTAATGATTTGATTGCTAGTTTCATTAATTATTACTCCGCTGCAGCAATAGGTAGTTTAATTAGGTCGGCAGGAATTTGGCCATTGGCAATTTTCACTGCATCTACAACTGATGAAAGGTATTCATCACCTAGTGGCTGATAAGTGCGAGTAGCTTTATCAAAAACCCACGCAGACGACTGATCTAATGAAAGCGCTAGCAAGGCTGTGCGGCCTAGGTTAAAGAAGTCAACTGTCACTTCAGTGCCGTTAGCTTCGATTGAACCCTGATAAGAGTCGATTTTCGTGCCGTATTCATTTTCTATCAGATACGCTTCGATAACCTGGCGGAACTGCTCAGAAACGGTAACCTCAGAATTAGCCATAAGATCACGTAGGCGGTCGACACGCGCTTTACGCTCTTCCAAGTTAATCGGGATATCTAGCTCGATAAATTGTTCAAGGCTATCGATCATGCGGAACATAAGTGGAACGATACCCTGTTTTGTCGCTTCAATACTGTCAATTTGACGCTGTAGAGAATCGATTCCGCGCTGCTGGTCAGCAACCAGGCTCGCTAGATAGTCATTGTAAATCTTTAGATTTTCAGACTGATCAACTACCGCACGATACTCAACCAATAAATCTTGTGACTGTTCAAACAATGCGTTCACTTTTTCTTGTGAGCTCACTGCAGCTTTTTGAATTCTGGCCTGTTCTTTATGAAGCTCATTTAGCTCCTCTAAAGATGCAACCGCGCTACCTGAAAAGGCGAAGACGCCAGCAACGGTAGAAGCAATAAGAGTTCTTTTGCTCATTTTGGACATAGTTCCCAACCAATTTCTATTTAGAATCCTCGCCGACTCAAAGGGTTCCGGCGCAGGGGCTTTGTTAAAGCTTTACTAATGTTCTAGTTTATGATTACAGAAAACAGTAACAAACTGTTTCTATCAGCCTAGTATAGTCACATGTTTGTCAGCCGGTCGTCAAGCAACACACCCTTAACAAAGGTTACAATCCTGTCAAATTTACTGTCACTCGTCGCATTTTGATTATTAATCGCTCAACAAGGCACCAGAACTCGGGGTTCCACCCTGTTTATATGGCTATTTTTCAACCATTATTGACAACCATAATTCTTTTTTACCGTGTTAATGGTGTGTAATTTTATCTATGAAAGTTCCTTTATTTTCGTGCCTCCAGTAAATACAACGCTCACTGCGCCTAGATGAATACGCTAACAAAGGCAGGTCAGCGAGACTTTAACTTGCATGTTCGTTCAGTTTGCTCAATGCTTATGCTAATAACGCAAAGGGTAAGGTATCAGAATGAAGCTTGATGACGATATTCACAATTATTACGAACACTTAGTAGTAGAATACATTTCGGAACTGGGTTTAGACAAAAACAAATCACCTGACTATCTGGCGGATCTATGCTGTTTGACACTGAATCAAGTGCCGCCAAGGTACATTCGGTATGAGGTCGATATGGCATTTTATTTGCCACAAACCGAGCGCTTACAAATGAAAATGAATGTTGAACAAGCCGTCACTAAGTCGATTCATTATTTAGACCAAGCGGCCGCGAACAAAAAAGAAGCCTGATAATTAAACAGTGAGAAATTGGGTGGCAGACCTTCAGCCGCATCCCGGCACATGAGTCGCTTGCTGCGGCTGCTCCCTTCCGGGCCTGACCGGGTTCACAAACTATCATTGCGAGAGGACCAAAGGCCCACCATTGAAATCGCATTTTTGCGAGGCGACGCATTATCTACATAGACGTGCGCCGATGCAAGTGCTTTTGCCGACTATTTAGAAAACCGCTCTTCAGCCATATTATTAGCAACAATATTCGTTGCCTGCTGTTCACGGTCTGAGCGGTTAAAGATAGCCGTTAGTGTATCGCCAATCTTTTCAATGTGACTACGTAACGCATCATCGGAACTTTCCATACGCTGATGATGGATATCAATGATGCCACCTGCATTGAGTACGTAATCTGGCGCGTAAAGAATACCTGCTTGTTGGCAAAGCTTTCCAATTCGCTCTTCAGACAATTGATTGTTGGCCGCACCCGCAATAACTCTGGCCTTCATTTCAGCCAGCGTTTTTTCATTGATAATGGCGCCCATTGCACAAGGCGCAACTACGTCTACGTCTGCGCTAAGTATTTGATCTGGTGATACTACTTTGGCGTTGAACTGCTTTTCGGCTTGTTCGACATTTTCCGGGAATATGTCACTGACAACAAGTTCAGCTCCCGCTTCGTGCAGGTGTCTGGCCAACCGCAGACCTACATGACCCACACCCTGTATAGCGACTCTCACACCTTGCAGATCCGATTTGAGTTTTGATTCTACAGCCGCTTTCAATCCTACGAATGTACCGTAAGCAGTGGACGGTGCCGGATTACCGTCAGCAACCTCACCTCTTACATGGTATTTGGCTTGGGTCCCTGCAATATACTGTGACTCTTCAGCCATATATTGTAGGTCCTGCACACTGATACCAGAATCTTCTGCAGTATAGTAAGCTCCGCCAAATGTATCGACAAAACGCCCCATCGCTTTCATCATATTCATGGACTTATCCGCTCGGGGATTGCCTATAATAACCGATTTACCGCCACCAAGCGGCACCTCTGCCATTGCAGCTTTGTAGGTCATCCCTTTTGACAACCTCAGAACATCAGTCAATGCTTCTTCGCTGTTCGCATAAGGCCACATTCTGCAGCCACCCAATGCCGGTCCCAGATTGGTATTATGTACAGCAATAATCGCTTTTAGACCTGCGTCTTTATCGTGATAAAAAGAGACGTGTTCATGGTTATCAAATTCAGGATGTTCAAACAAAGCCATATCGCTTCCCGTGCAGAGTATTATTAATTATTAGACGTATGATGGTAATGCATAGACGGGAGGACAGACTTGGCTTTTTCTTTACCTGCACTTTTGCCATCTGAAATGCTAGGTTTATTCAGTGGGCAGTGTTAGGATATACATCCTAAAGTATCTACAATAATTATGATAAATGAAACTTGATAAATTTGACCGCGAAATTCTGCGCGAACTACAGAAAGACGCCACCGTTTCGATGGCTGAACTCAGCCAACGTGTAGGCCTGTCGCATACGCCTTGCTGGCGTCGGGTGAAACGCATGGAAGCTGATGGCATCATCAAACAAAAGGTTACCCTGTTAGATAACAAAAAGTTAAATTTGGGTGTGTCTGTATTTATCTATGTAACACTCAAAAACCACGACGGTGATTCGTTAACTGATTTTGAAAATGCCGTTCAGTCAATTGAAGAAATCGTAGAGTGTCACACAACCAGTGGCGACAAAGACTATTTACTCAAAGTAATTGTCGCCAGCATAGAAGAATACGAGCATCTGCTAAAGAGTAAACTCACCCATTTGCCTTTGGTTGATCATCTAAGCTCAACCTTTGCACTGAAACAGGTGAAAAATACCACTGCGTTACCCATAAAAAGTCAATAATACCTCTAAATAGCATCAGACTGAGCTTCAGGCGCAGCCTTTTGAAAGGCATCTAACGCCTGACAGTTGTCGTAAATTTTGCTAATCAGCGGGTACATTGTCATGTCTACGCCGAACCGCTTGGCATTATAAACCTGTGGGACGAGACAAACATCTGCCAAGCTGACATTAAAATCAAAACAAAACTTACCCGCTTGTGTCTGTAGCCGCTTCTCAATGCTGTCAAAGCCTTTAACGACCCACTTTTGCGCCCAACGCTTAACATCATCATCGTTCGCTTGGAATCCGTCTCTCAGAGCGTTAAGCACACGCAGGTTCACAATGGGTTGCATATCGCACGCTATATCCTGTGCCAAAGCTCTTACTCTGGCCCGTTCAACCCTGTGAGAGGGTATCAAGGGACAAATATCAGGAACTGTCTCATCTAAATACTCAATAATACTGAGCGACTGATTGAGCATCACATCTTCGGCTTCATTTATTAATGTTGGGACTAACTGAGCGGGGTTCAGTGCTGTATAGTCTGCAGAGTATTGTTCCCCTCCCTCTTTCACTAAATGAACTGGCACATATCTATAGGGGATCTGTTTTAGGTTTAGCGCAATTCGCACACGATAGGTCGCTGAAGAACGCCAGTAACCATGTAAAATATAGTCCATCTTCATATCCGTCTTTTGTTGTTATTGTTCGCAACGGAAAAACATCTGAAACCCGAATCCAATTCTAGCTGGCTAAATTTTCACGGTTCCTTTGTTTATACCGTATTCGCGAAGTTTATTTGCGATTGCAGTATGACTCAGACCAAGCTTTTTTGCCAACTGGCGCGTGCTCGGATAAGACGGATACAAGCGTCTTAACAAATCCTTCTCGAATTTTTTCACTTCTTGGTCAAGTGTGCCCTCAAAGTTTTCGTCAATGTAGGTGACAGTCGGTGCGCAACTTGGTAGCTGGACATCTTCCTTTGTAATCTCGTGACCATCAACCAAGGACACTGCTCGGTAAAGTGCATTTTCCAACTGTCTAACGTTGCCAGGCCAAGGATATTGCTGCAAAAAGTCAACGCACGATTTGCTCAGCTTAGCTGGGCGCTTACCCAATTTTGTACTGTGTTGCGCAATAAATGTCTCCGCTAGGGCCACAATATCGGGCTTACGTTCCCGCAACGATGGCATGACCAGACTTAACACATTGAGGCGATAGTATAGTGCTTTGGAGAACCGTCCCTCTTCGACCATCAGGCCCAAATCTTTTGCCGTAGTACAGATGATCCGGACATCGAGTTCAGTGGCTTCTTCACTACCGGTCCGGGTATACTCTCCATGCTCAAGTACCTTCAATAACACCTGTTGAAAATGTTCAGACATGTCGCCAATCTCATCAAGTAGCAATGTCCCACCCTGAACGCGTTCTAGCATGCCTTTTTCATTGCCTTTAGCCGAACCATCGGCTTCCGTTTGACCGAATAGTTCTGCTTCAACTATGTCGTCCGTGAATGAAATGCACTTTATTGATTCAAGTGGTGCATCCGCGCGCCTGCTGGCTTGCTGACACGCTTGTGCGAACAGTTCTTTACCTGTTCCGGTCTCACCAAAAATCAAAATGGGCGCTTCAAGATCAACAATCTGTTTTGCTTCTTTGACCAGTTTTTTCATGGACGTAGATTGTGCGACTAATAAATCAAAGCTGTCACTAGAGGGTCGATGGAATGCGTTTACTTGTTGTCCGATACGTAATTCGGACTTAAGCATGATAACCCCGCCCGCCAGAATTGGGTTGCTCTGACCATCCGGCACAGTTACTGGCAGAATGTCTGCCAAATAATCTTGCTGAATGAACTTAACCCTCGTTGACTGTGGTAAGACTTCTTTTCCGTCCAACCAGCGGGTAAAGCTGAAACCCGTCACCAAGTCTGCGATCTCAGTTCCGATGAGATCAGCTTGACGCAGTTCTAATGATGCTTCTGCTGCATTATTACAAGAGATCAGATTGCCTTTAGTGTCTATGGCAAAAACCGGATCAGGCAATGTTTGCAAAATTGCGGAAAGTTGATGTCGCGCCCGTTCTCCTGGCATAAATGCCGTGGTTTTAACGTCATCAATGCCGTCAATACGGCGAATTTTGGGCATTAAATCTTGGAACTCTGTAAAGTCCATTGTTGGAAAACTAAGATAAATTTTGCCTATTCCGTCAATCTCTATCCCTCTCAGGTCGATTTCGTGATCAACGAGAATATCCAAAATGTCTTGTGTAATACCTAAACGGTCCTGACAACTAATTTCCAAACGCATAATAATGATGATGCCTAAGTTCTTAAGAAAGCGTATAAAACACTAAATGTGACAAAACTTAAAACGAAATTTTTGTTTGGTAGGATCAGTGAGCAATGAACTTTTAACGTTTGCGAGTTCATTGTTAGCTAGAAGAGTCGTCGCGTTAGCGGTGGAGGGTAAAAACATAAAAGCGCCGCTATTTATTCATAGTTGACGCCTTTATGACTCGTATAGCTATAACTTATTAATTTCTCGCTTTAACTGAAACTCTTTAGAAGTAACGAAAGTTTCCATATCTCGCAATCTCTGTTCAGTTTGAGCGAAGCGGTCACATAAATCTCTAAAAGCCTGTTTAGGCGGTTCACCGGCCTGCCATACCTTAGTTTTAAGCTCGACAGTAGCATTGCTGCTTCCGGCAACCGAACTGTTTGTCCAACCTTTTCTACCATGTAAGGGCACTGAGTTCGTGTAGTCCGTTGCGGTAGAAGAAGGCTTGGTGTCCAGAATAAACCAACCAGCAATGTAACTGACTACGACAAATGGGGGAGCTAGCAAAAAGAAAGCCGTGACGGTTAATATTCTTACCAACCACACTTCCATGCCAAAGTAGTCAGCTAACCCCGAACATACACCGGCGATGCGTTTGTTTTCGGTATTTCTGTAAAGGGTTTTGCTCGGTTTCATGCTTTGCGTCTCCAGTCTGGTGCCTCTTCATCCAAGATAGCTTCTAGCGTTTGTATCCTATCGGCCATGACATCAGCTTTTACCGTTAATTCACGAAGGGTCGTGTGCTCTTCGGCGGTTAATCCCTGACTAACCTGTTTCTTACTTCGGTAGTGCAGAATTAACCAGATGGGCGCCACAAAAATCATAAACAGAATTAAGGGCACAACCATAAATCCGATTACGTCACTGTCCATCATATTCTCCTTACTCAGGGTGGCTCACAGAACGCTTGAGCCACGATACAAACATATTTTACGCTTTTTGAGACTTTTTCGCAGATGCCTTAGCAGCTGGCTTTGGTTGCGACTTTTTTTGCATTTTAGCTTTGAGTGCAGCAAGTTCGTCATTGATCTTGTCATCTGCCTGAAGCTCTGCAAACTCATCATTAAGCGACTTTTTCCCCAAATCATAAGCCTCAACTTGAGACTCAAGGTCATCAATTTTTCGCTCATACTGGCCAAATCGTTCCATAGCAGCATCAACTTTGCCGCTATCCAGCGTTTTCTTGACCTCAAGACGCGAACTTACCGTTTTTTGACGCATAATAATCGTCTTCTGACGACTTTTAGCATCGGCTAGCTTGTCCTGTAGCTGACCAATTTCATCCTGCAACTTGGCGATTTGTTCTTCTACAATGGCTAACTCAGCTTTAAGCGCTTCAGCAGCTTCAGAGGCTTTTTGCTTTTCTTGCAAAGCCGCTCGCGCTAAATCTTCACGCTCTTTGCTGATTGCCAATTCAGCCTTCGCTTCCCAATCAGCAGCATCAGCTTCAAATTTGGCAATTTGATTGCCTATATCTTTTTTACTGGCGATGGTTTTAGCTGAAGTAGACCGAACCTCTACCAAGGTGTCTTCCATTTCTTGAATAATAAGGCGTACCATTTTTTCTGGATCTTCAGCCTTATCCAGTAGAGAATTAATGTTTGAGTTAACTATATCAGTAAAGCGCGAAAAGATTCCCATAATCTGATTCCTCTTACATATTGATGAATGGTTCATGTATTTAATCTTATTCAAATTGCTTGCCAACTCTAAAAGTATCAGTAACCCTATGTTTTAGAATGCCTTTTTCAAAAACCAAAAAACTATCGAACTGTAGAAAGGTTTAATCTACACTATTAATTAGCCATTTTGACTAAAAATTAAGGAACCTTAGTGAGTCGATTCCGTCAACAGGATAATTTGCTTGGCCAAGCCAACAGTTTTCTTGAAGTGCTTGAGCAGATATCTCACATCGCCCCGCTGGACAAACCCGTGTTAGTTATCGGGGAACGTGGTACAGGTAAAGAACTTATCGCAGCCCGTCTGCACTACCTTTCTAAACGCTGGGATCAGGCTTACCTCAAACTAAACTGCGCAGCATTGAATGAAAGCTTATTGGAATCGGAACTTTTTGGTTACGAAGCGGGTGCGTTTACTGGTGCCAGTAAACGCCGCGAGGGCCGTTTTGAAGTGGCTGACAATGGCACTTTATTTCTCGATGAACTGGCCAATACATCCGGACTTATTCAGGAAAAATTGTTAAGGGTCATTGAATATGGTGAATTTGAAAGAGTAGGAGGGAGCCGCTCGGTTAAAGTTGATGTTCGGCTTGTTGCAGCTACCAATGAAGACCTGCCAACACTGGCAGATAGTGGTGAATTTAGAGCAGACTTACTCGACAGGCTCGCTTTTGACGTGATTACCATCCCTCCACTGCGGGAAAGGCGGGAAGACATTCTTTTACTTGCTGAACACTTTGCGATCACCATGGCCCGAGAACTTGAACTTGAGCTCTTTAGTGGCTTCACCGAAAAAGCCAAGCGCATCCTTTTGGAGTATGACTGGCCCGGCAATATTAGAGAGCTCAAAAACGTTGTGGAGCGTGCAGTATATCGAAATAACAACCCTCATGTTCCCGTACACGACATTATACTTGACCCTTTTGAATCGCCTTTCAGACCAAATACACGGGTGAAAACTGCCGACAGAATAACGCCTGTAGTTCAAACACCTGAAGCCGCCAAACCCAATACAGAAAAAGATATTGAGTCCACTGACAATGTGCCCTCTCATACATTGCAACCAGCACAAAGTACGAGCTTCCCTATTGACCTTAAAAAAGCGTCGCAGGACTTTGAGATTGACCTGATAAAAGAAGCATTGGCGCATTGCCAGTACAATCAAAAACGAACGGCAGAAAAGCTTGGACTTACCTACCATCAATTGAGAGGATATCTCAAGAAATACAGTTTGCTGGACTCTGCCTCCGAGCAACCAGGTAACGAGGAATAATTTCTTTTGAAAAACGTTACATTCGGTATCGTATTGACGCTTTTGCTGTTGGGATGTACCGAACAATCTGATTGGGTGAAGGCACAAAGCGCGATTATTTACTGCTCTGAAAGCGATCCTGTTACTTTTAACCCTCAGTTAGATACAGGAGCCACCACTTCGGATGCTACAGCGCATCAAATTTATAGCCGACTATTGGACTTTGATCCTGAAACAGGTCAAATCGTTCCAGCATTAGCCAGCAGCTGGAGCATATCCAATGATGGTTTGGTGTATATATTTCAACTGCGTAAAGACGTTAACTTTCATATGACGCGTTACTTTACACCGTCAAGAACATTTAATGCTGATGATGTCATTTTCAGTTTTAATCGCTGGCGCGACCCTGCTCATCCTTACCATCGCGTTTCTGGCGGTCAGTATCCCTACTTTGATAGTTTGGGGTTAGCGGACAATATTGAAGACATAAAACGGATTAATGGCTATCGAATTGAAATACACCTCAAGCAGCGCGATAGCTCTTTTATTGCCCACCTTGCCACAGACTTTTCAGTTATCTTGTCGGCCGAGTATGGTGACCATTTACTCAGTCAGAACAAACCGGAAAAGATTGACAGATTTCCCATTGGCACAGGCCCGTTTAAGTTTGTTTCATATCAACGTGGGCAGGCTATACGTTACCGAGCCCATGCTGGCTATTGGGGGCAGACACAAACAGCTGACACCCTCATTTTTGATATCACACAAAAAAGTTCACTTCGGATGGCCAAACTGATTACTGGAGAATGTGATGCGATCGCATTTCCGTCACAGTCGGAGTTAAGTGTTATCAGGGAGAGAGCAGATTTAACTTTAACCCAGCAGCCCGCCTTAAACATTGGTTTTTGGGCTTTTAACACACAGAAGCCGCCGTTTGATAACCCTGATGTGCGACGCGCATTGGCCTACGCAATCGATAAAAACACGCTTCTTGAAACCGTTTATTTGGGCAATGCTACCCGAGCAAAGACTCTGGTACCGAGTGCAAGCTGGGCATTTCACGAATCCTCTCATGACACTGCTTATAACCCCGTGTTGTCGCGCCAATTGCTAGACCGAGCAAAAATTCCGCGCGGGTTTACCATGACGATTTGGGCGATGCCGGTAGAACGTTCTTATAACCCAAATGCAAGAAAAATGGCTGAGCTATTGCAGCAATATTTGGCCGACGTAGGTATCAATGCGCAAATCATCACCTATGATTGGAATACCTTTCGAGAAAAGCTTGGCAAAGGTGAACATCAGAGCGTGTTAATTGGTTGGTCAGCTGATAATGGCGATCCGGATAACTTTTATCGCCCTTTACTGAGCTGCGATGCCATTCCATCAGGTACTAATCGTGCAATGTGGTGCAACGAAGAATACGATCGACTTATCTACTCAGCCTTACAAACTGACGACGTCGAAGCGCGCCAGGCGATCTATGAAGACGTGAACGAACTTTTGTATGAAAACCTTCCTTTGATTCCAATTGCTCATGCATTGAGGTATCAGGTATACAGAAATGAATTGAAAGGATTGCGAATTAACCCTTATGGCGGAGTTCGTTTTGCAGGGGTCATTAAAGCACAATGATGATTTCATTTTTTCGATATGGCACCTTGTTTGTTTTAACGTTATTCTCGCTCGTATCCTTGTCTTTTTTACTGGCCCATTTGTTTCCTGGGGACCTACTTACAAATCTATCAGGTGTTGCCCCTAAAGATGAAAAAGAGCGACAGTTACTCGCAACCCTTTGGGCCGTTGACCAATCCGTTTTCTTTCGCTTTTTTCGCTATTGCTCCTTGATTTTTAGCGGCGAATGGGGCGTCAGTATCAGTTCTGGCCTTCCCCTTTATGATGAGATAAGGCGAACACTTCCCGCTACCATTGAGTTGAGTTTTTATTCTGCTGTGGTAGCAGTAGTTATCGGTGTACCTATTGGGTGCCTAGCAGGGCTTAAGTCTTACACTAAACTCGATTACACCATAAACGCAGTGGCTATCGTCAACTACTCATTACCTGTGTTTTGGTTAGGACTCGCATTTATACTCGTTTTCAGCCTACAACTTAATTGGCTACCGCTGTCTGGGCGCATATCGTTACTATTTGATATCCCCACAGTTACCGGGTTTATCCTTATTGATATTTTACTTTCTAATTCGCTGAATAAAGGTGAAGCTATCGCCAATGCCATCGCGCACCTGGCAATGCCTGTGTTGGCAGTATCGCTTATCTCTGGTGCTGCCCTTGTTAGGCTGCTTCGGCGCTCTGTGATTGATATTCTGGATAAGCCTTATATCGCGTCAGCACGTTCAAGGGGCTTATCTTCCAGTCGTATTTTCTTTGACCATGTGTTGCGCAATGCGCTACTTCCAATACTACCTTTACTGGCCATTCAGATAACAACGTTGATGACCAACGCAATCATAGTAGAAACACTTTTTTCTTGGCCTGGCATAGGCGATTGGCTATTGCAGGCTATTTATCAGGGCGATTATACCGCCATTCGTATGGGCATGCTGGTCGTTGCAGCGCTTATTGTCTCACTCACGATTTTTGTCGATATTCTAAATAGACTTGTCGATCCGAGAAAACGGATGCCTACCAATGCCACGACTTAACCTTTATCAAGAGGAGTTTCATCCCTCACCCTGGCAACAAACCTGGTTGGCTTTTAAAGCCAGTCACATTGCGCTTGCAGGGTTGATGGTACTGGCAAGTATATCGTTACTTGCGTTGCTGGCACCCGTTATTGCGCCGCACTCGCCATTGCTTCAAAACCCTGATGTACTTTTACTTCCTCCCGTATGGGACCCGAGTGGCAGCCTCACCTATCTACTCGGCACCGATGCACTGGGTAGAGATATTTTTTCACGCCTGCTTTATGCAGCGCGTACCACCCTGATAACCTCGGTTATCGTGGTCGTAGTGGCTATGCTAATTGGTGTTACTATTGGCGCAATTGCGGGCATGCTCAGAGGGGTAAGTTCATCGGTTGTAAATCACTTACTCGACTCACTGATGGCCATACCCACGCTACTCATCGCCATTGTCATTGTTGCTATTATGGGCAGTGGACTGGTCAATAGTATGTGGGCCATCACGCTCGCGCTGATTCCACAATTTGTGCACTATACTCGTAATTACGTGGGCGAAGAAATGAAAAAAGATTACATTCGTGCCTCACAATTAGACGGGTCGACGAAGCGACAGTTGTTCTTTTATTCTATTTTGCCAAATATGCTAGAAATGCTAGTCGTTCAGGGAACACTGGCATTGTCGATCGCCGTGCTCGACATCAGCGCCCTAGGATTTCTCAATTTGGGGGCACACCCGCCGAGTGTAGAGTTAGGCGCTTTATTGGCATCGAGTATCGATATTGCCTATCTGGCACCGTGGAACGTAATGCTTCCCGGCTTGTGTATTTTTTTTCTGGTATTGTCTATTAATATCGTTGGCGACGGGTTACGTTCTGCGATCCGCAAAAGGGTGAAAAACTAATGGCTTTGTTAGACATTAAAAACCTGACCCTAGAAATCCCCCATGAAGGCGACTACATTCGTGCATTGGATAAAGTTAACTTAAGTGTTAATGAAGGCGAAGTCAGAGCCCTAGTCGGCGAGTCTGGCTCGGGGAAAAGTCTCATTGTTTCTGCAGTTTCAGGCAGTATTCCAAAACACTGGCGTATCACCGCCGATCGCATGACATGGAACGGAGAAAGTTTACTTAATTTGAGCAAGTCACGTCGCCTGCAAATTATGAATGAAGACATCGCTATTGTTTTTCAAAATCCGCTGTCCTCGCTTGACCCCTCTGTGACCTTGGGTGAGCAAATTCAGGAGAGTATTCCCTCTAGACTGGTTGACGGCAAGTGGTTTTGGCAACGCAATGCAAGCCGCCGCCAAACCACCATCAAGACACTGCATAAAGTGGGGATAAGGGCACACGGTGACGTTATGCGAGCATACCCCCATGAGATGCCCTATGATGTTGGTCAACGCGTTATGCTAGCAATGGCTTTAGTTGCGCAGCCCAAAATCATTATCGCTGATGACCCCACCCGTGGCATGGAAACCACCACTAAAACACAAATTCTTAAGCTTCTTACAAGGCTGAATAAAACGCGGTCAGTGGCAATCCTATTTGTGAGCCATGATCTGCTCGCCATATCGAGTATGGCAGACACTATGACGGTACTATACTGCGGCCAAACAGTTGAATCGGGCAAAATGAAACACCTCAGAAAACGGCCATTGCATCCCTACACAAAAGCGCTAATAGACAGTGCCCCGAGCTTTCGGAATGATTTGCCGCCAAAATCTATGCTGCCTAATTTGGGAGGGTCAATTCCGACACTACAACATCTGCCCATTGGCTGTCGATTGGGCCCACGGTGTCCTCGTGCACAAAAGGCATGTGTTAATGTGCCGGGTATTCGTCATATCCATGATCACACCTACAGCTGTCATTATCCACTGCACAGGGACAAACGATGAGTAATGTATTGACCGTTGAAGACTTGGAATATCGATGTGCTGATCCAGGCTTTAAATTAGGACCGATATCGCTAGAAATCGCCCGCGGTGAATCCATCGCGATCATAGGCGAAAACCAAACGGGTAAATCATTGCTGGCAAAGCTACTTGTCGGGGCGATAGAGCCACATGGCGGGCGCATTTCGCTGCACTGTCATGATGGAAAAACAGGCCCCAGAGATCAAAGCATTCGCATGATGTTTCAATTTAGTTCGCATGCTCTCAATCCAGCGCTTTCTGTGGCTAAAATACTTGAAGAACCGCTGCTTCGAAATACCGACATGGACAAGGTATCACGTGAGCAGCTTATTGAAGAGACATTACTTAAAGTGGGCCTACTAAGGGAACATGCCTATCACTACCGGCACATGCTCTCCGATGGTCAACAACAGCGAATAGCGCTTGCTCGTGCGATTATTTTGTCTCCAAACGTATTAGTTGCCGACGAACCCTTTGCCGCTCTTGATCCTTCAATTCGCTCACAAACCGTCAACTTGCTCCTTAAACTACAAAAAGAGATGGGGTTGTCATTTGTCTTTATCAGTCATAACTTAGGTATTGTCAGGCACATTGCAGATAAAATTTTGGTTATGGATAAAGGTCAAATCATTGAGTCGGGTAAAACTGATACTGTGTTCAAATGGCCACAGCACGATATTACAAAACGGCTTATCATGTCTCACCAGTCCCTAGTCCCGCAACAAACTTTATAACAAGGCCCTGCAACGCAAGGCCTATTTAGCTAATCCTTTACCCTACTAAAGCAAGCAAAATACCTGCTGCGACTGCAGAACCGAGAACACCTGCAACATTGGGTCCCATTGCATGCATCAGTAAAAAGTTATGAGGATTGGCTTCCAGCCCAACCTTATTTACTACACGCGCAGCCATTGGTACAGCAGATACACCTGCAGCGCCAATGAGCGGATTGATATTAGTAGAGGAAAAACGCCCCAGGATTTTGGCCATTATCACGCCGGCCGCCGTCCCTATACCAAATGCAACAGCTCCTAGAGCGAGTATACCTAGTGTTTCAAGCGTTAGGAATTTCTCAGCGGATAGCCTCGAACCTACTGCAAGTCCCAAAAATATCGTAACGATATTGATAAGTTCGTTTTGTGCAGTTTTACTCAATCTGTCAACCACACCACATTCCTTCATAAGGTTGCCGAAGCAAAACATACCGACAAGGGGCGTTGCAGTGGGTAAGAATAAAATAGTCAGTAAAAGTACGGCCAAAGGGAAAAGTATTTTTTCCAACTTAGACACGTCCCGCAGTTGTGCCATTTCAATTTTCCGTTCGGCCTCAGTTGTCAGGAGCTTCATAATCGGCGGTTGAATAATAGGAACCAGCGCCATGTAAGAATAGGCAGCCACGGCGATTGCCCCCAAAAGTTCAGGTGCGAGTTTGGATGCCAAAAAGATGGCGGTTGGTCCGTCAGCCCCTCCAATTATCGCTATTGCTGAGGCATCCTGAAGGCTAAATTCGAAACCCGGCATAACATTGAGTGCAATTGCGCCAAAGAGTGTGGCAAAAATACCAAACTGCGCAGCCGCACCTAATAACAATACTCTGGGGTTAGCAATGAGCGCACCAAAATCTGTCATTGCGCCCACCCCCATAAAGATCAGTAAGGGGAAGACACCCGTGTCTATACCGACGTAATAGACATAGTGAAGCAAGCCACCTACTTCACTGAAGCCAGCTAATGGAATATTGGTAAGTATAGCTCCAAAGCCAATAGGGAAAAGCAATAACGGTTCGAATTTTTTCGCAATGGCCAGATACAACAAACCACAGCCGACTAACATCATTATGATTTGACCGAGCTCGAAGTGCGGCAGCGATGTACTTTGCCAAAGCGTAACGAATTTATCCATGACGTTATCCCAACATAATCAGTGCTTGACCCGAAGACACTGAATCGCCTTCTTTAACGTCTATCCGGCTTACTGTCCCACTAGCCTGACTGCGTATTTCAGTTTCCATTTTCATGGCTTCTAAAATAATTACAACGTCACCCTCATTAACCTGCTGGCCTGGTGCTACCATCACTTTGAAGACATTGCCAGCGAGTGGTGCCTTGATGGCAATACTCTTCTGAGATCCGATTGATTGTGCTTGGGACTCAGCAGCGACAGGTGAAGGTTGAGACTGAGATTGGGAGGTAGCTGGTACTATTGACGACAAGGTGCCTTCTGGCCCCACCGTTACTTGGTAGACTTTTCCGTCAACACTGACATCATAGGTTGCCGGGTCTGATTTTGAGGCTGAAGCATCATGTGCACTATTAACCGCTCTTTCAGGCGCGGGTTCAAAAGCGTCTGGGTTGCCCCTGTTTTGCAAAAACTTTAGTCCTATTTGAGGGAACAACGCATAGGTGAGTACATCATCAATGAGATTTTCTGCCAGCGAAAAGCCCTTTTCCTCTGACAACGCGACCACTTCCGATTCTAAAGAGGACATTTCTGGCTCCAGAAGGTCAGCAGGACGACAGGTAATCATTTCATCACCGGCTAATACTCGTTGCTGCAATGCCTCATTAACCGGAGCAGCAGGGGCACCATATTCCCCCTTCAACACGCCTGCAGTTTCTTTTGAAATACTCTTATAACGCTTACCGGTCAGCACGTTTAGCACAGCCTGCGTACCCACAATCTGCGAGGTTGGGGTTACCAACGGAATATAACCAAGATCTTCGCGAACACGTGGGATCTCTTGCAGTACTTCATCGAACTTGTCAGCTGCACCTTGCTCTTTGAGCTGATTTTCCATGTTGGTTAACATGCCTCCAGGTACTTGCGCTAGTAATATCCTGGCATCAACGCCTTTTAGGCTTCCTTCAAATTTGGCATATTTTTCTCTGACCTTTCTGAAATAAGCTGCGATAGGCGCCATTTGTTCAAGAGAAAGGCCTGTATCGCGTTCTGAGCCTTCTAGAATAGAGACCATGGTTTCCGTTGCCGTATGCCCATAAGTCATACTCATAGACGATATTGAGGTATCCAGCATATCAATACCTGCATCAACCGCTTTTTGGTAGGTTGCGGTACTCAACCCTGTTGTAGCATGACATTGCATAGCAATTGGCACGGTCACATTTTCTTTCAGCCCTCGGATTAAGCGTTCACATTCATAAGGTTTTAACAAACCTGCCATGTCTTTAATGCAGATGGAGTGCACACCCAAATCTTCAATTCTCTTAGCCATATCCAGCCAGGTAGAGAGGTTGTGCACTGGGCTTACGGTGTAAGATAAGGTGCCCTGAGCATGCGCACCACACTCAATGGCAGCGTCGACGGCCGTGCGTAAATTACGCACGTCATTCATCGCGTCAAAGATACGAAAAACATCAACGCCATTAGTATGTGCCCGCTCAACAAATTTGCTGACCACATCGTCAGCATAATGGCGATAGCCGAGCAAGTTTTGGGCGCGCAGTAACATCTGCTGTTTCGTATTGGGCATTGCTTTCTTCAATAGACGTATCCGTTCCCAGGGATCCTCGCCCAAATAGCGAATACAAGCATCAAATGTAGCTCCTCCCCAAGACTCTACCGACCAGTACCCCACTTTATCCAGCTCTTCTGCAATGGGTAGCATGTCTTCAATGCGCAATCGAGTTGCCAGCAAAGACTGGTGACCGTCACGCAGCACCAATTCTGTTAGTGCAAGAGGTTTGCTCATGATTTATCCTCGTAATTTACAGTGTTTTTTTATGGTGTAATGCGATGGCTGCTGTGATTGCCGCAATGTGCTCTGGTAGTACCTGAGTCTCTGCCATCGTCATCGTAGAGGATTCTGTCTCTTGGCGCTTATTATTGTTATTTTGAGGAATCTGATTGCAAAACCATGTTAATGCTTTAACCGCCACGATAAGAATAGCTAAAAACACGAACACCACGACCATGCCCACAAACATAAGCGTTGCCGCTTCTGTTAATTGAGCTGTTACTGCATTGGTTTCCATGATGTCTCCTTAAACATGCTGATGCACAGATTTTATCGACCGACATTGGTACCATGCAAAATGTAAAAAAACAACGTTTTAATTCACTTTACTCGCCATAATCCGACTATTTATGCATTTATACTGGTGTTTTATTCCCTAAAATACTAAAGGTCAGTGATTTTTAGTCAGAGATATCATCCTTTGAAAGAAACATGCGGAACGCATCCTGAACAGACACAAAATAAAAAGCACTAGGCGTAAAAAAACCCGCCGTAGCGGGTTTTTAGGAGGTGGCGCGTGTGGAAGGATTCGAACCTCCGACCGCCTGGTTCGTAGCCAGGTACTCTATCCAGCTGAGCTACACACGCGAAGTTTGTTTTTCATCTTTTAAAGATGGCGCGTGCGGAAGGATTCGAACCTCCGACCGCCTGGTTCGTAGCCAGGTACTCTATCCAGCTGAGCTACGCACGCGCAATAAAAACAAATGGCGGAGAGGGAGGGATTCGAACCCTCGATACGTGTAATACGTATGGTTCCTTAGCAGGGAACTGGTTTCAGCCACTCACCCACCTCTCCGGAATGTGGGAGCGAAGTTTACTGATTCACGTTGGGAAGTCAACGCTTTTTTATAGACTCTTGCGCGTCTGCCGAGTTTTTATGCAGATTGCGCAAAATCTATAAAAAAAGGCCAGTTAACTGGCCTTTTTTTTATTCGCCAGCAGTGTTTCCACTAGCTGGTGAACCACCCTTCTCAGCTTGAATTCGCATGTAGATTTCTTCGCGATGGACCGAAACTTCTTTTGGCGCATTCACACCAATTCGAACTTGGTTACCTTTGACACCTAAAACAGTGACTGTCACGTCATCACCAACCATAAGTGTTTCGCCTACTCGGCGCGTTAGTATAAGCATAATTTGCTCCTATTCCTTAGTATGGCGTCCCTTCGTTCAACGTTCAGCCGACACGACCCGGCTGACACTTCGTGTGTCCTTGTTGTTCCTCAAGTCTGCTAAAACCTGAGTCCCTTACTACGAAGTTATAATTATAGCCTATCTTTCAGCCACTCGTTAACGCTATTCAATGCTTTATCTAAATTTTCTGGATTATCACCGCCCGCTTGTGCCATATCCGGACGTCCACCGCCTTTACCGCCAACTTGAGCCGCGACAAAGTTAACCAATTCACCTGCTTTCACTGTTGTCGTCAGGTCTTTTGTTACACCGGTAATCAGACCTACTTTCGCACCATTGGCAACACCAAGCACAACCACTCCGCTTCCGATACGGTTTTTAAGATCATCCATCATAGGTCTCAACGCTTTCGACTCTACGTCTTCAAGCTTAGCAATGAGTACCTTGGTGTCGTTGATCATTTGAACGCCTGCTAGCATATCTGCTCCCTGCTGGCTGGCTAGTTTACCCTTGGCCTTTTCTATTTCCTTCTCTAACTGTTTTTGCTGGCTTTGTAAGACTTTTAGTTTGTCGACAAGAGAGTCTGCGTCAGCTTTCAACAATTGCGCTGCATTGCTTAGTTGTGTGCGTTGATTGTGAGTATACTCTAACGCCTGCGCGCCCGTAATGGCTTCAATTCTTCGCACTCCTGACGCAATGCCGCTCTCGCTAAGAATTGTGAATAGACCAATATCCCCAGTACGTTTAACGTGTGTGCCACCGCATAATTCAACGGAAAAAGGTCCCATAGACACAACTCGGACTTTTTCGTCATATTTTTCGCCAAATAAAGCCATTGCTCCCGAGGCCTTAGCTTCGTCGAGGTCCATCAGTTTGGTAGTCAACTCGTGATTCGCTCGAATTTCTTCATTGACTCTCTGTTCAACACGCTTCAGTTGTTCAGGCGTAACAGACTCGAAATGCGAAAAGTCAAAACGTAGTTTTTGCGCTTCGACCAGGGATCCTTTCTGAGTAACATGCTCGCCGAGTACCTCACGTAAGGCCGCATGTAGCAAATGCGTGGCACTGTGGTTAAGCTTTATTGCCGCTCGCTGCTCACTGTTTATCTGTGCAGATACCTTATCCCCTTTTGAGAAACGCCCTTTCACCACTCCCTTGTGCGCATAAGCATTACCCAGCTTTTGCGTATCAGAAACGATGAACATGTTGTTGCCAAAGGAAAGCACACCAGCATCGCCTACCTGACCACCTGACTCGGCATAAAAGGGTGTTTTATCCAACACGATTACACCTTCTTCACCGTCATTGATTTGATCGGTCAGTGTTTCTCCTTTAATGATATCCAGAATAACCGCTTCGCCCTGCTCATCACTGTACCCGGTGAATGCAGTGTGCGCGTCAACTGAAACCGTTTTGCTGTAATCCACGCCAAAGCTCGATGCTTGTTGCGCCCTCAGTCTCTGGGCTTGCATGGCAGACTCGAACCCTTTCTCATCTAGCGTTATATTGTGTTCACGGGCAATGTCGTTAGTCAGATCGACCGGAAAGCCATAGGTATCATAAAGTTTGAAGATGACGTCGCCTGGCAAAATGTCACCGTCAAGATCGTGAAGTGTTTCATTCAGTATCGCCATACCGCGGTCAAGCGTTTTACTGAACTGCTCTTCCTCTACTCGCAGCACTTTTTCGATTACAGGCCTTTGCTCTACAAGTTCAGGATAGGCGTCTCCCATTTGCGTACAAAGCGCATCAACCAATTTGTAGAAGAAAATGTCATTTGCACCCAGTTTATAACCATGACGCACTGCTCGTCTGATAATACGGCGTAGCACGTAACCACGGCCTTCATTGGATGGCATCACGCCGTCGCAGATTAAAAACGCACAACTGCGGATATGATCAGCAATAACGCGTAAAGACTTGTCATCTTTATTGTCAGTCCCAACTATATGGGCCGCTGCGTCAATGAGATTAACAAATAGGTCAATCTCATAGTTCGAATGCACATTTTGCAATATTGCAGAAATCCGCTCCAAACCCATTCCAGTATCAATAGACGGGGAAGGCAATGGTTGCATTGTGCCATCAGCCTGCTTGTTGTATTGCATGAAAACCAAGTTCCAGATTTCAATAAATCTGTCACCGTCTTCTTCTGGCGAACCTGGAGGGCCTCCCCAAATGTGCTCACCATGATCGTAAAAAATCTCAGAGCAAGGCCCACACGGCCCTGTATCCCCCATTGACCAGAAGTTATCAGACGTGCTGATACGGATAATCCGATCAGCCGGCACGCCAATTTTGTTTTCCCAAATGTCGAATGCTTCATCATCTTCCGAATAAACAGTCACTAGCAGCTTTTCTTTGGGCAACCCTAAGTGGTCCGTAAGAAATTGCCAGGCATATTCGATTGCTTCTTGCTTGAAGTAAGCTCCGAAGGAAAAATTGCCCAGCATCTCAAAAAACGTATGATGGCGGGCCGTATACCCAACGTTTTCAAGGTCATTGTGTTTTCCGCCGGCGCGCACGCAACGCTGAGAGCTCACAGCTCGATTGTAACTGCGCTTATCTTTGCCAAGAAATACGTCTTTAAACTGATTCATTCCGGCATTGGTAAATAATAGAGTGGGATCATCTGCCGGAACGAGCGACGAACTGGCAACCGCCTGATGGCCGTTTTGTTTAAAAAATTCTATAAACTTTTGACGTATGTCGGCAGTTGAGAGTGTCATTAACGCTACATCCTACTGGTCTGGTAAAAATTGGGCTAAAGGTATCATGGAACAGCGCATTAATCACGATATGTCATAGCATGATTAATTTCTTCTTGGGAAAACCCTCTGTAAGCGAGAAAGCGTTGTTGCTTGGCCTTTTGCTGAAGATCTGTCGCAGTTTCAATACCAAACTTTTTTTGCTTGGCTGCAAGGGCAACGGCGTACCAATCGATATCAGCTTCGTTATAGCCTTGTGAAATTATGCCATCGTCTACTTTTAGCGAAGACAAATGTGCCTTGGCTCTGCGAAACCCCTGCCCTTTGGCTGCCGTATTTCTCACAATGGTTTCTGCAAATCTTTCATCACTCTGCAAGCCGGCTTCCTGAAACTGCATGACACCGTCTATGGCCGCCTGCTCTTCGATACCTTTTTGCCTGAGTTTATCAATAAGCTCCCAAAAACCGTGTTCTCGTCTGGCCAAAAGTCGGGTGACGGTGTGACGAATAACTTTTGCTACGTCATCAGACATGGTAATGGTTATTTTCGATCTACTGGTCCATTATTTACTTATAAGGCCTTATGCAAATAAAACAACACCACTCAATTAGCGAATTCACAAAAGACCAATGGCAAACGCTTTGTCACGGGGCAGGGCCGTTCTTGTCTTACGACTTTCTATTGGCACTCGAGACCAGCGGTTCGGTTGGTTCAGAGACAGATTCTGCGTTAGAAACTGGGTGGAGTACGCTTTTTATTTCTATTTGGGAAGGTCAAACGCTACTGGGAGTAGTACCGGGTTACCTGAAGTTGGATAGCTATGGCGAGTACGTGTTTGACCACGCATGGGCAAACGCTTACGCGCAATATGGCTTACACTACTACCCCAAGTGGGTGGCGGCTATCCCTTTTACCCCTGTTACGGCCGCTAAATTACTTACCTGCTACGGCATATCGTTATCAAAGCTGACTGCGGCGCTTAGAGAGTTCGAACGCGAAAACACGTTTTCATCAATGCACGTTTTGTTCTGTCAGCCAGAGGAACAAGAAGCACTCTGTCATATTAATTATTTGCGACGTTTTTCTGTCCAATTTCAGTGGCACAATAAGCACTACAGTGATTTTGACCACTACTTATCTATGTTTACATCGCGAAAGCGTAAAGACATTCGAAAAGAAAGAGCCCGTACTCAGGCACAAGTTGAACTACACCGTGTAACGGGAAAAGACATCACGTCAGACTTGCAACACCATTTCTACCAGTGCTACCGACAGACGTATTTAAAACGCAGTGGGCATGAGGGTTATCTCACTGAAACATTTTTTAACACAATTTTTTCTGAGATGAGTGACAAGATACTTCTGGTCTATGCTAAGCAACAAGGCAGACTGGTAGCGAGCTCACTTTTCTTGTTCGATCAATCAGGCTTATATGGGCGTTATTGGGGGGCGCTTGAGCACGTGGATGGGCTGCATTTTGAAGCTTGTTACTATCAAGGTATTGAATTTGCCATTGAACGTGGTTTACCTTTGTTCAATCCTGGAACGCAAGGTGAACATAAATTGCTGCGTGGCTTTGAACCTTTGGTCTGTTATTCTGCCCATCGACTGAAAGATCCTCGCTTTCACTCAGCCGTATCAGATTTTTTGTTAAGAGAGAAACCCGCTATTGCGCGTTATTATGAACAAGCTGAGTTGGCGTTACCTTTTAACGCATCATTTATGGAAGCAAGAACGGCACTAGACCGGCTGCATCCACTATTAATAACAGAACAAAAAGAGACAGAGAACCTATGACAAACAAACACATTATTGCCACTTGCATCGCTGCTGCACTGGGGCTAGCAGGTTGTAGTCAACCACAAACAAGTGAAGAGCAAGTGGCATCTGCACCCGCTCCAGTAGAAGCTGCTGCGCCAGAGCTGGGCACCTTCGGCGTTGATTTAACAGCGCGCAATGAAGCCGTAAAACCCGGTGATGACTTTTTTATGTATGCGAGTGGCACTTGGTATGACAATTATGAGCTACCCGCAGACAAAACCCGCTTTGGCGCATTCACTGCATTGGCAGACAGAAGCGAAGCGCAAGTTAAGGCCATTGTAGAAGAGTTAGTTGATAAGACAGACTTAACCGCAGAAGAGAAACTGGTTAAAGACTTCTACACAGCGTATATGGATGTTGAGACAATAAACGCAAAAGGCATTGCGCCTATCCAAGGCACGCTGGATAAAATCAGTAATATTGACAGTATTACCGCACTAACAGAAGTTTTCGGTGAAGCTTGGCTCAAAAGTACTAACACACCTATCTGGGGTGGCCTATGGTATAACCGCCTTGATCCTAATGAATACCAGCTCAGCGTGGGCGTGGGTGGTATCGGCTTACCCGATCGCGATTACTATTTGAGTGAAGATCAACGTTTTGTTGATATCCGCGCCGCTTATCTTACCCACATTGAAAAAATGCTTGGTTTTGCCGGTGTCGAGAATGCTGCAGAGCAAGCGGCCACTATTCTCGCGTTAGAAACGCGAATTGCTGAGGCTCAGTGGCCTCGAGAGAAGCGCCGTAACCGCGACCTCACGCTTAACCAGATTGAACGTAGTAAATTAACCGATGACTACGCTAACTTCGACTGGGATACGTTTTTTGCATCTTCGGGTCTGAAGGTTCCACACTTGAACATTTCTCAACCTGAACCTGTCAGAGATGTTATCAAAATTATCAACACAACACCGTTGGATGATTGGAAAGCTTATCTGACCTATCACACCATTAGCAACAATGCTTCCTTGCTAGCAGAAGAGGTATACAACACCAGCTTCGACTTCCAGGGACGCACCCTGTATGGTCAGCAAGAGCCTAGACCGCGGTGGAAGCGTGCTATTGCACAAATGTCTGGGACCGAGTCGCTAGGCTTTGCTATAGGTAAGATCTATGTTGACAAACACTTCCCTGAGAGCTCAAAAACTCAAATGGCAGAATTGGTAGAGAATTTGCGTACCGCTTTGGGACAACGCATTGATTCACTTGACTGGATGGGAGAAGAAACCAAGAAAAGTGCGCGCGAAAAATTGGCTGCGTTCAACCCCAAAATTGGTTATCCGGATGTTTGGGTTAGTTTGGAGGGGTTAGAAATCTCACCAGATAATCTGGTACAAAACGTTGAAAACCTGAGACAGTTCTTCCAGAACAAAGACATTGAAAATGAGCTTAAGCCAACTGATAGGAATCGTTGGGGTATGACACCGCAGCGCGTTAACGCATATTACAACGCGTCTTTCAATGAGATCGTATTCCCGGCAGCGATATTGCAACCACCCTTTTTCGATCCTAATGCAGATCCTGCAGTAAACTACGGCGCCATTGGTGCGGTTATCGGTCATGAAATGGGGCATGGTTTTGATGACCAAGGTTCTAAATCTGACGCGAATGGTATCCAGCGTAACTGGTGGACCGAAGAAGACAGAGCCGCTTTCGAAGCGCGTACTGATAAATTAGTCGAGCAGTACAGCCAGTATTCACCGATTGAAGGCAACTTTGTCAACGGACAAAATAGCTTGGGTGAAAATATTGGTGATGTCGGTGGTTTAGCCATGGCCTACCATGCTTACAAGCTAAGCCTCAATGGAAAAGAAGCCCCTGTGATTGATGGTGTGACTGGTGATCAGCGCTTCTTCCTAGCATGGGCGCAAGTGTGGAAAGAAAAACGCACAGAACAAAGTATGCTTAATCAGCTTCGCGCAGGGACACACGCACCGGGTCGTTTCAGAGCCCAGGCGCCTAGAAACCATGATGCGTGGTATGAAGCGTTTAACGTACAACCGGGTGATGAGCTTTATTTAGCGCCCGAAGATCGCGTACGTATATGGTAATACTAGGTTAATCCACCTACAATGGTGGTCATTTAGAAATCAGGGATCTGTCAATACAGGTCCCTTTTTTTTAACTTTATTCGTTATTGAGCAGAATCACTGAATGATACTTATGCATCGTCGTATTTATACATTGCTATTGTGTTTGGCATTGTCAATGCCCACGGTGGCTTATGGTGCCTCATTAAATGTTGTATTTCTCAATCCCGGTCACCCAACCGGTGATAAATCCGGCGCATTTTGGTCTAACGTTGATAAGTTTATGCGTGCTGCAGCCAGCGACCTCGATATTGAGCTCACCATACTTCACGCAGAGCGAAATCATTTAGCCATGAAGCGGCTTGCTGATGAGGTGCACAAATACGCGCCTGACTATGCAATTGTTGTTAACGAAAAAGGCGTCGGCACCGACCTTCTTGCTAGGATCGCTCAAAGAAACATTCCGGTGTTTTTTTTGCTAAACACGCTAAATCAGACAGACATTGCCGCTTTAAAACGACATGAAAAGGCGCTTATTGCGGGTAGCCTTATCCCAAATAACCATAGTGCGGGAAAAGCCCTCATGGGTGCGTTGGTCAGGACTCACAGAAAAAAAACCGGACATGTTGGCAACCTCAATACAATTGCGTTATTGGGCGACTACACATCCCCCGCGGCATTGGAACGTCAACAAGGTATGCTGAGCTATATGAGTGAAAACAGCAATCTTGCTCTCATAGATGCTACCGTTGCTAATTGGTCCGAACGAGAAGGCTACAATAAGACAAGGGGCTTGCTTAAGCGCGAGCGAATTGACCTCATTTGGTCTGCTAATGACGCTATTGCGACTGGAGCCAGCCGGGCAGTAAAATCATCGGGTAGTAAACACAAGATCACCATAGGTGGATTTAATTGGGACAAGCGCAGCGAAAAATACCCAATCGATATTTCGTTTGGCGGACACGTAACCTTGGGTGCAAAAGCGCTCGTTATGCTAAAGGACCTTCACCAAGGATTGTTGACGCAATGTGAACGTCATATTGTGATGGATGTGTTTAAACCACTGAGTACCGATGAACTGGACGCGTTTCACAAAAATACGACACCCAATAACCTCGACACGTTTAATTTTGAGCGTTTCAGCAAAACCAGTACCGCATACAGCGAGTTTGATATTGATGTGTTTGTGACTCGCCATTACCCCACAGCACAAGAACAGCCACCGCGATTATCATGCGAATAGCGTTCAAGCTGACACGGGGGAGGCTCCCCCGCTACAAAGCTTAATCAGAAAGATTAGGCGCTAGCCACTTCTCTGCTTCTTCTACCGACCACCCTTTGCGCTGCGCGTAATCCTGCAATTGGTCCTGCTGTATTTTTGCTACAGCAAAGTACCTAGACTGCGGATGAGAAAAGTACCAACCAGAAACGGATGCACCTGGGAACATTGCATAGCTCTCCGTCAGCGACATGCCTGTATGCTTTTCTGCGTCTAGTAAATCCCATATCAGCTGCTTCTCTGTATGTTCAGGACAAGCAGCATAACCTGGAGCAGGACGGATGCCCTGATATTTTTCGCGGATGAGGTCTTCATTGGAAAGGTCTTCATTGGGCGAAAATCCCCAGTAGACTTTGCGCACCTGCTCATGCAAATATTCAGCAAAAGCTTCGGCCAATCGATCAGCCACGGCTTTAACCATGATGGCATTGTAATCGTCACCTTGTGCTTCATAGTAGGCCGCTAATTCGTTTTCGCCTATGCCTGCAGTTACCGCAAACGCACCTATATAGTCATTAATTCCGCTCTCTTTCTGGGCAATAAAATCACTCAGGCAGTAATTCGCAAACTCGCTTTTTTCGGTTTGCTGACGCAAATGATGGGCCACGCCGAGCACGGAGTTTCTGGAATCATCAGCGTAGATCTGAATATCATCACCAACCCTGGCTGCATCAAACAAACCAATTACCCCTTTGGCTTCAAGTGACTGGTCGGCTATTACTTTATCAAGCATATTGTTGGCATCAGCAAATAACTTTTTCGCCTCTTCACCCACTATCTCATCTTCTAAAATACGTGGATACTTACCCGCCAAAGACCAGGTCAGGAAAAAAGGGGTCCAGTCAATGTAATGGCGAAGCGTATCTAAAGACACTGAGACAGGTGTTACACCCAACTTATTGGGCTTTACGGGCTGTTGTGAAAAGTCAGGCAAAAACGCATTTTTCCGGGCAGATTCAAGCGAAACAGCTTTGCTTCTGGGCCGTTTCCTGGCGTGTTGTTCACGCACTTTGTCGTATTCTTTTTTAAGCTCCTCGCCGTAAATTCGTCGCGACTCGGCGTTGAGTAACTTTTGACAGACTCCCACAGCTCTACTGGCATTGGGTACATACGCAACAGGATGATCGTAGTTCTGCTCAATTTTTACCGCTGTATGCGCCTTTGACGTGGTCGCACCGCCTATTAATAGAGGCAAATCAAAATTCTGCCGCTGCATTTCTTTGGCTACATGAACCATTTCATCCAAAGACGGAGTAATTAACCCCGACAAACCAATCATATCGACATTTTCGTCTTTGGCTTTTTGTAAAATGGTTGCTGCGGGAACCATTACCCCCAGATCAACAACCTCAAAGTTGTTACATTGCAAGACCACGCCAACAATATTTTTACCTATATCATGTACGTCACCTTTCACCGTCGCCAACAGAATTTTTCCATTGCTCTTTGTCTCTTCTGTTTTTTCTGCTTCGATAAATGGCTGAAGATGGGCTACAGCTTTTTTCATTACCCTGGCCGACTTGACCACTTGAGGTAAAAACATTTTCCCTTCACCGAATAAATCTCCCACTACGTTCATACCGTCCATCAAAGGACCTTCTATTACGTGCAGTGGTTTTTCTGCTTCAAGGCGAGCCGCTTCTGTGTCTTCAATAATGTAGTCGGTAATACCCTTTACCAATGAGTGTTCAAGTCTTTTATTTACTGGAAGTTCACGCCAGCTAAGGTCCTCTTTTACCTGCGCTTTGCCATCGCCTTGATACTTAGGCGCTAAATCAAGCAACCTCTCGGTGGCCTGTGGGTGGCGATTTAAGATAACGTCTTCGACAGCGTCCCTAAGCTCAGTTGGAATTTCGTCATAGACTTCCAGTTGCCCAGCATTAACGATACCCATGTCCATGCCAGCTCTGATAGCGTGATATAAAAACACAGAATGCATGGCTTCTCGTACGGGGTTATTACCCCTAAACGAAAAAGAAATATTGGACAATCCACCTGACACATGAACATAAGGACAGGTTCTTTTTATTTCACGTGTTGCCTCTATAAAATCAACGGCATAATTATCATGTTCTTCAATACCAGTTGCTACCGCAAAGATATTAGGGTCGAAGATAATGTCTTCAGCAGGGAAATTAACTTGTTCTGTTAAAAGTTTATAACTGCGTTGGCAAATCTCTACTTTACGAGCCTGCGTATCTGCTTGCCCCTTTTCGTCGAAAGCCATCACTACAGTAGCAGCACCGTAACGCTTTATGAGTTTGGCTTGATTCAAAAATAGCGCTTCACCTTCTTTAAGACTGATCGAGTTAACAATGGCTTTGCCCTGCACACATTTCAAACCGGCTTCGATCACTTCCCATTTGGAGCTGTCTATCATAATGGGCACACGACTTATGTCTGGCTCAGAAGCAATCAGATTTAAAAAAGTTCGCATGGCCTCAACAGAATCAAGCATTGCTTCATCCATATTGATATCAATAACCTGCGCGCCGTTTTCAACTTGCTGACGAGCAACGTCTAATGCCGTTTCGTAGTCTCCCTCTAAGATGAGACGTTTAAACTTTGCTGAACCTGTAACGTTTGTGCGTTCACCCACATTGACGAACGTAGAAAAACCTTCATTCATGTCAGACTCCTAATGCACGAAAGGTTCAAGGCCAGATAAGCGCATTCGCTTGTCCAGAGTGGGCACCTGTCTTGGTGCAAGGCTGGCAACCACCTTGGCAATAGCACTTATATGCTCAGGTGTACTGCCGCAACAGCCCCCAACGATATTAACCAAGCCTGATTCGACCCATTCTTTTATATGCACCGCCATTTCATTGGGCGTCATATCATATTCGCCAAATTCATTGGGAAGACCTGCATTAGGGTGAGCTGATACCAAACACTCAGAAACATTTGCTATTTCTTCGACATATTGTCTTAACAAGTCGGGACCAAGTGCACAGTTGAGTCCAAATGAAGCGGGTTCAATGTGACGCATGGAGTAGTAAAAGGCTTCAGCAGTCTGACCTGACAACGTTCTGCCAGAGGCATCGGTTATCGTGCCTGAAATCATTACCGGTAACTCGCATTGCCTCTCTTCAAACACACTATCTACGGCAAACGCCGCAGCTTTTGCATTCAAGGTATCAAATATAGTTTCTATCAAAATGCAGTCAACGCCCCCATCAATAAGAGCTAGAGTCGACTCTTTATATGCATCAACCAATTGGTCAAAGGTAACGTTGCGCTTGCCAGGATCATTCACATCAGGCGAAATAGACGCAGTTTTGCTGGTTGGACCCAGTACACCAGCAACAAACCTAGGTTTATCAGGCGTTTTAGACGTGTATAAATCCGCAGCCTCCCTCGCCAGTCTGGCGGCAGCCAGATTAATCTCTTTCGAGAGGGCTTGCATATCGTAGTCTGCCATGGAAATCGTGGTGGCATTGAAGGTATTGGTTTCTATAATGTCTGCACCCGCCTCCAAATAATCGCAATGGATTTGTCGTATTACGTCGGGTTGTGTTATCGCTAATAAGTCATTATTGCCTTTGATATCACAGTGCCAATCTGCATATTGATGACCACGGTAGTCATTTTCTTCAAGTTTGTGACGCTGGATCATGGTGCCCATGGCACCATCAAGGATCAAAATTCGCTTCTTGGCTTGTTCTACCAGGTCAGCTTTACTACTTGCTTTTGTCACTCTCAGCCTCATTGTCTGTTTTTGGATTCAGTGTTGCCAAATCATACGGTGTCGTTTGATATACGTAGTAATTTAGCCAATTAGTATAAAGCAGTGTGCCGTGAGACCGCCATGTTACTTTGGGCTCGCACTTAGGATCGTCTGCCTCAAAGTAATTACAGGGGATCTGTGGTGACAACCCCTGCCCTAAATCACGCACATATTCATCCCGTAAAGTTTCAGGATCATACTCAGGGTGACCCGTTATCATTACAGTTCGTTTGTTTTTTGACGCAACAATATAAGCACCCGCTTCTTCAGAACACGCCAAAACATCAAGACCTTTGACGTTTGCATATGTTGTAGGACTTATCTCTCCATAGCGAGAGTGTGGTGCATAAAAGACAGAGTCGAAGCCTCTCATTAACTCATTATGTGGCGCGAGCACCTTATGTGGGTACACGCCAGAAAGTTTCTCCTCGCGCAATTGACGATTAATACCATAAAAGTGGTACATGGCGGCATGTGCAGCCCAACACAAATAAAGTGTAGATTGAACGTGCCGTTGGGACCAGTCAAAAACTGCTTTGATTTTGTCCCAGTATTTGACCTCTTCGTAAGGCAGCAGTGCCAAGGGTGCACCAGTAATAATAAGACCGTCATACCTTTTATGTGCGATATCTTCAAAAAGAGTGTAAAACGCATCCATGTGCGACTGCGGAGTGTGCTTAGGAGCTTGATCATCTATGCGGATCAGGTCCACATTAATTTGCAGCGGTGTATTGGAAAGAAGACGTAATAACTGTACTTCTGTTTCAATTTTATTTGGCATCAAATTCAGGATCCCCACCTCAAGCGGTCGAATATCTTGAGTGGCAGCACGACCTGAATCCATGGCAAAAATATTCTCTTTTAAGAGGATATCTTGAGCCGGAAGCTGCTCGGGAATACGAATAGGCATAGCGAAAGTCCCTTGTTAACAATGGACGCCATTGTCGCCAAACCACATTAAAAGTCAACTTTTTTACGTCTAGACGTCTAAACTTCTCAAGCTGTCTTATGCTTTTGGTGTATATAGGTTTACCAGCATTTGTGCTTCTGCGAACGGTAATTCACAGGCAGAGGCAATTTCTTCTGCTGATGCATTGTCTTGCGCCATGGTTGCTGCCTTCTGATACAGCTTTATTTGGGGGTCATTGGGAGCCTGTTCTCGCACTTGTCCTTCCAAAGATTCAATTCTTTGATGCAAAGGCGTAACAGATTGGTGAAGTGTCATCAAAGCGGCGTGACTTTCTTCAACACGCAGTTGTGCCTCTTGACACATTGACGTTAAATCATCAATCGTAGTTTGATGCTGATTCAAAGCCTGTTTTAGCATAGCGTTAACGGCTTTGAGCTTAAACAGGGTAAAAACAGTAATTACCAGCGCAGCACTTGCCAAAACAAATGCTGCCACCAGTACATGAGAAGACGCAATCACAGATTACTGATCTCGTCCCACTCTTCGTCGCTTAGCAATTTGTTCAAATCAACCAGGATGAGCAGTTCACCCTCTCTGTTGCTAACACCTTGAATGAACTTAGCGCTTTCCTCGGTTCCGACATTTGGCGCGCTGTCGATTTCAGAAGAACGCAGATAAACCACCTCGGCAACACTGTCCACTAGAATGCCTACTACCTGCTCATCTGACTCTATGATAACGATACGGGTGTTGTCCGTTATCTCTGTAGAATCGAGACCAAAACGTGCGCGCGTGTCGATTACAGTGACAACATTGCCACGCAAGTTAATGATGCCAAGTACATAATCTGGCGCGCCTGGCACAGGGGCAATTTCAGTGTATCGCAATACCTCTTGTACCTGCATTACATTGATACCGTAAGTTTCCTCGCCTAGGCGATAGGTTACCCACTGCAGTATCTCATCGTTACTATCACTCATCGGGTTTGTATTTCTATCGTCACTCATTTACTCGACTCCCGTTTAATCTTGCGCATCGTCTCTGCCCAACCCTCTGTTAAGCATAGATATTAACTGATAAACATCAATTAACGCACACATTCTTTCTTTGACCATACCTGCCAACCATGGTCGCTTAGTATCATTTTGTCGCCACTTTACATCACTCTTTTGCAAAGTCACCGTATTCACTAGCTTGTCACTGGCCAGCCCCCATTGACTGTCAGAGAGCATAATCAAATATTGATAGTCCAGCGAGTCCTGAAGTTTAGCAGTTACTTTCTCAGGCATAACCCACTTAGCAGTATCAACCACACTGAGTTTTTCATCTCTATGCAGCATGACCCCCATAAACCAATCCGGCTTGCCAAACAAAGGGCCCACCTTTTCTAACCGATGAATCCCCCCTAAAGTAATGAGCGGAACAGCCATCGTAAGACCAGCGACTTCAAAAAACAGGGCTTGAAAGGTCTCTTCCAAGGCGTCGGCAACGGGCTGAGTTACAACGGGCACGGGCTCCTGCGTGACCTGTTCATTTGCCTCAGGAACCTCTGTAATAACAGGCTCTTCGTGTATATCTGACACAGGCTGTGGCGGTTCTGGCGGAGCCTCGACAGGTACAGGAATATCAATGAGCTCTGCACTAGCCAGTAACTTTGCAGCGTTAACCTGATGTTCTTCTACGTCATCATGCCCAGCAAGCAAGCTCTCCAAGTACGCTTCCATAACCTCTTCTTTAGCGAAGGATGATTGCTTTCCCATGATGTAACTACCCTAATTCCTTAATCAACTTTTTATAGGCATACACGCCCCTGCTACGCGGAAACGCAACGGATGCTGGTGACTGTGCTTGGCTTGCGTCTCTAAAACGCGTATCTACAGGAATGTGGCCATCCCATGTTTGATCACCGTAATCTTCTTTTAATTTATCGTACGCATCCATGGCAGCTTTAATTCGCTTATCAAACATTGTAGGAATAATAGTAGTGTTAAATTCTTTACTCAAAGATGTACCCATTATCTCTAGGGTGTGCATCATCCTGTCCAACCCTTTAAGTGCAAGAAACTCGGTTTGTACGGGTACAAGAACACGCTCACACGCTGCGAGTGCATTGACCATCAACACGCCCAATACTGGCGGACAGTCCATCAGTACATAGTCAAACTCATTTTCAATCAGCTTAAGGGCTTTTTTGATAATTAAGCCCATCCCATTTTGCGTTCCCAGAGTTCTGTCCAATGTGGCCAAATTCATGGTCGCTGGCAAAACAAAAAGGCTGTCTAATTTCGTGGGACACAAGCAGTCCATAGTTACGTCTGAGGTTAAGGTTCCTTTGTGAATAAACAGGTCGTATACGGAGGACGAGAGTTCTTCTGAATCTATTCCAAAGTAATAACTCAAAGACGCATGCGGGTCGACGTCAATTAACAAAACACGATGCCCCTGTTGTGCCAGTAGGCCTCCAAGGGTCACCGTCGTTGTCGTTTTCCCTACTCCACCTTTCTGATTAGCCACCGTCCAGATTTTCATTGTACTAACAACCCAATTCAGTACGCAGGCACTGTGCGATATTGCTCAGGCTAATACTGTGTGAAGAGATTCCTTTTGACGCCACTGCCTGTGGCATACCATAGACTACAGATGTGGCCTGATCCTGGGCCCATATTGTTGCGCCAGCAGCTTTTAGTTTTTCACTGCCCAGCATACCGTCAGACCCCATTCCTGTAAGAATAACGCCGAGCACTTCACCACCATACGTCTGCTCTAAACTGGTAAAGGTAATATCGACACTGGGTTTGTATGCAGAGATTTCGTTATTCAGCGCATCCCTTATTACAAGACTGGAGCTGGTACCTTTGCTCTGCACAACACACTGTTTACCACCAGGGGCAATATAGGCTACACCGGGTTTTAAAACATCACCACTGGCCGCATGTAGCACATCAATCTCACACTGACCATTTAACCGCTCAGCAAAGGCTTTAGTAAATGTACCCGGCATGTGCTGAATCACTAAAATGGGCAAAGGGAAGTGCTTTGGCAACCCTGAAAGTACTGTTTGCAAAGCAACAGGCCCACCCGTGGATGCACCAATAGCAACACAGCGATAAAACTTCCCGGAACGGGTGATGTCTGTGACAGAGACTTGTGCTGCAGTGTGTTTTTGGCCAGTGAGCACACTGCTGCTGCGCATAAATGTCTGCTTGGGAGGCTTTATTGAATCTCTGCTTGAACCGGAATTTCGGGGTGGAGCGGCTGGCGTGCTCGCTCGCATAAATGCCTTTCGGCGGGCTAATGTCCGAGCTTTAGTTCTCAGTACCTGGCCCGCTTCCTTGGTATTTTTAGCAATATCTTCAAATTTTTTAGGTAAGAAATCCAGCGCCCCAGCTTCTAGGGCATCTAAAGTGGCTTGCGCCCCAGCATGCGTCAGCGATGAAAACATCAAAATGGGCACGGGTGTGGTTTTCATGATGGACTTAACAGCTGAAATACCGTCCATAACTGGCATTTCAACGTCCATAGTCACTACATCTGGGGAGAGCTCCTTTATCAGGCGAATAGCTTCCTGCCCGTCTTTAGCTTCCCCGACAACGTGCAGTTCACGATCCTCCTCAAGGATCATTCTTAAGCGACGGCGGTAAAAGGTCGAGTCATCTACCACCAAGACTTTAAACGCCATGAATACTCCAGGTTGTTGTTATTTTAATGCCTTTTTCGCATAGCGTTTAAGTAAGCTTGGGATATCGAGTATAAGAGCGATACCACCGTCCGAGGTAATCGTTGCACCCGCCATGCCGGGCGTGCCTTGTAACAAAGCATCGAGAGGTTTAATGACCACCTCTTCTTGGCCTATTAGTGAGTCCACAACAAAGCCCACCTGTTGTGTCCCTATTTGTACAACAACAACATGCCCCTTGTTTTTTTCAATAGGCTTAGTTTTGTTTCTGATCAACCATTCACCCAAGAAAAATAGAGGAATAGCTTTTGATCGAACTATCATAGTTAGCTGACCATCAACAGTATTGGTTTTACTAGTATCTACGTTGATAATCTCGTTAACTGCACCGAGCGGTAAAGCAAAGGTTTGCTCGCCCACAACAATCATCAAGGTTGGCAGAATGGCAAGCGTTAAGGGCACTTTTATATCAAGTCGAGTCCCCTTACCCAGCTGAGAGTCAATATTGACGCTACCGTTGAGCTGGTTAATTTTTGTCTTAACCACGTCCATGCCGACACCGCGGCCGGATATATCACTGATCTCTGTTTTGGTTGAGAAACCGGGTGCAAATATCAAATTAAACGCTTCAACATCTGACATTCTTGCCGCTGCGTCTGCGTCCAATACACCGCGATCAATTGCAATTTGCTTCAATTTTTCGGCGTCCATACCTTTACCATCATCTTCAATGGTTAAAAGAATATGATCACCTTCTTGAGAGGCACCCAAGGTTACTGTTCCCATCCGCGGCTTACCAGCGGCCTGTCGTTCATCTGGCATTTCAATGCCGTGGTCAACAGAGTTTCTAACCAAGTGAACGAGCGGATCAGCAAGTGCTTCAACCAAGTTCTTATCGAGATCGGTTTCTTCACCGTGAAGCTCAAGGGTAATTTCTTTCTTGAGCGATCGGGCAAGGTCTCTGACCACGCGAGGGAAACGGCCAAATACTTTCTTAATTGGCTGCATGCGGGTTTTCATAACCGCGCCCTGCAAGTCACCGGTAACCACATCCAGATTAGCGATAGCTTTTGACATGGCCTCGTCGTTAGTATTTATGCCTAAACTGAGTAGTCTGTTACGCACCAATACCAGCTCACCCACCATATTCATAATTTGGTCAAGTCGCTTAGTGTCAACCCTGACTGTAGTTTCAGCCGGCGGTGCTGCAGGCGCGGGCTTTTTAGCAGCAGATGCAGCAGGCTTACTTTCTGGCTTACTTGCTGCAGTTGCTGCCGCAGCAGGTTTATTTGTAGCAGGTTCAGACTGAGGTGCGGCTTTTGGCTCTGCTTTTGACTCAACTTTAGGCGTCTCTTTAGGCGGCTCTGGGGACTTTACAGGCGCTTTTTCAGGAGTATCTACTGTCGGACCTTTGCCCGAACCGTGCAGCTCATCAAGCAAAGCTTCAAATTCATCATCCGTTATTTCTTCGTCGTTGCTTTCAGCCGATTCACTCGCCCCACTATCAGAGGAAGAGGCTGTGGCGCTAGATTCTTCCGATGCCACGAATTTACCCTTGCCGTGTAATTCGTCTAACAACGCTTCAAATTCATCATCGGTAATGTCTTCTGAATCACTGGAAGCGCTGCTATTTTCAGCTGGTTGTGAGTCTGTTGCAGTTGAATTTGGTGCAGCCCCAGGGCCTGTGCCCTTTCCATGCAGATCGTCGAGTAGGGCTTCAAACTCGTCCTCTGTAATTTCGTCGATGTTGCCGCCTTCTGCGGACACAGTCGCAGTTTGAGGCTGTACCTCTGCCGGAGCCTCTTCTTCTACAAATGCAATTTCATCTTCTTCAGGTGCTGTAACTGATTCTCCATGATTTGTACTGTCATCAGCACCAGGAAAAATATTTTCGCCTGGTTTCTCTGGCTGACTCAGTTTGTGGAGTACGTCAACAAGGGTGGCGTCAGCAGCTTCAAGGGGGTCACGGGCTTTGACCCGTTCAAACATCTCAACAACCACATCAGTGGCTTGTAAAATGACATCCATCAATTCTGGTGTGAGGGAACGCTGTCCGTTGCGCATGACATCAAATACATTTTCCGCGCCGTGACAAATTTCAACCAGTTCAGTTAGTGATAAGAAGCCCGCCCCACCTTTAACAGTGTGGTAGCCACGAAAGATTGCATTGAGTAAGTCAGCATCTTCTGGATTGTTTTCCAAATCAACTAACTGCTCCTGAAGCTGCTCTAATATTTCGCCAGCTTCAACCAGGAAGTCCTGGAGTATATCCTCGTCAACATCGAACGACATGTGCCCGTTCTCCTAAAACCCTAAGCTCGACAGTAGGTCATCAACATCATCTTGACCGCTGACAACGTCATCGCGTTTATCTGCGTCGATAATTGGCCCTTCGGCCTCCTCTTTATCGACAGGCTTTTTCTTTTTCTGAGTTTTCACAGCATCTGGTTCACCAAACATCGTCAGCATATTTACCAGGCTGTCCTCAACTTCTTTTACCAACTCTATGACACGGCGGATTACCTGACCGGTCAAATCCTGATAGCCTTGGGCCATTAGCACCTCAGTCATCAAGCCCATCAATTTATTTGAATCTTCAGATGCGCCCTGAAGTAATTCATCTAAATCATGGCAGAGAGATTTGAATTCACCCAACTGAATTTGCCTAGACATAAGCTTTTTCCAGTCTGGCTGAATGGCTTCAATCTTTTCTGACAGCCGCTCAGCGATAGGCATGCTTGCCTCAACCGCATCCATTGTAGTATTAGCCGCTTTTTCAGTTTCTTCCATTACATATGTAAGTCTGCTTTGCGCATCGGGAATATCTTCCGAGGCCAAATCGGCAATACGGTCATCGAGTTGAAAGTTATTTAATGAGTCGTGCAGCTGCCGCGTTAACTTGCCTACTTCAGCGAAAAGCTCAATAGACTCTTTCATTGAAATAGCCTCTAACATAGCGTTTGCAGACGCATTGTCACCGGCCTCAAGGTACGCCACTAGCTGCTTGGCTTCATCGAGTGTAATAGGTACGTTGTCTTTTTCAGTCATCCAGCCGCTCCTTATAGTATGTAGAGTGCTGGGTTAACCTAACCGCTCAAAGATTTTATCGAGTTTTTCCTTCAGTGTTGCAGCAGTAAACGGCTTAACCACATAGCCATTCACACCAGCTTGGGCAGCGGCAACGATTTGCTCCTTTTTGGCCTCAGCGGTTACCATCAATACAGGTAAATGCTTGAGCTTATCGTCGGCACGAATGGCTCTGAGCAAGTCGATCCCTTGCATACCTGGCATATTCCAGTCCGTAACGACAAAGTCGAAATCACCTTGCTGTAACATAGGAAGCGCTGTGCTGCCATCATCTGCTTCTTGAATATTCGAGAATCCAAGGTCCTTAAGCAAATTCTTAATGATTCGTCTCATTGTTGAAAAGTCGTCAACAACGAGAATTTTCATGTTTTTATCCAAAATCGCCTCCGATGAGGTAAATAATTATTATCTAATTGTTTTTAATTTACTTTAATCGTTTTTTTGCCACGACTGCATGCGAGATTTCAATTTGAGCATGGCCTGGCTGTGTATCTGGCTTACTCTTGACTCACTGACTTCCAACACTTCTCCGATTTCGCGAAGATTCAGTTCTTCATCATAGTACAACGATAGCACAATCGCCTCGCGTTCGGGCAATGTTGTAATCGCCTGAGCTAACGCTTTTTGAAACGCGCCTTGCATAAGATCTTCTAACGGTGCATCGGTGCCCCTTTCGGCATCGGTCGTAATAACGTCCTCAGAGACGCCAAGATCTTCAATGCCAACGAGTTTACCCACGTTTACATCGTTCAACATTTGGTGATAATCGTTAAGGCTTACATTAAGTTTAGCAGCAATTTCTGCGTCCCTAGCGTCTCGCCCTGTTTCTCGCTCTACTTCGGCAATGGCTTCAGTTATCGCACGACTGTTTTTATGCACCGAGCGCGGCGTCCAGTCGCCCTTTCGAATTTCATCGAGCATGGCACCGCGAATGCGAATGCCGGCAAAGGTTTCGAAACTCGCGCCTTTTGAACCATCAAAATTCCGTGCAGCTTCCAGTAGCCCTATCATGCCGGCTTGGATTAGATCGTCGACTAAAACACTGGCAGGCAGACGCGCCATCAGGTGATGTGCAATCCTTTTCACCAATGGTGCGTGTTGCTCTACTAATTGTGTTTTATCTGCCTGCTGCTGATAAGCAGCTGCTTTTCCTGCCACTACTGGTTTCCTACAGCTTTGCTCGACGCAAGTTGTTCAAGAAAAAACTCTAAATGTCCACCTGGTTGAGAGGGAATTGGCCATCGCAATGCCTGTGTTGCAAGTTGCGTAATAGCAACAGCAGCAGGCGATGCGGGGTAAGCATCAACAATAGCCGTTTGTTTGCGCACAGATTTTCGAATGTTCTCATCAAACGGAATGGTTGCAACCAGTTCAAGAGCAACATCTAAAAATCGCCCTGTCACTTTTGACAACTTACTGAACAATTCTCTGCCTTCGCGCAAGTCTCTCACCATATTAGCCACAACCTTGAAACGGAATACGCCGTGTTCTCTGTTTAACAGCTTTATCAATGCGTACGCATCTGTCAATGATGTGGGTTCATCACATACCACTACCATAATATCCTGAGAGGCTTTGGAAAAGCTCAGAACCATGTCAGAGATCCCTGCTGCAGTATCCACAATGAGGACGTCGATTTCTGAACGCAGTTCACTAAATGCGCGGATCAACCCTGCATGCTCTGTGGGCGTAAGTTCGGTCATGGCTTGCGTTCCTGATGTTGCGGGTGCAATTTTAATACCATGGGGACCGGTTACAAGCACCTCATCAAGCGTACATTCACCACTGAGAACATGTGACAAATTTCGCTCTACGCGCAGGCCCAGCATCACGTCAACATTAGCCAAGCCTAAATCAGCATCGAGTACCATCACTCGCTTGCCTTGCTTTGCCATAGCAATAGCGGTATTCAGTGTGATGTTGGTTTTACCAACTCCCCCTTTACCGCCGGTCACAGCAATGACCTTAATTAATCGTGATTGATTCATATTTCGTAAGCTGCTCGCCTGGTCAACAATCATACTGCTTGTGTTGTTGTAATAGGATTATGGTTATTAGTATGAGACAAACCATACTTTTTATAAAGCTTTGCAGCAATAGTTACTAAAGATTTTGCATCAGCTGGCTTTATATCTTCAGGAACCTGTTGTCCATCGGTAACAAAACTCAAAGGAAGTTGCTGCTCAATGGCTACGCTCAACGCTTCACCTAAACTATAGCACTCATCCAGCTTAGTCAGTACACACCCATCCATATTTAGTCCTTTATAGGCTTCCAAGCAACGTTCTAGCGCTGGGTATTGTGTATTTGCTTGCAGTACCAAATAACGTTTTACCGACATAGTTGGGTTGTTAAACTGTTCTAACTGTGAAATAAGTCGACTGTCTCTTTGGCTAAACCCTGCCGTATCTATAAAAATCATTCGTTTGTGGCGTAACTGAAAAAGCAGATCAGCTAAAGCCTGAGCATTTTGCGCCTGTCTCACAATGCAGCCAATGATTTTTCCATAGGTCTGTAATTGCTCAAAGGCACCTATTCTGTAGGTATCCACAGTAACAAGGGCCACAGAATCGGGACCGTATTTTTGCGCATAACGGGCCGCTAATTTCGCAATTGTTGTGGTTTTACCCGTTCCCGTAGGTCCAACAAAAGCAGCCGCGCCAGTTTGTGACAGTAGTTGATTACCGTGTAACGACAAGCGATTTACCATAAGTTGTAACACATAGCGCCAAGATTCACGTTCATTAGCATCACTTGGCACAAAGTCTGCCAGTTGATTTGCTAGTGTATAACTCAACCCCATTCCAACCAACTGCTTGCTAATGAAAGCATGCATTGGCTTTTGACGTTGACGTTTTGCGTCCATTAAATCGGCTACCTGATGCTGAAGCATGTGCCTCAATGAAGCCAATTCCTCTTTGATGGGTTCAAGATCTTGGGCCGTGCGTGGTGCGTCATTGGTTGGTGTTTCTGGTTTATTGACCTGCGAAACATGCGGGGGCTGCACAATATCGGGATTTTGCTTTGGTGGCACATTGGACGCATCTGTTGGCGTTACCTTTGCGGATTTGGCCTCAGCTTGTTTCTTTTTTTGTATTTCAAGCAATGCTTTAAGGCTATCTGGGCCGCTCTCACCGATTATGTCACTCAAACTCGGCATTGTTTTTGTTGATGTTGCCGCGGGCTTAAACTGCGGCGCGGGTTCTTTATCAAATGCCGCGACAAGCTCAACACCGTCAGCAACCTTGCGATTAGACATAATAACAGCCTCTTCACCAAGCTCTTCTTTTACGAGACGTAATGCTTCTCGCATGTCTTTACCAAAAAAACGACGGATTTTCATAACCTATTACCTATTGACCAATAGCACTGACTATTTTTATTTGTTTATCTTCGGGCATTTCCTGATATGACAGAACATGCAACCCGGCAACGGCACTTTTCAGGAAGCGAGACAATACCGGCCTCAGCATCCCAGAAGTCAGTAACACGGCAGGTTCACCTGCCAGCTCTTGTTGCTGACTAACCTCCTGTAGAGAGTGCTGTAATCGCTCAGCCAATCCAGGTTCGATACCCGCACCACTTTCTCCACCGGCCTGAAGTGACTGATGCAACATCTGTTCCAGCTCTGGCGCCAATGTAATAACGGGTATTTCCTGAGCGCCCTGACTGACTTCCTGAACAATCAGGCGTTTGAGTGCAATTCGTGTGGCTGAGACTAGAACGTCAGGATCTTGACTCTTAGGCCCGTATTCAGACAACGTTTGCACAATAGAACGCATGTCCCTAACGGGTACGCCCTCAAACAGCAATGTTTGCAATACTTTTACGACGGTACTCAAAGGCAATATGTCGGGCACTAACCCTTCAACCAATTTGGGTTGACTCTTAGCAAGCATGTCGAGTAGTTGCTGAGCTTCCTCATGACCCAATAGCTGATAAGCATTGTTGGTCAATAGTTGACTTAGATGTGTAGCGACTACGGTAGCAGCGTCTACAACGGTATAGCCCAGTGTTTGCGCATGTTCACGTTGGGTCGGTTTAATCCACACAGCATCCAGGCCAAACGCAGGATCTTTCGTTGCTCGCCCCTCCAGTTTACCGAACACCTGCCCGGGGTTTATCGCCAGTTCCTCGTCATGACTTATCTGGGCATCACCCACAGTCACCCCCAACATAGAGATGGTATAGGCGTTGGGGTCTAAGTCTAAATTGTCGCGGATATGGACGGGTGGCACCAAAAAACCCAAGTCTTGCGAAAGCTTCTTGCGCACGCCTTTTATGCGAGTAAGTAATTCGCCTCCTTGCGCTTTATCTACGAGTGGGATAAGCCGATAACCGACTTCCAGACCAATAGTGTCAACCGGCTGCACATCATCCCAGCCCAACTCTTTGACTTCAGGTGGCGCCACTTTTTCAGTGTCTATTACATCCGGTTTACTGGCTTGCTCTTTTTCTTGTTTTTGGCGGTAGGTTTGATAGTAAGCGACACTGGCAATAAACACTGCAAACGTTAAAAAAGCAAAATGTGGCATACCAGGAACAATACCCATGACAAATAAAATACCTGCAGCCACATACAACGCTTGTTGGTTACCCAACTGAGAGCGTATTTCGCTACCCATTTCCTGAGTTTCATTTTCACGAGTAACGATAATCGCTGTCGCTACAGACAATAACAGTGATGGGATCTGAGCCACTAAACCATCACCAATCGTCAAAATGGTATAGACCTCTATGGCCTGTCCGAATGCAAGATCATGCTGGATTATGCCAATAAACAGACCGCCAACTATGTTGATAAGCATAATAAAAAGGCCGGCAATGGCATCACCTTTCACAAATTTTGATGCACCGTCCATAGAGCCATAGAAGTCGGCTTCTGTGGTTATATCTTCGCGTCGCTTGCGCGCTTCTTCCTGGTCGATATACCCGGCATTTAGGTCAGCATCGATTGCCATTTGTTTACCTGGCATGGCATCAAGAGTAAACCTGGCACTTACTTCTGAGATGCGGCCTGCACCCGCAGTAACGACTTTAAAATTAATGATAAGCAAAATCGCAAATACGACCACACCTACGGCATAGTTGCCACCTATCACGACTTCACCGAAGGCCTGTATGACTTTACCTGCGGCGTCTTCACCTTCGTGCCCATAGAGCAGAACAACCCTCGTCGAGGCCACGTTGAGTGCTAGTCGAAGTACGGTGGCGATCAAGAGAACTAAAGGGAAAATACCAAAATCAACCGGGCGTTGTGTAAACACCGCCACCAAGATGATCACCAGAGAAAGCGCAATGTTGAAGCTAAACAAGACGTCCAGAAGAAAGGGCGGCATGGGGAGAATAACCATGCCCATCAATGCCAGTAAGATGAGTGGCGCACCTAAACCGCCAGAAAACTGTTGCACCTGGGTCTTATCGAAGCGCTGAAAAACGGCTGGTAACTGCAATGAATACCTCTCTTTATTCAAACGGAATCAAAACTTTGACGCTTGTCTTCCTGTAAAGAGATTAATTTCAACAACTGTGCCAAGTTTTAAATTTCTTTTAAACAGATGAACGCAGCAATGTGATTCAGTAAAAAAAGGGGTAAACAAATTACCCCCCCTCAGGCATGGGTCATGGTGTGGTTTATTTATTCTTCTCACTCCTTACTGCATACTTACTTTGAACGTCATATGCAGTACATTACCGCCTTAGCTCTGGCGGTATTGGCAGATTTTTTGATAGTGGTTTAGGTCGTTCACCTTTGCCTTTTTTATAACGTTTTAAGGCAAAGACATAAGCAAGCACTTGTGCTACCGCCATAAACAAACCGTGAGGGATTTGTTCGTCAACTTCTGTGGAATAATAGATTGCCCTTGCCAACATGGGTGATGGAATCAGTGGTACCTCATGGGCCGTTGCAATTTTACGAATGTGCATCGCAAGCTCATCTGCACCTTTTGCAACACAGATTGGGGCTAGGTTGCCATTTTCTGCGTATTTTAATGCTACTGAAAAGTGTGTGGGGTTAGTCACTACGACATCAGCCTCAGGCACAGCTTGCATCATTCGATTTGCAGCGGCTTGATATTGAAGACGCCGAATACGGCCCTTAACCTGAGGGTCGCCATCTGCGTTTTTACGTTCATCCTTGACCTCTTGTTTGGTCATTTTCATTTCTTTATTGTGTTTATACACTTGAAATGGCACATCAATGATAGCAATTGGGATCATGCCTAGACACATGAGTAAAAATGCCCATTCAATCATCTCAAGCGCATGAAATAAGTTAGCGGGGTATATCTCCAAGTCTAAGTGCAACGCTTCATCGCGATACATATACAAAGCCGCCAATGCCATTCCGCCAATAACAATAAACTTCCCAATGGCTTTTAACAGTTCAACCATGCCCTCCACACCAAACATACGCTTAAAGCCTTGTACTGGGTTCATCTTCGACCACTTGGGTGATGCTGACTCCCAGGTGAAGTTATACCCGCCCAATGCAATAGAACCGTATATGCCGCCAACCATGCATACCAGCATAAACAGCAGAACAGGTGCTTCTACAGCTTGAATCACGTCAGCAATAGCCTGAAACATATGAAAAGGGTCATAGGTTTCGTCTCTGGATAAAGAAAACATGCGTTGTGTGGTGTAAAAAAGGCTCTCAGCGATCCACCCGCCAAATATTAAAATGGCCAAGGCCCCACCAATGAGAACCAATGTAGTAGATAGCTCTTTTGAGCGGGCAAGCTGCCCCTTTTTTCGGGCATCTTCCAGCTTTTTGGACGTGGGTTCTTCTGTTTTTTCGTATGACTCTGCCATTTTCTGTTCCTAGGGAGAGGGGCAAATAACCAAAAGTTCGCACATAAATTCTTGTGCCTTCCCCCACTGAAGTTCAAAATGTGAAGTAAAGTTTCCTAGTGTTATCCATATAATAATAAGTCCCATAATTTGCGATATTGAAAACCCAATGCTGAAGATATTTAGTTGCGGTGAAGCTTTAGTCATGACACCAAACGCCAGATTTACAATCAACAAAGACACAATAGGCGCGAGAGAAAGGGTCACCGCAGACACAAACATCCATGAGGCCCAGTGGGCAATATCTTTCATATTTTCAGCCGTAAGAAAAGCTTCGCCAATAGGAAAGGCATCAAAGCTGATCACTATCATTTGGATCATGGCAAGGTGGCCGTCTAAGGACCAAAAAAGCAAGGTTGCCAATATCAAATAAAACTGGCCTACGGCGGGGACGTTGATACCATTCACTGGGTCAACAATGCTGGCAAAACCCAATCCAGTCTGCATCGCGACTATTTGACCGGCTAGCACAAAAGTATTAAGAACCATCATGGAAATAAAGCCAATAGCAATACCGATAAGTAATTGCTGAATACAAAGCAAAAAGGTTTTCGCACTCACCAGCTCAGCAACTGGCACGGGAGGAATAAGCGGCATGATCATAAAAGCTAATATTATGCCGAGAAGCCCTCTTACAACTGGCGGTATAGACTTTGCGCTAAGCCCAATCATGGCAGCAAATAGCCCAGAGATACGCATAAAAGGCAGCATTAAATCTGCCAAAAACTGCGTTATGCTATCTAAGGGAATAATCATAACTAGCCCGTTACCTGCGGGATAAGATCGACCATGTGATAAGTGAAATCCATTATCTTGGTCAGTAGCCAGTTTCCACCCCAGCTCAGCGCCAGCAGCGTAACAATCAGCCTTGGCAAAAAACTCATGGTCTGCTCATTGATTGATGTCGCAGCTTGGAACACAGCAACCACTAGTCCTACCACCAAACTCGGCAGAATGACCGCGGAGACCAGCAAAATCACCATAAACATTGATTCGCGCAAAATTTCAACAAACACTTCTGGTTGCATTGCTATGTCCCCATTCCAAAACTAGACGCCAATGTGCCAAAAATTAAGTTCCAGCCATCGACTAATACGAACAACATGAGCTTAAATGGTAAAGAGACAATCATAGGTGACAACATCATCATACCCATCGCCATCAGGATAGAAGCCACCACTAAATCAATAATCAAAAACGGAATAAACAGCATAAAGCCAATCTGAAAGGCAGTTTTCAATTCACTGGTCACAAAAGCTGGGATCAATATGGTTAAAGGCACCTCAGAAGGATCTGCGTAAACGCCCTCCTGCCCAGCAATTTGCACAAAGGTTTCCAAGTCTTTAACCCGAGTTTGCGAGAGCATGAACTCACGCATTGGTCCCTTGGCCTGTTCAAATGCTTCTATGGAGGTCATCTCTTCCTCAAGATACGGTTGCAGAGCTCGCTCATTCACCTCTTCAAAGACTGGTGCCATAATAAACATGGTAAGGAACAAGCTTACGCCTATCAGTATTTGGCTTGACGGAGACTGCTGAAGCCCAATGGCCTGACGAAGGATAGACAAAACTACGATGATGCGAGTAAAAGATGTCATCATCATGACGAATGCTGGGATCAGGCTCAGCGCTGTCATGATAAACAGCGCTTGCAAGGTCATGGAGTATTCTTGGCTTCCGTTGGGGTTTGTAGTGACAGTAACGGCAGAAATGCCCTGCTGGGCGTAACTGTCAGGAATAACGATGAGCAGTACAATAAATAGAAGAAGCTTAATCATGTTTCTTCTCCGGCTTTATTCTGGCAGCCATGGCTTCCACTAACTTATCTTTAAAGGTACCGTCAGCAGGCAACGAAGTAGGCTTTTGCGTCTCCAGAGGGGCTTTTAGCGTGGATAAGTGATTAATATTGTTAGGTGTGATGCCAATCAAATGTTGCTCATCACCTACCTGAAGCACCATGATGCGCTCCTTAGCCCCAGCCATCATGCTGGCGACCACCTTCATCTGGCCATTCCCCGAGGAAGTGACAGTAAACCGACGCATTAGGTAGGCAAGACCAAAAATAAGGGCTAAAACAACAAAAAGCGACAGAGAAATGGACAACAGGGTGCCAAAATCACTGACGCTTGTTGAGGGAGAGGCACTTTCCTGTGCGCTTACTCGAGTGGAGAAAAGGCTAAATAAGGAATAATATCCTATTGATTTTAAATAGGATTTATCTAAGTTTTTTGATTCTCTCGATTTGGCTAATAACATCTGTCAGGCGTATACCGAATTTGTCGTTGACTACTACTACTTCTCCATGAGCAATCAACGTGCCATTTACTAGCACATCAAGTGGTTCGCCCGCCACGCGGTCTAATTCTACAACCGAACCTTGGTTCAATTGCAGCAGATTTCGGATACTGATATGACTGCGCCCTACCTCCATAGAGATAGTCACAGGGATATCTAAAATCGTATCAAGTTTTTTCTTTTCTTCGCTGGTAATAGGCGCAGATTCACCAAACTCGTCGAGTTCAGCAACCTGAACATCGTCTCCATCGCTTGCGTTTTCGCCTGCTTGTTCATCAGCCTCTGCATCGGCCTGTTCGGCCATTGCTGCCGCCCAATCGTCTAAACCTTCTTCTTCACTCATAGGTTCCCCCTATTTACTACAAATCTTCTTCCAATACTTGCAGCTCAGCATCGTTGTCAATAATCCGACCATTTCGGGTCAGTAATTGCAATTCAGACTTCACTGAAGTTGGACGTGGAATTTTCTCAACAATCTGTAATGCCAAATTGTCCCGAGAGCGACCCATCTTCGCTCTGAACGTTGGTAAGCCTTCTATTAATACAGTGATATGTTCTGGGATTTCGACCGGGATCACATCACCGGCTTTGACGTCCATAAGTTCTTGCAAGCTCAGTTCAAAATCAAGCATATGGGTAGTCAACAACACATCCACATCCATAATTTCATCACGTAATGCTTTGCTCCAACGTAAATCAGTATCTTCTTTGTCACTTTGCACACCGGCATCGAGTAACTCACGAATGGGCTCAAGCATCGAATAGGGCAAAGAAACGTGGAAGTCACCACCACCACCATCCAGCTCGATGTGAAAGGAGCTAATCACCACCACTTCGGTCGGGCTTACAATGTTCGCCATGGCCGGATTAACTTCAGAATCCAGGTATTCAAATGACACATCCATCACGGGAGCCCAGGCTTCTTTGTAATCTTCAAAAATGATTTTGAGCAGCATTTGAATAATTCGACGTTCTGTTGGCGTAAACTCACGGCCTTCAATTTTAGCGTGATAGCGACCATCACCACCAAAAAAGTTATCGACCAGAATAAACACAAGCCTGGCTTCCATCGTGATCAAGCCAGTGCCCTTAAGTGGTCTGAAGCGAACCATATTTAAGCTAGTCGGAACAAAAAGCGTGTGGATATACTCGCCGAACTTGATCATCTGAATGCCATTAATTGACACTTCAGCAGAACGACGCATCATGTTGAATAAACTCACGCGCATATGTCGGGCAAAGCGTTCATTCACAATTTCAAGTGTAGGCATGCGTCCACGAACAATTCTGTCTTGCGACGAAAAATCGTATTCAAGCGCAGAAGAACTCGCTTCGGATTCGGAAACGTCTTCTTCTTCTACATCATCAACCCCGTGTAATAGGGCATCGATCTCGTCTTGTGAAAGTAAATCGCTCACGCAAATTCCTCGTTATTGCATCACAAAGCCGGTAAACAACACCTGCTCAACCACATCTTTGCCAGTAATTTCTTGCAACCGTCCACGGACCGCTGAAAGCGCATCCTCTCTTAAGGCCATCTTACCGGCTTCGGTGACCAAATCGTCAGCATTGCTCGCACTAAAAGTCTGTAACAGCGTGCCTTCAATTAGAGGAATGTGCGACTTGGCAGTCTCCTCGTTATCGGACCCTCTCACCATTAACTGAACCTTTATTTGCACGAGGCGATCTCTTCCGGTTCCTGGCACGTTGAAGACAAACGGCCTAGGCATGGCAACATATAATGCTGTACCCGTCGATGCAGATGCAGGTGCGGCTGACGCAGCGTCACCTTCACCACCCTGAGCGGCTTCAGTTGCTGTGCTTTCGACGGGCGTATCATCGCTGCTAAACAAGAAAAAGTAGGCCGCTGCCCCGCTCACTATAAGGACAACAACAGCAATGATGATGATCATCATTTTGCCTTTCTTTCCACCTTCTTCTATCTGTAACTCTTCTTCAGCCATTTATCGGGTCTCTACGTTTGTACATACTGCTTATTATGATTCAAGCAACGACGAACGACAATTAAACATACGCATCAATGTTGTAAACAGAAGGCCGATTGATGGGTTGTTCAACAACAGTCATCTCTTCCTCTTCAACACCAAAGTTTGCGGGGCTTCCGCCTGAACCGCCCTCATCACCCTCAAACTGCTGTTGTTGGTCTTGCTGCTCTACAAAAGACTCCCCTAGGTCAATACCTTGTTCAGCGAGCATGTCTCTCAATCGCGGGGTGGCATCCGCCAATACATCTCTGGCTTGTGCAGATTGCACAACAAAACTCACTGAGGCAGTGTCACCAGACATGTTAACTCGTATTTGCATACTACCGAGCTCAGGCGGATCTAGACGAATTTCAGCAGCGGTCGTTCGACTGTTGACCATCCAGCGAATCTTTTCTGCGACTTGCTTTTGCCCTTCCGGCTGATGCACTGGTACCGGCTTATCTATCTGTCCCTGTGTCGTTTGTGCGGCTTTTATCTGATCTGAAACCTGTGTGCTTCCCTCTGCGGTAAGACGCTCAGCAGCTGCAAAGAGTTGTTGTTCGCTGGTGCTAGAAGACTGTGGTCCTAGCACTGAGTGCAAGGGTTGAGGTGAAGAATCAGCCACTGCTTTTATTACATTCACCATTTGCTCTGCACGGCTCACCTGATGAGCAACGGCTTGCTGCTGCTCAGCGGTAAGGCTTAGCTCGCCTTTATCAATTGCCGCAGCAACAGCTTTCTTGAGACTGATACCTGGTTCTCTTCCCTCAGACTTCTGTGCAGTGAATTCTTTAATCATAGCAGCGAGTTCACCTGAGATAGCCTTAACCGCCGCTTTTTCTTGTGCCGCGTTATCTAAAACAGAAGCAACATGTTCTGCAAGTGGCATTATGACTTCATCACTAACGATAAGAGGCTCAACGTTGACTGGCTGAACCGTTTTGTCAGTTAATGCCTCAGTCTTAATTTCTTTCTCCGTATTATCGACAACAATAGGGAAGATAATGTGTCCACTGTCTTCTGCCACAACCTCTTCCGACGTAACCGCTTGATCCAACAATAAATCAGCAACATCCTTTTCACTGAGATCCGTCTCTCCTGCATCAGGGTCAGAACTCTGATCAACCGTGTTCAGTACCAGGCCTTGCAACAACAACGCATCAGCACCCTGGTTCATTTGCTCCTTGCTACCCTCTGTTTGCTCGGACTCTAGTAATTCCGCCACTTTATTTGACCAGGAAGCAATAATCACTTTTGACTCTTCACTTACCTGCTCTGCTGGCTGTTGGATAGCTTCAATAATGGCATCTTCAATGGGAATGTCGATCACAGCCTCGTCAGACTCAATAAATAAAACGGGCGCTGATTCTGTGTCTTCTGTCTTACTCTGAGCCTCTTGTTGTTCAATGTCACTGTCAAATGACACGTCATCTTGTGCAAGATCATTTATCTTTTTAGACTCAGGTGCCAATTGCTTGTCAATAGCTTCAACAAAGCTCACCCAATCAATATCTGCAACGTCATTGTTGCCAAGAATTTCGTCAATTTCTGCCTGGACTTGCTCATTTTCAGTCAGACTCTGGTCGGCTTTTTCAGTCTTATCGGAGACCTTAGTGGGTACCATGGGCGCTTCCTCAACATCGGGCTTTTGATTACTCATCTCTGCCTTATCGAGGGATACAACACCTTCATCTACCTCTTGTTCATACACGCGATTTTGCGATTGATTGTCAACAGGTTGCTTTGACGTTGCGGGCATGCTTTGCTCGTTCGCTTTGGGCTTAGCCGACGTCGCCGACTGCAACACGGATTGAAATGCTTGGCCTTCTGGCTGCGTTTCAACATTAATGTCTATGGGCAGTGCACCTGCGGCAATCTCTTTCTGCGATGTGGCAATTTGTTGCATAATTCCGCCTTCATTTTACGGCAAACAGGGCTACTGGCGCCGTGGTAACAAGAAACTGCTTTAGCTTCAGCAAAACTTGTTCCACTTTATTCTACGCATAGGAGAATTTTTCTTCTGATGTGAATTTTTTGCGTTTTAACGTCTATAAAACAATTGGTTGGCAAATTCGTCCATTTCTGACTGTTCAATGCGGTTGGCGCGTTGAACGGCAATCGCCTGCTGTTTTTGAATGAGCTTTTCGATAGCTTTTTTGCGCTGTTGCTGTTTCAACCAGGTGACCTTTCGTTGTTCAGCAACCGATGAGGCTTGTGTGATAGCTTGTGTTTGTTGTTCACAAGCCAGGTCTAACTTTCCAACAAAAGACAAATGCTGCTGATATCGGGTGGCCTGAACGCCAGACGCGGCAGTCTGTTTAATCTGCTCAATGTAATCAACCCGATATTGCTGAAGCTGCGTCAATTTTTGACGCTGTGCTTCAACATTGCGTTGCGCCTGATAAAAATATTCAGCCAGCTTTTGCTCTTTATCGGACTCATAACGCAAAACAGTTTGCAGGGGATCCCTAGCCACGCGTTGCCCCCGCCGTCAAACCTGTTGCCAGTGTTTGCATTGCTTCAAGGCTTTCGTCATAGGGTAGTATTGACTTCATCGATTGCTGTAAGAAGGCATTAATTGCAGGCTCTGCGGCTATCGCCAAATCAATTCGACTATCCGTGCCTTTTGTGTAGGCCCCAATAGTGATGAGGTCACGATTTTGCTGATAGGTGGAATACACTTGCTTAATCTTTCGTGCCGCTAACTCGTGTTCGTCGCTGGTAACCTGTGGCATAACGCGGCTGATGGACTTTTCAATGTCAATGGCGGGATAATGCCCCGCGTCGGCCAATTCTCTTGACAACACAATATGCCCGTCCAATATTGCCCTCGCCGCATCGGCAATGGGGTCCTGAAGATCATCACCTTCAGTCAGTACGGTATAAAAACCGGTAATCGAGCCTTGCCCTTCACTGCCGTTACCCGCACGCTCGACCAAAGCAGGTAGACGCGCAAATACTGACGGCGGATAGCCTTTGGTAGCTGGCGGCTCTCCCACCGCTAATGCAATCTCTCGTTGTGCCATGGCATATCGCGTTAACGAATCAATTAGCAACAGGACGTTCATGCCCTGATCACGAAAAAATTCTGCGATACTCACTGCTGTTTCACAACCTTTTAGGCGCATAAGTGGAGAGGTATCTGCGGGAGACGCCACCACAACAGCACGCTCTCGCTCTTCTTCAGTCAAAATATCGTGGATAAACTCTTTCACTTCTCGACCACGTTCTCCAACCAAGCCCACCACGACCACATCGGCGCTACTGCCACGGGTCATCATGCCCATGAGTACACTTTTACCCACCCCGCTTCCTGCAAATAAACCCATTCGCTGACCTTGCCCAACAGTAATAATGCTGTTGATTGATCGCACACCTACGTCTATGGGTTGGTTAATAGGGCGGCGATTCAACGGATTAATAGGAGGGCGGGTGAACGGCACTCTGTGTGTTGTTTCAATCGGTCCCTTTCCATCGAGGGGCTGGCCATTGCCATCAACTACACGGCCTAGCATCGCCATACCCACACCCAAGCCATTTTGTCTGGCTAATGGCATAACACGCGAGCCGGGTATAATCCCTCTGACCGCTTCAGTGGGCATTAAATAAGTAATGTCGTTGCCAAAACCCACCACTTCAGCTTCAATTTCACCATCAATGGTTTGTACTAAGCAGTGACTACCAACGGGTAACTGACAGCCAATGGCTTCCAATGTTAGCCCAATCCCGCGTACCAGTTTTCCAGCTGCGACGACAGGGGCTGTGGGCACCTTCTCAGCCAGAGATGAAAAATATTCAGCCAAATCATTCATCGCTCAAACCATGATTTAACAAAAACGTTTCCAGTACTGTTCGACAACGCTTTTCAACGCTCACATCTACTGCATTATTGTGAGACACAACCTCACAGCCACCTTGAGTAATTGAAGCGGAAGGAACAATTTCCCAGCCTCTTTCTTTTATTTTGTCCTGACCAAAATGCTGCTCAATAACATCGATGTCGGACTGGTTTAGCAAAATTTGTATTTGGGTTTCATTGATCGGCAGAGCATTTATGCCTTTCTCGACTGCACTGACAATTACGTCGTGATTCGTTTTCGCTTCCGTGTGGATTACCGCCTTGGCCAGCGTCACGGATAATTTGGTTAGTTGTCGCTTTGCTTCATCATCCAGTTTGTGTAGTGGCTGATGTAACTGCTCAACCATAGATTGCCATTGTTCAATGAGTGCATCAACCTCGGCCTTACCTGTTTCGAATCCAGACTGACTGCCCTGTTCTTGACCTTCCTTTAAACCTTGTTCAAACCCTTCCGATTTGCCTTCCTCAAACCCTTCTGCATGACCCTCTTCTTTGCCCTGAGCGAGCCCTTCGTCGTACGCGGCTTGCCGAATGGCTTCAATTTCTTCTGCTGTGGGCGGACGCACTTCCTCATCTTTCTCTGGCGGCTCGTACTTCCAATCTGATCGTTTGTTTAACGCATTGGTAGGTTTGTCTTCTGTGGTTCGATTGGTATCTTCAACGACAGGAATTTCCCAACGAACAAAGTCATCGATGTCACTCTTGTCAATTTGATCCGCATTGCTCATTATAAGAATTCATCGCCACCGCCGCCGCCAAGCATAATTTCACCCGAATCAGCTAAACGACGTGCCACGGAAAGAATCTCTTTCTGTGACGTTTCCACTTCACTCACCCGCACAGGGCCCATTGCCTCTAGGTCATCAAGCAGCATTTCTGCAGCGCGTTTCGACATATTGCTGGTGATCTTGTTCTTAAGCTCTTCGTCAGCACCTTTAATCGCCTTGAGAAGTGCTTCTTGCTGAACTTCACGCAGAATCGCCTGAATGCCTCTATCATCAACATCAACAAGATTGTCAAAGACGAACATAAGATCCTGGATCTGTTGACTCATTTCTTCGTCTTGCTCACGGATAGCGTCCATCAACTGGCCTTCAATGTTGGTATCGAGGTAGTTCATTATGTCAGCCGCTGACTTCAGGCCGCCCATCTTAGCCGCTTGCGTGCCCGCTTGTCCTGCGAACTGTTTCTCCATGATCTCGTTGAGCTCTTGTAACGCAGCGGGTTGCACTTCTTCCAGATTGGCCACACGCATTAACAGGTCGAGCCGTACTTTTTCAGGGAACTGTGACAAAATTTCGGCGGATTGCTCAGGTTCCAGATACGACAATACGATAGTTTGGATTTGCGGGTGCTCATTGCGGATAATACTGGCAACCTGCTTAGAGTCCATCCATTTCAATGAATCAAGACCTTTCGCCCCTGATCCCATCATGATTTGGTCAATCAGATTGGCGGCTTTGTCCTCACCTAGCGCAGCCGTTAAGGCGCGTTTAACGAAGTCCTGGCTTTGGAAGCCGATGGTACTGTAATTCTGAATTTCATCGATAAAGTGTTTGTGCACAGCCGTTATCTTGGTCTGTGTCATGTCATCGACTTTCGCCATCTCAGAGCCCAGCTTTTGTACCTGTTTAGGCTCTAAGTGCTTTAAGATCTGTGCTGCGTCTTCTTCTGACAGGCTCAATAACAGAATGGCTGCTTTTTCAACGCCTTCTAGTTTACCGACATCATAACCCGTATCGACTGCTTCTAATTCTTCCGCCACAGTGCTTACTCTCTATTCATCTTGCATCAACCAGCCCTTCACAACCTGGGCTGACAGTTCTGGTTCATTCGCTACCAATGCTCTTACTGCTTTTAATACATCTTCGTCTTTATGCAGATCCGGTAGCATGAGAGAACCATCTGCTGCAAAACCAACCTGACCTTCATCAAACTCGTTGCTCAACATGCTGATGGTTTCATCACCCAAATCAAGCTGCTCGTCTGCGTCAAAGCTATCTCCATCAGAGACTTCATCAGGATAAATAAGTTTGCGCAGCATGGGTCGGATGACAAAGGCAATTAGCGCAATAATAACCAGACCCCCTACAACCAGTTTAAGTATAGGCAAAAACGATGGTTGCTCCCACAGTGGCAATTCTTCAACCTCGCCAACGTCCATACGAGTGAATGGCATATTGACCACTTCCAACGAGTCTCCCCGGGTCACATCAAAACCAATGCCGCCCTGCAATAATCTGCGTAGGTTAAGCAATTCTTCCTGGGTTCTAGGCTCCTGAGTGACCGTGCCATCTTCTCCCGTAACAGCGCGATAATCTACCGCGACTGACACGCTTAACCGAGACATAACCCCTGTTTGCTGCTTAGTGTGACTAATAGTGGTATCTAATTCAAAATTACGTGTCTGTTCTTTGCTACTGCGTCCGGGCACAGGTACGGGACCGTTGCCACCGGTAGCGTTCTCAGGGATATTAGACTCAAGCGGAGGTTGATTGGTCAAGGCACCTGGAATACCGCCATTGACTGAACCCGTGCTGCTTTCCTCAGAGATCATTTCGCTGCGTACGGCAGGTAAATCCGGATTAAATCTGCGCTGAGTTTGTTCAACCGCGGTGAAGTCCATGCTGACATCGGCTTGAGCCGTGTAGTTACCAATACCCAAAACCGGAATAAGAATGGCATCGATCTTATCTAGGTACTCCTGCTCACGCTTTCTCTCTAGTTCGTATTCCTTGCGCGCCCTGGCACTCATCGCATCCTGCGATCCAGAATTCAATAACCGACCATTGCTGTCTGTCACTGTGACACGTGACGGGTCCATATTTTGAACAGCAGAAGCGACAATATCGACTACAGCATCGACTTCTTCTCCGGATATCACCTGACCGCGCTTACCGGTTAGTACAACCGTAGCACTGGCTTTTCGCTCGCGCCTCGCAAACACGTTTTCTTTTGGCATTGCCAATAGCACCTTGGCCCTGGCGATGCTTGACATTTCTTCGATCGTGGCAGCGATTTGTTGTTCACGGGCATGTTTAAGACGTTCTGACTCCAAACGCTGACTAACACCAAACCCCATGTCTGTCATTATGATATCAGTACCAGAGGAACTGGCTTGTGAAACCCCCTGTCGTGTCATTCCCAGACGGATTTCCTGAAACTGGTCACTTCTGACCAGGACTGTGTTGCCTTCAAGCTGATAATCAATGGTATTGGCATCGAGATAATCAAGGGTTTCGATGAGCTGCTCAGTATCCATTTTTGCCAGTGGACGATAATCGGGTTCTTGTGCCCAAATCAGAATAAAGACAGCAATGGCGACGCAGATAACCAGTACCACCACCAACGTCATCTGACGCATCATGTCAGCACTGCCTAACGTATCCAGAAACCCCGATTTTTGCTCAGGTTCATTGTCTCCGGCAAAATTGTTTTCTGCCAGAGCGATATTGGTTCCCGTTGCGTCAGCCACCCTACTCTACTCCTATACCGGCATATTCATAATTTGCTTATAGGCTTCAAGTACTTTATTACGCACCTGCATCGTTGCCTCAAATGCAATACCCGACTTCTCTTTAGCCACCATGACATCAGCCAGGCTTAGATTAGGGTCGCCCATATCAAAACGCTGCTGCATAGTACGGGAGGTGCGCTGCAAATCATTCACATTGTTTATGGCATTGTTCAGCATGTCTGCGAAGTTTTGCTGTGATGGATTGACCATCTGAGTCATGTTTGGAATATCATTGCCTGCACCTGGCTGATTCACTTGCGCGATCATCGCCTGCATTTCCTGATATAAGCTGTCTGCTTTAATCTCCATTCATGCCTCTCTTTTACTTCATGCTACAGCCAAAAATTTGGCGTAAATCAGTGGATAACTCGTCTATACAATGACTCTGCAATTTGCAGGCCAACGCTAGCTTTAAGCGGGCACATCAATGCCAGACTCACGCATTTTTGCCAGTTTGTAACGCAGTGTTCTGGGACTAATTCCTAACTTCTCCGCCACATCTTTTCGCTTCCCGTTACACAATTGCAAGGTATCCAAAATAATCTGGTGTTCTTGCTGGCGCAGTTCTGAGCCCAGTAAACTGTCGGGCTCTTCACCTTTATCTTCATGCGCGGGCGCTGAATGCCATGCTGTATCGGTCTCCAATAAGAGGTCATTTGATTCAATAGTGCCGTTTTCAGAGAGTATTAACGCTCGCTGAATTACATTGTCTAATTCGCGGACATTTCCAGGCCACTCGTGTTGCAATAACTTGTTTCGCGCGGCGGCACTTAATTGTGCTGGCGTTGTATTTTGGATGGCAGAGTGACGACTGATCAAATGCTCAGCTAAAGGTAAAATATCACCCTGACGCTGACTTAACGGGCGCCATATTAAGGGAAAAACGTTTAGCCTGTAGTAAAGATCTTCCCTAAAACTGCCTTCAGCAACGGCTTGTCTTAAGTCACGGTTGCTAGTAGCAATGACTCTGACATTAAGGTCGATAGTTTTACGTGCTCCCAGTCTTTCTACTTCTCTTTCCTGCAGCACACGCAGTAACTTGGCCTGAAGCGCTAGGTCCATTTCGGTTATTTCGTCTAGTAACAGGGTACCATTTTGCGCCTGTTCAAATTTACCCGGACAGGCCTGAACTGCGCCTGTAAAAGCACCTTTCTCATATCCAAACAAAGTGGCCTCAAGCATATTTTCTGGAATGGCTGCACAGTTAATAGCCACAAAGGGGTGCTCAGCTCGGGGAGACATATCATGTACATAGCGAGAAATCACCTCTTTACCTGAACCGCTTGGACCCAACACCATGACAGTCGCCTCAGTTTTCGCAACTTTGCGAGCCAGTTGCAATAACTGCAAACTGGTCTCATCAGCTACGACAGGCTTGGTCGACGCCACCTGCTGTGCGGGTGCATAGCGCTCAACCAGATTAATCAACACTTCTGGCGCAAAAGGTTTTGATAAGTAATCAATAGCACCGTCACGCATGGCCTGCACGGCATCATCAATCTTTGCGTACGCTGTCATTAGAATTACGGGTATGGCTTTGTCTTTTGCTTTGATATTTTTAAGCAGAGATAAGCCATTCATCCCTTCCATTTGTATATCACTGATCACCAAATCTATGTGTTGACGACCCAGTTCAACCATCGCTGATTCAGCACTTTCAGAAGCCACTACCTTGTAGTTTGCCAACAGCAAAGTGTCACACAATGCATCCCTTAAACCTGCGTCATCTTCAACAATCAGTAGTGTTGTTTGCATGGGTTATTCTCCTGCTGCTTGTAAAAGCGCTCGCTGCGCGGGGATTGAAAAAGTAAATTGCGTACCCTTGCCCAGCTCTGATTCGACAGAAACCTGCCCACCATGTGACTGAGCCACTGAGTTAACGACAGCCAGACCTAAACCTGTCCCGTTTGACTTAGTGGTAAAGAAGGGCGTGAATATTTTGTTTAGTGATGACTTGGCGATGCCCTGCCCTTTGTCAGAAACCTTAACGCTCACCGCATCACCCTGGAAATGGGCTGACACGTTGACAATATCATCGGGGTTACTGACCTGAATGGCATTGTCTATCAAGTTCAGCAAGGCGCCCTGTAGCGCTGGCAAATTACCCTTGAATTCAGCCATAACCTCAAAACCACTGAAGCTGATAGCCACCCCTTTTTTATTGCCTATTGCTTGGGAAGTTGCTTCTACTGCTTCTAACAAGTCCAGTGGGGTAAGAGTCGACAACACCTGCTGATCACCACTTTTGGCAAACAACAACATGTCGTTAACCTGACTTTCCAACTCTTTCAGTCTGTCGACCAAGCGGCCACTGAACCGGGTACGCACAGTTTCGGCAACTGATTTCTGGCTCAGGTTTACTGCGTATAACATAGCTGCAGAAAGGGGGGTACGAATCTGGTGCGCCAGCGATGCAACCATTTTTCCGAGAGAAGATAAGCGCTGCATATGGCTTATTCTCGCCTGTAACTGACGCGTTTCAGTCAGGTCAGTAATCAGAATGATCTGGCCTGGCTCGCCTTCCAGTGGCGAGATGTCTAATTTGACACGTTTGCCGTTAGTCAAAGAGACTTCGTGGCCGTCATCGGCACGTGGGTTAAATGCACGTTTGATGATGGTGCGCCATGCTTGCCCTTCAAGCGGTTCACCGAGTAGATGTCGGGCTTGGGGGTTACTTTGCATGACAACACCCTTGCCGTTTATCAAAACGACACCGGCTGGCATAGCTTTTAGTAAACTATCAAATCGCGAAGTGGCCTGTTGCTCGCTGGAAACCTGCACAATAAATACCTCTTAATTGCGCCATATACGTCAACAAATTTGTGTTTATGGCTATTTGTAAGAAGCAATTGCAGAAGGTGTGCCAAAAATTTTGGCTTTTTTGCGCCAAAAAATTGGCAGCTAGTCAGTCTGACGTTGAATGTCGTACTTGCGCATTTTTTCGACTAATGTAGTACGTCGCATCCCGAGTTTATCAGCGGCGCGGGCAACCACCCAATCGGTTTGTTCCAGTGCCTGAGTGATCAAATTGATTTCAAGTTCAGAAAGGTACTCTTTCAGGTTCACACCTTCCTCTGGTAGGTTTCCATCGACGTTGAGAGCCTCTTGCGGATCCTCCTCATCATCAAAATCGTGTGCAGCAGATTCAGCAAACAACTCATTGAAAGCCTGACGTTCTAGTACCTCTTCCGGATAGTCAGGTTCATAGGCGGTAAAATCACCGTATTGGTATTTAGTGGGTAGGTCTGACACATCAACAATCTGGCCAGGACACAGGATTGTTAGCCGTTCAACGAGGTTAGACAGCTCTCTGACGTTGCCTGCCCACGTGTGTTCCATAAGCGAAGCCAGTGCCTGTTCGGTAAACTTCAGGCCACTCGCGCCTTCTTTATCTAAGCGGCTTATCAGCTCCTGTAATAGGAGCGGAATATCTTCTTTACGCTCTCTTAACGCAGGGCTTTCTATTGGAAACACATTAAGACGATAAAAAAGGTCTTCTCTGAATTTTTCGGCCTCTATCATCTTTTCCAAGTCGCGATGGGTGGCAGCGATAATTCGAACATCACACTGAATAGGTCGGGTTCCCCCAACTCGTTCATAGGTACGCTCCTGCAATACTCGCAGTATTTTGACCTGCATCTGTAGAGGCATATCGCCAATTTCATCTAAAAACAGCGTTCCGCCCTCAGCCAATTCAAATCGGCCCTTTCGAGATGTTATTGCCCCAGTGAATGCTCCCTTCTCATGACCAAACAATTCACTTTCCAGCAACTCGCCAGGGATCGCGCCGCAGTTAACAGGGATGAAAGGCCCGTCTTTGCGTTCCGATAAATAATGGACATTACGAGCTACGACCTCTTTACCTGTGCCTGATTCACCGAGAATTAACACGTTCGCATCTGTAGGGGCGACCTGTTCTACCAACTTGCGCACAGATTGAATTTGTTCGCTTTGGCCTACCAAACTTCTAAACAGCATCGTTTTTGCATTTTGCGACTGTTTTTTATTAGGATTTTTACGGGTGTATTCCTGACAGCGGTGCAAAGCTTGTGTCAACGCAGGATAAGTTACAGGCAAAACAAGATGGCATACCAAGTTTTTATGATGAATATCGTCTAATGATGGCTCGCCAACACTGACAAAAGCAATGGCAGGAAACGCGTTAATCAGCACTAACATTTGTGCTGAGTCACTACCGTCTATGAGCACAGAATCTGGATTTTGGCGCGACAGGTGCGCATGCGCTTCAGAGAAACTAAGGGAAACGCTCGGCTCTCCCATAAAAGTGAGGATAGTCGTTAATTCTTGCTTAAACGTCTGATTATCAGACACGAGCAGGATATCCTTCATTAGCTCCCCAGTATGTATGCGTTTTTTAATTTTAATTATCGCCTATGTCTTGATTGTAACTTTTAGGGACGGAATGGCAACTGTAAGTGTTTTTTTAAGGCATAAAAAAAGCAGCCGAAGCTGCTTTTTGCTACAACTTAACAACTAACTGAGCAAAGAAAGTACAGCGCCCTGCTGTTGATTGGACTGAGCTTGCACAGCGATTGAACTTTGATTCAATACATTTGCCGCAGCCAACTCTGACGTTGCCTGAGCAAAATCAGTGTCGGCGATACGACTTCTCGCCGCTGTAACGTTTACATCTGCTTGAGATAAACTTCTGGCACGACTTTCAAACTGATTCTGCGTCGCCCCCAGTTCGCCCCTTGCCGCACCGACTGTTTCTATTGCAGCATCAGCAGCAGCCAAAGCATCATCAACCGATTGTGAAGTGACATCGATATTCAAAACATCGCTTAGTTGGCTGCCAATATCCTGTGTATTTACATTAATTTGCTGACCGGCGTTTGCGCCCACCTGAAAACTGATGCTGCCCTCTTCAGACAACAAAGGCTGCCCCGCAAAGGTGGTTTGCTCCACAGTTTGTGAAATGTTGTCTTGAAGCTGAGAAATCTCTTGCTGAATAGCACTTCGGTCAGAATCGTTTAGTAAGCCATTTCCTGCTTGTATAGTCAGCTCCCGAATACGGTTTACATCTTCAGTGATTCCAGAGAGGCCACCCTCAGCGACTTGGGCTAATGACACACCATCGTAGGCATTAGAAATGGATTGTCTGTTACCTTCTACTTGAGACGTTAGGCGGTCAATTATTTGCTGTGCAGCCGCACCATCAGCAGCACTGTTTATCCGACGCCCTGAAGCCAGTTGTTCTAAGCGTTCGTTCTGACGCTGCTGAATTTGCTGCAACAACGACGTGTTGGAATCTGTATTTAAGCCAATCATAAGTCACCTCTCACCTTATAGAGTATAGCACTTGTACAAAAACTACTCAAACAGGGTGATAGATAACATGGTATGAATATACATAAGTAGCCAATAATTAAAGCACCACCAAAAAAAGCATTAAAAAACTAGCTCGGAATTTCAATCTCAGTTCAAATATAGACATGACCGACAAAAATGTAAGTTGGCGTTTTTTATAATTTCATTTTGTTGTATTTAAAACGATACGACCCAAATGTCGACGTTAACTCCTTGATAACATCCATCACTGTAATGCGATTGCTGGAAGAATTCACAAGAGTGAACTTTGTTAGTAGCATCTTTTTGAGTCCTTGGGAATATAAAGCGCTCAAGCGATCAGTGTCTTTACCGATACAAAGATAGAGCGCAAGTAGTATATTATGCCGAAAAAGACAGGCTCCACTTTCAGGGTTGCATTTATGAACTTAGTACAAGGTTTTATTTTCTACTACAAAAAGGACCGGTGGGCAGGTGTTTCTTTTTTCGTAAAGGCAAGACTTTATCAAAGAATTATTCAAAAAATACAATATGCTAACTGGCACTATTTTCTTAGCCCTTTTAGAGTACTAACCAAGCAATTTGAACAAACTATCCCATTGATAGATGACAACTTTGAAAAATACGGGAACTATTTTTTGGATAAACGGTTTCCACTAAATCACGAGAGTATTGTCTACTCCTTAGGTGTGCTTAGCAACACAAGCTTTGACCAAGCGGTTGCCAACAAACACGAATGTCCGATTTACTTGTACGATCCCTCAATAATTGCCACTAGGCATATAAACCGCATCAATCACCCAAAATTCAAATTTGAACAAATTGGTATTTGGGACAAGGACGAAGATATGCTTTTTTATACGCCTGTTTATGGCGGTTCACCTTCTATGATCTTTGAATATGCAGGGCGCCAATTCACCGCTCACTGTAAAAAGCTGGCATCGGTAATGAAAGCCAACCAACACACTAGCATGGATGTTCTGAAAATGGACATTGAGGGCGCTGCACCTAGAATTCTCAATCATATGCTAGATATTGGCGTTTACCCTGACCAAGTTCTTGTTGAATTTGAACGACCGACCACATCTTCAATAATCGACTTTCTTGATTTTTTCGAAGAATTGAGAAAGCTCATCAATCGATTTGAAGACGCAGGATATCAGACCTACAGGATGCCAAGGGACAAAGGGAAATACTACTCAATCGAGATCAACTTTTCCAAAGCTCATAGGAAGAAAAAGTAACCATGTTTGATGATCAATCCCCGCTAGAAAGACTGACTCGATATGAGGCTAAGTACGGTACCCACCTTCCAGAATTGTTAGCGAGCCAGGAATTACAGCGGGTAATAGAAGATGGTTTTTGCATCATTCCAGACTTTTGGTCTTCTCGTAAATGTCAACAAGCCGTACAGGAAATTGAGAAACTATTAGAAAGGGAAGCTGAACTCGGTGTAAAGGTTTGGAGAGATGATATTGGAGCCGATATCCGGATAATGGGTAGCAATAATCTTTCACCGAATCTTGACCTGATCAACGACCCAAAAGTGCAAGATTGGATGCACACACTTTACGATGTCAATTCCTTAGTTGGCTTTACTATGTCAGCCAAAATCCAAGCCCTAAAAGGCAACAAAGGTTCTGGGTACGGCTGGCATCGAGATAGCTGCATTCCTTTTCAATTCAAAGCAATCTTGTATCTCTCCGATGTTTCTGCTGAGGAAGGCCCCTTCCAGTACATAAAAAAGAGCGGTAACAGGGACGAAATGGCCCGCTTTTGTGCACAACATAATATTGACTTAGATGCTAATCGATTGGATGAATATGAACAGTATTTCGATATGTCTAAATTAGTTGAGCTTATTGCCAGTGCAGGAACGTTAATCATAGTTAACACCAGAGGAATACACAGAGGAAAGCCATTGACAAAAGGCACCAGATACGCATTAACCAACTATTATTGGCCACCAGAATCAAAGATACCCGCACATATTAAACCTTATGTTAACTAGTAGTTTGGTAGGGCCTGCAAAATGAAAGCATTAGCGTTAGTCGAAACTCCCCTTCAATTACTTTGTGTGAAAGAAGCCGCAGACGCCATGGAGTTAACTAGTGTAACTGTGTTTGTTGTTAGCGATTTACGCAGTAATTCATATACTCAACTAACAAAGCTTAGGTCTTGGTTTAGGGATTTTAGCAGCGAAAAATATCAATTTGTTGTAGCAGATTTGTCGTCTGTCGCCGGAGAAAGCCTTGAATTACGCATTGGGCTGTATGCTGATTTATTCAATGAATTGGACCACGACCAATTTGACAGATTACTCTTGTGCGAGTATCGCTCGCAGTGGCAAAAAGACATAGCCGCAACCCTTTCTCATATTGACACTTGGTTGTTGGACGATGGCGCAGCAACCCTTTGTTATCTCTTCTTTCACGTACCAGCAAAAAAACAGTTTAGCCTGCCCCAAACAGGAACAGAAGAGAGGCAAGCTGAAGCAAATAGGATAAAGCAGTCGATGAACCTTTCTACGGGTGAGCCAGCCAAGCTATCCCTATTCACTATGTTCCATGCCCATGTACCCAATTCAATAGTATCTCAACCAAATAACTTGCGCTGTATCTACAAGCTGTTCGACGCTGTAGACTCGTCAAGCATGGTATTTATTGGAACCAATATGGTTGAGCTAGGCATGAGTACAGCAGATCAGTATCACTCTATTGTTAAGGAAATTATTCAGTCTACGAATAAGAAAGTTATTTATATTCCCCATAGAGGTCAGTCTAAAGAGAACAACGAACTGTTTAAGAGCAAATTTCCTACTGTAGAATTCTTGACTCTGGACATGCCGTTAGAACTATGGATTCATGAACAGCATAAGCCACCTGGTCACATAGTTGGTTTTTATTCTACTGCCTTTTACATCGCCAACTTAGCCTTCCCGCAAATAAATTTAACTTGCATAGCATTTACCCAAAACATGCTTGACAAAGCGGAAGAAACTCACGTTTTTGGAAGTAATTTATTTACAAATAAAGAAGCTTTTGCACTTGCTTATGACTATCTACCTGAAAAAGTGGTGCGATATGAGTCCCATCTCATGCAAAACTGAGACTGGCAAACACAATCAATTCACTCCCCAATTTTTTATCTCTACACATTCGCTTAAAAGGTTCACGCAAAGTGTCATTATCTAATAGTACTTCCATTATTTGAGCATTGCCTTTACCTGCTAAAGAACTATTCGTCTCTGCCCCATATTGGTACCAAGCGTTGGATTTCTTGGTAGTAACAGATTCACGCTCTATCTTATCAATTTTAAACCCACATTCAGCCAAAAGACGGGAAAGTGAATTGAAGTTAAACACTGAAATATGCTCGCCTGCAGCCATATTCCAAAAATCTAAACTCTGACAAAATGGATCGTCAAAATCTGGGGTAGAAAGTATTAGAACAGACTGTTTTGACATTACTTTTTTCAATGAACACAGCATACTTTTTAAGTCGTCTATGTTTAGATGTTCAATAACCTCCCAAAGAGAAATAAGGTCAAAATAGCCTGACAAATGAGTCTGCTCTGCAAATTCACTTAATTTTGCATTGTAATATTCGATCCCTATTTGTTCGAATGCATCTTGCAACCCTTGAGGTATGAACCAATCTACACCGGTTACCAAAGACCCGGGAATTTTATGCTTGATAAAAGCAACAAAATCGCCATTCCCACAGCCAAGGTCCAGTACCTTTGGAGCTGAATTTAGCAGCGGAAGTGTATGTGTGTAATTGTCATAGTGCGACGTCGTTTTTGAATCTAGATTCTGCCACCTCTCAAGGTGCATAACGCTTGCGTCGCTCCTTGGGTAGACCTCTTCACGATAATAAGTATGTAAATCTGACGAACCTAACTGACGTTTTAAAAACACCAATTCGCACTCATTGCAACGCGAATACACCGAGTGTTCGTTGCACAAAAAACCAGTAATGGTATTACCTTCAGAGTGATAAAGAGGCGTTAGCCCACTGAAACCGCAATTTGGGCATACTGGTTGATTAATGAGGGTTTTGTCCTTATCGCCGTATGTCAAAATGAGATCTCTGGCGTCTTCACATTTTAACTTTTGGCTAACCTCGGCAAATGTCGCCGTTCTCAGAAATGGAAACGCCTCAATTAGCGAGCGAAACACTGCCTTTCTCAACGATCTATTTAACGAAAAATTGACGCCGGAAATCGACTGCTTACTCACATACATTGAACGCGCCTCTGCCCCCCCATTAAGTGAAATAGACAGCGGGACTGAACCTAGTATACCTCCATTAAAGGTGACTGTTATTGAACGCCCAGAAAACTGTTTGAGTACATCAAGAATGATACTCTCATCGATGAAGGAATCAGTGTCACGAAAAACAATCTCAACCAAATCTTCACAATTTGCTGTAAGAGAAGACAAGAGTTGTTCCAGGCGAGTTTTAGCAAAACATGTTTCTATCGAATCGCCGTCAACGTCCAAACATGAGAGGGTTACCACTTCAGTTTTTCCCTGTCGTAAAAGCTTCTCGGTGAAATCTCTCTATAGGCAAAATCTAGCTTGGGAGGAATAAAGTGAGTTGCATCCATGTCATGGTACATACCGACTAAACTGTACCTATGCTGCTTCGAAATATTTTCACCCGACCTGTGTACAAGGTAACCTGAAAATAAAAGCAGCTCACCGAGTTCAACTTCTACAACTATTTTAGGACAGGTTTGAATAGCCGATTCAGGCACAATGATTTGTGTTGCTCGCCCTTCAATTTCATTCCAATCTTGCTCAAGAATGCCATTTTTGTGAGAGCCCACAGCAACGTGAATGGTTCCATTCTGATTGGTACTGTTTCTGACCAGCGGTGCCCATGATTGAATATATTTCCCTTTGGGAATTGTATAAAAGACCTCTTGGTGCCAACCATAAGTTCGACGTTCATCTTGCGGAGGATCTATTCTGCAGCGGTTTGTATAGCAATACAAAGGAGACTGGCTACACAAAAGCTGCTTTATTAAGTCTTCGATGTTTTTATGACTGACTAAGCGCAGAAAAGAAGTCGACTGATATATGCTGTCATAAATATACTCAATGTATTTGTGATCAACTGCTTCCAGCGCTTCCATGGCATCATCAAATACAGAATCGAAGGATTTAGAAATATTTGCCCGACGCAAGAAAATCTGAATTATCTGTGCAATATCAGACTCCACATTTTCAATTAGCTCTGTCGGAAAAAAGTCTTTAATAATCACAAAGCCATTTTTTTCATAGCTCTCAGATATTGAGTTAGCATCATGCAAATGAAAACGGTAATTACTCATAGTGTTACCCGTAAATTAAACTCTCACTTCAAACTCAGTTGTCACTGTTTTTGGGCGTGCCAATAAAAAAGAATTCTGTTGGCGACAATACCTTTTCTTCGCATAGAAGTTTGTCCATATCTCGAAGATACCTCGCCAACTGAGCATTTTGCTCTTCACTGTTCAGTCTTAGCCCACCTATAACTTCATGGAAAAAAGCATAACGCCATTGAAAATCTAGCTCATCATAGTAGCGTTTTAGCATTGGCTGAATTTCCGAAAACCCAGCTTCGTTGTCGTTCACAGACTGCTGTTTTTCACCGTCTTCCAATTCATAACGAATCTGATTGAACACCCTATCTACCTCGCTTTTCAATGCCTGTCCTTGAGGTAAACTGGCTTGGTTCTGATAATAATTCCCGGTGAACTTTAACAGGCTTGTCAGAAGGCTAAAAAAGATAGCGTTCCCTTTGGTAACCCTATCCCGAACAGGTTCGTGGCAAACGAATAAGCCGTTGGGCTTCAACAGTTCTATACATCTTTCGTGGACTTGCTGTTGTTGGGGAAAGTGATGCAGGGCGCCTAAGAAAACAATCGCGTCAAAATGCTCAAAGAAATCTTTGGCAAAGAAATCATCACAAAAGTAATTCAGCGAAGTGCCAAGTAATTCAGGCGAATGTTGTTTTGCTGTGTTGAGCGCGACCTCGATACAGTCATCAGACAAGTCGACCCCTGTCACCTTGTGGCCGGCTCTTGCCAACTCCAAGCTCAAATAGCCAGGACCACATCCCATTTCCAATATATTCAACTGACCGTCTTGAGTCGAACTATGCTTTTTAAGTGACGCGTTAATGAGTTTAAATTGCTCACCAAAATCAAGGTCTACATAGGCCTTTCTGCGCCAAGGGTTGTTATAAAAATAGTTACAATCTTTCGCATGTGTTAAATCAGGTAAGTGTCCATTGGCCACTCTCTCTTTGATTTGAGAGTCAAATGCCTCTGCCTCTTCGGTAAGATTGTCGTTATAAGAGTCATATTTATTCATGAATGTCTATTCCAACTAATGCTCAAAAAGCGCCTTTAAACATGCTCTTTTAGTATCGAATCTTTGCGTATTCTTGATTCATATTTTGACCATTTGTGTACAAGTTATCCAAAATTTTGGCGGCTGTTTTTTCGTTGATAATCTTGAGGTTTTTTGCCAAAAATACTGAGTAATCTCTGAAACCAAACACCTCCAAAATGGCAATTTGTTTGATAAGTTGCTCATCAGTCATCATGTGCATCTGATCGTATTTTTTCACATAGAATAACTCGTGCCCAGAGTCCCTTGATATACAATGTACGCTCTTGTCTGTGGCATAAAACCTTCCAACGGCAATGGCGGTTTTGTACAACTGATAACCATACTCATCCATAAGTGCCATCACCTTGTGTACTAAAGGCACATCTTTATAAATATCTTCATTCCAAGTTTCTAGTGTGACAATCGGTGCATTTTGTGACAATAACCCCCTTGCACCTTTAAGGATCTCATACTCTGCACCTTGGGTATCCATTTTGACAAAATCCGGGATAACCGGGTTGTTACCTAGCACATTATCAAGTGCATCACAGGGCACTTTTACTATTTTTTCTACAGCGCGGCCTTTATCAATATCGCCATAATTTAACGATATCTTGGGGACATTTGGGGGATACATACCAGAAGTCCCATGTTTGAAATCGTTGTAATAATCTTGCTGGGTTAGATAGTAGTTTCTAGTGCATGGTTCAGACCATAAACCAATATTGTAGTATGTACTGTCGGGATATTTAGCGACCAGTTTTTCGTACTCTTTCTTGTCTGGTTCGAAACCAATAGTTGTTATAATACCCTCATCTAACAGCTTCCAGGGCCCACCTAAGCCCTCACTTGCACCAATGTCACAAAAACAGATTTTTATGCCGAAACTCTTAAATAAATCAGAAGAGATAAACTTATCTTTCATTATGGCATTGTTCATTTTACATCCTTTATGTGGTTTGGCGCGTCTAGTTAACCTGTTTGTGAGGCTTAACTCTTTGCTGACTTTTCTATTACAAGAAAACTAACGCTGCATGCTTTGGAGTGTGTTTTCAATATTTTCTAAATCATATTGTGTATCTATATCGGCACTTTCTGCGTCATCCATTAGGAAATAGCCCGTTCTTTGTGACATTAGCGAACCGGTTTTCACAAAATTGCCAACGTTAACTATGTAAATAGCGCCATTACTCATAAATGTTTTTGGTAGCTGTTGGCGTGCCATAAAGGGAAACGCTGGGTCTGACAAGGGAACAATAAAACCATCCCCATTTTCATAGAACCCTTTGAGGATCTTATTATCCATTGATTTAACACTAATAAGTGAATCACAAATTGAAGTAGTGAAAGACTGCAATGCGGCATCAATATGCGCAGCGTTGCGCAAAGGAGAAGTAGGCTGAAGTAATACCAATGTATCTGAATGCTTGAGTTCAAGATGTTCAATTGAATGTAAGATCACACTCTCACTGCTTGCAGTATCTGTGGCTAATTCACTCGGTCGGCTTATGCATTCAACATCATACTCACTTGCATATGACAGAATTTCTATATCATCAGAGCTTACCACTGTTCGAGTGACCATCTTGGCGCCTAAGGAAGCTTCTATCGTCCAACCTATGAGTTTTTTTCCAGCCAGCATCTGCACATTTTTTCTCGGCAAACCTTTCGAGCCGCCCCTAGCCGGAATGATTGAAACTATATTACTAGTCGTCAACGCCATCCTCCGATACCGTGTGCCTCAATTGCCATTGTGAACCTTTTTTGACCCAAAGGTGTGGTGAGCGGTGACGATCAACTACCTGCCAAAACTCATCTTCACTAGTATCAATGTAGCTTAGAAACTCCTTAAAATACTTCTGGGGAAATTCCATATCGTACTTCTTGACTAAATTCACTGCTTCATCGCGTGTTATTTTACCATTTCTTACTTCCTGTGCAGCGTCATATGTACAACGCCCTATGCCAAACTTGATCAAGGTAGTGAAGTAGTGAAAAGGGTCGATTTTGTCGTCTATGCTGCTGTATTTTGAGTAGCTGCCTTCAGTTCGCACTGGATTGGCTTCAAAGCCTGTGTGTTCAGAGGCATAGTAATAACACTCTTGAGGATCCCACTTTAAGTAATACCCTAAATAATGCACTTCTACTCCAGCTTCAATCAGCTGTTCTTGTGAAGATGGAATATAAGGTTCAAAATCTGACAGTGAATAGCCTCCTTCGTTAATATAAGCTGCCATGCTCTTACCGCCAAACTTCATGTCCAACGGGTTAGATACTGAGAAGAAGTCCATTTTCATGAGGGGATTGGTATTTTCCTCAATAAGGTTGCCATACTCGGCTTGATTTTCGCCGTACATGACCAGTTTAACGCCAAATTTCTTAGCCATCATAGGCCCGATAATACGCTGCCCGATAATAAAAGGTTGAAATGGGTGCAGTAAATTGTGAAAAGCGTTTCGCGTCATTTCTCTGTGTAAACGACCATTTGGAGTATAGAGAATATTGTCCAGTCCACCTGTATGCATCCACTCTTGAAAATTCTTAAATCCAATATCTGTATACAAATGAGGAGCCCATGTCACCGTCAGCGGGTTCATGCCATATTTGTATTTGAGCACATGAGCCGTGAAGGCGCTGTCTTTGCCGCCACTGCCCGGAACAATGACATCGTAGCCGCCGTTATTGGAGCGAAACTGAGAAAGCAGTTTTTCTAGCTTTTCCTCTCTCTCTTCCCAATTAATGCCTAACTCTTTTTCCTCATGGTATCGGCAAGCAGAACACACACCATCTGCAGAGAAATTAATGACTTTTTTGGCTTCATCAGCCTGGCTATTGAACTCAACTGTTGAATTGGGCCGCTGATTAGAAATTACGCATTTTTTGCAAAACTTCACCTCTGAAGGCAACCCATAATAAGCACTTAACTCTGTCATTTTACTACCTGTTGTGCGAATCGTTTTAGTAATTGAAGACCATTAGGCCCACTTTTTTCCGGGTGATATTGACATCCCCAGATATTGTTGTTGTTGACTGTAGAACAAAAGTCGACTCCACAATAATCGCTGTAAGTCGCTGTATGGGAGTTGTCTTTTGGCTTGGCCGCATAAGAGTGGACAAAATAGAACGGCTGCGACGCAATGTCTTCGCTGACAATTGAATTTGAGCCCTTATAAGCCTTATTTGGCTTAAGCCTTCCCCACCCAATATTTGGCAGCTTACTCCCTTTGGGTAGAGGGAGTTTTTGTACCTGCCCTGGGATTAAACCAAGCCCTTGACAGTATCCAAATTCATCGCTGCCATCAAACAACATTTGCATACCTAAACATATACCTAATGTGGGTCTTCCCGAGTTAGCAAACGTTATAATAGTGTCTATTAAGTCTCTTTGCGCTATCCGTTTCATGCCCTCAGAAAACGCTCCTACTCCAGGAATAACTAGCCCCTGAGCACTATTGAGCAAAGCCTGTTTATCGCAGCTTAGGGTAGTTGTATGACCTAAAACAGAAAACGCATTTGCAATACTTTTCACATTACCTAAACCGATATCTAAGATGAAAATATTGTTCAACACCTCACCTCTACATTGTCAATTTGAGCAATTTCCTTCTTTATATTGTCGATACTTTCCATTCCGTAATGGAGCATTGAGGCAACACATATTGCATCTACCCCAGAGTATTGCGCAGCATCCCTAGTATCAGCTAACTTGCCCACGCCTCCAGCTACAATCAAAGGTAAACTGCACGTCTTTTGTATGCTATCTATCAATTCGAGGTCGCACCCTTTTTTGGTGCCATCTTTGTCTACAGAAGTCAGTAAAATTTCCCCCGCCCCCAAACATTCCAGCTTTTTTACCCATTCAACAACATCTATCCCGGTAGGCTCTCTGCCATTTTCGATATAAGCTTCCCATCGTCCCTCAGCCACCTTCTTAGCTTCAACCGAACCGACTATACATTGTGAGCCGTAGATTTGTGCCGCCTTTTGGATAAAATCAGGGGTTTTAATTGCTTGTGAGTTGATTGCGACTTTATCCGCGCCAGCAAGCAGCATCTGTTGAATATCTTCAACGGTACGAATACCACCTCCTACCGTTATTGGCACAAAGATGTTTTCACAAGTGCTGGCGACCACATCTTGTAAACTGTTGCGTTCGTAATAAGAAGCAACTGCATCCATGTAAATAATTTCATCAATGCCCGCTTCATAGTATCGTTTTGCAAGCTCATTGGGATTGCCAACCTTTCTTAATCCTTCAAATTGAATTCCCTTGATAGCAAATTCATTCTTGATATCAATTCGCGCAATTATTCTGACTTTTCTCATCCAACCAAGTCCTGAAAATACTTTTGTTTGCCCGTTTCCCAAAAAGAAGTGGAGTCCAACACTGTTTTGAACCTTGCGTCACTATCACCAGTCCCGAAGGGTTTGTCTGTTGCGTGTTGGGCATTCCTTCTCATTACTGGCAATAATTTTAAAGCTTCAAGCATGTGATTTGCTTCGCAGGGACAGTTGTGAATAGAAGGCAAACTACAGCGATTTTTTTGTCGATTGCCTAAGTCAATAGCGGGAATATTGTAATAGGGCGCTTCTCTGATACCGCAACTTGAATTACCGATAATAAACTCCGACTGTTCCAATAACTTCAAGAAAAACTCAAATCTAATTGACGGAAACACACGAAAGTTTTTGTGACACTTGATGCGCTTGTATTCATCAATGATTTCATTGCTGCCCAGGTCATTGTTTGGATACACGACAATATAGTTCTTTTTGCTCTCAATTAGCCCATCTACAAACTGTCTTGCTTGCTCTCTTGTCTGCTCATGTTCTGTTGTAACAGGATGCAAAATAGCCATGGCATAATGCTCAAACGGAATGTCGTACCAACGTTTAACATAACCTAATTCAGGTAAATTAGACGGCCGCATTAAATCTAAATCAGGCGAGCCAATGACATGTATAGCCTGCTCATATTCGCCTAACTGAATCAATCGGCCTTTTGCTTCATCATTGGCGACAAAGTGAATATGAGACATTTTTGACACTGCATGCCTTATCAGCTCATCTATTGTTCCTGACACTTCACCGCCTTCAATATGAGCAACCAAAATATTATTTAAACTGCCTACAATTGAGCCAGCTAAAGCCTCTGCTCTATCTCCATGCACAACAATTAAATCGGGTTGATGAGTTTCAACAAACAAGGATAATCCATCTACTGTTTTGGCAAGGGTCCTATCCATATGCTCAATAGAGCTATGGTTAATATAGGGGAAGACATTTTTAATCCCAGATTTGTGTATTTCATCAATGGTCCCGCCATACATAGTGTTTAAATGCATACCTGTAGCAAACACATCAACATGGTATTTCGGGTCATTCTGAAGAATGGTAATTAGTGACTTGAGTTTGCCAAAGTCTGCTCGCGTCCCGGTAATAAAGGTTATTTTTCTCAAGAAAAATGCTCCCAGCAAAGGTGCATATCACTATCTATATCTGTGAGGGCTGTTTTACCGATTAATTTTTCATAGTCAGCTGCTGGGATATGCCCTGTTCCTGGTCGTTTCACCCATATGTTGTCGGCACTGAGTTTCTCGCCTTTTGCAATTGGTGCAATGGCAACTACTGTAGCAAATGCAAAATCACTGGTAACCTTTTCCTCGGCTGCAGGACGTTTTTCACCACCTAACATTTTGTGGATTTCAGACACACCAACAATGAGTTCCCGCAGTGCAACGCTGTCCATAGAATTAATTATATCTGGACCAGAGCGATACATATGATCTGTGAAATGTCGTTCAACAATTGACGCACCCTGAGCAACAGCAGCAAAACAGGCCAAATTTGACGTAGTGTGATCAGATAAACCTATGGGTACGTTCGAAAAGTTGCGCATTAGTTCTTGCATAGCGCCCAAGCGCACTAAATGACTAGGCGTTGGATATAAGTTAGTTGTGTGCATTAAAGCATAAGGGGTTCCAATTGATTCTATTGCTTCAACAGTGGCACGAACGCTTTCTAAACTATTCATACCGGTGCTAACTATCATCGGTTTTTTGAAACGGGCGATGTGTTTAATCAGTGGTATGTTGTTGCACTCTCCGGAACCAATTTTAAAAGCTGGAACCTTCATTTCCTGTAACCTATCGGCAGCAGCTCTGGAAAAAGGTGTACTAATAAAAGTTAACCCTTTGCTCTCAACATATTCTTGAAGCTCCCATTCTTGTTGTTCTGTTAAGGAGTTGTTTTTCATGACGTCATAAATAGATTCAGACGCATTGCCGGGTACAACCTGTTTGGCCGCTTGACTCATTTCATCGTCAAGAACGTGAGTTTGGTGCTTAATAATTTCAGCACCTGAATAAAGAGCAGCATCGACCATTTGCTTAGCGACGTCCAGAGAACCGCCATGATTAATGCCAATTTCCACAATGACTAGAGGAGAATGCTCAGAGCCTATCTTTCGGCCATTTATTTCTATGTCGTTCACAACTTCCCCCTATTTGTACTGCTTTATCAAACTGTTTGCCGTGAATATTCTGGATCTACTTGGGTTATCGGCTCATCTCAATATTGTCTTAGCAGCAAGCTCAGCCTATCGCAATCAGATGATAGTGATGTGGTGAGCATGCTGTGAGCTCTGACGCAAGGTCGATATCATTTCTTCTCTATATTCCGTTGAGGCAATGACAACGTATTGACTGTTGGTTTTAACCCAGTCAGACGGCGACAAAATATCAACTCCGAATACAGTCCCGCCTTGTGTATAAGAGTCGATAACATGGGTTAACTCTATGCCTCTAGATGCTAAATATGGATAGAGTTCCTGCAAAAACTCACCTTTTCCGTAGGCAGCTACCGCTTTGCAACCTACAGTGTCCAACTTTTTTAAGATTGCATCAATAGCGATTGAGTTTTTACTAAGTGCTGGATTTTTATATTTTTTAATTGCGGAGAGATGAATTAAACGCTGTGTCGTGTTCATCAGATTTTTGTGTTTTCTGTAGAACTGAAATCGACCTGACTTTTTTTTGCGCGAACAAGAACTAATACGCTCAGTATTTTCTGGCATATAAATTCTCTGTGTTGCACTTTGCACCACCAATACATTGCCGAATGCAGCCATCAATCTCACCCACATATCGTAGTCTTGACAGGAGACAAGACTTTCATCATACAACCCAACAGACACTAGTCTTTTAACTTCAACTAGTGCCTGATTCATTAACACGTTGCGGCGCAACATATGATCCAACGACACTTCTCTTGGGCAGATATTTTGGGTTTCAGCGGCGTCGCTAACAATAATATTTAGGCTAGTGACAAAGGCAAACGAATCATCGTAGTGTTGCATGAGCAATGCGAGCCTATCTGGCAAAAACTCATCATCATCGTCAAGACCTGCAATAAACTCGCCTCTCGCGTTTCGGATCCCTAGGTTTCTGGAATAGTTCGCCCCCATCCGTTGTTGATTTGCTAAATAACGTATAGGTATTCCTTTCATACTAAGAGCAGAAACTGTCTTTTGAGCGCTTGCAGAGTTTGCATCATCTACCACAATCAAGTCGATGTTTGGATAGGTTTGATTGATAACAGATAGAATAGCTCGTTTAAGAGTGTTGGGCCGATTACACGTAGTAATAACAACGGAAATAAGCGGTTCGCGAGAGCTAGTCATATGTGTTAATTGCTATCAGATAAAAGCCTCAAGTATTGCGCTTGATAGCTTTGAGCCATGACATGACTAGTGTATTTTTCCAAGGCAATTTCTCTAGCCTGTTTACCTTGCTCTAGGTAACGTTTTGAAGTACAGAGGGCTAAGATTCTTTCAAACTCTGAATGTGTATTATTTACATCAACAGTTATCCCGTTTACCCCCTCTAATACCACTTCATTCATTCCACCATTTTTGGAAACAATAGCGGCCACTTCGAAATAAAACGCTTCTAGTAATGCAAGTGGAAGTCCTTCCGTAATGGAAGGCATAAGTAAAAGGTGCATTTTTTGCAATGCTTCAAACAGAGTTTTCCAACTAACCTCTCCATGAAATACAACGTTGTTAGCTAGGTCATTGTCACTTATAAAACTGTGAAGAAAACGCACGTAGTCCTCGGCGTATTCGTCTTTACCAAAAAAGTGAAGATTAACGTTTAGTCCTTTTTGTTTCAAAAATTTGATGAGTTCAAGAGAGTAAATTTGGTTTTTTAGGGGCATAAGATGCCCAACTTGACAAAATTCTATGCTCTTTGAACCTAGTTTGTTTTTGAAAGAAGGGAAACGAGCGTAGTCTATACCAGAGTAGATAACATCGACATTAAGGCAGTCAATTCTTGCCAAATATTCCTTAACAGCACGAGATACAGCAAACACCCTATGGTGCTTTTTATAGAAGTTTTGTTGCTCTCTTTGCCTAACAATTGAGGCCGTCTTGGCATTACCAACAAAGCTCAATGCTTCTGCTTCACAATCCTCCTCAGAATGACATGTAGACACGACCTTTAAGTCAGTTTTGTATTTGTGCAGAATATTACCAATCTCATTGGACTTATATTGATTTAGATGCAAGATGTCGAAGCGTTGAATTAAGATACTTAAAAATGACAAATCTTTAAATGCATCTAACTGAGAATCATATTCTTTAAACCGAATATTGTTTGCGTTTAGTAATTGTTTAAAATTGTCTTCCTTGGATTTGTAAAGGCTAATAACATAAATTTCCTCAACCTTGTCCACGAGGTTGAGTGCTAAGTTGATTATCACGGTATTTGGCGCAATTCTATTTAAACTTTGCAGTATGTAACAGATTCGCATTATTCAACTTGTGCCTTTAATGTGTTCAGCGAGTTCAGTGAGCTGGCCTCTCAGTTCATTGCCACCTGAAATATCAAATGCTTCTTTGTCCAAATAACAGTTTTGCTTTTTAAAGTAAGCGTAGCCCCACCATACATTGTGAAGACTTCTGAGCCAGTCAACTTGTAAGTTAGGTAGGCCATCTATAATCGGTTTAGCTTGTTTAATTTTGAGAATTTTGTGCCAGAAAATGGGCTTAATCAGATTAGAAAAATGTATGTGTCTAAAAGACTCAGCCTCAATTTGAGCTACAGGCCGAAATAAATGCGTCCCCTTCTTATTGAAATACTTGGCTTCTTGAATCGCGCCAGATGAGATAGCCAAAAACTCAATTTCGCGAATAGAAGCCATTAAGTTATAGATGTTGTAGTCAATTTTTTTTACCTGAGTTAACTCAGATAGTTTTCTATACTCGTTCTCACTGTGCTCACCAGCTAAAGGGTGAGCAAGGTAATACAAAGGTCTATTGCCAATAAGTGATGACAGATCGTAATCATCTATGGATTTAAATCGGCCAGATTCGTCAACTAAAGAAGCATCCTCTGCTGTTTGTCCAATGAATACCAATCCATTGCCCTCTACATCTGGTTCTACTTTGTTGCGCGCATATGCTGTTGCAAGTGCAGATTCTAGGCGCAACTCTTCCTCTTTCACCTGATATTTATCTAAACGTTTAAGTATTTTGGAATTATTTGATTTAAGTACAATATACAAATCGCGTGCAAAACGTATTGGGCTTATACGAATATCGATAAAATCGATACCGCTCTCACTGAGTATATTTTCAAGCCAAACCGGCATTTCATAAGAAATAACCAACGTCTTTTCAGGTATATGTTGAACTAAGTAGTCTTTGGCGGCACTGCAAACACCAAAATAATTTTCCTGCCACAACGGACTATCTAAGAGAGACAGAAAGACTGTTGGATCAAACCCCTTCTTTAAGTTATGCGCACTGCCCTTAAATCGCGGTGATTCGCCTAAAGACAAAGCAGTTGCCTGAAAAATAGGTTCTCTGACTAAGTTGTAAAAAAAGGTTTTCGCTTTTTCAAAATCTTGACGCACAAGGTCGTCAATGCAAACAATTTGCTTATACTTCATATCAGTTGAAAACCTCTACCCTGTGGCTATGACAAGACACGCAGACAACCTTCCACATCACTTCTGTTTTCAACCAAGTACTCGTGCCGTTTATCAAAGCGCCAGTCAGTTTGCGCTGACAAGCTTATGTATTTATTGAACAGAGATATTTCTCCCAGTTTTAGGAAATACATAGCAGTGGCAAGATAATAATGAGCCTGGCCTTGCTCAATACAGCTTTGCTCGATATAGAAGTCAGCTCCGTGGCTAATAGCTTGTAGCTGGTCACGCAACACCTGTTCCCGCCTGGCATAGTCTTTGAGTGTTTTTGCACCAAAGCTATCAGGGTGAATGCGATATTGACCTAGTATTTTGTCAATACGACCTATACTGCCTCCTAGATAGCCTGCATTGAGAATTTGAAATGGTTGATCAAGAATAATTTTACACTTGGCATCAACGGTCTTGTCTGTATTGGGGTGATTTCTAAGCATTAAACTGCTAGCTTGAAAAAATGAACCATAGCGTATTAGATGGGTAATATCAGCTTTATCTGGAATATATTTGTGGTTGTAGTAGTCAGCAACGTAATGACCGGTAATGTTACCTGACTGAGAATCAAACACCTCAGATTCATGGTAGACCATACTGCAATCTGGGTTATTGTCTAGATAGTCTGCCTGCAATTGTAACTTTCCTGGTAGCGCCATATCGTCGCCATCTACATAAGCAATATACTCGCCCGTTGCTGAAGAAAGTAGCTTTAGCATATTCGCAGCTAAGCCTTTGTTTTCACGTTGCTCTATTACCTTGATAATATATGGGTAAGCCGTGAGATAACTATTAATGACGGACAAACTAGCATCCGTTGAGCAGTCGTTTGCAACAATGACTTCAAAATCAAAAGATGTCTTTTGCCTTACTAATCCCTCTAAACAGGGCCCTACATAATGTTCTAAATTATAGACCGGGACGATAACACTGACTTTCACGTGAACCTCTGCGACCTCTTTCGCCTTAATATTGTTTATCGGCGGTTATCTCACCAGCTTTAACCTAACAGAGCCGGCAGGGTCTTATCAATACACAAATAAAAATGACTCCACATCACGCTTCATCATGTCTGTCATTGCAGAAAACTCCAATTAAGTCTGTTTCATATTAGGGGAGGTGCACACCATAAGACGCTTCTCACCCTTTTTGGCGGACTATGGTTGCGTTTCAAGTTTCTCAATATGAACCTTTGCAAAAACTAAATGAAGACTTTTACGATGTGAGCGAAGCTATTGACGCCTTACTTTTAAGGTATATTCAAAAATATCAGCAAAGCTTTGGATTCTATAGCAGCAGTGTCTGCGGTGTATTTTCAAATTGAGCATTAAACTTTGCAAAGCGCTTTTTAGCCAACCAATCATGTTTTGCTAAGGTGAACCGACATAAAGGTATGCTTTCATCTCCTTTAATAATGTCAGATCCAACAGTGCCTTTATACCGATAGCCATGTAAGCCATGAAGCTTTTTAACCAAATGGTTGTTATCCATGACGTCGGCTTTCAACATTTCAATTCGACACTGCCTAAATAGATGGTTATATAGATATGGGGGAATAAGACCACCCAAGTTGCGGCAACTGGGTTCTCCAATATAAAACCCCCAGCTGCATTCGTTCTTTTTCAAATCTATATCTGCAAGGTTCAGAGCACCCACTGGAGCTTGTTTGTACTCAATTACCCAATAGACAAAACTAGGATCATTTGAAATATGCTGAAACCATTGCTTCTGTTTGCCAATATCATTCTTAATCTCAGTTTGCATAAATTGGCTTACAGATTCATTCAAGCGCCAGTGCATTACCTTGACAAGATCACTTTTGGTCATTCTGCGAAAACGAAACATCTACCGAGTGACTCTCGAACTGTTAGGCAACTTTAGTTCGCTGCTTTTTGAATCGGGCACTGAATTGCTCAGCATCGTCAAAGTAGAACTTAGCTGGAATTTTAAAAGACTCTAAGTGGCCCATACAGTGCTTTTTGAGCATTTTCTTCGCTTGCGATTTATCCCAGTCATTAACACTATTGCTGAGCCGTATCTTGGCAGATACTACGTTGCCAAGAATCGCATTTTCTTGACCAAACACCTGTGCTTCAGCAACTTCGTCTAACTGCTGCAAGACGCTCTCGACCTCGGCTGGGAATACCTTTTGTCCTCCTACATTAATAATTTCAGACTCGCGCCCAAGAATCTTAATATATTCGCCATCCTGTTCGACCATATCACCAGTATTAAACCAACCATCTGCTGTAAATGGGCTAGGTGCATTTAAATACCCCAGCATGGCAGAGTATGCTTTGATGTGAAGAATGCCTTCGACAATGCGAGTTTCAAAGCCTTCGCCCCCTACTTTCATCCACAGTGAAGAAGAATCTTTTGATTTTGAGCGCATTATCCCAAGTTCTGACAAACCATAGGTTTGCAATAGTCGAATATCGGGAAATAACCTGTGAAACTGAGCAAGCGTTGACTCAGGCATGGGTTCTGTCCCATAGGTAACAGTAGTCAAACTGCTGATATCATAGTTCTTGTAGGCGTCACTGATAAGCATGAGGTTAATGAAACTGGGCGACGTTGGCAGTAACTCAACGGCAAATTTTTCCACCATTCTCAACACATAATCAGGTTGACGGTTCTCAAGCGTTATCAAGCACCCTGCATTGGAAAGTGTATACAAGAGGGTGTTTACTCCACCTATGTGATCGTATAGCAGGAAACTAATGGCTCGCATGGCATGACGTGGCACCTTGAATTTATCGAGCAGTTTGGCTAGGTCATGCACCGCGGCCTTACTTTTTCCTGTTGAGCCAGAAGAGAAAAGTACTAAACCAGGGACTGCTTCTTCCCTTAATGTCTCGTAAAATGTATGCGCTGAACTAATTTCTGTGTTTTCGAACCTTGCATTGTCACTTTCATCAATGGTAATCACTAGCTCCACTTGAGATACTTCAATGAACTCTTTTTTTTGCGCTGCGACAGAAGACGTTATAGGAACAAAAATGCATTGCTTTTCAATTAGAGCCAAAAACAAGGCGATTGAAGCGGGCGAGTAATCTGCCTGGACCATAACGACCGTTCCCGGTTGCACATTATGTTGATTCAATTTTTCTTGCCACAGACGGAGTTGCTCTACCAGGTTAGCATAAGTGTAAGGTTGCTCTTTCCAGACTATGGCTTCTTTAGACTGATTGGATAAAAAAATGTTTTCTAGAAAATCGATAAACACTATACGCCTCCTAAATACACCACTTGAGCACTAATAAAGTCACTTTTTTCATCAACAAAAAAATTGACCACATTTATTACATCGTCAAATGTGCCCATTCGCTTTAGTGTTTGTCGTGCAAGTAAGGCGTTAATTTTGTCATCGCCAACATTTTTAATGAGCTCAGTTTGAATTGGGGTCGGTCCAACTGCATTAACCGTTATATTAAATTCAGCAAATTCTCTCGCGAGTACTCTGGTAAGCGTCTCTACCCCAGATTTTGAAGCTGCATAGGCTGCCTCGCCTTCTAAATTTAGAGGAACAGCGACAGTAGAGAAGTTGACTATTCGACCAAATGCCTTTTTCTTCATTATTTTTGCCGCTTCTCTACAACAAATAAAGCTGGCTAACACATTGGTTTGTAGAATTCGCTCTACGCTGGATGCTGGTGTTAAAATTGCGTGGTTCATTGCAGCAATGCCTGCGTTGTTTATCAAAACGTCTAAACGGCCAAATGTCTTTCTCACCCAGGTGAATAGGTGTTTAACTGACTGCTCGTCTGTCACATCGACGCTGTGGTGGTAATAAGACTCGTGTTCTATGTTTGAGTGACTGCGGCTGCAACCAACAACAATGACCCCTTGCTGTAAATAGTAATTGGCTAAAGCTTCACCAATCCCTTTGCTAGTCCCAGTAATGAGATATATAGGCGTCGTCACTGGGTTCATTTATTTTGCTAACTCAATTTGCAAGTAATCACACAGACTTTTGACCGTCTTAAATGGACTGTTTTTTTGCGATAGAGCCTTTTCATTCGCTATCGTAAAGCTAATATCAAGTTCATCTTCAATGCGCTCTTCAATGGCAAGTAATAAGTTGACCAAATCAACAGAATCGAGTGAACTGTTAGCGCCATAAAGTGCCACTTCAGGGTGAAAGCTTAGCAGGTTGCCTGGCTCTCGTGTGTCGTTCAGTTCTTCAAATGACTGCTCAATGATTGATAGTAGTGTTTCTCGCATAGACATGATTTTCTTACATTTTTTGTTATGAGAGATTACTGAACTTAACATGCGCATAGCAGAAAAGAAACAGCACCCTCTACGTGAATTTAATGATTTACCGACAGTTTTTCTAAGCACTCAGTGATGCGCATTGCTCCCAACGCATCATACTTTCCACTCACCGCGCTTTGCATTTCCTCTAGCCTTTCTTCGGTAAACCATAGAGATAAAGCCTCATCTGCTATTGCTTCTACAAGCTCGTCTTTATTCCTGTTTAATACAAATGTCTTTGCCCAGCCTTCCTGCTCTGCAATACGACTAGCCTGCTTCTGATTATCAGCCACAACGACTAACAGTGAAGGTGTTTCACACACTGCCAGTTCAAATTGGCTGCCTCCTGCTGCCGAAATAGCCAATCGAGCATTAGACCATACTGATGCCATATTTTGCGCATTGTGCAAACAATGTAATTTCATTTTTGACTGTTCGCTGAAATGCTCTATTGCCATGGTGTCACGATTGCCGGGCCCGATAACAACTGTCACCTCACTGAACTTTGTAGTTGCTTCCAGTGCCTTCAATATGGGCAGCGTCAGCGAAAAAGGATCGCTGCCCCCAAAACTAACGGTAAGAGTGGTGCGCTTCTTGACCGGCAAGCAATATTGTTCAGTAAACTCCTGCCGTAACAAACGAAATGCGGCCCCAAACAAAAAGTGTTCCTCCCCTTGGACTTGAGGCCTAGAAGAATCTATAACCGCTGTGGCACCTTCAAAAGACGAACGCACGCCATCATCAAACAAAGCAACTTTGTATTCATGCTTGTTTAGCATCTGTAACAAAGATGAACAAAACTGATAGCCGTCAACGACAAACCAGTCAATTACTGTTGAGCTCTCCGCTATCATTGCTTCAAGCTCTTGGTTCAACTGAGCATAGTCAAAGGGAATGATATGGCCATCCCAATCTTGTCTAGATCTAGCAATTTCAATACTGGGGCCATCGAGTAAAAAACTTGCCTTGTGACCCACTTTTACTAAATGTTGAGCGAATGCAAGGCAGCGCATCAAATGCCCTATTCCTATAGATTCCGATGCCTGCACAATAAAAGCTATGTGCATTATTCAACATCCTGCCACGACAATGCATGCCCCACTGCAAGATCTGTTTTAGCTTTTTTGCCCAACACTTGCGACCAATGTTTCGGGGCTAGGCCATGAGCTGGGCGAACAATGCGAAGATTGCTATCAGACAACATTTCACCCGCTTTTATGTTATTTGCGACGTAAATTGAGCGCCGGTATTGTTTAGATTTAGTTTCACTTACTGAGCCACCATACCTTACCTCACCAAGCGACTGCCAAGCGCGGTAGCTTTCTTCTACCAATGACTTCAGTTCATTAGGCTCCAGCGAAAAGGCAGCATCAACGCCTCCAGCGAGTCTGTCTAAGACAAAGTGTTTTTCTATCACAGTCGCCCCCAAAGCGACCGAGGCAACGGCTGCGCCTATGCCCTTAGTATGGTCAGACAACCCCACCTGATAACCAAAAGTTGAGCGCATGTTTTGAATCGTATTGAGGTTAGTGTTAACCGGCTCAGCCGGGTAAGTGCTTGTGCATTTAAGCAAAATAATATCACTGCATCCTGCCTTGTTAGCACTTGAAACCGCCATTTCGATTTCTGCTAAACTCGCCATACCCGTTGACATGATCAGCGGCTTGCCTTTGCTGGCAGCATGAGCAATCAAAGGGAGGTCCGTTAACTCAAAAGAGGCAATTTTAAAGCATGGCACTCCAAGTTCATCGAGAAAATCCACAGCTTCATTGTCAAATGGTGAGCTAAACGCAATCAGCCCTAAAGACTTCGCATAGCGAAACAGGTCTTCATGCCATTCATAGGGAGTAGCGGCCTTTTCGTATAGAGAGTGTAAAGATTCTCCATGCCAAAGGCTGTCTTTGTCTTTAATCATAAAATCGGCTGAATCAACATCCAAGGTCATACTGTCAGCTGTATAGGTCTGTAGCTTTATGGCATTAACACCGCACTCTGCGGCGGATTTTATCATTGCCATTGCCAGGGATTTTTTTTGATTGTGATTACCACTTAGTTCAGCAATCACAAAAGGAGGATGTCCAGGCCCTACGAATTGATTGGCAATGCTGATAACACTCATGATGCTACATAGGCCTTGTACATAAGTTCTGCTCTCACCCAATCTTCTTCTGTGTCAATGTCTTGTACCAAATACCTTGGCAAAATTACCGGCAAGCTATGCGGACAAAAAACACCGGCTCCTTCGATCCAAGCTTTTTTTGTTCCCCAATAAAATTGGCCTGCATCATGATAGCACTCCTCTAAATCCTGAGAACGTTTTATCATCATTGAACGATCGAGTGGCTCAACACCATTTTTCTCCATCCTCAGTGCTCTTTGGATTGGAAAGTCGAAGGTAGTAACAGAGAATGCATACTTCTTTTGTGGGTTTGCTTTTAAGGCTTCAAGCCCTTTTCGAAGCAATTCTTCAGAAAGAAAGGGGGCCGTAGCATATATACAACAGACATAATCTAACTCGCCTAAATCCCTTTCCATTTGCTTTATGCTATGGATAACTACTGGCGTTGTCCCGACATGATCATTGGCTAATTCCTCTGGCCTCATAATTATATTTGATGCACCATAAGCCAACGCTATCTCTGCAATATCTTGACTGTCGGTAGACACGACAATTTCATCGAAGGACTCAGATTTTAATGCAGCCGCAATTGAATAAGTAATCAGTGGTTTGCCTGCGAATTCTCTAATATTCTTATTTTTTATTCGCTTACTTCCGCCTCTTGCAGGAATAACGGCAATGGATTTTTTAGTCACGCAAAACCTCGCGCAGTGCATTTATGACATATTGTTGGTTATCGGCGGTCAATGCAGGAAATAAAGGCAGAGTGATTGCATTTAAATAATAGCGCTCACTATGAGGAAACTGCCCTTTTGTAAACCCTAGCTGTTGATAATAGGGGTGCCAATGCACCGGGATATAGTGGATATTAACACCTAACCCTTTGGCTCGTAAGGCTTCAAAACACGCATCTCTGTCGTGATGATTGAGCTCAATAACATACAGATGCCATGCGCTGAAAGGGTCAAACTGGGGCAATGTGATGGGTAAGTCTTTAAGCTCTTCATCATACCTAGCAGCTAATGCAGCCCTTTTTTCAACAAATTTGTCTAATCGCTTTAGCTGCATTATGCCCAAAGCGGCATGTACGTCGCTTAAGCGATAATTAAACCCTAGCACTTGCTGCTCGTAATGTGCCGCAGCAACACTATTGCTAACGAAATTTTGACTATCTTTAGTAATGCCGTGCGAAGCAAATAGACGCAGTAAATGCGCCAGTGCTTTGTTGTTAGTAAGGGCGGCTCCGCCTTCAGCGGTTGTAATAGATTTCACAGGATGAAAAGACAAAACGGTGATGTCAGAGTAAGCCGGACAACCTCCTTTGTATTGCCCAAGATAACTCGCCCCTAGTGCATGTGCGGCGTCTTCTATCAACTTAACGCCAAATTGGTTTACCAGTTCAGCAATGGCTTTCATATTGCACATGTGGCCGGCAAAATGCACCACAACCAACACCTTAGGGAGCTTATTAAATTCTTTAGCAACTAACAGTTTATGTTTTAACGACTCAATACATATCTGTCTTGTTGCTGGGTCAATGTCAACAAAATCAACATCTGCACCGCAGTATCTGGCGCAGTTTGCACTGGCGACAAAGGTATTAGGCGTTGTCCACACTATATCTCCATTTTCCACCCCCAGAGCTAGACAGGCTATATGAAGAGCCGAGGTGCCACTATTAACAGCAACTGCATAACTCGCATTGGTATAGTTTTGTAGTGCTTGCTCAAATGCAGGAACTTTATCGCCTTGGGTCAAGAGTCCGCTTTTGAGTACATCAACGACACCCTCTATATCTAGTTCACTTATATCGTGAGCGCCATAAGGGATCATGACTGGCCTTTATCTAGCGCCTTCAATTCGTCGATTGACAAAAAATCTGGGTTAGTTCCGCTGTGGTATTCAAAGTTATCTGGAACACTCTTACCTTTCTCTTTCAAGCGGTTAGTTTTGTAATTAATGTTTTTATCAAAAAAAGTAATGGCCGGTGCAATAACAAAATGATCGTCAAACTCAATGGAATGATGCGCCATTTCTTCTGGCACCATGATTTCATGCAGCTTTTCTCCCGGACGAATGCCAATGATCTCATATTCCTCGTTTCCACTCATTGCTTGTACTAAATCGGTAATCTTGATCGATGGAATTTTAGGTACAAAAATTTCGCCTCCCCGCATGCGTTCAAAGCTCTTAAATACAAAAGCCACGCCTTGGTCTAGAGTAATCCAAAACCTTGTCATACTTGGGTGGGTGACAGGTAAGACAGTGGTCCCTTCATTTAAAAGCTTTCTGAACAAGGGAACAACAGAGCCTCTTGAACCAACTACGTTGCCATACCTAACAACCGAGAATCGGGTGCCACTAGCACCAGAAATATTGTTTGCGGCGACAAACAATTTATCTGATGCAAGTTTGGTTGCACCATACAAGTTAACTGGGTTTGCTGCTTTATCGGTAGACAAGGCCACCACACGTGATACATTATTTGCGATTGCCGCATCAATCACATTCTGCGCACCATTTATGTTTGTTTTTATGCACTCATTAGGGTTGTATTCAGCCGCTGGAACCTGCTTCAAAGCAGCCGCATGCACTACATAGTCAACGTCGTTCATGGCGACTTTCAGTCGTTCTTTATCGCGAACATCGCCAATAAAATAGCGCATACACGGGTTGTCGAAACGCTGTTGCATTTCGAATTGTTTCAATTCATCACGAGAATAAATAATTATTTTTTTCGGAGAACACTGATTCAAAAGCTCTTCCACGAACTTGTTTCCGAAAGACCCAGTGCCGCCTGTAATTAATATACTTGTACCGTCAAAACTTTCCATAACTATGTCTCTACCTCGCCAATATGTTGCTGTAGTAGTCTTTTTCATCTAATTGTTGTTCGTATGGTAGTTCACAATAAATAAGGTCTCTTTCTGCAATTAGTGGTATCAACTTTAATCTATCGCCAGCCAAAGTCAGCTTTTCTTCCTCTGGCAAGGGCTCAATACTAAACAAGACACAATGTTCTAATTCATAGGCAAAACAATGAGATACCAGATCTAAGTTATAGTAGTCTGTGATACTCTGGGTCTTGCTATCGAGAGGCAATTTTGGGAATACCACTTTTATTTTTTTGCTTGAGAATAGCGCAAAAATTGCACATCGAATACGCACATAATCATTCGCCGCAGAAACTGTTCCTGTGTCTAAGTAATTTCCAGGTAAAACAACTAAAGATTCATTTTTCGCAATGCATTCTAAGTCAATTTTCTCTGAACGCTGGTGAATAGTGCATATTCTCGAATAGGAACTGACGTCACATTGTTCGCTAAACCGAATCAAGTATTCTTCATTGGCCCCGATTGTTGCGTCGGGATCTAACCCAAAATAGCTAAGAGAAGTATTTAATAAAGGCTCATATTTACTCGACGCCATTTTAATTTTTTTTGGACAAATCATGAAGTTTCTTTTTGCGACTATATTTCTTCTGTCTACGGTATGAGCAGAGACAAAATCGAAGCTCATCTCATCATGAGTCAACTGATAAGTGATCTTTTTAAGAGAATCCTTCCAAAGTCTAATGATTTCAGTGGCAGGCATGAGCCAATCATTATCAACGTTTACCACTTTACTTAGAGCACTATTGACAAAATTTACAGTTCCATTGAGATAAAAGAACAGAAAGCTCTTTTTCCTCTGATAGGACTTCACAAGTAAGTCTCTGTGTTTATCAACAAACTCCATAACGCTGCATTTAGTGTCAAATGTCGTAATTTCTAAAAGATGAGATAACGCCTCTAATTCTTCCAATAGTGAAGCGTGACTAAATCTCTTCTCCTTTTTCTCATTAAATTCAGACTTATTGGCCTCAGCAAAACAAGAACTACAAAGTTCTTCGAATAGAACCTCTTTACTTCCCTCAAATTTGTCAAAAAGAACATCTTTATAAGCCAGAGTTGACGCAAAGCTGAACTTTACTCCGTCACTTAAGTTGTAAACACTATTTTGATTAGTGAAAGTTTGCTCAAGCATTGCTTGCGCTATCTTAAATTCATATTTTGTATATACAAACGGTCTTATATTACCCTCGACTAGAAGAGTAACGTCATTTTCCTTCGCGTATTCATACATTTCCTCACCATCATCATCATAGTACGCTGACGCTTTGGAATGATGATACTTGTCATCCACAAACCCCAAATCAATACCGACAAGATAAATCGATTGAAAACCAATTTTATTAACTATATCTGAGGCTAGATTGGTAACTGTCGGAAATGCTTTTGTGAGGATTTCAAAATCGTGATCAGGAAACATCTCAGTATAAAAAACAGTTGAGGCCTCACCTTCTTTCAATGCTAGAAAGGTCTGCTTATATAAGCGACATGTATCAGGATGAATCCCATTGCAACTAATCAGCGTTATATCTTTAAGGTATTCAAACCCGTCAATTTTTGTCGCCCATTCGTAAGTAGAGCGATTCTGTTCTATTTCGGCGTGAAAATCAGGCTTTATTCCCCACTTATACAATGTTTGCAGTGATGTACCACAAGAAACTATTAATGCCTTGTCATTTGATGACTTTAAAAACTCTATTGAAGTATCTAAAGAAGGACCATTACCTACTAATATGACAGGCATTCTTTTGACTTTTTCAGCTAGACAGTTGATTCCCGTCTTTGTCAAGTATCGGATATTGTTGTTTATGGACCAAGTAGTATGAGCAATACCGTATTTTGCATGATCATAGTAGTCGCCCATTGCAATAATAACTTTAAGTTGCTCTCTCAGCCTCGCAATTGCATTAACCAAGTTTGCGTTGTAGTAGCCCTGATAAAAATAGGTACTGGCCAAAACGTAAGGCCCCACTGTGTGGAACTGCTTAAGGAGATCTTCAATTAAATGCGAACCGTCATCGCCAATATTAATATATAAGTGACCGCCATCTACATCGAAACGCTCAAAAACCTCTGACCATGAAATTGAGAACAGCGAAGCAAAAAAATAATCCGGGTTGGGCTCGCAAATAAACAGTTTTTCGACTGTGTGATTTTCAAATAAATGTGGCAGTTGATAGCCCACTCCTAAGCCAAAAATAATCATTGACTTTACTGACTCGGGTAAATCGCCATTGCTTTCTTCAAGCTCGTTTAGCACTGCTTCACATTTATTTACCAGTTGATAGTGCTGATATTTTCTTAGTTTTTTTCCATTGTAGCCCAACACTAAGCCGTCTATATTGGGCCTTTTTTTAAAGGCCTCAATACTCAACTTGCTCTCTACACAGGGATTTTCACCATACAGTAGAGACATTGTTGGATGATATGCTAAATTTACAATCCCATCACTATTTGAAACCGGCCACCAGTTTTTGGGTGAATAGTTCACCATGGACTCATGGATATCAGGAAAATAACGTTTTAAAGCAGCTAAATTGCTCTCGAATAACGCGAGATTCAAACCTGCTCGGGTCCACTGATGACTGTAAAAAGGCTGTGTCCACGGTGGAACATAGTCAATAAAACTAGTTAATTCGCTTTCAGATGGCTCAATTTGTTGGATGTCGCACCAAGCTTCAAGAGCCAAATCTTTAACCACTTTATCAAAAACAGGATGGTTGTAATGTTTATATACATAGAAGGCATCAGCAGGAGTTACTTCGGATAACTCCGTGATATCTGCTTTTATGTCTCGCCCATCTTTACCGGCCTGAAAATAAAGCCCTACCCCCTGCTTGTTTGCACGCTCCAATAATGCTTTATAGGAAATGGCGAACAAAGAGCTCTTCAAATAACCAATATCTGGTTCATAAATAATAATATGCCTGGGATTAACCCGGTCAATGAGCATGTCAAGTTGGTACCCTAACCCCAACCCCAAAACCACTACAATATCCATATTACTGACAGTGCTATCATGTTCGCTCAACTTAACTGCGATTGGTGAATCGAAGCCTAAAAAGCGGTTTGTTTGGGCCTCTGTTCTTCCACTTTGGGTATCAGAGCAAGTTATTCTAAAAGGGTATTCCAAAAACCAATCAACGTGTTTTGAAATTTCTTGTCTCGGGTGTTCTCCGTAAAGAACTCGTCCTGTTTTTTGGTCAACTATATTAAGCTCGCCATGTTTATTACAAATAATGGATGACGTAGATGATTCATCCATACAGGCTAATTCATAAAGACCAGGCATTCGTCTTTGCAATGTATTGAGATTGGAGCGCTCAAGCGCTGTCATTTCACCAACGCGTTCTTTCTCAATCAGCTGTTGTTCGTCATCATCAGAATGAATATGCAAATAGACATTTTTTAACATTATTATTTGTACTTCTTAATTGCATTCCGTCTAAGCAGAAAAGTTTTTGTTTCCTCAACAACAGCCTGTTTCAAATTTGCAATTTCGTCAACAAAGAAGGCGTTTATATCTGATTCAAGTCGGGCAAAAAGGGGCTTCTCTGACTCGCGTAGGCTGGATAATATTGTGACAATTTCTAAATCTCGTTTCTCAACAAGAGCAAGCACTTTTTGATAGTCATTTTCTGGCTCCGAAACAGCCTTGATAGCGTCATAAATATCAATATTTAGCTGTTTCAGAGTCTCAGTACTGAATTGGTGATATAAAGATTCTACTTTCACACAGCTGCATGTTTTTGACGTTGAGCTTCAAATGCTTCCTGTTTAGCCGACTCAGGAATTTGAACCCATGCGTCTCGAATAGGTGTTAACAGGCTAATCACTTCATCTATGCTCTGCAAACTATTTTTTGCATTCGCGGTTGTAATTAACTCAACCATATAGTCGTACAGGGCATACATGTTTTGCGCCATTTCGCCACCAATTTCAATATCAAGCGTATCTCTTAAGTGCATGACGATTGCCGTTGCCTTTGAGAGATATTCAGACTTTGCCTCATACTCTCTGCGCTCCATAGCGCCTTTTGCATAAGCTAGCCTGTCCAATGCCCCTTGCATTAGCATCAGTGTAAGGCGGTGAGGGTCAGCCGTCGATACATCCTGCTTCAGGTTTCCTTTTTTATATGCATTGATACCTTTTAAAGCCATACCACTCTCCTAACCTAGCCTAATGCTGCTAATAAAGCAGATCCTGTCTGATTTAACCTTGCCACTGTAAGGTCAAGATTAAGGTACTTATCTCGTAAAATTTGTTCTGTACTAAGAAGACGCAGTTCAAGAGCCGCTCTGTCATCAAGAATTCTGTCGCGTTCGTCCTTCGCATTTCGCTCTCTCGACTGCAGTAAACCACCAGAATCGGTGTAGAGCTTTAACGTTTCGTACAATCTAACAGCAATACCTTCTTCTGAGTCAGTAAAAAGTTTTGCGATCTCATCGAAATTGTCGTCCATTGCCTCTTTCAGTCTGTCTTCGCCAGAGCCGAGACCAAAGTCAACACTGCCAATTTCTAATTTACCGTCTTCATCCAACTCAATACCCAGTTGAAACAAGCCGCCAAGTTTGGACGCTGATACATTTTCGCCGACTAACCCGGTAAGTGTATTTTGAATGCCTCGGGCCAATGCATCGCCAGCAAGAGCACCGTCTTCTTCCAAATCAGATTCACCGTACTTGGTAAGCGTTTTAATTTCTGATATTAAGTTATTAAAGTTATCGACAAAGTCGCGAATTTTTCCATCTAAACCTTCGCGATCAAATCCGATAGATAATGTTGACGTGCGCCTTGTGGTGCCATCGGTGTCAAATGGCGACTCTCTCTCAGCAGTGAAAGAAACATTCTGAATGGTATTTTCAAATTCGTTTGTCGCACTTTGAACGGTGAGACCATCAATGGTGGCAATTGCGTTTTTAGCGTTTTCTGCAGCAACCAAATAAGTAGCCGCCTCGAGAGAATTGGTGGTTGCCAGTCTCTCCAAATCGGCCAGGTCATTGTCGTTTACGATGGTCAGATCGTTATTGGTGCCTGTTATCTCTGATGTAAAGACAAGTTTAGCGCCCGCTGCAGTACCCGTTTCGATAATATTGGCTTTAACACCAAAATTGTTTTCGTCGTTGTTTATTTGCTCTCTGAGTTGAGCGAGGGTCGTCCCTTCTGCAACGTTAATCGAGAATGTATCGCCGGTATTGCCTATCTTGAAAGTCAGTGAGCCTGATCCAGAACCCGCGGATAACACAGAATCTGACGATGAAGCGAAATCGCCATCGTTTGTAATAATGCGGCTGCCTGAGGCAAGTTGCGAAACAGCAATTTCATAGTCACCGGTCAAAGCACTGTTAGCAGCTTCAGCCGTTATAATACTGGTATCAGCATCAGGGTCGGTAATTACCGGCTCTCTTCCACTGATATCAGTGTCTCTGCGAAGCTCATCAACAGCATCTTTAAAGTCTGATAATTTAGACTTTAACTGACCAAGGCCAGACAGTTCTGCCTCGTTTTTTTCTTCTCGCGCATCTAGCCTGTCGGTTTTTGGCTTGCGCTCGGCTTCTAGGAGCTGCTTGACCAAATCATCAAGCGCAAGCCCTGAGCCAACCCCTAATGATTGAATTGACATAACTTACCTCATTTACACTTGCCTGTTGACGAACACTCCAACACTTGCGCCAATGTCTTGTTGCAATGACTGAATGCGTTCGGCCAATTTCAGCACCTCATCGGAAGGAATTTGCCGTATTACCTCACCGGATTCTGTATCGCTCACGGTAACAATAGAACGATTTGTGCCGTCATCTATGTCGAAAGCCAAATTTCTTGCCTGGCTTTGCACAAACTCCTGAACTTCTTGTACCGCTTGCTCAAGTGGGCGACTGCCTTCCCCTCTTCTCTCTTGGCTATCGGCCTGAGCAGAATTTTCTTGAGTTTCTGTAACCGTATTTGTGGCTAAGTCACGCTCAAGTACGCGTTGCTGAACTTGGGCTGACTGATCGGCTGCATCCTGCAGCGTGTTGCTTTGTGCAACATTCTGGCCAAATTGTACGTTTGAAATCTCCACAATTCACCTCCTACAAAGTATAAACAACAAAACGGGCTCTGCATCTGCAGACACCCGTTATCGCTAAATTTATATTTTTATTATAGCTTATCCAAGCAACGACAACGCAGTCTGCGGACGCTGATTCGCCTGACTCAGCACAGAAACTGAAGCCTGCTGAATAATCTGATTACGCGTCAATTCTGCAGTTTCAGCAGCAAAGTCAGTATCACGTATCTGAGCACGCGCCCCTGAAAGGTTCTCAGAGATGTTACTCAAGTTACGTATCGTTGACTGGAATCGATTCTGCAATGCACCTAACTCAGCACGCTGAGCACCGATTGAAGAAATCGCGGTATCTATAGCAGTGAGTGCACTAGACGCCCCAGTTAATGTTGACACATCTACAGTGGCGACACCCAGGCCAGACGCACCATATGAAGCACCGTCTGCACTAGACAAATTGACACTGATTGTTTGCCCTGCGTTGGCTCCTACTAAGAAGGTTGTGGAGAATCCACCATCTAGCAGACTAACACCACCGAACTGCGTGTCTGAACCAATCCGTGACAACTCACTGACCAACGCAGTAACTTCCTGCTGAAGTGCTGCACGGTCAGAGGAGCTGTTGATACCACTTTGCGATTGCACCGCTAGCTGGCGGATCCGTTGCAATGCCGTAGTTGATTCTGACAAAGCACCTTCAGCAGTCTGCGACAGCGAAATAGCATCGTTAGCGTTACGTACTGCCTGATTCAAGCCTTGGATTTGTGAAGTGAGTCGGTCAGAAATCTGAAGACCCGCTGCGTCATCTGCCGCACTGTTAATACGAAAACCAGATGACAAACGCTCAAAAGATGTGCCCAAACGCTGACCGACATCAAATAACTGACGCTGTGCGTTCAAGGCGGAGACGTTAGTATTTACAAATAAAGTCATTTTCTACCTCCTGGGGCGAAAAGCTCTCACACTTAACGCCTACATACCTGATTTGACAAGTCACTACACCGGCCAAATCACCTCAAGTTAAATTACCCCTCAACTATGGGTATCGGCATTCCCTAAAGGAGCTTTAGCTTTTTTTTTAATTTTTTTTCAAATTATTTTTATCTATCTGTTTTTATTAGGTTTTAAAGAAATTAAAATTGAGAAAAAACCCTCTTAGGGAAGAAAAAGAAGTATTTCGTGAAAAGATTTACATTTTGGCACGGGGTGTGCTAACTATTATTAGGTAAGTCTGAAGGGACAAACTTTTGACGCGGCATAAAAATAAAAAAGGCCGAGTCATAAGACCCGGCCAGCTTGCTCACGTTAGGAGATTGGAGCAAATACTGTTTCAGTCGGCTGGCAGAATTAGTAGAAAAATACTGGCCTCTCAACCATAACTTCTACACTCTCGGTTCTGTTAGTCGGCGTTTTATGTAGTGTGGCCGCTAGGTTTCAAGCCTTGCGGCCGCCTTCCTTGGCAAGGGTTGGCCTCTCAGTTCCACCCTCTCATCGAGATTATTGATTCAATTGTTCCCCTGCTTTTTTACTGAAGTAAAGACAATGCCGCCTGCGGTCGCTGATTCGCCTGTGCCAGTATGGATGTACTTGCCTGCTGGATAATCTGGAAGCGGGTTAATGATGCCGTTTCGGCGGCAAAGTCTGTATCACGGATACGCGATCTTGCCGCTTGTGCATTTTCAGAAATGTTACTTAAGTTCCTGATAGTCGACTGAAAGCGGTTTTGAATGGCACCTAAGTCTGCACGAATACCGCCGATTGCAGAAATCGCACTGTCAATAACAGTTAGTGCCGTAGAGGCCTGCGCGGTTGTCTCCACACTCAAGTCAGTTTGCCCATTGGTTAACCCTGAGAAACCGAATGAAGCACCATTCGTACTGGAAATATTGACGCTAATCGTTTGCCCTGCGTTTGCGCCAACCAAAAAGGCGGTTGAAAACGTTCCATTGAGAACTTCTACCCCAGCGAATTGAGTAGTAGAGGCAATTCGACTGATTTCCAATTTCAGTGCTGACACTTCTTTTTGCAGTGCGATACGGTCTGAAGAACTGTTGATACCGTTCTGTGACTGGATTGCCAGTACCCGGATTCTCTGGAGTGCATTGGTTGTCTCAGATAAAGCACCTTCTGCAACCTGGGCAAGTGATATACCATCATTGGCATTTCTCACACCCTGGTCAAGGCCTAGAATTTGTGAAGTAACACGGTCAGCGATCTGAAGACCAGCAGCATCATCAGCAGCACTGTTGATACGAAATCCGGAAGACAAGCGTTCGAATGCCGTATCTAACCCATTTCCAGAAGTAAATAGCTGACGTTGCGCATTAATCGATGAAACATTGGTATTAACATAAAGACTCATAAGGTTTCTCCTAACAGTTGATATTCATGCGCTATTGCTTTTTTTATTGCGCAGTTTTTACTAAATCAACGTGTTGGCACAACCTATGCATCTCTCAAATGGTCGGCGGAATGCCGACGCTTTTGCTCGGTGTTGCCGTTTAAAAGTAAGTTTAATGCTGACGGGCAGGTCTGGCGTACCAGACCTCATACCTCTCACTACCTCCTGGCGTCTTACCTGTCAGTCGGCAGCTTAAACAGCACAAAGCACTACTTTTTTTACACGTTGTCTTGCAAATTCACTCTACTCATCGGTCGGTTGCAGTCTGCCCCACAAATTGCATTCCGACCGTTTTCTTTTTATCTACTCAATCGTTATTCATTACTGGCTGCAGTCTGCCCCCGCGTATACAGCCTCATCATGTCATTGTTATCCCTGCAGTAGCTGCAGTGCTGCCTGAGGACGCTGATTAGCTTGTCCCAGAACCGATACACTGGCTTGTTGAATAATCTGCCAACGGGTCAATTCTGCCGTTTCTGTGGCAAAATCTGTGTCACGTATGCGAGAACGTGCCGCTGCTGCATTTTCTGAAATATTGGTAAGGTTTCGAATAGTGGACTGAAACCGATTTTGAATAGCACCCAAGTCGGCCCGTTTAGCGTTGATTGCCGATATCGCTGAATCAACGATGGGCAGCGCAGCCGATGCCAGTGCAGTAGTGGCGACACTTAAATCAGTTTGACCATTAGTCAGCCCTGAGAACCCATATCCACCAGGTCTTGAAAGATTAAAACTGATGAATTGTCCCGCTTGTGCACCAACGAGAAAGGCAGTGGAAAACGCACCCGTTAAGATATCACCACCAGCAAACTGCGACGTAACAGCAATTCGACTAATTTCTAGCTTGAGTGCTGACACTTCTTTTTGAAGTGCAAGGCGGTCAGCCGAGGTGTTGATCCCGTTTTGGGCCTGAATAGCAAGTACACGGATCCGCTGCAACGCATTGGTGATCTCCTGCATGGCACCTTCAGCCACTTGCGCAAGAGAAATACCGTCGTTGGCATTTCTAACAGCTTGATCCAAGCCCATAATTTGTGAGGTTACACGGTCAGAAATCTGTAGACCTGCCGCGTCGTCTTTGGCGCTATTGATTCTAAAACCTGATGACAAGCGCTCAAATGCCGTGCTCAGGTTGTTATTAGAGGTGAACAGTTGTCGTTGCGCATTCAGCGACGACACGTTCGTGCTAACAAACAAGCTCATTGTAATCTCCTAACGATTTTTTTTAACCAGGCGTTGTTATTGTTTTTAGGCCTGTTTTTGCTCACGCTATTATTATTTTTGGTGCGTGTAGCTTTAGGGATTGACGGCTTATTTTTGTTTTTTCCGTTCCCTTTGTTTTGTTTATCGTGCAGGCACAAAAAATCCTTTAGCGAATTTTTTGCTAAATTATTAAGCGTTTGTTTTTTATAGGTTTTTAAATGAAAAAGGCCGAGGCAAGAATTGCCCCGACCAACCGCTCTACGTTAGGAGATTGAGCGAAAACCGGACTACCTGACCTCTCATTAGCACTCCTGGCGTCTCAGGCAGTGGGTCATCATCCACTATCCCGATTAACCTAGTAGCTGAAGTGCACTCTGAGGACGCTGATTCGCCTGAGACAATACAGTAGTACTCGCCTGCTGTATAATCTGATTACGGGTCAATTCAGCAGTCTCTGCGGCAAAGTCTGTATCTTTAATACGAGACCGTGCGCCAGATACGTTTTCAGCGATGTTACTAAGGTTACGTATAGTAGACTGGAAACGATTCTGCAAGGCACCCAGTTCAGCACGCTGTGCACCAATTGCTGATATTGCAGTATCGATAGATGCAAGTGCACTTGAAGCATTCGCTGTTGTGGTAACGTCAACCGTGCCGACGCCCAAACCAGAGGCACCAAACGATGCACCGTTTGAGCTAGATAGGTTAACACTGATTGTTTGCCCCGCATTTGCACCCACTAAGAATGCTGTAGAGAAGCTACCGTCTAGGATGCTCAAGCCCCCGAATTGGGTGTCTGTTGCCACTCTTGACAATTCACTCACCAACGCAGTGACTTCTTGCTGAAGTGCAGCTCGGTCAGCAGATGAGTTAATGCCGTTTTGTGATTGAATTGCTAGCTGACGAATACGTTGAAGCGCATTGGTCGACTCCTGCAAGGCTCCTTCTGCCGTTTGCGCCAAAGAAATCGCGTCATTGGCGTTGCGCACCGCTTGATTAAGGCCTTGAACCTGTGATGTTAAACGGTCGGTGATTTGTAAACCTGCGGCATCATCGGCTGCACTGTTGATGCGAAAGCCTGAAGACAAACGCTCAAAAGATACGTTCAACCGGTTACCCACATCGAAAAGCTGACGCTGCGCATTGATCGCAGATACATTGGTATTGACGAATAAAGTCATGTGACTCTCCTACACTCTCAGTCCAGCGTTGGCTGGCGACCGGATTTGTCCGGCAATTTTTACTTAGTAGACCACCAGACCGCTTAAAATTGGACTGATGAACTGGCTCTCTCGTTTTTGTTATCGTCGATAGAAAAATTCCCTTGAGCAAAAAATGCAAAAAAATCCAAAACAGAACTTTTATTGAGTCCTATACTATTGAAATAATTAAGATTACTTTGAAAAATAAGATGCGATTTAAAATTGAGCAAATTCTACAAGTTTCTTCAAAAGGGCCACACTGCGCGTTTGTGGATTTACTCAACGTTGCAGATGGGCTTCTCGTTTGTTATCGAAAAGCAGTCAATCATGTGAGTAGTGCGGGTACAATTGAGACTGCATTGATCGAAGCTGACAACCGAATATCTCATCGACAACAACTTTGCTTTCCCTCAGTGGACCTACGAGACCCCAAATTATCATTGATGCCAAACGGCAAAGTACTACTGATAGCTTATGCAAGGCATCACGATCAGAACAATAAAACAACATTTTCACAAAGCGTTTGTTGGTTTAGTGATAATGGGAAAACCTGGTCATCGCCCCGCTATTTTGGTCCTGCGGGCTGGTGGCTATGGCGCTTGCGTTGGCATGAAAAGCTTGCTTACGGCATTGCTTATAATCGTGCAGCAAACAGAGTAGATCTTTATAGGGGCAACCCGCTTGGTAGCATGGAGTGTGTCAAGCACGGCATATTGTCTCTTGAAAAACACGGTAAAGGTTATCCTAACGAAAGTGACATTTGGTTCGATGGTGAGGGCGTATTACATGCCCTAGTGCGTCGAGATGCTGACACCTATTCAGCCATGTGGGGCCGCGCTGCTTTTCCATACACACGCTGGCAATGGACAGATTTATCTACTTATATCGGTGGGCCAGTATTAATTGAGTTGGACCCAGACCTTCTCATAGTTGCAGGTAGAACAATAGAAAGCGGCCGACTAAAAACGGCCGTTTGGTTACTCTCGCCCTCATCGGCCTCATTACAAAAGCAATTGGTATTACCCAGTGCTGGCGACAATAGTTACCCCGGCCTTGTAACAGAAGGTGATAATCTGTGGATAGCCTATTACTCAATGCACATTGACCGACAAAGCCGTGTCTATCTGGCACACCTTACGTTGCAGTGAGCCTTAAGAAATAAAATTAAACAATGACAGATTAGATATACGCGGGAACGTAGCTAGAGTTGCTTCCAAGGCAGTTTCCTGTTTAGCAAACTCAGCCGAGGCCTCTGCATAATCTGTGTCTTCGATTTTACTACGCGCTTCCTTGTTGACGATTTCAAGGTCGAGGTTTGTTTCATAAATAGAAGTGGCAATATTCCTTCGGCCACCAATGGATGAAATCTCATTGCCTATGAGCTCTTTGGCGTTATCAATGCCTACCACCACATCAGAAATGGCTTCGCGCAAATCAGCGTCAGTAGCGTCATTTTTTAATGCATTAACAAAATCGTTAAGTGTTTCAGCAATATTCTTTTTGTCGGGTGGCTGGAGCGAAAAATCTACCGTATCACCGACACCAGCATTGAAACGGAAGGTCGCCCCCTGAAACGAAAAACTTTCTCCAGAGGTAAAACCCAAGGTGGCTACTGTCGCGCCCGTACCTTGATTCGTCAGTTGTATTTGGTTGCCGGCAAGCACAGTAAACCGAAAATCATTGTTTGCCGCAGTGACCAAGTCATAGTTGTTATCATAAAACTTATCAAATGTGCCCTGCTGAAGAATGCTGGCCTCTTCAATGGTCGCCCCCGTAGTACCCGTGATCTCAAAATCGAAGCGCGCAAGCGCATTGTCAAACACTTGTGCGCCCGTTACTGTACTGCGAACCTCAACACTGTCTGATAGCTTCACGTTGTTAGTACCATTGTCACCTAAATAGGTGAACGGTGTAGCGGAAGACGGATTAAATTCATAAGCCTGTGACTGAGACTGATATCCGGAAAAGATATATTCGCCATTAGCATTTCGCGTGTTCATTAGGTCGAACACCTCATTGCGAATTTGCTCGATTTCAGTGGCTATTGCTTTTCTGTCTGCAGATGCCAAAATCCCGGAACCGGCCTGAATTGCCAGCACGCGCGCACGCTGAACGGCATCATTGACATTTTGCAGAACCACTTCCTGCTGCTCCAACGAATTGGTTAACAGGTCGTTATTCCTTTGATACTGAGTCAACTTGTCCAACGACTCAGTAATACGCAACACCTTGGCCGCGCCAACGGGATCATCGGAAGGCCGATTGATCTTTTTCCCGGTTGAAAGCGACTCTTGGACATCCGCCAGCTGTTGCTGGTTATTCATAATTGCGCGAATATTTTGGTCAAAAAGCAAACTCGTTGGGACACGCATATGTTATTACCTCGCCGCAGCCAGAATAGTATCGAATAACTCCTGAGCCGCCCGCAAAATCTGTGCAGACGCTGCATAGGACTGCTGAAAACGTACTAAATTAGCTGCTTCCTCATCCAGGCTGACACCCGATACCGACTGAAACCACTTTTCTGAACTAGCCAGTGTTGCCTCAGAAGCTCTAAGTGTAATATCGGCATTCGCCGATTGTTCGCCAACACGTCCTACCATAGAGGAGTATGCTTCCTGAAAAGTGCGAGCTTGATTCGTACTTTCACTGCTCAATTGCACAAATGCACCTTCCTGCAGTCCACCCATAATAACGGCATTGCGATTATCATCAATCCCGTCAGTGTTATATTGAATGGTAAAACTGTCACCGGGCTTGGGAATTCCGCTTAAGCTAAAATCGTAACCGGGGTAGTCATCAAGCGCTGCAAACGAGGCTGGCCATGCTGGCGCAGCACCACTGTTCTGAGCTTGTTCAAGTAGGTTCTCGTAGTTGGTCACTCCAGTTACATTGGTAATAACGTTGGCTGGATTTTCACCATCGAGTACCTGAAATTCAGTCTCTGATACAAATACAATTTGTACAGGTGCACCCTGTGTCGCACTGGGAGAGCCAGCTACATCATGCAGGCCTCCATTGCCATCGAAGGCAGACCTGTCGTTTCCAGTTCCAAGTGTGGTGTTGGTGACTTTCGTAAACGAGACAATCGCATCACCTAAGTTTTCGCCATCAGGCTCGACTCTAACGGGCAATGCAAAGGCAAGGTCTTCAGGGCGCATGGTTGCCATTTCAATATTGTTGGCAGCAAATTTTGTCGGTTGTAATAAAAATTCATTATCGACACTAAAGGTATCCGAGGGGTCAAATTCTATTTCAATACCACCTTGGATTTCATTGTAACCTGCACCCACCGTTATACCCGTTAACACAATAGGATTGCCCGTAGCATCGCGCTTCGGCTCACCATTGCCTTCCAAATACTCTATCGTTATTTCAGTGGGCTGGTCTGCTCCGTTTACTGCCGTCACAGTAATTTTGATATCCGCATCGGTGATTTCAGCCCCTTTACCTGGCGTAAAGCGCCCCTCTACAGTCAGATTTCCCGGCGTATCCGTGTAAGGTAATCCTGAAAAAGTCGGCAGAGCAATAATGTCACCACCCAGCTGTTGATCCATATCCATTCCTAGCCGGTTTTGGCTATTGATGGCATCACCGATAGCGACAGCGAGTTGGCCAAGATCACGTTGTGCTGGTCCAAGAATCTCGTCCCTGTAGCGAAACAGCCCTCCTAAGACACCGCCTAAATCATTTTCCAGTACGTTAATGCTGGTGTTACCTTTATTGGTAAAATTGGTACCAACTTGAATTTCTTTGAAGGTCAGATCGGCATCGCTTCCCAACTCTAAAATATTAAAATCACCGTCTTCTAATACCAGAGATTCACCTGTGGTGAGGTTCACGGCAAGACCACTGCCACCTGCATTACCGCCATCACGGACTTCAATCGACAGCAACCCCGCCAACTCGTTAATCGCATTGTCTCGTTCATTTAAGAGCGAGCCAGGATCTTCCTTGAGATTAGCACTGGTCACAAATGTTATCGCTTTATTCAGCTCCCCAATTTGTTCAATCAACGAATTCGCTCTGTTAACTGCACTGGTAAATTCGAGGTTGACCTCTTTCTCCTTTGCTCTGAGAAAGTCAGACATGGTGGACATTTGTCCTAACAATTGTCGAGCCTCTCCCAACACCACGTCTCGCGATGATAAACTTGAAGGGTCGTCAGCCGCTGTTTGTACAGAGGCAAAAAAATCGCTTAAGCCTGTTGAAATGGAATTTGCTTCATTGGCAAGCAAATTGTCGATGGCGTTAGCTTTCTCATCATAAGTGCGCCATTCACCTACCTCAGTCAGGTCTCTTCTGCGTTGATTCACGGCAAACTGATTAATAACCCGCTCTGTATAAGCGACTTCTACACCGCCAATTTGCGGCGTAGAAAGTGATGTGCGCTCTCTAACATAACCTTCAGTATTAACGTTAGCAATGTTATTACCTGTCGTCTGAAGTAGACGCGTGCTTGCGGCCACGCCAGAAGTGGCAATACTAAACAGGTCTGTGTTTCGAATAAAACTCATAAACCAGCCCCGAATTCACTTTTGAGGCGTTTCATAATACCCATTACCTTGTCAGCATACTGAGGGTCTGTCGCATAACCTGCTTTTTGCAGTGCACTGAAAAAGCCTTCTGTATTACCGGCTTGCTCCAGTACTTTTGAATATCGGCCGTGCTGAAGGAAGTCTTTATAATCCTGAATGCTTTCCTGAATAGAGGAATACACCCGAAACGCCGCCGATTCTTTGTTAGCAACGCCGTTTTTATACTCCAATGTTGGCACGGTCGCTTGCTCTCCTTGCCATCCATTACTGGCTTTAATACCAAATAAATTGTGGCTGTTTTTGCCTTGCGCAGAGTGGATCATATGCTGGCCCCAGCCTGTCTCCAAAGCTGCCTGCGCAACCAGTCCACTGGCGTCTATGCCTAGTGCATCAGCCACGGGCTTAACCGCTGGTAAAAGTTGGTCTACAAATGCTTGCTGGTTATCAAAACCCGCAGCCTTCTGACCTCTTTGAACGGTGGATGTATGCTGCTGAGTCGGAAGATTTGCCCCTTGTCGAATCGCAGAGGATGGCATGTATCCTTCTTGTTGCGGACCAAGCTGCTGCACAATAAGCTTAGCTAAGCCCATGCCCTCTCCCGCGGCTAGGTCTGAAGCAATTTGCTGATCATGCATGTCTCGGTAAAATTTTACATGTTGGGAGTTCATGGGGTTATTTTCATCGGCCAATGCTTCTTGCGCCTGCCGCATAGATTTGAGCATCATACGTACGAAGATGGCTTCAAACTCCTGGGCGGCTTTTTCAAGTGCCTCACCATTACCGCTGTGCGCAGCCTGACGCAATGAATCTAAGCCTGCAATGTCAGTAGCATTGCGGGCAAAATCCAGCTGGTCATTGGCGATATTTTTGAGTTCCATCAGATCACAACCAACTCACCGCGCAAGGCACCAGCCTGCTGCAAGGCTTCAAGAATTGCCATTAAGTCACCCGGAGCAGCGCCAACCTCATTCACAGCCCTGACAAGCTCGTCCAGTGTCACCCCTGGGTCAAACTTAAACATGCGGCTATCAGCGAGGTTAACATCAACAATAGATTGTGTAGTCACCACAGTATCGCCGTCTGCAAAAGCATTGGGCTGACTTACCTGTTGGTTCTCAGAAATGGTCACGGTGAGCCCGCCATGGGTTATGGCGGCAGGTAACAATCGAACATCCTGACCTATCACAATGGTGCCAGAACGGCTATTGATCACTACACGGGCAGGCGCATCTGCAGGCGTAAACTCAAAGTTTTCTAAAGTAGCCAAAAAGCCGACCCGCTGGCCACGATCTCGTGGCGCCGTCACTCTCACAGAGGCTGCGTCTAAAGGTGTTGCAATGGCATAGCCCTTGGCGGGGTCTGCCCCTAAACGCTGATTGATGGTATCGGCCAAACGTTTTGCAGTTGAAAAGTCTGGGTGATGCAGATTCAAGGTCAGGTAGTCACCGTTAGCAAAACCACTTTGAACGGTTTGCTCAACCAACGCACCATTGGGAATACGTCCGACAGTAGGTGTATTCACTACGATGCGGCTTCCGTCACCCCCTTCTGCACCGAAACCACTTACAACTAAACTACCTTGAGCCACAGCATAAACCTTTCCGTCCAAACCTTTGAGAAAGGTTTGTAATAAGGTGCCCCCCTGTAGGCTACTTGCTTCCCCCATAGAGGACACGGTAACGTCTATGGTTTGACCTGGCTTTGCGAAAGCTGGCAGGTCTGCGTGTACCGCCACAGCTGCAACATTCTTAATTTTTGGCTTTACGTTGGGTGACACACTAATGCCAAAGTTAGACAACATGGTGCGAAAGCTTTGTTCTGTAAACGGGCTCTGTTCACCCGTTCCTGGAAGACCAACTACTAAACCGTAACCCACTAACTGGTTGCTGCGTACGCCCTGGATACTTGCGACATCTTTAACGCGCTGCGCATTAGCATCGCCGGAAAGGAGTGAAAAACTTAGTATAAAAACGATAATGGCACAGATACTTTTCATCATTGCTGCTCCTACAAGGGCCACCATTTGGAATCAAAGAAACGCATTAACCAACCTTTTTCCTGGGCTCTTGCAAACCGGCCTGTGCCGCTGTATTGAATGCGTGCGTTTGCAATTTTTGTTGACTCGATAATGTTTGCCGGGCTGACATCGGCAGGACGAATTATGCCGGTCAAACGAATGTATTCATCGCCTTTATTCAAGGTTAGCCATTTTTCACCCCGGATCACCAAGTTCTGATTAGGTAATACTTCAACAACGGTAACGGAAATATTACCGGTGAGACTGTTGCTTTGGTTAGACTGTGCATCGCCGCTAAAGTCATTGCTGGAGTCTACATTTAGCTGAATAGAGTCGCCGCCTAAATTTACTGGAGCATTGCCAAGACCAGTAATAGGGGCCAGCTCAATGGTCGACTCTTTTGAGGTGGTAGTATTGGCAGATTTAGTTGCATTGGTGTTTTCGCGCAGTTGAACAGTGATAATATCACCGACTCTGCGCGCGGTGACATCACTGTAGAGACTGTTCGCCAGTTGTGGACGAAATAGTGTACCGTTTTGCGCGACTTCTTCCCTTGGATAATCAGGGATTATGGGCGCAAACCTTGGATCGCCAGCTTGCACAGGCGGCTCGTAGGTGCTTTTGCAACCCACTAACCAAATTGTCACCAAAACAACGAAAAATGCCGACTTCACAATGTCACCTATAACTGTTGAATTACCTGACCTAGCATCTGGTCCACCGAAGAGATAACCTTCGAGTTCATCTCATACAGGCGTTGACTTTCGATTAAATTAACCAGTTCTTCTGTCACATTGACGTTGGAGGTTTCAAGCGCACCTTGGATCACGCTACCAAGCCCTTCCAAACCTGGGATCCCCTGAATAGGCGCACCACTCACGGCGGTTTCCACAAACAGGTTCTGACCGATAGGTTGCAACCCAGTGGGGTTGATAAAATCAGTGACATTCAGCTGGCCGAGTACTTGTGGTTCAGGCTGTCCGCGCACAGTCGCTGACACTTCACCATCCTGAGAAACAGTAATTTGCTGCGCATCTTCCGGCACAGTGATCTCTGGCTGCAGTAAAAAACCTGCGCCTGGCGTGACAATTTGCCCTTGGTCATTCAATGTGAACTGGCCATTTCGGGTATAAGCCAAGGTGCCATCGGGCTGGAGAATTTCAAAAAATCCCCGCCCCTGAATGGACATATCTAATGCATTTTCGGTAGTTAGCATATTACCTTGGGTGTGAGCCTTTTGCGTTGCTACCACTTTTGAACCCGCACCTATCATCAACCCAGAGGGCAGTTCTGTGTCTGCCGATGAGCGTCCGCCCGGCTGATTTATGTTCTGATAGAGCAAGTCTTCAAATACCGCACGGTCTTTCTTAAAGCCGATGGTAGACGCATTGGCCAGGTTGTTCGATACCACAGATACATCAGTCTGTGCGGCATCAAGGCCAGTTTTACTAATCCACAATGCTGGATGCATACATCTCTCCTCGTCACTGGTTAATCAGTGGCTTTAAATAATTCTCAGTAACATATTGCCGCGCAGATCCAGTTGCTCGGCTTTCTTCATCATTTTTATTTGGATTTCATAGTGTCTCTGTAGGCTGATCATGGATACCATTTCATCAATCGCATTCACGTTTGACCCTTCCAGCATCCCCGACTGTATCCTGACATTTTCATCAAACTCAGCCTGACTGCCGTCACGCATCCTGAATAAACCATCACTGCCTCTTTGCAACTGGTCGTAGTCTGGATTCACCAAGCGCAACCTGCCGACTTCCTGTAGCACGGTTTCCGGTGCACCCTGAGGCCGGGTTGATATTGTGCCGTCAGTAGCAATGTTTAAGTTTTCCAAAGGAACAGGCAGAAACAGAGGGCCAGTTTCACCCATGATCATATTGCCCAAGCTGTCTTCGAGCACACCGTCTGCACCCAGTTGAAAACGACCATTGCGTGAGTAAGCCTCGTTGCCATTAGCATCCTGAACAGCGAACCAACCGTTACCTTGAATGGCGACATCAAGGTCGCGTCCTGTGGGTGCAAGTGGACCTGACTCGTAATTGTTACTTGGGCTTTCTGTCATTGAGAAGACGCGAGTCGGCAAACCTTCGCCGTATGCCGGCATTGCCCTTGCCTGCTCCAACTGCGCTTTAAATGCTGTTGTTTGCGCATTGGCTAGGTTATTTGCGCGTACGCTAGTAGCAAGGAGGTCCTGTTTGGCGCCGCTTGTGGCAATGTATAGTAATTTATCCATGACACTTCTTTGACAGTTAAACTCTATTATTTAATAAAGCAGCAAAGTTGATGCCAATTGTTTATGTAGAAGCCAGATTTAACGCTAACAACACAAAAAAACCAGCGCTGAGGCTGGTTTTTTGCTTGGCTAATTCCGTTATCGGATATTTAGAATAGTCTGATTGAGCTGGTTGTTTACCTCCAGCGCCCTCGAATTGGCCTGGAAGTTTCGCTGTGCAATGATCAGGTCAACAAGTTCATTGGTCAAATTAACGTTCGCTGATTCAAGCGCCGATGAATTAATTTCTCCAAAGGTCCCCGTGGTTGCTTCACCCGCTAGTGCCTCGCCTGAAAGAATACTCTCTTTCCAGGTGGTATTACTCTGTTGAGTGAGGCCCTGTTCGTTGGCAAACCGTACCAGTGCAACACGCACTATTGGATCTGACGTTCCGTTAGAAAACGTCGCTCTTACCAATCCATCCGGACCGATGTCGATACTGGTCAAACGACCTACCGGCAAACCATCTTGCTCCAGTGAGGTTACCTCGAAGCCAGACGCGAATTGTGTAATTTCATCTGGTGTAGCACCCGTCGGATCTAACACAAAATTAGTCGTGATCTGCTGAGTGGGATCTGAGCCATTTGTTAGCGGTGGATCGCCCAATGCAACGGTCGTAATATCACCTGTCGCAACAGCGGTTCCATCTCCGTTTTGGATACCAGTGAAATCACCACTTTCGTCGAAAATCAAACGGAAACCCGAAATGGTGTTACCCGCTGTTGTCCCTGCCACATTAGCACCAACCCCGGCGGTAACCCCGTCATCACCCGCAGTGTTAATGGGCGTATCATCGATATACGTTGCAACAACCCACTCATTAGTAGCCGAATTGTCTTTCATAAAGTAATAGGTCATTACATGGCTATCACCCAAAGAATCGTAAACGGTAATTGAGGTAGCCGCATTGTAAGTGAGCGGATCATCAGGGTTAAACAAATCAATATCCACTGCCTCCTCACCTGCAGGTAAGTTAAAGCGGGGCGATACTTCCGTGGTACGTTGTGGTGAACCTGAAGAATCTGGAATTCGCACTGGAACCGTGGTACTCAATGCAACAGAAGCAGAGGTTCCATCATCATTGACAGGGAAACCCATTAGGTTGTCGCCGTTTGAGTTCACCACAAAATTGTCTTGATCTAACTTAAACTGACCAGCACGGGTAAATGAAAAATCTCGCGACGTTAAATCCGGTGTCGTGGCAAAAAACCCATTACCGGTGATCGCCATGTCTAGCGAGGTTCGCGTAATTTGCAAACTACCTTGTGAAAACTGCTGAGCCACTTCCTGGGTAAGGACACCGTCACCGACTTTTGTTCTTCCACCAGACAGCAGTGAGGCGGCGTAGATATCACCAAACTCAGCACGTGACTCTTTAAAACCGACCGTATTAACGTTTGCAATATTATTTGCAGTAACATCTAGGTCTCGTTGCGCGGCTGATACACCACTTAAAGCAATATTAAAAGACATGCTTTATTCTCCTCTTAACTGCCTATCTGAATAACTTCATTTAAATTGATACTGACATCGCCCGCGAGATTCAGAATAACCCCTTGGTTGCTCGCCGCTAACGACACGCTTTGTACGTGACGGTTAACTGCAGTGGGAATAGACTGATTTTCACCCTGTACCGTTCCTTCGGCAAAAATGGCGTAGTCACCGGGTGGCACTGTATTGCCGTTGCTGTCAGTTCCGTCCCAATTAAACGCGATATTGCCAGCTGAATTAGTACCTGCGTCTATGGTTCTTATCACTTCTCCACGGCCGTTTTCTATGGTTATGGTCAGTTGCTGCACAGTTTCATCAGCGACAACAACACCTGAAAATCCTGAACCGTCTGAGGTATAACCGATATTGCCTGGCACCAGCACATCCTGGCCAATCAAACCCGATGCCTGAAGCGCTTGGTTCGACGTCATGGATGCGGCAAAGTTCTCGAATTGTTCATTGAGCTTGGTCACACCATCGGCCGTCGTAAACGCCGTCATTTGGGATACCATCTGGTCGTTATCAACGGGCTTTGTCGGATCCTGATTCGCCAGCTGCTCTGTTAAAATGGCGAAGAAATCTTCCTGTGTCAGGTTTTGCTCTGTACCATCAACGATGGGAACAGTATCTTCCTGCACGTAATAATCACTGCCTAGTCCGGTAGGACCTGTACTTAAGGTGCTCACAATTTTGTCCTCATTTACTCAGCCGATTAACGACCCTGACCTAGCTGTAATACACGCCTGAAAATACGTTTAGTGGTATCAGCCACCTGCACGTTGGTCTCGTATGCTTTGGACGCCGACATCATATTCGCCATCTCCTCCACTACATTTACATTAGGCTTATAGATGTAGCCGTTTTCGTCAGCAAGGGGATTATGTGGCGCGTATTCAATTTGTAGCGGCTTATTGCTCTCCACAATACCGAGTACCTGTACACCATCGCCTTTCGATTGCTGCTGATTTGCCTCGTTCATGGTGGCTGAAAAAACCGGATGTCTGGCCTTGTAAGTTTCGCCATAACTGCTACTGACGCTGTTTGCGTTGGCGATGTTGCTTGCAGTGGTGTTCAAACGGACGCTTTCCGCATGCATACCCGTGCTTGAGATGCGCATTACATTAAACAAACTCATTATTGCTGCCCTCCACTAATGGCTTTTTTCATGCCTTTAAATTTGCCATCGAGAAACTGTACTGCGGCCTGCAATCTCATCCCATTGTCGAGAAAAGCATTACGTTCAGTTTGCACTTCAACAGTATTCCCATCGCCTGTATCCGGTTGATTAGGTATGCGAAACTGCTCTTCAATGCCGCCACTCACCTGAACTTGAAAATGCTTTTCGTGCGTTCTAGTGAGGCTGTGAGAGGTTTTGTTTTGCGCGGCTTGCATCGCCTGCTGAAAATCGATATCTCGAGCTTTGTATCCCGGGGTGTTTGCATTGGCTAAATTGCCGGCGATAATTTCCATACGGTCTTGGCGCAAAGTCACTGCTTTGTGATGAAAACCTGCAAGTCTGTCTAAACTAATGGCCACGATTGCCTCCTCTTTCTAACAAGAAAACTAAAGCAAAGTAGGTGCCAAAAAGAAAAGAATATAAATAGAGACAGCCTAACTACATGTTTTAAAAGCTATTTAAGCTGATAATAGAGACCAGGAGAGCACCGAACCATATTGAAATACTCACTGGCTCCAGTGATAGACTCAGACGCACCAAGGAACAAAATGCCGCCTGGGGAAAGTGAAGCGGCAAACAGTTGCAGTAGTTTTGCCTTTACCTCAGGAGAGAAATAGATAAGCACATTACGACAAAAGATCATGTCAAACGTTTGCCCAGGCATACGCCCATCAAGTAAATTGTGCTGCTTAAATTGAATGAGTCGCGAGAGGTCATCAACGACTTTTAACGTACCCTCTCCTGTTTCAGTGAAAAATCGCTTTCTGCGTTCTGGCGTAAGACCGCCCCTAGAAAGGGACAACTCATCGTATTCACCAAGCTTACACCTAGCTATCATTTTGCTCGACAAATCCGTCGCCACAATGGATAGCCTAAACGATTTACTCGGGTGACTTTGCAGGTACTCTTTGTACGTCATCGCAATAGAATAAGGCTCTTGTCCCGACGAACATGCGGCACTCCACATCGTCAGGCTAGACTTTTTTTGGGTCATCGATGCAAACAGCGTAGACTTGAGAAGATCAAAGGGGTAGTTATCTCTAAACCACAAGGTTTCGTTGGTCGTTAACGCGTCGATAGCCATTTGAGTAAGCTGTCTGTCGCGTCCAGACAAAACCTTATCTATAAGGTCGTTGATATCGTCCATACCGGTTTCAAAAAGCAAGGATGTTAACCTGCTTTTCACAAGGTAACGCTTCCCCTCCCCTAAAACGATACCGGCATTTGTCTGTAAATAGGCCGTAAAGGCACTGTAATGTTGGTCAGTGACGTCTTTGCGTTGCACCAGGCCAGGCTCCTAATCAGCTGTCAACCACTTCTGAACTGCGGTAGCTAACTCGTCTGGATGAAATTTAGCAATAAAGTCGTCGGCGCCCACTTTTTGTACCATCGCCTGATTAAATACGCCACTCAAAGAAGTATGCAGCACGACATGCAAATCCTGCAATTCCGGGGTGTTTTTAATTTCGGCGGTAAGGGTGTAGCCATCCATTTCGGGCATTTCGATATCGGATACCAGTACACCGACTTTGTCAGTCACTTTACCTGTTTCAGCCGCAATTTCTTTTAATCGGTCAAGCGCTTCCTGACCGTTTTTCGCCATTTCAATTTCTAAGCCCAGTGTTGTTAGTGCTTTTTTAACCTGATTTCTGGCTACAGCAGAATCGTCAGCGATAAAGATAATTTTTCCTTCGCTACCCTTTGTATCCAAACCTGCCGCGACATCATCGCTCACGTCAGTATTGAGCGGCGAAATCTCGTTGAGGATTTTTTCCACATCCAGTATTTCTACCAGTTCATTTTCGACTTCTGTTACTGCGGTCAAATAACTTGCTCTGCCTGTACCTTGTGGGGGCGGCATGATTGCATCCCAGTTGGTATTCACAATGCGTTCAACTGCACCAACCAAAAAACCCTGCACAGAGCGATTGTATTCGGCGATAACAATGAAGGCGGTTTCAAGGTTTTCAATACGCTTCCCCCCCGTCGCCATACTAAGGTCAATGACTGAAATGGTTTGCCCTCTAATATGCGCTACACCTCGCACCAAGGTATTGAGTTTAGGAATAGATGTTAAAGGTGGACATTGCAGTACTTCTCGTACCTTAAATACATTGATGCCAAAGCGCTGGCGTCCGTTTAACCTGAAAAGTAGCAACTCCAGCCGGTTTTGGCCGACTAACTGTGTGCGCTGATTGACTGAGTCTAAAATGCCCGACATGGTTTACCCCTTTTAACATTAGGCACGAACTTTGCGTAGTTACTTAATACTATAGGTCGTGCTGCTGATTTGAGCCAGAAAGCGACATTTTTTTGGCGATCTTTTTTACGGCCCAACGATCATTGTTAATAAAGAGTCTACGTTAATATGAAAAAAAAGCCATGCATACTATTTTCTCTAATTTGCGCAACTGCAGGAAGTCTTTGCTTTTCTTTCTCAACATTGGCGAAGAACAACCTGCATGCACAAATACACGAGCAGGCCTTAGATTACATCGAACAGCGTTTTAATGACGAACTGCGTATTCCTGATAACGGTGAGCTTGAGATTGATGTCAACGAAATCGACCCAAGAATCAATATTCCAGCTTGTAACAGCCCATTTCATTTTTCCACCGAGCCAGATGCGTTAGACAAAGCATTTTTCTCGCTCAGAATTGCTTGTAGCGAGGTCAATTGGTTTACGTATGCTTCCGTGCGGGTATCTTTTACCAAAAGTATGGTTGTAACAAGTGGCACCATTAGCCCTGATACAGTGCTGACTGCTTCAAACGTACGTGTTGAACAGGTAGATGTTAACAAAGCAAGACACACTGGATTTACTTCTGTCGATGATGTTATTGGCGCAAGAATGAAATATCGGGTAAGAGGCGGACAACCTATTCAAAGACGCATGTTGTGTTATGTTTGCGAAGGTGACAGGATCACTATTGCAGCGAGAGTTGGCGGCATGGAAGTGAAAACTTCCGGTATAGCCCAACAAGATGGTACTATAGGCGAAACGATAGAAGTCAAAAATGCGCGTTCTAACAAATCTGTTTTTGCACAGGTGAAAAATACGCAGGAAGTCGTGGTTAATTTGTAATTAGGGCTAAAGTTTGTGCGCGACAGGCCGATATCCTTTGTGAGGTCTAGAAAGGTAGTGAGTAAACGATATGGCTATCAACAATGTGAATAACGGCGGAGTGCCCAACAAGCCTGCCGTTGACAATGCAAAGCAGAACGCGCAACAAGCGCAAAACCAGGCTGCATCACAAAATGTAGCAAAGCAGGCTCAGGCAGCGCAGCAAGCACCGCGTCAGGACTCTGTGTCATTGACACAATCTGCACAGCAGTTGAATCAAGTACAGAAAAAAGCGGGCGACGCCCCTGTTAATCAGGAAAAAGTCGATAAACTCAAGAAAGCTATTCAAAATGGCGAGTACAGAGTTAATCCTGAAGCGCTGGCGTCTAAAATTGCTAAACTTGAAGCACAGATTTTTGGTATTAAGTCTTAAGAGAATTTGATGTCCGAGCTCAGTGGTCTATTTGAAACACAATGTGAACAGTTAAATAATCTGTTAATGCTTCTCGACAGAGAGCTACACTTGATCAGTGCACGTGAGCCAGATGAACTCATGCGGTTGGTAGAAGAAAAAAACCAGCTGTTGGATGCTATCCAAAAACTAGACGGTGATATCGCCGCCTATTACGCTGAGCACATGACGGGTGACAACAAAGCATCGTTGAGCGATGACGAGCAGCGTCTCCTTGACGAAAACTCCCGGCTGCTTGAGCAGTGTAAATACAATACATCTATTAATGAAAAAGCCGTTGAACAGGGACAACTAAAGTTAGCGCATTTGCGTCAACTCATCATGGATGTGCGCGCAAAAGAATCTTTGACCTATGATAAGAGTGGCGCCACCAAAGGCGGCACCTTGGGTAAAGGCGTCAGCGCCTAATAATACGTTACGTCTTTAAGTCTCTGTGGTTTGGCAACTGACAAATATATCTGATGCACTTCTTGCATATCTAATGACATCTCAGTGGCGTATGTGTCTTGGCCTACAGGATAACTTTTGACTATTTTAGCGCCGCGAATGACGCCTGCCACAGAGGCATTGAGTTCACTGTTTTGCATCATCAGATTTCCCAACGTTTGCATGCCTTCTAATTGTTGCCCGTGCACCTGTTCGGCAAGTTCACGGTAGGCATCCAGTTTAGAGGCCCGCATTGCCAGCAAAACACGTTCATCCTCAGTTTGTCCTGGCTGGGAAGAGATGGGTGCATAGCCAACTGCATGTAATTGTGGATAGTGATCAGGTTCAACAATTTCATATTCAATATGCGCATCGAATAACTTGGCACAGCTGGTAGTGCCAATTATTAACGCTAGCGCTAATAGTATTTTATGCATAAATTACCCTCCTAAGGGGTCACTTGCACCTTCTGTCTGTTAATGTTTGTATGCTAAAGCCATGCCAACTAAAAAGTAGGTATTAATCATGCATAGTTATTGTTTGAAAAGCTGCGGCAAGTGAACACAAAGGCGCAGCACCTATGGCTTTTAAGCAGGTTATGAGGCTTTTGGAAGCATGATTGATAAGATAATTGGCAACATATTAATGGGTTTGATTAGCCTGTCACTGATAAGTAGTGGGCAAGTTTATGCCGCTTGGTATCAGGCACAGGGGCAAGCTTTGATAATCAATGGTGATAAACAATTAGCCAAGCAACAAGCAACGGAAGAAGCCATTCGTCAAGCATTGCTTTTTGCCGGTGCGTCTATCACCAGCTCCCAAACTCTTACCAACGGTTTGTTGCAGCGTGATGCATTGCAGGTTAATGCTAGCGGTGAGGTAAAACGAGTCGAGAAAGTCAGTGAACGCTGGCACGATGACTATGTCACGGTCACAATTCGTGCCGATATCTTTCCCAAGAAGCGACAGTGCCTGCAGTCTGACGCGTTAAAGTCAATTGTCGCAGCGCCTTTCAGTGTGCGTGACCCAAGCCAATTTTTAGATGGTGATATTCAAGCTTTCAATCATAGCCTCGTATTGCAATTGCAGAATGCTATTAAACACTATAATGGCAACGTGAGTCTTGATCATATTACCCCTTTTACCGTTAGTTGGGTAAACAGCCGTAACCAGCAGCAAGCCAGTTCACTAGGCAAACAGTACGATGCACAACTTGCCTTATTTGGACACATAGAAGACGTATCCGTTGTTCGTACTGTATCGACCTGGAATCCATTCACTCAACCCGAGGCCGAGAGACGTTTAGCATTTAGGATCAGGCTCATAGATACCATTAATAATGCAGTATTACTGGATAAAGCCTATCAGATGAAGTCGGCTTGGGAGTATAAAGTGCATGAAAAAGTGGATACTGGCTCAGATTTTTTTTGGCAAAGCGCTTATGGAAAAACCATTCAAAGAGAAATTAGCCTTATCGTTGAAGACGTCGCGCACGCAGTAGAATGTCAGCCTACTACAGGCAGGGTGTTATCAGTCGCCAATAATCAAATATCAATTAACTTGGGAAAAATGCACGGACTTGAGATGGGAGATATTTTGTCGCTCTATCAAATGCAGACGCTTACCGACGATCGCGGGTTACATTACCAGCAATACAACTTGCATCCAGAAAAGTTGATAGTCACACAAATAAATTACGATAACGCGGTGATGGTGGCAGAAAACGGTGGTCTATTGGGTAATATTCAACCAAATGATTTTGTTATCCATAACTAGCACTTTTCCTTCCAGTTTTCCCCGTTATAATATCGGGGTTGAGGTATGTCCCCATAGTTTAACTGGATAAAACAAGAGCCTCCTAAGCTTTAGATCTGCGTTCGAGTCGCGGTGGGGACGCCAGTGATTAGGCTGCCTGAAAAGTGCTGTAACCACACTTTCCAGACAGTATTTTTAGGTTGCTTCACCTCAGTCCAACATTACTCAATAGTAGACAGTAATTTCGGATTAGTGACCAAATTTCTTACGCCGTGCGCGTAGTCTTCATTAAATACATTGTCATCACACCAGTCAGCGACTGAATTGATATCTACCACAGCTACCTCTGGACGCACGCTCCAAGTAACTTGTAATGGAGAGCCCTTTTCATTGTATGCTGGACCGGTTGTTGAACCTAAATATTGTACAGGCACGCCTGTGTCACTGGGTATATTAGGTGCTTGTGCATAACCATTGACAGTTTCAATATGAGCAAGCTGTTTAAAGTCCAATGCATTGTCATCGTTGGCGAGCACAAAAACTTGGGCCTCAACGCGCAAGCCTGGATTCATTTGGTTATCCTGTAAACAAGCCCCCAGTGTTGGGCCTGGTTCTACCATTGCGGCAGAGTGAACATAGTGCACTTCGATAGTGTCACCGACTTGAAGTGATTGTCCTTTCGATGCGCAAACCTGACGATTGACCGGCTTCATTTGAGCATCAGCCAGTTTGCCATCCCATACATAGCCCGTATTAGTGCCTTTGCCGTCGCCGTGGCCTGCCCAAGTGGTAAAGTTTCCGCCTTTGTGCTCGGCAAAACGGTGAAAGTGAATGTTACATAGGTTCATTTCAGCACGATTAGGCGCCATACCAAACACGCGCTTATTGGTGCCGTAGTCTTGATCAATATCTCTAGGAGATTGAGGACCAAAACCTTTGCCTGCGGTGTTGGCTTCAAGTGCCGCTTTTTGCTTTGCAAGCATGTCACCATGATCATCGGCCAGCGCATAGCCTGCAGCAGTTGCGGCACCGAAAAGACTCACAGCAAGAATATGTTTCTTATAATGTTGAGTGATTTGATTCACAATGTATTTCTCCAGGTTGATTTATATCTCAATGGGTTAACTGTAAATAGAGTATGTACCTGACCTAATGCTATCGCAGGCACGATACTGGTGTTTACGAAAGAGATAGGTAAATCGGATCCATAATTCCTGTGTTTTTGCGTCAAGTTAAACGCGTTATTAATAGGTCTTATTTTATGGTTGAGGCTGGTATTGAGTCGTCCGCTGACATTGCTCTTCACTCTCAGCTCTTAAGCGTTCGATGATGCTATTGTTTGTGAATTTTAACAGTGTCTGATTGAACAATTGAATTGTGGCTTGCCAGTCCGGTGTTTGTTTACTGAAAGCAAAGTACAAATCTTTAACCCCCAAACTGGGCGTTAAGTGGGTAATCGACGGTAACGTTGTGGGCTCAGAACCATTAACTATTTCTTGATATAAATCATCAAATACAAGCGGATCACCCACGGCCACATCCACCCTGCCGTTTAACAGTAATCGCAACAAATGGTTGTCATCCGTCGCTTCTGTCACTCTGAGTATGCCGTTGTCCATTAACTTGTCAAACGCCGGCGTATTCTGGTAGCCCCTCACAACACCTACCAACTTAGTTTGAAGCGACAGAAGATCGCCATTGTAGACAAAATCATTACTACTTTTTTTTGTTAAACCAATTGGGCCGCCCGGGAACGGTAAAGACAGCGCGAGAAGTTGACGTCTTGTTTTGCTGTCAAAATTGTCGGATGGAGCTGTTTCTTCAATAAAGTACTCAGGAAACAAAAAATCTGCTTTACCCTGTTCCGCCTCTCGCACTGCTCTTGCCCATGGCAAAAAAACAATTTCTAGATCAAATCCACTTTCAAGTACAGTGGCAACAGCCAGCCGAAACACCCAGCCTTTGTCACACAGTGATTGGGCGATATAGGGCGGCCAGTCAAGAGTTACCCCTCTGAGCGTATTGCGATTACCCTGTGAAAAACGATAGACAGTACCCTGTTGTTCGCCAACAACGGTTACCCCCTTGCCGAACGGATACGTTACTTCAATGGTTTGCGAATAAGCAGAAAAAGCAAAAGTCAGAGATAAAAAAAAGAATATGCCCGCACTGGACATACTCTTTCTAGGTTTTACTAAAGACGCGCGCAACGCGATTACATACCGTTACCAAACTCAGGGTTACTTGGTCCATGGTCACGAACAGCTTTTAACGCGTCACTGTACAGTGTCAAGTAATCCAAACAAAAGTCAGTTCTGTCTGACATGTATCTCTCAGCTTCTTTATCGTCTTCATCACTATCATTGAAAATAGTCGTTATATCTCTGAAAATCAAATGTTCAGGGATATAACAAATGCGCGAATTTTTATAGGTTGTACTGCGCATTTCCGTGACCGGATAGGTTCCTCCAATTCCGGCAGATACGCTGGCAATTAGCGCAGGCTTATGCGCAAATTCATTGGCCGAATACAATAAAAATAGATTTTTCATTGCTGACGGCACCATACCATTCCACTCTGGGACAACCAGTACAAAAGCATCAGCGTTGACTAGCAGATCTCTCGTACGATCGATAGCCTTTTGCTCTTTCTCGGAGTAGTTTTCCTGCCAAAATGGCAACTCCAGGCTGGCTAAATCAATTAACACCGCTGAAGCACAAGCGTCATGTGCTATCAGCTTTTGTTCAACCATTTGCCCTACTTTCAGGCTCTGTGATTTGTCTCTGTGACTGCCAACGATAATCGCGACTCTGTTCATAATTATTGTGTGCCCCAATTGTCTATTCTGCTAAATGCATAGGCCAGCAACTGTTTCTTCTGACCCTCAGCAGAGGTTTCTTGTAAATTCAGTTTTTGTCTGACTGCAGCAAAGTCGACACCTTTCATTTGGCAAAGCTCCGCCAGCTCAAACAATAACAGCCATTCATCATGTGTACTGGCCAGAATTTGCTTACAAAGGTCATTGACCTGACTAGCACTGTTACCAGAGTCATTCCGCAACTCTCTGATGTTTTGATAATAAGTAAAAAGTGTTTTTGTGTCCTCATCATAGTCAACAGACATGGTTGCTTTGTTGGAAGGTTCTTTATACAGCGGGAATGCAGCTTGATCAGCTGAACCACCGTATACTGAGACAATTTCCTCTCCCACGGCCATATCAAACGTCCCCCAATCAGGTGAGAACAGCACGTCTCCAGCAAGATTTTTGACAGTACAATCTTCAAATGTGAACAGCAAATTTTTGCCGTCTCTTCGATAAATACTCGTGAGTAAACCTTTTACTGTAATACCAGACAAGAATTCCAGCACAACGGGTTTGCCCACTTCAATATCAAATAATTTCAAATCATCAATGCTGTACAAAGACAGGCAGCGGTCCATGGCCTGCACTTTGCCAACCGGACTACCGAAGCCGTGGGCGTGATAGTCTGTACCATGTCCTCTTAACTCTTTTTCCTTATAAGCAAGTTGTGTCGGCCCTGTTGTATTTATATACGTTAAGCTGCCTGTTGCGTCTGTTTTCACGGCACTAAATACACCACTGACTTCCAAACCTGAATTGTATACGGCTGTGTTAACAGTTTCTGCGTCTATGGCAACACGCACTGATTCAGCGCCACCTTTAAAGAAGCAAGTACTACGCGCAAATTCTTCAGCAATTTGTGATAAATGCCGGCAGTTTTTTGCAACAAAGAGTTGAGGCTGTTCATTAGTAATGTCATAGGTGGTAGCAATAGCGTCTATGGTTAAGGGAATTTTTTTAACCTTTTTATCATCCAGGCAATTGACACTTTCTCCTAATGAAGACAAGAGTCCGGCACCGTAGATTTTATAATTATCAACCTCTCCGACCAGGCCGTATTCGGTAGTCCACCATTGCAGCCTTGATAGCAAAGTGGACTCAGAAGGCTTATCGTCCTTGTATTTCTCAATACAGGCGTTAAGTGCCGCTTCTGATGCAGCAATCTCTTCGTTAGTGGCTAGCGGCGATTCTTTTACGATCGACAGTGACCGAATTGCTTCATACGTTTCTATGTCACCACGATTTGCAATAACCCGCCGGCCAAAATCGCCTACGCGTTCCAAGTATTCCGCATAGTCCACGTCAATGATAAAGGGTGCATGCCCTGCTGACTCATGAATGATGTCAGGCGCAGGCGTATAGAGCATATGATCGATAGAGCGAATATCTACTGCCACAACCAATACCCGGTGAGCCAAGAACTCGATAAATATCGCCGGGGGAATAAAACCATCAACCACACATGCTCGCCATCCAATGCGCTCGAGGCGTGCATTCATCTCTTCTATTTTTGGAATATATTCAGTACTGATCCCCGTACCTTTTAACCCATCCAAGTAAAGGGGGTGCGCAGTCTCGGTGAGATTTTCAACCAGTTGGTAAAGAAGGAAACGCCAAATAGCCTGGTCACGGGGCGTATACATAGCGTAATCCTGCTTAGCCACAAAAGGCCTTAGGTGAACAGGTAAGCTATCGATAACTTGTTGCTGAGACAGCATAGGGTGGCTCCTTTGATTCTTTTATGTCGGTAAATCCGCTTTTTATTGTGAGTTAATTAGGGCGCTATTAGGTAAGATGTCAACGCACTTTTACACGACTAATCGCAATAAAATACCAATAAAACCGGGGCAATTTCCTTCTAAATTGCTACTATCCGCACAATAACCGCAATAAAAATGCTACGTTTTCCGCTAATTAGATGGATTCAACCAATGAAAGTAGAAAGATATGAGAAGCAAATTCTCGATGTGTTACAGAGTGAAGGCAGACTTTCCAATGTTGAACTGTCAAAAAAGATTGGTCTGTCAGAATCACCTTGTCTACGAAAAACAAAGGCTTTAGAGGAGGAGGGCTACATAAAAGGATACAAAGCTGTTGTCGATTTTAAGAAAATGGGTTGCCATATAACCGCAATGGTTATGGTCAATCTGAATCAAACTGATGTTGTTGCTTCTGAATTCTTTGATGCTATCTCCAAAGAACCTCGGGTTATCGAGTGCTTAGCTATCACAGGGACTTCAGATTTAATGTTGCGCGTGGTGGCAAAGGATATCGACGATTTAAGTGAATTTACTTTCAATGGCTTACTGCGCAATTCAATTGTTAAGGACGTATCGTCATGTGTGGTTTTAAAAGAAATAAAAGTGAATGCGACGGTACCCTATCTTGAGAGTACCGTGCAAAAATAACTCATTACCCTGTGATAGCCACCGTTTGATTGATCTCACCGAAAATAGACTGGCCGCTTTCATCCAGCATTTCTATTTTAATGTGATCACCATTGGCCATAAAGGGCGTAACAGGTGCGCCCTGCTGGATAGTTTCAATCATCCTGATTTCAGCAATACAACTGTAGCCTACACCGCCTTCTTTCACCGGCTTGCCAGGGCCACCATCAAGTTTATTTGAAACTGTACCTGACCCGATAATAGTGCCCGCAGTGAGCGGACGAGTGCGCGCTGCATGAGCAATCAACTGACCAAAATTGAATGTCATATCCACACCCGCTTCTGGCTTACCAAATGTCTCGCCATTGAGGTGAGATAATAAAGGTAAATGCAGTTTACCCTCCTTCCATGCTGCACCGAGTTCATCAGGTGTCACACAAACAGGACTAAACGCACTGGAAGGTTTAGATTGAAAGAAACCAAATCCCTTCGCCAACTCTCCTGGTATCAAACCGCGCAGCGAAACGTCGTTAACAATCATAATCAGCTTAATATGATCCAACGCGTCTTCAGCTGAAACGCCCATAGGCACATCACCGGTGATCACGGCTACTTCAGCCTCAAAATCAATGCCGAAACCATCACTTTGTGGCATGACGATTGGTGCGTGAGGCGCAAGGAAACTATCAGAACCACCCTGATACATAAGCGGATCAGTCCAGAAGCTCTCTGGCATCTCAGCGTTGCGAGCTTTACGGACAAGCTCAACATGATTCACATAGGCACTTCCATCAGCCCATTGAAAGGCCCGCGGTAATGGCGATTCACATGTGCTTTGCTCAAACTTCTTCGTGTCCAGCTCTCCTCGCTCTAGAGCGTCAGCACGTTCTTTTAATTGCGGCGCTACAGTTGCCCAGTCATCAAGCGCAGCTTGCAATGTAGGCGCGATGTCAGCAACTGAAACCGTCTCACTCAGCTGCTTATTTACAAGATAAAGCTGGCCGTCACGACCACCTTTTATTGATGCCAGTTTCATGATTGTGTTCCTTTAAATGGTTGACCACTGTGTAACCAGTCAGCATGCTTTGGCGCTTTTTTGGTTTCTGCCCACTCGTCAAGCATAGCTGGTGCAACACGCTTGAGCTCTTCCAGCATACCAGGTTGTGCAGTATTTGCCGCTAGCTCAATACGATGGCCATTGGGGTCAAAGAAATAAATCGACTTAAAAATTGTGTGATTGGTTGGCCCTAAAACATCTATTCCAGCCTTTTCCAAGCGCGCTTTTGCTGCAAGTAATGCGTCCATATCTTCCACTTCAAACGCGATGTGCTGTACCCACTCTGGCGTTTGCTCGTCACGCCCCATTTTGGGTGAGTTAGGCAGCTCAAAAAAGGCCAGTACATTTCCCATTCCCGCATCGAGAAATACATGCATATATGGGTCGGGTTCGCCTGTAGAGGGCACATTGTCTTCCGCTATTGCAAGTTGAAAGTCCATGTTCAATAAATCGCGATAGAAATTGACCGTTTCTTTTGCATCAATGCAGCGGTATGCCACATGATGAATACGTTTGATATTCATGATGCCACTTCTTCTTTTGACGCAATTACACCGCGAGCAACCTGGTCGCGTTCGATTGATTCAAACAAGGCTTTAAAGTTACCTTCACCAAAACCTTCATCCTCTTTGCGTTGAATAAACTCAAAGAAAACAGGCCCTAGTGCAGCCTCAGAGAAAATCTGTAGGAGTAATCGTGGCTGACCACCTTCCGTTGTACCGTCAAGTAAGATGCCGCGAGCTCGGAGTTCATCTGTGGGCTCCCCATGACCAGGTAAACGCTCTTCTAGCATTTCATAGTAAGTACCGGGAGGCGCCGTCATAAACTTAGTCCCACGCGCTTTAAGTTTGTCCCAACATGCAAGAAGGTCGTCACAGGCAAAAGCAATGTGCTGAATACCTTCACCATTATATGCCATGAGGAACTCTTCTATTTGGCCACCGCCACCTGCTGCTTCTTCATTGAGCGGAATTCTGATTTTGCCATCTGGCGCAGTCATCGCTTTTGACAGCAAGCCGGTATATTCACCTTTGATATCAAAATAGCGGATTTCTCTGAAGTTAAATAACTTGGTGTAGTAGTCAGCCCAGTAGTCCATACGTCCACGATACACATTATGTGTTAGGTGATCTAACGTGTGGAAGCCGCAACCTTCTGGGTGGCGGTCAACACCTTCAAGCCATTCGAAATCAATGTCGTAAATAGACTTTCCCTCTTCATAACGGTCGATCAGATATAATGTCGCGCCGCCGATGCCCTTAATAGCTGGCAAGCGTAGCTCCATGGGGCCGGTGAATACGTCAACGGGTTGTGCACCTTTTTTGATCGCTTCATTGTATGCAAACTGCGCATCTTTTACTCGAAAGGCAAGTCCACATGCTGATGGACCGTGCTCTTCTGCATAGTAAGACGCATGACTATTAGGCTCATAGTTAGTAATAAAGTTAATATCACCCTGACGCCATAGCTCAACAGCCTTGCTGCGATGAACAGCAACTTTACTAAATCCCATAGCTTCGAATATAGGTTCTATGATGCCTTTTTTCGGCGCGGTGAACTCAACAAACTCAAAGCCATCAAGTCCCATCGGATTTTCAAATAAATCTGCCATATGCCCTCCAAGCGACACTGTATTTAAGATGCAAATAATGCGTTAAATCAACTGACATAAAATAATAGTTTTTTTGAGGTTTTATCTGCTTTCCTTCCATTAATATGGGTAGAATTTAATTTATACAGCCCTAAATGACTAATTTTGAGACAGAATCCACCTTGACCAACAGATTCTTTTTCAACCTTGTATACCGTCGCAAAAGGTTGGCACTTAGGTGCTAAGTTCATTACTATTCAGCGCTTTGCGTCATAAAATAGCAATCAAGATTGGCCCTTCAATCGTATATACCTATAAACCAAAGGGCAGAGAAAACTATGGAAGATAACGACTTTTTCGAAGAAGACTTTTTCGCCGAACTGGCTGATGTAAAACCCTTGTCACAAGACAAGGTCAACCCCCACTCTGCTTCGCTTGCCATTGAGAAAAAGAAGAAAGTAGCTGAACGCGCTAGTCAACAAGATGTCACCGCTGTCCCATTGTCGTTCAACAATATCAAACCTGTGCAGCCTGACGACTTTCTTAGCTATAAACAGGCAGGCATTCAGGACGGAGTATTTAAAAATCTGCGCTTGGGTAAATATCACATAGATAAGCGGGTAGATTTATCGGGTTTGACGATCAAAGAATCTGCCAGTTCGCTCTATCATGCCATTGTTAACGGCCATGAAAATGGCTTCAGAGCAATTCTCATACGCCATGGAAGAGGTGAAAACAGCAAGCCATTTCCTGGGTTCAAAAAGAGTCATGTACAGCACTGGCTAAGCGAACTCGAGCAAGTCATTGCGTATCATAGTGCATTGCCCGTGCACGGTGGTTTAGGTGCAACCTATGTACTTCTAAAAAAGCATCCTAATCAAAAGCTTATTAACAGAGAATTAAACAGGAGAAGATAAATAAAGGGCGGATACAAAAAATCCGCCTAAAGACGGATTTTTCTAACTTTTTTGTATTATCGTTGATTGCGCAAGTTCATGTGAACTTGCTGAGCTACTAAATACAGCAGTGACGAACATTAGCACTACTGCAACAGCGACGCCCATTAGACCAAAACCTTTTGAGGAACGATTCATCGTCGTCTCTTTTTATTACTTTGATTACAACTAAGTCCTTGCCCAGACAGCGTATTTCCATATGTAATCAAATGTAAACAAGGTTTGGCCTATTAACAACCCCCAAATTCATATTTTTGACATAAAACGCCAAAAAAATGGCTCAATTGACAAATTTTCGTGCATTTCTAAATATACGCATCCATGGACTGTCTTCCTGCCAACGTTCATCGCGCCAGGAATTAGCAACGGCGCGGAAGACACGTTCAGGGTGTGGCATCATAATTGTACAACGACCATCACTGGAAGTGAGTCCTGTTATGCCGTCCGGAGAGCCGTTGGGATTAGCAGGATAGCGCTCTGTCACTTGGCCATAATTGTCAACATACTTAAGAGCAACCTGCTTAGAAGTATTCAACGCAGCCAAACTGGCCGCCGACGTAAACTCCGCTCTACCCTCTCCGTGCGAGACGGCTATCGGCATACGCGACCCCTGCATACCATCAAACATAATCGATGATGACTCTTGCACCTCAACCATGGCCACCCTAGCTTCAAATCGCTCAGACAGGTTACTAACAAAATGCGGCCAGTGTTCTGTACCGGGTATCAACGAATGCAGATTTGACAGCATTTGACAGCCATTACATACACCTAAAGAGAAGGTCTCTGCGCGCGAGAAGAAAGTCTGAAACATGTCACTTGCTTGCTGATTAAACAAGATGGACTTGGCCCATCCCTCTCCAGCCCCAAGCACGTCACCATATGAGAATCCGCCACAAGCAGCCAATCCTTGCATATCTTCTAGCCCAATTCGGCCAGAAAGAATATCACTCATATGAACATCAATGGCATCAAACCCTGCACGTGTAAACGCGGCAGCCATTTCATAGTGTGAGTTAACCCCTTGCTCTCTGAGTATGGCAACCTTGGGTTTTATGCCCTTTGCAATGTACGGCGCAGCAATGTCTTCATCAACGTCATAACTTAAGCTGGCGTGAAGACCCGGATTATTTACATCTTTCTTGTCTTCGTGTTCCTGATCAGCACACACTGGGTTGTCACGCAAACGCTGCATATTGTGAGTGGTATGAGCCCAGTGTAAGCGATATTCTGTTCTCGTTGCGCCCAGAATGCTTTGACCGTTGTGACTAAAGCGAATTGCGTCATCGCCGTTGAGCTTGCCAATAGCGTGGACATGCTCAACACCGGCTTTGACAAACTTAGCTTTCACTTTATCGACCAAGTCTGCTTTGATTTGGATTACCGCACCCAGCTCTTCACTGAATAATACGGCAGCTATGTCATCACCCAGACCATCTACCGCAATATCAACCCCTGTTTTTCCAGCAAATGCCATTTCAGCAACAGTTGTAAACAATCCTCCGTCTGAACGATCGTGATACGCCAAAATCAGCTTTTCGCTCACTAATGACTGAACAACATCAAAGAAGCCTCTGAGCACTTCAGCAGATTCTACATCAGGTGTTTCATGGCCAATTTGGTTATACACTTGTGCAAGACAACTACCTCCTAATCGATTCTTGCCACTGCCTAAATCAACCAGCAAAAGAGTCGTATCGCCGACATCAGTGCGCAGCTGCGGTGTTACTGTTTTGCGTACATCCTTAACGGGTGCGAAACCACTGATAACCAATGACAATGGAGAAACAACTGACTTTTGCTGTGAACCATCATTCCAGGTTGTTTTCATTGACATTGAATCTTTACCCACAGGGATTGTTAACCCTAGTTCAGGACAAAGTTCCTCGCCCACCGCTTTTACTGCCTCATACAGAGCAGCATCTTCACCGTCATGGCCTGCCGCTGCCATCCAGTTAGCAGACAGTTTCACTTTGTTAAGGGCACCAATGTCAGCAGCACAGATATTGGTTAACATTTCACCCACGGCTAACCGCGCCGAAGCACCTGCATTGAGGATAGCAACGGGCGTGCGCTCTCCCATGGCCATGGCCTCACCAGCGTAAGTATCAAAGGCAGCAGTCGTTACAGCGACGTCTGCCACAGGCACTTGCCACGGCCCCACCATCTGATCACGGCTCACTTGACCGGTTACTGACCGATCGCCAATGGTAATAAGAAAGGTTTTTTCACCAATAGTCGGCAATTTCAACAGTCGCTCGGCGGCTTCATCAAGCTGCAATGAAGCGGTATCAAATTCACGCTTATTAGGTGTTACACGCGTAACATCTCTATGCATTTTTGGTGGCTTTCCAAGCAACACATCCAACGGCATATCAATAGGGTTGTTATCAAACTGACTATCTTCAACAATAAGGTGTTGCTCTTGTGTTGCTTCTCCCACAACCGCATAGGGTGCCCTTTCTCGTTCGCATATATCAGTGAACGTGGAGAGGTTCTCTGGTGCAACAGACAGCACATAACGCTCTTGAGACTCATTACACCAAAGCTCCAAAGGTGTCATACCGGGTTCATCAGACAATACGTCGCGCAGCTGGAACTTGCCGCCTCGTCCACCATCATTAACCAGTTCAGGCAGTGCATTGGACAATCCACCGGCACCAACATCGTGAATAAACTGAATCGGGTTGTCATCGCCTAACTGCCAGCAAGCGTCAATAACTTCCTGACAACGTCTTTCCATTTCAGGATTGTCTCGCTGCACTGAGGCAAAATCTAAGTCTTCATTTGATTGCCCAGAAGTCATGGACGAAGCGGCACCACCGCCCAATCCAATGTTCATTGCAGGCCCGCCTAATACGATAAGCTTCGCACCTACCGTGATCTCGCCCTTTTCCACGTGATCACGACGAATATTGCCTAAGCCACCGGCAATCATTATGGGTTTGTGATACCCACGAATATCCGAGGCATCCCCCATATCCTGTTCGTATGTTCTAAAATAGCCCAACAGGTTTGGTCGGCCAAACTCGTTGTTAAATGCCGCGCCCCCGAGAGGACCATCCGTCATTATATCCAGTGCACTTACAATGCGGGCCGGTTTTCCATACTCATTTTCCCAAGGCAACGTTGCGTTAGGTAATTTAAGGTTTGAGACACTAAAACCGACCAGCCCAGCTTTGGGTTTAGAACCACGTCCGGTCGCACCTTCATCTCTAATTTCACCGCCTGACCCCGTGGCCGCGCCCGGGAATGGCGATATGGCAGTAGGGTGATTGTGCGTTTCCACTTTCATCAAGATATCGATATTTTGTGGAACATATTCGTAACGTTTACTTCCTGCATCTGGATAAAAGCGCCCTGCGTAACTACCTTCCATAACCGCTGCATTATCTTTATATGCAGAAAGTACATACTCAGGTGTTGTCTCGTAGGTGTTTTTAATCATTTTGAACAGCGACTTAGGTTGGTCTTCACCGTCGATTGTCCAACTGGCATTAAAGATTTTATGGCGGCAATGTTCGGAGTTTGCTTGCGCAAACATATAAAGTTCAACATCGCTCGGGTTTCTGCCAAGGGTTTTGAAGCTATCGGCAAGATAGGTAATTTCGTCTTCCGCCAGCGCTAATCCCAGCTCAACATTCGCTTTTTCAAGCGCACTCCGCCCGCCTTCAATTACATCTACCGTTGAAAACGTCTTGGCAGCATGATGATGAAACAAAGATTCTGCGTCAGCAAAATCGGAAAAAACCTGCTCTGTCATTCTGTCATGAATAGCGCTCAAGACGTATGTTTTGTCTTGCTCTGTCAGCGGTTCATCGCTTTGGATGTAAAAAGCACAGCCTCGTTCAATCCGGTCTATTTTGCCGAGACCGCAATTATGTGCAATATCTGTTGCTTTCGAAGACCACGGAGAGATAGTGCCGGCGCGCGGCGTGACAAATAACAGTTCACCTTTAGCGTCTTGTTTATGATTAGTTGGACCATAGGTCAGCAACTTTTCTAATACGTGCTCTTCTGACTCGGACAGAGTATCTGTGTCGTTAACAAGTTTGACCAAGTGCACAAATTCGCTATAAATAGACGATAGGTTGATGTTATCTTGGACAAGTTTAGACTGGAGTTTTTTTATACGAAACTCGGATAGCGCAGGCGCGCCGCGAACAACCAACATAGGCGGATCCCTGAATAGATGCAGTGAAGTATTTGAACCGGGCGCATTATAGAGCAAAACGTGAGAATAAGTAATAAAGTGAGGCTGGTTTCTGTAGCATTTGTGATGATTTGTTCTGCATGCCAGCCGAAAATGCAGACAGAATCCCAACCTGCTGGGCAATCTGCTATAGAAGGCAGGCAACACGTCGTGAGTGATGGCGTCCTGCATATGGGTACCGTTTACGGCAAACATACCTTTTATATCGGCCCTGAAGGCCCTACAGGCTTCGAATACGAATTGGCGAAAGGATTTTCTGACTACATAGGCTTACCACTTGAAGTCATGCCTTTTTTTAATTTTGAGGATCTTCAGGAGGAACTAGAAAAAGGCGGCATTGATTTCATTGCTGCTGGGCTTTCGTCACCGCAAACGAAAACAGAACGCGCCCGATGGGGCCCCGTCTATCAAATCGTCAGTCACCAACTGGTTTATTTACAGGGCAACACCCGGCCAAGAGAGCTAGCTGACTTGCAAGGCACTTTATCTGTGGTGCCAGGTACTAGCCATTTTGACACCGCCATGTCAGTGTTGCCTGAAAACCCTGACTTCACCTTTTCAACAGCCAATGATATGGATGTAGAGGAGCTGCTAACACAAATTGCCGAAGGAAATATCGATTACACCATAACAGACTCAAATACGCTTAGCATAGTCAGACGCCGCTACCCTGACATAAGTGTAGGCTTCACAGTGTCAGAAACAATTCCATTAGCTTGGCAATTACACGCACAGGATGATGCAGTATTGCAGGTAGCCCTACTTGATTACTTTGCACACATCAGAAAAACCGGTTTCCTAGACCGTTTGGAAGAACGCTATTTTGGTCATGTGCGTTCATTTGATTTTGTGGATACAAAAGCCTTCATTGATGCTGCCAATACCACCTTACTGAACTATGTTGATGCATTTCAGTCCCTGAGTTTAGATGTCGACTGGCGTCTGTTGGCGGCATTGAGTTATCAGGAATCTCATTGGGACCCCAATGCCGTATCGCCGACCGGCGTAAGAGGGCTAATGATGCTGACACTTGACACGGCAAAGGACTGGAATGTTGAGTCGAGAGTTGACCCGCTGCAAAGCATCGCAGGGGGCGCACGTTATTTCTCTAGTTTGATGAAACGCATTCCTGCCAGAATCGGGGAGCCAGACAGAATATGGATGGCACTAGCCGCATACAATATTGGGCTAGGTCACTTAGAAGACGCGCGTGTGCTAACACAAAAGCAAGGCGGCAACCCAGACATATGGATGGACGTTAAAAAACGGTTACCTATGCTGCAACAAAAACGCTATTACCGACAAACTCGATTTGGATATGCTAGAGGCAACGAAGCTCTGCAGTATGTCGAGAATATTCGCCGCTACTATGACACCCTAGTATGGTTAGACAGCCAGTCACCGCCATGGAGAAAAACCCCGAGTGTTGAAAATCTGGCACCCTAACCCCATCTCTACTTTTCAATTGTCTTATTTTTGAAACTTTATTCATGTAATGTTGGTCATAACTAAGAATGCTGCATTACCACAAGTAAAGAGCATAGTTACATTGAAGCAACGAAGATTTTATAAAAAGGAAACCCGATTGAAAAACAGTAATCGTCGACGCGTTTTGCTTAAGCGCATCCATCAAAAAGTCCTACAAAGGCGTAAGCATTACCAAAATGCAGAGCTGTCAGAGCAATGGCCAAAGGCGTGTTAACCAGAGTGTTTTTTTAACGCCTTCTTTTCTGCTCTGCGTCTTTTAAAAAAATTCGATAACAACTCACTGCATGCCTTCTCCAGAACCCCTGACGTTATGTCAATTTGGTGATTGAGTTGACTGTTGTGACAGATGTTCATCACCGTACCCGCCGCCCCTGTTTTGCTGTCAAATGCGCCAAACACAATACGTCCTACTCTACTGTGAACCAAAAGACCGGCACACATGGGACAAGGCTCTAGTGTGACATACAAGGTCGTGTTTACTAATCGATAGTTTCTTAACTTTTGACCCGCCCGTCGTATAGCAATCATTTCTGCATGTGCTGATGGATCATTGTGTGTTATTGACAAGTTATGCCCAACGCTTAGCAATGTTCCCTCGCCAACGAGTACAGCCCCGACGGGGATCTCCCCAAGCTTTTCAGCGCGTTTGGCCAGTCTTATGGCCTTCCCCATCCAAAAGCTGTCAGCATCAGGACCTATATTTTCAGATGTGATTTTTTGGTCAAATTGACTAATCATAGCTATTTATAGTTCGTATATTTCGCCAAAAATGAAAAGAAGGATACATAACCCATTGTTTATAATAACTTTTAAATTTTTGGCAATATGCTTGCATTCGTTACTCATAAATAGAGTGAAGGGCGTAAAACCTGTATATTGTGACATTTGTCACAAGCGCTTCATCTTTCAATATCCTACACTAAGACATTAGGTTATACATTAGGGAGTAGACCAAATGAATTTAACAGCTATCGCTATCGTTGCATTGTCATGCTGGGCTCTGGTTTCTATCGTTACGGCATTTGCCGATAAGTCAGGGAAAAAACTCAACGATAAAGAAAAGGCGAGATTAGAGGGTGAAATTTCATCGTTGAAAGATCGTGTAGAGACGCTGGAAAAAATTGTTACTGACGAAAGTTATAATTTGAAAAAAGAAATTGAGGCACTGGACAAAGACAGAGCCGCATAAAGTCTCGTCTTACACCCGTTAGTCACCTTCAAGTATATAGCGCTCTGCGCGCTCAACACGACGTGGCTTACCTGCAATTACGATGACATCACCTGCGACCAACTGAGTGGTGTCGTCTGGATCACTGAATTCTGTTCCCATTCTACGCAGGCCTTTTAGCGTCACTCGGCGCCTTGAAATATTTAAGGCACCTAACGTCTTGCCGTTTGCCCAAGCATCTTTGTGTAATACGATAGCGTGGATAAATTCCAATTTGTCCTGCGTGTCGTAGGTAATCTCTGTTGTTTCTCCCGGATAGAACCCATGCATGTGGTCATAACGCCCTTTTCGCTCGGCCCTCACCCTTTTTAAAATTCGTGACATAGGAACACCAGCACTGTGTAGCACCTGAGTGACCAGCATTAAGCTACCTTCCTGGAGTTCTGGCACCACCTGAAATGCCCCAGCTTCGTACAAGGCATCCATACTGTAATCTCGCTTTGTCCTGATCATCACCTGCATTGTCGGATTTAGACGCTTACAACTACTGATCACTTGTTTTGCATGGGCTGTACTGTCAAAGGTGACCAGAACCAGCTTTGCATGGGATACCCCCGCTTCTTTGAGGATATCTGCACTGCTAGCATCACCAAAGATAACAGGCTCACCGGCATAGCGGGACTCCTGGACTCGCGTAGGATCGCTGTCAATAACAATAAAAGGGACTTTTTCAATGCGTAGTAGCCTCGCCACTGTTTGCCCAACACGACCAAAACCTGCAATGATTATATGATTTTTGATGTCATCAGGTACGTTGGCCTGTTCATTATTGCCGGGCAAAGGCCGCTTAGTAAGCTTTTCTGCAAATTGTTGGCTGTGGTTCACCAGCCAGGGGGTGAAAGCCATCGATATAATACCTATGGCAATAAGGAAGGATGCGGCCTGTGAACTAATAATCTGGTTGGAGGCTGCCAACGCGGCAATGACAAAACTAAACTCGCCTACTTGGCATACTTTTAAACCAGCAGCCCAAGCGTCACCGCTGTCAGCCCTGACTACCATAGCAGCCAACCTGACCAACAATACTTTAACCACCATGGTCCCAATGACAGCAATAATGACCCAATGCCCTTGTGATGCCAGCAAATGTATATCAAGCTGCATACCAACAGTGGTAAAAAAGAGTCCCATCAAGATATCTCGGAAGGGTCTGATATCAGCTTCTAACTGATAACGATACTGACTCTCTCCCAGCATCATCCCAGCTAGGAAAGCCCCAAGTGCCATGGAAAGTCCAACAGAGTACGTTACCCCTGCAGCCAGTAACGCGACCAACAGAGTACACATAACAAATAGCTCATCTGTTCGGGTACGGGCCACTTCTCGGAACAACCTCGGCAAGAGCCACTTACCAATCGACATAAGCAACGCCACAACCAACACACCTTTTCCCAACGCCTCTAATAACGTTATCCCTATATTGCTCTCTTCAATCGCTAATAAAGGGATAACAATGAGAAAGGGAACCACGGCCAGATCTTGAAACAAGAGCACACTGATTGCCATCTGGCTGCGTTTTTGGTTAATGACCCCCATCTCACTAATCTGTTTAATTACAATAGCGGTTGAGCTTAGCGCCAACATTCCGGCAATAATGACAGAAGCGGCAATAGAAAATCCGAGTAACCATGCGATAAGGCTAAAAATTGCCGTGGTAGCGACCATTTGTAGGGTGCCAACGCCAAACACCAAAGAGCGCATAGCCACCAATTTGGGCAAAGAAAACTCAAGTCCTAGAGAAAATAATAGAAAAACGATGCCGATATCGGCGATTAAATGCATCTGCTCCGGATGCGAGAATAACCCCAGTACTTCCGGCCCGGAGAGAAGTCCAGCGAACAGAAATGCTAGGATCGGAGGAAGGTGCATTCGCCTAAACAAAGCGACGCTTATTACTGCTAAGCCTAATAAGGCAATGACCTTGAATAGCAAACTATATTCCACCACTCACTCCCTTAGTACCTGTCAGAAATCCAACACTTATTAACGGCACAGTTTGTGCTTATCATTCTTTATTAAGACCCGATCCTACTGCAAGATACAGGAGCAAAATGTGGACACCTACACTGCCAGCCACTTTGAAAATACAGCCCCAGAAGCTGTGCTACCTTTTCATAGTAACACCATAGCAGATGATGTCAGCCTGATTAACCAGGTCCTTTTGCATCTGATAAAAACCATCGATATAGAAGAACTTATCACTACATACTACCAGCAAATAAAGCGCTTTTTACCACTAACGGCAATTTCACTTCGCTGTGCTGAAATTGATTTGTTCAGAGGCGCGCATAGTACAGGTGCCAAGAATCCTGCAAGCGTTACATTACCTTCTCCAGTGAAAACAGGTAAGAGTGCTCATAGTCCCACTTTATATTATTGGTTTTCACGGGACCTGAGTGCCGGTGAACAGCAATTGACGAAAAAGCTTCATGGGGTATTTTGTCACCCCCTTGATCATGCTTTGCATTTGGGCAGACTCGCCAGTCTAGCTACGCGCGATAGCCTAACAGGGCTTGGGAATCGCGCCTCTTTTGACGAAGATATCTGTAATAAATTAAGTGCAGTCAAACGAAAAGACTCTGCTTTTGCCCTAGTAATGTTTGACCTAGATAACTTCAAATCCGTAAATGACAATTTTGGCCATGAAACTGGCGATTTAGTGTTGAGTGAAGCAGCCGCGTGCATTGCGTGTGCACTGCGCGCCAATGATAAGGCATATCGATTTGGCGGCGATGAATTTTGTTGCATTGTAGATACCTTTAACAGTGCAACTGTCGACAGAATTGCACAGAGAATATCAGGTAAGTTCGACAAAAGTGTGCTGTTAAGCAAACACGCTGTTACTGTGAGTATCGGGGCGTCTATTTCTATGCCAGACGACTCGCCAATCGACTTGTTCAGACGAGCAGATGAAGCACTTTATAACGTTAAAAAGCAAGGAAAATACGGCTATCAGATGGCCTAATGTACTAGGTCATCTCTCTTCGTATTTGTTGATGCCCAAGTTGACTTGCCTAAAGACCATGTCAACGACTCCGATTTGACATCCCCTCTTCAATTCAATGTAGTTGTAAAATTAACCAAGAGGTGTTGTATGAAATCATCCCGCTTTTTGATCTGTTTTTTATTTATTACAGTGCTTAGCGCAATACAAAACGCGCATGCCCAATCAACACATGACGCAGCCAGTACTATGAAAACTATTTTTAACCCCACAATAAACGGTACATGGATAGGACTTGGCATTTCCTATGGCCCCTACCGCGACGGTGAAAGTCCTGATAAAAACAGTGTGACCAGCGAGACGCATATCCTTGAAGATATGGACATACTATTAAACAATGGCGTTCATAAATGGCATTTGATTCGAATGTACGGTGCCGACGCCGCCAGTGAACAAGTATTGCGTGTCATTAAAAAACACCAATTGCCCGTGCAAGTTATGCTTGGCGCTTGGCTGTCCGGTAAAGATCCTATGGAAGACAACCGGGCCCAGCTAGACAATGTAATTAGACTGGCTAATGAATACAAAGGCATTGTGGTAGCCGTCAATTTGGGTAATGAAATTTTTGTCGACTGGTCCTGGCACAAGTTTGAGATCGATCAAATCCCTCTATATTTAGAATGGGTTGACGAAGTAAAGTCCAAGGTTGATGTACCCGTTACACTGGCTGATGACTACAATTTCTGGAACAAACCATGGAGTCAACAGGTTGCAGAGAAACTCGACTTTATTGTGTTGCACGCTTACGCAATGTGGAACTCACAACCCCTGGATTCAGCGGTTCAGTGGACGGCTGATGTGTACAATGACATTGCCAAGCGACATCCCAGCAAGCAAATTGCACTTGGAGAAGCGGGATGGGCCACCAGTTCGATCCCAACAAATGGCGATGAACGTTTAATAATCGCTGAGGCAAGCGAAGATGCGCAAAGCGCTTTTTTTACTGCTTACCACGCTTGGCTGAAAGAAAACAAAGTTGTTTCTTTTTATTTCGAAGCCTTTGATGAAAAATGGAAAGGCGGTGAAGAAAAGCCCGACGGCATTGCCGAAAAAAACTGGGGTTTGTATCGCTCAGACCGCACGCCTAAAAAGGTTATCGCAGACAAGCTCGTCCAATAAGGTCGAGCTTTTTTGTTTTTATCCACTGTTCTTATCGCTTTACGCTATTACATTCCGTTAAATATGTAATCTTTTGTAACTATTTTGTTGCACTAAAGTTTGCCACTTTAGTTGTGTATTGTTCGCAGTACCGTTATAACAGTGCGCGAAAAACCAAGTCGAAGCATAAGGAAAATTGATGCGATTAGTAAAAGTCACTTCCCTACTTCTGCTGTGCAGCTCTCTATTATTGAGCGTTACTGTGCATGCAGACAAGTTGCCTGAACGAATACACCATGTTGAAGGCATCAGCGAATACAGGCTCGATAATGGCCTCCAAGTGTTGTTATTTCCTGACCAGACTCAGGAAACCGTTACCGTTAACGTGACCTACAGAGTTGGCTCTAAGCACGAAAACTATGGCGAGACGGGTATGGCTCACTTGCTAGAGCACTTAGTGTTCAAGGGCTCGACCAAGCACCCCAATATCACGGCAGAGTTGACAGAACGAGGTGCCAGACCGAACGGTACCACCTGGACCGACAGAACCAACTACTTTGAAACCTTCAACGCGACCGAAGACAATATTGAGTGGGCGCTGTCGATGGAATCTGACCGCATGGTGAATTCATTCATCCGCAAGGAAGATTTAGACAGCGAGATGACAGTAGTGAGAAATGAGTTTGAGCGCGGCGAAAACAGCCCATTTCGTGTCACTCTGCAAAAAATGCTGGCGGCTGCATACGAATGGCACAATTACGGTAAATCAACGATTGGTGCAAGAAGTGACATTGAGAATGTGCCAATTGACCGGTTGAAAGCTTTCTACACCAAGTATTATCAACCTGACAATGCCACTTTGATCGTCGCGGGAAAGTTTGAAGAAGAAGACATGCTTAAACGCGTGGTGAACTATTTTGGTCCAATACCTAAACCTGAAAGAGTGTTACCTGAAGTATACACGCAAGAACCTGCTCAAGCGGGTGAAAAAAGTGTAATTGTCAGACGTGTTGGCGATGCGCAGTTTATTGGAGCGGGTTATCACATCCCAGCCGGTTCACACACCGACTTTGCGGCTATCTCTGTACTCAACCAAATCATTGGTAATACACCAAATGGCCGACTGTACAAAAACCTTGTGGAAGCAGGATTAGCCAGTCGCACCTATGGGTTTAACTTCCAATGGGAAGAACCCGGATTTGCCCTATTCTTTGCTGAAGTGGACAAAGCAGCCGATATCACAGCAACACAAGAGGCGTTACTCTCAACTGTTGAAGGTATCGCAGGTACACCAGTAACCGAAGAAGAAGTTGAACGTGCCAAGCGTAACATTCTTAAGAATATCGAATTGAGTTTCAACTCCTCACAACGTATCGCTCTTGGACTTAGCGAGTGGGTTGGAATGGGTGACTGGCGCTTATATTTCTTAAACAGAGACCGTGTTGAGGCGGTGAAGATTGAAGATGTTCAGCGTGTGGCAGAAGCCTATCTTGTTCGCAATAATCGTACCTTGGGTAAATTCGTGCCTTCAGAGCAACCTGAGCGTGTTGAAATTCCTAAAGTTGATGATGTAGCCAATATGCTTGAAGGCTATAAAGGCAGAGAAAGCATAGCACAGGGCGAGGTGTTTGAGCCTTCCTATGACAATATCGATGCGCGTACAGAGACCGTCTCTCTTGAAAATGGGACCGAGTTGTCACTGCTGTCGAAAAAGACTCGTGGTGAATCGGTTTCCGTTAATCTGCTGATGCGCTTCGGTAATGAATCAGCGCTGAATGGCAAAGCTGATATCGCAGGTATCACCGGCTCAATGTTGCTGCGTGGTGGTGCAGGCCTTACGCGCCAGCAAATACAAGACGAGTTTGACAAATTAAAAGCGCAAGTTTCTGTTTTCGGTGGCGTAGACTTTGGCTTTACCCGCATCACAACGACTCGCGAAAACCTACCTGCTACGTTGCAATTGTTGTCAAAAATTCTGAAGAAGCCCAGCTTCAGCAAAGAAGAATTCGAGCAGCTAAAAGCAACACGTAAAGTAGATATCGAGCAGAATATGCAAGACCCACAGCGTCTCGCGTTTAATGCCTATTCTCGTGTTCAAAACCCCTATCCGAAAGGTCACCCTTTCTATGTCAATACGTTTGAAGAGTCGTTGGCTGCACTAGAGAGTGTGACACTGGATCAAGTTAAGGCCTTTTACAATGATTTCTATGGCACAAGTAACATGGAAGTGGGTGTAATTGGTGACTTTGATGTAGCTCAGGTGACGGATATCTTCAAGCAGCACTTCACTGACTGGAAGAGCCCCACTACATTTGAAAACATCGAAAAGCCATTCACTAAGGTGAAGCCTTCTGTGCTTACCTTTGATACGCCAGACAAGGAAAACGCGACTTTTGTAGCCGCACTTATGCTGCCTGTCGGTGAAAATCATGCTGATGCACCCGCACTTGAGCTGGCCAATTACATATTTGGTGGTGGCTTCTTAAGTAGTCGCTTGGCAACCAGATTACGCCAAGAAGATGGCTTGAGTTATGGCGCTGGATCCTTCATTAGCTTTGAGTCAAAAGACGAAAAAGCCACTATGGGGGCATACGCTATAGCAGCGCCTCAAAACCTTGCAAAAGTTGAGCAGGGTTTCAGAGAAGAACTTGCCAGACTAGTCCAAGATGGCTTTACCGCAGAAGAGGTGGAAAGTGCTAAAGCGGGTCTGTTACAACAGAAAAAAGTGAGCCGTTCTCAGGACGGTGAGTTAGTGGGTACTCTGCGCAGAAACCTATTCCTCGATCGTACTATGCAATGGTATGAGGATTATGATTCGCGTTTAGCAAATCTCACGGTTGAAGATCTTAATAAAGTGGTTCGCGCTCATTTAGATATAGAGAAGTTCACTATCATCTCAGCGGGCGATATGAATAAAGCGAAAGCTGAATAACACTTTTAAGTTCACGATAAGAAGGCACCTTTAGGTGCCTTTTTTATTGCCCGAATACAGATGATAAACCTCACCAGTCCACTTGATCCGCAAACACAGAAAAACTGCACTTTTCATTGTCTGCAATGTGTGTTTTTATTAAAAGGAAGGACGTTGTTAATAAGCACAGCAATAAAATAACTAAAGCCGTTTTTTTAGAAGGCTCAGGAAGGTATTAAGTTGTTGTGTACTCAGGGAAGACTATGAAAAAAACACTGACCTATATCATCGCAATTTCTTTTTCTGTTTCTGCTCATGCCTACAAACAGAGAGAACAATATGACATCAAATGGAAAGAAGATTCAGGTAAGATAGTAAACAGTACTGTTTGCTTCTCCTATCAGAAAGGCTCGTTAGATTATCGTGGGTGCAGGTCTGCCGCCAAAAACTATTTTAAGCAACAGTGTCATATTTACAGAAAGAAAAACCTGTCAAAACTCGCGACGAAGAAATTTTGCAATGCAGCAAGCTCTTATAACCCGATAAGGTCATAGGTTGAATTTACACAATAAAGTGCTCATACCACTGACTTCGTTTTCAGGGACATAAACAAGTGCCGACTGAACATTGTGTTGTGAGCGTCAAAATGAAAAGGAGTATTTATGTGGGAATATAGAATTATAGATTCTGCAAAAGCTGAAAAAAGTGGATTTCTGAAAGGTGTCACTATCGAAAGTGCTGAGGAATATTTAAATCAATTAGGCGCCGAGGGTTGGGAAGTGATTGATTTAGATTTTCAAATGGATCCGACCATGCCCGGTGGACCAACACACTTTCATGGTGTAGCAAAAAGGCAAAAAAAAATAAGCGGTTCCAGCATTTTTGCGTAGTGCTTTTGTACCCTTAGCATATTGCTACTTAACTAATAAAGGATTGTAGTTATGAAAAAAGAAGCCATTGGAAAATATGTTGCCATCACAGCGGTATTATTGTTTTTGGTATTGCCCGTTGGACTTGCGAGTACTATGTTCTCCATGTATTCGGACTTTCAGGCTATCTCCCTTTTTGAAACGTCAGAAGCGCCAGCGAATGCTAATGAACGATCAATTGGGAGAACGCTCACCATCTTGGGTATGGGCTTAACTGTTCCTAGCATCGCGTTATTAATCGTATCTGTCACTGCCCTGCAATATCGACCTAGATGGATATTTTGGTTTTCTGTAGTCGTTTCAAGCTTTGTTATATTTCTCTTTCCAATAGGAACAGTACTTAGTGTGACGCTACTTGTCGCGCTTTTCATAATAATGAATAAACCTGGTTCAGGTAAAACAACTACTTAGCTGTTAATAAGTAAACAACGCCTAGCTCCGATAAACCGTCTTAATCAAATGAAAACCAAACTTGGTTTTTATTGGTCCATGTACTTCAAACAGCGCCTTTTTGAAAACAACATCGTCAAAGGCTTTGACCATATCACCACGACTAAACTCTCCTAAATCACCTCCACGTTTTCGCGAGGGGCAGATCGAATGCTTCTTGGCTAACTGCTGAAAGTTGGCCCCTTTGTCTAGCTGTTGCTTAACCTTAGCGGCTTCTTCTTTAGTTTTTACCAGAATGTGATAAGCACTGGCTCTGGGCATAATATTCTCTTTTATGTAATAAACGGCTAAGGATCAGGCGTAAGTATCGAGATGCCCATCATCGTCCTTTTTTTCTTCGGGCTCTTCTGGTTTTATTACTTTGCCATGGCGTTTTTGCATCGCTTCCTGATCAGCGTGTTTTTTTTCATTTTTTTGTTCCTGGTCTTTCTCGTTAACCCGCTCTGATACGCCATCTTTAGCAACGCGTGTTACCCCTGATGCATCCTTAACCGGCACTGTACCTCGTCGTGGTATCACTGAAAATAATAAATCATTACTCATGCTTGTATCCCTCCAATCAACTTAAACAGCAGACCTCATAATATATTGACAATCTTTGCGTACATTTGTTCTCAATCACACTTTTGCAAAAGGCTTGCATTGTCACTCAACTTTCGTTACCTTCTTCGGCAGATAAAGATTCTTATACTAATTATGACTAAAAACTGCGCCACAATTCATCACCACCATCACAAAGCATAGCCTTTCAGGTTTGTGCTGGAAGGGTATTGTTTCCTTCCAGTGGCGCACTCAGTTTTGCTAACCCCTCGGAAGGAAACTTCCGGGGGGTTTTTCGTTTTGTGCCGTTTTAACCATCAAGGACCATGTAAATGAGTGATAAAAACAGGCTTCGTATTGCCGTTCAAAAATCAGGCCGCTTGAGTGATGATAGTATTGCCTTATTAAAGGCTATCGGCATCAAACTGCAAATCCGTGACCGATTATTAATTGCACATAGTACCAACATGCCTATCGACCTGTTGCGCGTCCGTGATGATGACATTCCGGGCCTAGTGATGGACGGCGTCGTTGACTTGGGTTTTATTGGTGAAAATGAGCTTGAAGAAAAAATGCTTGAGCGTCAGGCATCGTCAAAACCGAGTAACTTCATTACGTTGAGAAGACTTGACTATGGTGGCTGCAGACTGTCCCTTGCCGTTCCCAGTGAAATGGATTACGAGGGCGTAGCTAGTCTGCAAAATAAAAAAGTGGCGACCACCTATCCATATTTGTTGGAACGCTTCTTCAAAGAGAACGGCGTTAATGCAAAGGCGGTCATGTTAACAGGCTCAGTAGAGGTTGCCCCTCGTGCGGGTGTGGCAGACGCGATTTGTGACCTAGTTTCGACAGGTGCGACACTTGAAGCAAACGGCCTGGTAGAAAAAGACGTCATATTTAAATCAAAAGCCGCACTCATTCAGCGTGCCGACGGGGAATTAGATGACGAAAAGCGGGCCTTGATAAACCGTTTAGTGCCGCGAATCGATGGTGTGATGCAGGCAAAAGAAAGTAAATATATTATGTTGCATGCGCCTACTGAATATATAGAGCAGGTAAAGAGTCTTTTGCCAGGCGCAGAAAATCCCACTGTACTGCCACTTTCAGGCAATCCTGACACGGTTGCTGTTCACGTGGTTAGCTCTGAAACCTTGTTCTGGGAAACCATGGAAAAGCTGAAGGCCCTTGGCTGCAGCTCGATTTTGGTTATGCCCATTGAAAAAATGATGGGGTAGACATGATCAACTGGTCTTCACTCTCAGCAAATGAACAACAGGCAGCGCTGGCGCGTCCTGCCAATGCCGATGCTGCAGGCTTATCTGCAACAGTCGCCAATATTGTTGAAGCGGTCAAAGCACGTGGTGATGAGGCTATTCTCGAATACACCAGAAAGTTCGATTGCCCAACACTACAAAATCTTGTGCTCTCTGATTCAGACTGGGACAAGCTTGCGGCACAGGTTGATGAATCCGTCAAACAGGCCCTCATCGAGGCATACGATAATATCAAAGCGTTTCACAGTGCCCAGATGCCAGACTCAGTGGTGATGGATACTACACAAGGCGTTGTGTGCGAACAGCACTACACCGCTCTGGAATCTGTTGGTCTTTATGTTCCAGGTGGCACAGCACCACTGCCCTCAACCGTATTGATGTTAGGCATCCCCGCCACTGTTGCCGGCTGTCCACGTCGCATTTTGTGTACACCACCTAATAATTCTGGATTGATTGCACCAGAGATTGCCTATGCAGCCAAGCTGTGCGGGGTGCAGAAAATATTCCTTTGCGGCGGCGCTCAGGCTATCGCAGGAATGGCGTATGGCACCCAAAGCATACCGAAAGCAGATAAGCTATTCGGTCCTGGAAACAGCTTTGTTACCGAAGCCAAACAACAAGTCAGCCAAACGCCTGAAGGTGCAGCCATCGATATGCCTGCCGGCCCCTCTGAGGTGCTTGTATTGGCAGATGAAAACGCTAATCCTGTATTTGTTGCTGCCGACCTTTTATCGCAGGCAGAACATGGTCACGACTCGCAAGCCGTGCTGGTTACTAACAGCTCAGCATTAATCGGAGCTGTTAAACGAGAAGTAGACAATCAGCTTGCTAAACTCGCTCGCGCTGAGATAACCGCCAAGGCCATGCAGCACGCACGCTATATACTTACCGATTCGGTAGCTAAGGCTATTGATGTCAGTAATCGCTATGCCCCTGAACACCTAATCGTGCAATTGGACGATGCGGTGGCATTATTGCCCAGCATTAAAAATGCTGGATCTATTTTTGTCGGGCCCTGGTCGCCTGAGTCCGCAGGGGATTATGCCAGTGGCACAAATCACGTATTGCCGACTTACGGGTATTCCAAAAACCATTCCAGCTTGGGCTTGGTTGATTTTATGCGCCGGTATACGGTGCAGACACTGAGCCAAACCGGCATTCGCTACCTAGGGCCGACCATTATGACACTAGCAAAGTCTGAAGGTCTGACTGCACACGAAAATGCGGTAAAGGTGCGGCTTGACGCACTAGACAACAAAGACAGTTGGAGTGGCAAATATGATTGAAACTTTATTAAACCGTCACCTGCACGCCTTAAGGCCCTATGAGTCTGCAAGACGATTGTTTTCTGGTGGGCAGGATTGGCTCAATGCCAATGAGTCACCTTATGCCAACACTTATGATCTAGATGCTTCAACCTTTAATCGCTACCCTGACTGCCAGCCCGAGGCCGTCATCAACGGCTACGCAAACTATGCGGGTGTGAAGAAAGAGCAGGTTATCACTACCCGTGGTGCAGACGAAGGCATTGAGTTACTCATTAGAACGTTTTGTACGCCAGGAGAGGACAATATCCTTATCTGCCCACCGACTTACGGTATGTATGCCATTAGTGCAGAAACGTGTAACGTTGGGATAAAATCCGTGCCGTTAAAGGCCGATTTTTCTCTAGATGTAAACGCAATTTGTCAACAAGACGATGTAAACCTGGTATTTATTTGCTCACCCAATAACCCTACAGGCACCCTTGTTGACGCCGATGATATCCGTCAGATCCTCACGCACTTTCGCGACAAGGCCATTGTGGTCGTTGACGAAGCTTATATCGAATTTGCCAGTGATGTTGGCTGGGCAAGAGAAATTGATAACTACCCTAACCTGGTTGTATTAAGGACCCTTTCTAAGGCCTTTGCGTTGGCTGGCATTCGATGTGGGTTTACTCTGGCTAATGAAAATATTATTGCCTTTCTCATGAAGGTGATTGCCCCTTACCCGGTACCCGCACCGGTCGCACAGATTGCTTCCCAAGCCTTGAGCTCTAGAGGAATAGAATTGGTACAATCACAAGTTGCTCAACTCAACCAGCAACGCGCCTCCCTCGCATCCGCCATTGAGGAAAACGCTGAACTTGAAATTATTGGTAGTGCCAATGCTAATTTTATTTTGTTTCGCTGTGAGCAAAAGGATGCCCTGATGCAGTACCTGGTTGAAAATGGCATGCTGATTAGAGATCAATCAAAACAACCTGGTCTATCCAATTGCTTACGCGCAACAGTGGGCAATGACGCACAGCAAAAACGACTAATCGATTTAATTACTACTTTTTTTACTGACCGGAGAGCCGCTTGATGAGTGAGGCAATTTTATTTATTGACCGTGATGGCACTTTAGTGGAAGAGCCGCCCGTAGACAAACAATTGGATCGGTTGGACAAGTTGGCGTTCGAGCCTAATGTCATCCCTACTCTGCTCAAGTTTCAGCAAGCAGGTTACAAGCTGGTGATGGTGACAAATCAAGATGGCTTGGGTACCGACAGTTTTCCACAGGAAGACTTTGACGCACCACATAACTTGATGATGCAGATATTTGAAAGCCAGGGCGTAAAATTTGATGATGTGCTGATCTGCCCCCACTTTCCTGACGCGGGTTGCGCCTGCCGAAAGCCACACTTGGGTTTAGTAAAACCTTACCTTCAGGCAGGTCGGGTAGACTTTGCCAAATCAGTGGTAATTGGTGACAGAGATACCGATGTACAACTCGCCGAAAACATGGGTATCAAGGGTATAAAGTATCATCCCGACACCATGAACTGGCAGCACATTGCCACAGAACTGTTAACCTCACCGCGTATAGCAAGTGTGGTAAGAAAGACCTCTGAAACAGACATACGGGTAATGGTGAATTTAGACTCCACCGAAAAGTCAGATATTCATACAGGCATTGGATTTTTTGATCACATGCTCGACCAAATTGCGACACACGGTGGCCTGTATTTGTCGTTGAAAGTGGACGGAGACCTGCACATTGACGATCACCACAGTGTAGAAGATACAGCTTTAGCGTTAGGTGAAGCACTTAAAAAGGCGTTAGGCAATAAACGGGGTATCGGGCGCTTCGGTTTTGCACTGCCCATGGATGAGTGCCGCGCAGAGTGCATTATGGATATCTCCAATCGTCCTGCACTTAAGTTCAATGCGCCTTTCTCCAGAGAAAAAGTGGGTGGTATGGCAACAGAAATGGTCGAGCACTTCTTCTATTCGATGGCGCAGTCCATGGGCTTGTCATTACATTTATCAACCACAGAAGGTAACGCGCATCATCAAGTAGAAAGCTTATACAAGGTCTTTGGACGCGCTTTACGTCAGGCGATCACGGTTAAAGGTGATGACCTGCCAAGCAGTAAAGGAGCACTTTGATGGCTCAGCAACATATCGTCATCGTCAATACAGGTTGCGCAAATATTTCATCAGTCCGGTTTGCTCTGGAACGCTTGGGTGTGCAAGTGACTATATCGGATGACGCCATGGTTATTCAGAGCGCTGACAAAGTATTCCTGCCTGGTGTAGGTACAGCCGCCGCTGCAATGCAAAGCATTACCAATAAAGGGTTAATTGAAGTTGTACAAGGATTAACTCAACCTGTATTAGGCGTGTGTTTAGGCATGCAACTCATGGTAAACACCTCCCAGGAAAGCCAGAGCGGTAATATCGACTGCTTAAAACTAATGCCTGGACAAGTTGAGCGTATGCAGGTTGGTGATTTGCGCTTGCCGCATATGGGATGGAACACAGTGGCTCCGGTTGATGATAACCCTCTTTTTAAAGGCATACCAAGTCAGAGCTATTTTTACTTTGTACACAGCTTTTGTATCGCAGTCGGCGAGCAAACGCTGGCAACCTGTGATTATGGCAAGTCATTTTCTGCGGCTATTCATCACAACAACTTTTATGGCGTGCAATTTCATCCGGAACGCTCTGGTGATGCGGGCGCCCGATTACTTAAGAATTTTGTAGATTACGTATGATCATTCCTGCTATCGATTTAATAGACGGTGCAGTAGTTCGCCTTTTCCAAGGTGACTATGCGCAAAAGACAGAATACAAACTGAACCCTGTAGATGTGGTTCACGCCTACGCTGATGCAGGGGCCAGCTGGCTCCACATTGTTGACTTAACTGGCGCAAAAGATCCAGCCAAAAGACAACTCCCGCTAATAAAACAAATGGTTGATACCAAGCGCATGCAATTTCAGGCTGGCGGTGGTATTCGAACAGAGCGAGAAGTTGCACAGCTATTGGAGTCTGGTGTTTCACGCGTCGTCATCGGTTCGCTTGCTGCCAAACAACCTGAACGCGTTGCTGAATGGCTTAACACCTATGGAGGCGATCGCATCGTGCTTGCACTAGACGTGAACATTAATCCAGACGGCCAGCGCATGATTGCCACCCATGGCTGGCAACAAGACAGCGGCGTGGCCCTTGAAGGTCTGCTTAACACCTTATTGGAGAGTGGGGCTAAACATGTGCTGTGTACCGACATTAGTAGAGACGGCACCCTACAAGGTAGCAATGTCGAGATGTATACAGATGTAGCATCGCAGTTTCCCACCGTACAGTGGCAAGCCTCTGGCGGTATAGGGTCTTTGACCGACATATCAGCGCTTAAACCTACCAAGGTATCGGGCGTTATTCTGGGGCGAGCATTGCTCGAGGGTAAATTCACACTATCAGAGGCTATCGCATGTTGGCAAAACGCATAATTCCCTGCCTAGACGTAAGGGACGGAAAGGTAGTCAAGGGTGTACAGTTTCGCAATCACGAAATTGTGGGCGATATAGTACCGTTAGCACAGCGTTATGCACAAATCGGTGCGGATGAACTGGTATTTTATGATATTACCGCCAGCAGTGATGCAAGGGTTGTTGATAAAAGCTGGGTTAGCCGAATAGCAGAGGTTATTGACATTCCTTTCTGCGTAGCAGGTGGCATCAAGTCGGTGGAAGATGCTGGTCGTATATTGGAAATGGGGGCGGATAAAATTTCCGTAAACTCGCCAGCACTGACGAATCCAGACTTAATTAATCAACTCCATGATGTCTATGGTCAACAATGTGTGGTCATTGGTATAGACAGCCACTTCAATGCAAAAACCAATCAGTACGAAGTGTTTAAATTTACCGGTGATGAAAGTCGTACCCAACAAACGCAATGGAATACGCTGGATTGGGTGAAAGAAGTGCAACAACGCGGCGCTGGAGAGATTGTTTTGAATTGTATGAATCAGGACGGTGTTCGCAAGGGTTATGACATTGCTCAGCTCAAAGCAGTAAGAGATATCTGCAGCGTGCCGTTAATTGCTTCAGGCGGCGCGGGTGACATCACACACTTTATCGACGTGTTTAAACAAGCTGATGTTGACGGTGCACTTGCGGCATCCGTGTTTCACAAAGCCATTATTGATATGTCTGATTTAAAAGCAGCATTGATTGACGCTCAAGTTGCAACACGCCCAATCTTAGAGAGAGCATAATATGCAGGTAACACAACATTCAATTGACAAACTGGCCTGGGAAAAGATGTCAGGTCTATTACCTGCCATAGTGCAAAATGCGGTTAGCGGCAAAGTGCTCATGCAGGGTTATATGAATAAAGAGGCGTTATTGGCGACGCTGGACACAGGCCATGTGACCTTCTTCAGTCGCTCTAAAGCACGCATATGGACCAAGGGAGAGAGCAGTGGCAATACGCTCAATCTTCAGAGCGTAAGTGCCGACTGTGATCTGGATTCACTGCTTGTATTGGCAAACCCCGTGGGGCCTACATGTCATACAGGCGCCGAGAGCTGCTGGTTCGATGGTGAGCAGTCAGATATGACCTTTATTGCTGATCTCGAAACGCTCATTGCGGTGCGAAAAGGGGCTGACCCCGACTCCAGTTATACTGCATCACTGTATGCCAAAGGTATAAAACGTATTGCACAGAAAGTCGGCGAAGAAGGCGTAGAGACGGCCCTTGCGGCCACGGTTAAGGATATTGATGAGCTGAAAAATGAGGCCGCTGATTTACTTTACCATCTTACTGTGTTGTTGCAGGCAAGCGACCTAAATTTGTCTGATGTAGTATCTATCTTACGGGAAAGACACAAGTAATTGCACATTGTATGGGGTGTGGTGAGCCCTCACCGCACCCTATATAACGCTTCCCCAATAAAGCAACGTCAGGTTACCAATAGACAAGAACGCCAATGCAAAAAACGTCATAAGCATTCCCCACAACCGCTGCCACGACGGTCCGACATGATGACGTAAGCCAAACGCGTGTAAAATCCGTCCAAACAATAGTAATAATGCACTGACATGCAAAGGCCAGGTGTAAGCACTGTTTACTTCAAGACAAGCCAGTAATATGAGAGTAATGGGTACATATTCACTAAAGTTGCTGTGGGCGCGAATGAGTCTGTTAAGACTGCAATCACCACCATCGCCTAAACTGACTTTACCTTTTATTCGACCGTGTATCACTAGACCTGATAAATACAAATAACATAGGCCTAGGAGTCCAGCATAAAATGAGGTGATCATGAGGGACATAGCGCATCTCCCGTTATTTTTTCTTTACCGTATCAAAAAAGTCGCCACTAGGGCGACTTTTTTAAACAAGAATGACATTTGATATGTGGCTAGCTCAACAACGCGCCTAGCTGCTCACTGACCGCATCCACGGCTTGTGTACCGTCTAATTTGTGGTACTGGCAGCGATCTTCATCGGCTTCTGCCTGATAATAATCCACCAGCGGTTTGGTTTGTTCATGATAAATACCAAGGCGGTTTCTTACTGTTTCTTCCTTGTCGTCATCTCTGATGATAAGGGCTTCACCAGACTCGTCGTCTACATCGGCAACTTTTGGGGGGTTGTAAACAACATGGTAAACACGGCCCGACGCAGGGTGAACACGTCTCCCCCCCATACGTTCAACAATCACTTCATCGGGCACATCAAATTCGATCACATGGTCAATATCTATTGACGCCTCTTTCATTGCATCAGCCTGAGGTATGGTTCTTGGAAACCCGTCAAGCAGAAAACCATTTGCACAATCGTCTTGGGCAATGCGTTCTTTTACCAAACCAATGATGATGTCATCCGAAACCAACTGCCCCGCATCCATTACTTTTTTGGCTGCTAAGCCCATTTCAGTACCCGCTTTTATGGCGGAGCGAAGCATATCGCCCGTTGATATTTGTGGGATGCCAAACTTTTTCATTAGAAATTGCGCTTGAGTGCCTTTGCCTGCACCAGGAGCACCAAGAAGTATGATTCGCATGTAGGCGTTCTCCATTCTTTAAAAATTGTCTGACGGCACTTTACACACTCATATTCTTATAGGCAAGCTAATGGCACAACATACACGCAAGCTTACGACTAATGATGTAGATAATATGATCAACAATAAATAGAAGTCATAGCCTGAGAAATTAAGTAGGCGCTAAATGAAGCCAGTTGGGTAACACATTTCGCTCTCTTTTTGTTAAAAACACAAAGAGTTTGCCAATCTCACCACCTTGTAACCAATACGAAAAACATAACTCTTTGTTTTAAATAAAGTAAAACAATGGCACTCGATTTGCTTCCTGTATGGAAATTAATGAAAATATAGAAAAACCATTATGTACAAAAAAAGACTTGCAGCAGCCTCTTTATTTCTTTCACTATCGCTTTCAGGCTGCGTCATTCACATAAATGACAGTTCGGGGGTGTCTAGTATTCTTGGTAATGTTTCTGTTTCAGCGCATAAGTCTGTGGGTGATGTGAGCAGTGTTAATGGCAATGTTGAGCTTCTGGAATTTGTTTCTGCACAAGAAGTAGACACAGTGAATGGCAATATTGATATGGCTAATGATGTCAGTGTTTTTAGTATTGACGTTGTCAATGGCGACATTGTTGCTGGGGAAAGATTGAAAGTAGCGACTCATATTGAGTCGGTAAACGGCAATATTACTATTAACGACAGCAGCCGTATTGAGGGCAGCATCGACTCAGTCAATGGTGATATTCAGCTTACTAGCACTCAAATAGGCGAGCATGTTATTACTCAGAATGGAGACATTACCCTTCAGGGCAATACATTTGTTTCAGGTAATATTGTTTTCGAAAAAGCGCGCAGTAACCATCGCCATACACCAACACTCACCATCAAAAATGGTAGTAATGTAGGAGGTGATATTGTTCTATATCGCAAGGTAAAACTGGATATTGCAGACCCGGTTGTCAAAAACAAAGTGAAAAATCGCTGGGCTGAATAAAGCAAAAAAATTTGCTCAAAGAATGTCATCATGAAGATGACAAATCGTACTTATTGCACCACACTAACAGCATGCGTAGTTAATGTTGACAGTAAAAGGAACGCGGGTTCGTGAGCAAAATTACAGCAGCTGTTGGTCTGATGTTTTTGTGCTTGGGGTTGTGTACTTTTGTTAACACATCTCAGGCGGAGGATAGCCCCCCTATCGTAATTGGTATTGACGCTGATATGTCTGGTTCAGCGTCTGATGGTGGAAAAGCCATCTACCGAGGGGCGAAAATAGCCGTAGACGAAATTAATCGTAGTGGCGGCGTTCTCGGTCGCCCGCTTCGCCTTGAAATCAAGGACCACAGAGGTAACCCGGCCAGGGGCTTACGCAATCTAAAGGCGTTTTCTGAAACGGATAATCTTGTTGCTGTTCTAGGTGGTGTTCACACACCCGTTATTTTGCAAGAACTGGACTTCCTTCACCAACAATCCATGCTGATGCTGGTACCTTGGGCTGCGGGCACTGCAATTGTTGATAATGGCCACACACCCAATTTTGTCTTTCGCGCTTCAATAAGAGATTCAGAAGCAGCCACAATTATTCTCAATAGTATAAAAACCCGAGGGTTATCACGGGTCGCACTCATTCTGGAGCGAACAGGTTGGGGTCGTTCTAACCAAGCCTCTATGACTCAAATAGCAAAGCAACTAAATATCGAGATTGTGCATGTAAGCTGGATTAACTGGCGTCAAAAGACATTTGAGGATGAAATGCATTTAATTGCGCAGTCTGCACCTGATGCAGTGGTGTTAGTAACAAATGCACCTGAAGGCGCAGTAGCTGTTAGCGCCCTATTACAAAATAATGCAACGCGCTCTCTTCCCGTTGTTTCTCATTGGGGCATTGCCGCTGGCAGTTTCGTGGAGACGCTGGGCCTTCCAGCTCTTCAGTCGCTAGACTTACGCGTTTTACAAACCTTTCACTTTTCCAACGCTTCTGATCCCGTATTGGCTGAACGTGTGCTGGAAAGCTACCGAGCGCAGTTCGATGATGATGCTACCAGTCACAATATCCCCGGCGCGGTCGGATTAGCCCATGCCTATGACCTTGTACACATGTTGCGGCTAGCAATAATCAAGGCGCAGGCTATCGACGCTGATAGTGTCAGGCAGGGACTAAAGATGCTCACTGCTTACAAGGGGCTAGTGAAATCTTACAAAACGCCTTTCGCTGACGTTCAGGATGCGCTTTGGTCCCAAGACTATCTACTAACAGAATATAATCAGTCGGGCTTCTTGACACCGATTGTGGACAGTCCATGAGCGGGGAAGTTAGTCTACAACAATATTTACTAAAAACGGCTCTGCCACGACAAGCCACTATCCTGTTTGCGCTGTTTGTCCTCTTAGGTACCCTGTTTTACTTCTATTCCCAACCGCAAATTGAAGCACGACATCAACAGGATTTAGTACGACTGGATAAAGCACTTGAAGCAGGTTTGCAAGCAACGCTCAACCAAATGCGCAACCTTGCCGCCAATGATTTTGTGGTCAATAGCCTGGTTGACATGGACCAGCAACAATACTACCTCACACTGTTTTTCCAGTCTTTACGCATCAATAATGATGATACTGCGAGTATCGGTTTTTTTAACTTTGAAGGAGAGATCATTGCCTCAAAAAATGTGGCTCCTCTTAATCAGGTGCTCAACACAACTCACTGGAAAAAAGATGTGCTTGAGGCTGGCAGTGAACTGATTTTAATTAATGGGAAAGGGGTAACCTTAGCGGTACCTGTTTTCTTATCAGAAAACTTGGTTGAAGGTGCATTGATATTTTATTCGCCCTATGTCGGCAATCTAATCCGGTTTGAGCAAGGTACGACTAAGCAAGCAATTGTTGATAGTGAAGGCTATGTTCTTTTTGCAACTGAGAATGCAGATTTGACGATAGGCAAAAAGCTGGAAAGCGGAGTTCTAGAAGATAATATCAGTCGAATCAAAACCACTAATGACCTTCGATTAGTCAGCTTTGAATCTTATGCGCAAGCTTATACAGCCGTTGTTTACTTATTGCCATTTTTGTTACTGACCCTCTTCTTTGCCCTTGTATCCAACCTTTCAAGCACCCTGTCGGTTGCCAAAATGGGAGCAGAAACTCTATCACGTTTACAATTACGAATTAAAAGTGGTTTCGACGATAAACAAAATACTAACAGGTATGCCATAAAAGAGCTCATCAGTATAAATGAGGCATTTGAACATCTAAAAGACGAGGTCATGTCTCTGTCGTTAACCAATGACCGTGTTACTGGTGTAATAGATGCACTACTGGAATTGATGCTAGTAATTGACAATGACAACAAGTTGGTTTTGAGCAACCGTGCATGCCGAGAATTTATGCAAAATGCACATATCGAAGAGCAGTACCTTATTGATATTGCAGTTGAATTTTCAAATCTCAGTCAACAAGACAATGCTGATAAACTGGAAAAGTGTTATGCCTTGAACAGCCCTCAAGAAAGAAAGATTATTGAATGGTACGTCACGCCCCTTATTGATGAGAATGGCAAGACTCGGGGACAAGTGATAGTTGGCGAGGACGTCACAGTTCGCAAATCACTAGAGTCAGACTTATTACTCAAAACACAGGCTGTAGATCGCGCCAGCGCCTCAATCCTAATTTCTGATTTGACGAAAAAAGACGAACCCATTATTTATGTCAACAAGGCCTGTGAAACACTTACCGGTTATAGTGAGGACGAGTTCATTGGTAAAAACTGTCGCTTTTTACAGGGCCCAGAGACTAATCCCGAGGTAGTGCAAAATATTCGCAGCGCTATCAACAAACGTGAACCGGTTGACGTTACCTTGCTGAATTACAGAAAAGACGGCACTGAGTTCTACAATCACCTTTCTCTAACGCCAATTAAAAATGACGATGGTTCATGCACTCATTATCTCGGTATTCAACAAGACGTCACGGCGAGCACACAAGCTGCTCAATACTTACAGGACGCAAAAAACAAGGCAGAGGAATCTTCTCGCATGAAAGCGTCTTTTCTGGCCAATATGAGTCATGAAATTCGAACACCCATAAATGGGGTTTATGGTGTATTGCAACTTTTAGAGGCAACCAAGCTAAATGATAAACAAAGTGGTTTTGTGCAAATGGCGATACGCAGTACAAAGAGCCTTTTGCATATCGTGAATGACATTTTGGATTTATCAAAAATTGAAGCAGGAAAGCTCGACATCGAAAAAGTCTATTTTGTTCCTGAGCCCTTCTTTGAAGAAATCGGTGATACTTATGCTTTATTAGCCAAAGAGAAAGGCCTAGTGTTCGAATCTCATATCAGGTTACCTGTTGATACTTATGTCTGTGGTGACCCAACACGTATTCGTCAGGTTCTTGAGAATTTACTCAGTAATGCGATAAAATTTACTAGTTCAGGGCAAATTGAAGTGTACGTATCTCTATCAATGGATAGCGGTGATGGTGCCCTTATCTTTTCTGTAAAAGACACAGGGGTTGGTATTTCTGAAGAAAAAATACAGCATATATTCGACCATTTTTCTCAGGAAGACTTGTCAACAACCCGCCAATTTGGCGGAACAGGCTTAGGCCTAGCCATTACCAAACAGCTTTGCGAGCTCATGGGAGGCTCAGTTAAGACAGTGAGTCAAAAAGGTCAAGGTAGTGTCTTTGCTGTTACAATTCCTGTTCATATTGCTTCTAACCCGCAGGTCATAGCACAGTCGAGCAACCCTAAGGGCACTTCTTCAATCATCAATAAGGCAACCATTCATGTGCTTTTAGTTGAAGATAATGAAATTAACCAGACTGTTGCAAAGTCTCATCTTGATGGTTATCAAGTGACGGTGTGCGACAATGGCCAGGCTGCAATCGATATTCTCGCAACCAGTGGTTCACATTTTGATGTCGTTCTCATGGATTGCCAAATGCCGATTATGGATGGCTTTGAAGCAACCAAAAACATTCGCAATGGTTCGGCAGGAGACGCAGCAAGACAAATCCCCATTATCGCCCTTACAGCAAATGCCATGAAGGGCGACCGGGACTTGTGTGTCGCGGCAGGCATGGATGACTACATTAGCAAACCATTCGAGTCTTCTGAGCTGTTATCTGCAGTTAACAAATGGGCATCCATAAAGCGACAATGAGGTCCATTTATTGGTTGAAATGCTCCAGTTCTGATTCAAGTTGCTTAGCTTGGTCGGCTCGTGGTTTGACGAAACGCGCAAGCCAGTAATAGAGTACTGGGGTCAAAAATAGCGTAAATATTACAGCGATCCCAAGCCCACCAAATACTACCCAACCTATGGCATTTCTGGCCTCGGCCCCGGCGCCTGTTGACAATATTAGCGGTAACCCGCCCAAAAGGGTTGACATCAACGTCATCATTATAGGTCTTAAGCGCACTTTGCCAGCTTCTATGATCGCTTCTGAAACGCTGGCCCCTTTGTCTCTTAACTGATCGGCAAACTCCACCAGCAAAATTGCATTTTTAGCCAACAAACCAATCAACATAACAAGACCAATCTGTGAATAGATGTTAATTGAGGTTCCCGTAATGAACGCAGCGAATAGTGCTGCTGCGATACCAAAGGGCACAGTGAGCATCACCACAATGGCACTGTTAAAACTTTCAAATTGGGCGGCCAATACCAACAATACAATCAAGAAAGCAACCAGATACGTGATATTCACCTGTTGGTCGGTTTCCCTGAATGTCTTCGCCTCACCTAGAAAAACCAAACCATAACCATCGGGTAATGCGTCCTGGGCAAGCGTTCGAATAGTATCTACCGCCTGCTGCATACTGACACTGTCGGGTAGATCAACATCCACCTCGATGGCGCGCCGTTGGGCATGCCTTTCCAACTCAGCAGCAATGCCTTCTTCTGTGATATAAGCCAGGCTCGACAAGGGAACCAGATTCCCGTCTCTTGCTGATACATACAGGTTAGTCAGTTCTGATGGTGCGGCATTATTTTTATATGTCGATTGCAAGATAATAGGGATTGCCTGGTCTCCCACATATAAGTCGCCCAGATCATTACCGCCGATAGCGGCCCGAAGTGTCGCGTTTATATCGTTAAATGACACGCCCAACTCCTGCGCCTGGCGCCTGTCTATGTGCACACGCATTTGGGGCTGAGACGGTTGATAAGATATTCTCACGCGCCCGACGTCGGGAATTTCCTGCTCAACTAATGCGGAGAATTCTTGTGCCACATTGAACATGTCTGCGTAATTTTCACCGGTAATGGCAAATTCCATACCGCCCCCCTGCCCGCGCAGGTTGAGACTGTTCGAGCCAAATGCCCTACCCGGTGCACCGGGTATTGCTGCTAGTTCAGGCCGAACTTCGTCGATTATCTCCTGCTGCGATTTATTCCTCACTTCCCAGTCATTTAAGTTGATCGTCAGGAATACAATATTGGGATCCCACTGACCCACTACAGTATTAATAGTATCAATATTGCCGTCTGCCATATAAGGCAACAGAACATCTTCCATCTTTCTGGCTTGGCGATCCATAAATGAAATATCAACACCATCAGGCCCTCGTGCAAAGACCCTTACCACGCCGCGGTCTTCTGGGGGCAACAGCTCTTTCTCTATTTGATTGTAGAATTGGAAAGCGGTACCTGCGGCAACCACGCAAAGCAACAATACCAACCAGCCAAAACGAAGACACCAGCCCAACGCGCCCACATAGCCTTGATTAATAACATTGCCCAGCTTCTCCAGCGTCCCGCTATGGGCTGATGTTGATTTTATTTTGGCTTTCAATGCTGGTACCAAGGTTAATGCGACCAAAGATGAAATGATCACTGCAGCAGCTAACACCCCGCCAAATTCCCGGAATAGACGCCCTGCTGTCGAGGGTAAAAATGCAATAGGCAGAAAGACAGCTACCAAGACTGCGGTGGTCGCAACAACGGCAAAAAAGACTTCCCGCGTCCCAATAACCGCGGCGGCTTTCGCCCCCAATCCCATTCCTTTTCGCCTTTGAATGTTTTCCGATACGACAATTGCATCGTCAACGATTAATCCCGTGGCTAATACTAGTGCGAGCAGAGTGAGGATATTGATTGAAAACCCTAACATCCACATGCACGCCAACGCCCCAATGATAGAAACAGGAATTGATATTGCCGGAATTAATGTGGCCTTGAATGACCCTAAGAACAACCACAACGTTAAAATAACAAGCCCAATGGTAAACGACAGTGAGAGCAATACTTCATTGACTGAACTTCGTATAAAACGTGCATCATCAGCAGTTATCGTCATGTTCAAGTCGGGGAAACGTTTCCTGAGGTCGTCGATCATGCGCATTACCTCATTGGAAATTTCGATGGTATTCGACCCCGCCTGTCTGATTACACCAAGACTGATTACCGGTGTGCCATTAAGCCTGACAAAACTACGTGCATCAGCTGGCCCAAAGTAGACACTCGCCACATCGCCAACCCGGGTGTTTCCATCTATCAATATGTTTTTCACTTCTTCAGCAGTGACCGATGTGGCATCAGCCCGCACGATGACTTGTTGATCAGTTGAACGCAAACTACCAGCAGGCACATCAAATGGCGCGAGCCTCAATGCCGCTGCAACATCGCTAAACGATAAGCCAAAACTCACTAATCTTGCTGGGTCAACAGTGACGCGCAAGACTCGTTCTCTGTCACCATTGATTCTGACGTCAGCCACTCCAGGAATTGACAAGAATAAGGGGGCAATGTCGGTCTGAATCATTTCAGTAAGTTGTTCTGTTTCAACAGCACTGCTGGAAATAGCTAAATCAACCACAGTGCCAGCGTCATTGTCGGCTTTCACAATGGCGAGGCGTTCAACATCGCTTGGCAGGTCTCGTTGTATCGCACTTACTGCTTCGCGTGTTTCATTCGCGGCGTCTTCTAAATCAATGCCAGGACGAAACTCCACTACGATCCGTGAAAACCCTTCTTCACTTTGTGCTCTTATCGACGCTACGCCACTGACTCTGGCCGCTGCACCTTCTAGGCGACTGGTCACTTCAGTATCAACAGTTTCGGGGGCAGCCCCGGGGAAACTTGCTCGAATAGTCACAATGGGTCGGTCGACGTCGGGTAATTCTCTTACTTCTAAACCTAGAATCGCAGACATACCCGCAATAATGATAAGCAAGTTTATGACAACAATTAAAATGGGACGACGTATTGAAAGGGAGGGTAAATCGTTCATGCTCAACGCACCTGACTCATCATTGTTGATGTGCTAACCGCCTGACCAGCCCTTAACTGTTGAATCCCTTCAATAATTAAATTGTCTTGCTCTGAAATATTGCCTTCAACCAGAATGTAACCTCTGCGTCTTTGTTTGATAGTGACCGCTTCTCTGGCCGCTTTTTGCTCCCTTTCCACCCACACATGAGCACTGGTTGCGCCCCAACTGAGAGCCGCTTCGGGGATCATAGGATAAGATTCACCCTCAAGTGTCAGCGTCACTCTAAAACTTAACCCAGGCCTGAATAAATCTGCATCGTTGTCTAACAAAGCCCTCACTCGTATCGTGCGATCGTCGAGGTTGACCCTTGAATCCATTTCTTTGATCACTGCGTTGAGGCTAATATCGCGGTTATTCCATGGCTGTAACTCAACAGGATTATCAATTTCTAGCATGGATAACGCCGATTCTGGTGCATCAAAATTAACAAAAAGCGTTTGCCTGTCATCCAGAGTGGTGATGAGTGTATTGGTGTCAATTCTATCGCCAGGCTCAACATTAGTTAATCCGACTATTCCGTCGAAAGGAGCCACAACGCGTCTATCTTCAAGGTTAGCGATCGCTTCTTCCAATGCAACCAGAGCCAAATCGCGCTGTGTAAGCGCATCGTCTAGCTGACTTTGTGTTACAGCGTCTTTTTTAAGACTATTTTTTACACGCTTTAGGGTGCGCTCTTTGTCAGCCAATTCTATTTCTGCCCGCTTGACGGCAATTTCCTGTCTTCTTGCATCTAATGCCACTAACACGTCACCTTTTGAAACACGTTGACCGGGTGTAAAATAAACCTGCTCGACGCGATCGCCAACAGCGGCATAAAGAGACACCGACCGAAATGCTTCTGCACTTCCCACTGTCTCAATGGATAAGGTAATTGGACTAAATGTTAATGGCTGAACAACAACATTAGCAGGACGTTCGTTTCCACGCGACTGGCCTTGTGCCAGAGCTGAATACATTCCCACCGCCACTAGCAGGCAATAAATCAATGGTCTCAAAGGGGATACTCCATCTGTAACGCTAGCGTTTTTTACTGTATAGCTGCGTTGACAGATCAGCAATTCACCTAGCAATCTGTACTATTTGTCTCAGATTTAACGCAATAATGTGCTCAGAATTCTCACCTGGTTGGTATACTGCACCGGAACACAATCGGCAACCTAGAGTTAGACAAAAAATGAGCGCAGGCAAAATTATATTACTGATTATTCTGGTATTGGGTATTGGCTATTATTTTTACAAATCCAAAGTACAACGTGATGCTGCAAGTACAAATCTTGCGATCAGCTACGCCTTTTTAACTGAAAATAAATTAAAACCTGACGTAAAAACTACCGATTCAGGGTTACAGTACAAAATACTCGAAGAGAGCGGCAATACCGAGAAGCCCAAGGCGACAGACGTCGTGCTTGTGCATTATCATGGTACCTTGTTAAATGGCGAGGTATTTGATAGTTCCGTACAGCGCGGAGAACCCATTAGTTTCCCGCTAAACAGAGTGATAAAAGGATGGACTGAAGGACTCCAGTTAATGTCACCCGGTGATAAATTCCGATTTTTTATCCCTGCTGATCTTGCCTATGGCAATCGCGGTGCAGGCAAGATTGAACCGGGTTCAGCGCTAATATTCGACGTTGAGCTTATTCAAATCAACCCGTAATTGTCTACTTGGTACTTGTATTTGACTAACTCTTGGGGAACTTGCCACTAAAGCATCTTAAAGTGAAAACCTTTCTCTCAAAAAGCGGGCAACCCCCTCTTCGTGGTGGTGCCCAATAACAGCACTGGCTGCTGATTTGATTCGGTCGTTGGCATTGGCTGGTGCGTAACATTCATCCGACAAGGCAAACATACTCAGGTCATTATCGCTATCACCAAAACAAATCACATTGCTCGCGCCAAGTTGGGTTTTAAGGTAATCAACTGCGCTACCTTTGTTTGCCTTTTTATGGTGAATATCAATCCAGCTAAATGCCTTGCCCTCCATAGTATAGCCCGAGTAGGCCATCAAGCTGTCTGCAAGCCCTATTTCCTGATGAACACGCTGAATAGCCTGTGTCTCGCCAATCATACTGATATTCGTGACATGATATTCGGGTGTCAGTGCCGCCAGGGGTAGGATCTCAACATCTGCTTTACAGAAAAAATTATCCAATAAATCGCGCTCAATACTGTGGGCAAGGTTACCGTGGAAAATCGCATGATAATGAGTGAGATTATCCAGTAATACCGTATTTATAAATGGCGCCAAACCATGCTTTAGCGCACATTCAACAGTATAGGTTACTTCTTTGTTATCAAGCTGATTATCGACCTTAAGAGCATTATTTCTTGGGTCCCACATGGTAACGCCATTGCTGTAGATATGAGGTAGCTCAAAACCATGATCTCCAATAACTCGCCTTGCCGAAAGCATCGTTCGGCCAGTCGCCACAGTATGGGCGATACCTTGTTCCCTCAGAAGGTTGAGTGTTTCGACTGTGTAGGCGCTCAACTCTGAAGATTCGTTTAAAAGCGTACCATCTAAATCAAAAACGATTAGTTCCATCGTATTCCACTGCGTATTGTGATTTTCTTAATTTGTACGCATAGTCTAATGCTAAAGGGCCTCTACTGACTCACTATTTCAGCAAGTGTTGTCAACATTTTGTCCAACTTATAGGGCTTTTCCAGTACACCAGCAACCCCCATATTAAGCAGGTCTCCCATTGAAGCATTACTGTCGTAGCCAGAGCTGATAATGACGTTTATCGCTGGATTCAGCGCTTTTAACTTTTTAAACGCATCATCACCGTTTAGCACAGGCATCATCAAATCCAGTATAACTACATCGATTTCCTTGCCCTGCTGTGCGTACATATCTACGGCCTCTTGACCATTAGTTGCCAGCAAGACTTGATAGCCATTTGCAGTTAATACATCATGACACAGTTCTCTGATAAGCGGTTCGTCATCAACGACCAATACTGTCCTGTTTGTAACTGTTGTACCTATCTCAGATGTTTTCTGCACCGTTTTATTGTTCACCTGCTCCTGTTTTCTGACAGCGGGAAAATACAAAGTAAACACAGTTCCTTTATCGACTTTGCTTTGAACAAAAATATAGCCTGAGTGGTGTTTAACTGCACCGTATACAGACGCCAGTCCCATACCAGTGCCTTTTCCTGGCAGCTTTGTAGAAAAGAAGGGGTCAAAAATCTTTGAAATGGTCGATTCATCAATACCTTCGCCATTATCCCTAAATGTCACTTTCACATATTCGTCGGCGGTTAAGTCGTCAGCTTCTTTCAGTTGCTCGTCGTCTTCGGCTAGCACATCTTGGGTTGATATTTGCAGAATACCACCATCATTCATGGCATCTGCCGCATTGATCGCCAAATTTAAAAAGGCACTTTGCAAGTGTGACTTGTCACCTTGAACAATCGGATTTGTGGCGTCAAGCGCCTGCTCAACTGTGATTCGCTTATCGACGGCATGCAACAATAGATCAACTGTTTCATGTAATTCTTCATGAATATCTACCGGTTCTTTTATCAATTTTTGTTTGCGTGAAAACGTGAGCAATTGCTTGGTGAGGGTACTGGACCGTTCTGCCGATGATATGATTTTTGATAGATATTTTTGTCCTTTTTCACTAACTATTTCATTTGCCAATAACTCTGTATAGCCCAATATGCTCGCCAATTGATTGTTAAAATCATGGGCAACACCGCCGGCAAGCTGTCCAATTGCATCCATTTTTTCTCTGTGTTGCAACTGCTCTTGTACTTCTTTTTGCTCAGTAATATCTGCAGATACTACCGTTAGGTAATCCAATGCTTTATTGTCGTCTTTAAACACAGGGATTATAGTGTGAAATAACCACACCTCTGTGCCCATGCTGTCGCAGGTTATCGATTCAAAGCTGGTTCGTTGTTTAGTTTGTTTGACCCACTCGAGCTTTTCCTGCATCTGTGCTTTTGCATCCGTTGGAAAAAAGCTAAATGGGTAAGGTTTGCCAAACCATGAATCATCTTGTGGTAAAGATAACATGTTAAAACCATTGGCATTCATGAAGCGCAAGTTGAAATCTAGATCAACAATCTTATGACAAACAGGCGAATAATCGAGTAATGCCCGATTCCGTTTCTCTAGATGGCGTATCTTCTCGTCAGCTTGATGTTGTGCAGTGACATCTAGGTTCGTTCCCAACATACGCAACGGACGGCCAGATTCATCACGCATGACAATTGCGCTGGCTTTTACAATACGAACATCATCAGTAGGTCTAATTATTCTGAATTTAATGTCATACGGCTTTATATCGTTAAGCGCATCTTGTAAGGCTCGTGTCGCACTGGCTTTGTCTTCAGGATGTAATGCACTTTCCCAGAGTTCTACAGTGTTCGTTTTGGTAGAAGGTTGCAAACCATAGATGTTGAACATTTGCTCATCCCAAAACAATTCGTCTGAGACGATATCCCAATCCCAGATCCCTACTTGACCAGCTTTAATCGACGTCGTTAGCCTAAGATTACTGCTCTCAAGTTTATTTTTTTGCTGGGCAAGTTCATCGAGTAAAGATTTCGTCTGAGTGATGTCATAACAAGAGCCAATGTACCCTTTAAATTCTCCATTATTATCATAATAAGGCGCGCCGTCGTCTTGAATCCAGCCGTATTCGCCATTGGCTTTTTGCAGGCGATACTCCATAGAAAATGGCTGTCTGGCATCAAACGCCTGTTCGTAAATCTGCACACACCTGTCATAGTCGTCAGCATGTACCCCTTCAGCCCAGCCGAACCCAAATTCTTGTTCTAATGTTCTTCCACGGTATTGGAGCCAAGCATTGTTAAAATAGATACATTGTTTTTCTTTATCTGACAGCCAAACAAGGACAGATGATGCTTCAGCGATAGCCAGACCTAAGTCTGCAGAGACAGAGTGGTTCAATTTCATTTGGAATTCTCAACGCACACATCCATAAACCTAAGCGCCCAAAATTGCGACAAACGGGCACTTTAAATAAGCATAGCAGAGAGATTAAAGAAGCGCTGACGTTCTAAATAGATTTTATTACTGAAAAGGTATATCAGTTTTTCCTAGTTCCCGTTTTACGGCAATACGCTGGTTTTTGCCAAACAAAATCTTAATTTGATTGAGTGTTTCCTTTGCCAGGATCCGTCTTTCATTCCCAGCCCATAAACCATGATAAACCCGTTTAATCACCCCGTTGGTATCTGGTGAGCGCGCTACAAGCTGTTTCGCCATTGCCTGTGCGTCATCAAGTGGCGTGTTTGAAACCTGTGAAATCAACCCAATTTTTTCTGCTTGTTGAGCAGAAATAGATTCAGCAGTCATGGCTAAACGCATAGCGTGATCGCCAGATACACAAGCTAACAATCCCGGTGTTCCGCCCATATCAGGAATAAGGCCCCACCGGGCTTCCATGATCGCTAACTGACAATCCGGCGACGCGATGCGGTAGTCACTGCCTAGTGCGATTTGCATACCACCACCCCAACAGTTTCCGTGTAGAACAGCGATCACTGGAACATTAAGTCGCCGCCACCCTATACTTACGCGCTGGGCTAAATTTGCGTTTCCAGGTAGCCATTTCCATAGCAGCTTTAAGGCATTTGCAGGTTTCGTTAGCACACCTTGCACATCCAAACCCGAACAAAAGCTAGGACCTTCTCCAGATAGTATGACTACTCTGATAGCAGGATCTTTTTTTATTTGCCTAATAACCTTATCAATAGCAAAAAACATCTCCATGTTGAGCGCGTTATGCTTTTCTGGCCGGTTCAATTTCACGTGCGCAATCCCGTCGGTGTCTGTGTGTAGCGTGACGATTTGGGTTGTCATAAACAAGGTTTCTTGACTACTGGTCTTACCAATTTAACAGCAACTTAGGGTTTCAGACAAGCTTCGCAGATCAAAGTATCAATAAAAAAGCCCGCACAAAGTGACGGGCTTTCAAGGATAATTTATGTGATGGATTACTTCACTAAGGTCATCAACAACCCGTTTAGGTTTTTTACGAATTGAGCGGGATCTTTTAGGCTGCCCTGTTCTGAAAGTGCAGCTTGGTCAAACAACACTTCTGACCATTTCTTAAAGGTGTCTTCGTCCTGCAAATCAGCTAAAGTTTTAATCAATGCATGCTCTGGATTTAACTCAAAGTGATACTTAACGTCTGGCACAGGTTGCCCTGCCGCTTGCATTAACTTCATCATTTGCGTTGTCATGCCATTGTTATCAGCCACTATAACTGCAGGCGAATCTGTTAATCTGTGCGTAAATTTAACATCGATGACTTTATCGCCAAGCGCCTCTTTTACCCGAGCTTCAACACCTTCGACTTGCTTCTTCGCCTCTTCCTGCGCTTTTTTCGTGTCCTCGTCATCTAGCTCACTCAAGTCAATATCTGCACTGGCGATTGACTGGAATGATTTCTCTTCAAACTCGGTAAGGTGTGACATTAGCCATTCATCAATGCGCTCACCCATCAGCAGCACTTCAATACCTTTCTTCTTAAAGATTTCCAGGTGAGGGCTGTTTTTGGCAGCTTCGTAACTGTCTGCAGTCACGTAATAAATTTTGTCCTGTCCCTCATTCATTCGAGAAATATAGTCAGCCAGTGACACCGTTTGCGCGTCGCCGTCATTGTGTGTTGAAGCAAAACGCAATAGGCCAGCAATTTTGTCTTTGTTGGCAAAATCTTCGGCAGGGCCTTCTTTTAATACATTACCAAACTCAGTCCAAAACGACTGGTATTTGTCTGTATCATTTTTGGCCATGCGTTCAAGCATCTGCAGAACACGTTTGGTACAGCCTGTACGAAGAGACTGGGTTACCTTGTTGTCCTGGAGAATTTCGCGTGAAACATTTAGCGGCAAGTCATTAGAGTCAAGTAACCCTTTGACAAAGCGCAGATAGGTTGGCATGAACTGCTCAGCATCATCCATAATGAAAACCCGCTGAACATAAAGCTTTAACCCGTGTTTCTGATCGCGATTCCACAAATCAAACGGTGCTTTACTCGGAATGTACAACAAACTGGTGTATTCGTTTTTGCCTTCTACACGGTTGTGAGACCACATAAGAGGATCGGCAAAGTCGTGAGATACATGTTTGTAGAACTCTTTGTACTCGTCGTCAGATACATCAGATTTATCACGGGTCCACAATGCTGTTGCTTTGTTTACGGTTTCCCATTCACCTGGTTGGGCTGGCGTTTTCTCACCGTCAGGTCCTTCTGATTCGGGGATCTCATCCTTCCACATCCTTACCGGAATACTAATATGGTCAGAGTATTTACCAATGATTGAACGCAACTTCCAGGCATCCAAAAACTCTTTCTCATCATCGCGTAAATGCAATGTGATTTCGGTACCGCGTTGTGTTTTTTCAATTTCACCTAAAGAAAATTCACCTTCGCCTTCAGACTCCCACAATACGCCCTGACTTGCTTCTGAGCCTGCAGCTCTGGTTTTCACGGTCACTTTGTCTGCAACAATAAACGCAGAGTAAAAGCCAACACCAAATTGACCAATCAACTGAGAATCTTTTGCCTGATCCCCCGACAGCTTACTAAAAAAGTCTTTGGTACCTGACTTTGCGATTGTGCCGAGGTTTTCAATTACCTCGTCGCGAGTCATACCAATGCCGTTGTCTACAATGGTAATTGTGCCCGCGTCTTGATCAGTACTAATCTTAACGTGAAGTTCCCCATCATTTTCATACAGGGCATTGTTTTCGAGGGCTTTGAAGCGAAGTTTATCCGCCGCGTCTGCAGCATTGGACACCAGCTCACGCAGAAAAATTTCTTTGTTTGAATATAATGAGTGGATCATCAACTGAAGCAATTGCTTCACTTCAGTCTGAAAACCGTGTTTTTCTGTCTGTACGGCTTCGGCCATAACGCAGTACTCCTAATCACTATTGACTCTATGTGCTAGGAAGTAAGGGCAGCGCGTCAAAATTCAAGCGCTGCCTACCAAATTTATAGTGTTTTTCTCCCTGAAAAGGCATGCATGAGCGTATTGCCGTCTATATATTCTAATTCACCACCTACTGGCACACCGTGGGCGATGCGACTAGCGGCAACATTATGCTTCTGGCATAACTGAGAAATATAGTGTGCGGTTGCTTCGCCTTCTACCGTAGGATTAGTAGCTAGAATCACTTCCTGTAGCTTGCCATTTGCGAGCCGCGCTTCCAGCTCATCCAGCCCTAAGTCTTCAGGGCCTATACCGTCTATGGGAGAAAGGTGCCCCATCAGGACAAAATAGGTGCCCTCAAAAGACGCCGTTTGTTCAATCGCAACAACATCTTGCGGGCTTTCTACTATGCACAGAACACCGCTATCCACTCGCCTTGTGTTGGCACAGATTGCACATATTTCATCTTCGGTAAATGTGCGACACATTCTACAATGTTTAATGTGCTCCATTGCGTCGTGGAGTGCATGACTTAATGCCATTGCTCCCTCGCGATTGCGCTCTAACATTTGAAACGCTATACGTGTCGCGCCCTTTTTACCAATGCCAGGTAAGTAGGTGAGCGTTTCAATCAATCTACTTAGTAATGGGCTGAACTGCATGATTAAAATGGCATCTTGAAACCTGGAGGCATTGCCATACCACCGGTCACTTCTGACATTTTTTCTTTGCTGGTTTCCTGAACTCGACGCGCGGCATCATTGATGGCAGCGGCAACCAAATCTTCAACCATTTCTTTATCATCATCCATTAAGCTTTCATCAATTTCTACGCGACGAACATTGTGGTTACAAGTCATGATAACTTTTACCATACCTGCGCCTGCCTCGCCGGTAACTTCTAAGTTCGCGAGCTCTGCCTGCGTCTTTTCCATACGCTCCTGCATTTGCTGCGCTTGCTTCATGATATTTCCCATGCCGCCTTTAAACATAATATTTTCTCTCTACTTTCAATTGAATTAACGGGGTTTGATCGATGCCTCGTCAGCATGCGCCTCAAACGTAGTCATAAGGGTTTGGATATCTGAGTTGCTACTCACGATATGCTTTGCATGAGCCTCACGCATCTCATTCACCTGTTGTTGAATAATATAGGGGGTTTGTTGTGGTTTTCCTATAGCTACGTCAATACTGATGTCTTTTCCCAATACACCTGTTAGCTCACTGCGTATTTGCGACACCGCAGCATCATTTAACAGGTGAGCCTGTGACTCGTCCATCAGTAGCGTAATTTGATTTTCTTTTCGGTTGTAGTCTGAGTGCAAAGCTATCTGCTTGGTTAAACCACTGAGGCCGGTCGCCTCAATAAGACTCGCCCAGTGGTCAATTTGCTTGGCATGGACGAGTTTTTCACCATTGTCGAGGTAGGCGCGTAATTCTGAAACTACCGCCACTTCTACAAGGTCAGCTTCAGAGTTACGTTCACAGTTTTCATCGGCTACTTCTTCAGTAACTCGTTCATCGTCAATGTCAGGCTCTGATAAATCAGGTGAAAACATTGTATTGATCACAGGCTCATCCGCGGGCTCGGTGATCCACGGAGGCGGAACGTCATTGTGCTGAGCAGACTCAGACTTTTTTGCTTTTTGCGCGCCCTCCTCAGACGAGCGCTCAGCGTTAAGCTTTTCTTTTAACGCCAGTAAAGCTTGTGTTTTTGCCAATGTGTTAGGCGCTTCTGCGGGACTTTCAGGAGAAGCCTCTGCGTCTAAGCTATCATGTCGTTGCGCTTCGAGCATAGATTGCTCACTGTGCATAGCGGCAACATCATGGTCGTCATAATTAGGCGGTGGATTGAGGTCGTCCGCCCCGTCGCTCGTCTGCGTAGTTTCGACATTAATGTCATGCGCCTGCGATGCGTCTTTGATAGGCGAAGTAACGTGATCCTGAGGATTACGTATAACATTGTAAGTATCAATATTACTTGTATCAGGCGCAAAATGCGTCATTCGCATCACTGTCATTTGCAGACAAGTATTACCGTCGACAGAAAAAGGCAGCTCCTTTTTACCCTCTAAAACAAACTTATACAGTAATTGTACATGTTCCGGCGTCAGCTTTTTTGCTAATGCGTATATGGCTCTCGCACTGGTTGTCTCAAGCTTGCAAGATTCGGGGTTCCACTGTGTCAGTGCGACCTGATGTAACAAGCTACTCAGTTCTCCAAGCACTTGCGTGTAATCAGGAGCCTGCTCTGAAATAGCCTGGATATAAGCTTGAATACCGTCTTTATCCCCACTAACCACGGCATTTAATAGTTTCAGTAGAATTTGCTTATCCATCAGCCCAAGCATGTCAGAAACCACTGCGGCCTTAATACTATTATTCCCTTGTGCCACTGCCTGATCAGTAAGACTCAGTGCATCACGCATACTGCCGTTTGCTGCCCGTGCTAGTAGCTCTATACCCTGAGGTTCAGCGTCTATATTCTCATGATTAAGTACCCGCGTAAGCTGGTCAGTAATTTGTTCCCGAGAAAGCGCCTTTAAATTGAATTGAAGGCAGCGCGACAATATGGTGATAGGTAACTTTTGTGGGTCGGTTGTGGCCAATAAGAACTTAACGTGTGGAGGAGGTTCTTCCAGTGTTTTGAGCAAAGCATTGAAACTGTGCTTTGACAACATGTGCACTTCGTCAATGAGATAAACCTTAAACCGACCTCGTGTTGGCTTATACTGCACATTGTCTAACAGCTCTCTAGTGTCTTCGACTTTGGTGCGCGATGCTGCGTCTATCTCAAGCAAATCGACGTAGTTGCCTTGTTCGATAGAAACACATGTATCACACTTGCCGCATGGGTCAGCTGACTGCCCCACATCACAATTTAAGCTTTTTGAGAAAATACGCGCAATGGTGGTTTTTCCCACACCACGCGTTCCTGTGAACAAATATGCATGGTGCAAACGGTCATTGTTCAATGCATGCGTAATTGCCGACACAACATGATGCTGCCCTACTAATTCGGCAAACCGCTGAGGTCGCCACTTACGTGCAAGAACCTGATAACTCATAGGACCTAATTAATCACCTTCGAATTCACAAATAGCAAAGGGTGTAATACCGTTATCTCTCAGACGAGCTGCTCCGCCTAAATCTGGAAGGTCAATAATAAACCCTGCGTGCTCTACCACACCACCTAGGTTGCGGATCAGGTTCGCAGTGGCTGAAATTGTCCCACCGGTTGCCAGTAAATCGTCTATCAAAAGCACCTTGTCGCCTTTATCTATGGCATCTTTATGTACTTCCAAGGTGTCAGTACCGTACTCTAACTGATAGCTCTCACTGATCACTGCTCTGGGCAACTTGTTTGGTTTGCGCACCGGGATAAAACCCACCCCCATCTGAATGGCAAGTGGTGCACCAAATAAGAACCCACGTGCCTCTGTACCGGCTATCTTATCAAAACCCATATTGCCGTATTGACTTAATAGAATATCAATAGTGCTGCTGAAAGCCTTGTGATCCTCCAATACACTGGTGACATCGCGAAACATGATCCCTGGTTTGGGATAATCAGGTACAGTTTTTACAACTGATTTTATATAATCCGAAGACACTAACTCGTCCTTGCTTACTGACTAATAACGAACGTATACCAACCAAGAACAATGTGCATTAATGGCAATGCAAGTAATGTTACGACGGCTGCGAGAAAATACCATACATTGTACACTTCTTTGAATTCGGAATTATCTGCCATATTGAGCTCCAAAGGTAACCATTTAAAACAAACCCGAATGGTAATAGAAAGCCCGTCAGAATAACAGGATTTAAGAGAATTGCATGAAAAGAAGGTGGGCTTAACCCACCTCAATCAAAGAGTAATGTACTATTTCTTTTTAAATAACAGAGTCATTCTATCCGACTCCCCTATCGCATCTACAGCAGCCTTTTTTTCTGTATCTTCTCTGGTCTGGAAATACGTCGGCGGTAAACGCCAGACCAAATCAGTATCCGCGGGTTGATCTTTAGGATTTGCATTAATTTCAGACGAATTTACTAATGTAAACCCTGCTTTTTCGAAAACGTCTATAACGAAAGACTGTTTAAGGTAGCCACGATCACCAGACGCACTTTCTTCAGTGGCCGATTCAGGAATACGATGTTGAACAACCCCGACCATGCCACCTTTCTTCAGCAATTTATGTGTTGATGCCAGCGCCTCAGTTAACTTTCCGGCCTCAGATTCAAAGCGACTGAGATTGTGTAACGCCCGAATAAACAAGACACGATCGGCTGTACCTGCAAGCTCATCAGGCACATCAGCAAACGTAAACCCTCTCGCAGAAATGCCATTATTGGTCAACTCTGCGACTTTTGTAGGAAATGCATTAGTACTTGCGATTCTTTCTTTGATGCCTTCTTCCGTAAAAAATCCAAACCGCGCCCACATATCGTCAGCATAATTTACCCCGTAAATGGTCCCGGATTCACCTAAGTAGTTAACGATAATCTTGCTATACCACCCACCACCAGGAAGTGCTTCTGCAACTGTCATACCTGGAGTTACCTTAAAAAATGCCAAAGTTTCAGCTGGGTGCCTAAATTTATCGCGCGCTTTATCATCAGCACTTCGTGATTCAACAACCTGTTTCAAAGCGTTTTTATCGACTTGCATGTCATGATGACCAGCATACGAAGAAAGAGTTATTGCTAATAAGGTAGAACCGAGTACAACACTTAGGTGACGCATAAGCATAGTTTTGTCCTGTGTAGGTTTACAATGTTCTAACGAACAGTACCAGAGATGTAAATAAAAATAGACACTTTGAGACGACCGGACTTTTTTAAGGGACTATTTAACAGAAAGAGGATGTGAACGGATGTATGTCATTATTGGAAACGATGAACTATGCTACGTCCCAAACTTGCAGTGCTATGACTTAATGACGCTTAAAAAAAGGACAGTGACATGATTAAACGGATCAAAGGCGAAAATAACAAGGCTTTATCATTACATTTTGCTCGTTCACTGTGTGTGTTTTTGTTGGCTTATGGTGGAACAGCCTACGCAAACTTGGCTTCCGACAAACCCGTTTCATTATCTTCAAACAAAAAAGAAAAAGCTTTTGACAATATAACCTTCTACACTAAAGAAGAACTCGCAACACGCAAACTCCAAAAGCTAGCACAACCGATAACCAGAGTCGAACCAACCTACCCTAAAGAAGCAAAGGCGAAAGGCATAGAGGGCTGGGTCATTCTTGAATTTAGCCGAGCGATGGACGGTACGGTAAAAAATATTCGAATCTTAGATGCTTATCCTAAAGGCGTTTTTGATGATTCCGCTAAAGACGCTTTGGAACAGTGGAAATATGCCCCGCAACCCTTATCTGATCTTACAACAACCGTTGAGTTAACATTTTCACTTTGAACGAAAAAAAGGGCAGTGTAAATAACACTGCCCCTTTTTCTTTATGCAGAGCGTTCACTCTGCAACCATGTTGAACTGGTTGTTGTCAGTTCTCTTACAAACGCTCTTGAAGTTCAGCAGCGATTGGACTTGAATCTAGGCCTTGCTCAGCAATCCAGGCACTCAATGTTTTGCCGTCTTGCTCTGGGTTGCCTAAGGCTTTGCTGGGCATTTTCTTAACCATCAAGGTGCCAGTTTCTACCGCGTTGCTCAATAGCGCTGTGCGGATAAGGCTTTGACCGTTACACGTAATACCGTCGTAGTAGTCGCGTAATTTCAGTTTGTAGTCAGACTGTACTGTACGCATTTTCTTGCGAAGCTCACCTTTGTCATCAGCTTGTACAATGGTACAGATGTTAGCAAGGGCCTCGTTAATGTCTGCTTGTGCAGGCATAGCGAATCCAACAGTAGCGGCGGTAACGATTAGTGAAGCTTTAACTATTTTCAACATGGTTAAGTCCTCTGTAGTAGTTAATTAAGTTAAATTTGGTAACGCGGTGTGCGTTGTCGTTGGATGTATTAAAGCGCACAGAGGTGACTAAAAAAACAGCAGAGGTAATACTTAGGTATGTGGGATGATAACTAATAAGACGCCCGTAGCCGGCAGGGACAATGCCCTACGCTCACAAGAGGAAACCCTGTATACGCGTAGCCAGAAAGTAAAAAACCCCGGCCATAAGACCGGGGTTCTTCGAATAGGAGCCTGGCGATGTGCTACTCTCACATGGGGAAACCCCACACTACCATCGCCGCTAACGTGTTTCACTTCTGAGTTCGGAATGGATTCAGGTGGTACCACGTCGCTATTGTCGCCAGACATAAACTTTTTCAATCCCCTTTGGGGAGTAATAACAATTTAGGAAAGTCTGATACCGTGCTCAATCTTTGAGTAACGCTACTCTATATTTTGATCCAATCTTTTTGATTAGCTTGTCAGCATACAAAGCCATTTAGGCGTTGTATGGTTAAGCCTCTCGGGCAATTAGTACAGGTTAGCTTAACGCCTTACAACGCGTCCACACCCTGCCTATCAACGTCTTAG
>NZ_RPOK01000005.1 GCF_003820355.1 Paralteromonas sediminis | reverse complement strand
GGTACCACCTGACTCCATTCCGAACTCAGAAGTGAAACACGTTAGCGGCGATGGTAGTGTGGGGTTTCCCCATGTGAGAGTAGCACATCGCCAGACTCCTATTCGAAGAACCCCGGTCTCATGGCCGGGGTTTTTTACTTTCTGGCTACCCGCGTCGTACAGGGTTTCCTCTTGTGCGAGTAGGACATTGCCCCTGCCGGCTACGGGGTTCTCATTCGAAGAAACCCAGTTTAGGCTGGTTTTTTTGCCTGCGATAAATGGCAGACGTGTGTAGGGCTGCCCGCCGTTCATTAAAGCATCAGATATCAAGGCAGAGAACTCGCGGCATAGCAGCAATGCTTTTCTCCCGTCCGATATTTTGGTAGCTTACCAGAAGTTATTTACCAATAAATTAATGATGAAAATGCAGTTAATGGAATACATGCTTATTGTGGGCCTTGGTTTAGCCCTCGTTTCGCTTTATGCGTATTGGTCTCCGGCTCTTAACGCCCCTGAAAAGATAGTTGAAGAAGATAAAGGTGTGTTAATACTCCGTACCGCACCTGTGAGCCGGCTGCTCGGGTTGTTTGAAAAAAAGGTCGAGAGTGCAAACATCGTCAGAGTGCAACAGTCAAATTATGGTGTTACGTTATTTACTCAAAGCGATAATGCTTTCGATATCTTTCTACCAAAAAGGTACGTGGGACCCTTACTCAAACACTTAGAAAGTGTGTTGGTAAAGTATGACTTGATAAAGGTAGGTTAGTCGGTAGGAGGATAACGCAGGTTCATTGTGTCCAGGTCCGCTCTTATCAGTTTTTTAAGTGCCGTTTCATCTACATTCGCTAGCTTAGTAAAATACAAGCACGCTTTGGATCTGGAATGTTTACCGAGCCCATCTAATAACTCAGGGTAGGCAGACATGCCTGCACCAACGTACACAGACATGTTTTGCTTTCGTGGCGAGAAACCGCTTCGAAAAAAGGTATGTTCTCGTCCATCTCGATTGGCATAACGATATTGTCCAAAGCCTATAATACTATCTCCCCACATTACTGGCTGTTGGCCGGTAATTGAAATAAACCATTCGAGTAATTGAAAGGCATCTTCTTTTCGCTGTTCATTTTCTACAGTGTGAATAAAGCTAACGACATCAATATCAGTGGGACGGGTTTTTGGTTCAGCCATGTTTTTAGTTCGTCTCGGAGACCTCAGGCTTCTCTGCTTCTTTGCCACTGTTAGTTTGAGGAGTAAACAACTCACTCATTTTAGTCATGGAGAGGATAAACCCCTCAGCCGTGTTCTTAGACCAAGCGAGCCTAACTTCCTTCGGATATTTTTTAACGACAGCCTTAACATCTTCCAATGATACATCTTCACCTGCGAGTAGCTCACTAAGCGCTTCTTCTACAGTTTGTCCTTTTTGAAAACACGCTTTAATGACATTCTCAAACTCTATAAATAAATGGTTTAGAACTTTGGCGTCACCTTCGCTTACAAAGCCTCGTTTATGGGCAGCTTGTAGCCTTTTTTGCAGGGTAACCTGCATGCCTGCTGTGAGCATAGTGGTGCTGCCCGATACGACAGCTAGCTGCCTGTTGGTCCGACGGGCTATGGACTTTAGCTCTCTTATCTCGGTATTAGCTTGCTGATTCTTAATAACAAAATAGATAAGTAAAAGCGTAAGTACTGCAATAACGCCAAAAGCAAACATCATAATTCATTAGCATCCATAAATAATTGGAGGTTCTCTTCTAATACAAACAAAGGTATAGAGCCATGTTCTAATACTGCGGTATGAAAAGCTCGGATATCAAATTTTTCACCCAGTTTTGCTTCCGCTTGTGTACGCAGATCACGGATCATTATTTCGCCTAGTTTGTAAGCGAGTGCCTGAGCGGGCCAAGAAATGTATCGGTCTATTTCGGTATTGACGTTATGTTCAGACAATGCGGTATTTTCCAGCATATAGTCAACGGCCTGCTGTCGGCTCCAACCAAACATATGCATGCCGGTATCAACCACCAACCGGCAAGCGCGCCACATTTCATAGCTTAGTCTGCCAAAATCTTCATAGGGTGTTCTATAAATTCCAGCTTCTACGCCTAAAAATTCGGAATACAACCCCCAGCCTTCTCCGAACGCCGAGATATAGGTTTTTCTTACGGGGGGTAAGTCTGTATTTTCGTTGGCCAGCATGATTTGCATATGATGACCAGGCACCGCTTCATGAAGCGTTAATGCAGGTATCGCATACAAGGGGCGTTTATCTAAGGCATAGGTATTTACCCAATAGTAGCCTGGTTCCCTGTCATTCCGTGGGGAGATATAGCGACCCGTTGTATATTTAGGGGCGATGGCATCAGGGACCGGTGCGACACCATAAGGTGTGCGTGGAAGCTTCTCAAACAAGGATGGAAGCTTTGCATCCATTTGTTTAGCGACATAAGATGCAAAAATAAGGAGCTCTTCAGGTGTTTTGGCATAAAACTGAGGATCGGTTCTAAGAAACGTAATGAAGTCTGCAAACGTTCCTTCAAATTCGAGCTCGTCAATAATGGACTGCATTTCTGCACGGATCCGCTTCACCTCTGATAAACCTATATTGTGTATTTCACGGGCAGACATGCGTGTCGTTGTATAATGCTGTGCACGTTCTTCGTAAAGCGCCTGTCCTTTGGGCCAATGTATTGCACCCACTTTATCCATGGCGTTTGGAATATATTCTTTCGTTAAAAAGCCGTGATAAGCCTGATAGGCGGGTATAACCTGTTCGGCTATGATTGCGAGAGCCGTCTGCTTTATTCTGTCTTTGTCTTGGTCATCAAGGTGCGCTGGAAGCGTTTTTAGTGGTGTAAAGAACACGCTCTTTTCAGGCTCGACAATAAACGCATCGACGGTATCCTCAAATCCCTTCATGACAATTTTTGGCTGTGTCATACCGACCGCTATTCCCTTGCGCATCCACGCGATATTTTGATCAAAATACTCAGGAATTGCTGCGAGGCGCGCTAGGTAGTCTTCAATACCTTTCGACGAGCTTAAGTCTGCTAGGTTGGGCAATGATGATAACGCACTGTGAAATCCGTATTCCGACGTGAGTGGGACATAATGTCTATTGAACGTAAAACTACTGACCAAATTATTTAGCCGGTACGCTTGCATTATTTTGTTTATACGACCTTCCGTAGAAAGTCCTGCGTCGGCGATTTCATCAAGCTGCTGCACAAACGCTGTAAACTGCTTATGCTTAGCCTCAAGACCGGTTTCTGATAAGTCTGGCAGCAAATGGTCGAAGTCTCTTCGGCCCTCTCGAGAAGCAAGCAAGGGTGATACAGACAGCTCATACTGCCATATCTCATCTAACAGAGCATTGAGTCGCTGCTCTTCGTCACTCGCCGCTGAGACGCTGTGAGAGAGCATTAATGCCATACCTAGCAGAATAGATAGTACCTTTGACACCCTTTTCATTATATTTTCCTAATTTCCGTCTTTTTTTGGTGTGTATATAGGGTTGGGAAATGCCGTTACCTTATCTGATAGCTGAGTGATTTTTGCGCTACCCTGCTTTTTTACAGCATCTATTCTCAGCACGTTGTGCATAGGAACATAGGTACGGGTTACGTCGGAAAACTCTGACTTTAATTTTTCATGACTCGGGTCTAATACCAGACTTGTATGGGTATCCCACACAAAATCACCGATCTCGATAAAGCCAAATAGATTACCTTGCACTAGCTCTTTGACATAAAGCTCATAGCGTTCGCCATTGCTGACAAACTGAATTCGATAAAGTGGCGCTTCACCTGACATACTGTTTCTTTTTACTGCATTGAATTTTCGCTATTGTCTCTTTTTACGTAGCTTCGGGCAATAAAGGAGCAAGTAAAGATTGAATGGCAATTTGCATCTCTTCACTGTCCTGAGTGAGTACGGCATTAACTGCTAGGCCCTGAACAAAGCAGGTGAGCTGCAGCGCTGCTGATTCTATATCTACACCGGCTTTTAACTGCCTGTGTTCAGCTGCATGCTCTAAACAACCAATAAACGCTATTTGCAACCCGTCAAGGTAGTGGCGTCCCATTTCCTTGATCGTTTCATCATCGCTACCCAACTCGGTAATGGAGTTAATAAGCAGGCACCCCCGTCCTTCGATAAGATTGATGTAGTCATTAAAAAACGACTGAATAGATACTAAACCTTGTTTAGCGAGTAGCTGCGCTTGTATTGGTTGCAGTTGTGTTTGCTGATAATGGGACAAAACGCGATATAAAAAATGTCGCTTATCTTTAAATTCAATATAGAAACCACGACGGTTAAAGTCAGTACGGGCAATGATTTCATCCATAACTGCGCCGTGAAAACTGTGTTCAAGCAACACATCTATGGCTGAGGTTAGTACGTCTTCTATATCGTATAAGGCTGTTCTTGGCATGGCTTTAAGAGAATGTTTATTCTTAGCCTAATGGAAATTTTTTGAATAGCAAGTATTGAACACGAATAAAAAAGCCAACCCGTTAGGCTGGCTCTATATGGTTTTACGTGTGTAGCGGCTCAGAAAAGTACTTTGAAAATCTGCCATTGTTCGCTGAATTGCTCTGTGGGTCGCCGAGAGAATTCTGACCGGATGTATGCGTTTATTTTACCGTCTGCAAAGCTCACCATCATGTTGGCTAAGACCGATTCATCAGCACCCAGAGATTTACCTTCGCGGAGCTTTCGCTCTCTTAAAATTTGCTTGATTTGTGTTTCAAGCCTTTCAAATAACTGTGCAATCCTGGCGCGTAACCTGTCTTGCTCACCCATTAGCGCATCGCCATTGAGCAAGCGAGTGATACCCGGGTTCTTTTCGGCAAAGCCCAATACAAGATGCAGAATAAGCTGACAGCGAACGGCAGCATCCTTTTCTTCGGTCACTATTTTATTAATTCGCGAGAACAGCGTCGTTTCAGTAAACTCAATTAAGCCTTCAAACATACGTGCTTTGCTGGGAAAGTGTCTGTATAGCGCGGCTTCAGACACGCCTACTTTGTCAGCGAGTTTAGCCGTTGTAATTCTCTGACCTGGACTGGTTTCCAGCATAGAGGCAAGCGCTTGAAGAATTTGTGCACGACGATTGGTTTTTTTTACCGCTGGCATTTATGTTCCTTGGTGCTAATTTCTAATTGTTTTCGTTGTAGTGTGTCGCAATAAGTCCAATTAACGCAGCCGCCAGTTCTCGTTTGCTCGCGGCAGGTAATTGCTTATCGCCTTCTGGCCAGAAAACATGAAGCGCATTATTGTCACTGTTGAAACCCAAACCTTCAGCGGTAATGTCGTTTGCGGCGATCATATTAAGCTTTTTCGCTGCTAATTTTTTCCGCGCATATTCTTCAACATTCTGACTTTCTGCAGCGAAGCCAACTGTAAATGGTGCGGTCGGAAGTGCTGCAACGTCTTTAAGGATATCAGGGTTTTTAACAAAAGTAAGTGTTAACTCGTCAGAAGTCTTTTTGATCTTATTTTGTGCGACGGACTCAGGTCGGTAATCTGCAACCGCAGCACAGGCAATGAAGATATCTGCTGTATTGGCTTCTACTAATGCAGCCTTGTGCATATCCTGTGCTGACACAACATCTACTCGCGTTACATTAACCGGTGTTTGCAAAGAAACGGGTCCACTGATGAGTACAACGTCGGCACCTGCTTTCGCTGCTGCTGAGGCGATGGCGTAGCCCATTTTTCCAGAACTCTTATTGCTCATGTAACGAACCGGATCTATCGCTTCTTGAGTAGGCCCTGCGGTGATCACAATGCGCTTACCTTGCATATCTGGCAAATGTGTATGTTCGTCTTCAGCGAGCTCTAACGCCATGACGATGGCTTCTGGTTCAACCATTCTGCCAGGTCCAATATCACCACAGGCCTGTTCTCCAGAGTCGGGACCAATAAACTGACAGCCGTCGTCTGCTAGTAACGCCAAATTTCGACTCAAAGCAGGTGCCTGCCACATTTGTTGATTCATTGCAGGCGCAATGATTACTTGGGCAGTGGTCGCCATGAACAAGGTGGTTAGTAAATCATCTGCAATACCGTTAGCGAGCTTGCCCAACACATTAGCGGTAGCCGGAGCGATCAATAAAATGTCTGCCCACTTAGCGAGCTCGATATGTCCCATAGCCGCTTCAGCTGAAGGATCAAGCAGGTCAGTGCTAACCGGATGAGACGCTACGGCCTGCAAAGAGAGTTCACTAACAAATGCTTGTGCAGACTGGGTCAATACAACGCGTACATTAGCACCAGCAGTGACCAGCTTCCTTACCAAATCAGGCGTTTTATAAGCAGCAATTCCGCCACTTACGCCCAGAAGTACATTTTTGCCTTTTAACAAAACAAGGTCCACCAAGGGGAAGTTATTGAAAAGAATATCACGGAGTTTTTGTGGTTTGTAGCGCGTCTGATCGCTGGGTCAGCTCACATTCGACAATAGAGGTGATAAAAATAGGTTTTTCAACAAAGAGAATCAAAATGCGAGACTGGCCAGAGGCTGAACGACCATGTGAAAAGTTATTGCGACGGGGCACAGATATTCTGTCCGATGCTGAGTTGCTAGCCGTCTTTATTCGCAGCGGTCAAAAGCAGCGTGATGCGCTGATGATATCCCACGATTTACTTAAGGCTTTTGGCAGCCTTCGAAGTGTTATTACTGCACGAAAAGAGGCATTTTGTGCAGTGGCGGGGGTAGGAGAGGTTCGGTATGCACAAATACAGGCGGCACTCGAAATGGTAAAACGACAATACGAAGAAACCCTTATGAAAGAGTCGGTGTTTAACAATACAGTTGATGTTGAGCGGTATTTGCGTTGTCACTTGCGTGACATGGAACACGAAGTTTTTGGCGTGCTTATGTTGGACAGTCAGCACCAACTGATCAAATTTCGCAAGCTTTTTACTGGTACCATCAATGCTTCAGCGGTTTATCCTAGAGATGTGGTTAAGTGTGTGCTGGCTGACAATGCCGCCGCAACTATACTGGTGCACAACCACCCATCAGGTGTTGCAGAGCCGAGTCAGGCCGATATCTGTATGACAAAAACCATTAAAAAAGCGCTGGATCTGATCGATGTACCCTTGCTCGATCACTTCATCGTAGGAGACGCAAAAACTGTATCTTTGGCCCAAAGAGGCGAGATTTAGCAAAAATTAGCCTGAATAGCAGGAAAAGCTTGATCGCAAGTGGTGTTTGCTGTATAAAATGCGCCCTCTTATTTGAAGCGTAATGTCACTGGCTACTTATCCATCTGGAATAAAGAATGCCACTTAAAAAGTGACACGATAAAGTTGTTCTGGAGACAAAAAAGATGTCAAGAGTATGTCAAGTTACAGGAAAGCGCCCAGCAGTTGGTAACAACCGCTCACACGCGCGCAATGCGACTCGCCGTCGTTTTTTACCAAACCTTCAAACGCACCGTTTTTGGGTTGAAAGCGAAAACCGTTTCGTTAAACTTCGCCTAACTGCGAAGGGTATGCGTATTATCGATAAAAAAGGCATTGATGCAGTTTTGACTGACATCCGTGCACGTGGCGAAAAGGTTTAAGGAAGCAAGATCATGCGTGATAAGATCAAATTAGTTTCTTCTGCTGGTACCGGTTTTTACTACACCACAGACAAAAACAAGCGTAACATGCCTGGAAAAATGGAGATCAAAAAGTACGATCCCGTTGTTCGTAAGCACGTAATGTTCAAAGAGGCCAAAATCAAGTAAAGCCCTTTTTTAAGAGCACTTGCTTTTGTCTCCTGAAAAACCCGGCCAGCGCCGGGTTTTTTGCGTTACACTGAAAAAAAACTGTGGAGTCTTATGGCACGTTTTTCTCAAAGAGCAATAAACAATATGGTGATATTTGCCATGCTGATAATGATTGCCTTGTTTAATTTTGACAGCCTACTACCACGACCTTCAACACCTCCGATGCTGAGTCTGATCCCAGCAGACGCGCATATTCTTAAAATTGATTTTCCTACCTATTCCATTGAACGGGTTGCTAGTACCTTCGTATACAAAAACGGTGATAAGCAAAATGTGGCACCAGAGAAAAGAGCGGCAGCCTGGCAAATAGCTGAAGTGCAACCTTCCACCACTAATAATGTGGTGTCTGCACTGCCTTACATAGTAACCGTATGGCTGGCCGGACAGCCTCAGGGACATGTTTTTGCATTTTATCGCCTGGCGTCAGGTGAGGTGATTGTTGAATATCAAAAGGCGTGGTATTCCATAGACTCTAATACCGCGCAGTTATTAGTAGGCGAAATGGAGTAGAGTTACTTGCCAGAGTTACCAGAAGTTGAAGTGAGCCGTTTGGGCATCAGTCCCTATCTAGAAGGCCAATTTATTGAAAAAGTGATCGTGAGAGAAAAGCGCTTGCGCTGGCCGGTACCTGAGACTATCACTAACTTGGTTGAGCAGCCGGTATTATCGGTAACCAGAAGAGCAAAGTATCTACTGATTTCACTGCCGCAAGGAGACATTGTTTTACACCTTGGTATGTCTGGAAAACTTTGCGTAGTGGATGCATGCACACCGACAATCAAACACGACCACATCGACTTTGTATTGCGTTCAGGTAAGTGTTTACGATTTAACGATCCACGTCGATTTGGTTCTTGTCTCTGGCAGGAAAACGGTCAGCAGCTTTCACTAATGGCTAACCTAGGGCCAGAGCCCCTCACTGACGATTTTGACTCGAATCGGCTGTTTACCTTGTCTCGAAATAAACGAAGTGCGGTAAAAACCTTTATTATGGATAATCAGGTTGTTGTCGGCGTAGGGAATATTTACGCCAATGAAGCCCTGTTTTTGTCTGGCATTGATCCTAGACGACAAGCAGGAAAGGTGTCAAAGCAGCGCTATCAAACGCTAACAGACAATATTAAGCGTGTATTGGCGGCGGCCATTGCGCAAGGCGGTACTACGCTAAAGGATTTTGCACACGCAGATGGCAAGCCAGGCTATTTTAGTCAGCACTTGCGCGTTTATGGTCGTCAAGGTGAGCCTTGTGAAGTGTGTGAAACTACAATTAAGAGTCAGGTAATAGGGCAAAGAAACACATTTTTTTGCCCTCAATGTCAGCGTTAGGATTTGTCGTCGGCGTGCAATTTTTTGTGCAGGGCGGCGTCTACAATAGGGTGACAAAACTCGCTCACCCGCCCTCTATGTAACGCGACTTCTTTTACTAAGGTTGAAGAAATAAACGCATTTTCCTCTGCGGGTGTAAGGAATACACTTTCCAGTGTAGGGTTTAGGCGCCGGTTCATGTTGGCGAGCTGAAATTCATATTCAAAATCTGACACAGCGCGCAAACCGCGAATTAAGATAGGAGATTGTCTTTGCTCTGCAAAATCTGCCAGTAAGCCGGTAAAGCCAACCACATCAACATTGTCTAAACCGCGTGTAACAGACTTAAGCAGATCTACCCGCTCTTCTAGAGTAAACAACGGTTTTTTATTGGGGTTATTGGCAACAGCAACGGTGACATGAGAAAACATTTTTGCTGCGCGTTCGATCAAATCAAAATGACCATTGGTTACCGGATCAAATGTGCCCGGATAAATCGCTTTTGTCGTCATGAGAATACAGAGTCCGATTTAGTTGGGTGTGACATTAGCTGGTCTGCCCAGTTTTTGCAACGCCTCATTCATGGTAACCCTGCACAAGTGCCTGCCAGTTCTGCGGTTCAAAACAGTAATCAGGGAATTTGGTTTTTTGTTTATTCAACGACCGCAGTAATCGGTTCAAGTTGCTTTGTTTCCATTCATTGCCTTCTTGTTTTCGGCACTTGTCAAAGTCAATCAGCCATACTTGCTCATGATTATCGAGCATAATATTTTTGATATTGAGATCATGATGATAAACCTGAGCTTGGTGCATTTTTTTTATAGTTTGACCAACGCGAGCCCACGCTTCCTCACTAATCGGTGCCTGCGATATCAATTGATGGATGTCTGTTGCATCAGGAATACGCGCTGTAACCAAGTCTGCGCGATAACCGCAGCCCACCCGACTAACCAGGCCAGCGATGCCTGTTGGTACCGGCAAATGACAACTGTGCATATAACGCAATAAGGATAATTCCTGAAAGGGGCGCGTGTGTTCTGTAGAAAAGCCGAAAAAGATATCATGATTGAGGTGTCGTACCATTCCACCTCGACAATAATGCCTCAATACCATGGCTTGTGCCTGATGCTCTACAAATAAGGTTGTTCCCCTGCCTTCCGCTACGCCTGTTATCGCATTATTTTCCCGCCAGAAATCGGTGTTGAACCACGCAGCTATGGGGGTGATGTCGAGTTGTCGGCACGACTCAATATCAATCAACAAGGTATGTGTAGTGTCAATTTTTGTTGTTTTTATTTGAGTATTGATGGGATGTCACTCCGTCGCACTTGTGAAACGCAATAAAATGTAATCAAATTAGCATATCACCTATTCTACAAGTATGTGTCTGCATGCCCCAAACCCTTTCTCCTGATTATTCTCTTCCGCAAAATGCATCACTGTGCCTGCTTCGTCTTTCCGCCATTGGTGATGTTTGTCATGCCGTGTCTATGGTTACCCGAATCAGACAAACACGTCCCGACATCAAGATCGTTTGGGTAATTGGAAAAATTGAATATTCGCTGGTAAAGGATATGCCAGGTGTTGAGTTTGTCATTTTCGACAAAAAAGGCGGGAAAGCCGCTATCAAAAAAGTGAAGGACGCACTCAGCCCTATTTCTTTTGACGCTTTGTGTGTTATGCAGGTAGCACTGCGCGCAAACTGGCTATCGCGGCAAATAAAGGCCAGTGTTCGTTTGGGGTTTGATAAGGCCCACAGCAAAGAAGGGCACTCCCTTTTTATCAATAAACGAATAGCGCCGCTGCATCAGCCCCATGTTCTGGAAGGGTTTCATGCGTTTGCTGATGCGCTGGGGATTCCCAGACAAGAGAAGTTACAGTGGGACTTACCCATTTCAGACGATGACAGCGCGCTGTCTGTCAGCCTCAAACAAACACACGGAGAGTTTGTTGTTGTTTGTCCAGCCGCGTCCAAACTGGAGCGCAGCTGGTTACCTGAACGCTACGCACAAGTTATGATGCACTGTGAAAAAAAGGGCATGACACCCCTATTATGTGGGGGGCCTGGACCACTAGATAAATCCTTGGCGCAACAAATTGTGCAGCACTGTCACAGTAAGCCCGTTGACTTAGTGGGTAAGACCAGCCTCAAACAAATGCTTGCTATATTGGCCCAAGCCCGTTTAGTCATCTCGCCCGATACCGGCCCTGCGCATATGGCCACTATGGTTAACACACCTGTTATCGGCCTATATGCACATTCAAATCCCAGACGCACAGGACCCTATTTATCACTCTCTCATGTCATCAATGTTTATGATGCGCACATCGCTGAGCAAAAGGGTAAACCTTGGGAGCAATTAAAGTGGGGCACAAGAGCGAAAGGTGAATCACTCATGCAACAAATCAGTGTTGAACAAGTGATAGAGAAAATCGACGCGCTATTATCCTGAGCGGGCAATTCACCAAGCGTGCGTCTATATTTACAGTCTCTGCCCCAATTGCTTTCACTTATAGGGTGATTGGGTGTAAAAAATTAAGTACACTCTCGCCGATTTAAAAGACTATGAGGTCACAATGACTACCCTATATTCGCAGCTTGAAAAACAACTGGACGACGTAAAAGAAGCCGGACTCTATAAACAAGAACGCGTAATTCGATCTCAGCAACAAGCAGAAATTGGCATTGCCGACGGTTCTCAGGTGCTTAATTTTTGTGCCAACAATTACCTGGGGCTCGCTAATCATCCAGACTTAATCGAGGCCGCGAAGGACGGGTTGGACGAGCACGGCTTTGGTGTCGCATCGGTACGCTTTATTTGCGGGACTCAAGATATTCACAAAGCGCTGGAACAAAAAATCAGTGCTTTCCTTGGCACCGAAGACACCATTTTGTATCCGTCTTGTTTTGATGCAAACGGCGGCTTATTTGAAACTTTGCTGGGGCCAGAAGATGCCATCGTATCTGACGCTTTAAACCATGCCAGTATCATTGACGGCGTGCGACTCAGTAAAGCCAAGCGTTACCGTTATGCTAATAACGATATGACAGCACTGGAAGCGCAGTTAAAACAGGCGCGTGAAGATGGTGTCAGACATATCATAGTGGCGACTGACGGTGTTTTCTCTATGGACGGTGTCATTGCCGATTTGGCAGGTATATGCGACTTAGCTGAAAAGTATGATGCCCTGGTAATGGTTGACGATTGTCACGCAACGGGTTTTCTTGGTGATAACGGTAAAGGCAGTCATGAATATTGCGGCGTGATGAACAGAGTAGACATTATCACTGGTACATTGGGTAAAGCACTCGGTGGCGCCTCGGGTGGCTATACGGCAGGTAAAAAGCCCGTAATTGAATGGCTAAGGCAACGTTCCAGACCGTACTTGTTTTCAAACTCGGTCGCGCCACCTATCGTGAATGCGTCGTTAAAAGTGTTCGATATGATGGCTGAAGGTAACGAACTCCGGGCCGCGTTGTGGAGAAACACCAATCACTTCCGCACGCGTATGACCGAAGCCGGGTTTACGTTAAGTGGCAAAGATCATCCTATTATTCCTGTTATGCTGGGTGATGCAAAACTGGCGTCGGAAATGGCCGATGCCATGTTGAAAAAGGGTATTTACGTCGTAGGTTTCTCTTACCCTGTTGTTCCCCAAGGACAAGCGCGTATTCGTACACAAATGTCCGCCGGTCATAGCATAGAGCAGGTGGATCGCTGCGTTGACGCCTTTATTGAAGTGGGTAAAACCATGGGAGTGATAGAATGAAATCTCTCGCTAAGCTGCACAAGGAACCAGGCATTTGGATGCACGATGCGCCAATTCCCAAAGTTGGCCACAATGATCTGCTGATAAAAATTAAAAAAACAGCCATTTGTGGCACCGATATGCACATTTACCAATGGGATGAATGGTCTCAGAACACCATACCTGTGCCTATGGTCGTGGGTCATGAGTATGTAGGTGAAGTGGTAGAGATGGGCCAGGAAGTACAAGGGTTCAAAATCGGTGACAGAGTGTCTGGTGAAGGGCACATCACCTGTGGTCACTGCCGAAACTGCCGTGCCGGACGCCGCCACCTGTGCCGTAATACCGAAGGTGTGGGCGTCAACCGTCCTGGTGCGTTTGCTGAGTTTTTGGTTATTCCGGCGTTTAATGCGTTCAAAATTCCCGACAATATCAGTGATGACCTAGCGGCCATTTTTGACCCTTTCGGCAATGCGGTACATACCACTTTGTCTTATGACTTAGTGGGCGAAGATGTCTTGATCACAGGAGCCGGACCCATCGGTATTATGGCTGCTGCAGTGGCAAAACACGTAGGAGCTAGGCATGTAGTGATCACCGACATTAATCCTTATCGCCTTGCTCTCGCCGAGAAAATGGGGGCAACAAAAGCCGTTAATGTGAGCAATGAGTCGCTGACCGATGTAATGAAAGCATTGGGCATGACTGAAGGGTTTGACGTTGGACTAGAAATGTCTGGGGTCCCTGTCGCGTTCAGAGACATGCTGGATAAAATGAACAACGGCGGCAAGGTGGCCATGTTGGGTATTCCTCCTAGTGACGTGGCGGTAAACTGGAATGATGTAATATTCAAAGGTCTGACTATTAAAGGGATATACGGACGCGAGATGTTTGAAACCTGGTATAAAATGGCCAGCTTAATTCAGAGTGGATTGGACATTACTCCCATGATCACCCACCAATTCTCGGTCGATGATTTCCAAAAAGGCTTTGATACTATGGGGTCTGGTGAATCGGGCAAAGTCATTTTAAATTGGCAATAGGTACGCGCAGTGACAACCTTTACACACATTACTTGTGAACAACTCAACGCCGAACGCGACCAATGGACGCTGGTTGATATCCGCGACAGACAGTCTTTTGAGCTTGCCCATGTAGAGGGCGCGATAGCTATAGATAACGACAATGTTGCGCAGTTTCTGTCAGAAACAAGCAATGAGCAGCCTGTGGCGGTCATGTGCTATCACGGCATTAGTAGCCAACAAGCCGCCGCTTTTCTCAATCAGCAGGGGTTACAAAATGTGGCGACGGTTGATGGTGGCTTTGAATACTGGCGGCAGCACTTTGCGGTGACCACTGAGAAATGAAACTCGTTGGTTTTGCCAGTCAGCCTACCGCGCTGCTACTGGCTAACTACCTGCGCAAGCAAGGTATTGCGGTAGAGGTAAACGAAGACGCGTCAGGCACTTTTGTATTGCACCTGGTTGACAGTGCGCAGGCAGATAAAGCCATGGCGATCACGCAGGAATTTGTTAGCGCACCTACTCACCCTAAGTATCAACAAGCTGCTTGGGATAGTTCCGAACAGGTATCGCTGGTAAAAAGTGGTGCGTCGGCAATCGCATTCAATCCAAAACAATTACTGGGTGTACCTTTTACGTCCTTGGTGTTGTTAACCTGCGCCGCAATTTACCTGCTATCGCTATTTGGCGGCTTTGAGTTTTTTGCCAATGCACTGATGATCACGCCGTTTTCACAACTCACTGAATCTGGACAATGGTGGCGACTTGTTGGCCCAGCACTCATCCATTTTTCAGCCCTGCACATTGTTTTTAACCTGTTGTGGTGGTGGATCTTAGGCGCACCGATAGAAAACAAATTTGGTACTTCTTTTTTGGTTATCTTCATGCTCATCACCGCGACAGTTTCTAATGTGGCACAGCTGGTGGTAAGCGGGCCAAACTTCGGAGGCTTGTCGGGTGTGGTGTATGCCTTAATGGGTTTTGTGTGGTGGGTAGGCTGGCTAAAACCGCAATGGGGACTGTCGTTACCCAAACATTTGGTTGGCTTTATGCTGGTGTGGCTAGTGTTAGGCTTTGCTGACGTTTTGTGGGTGTCTATGGCAAATACCGCTCATACGGCGGGCTTAGTCAGCGGGTGTTTGTTCGCACTATTGCTGACTAAGCTGTCTAAACGCTAGTGATTAGCCTTGATAGAGATATTTAGTGAAGATTACGTCTTTGACTATTTCAGAGCCGGTTTCTTGTTGCATTAAGTCCTGAAGCGCCTTTCGGATAGTGAGTCTGATGTCCTCTCTGCCTGTTAGTGATTTTACTTTGTCTTGTGGCTGACGGCCAAAAATTTCAATAGTCGTTGCGCGTATCAGAGGTAAATGATGCTCGGCAATTTCCAGTTGGCCAATATCGTGTAACATCAGCTCAATATTTACCCTTACGTAGCCAAGGTTTCGTGCACTGTTGCCGGCGTAATTGGTGACAATCTCAGGTTCAAGACTAAGATAGGCAAAGTCGCCCTGAGCGAATGCAGAAGAGTGGGAAAAAAACAATGCCAAAAAAGACAGTCGCAACAACCAAGGCTTTATCATGTCCAATATCCTAAAGCGTGAAACGTTTATACAATGATATACTAGCACTTTGGTATCGGCATAGAGTAAAAAAATAGGAGCTATTGTTCCCTTGCAGCACGCACCTTCTTTTCCTGTTGGGTTAACCGTTACCTGGAAGCCCGAAAGCCATGCGTTAGTGCCAAATAACTACCTGCGCAACTGGCTGCTCGACACAGGTTCGCTCACGGAGCGTATTCAGTCACACTGCCGTCAATTTTCTGTATACAGAATAGGGCAGGGCGTTGCCCCTTTGTCGACGGAAGAAACCCAGCGTTTAAATGATATAGACAGTGCTTACGAAATACGTGAAGTGTTACTACTGGCTGACGACACCCCCTGGGTATTTGCGCGTTCTGTGGTGCCGGTGTCTTTGAGTACCGGTGAGTGGCGAGACTTGGGCTCTCAACCATTGGGCAAGCTACTGTTTAATGATACACGTTTCACGCGTGGCGAATTTGAAGTGGCTGAAGTACCCTTCAGTGTATTATCGTCGCTGCCAATAACACCTGTATCACACCCCCTTTATGGCAGACGCAGCTTATTTACGCTTGAAGAGAAGCAAATACTGGTTGCTGAAGTTTTTCTGCCCGCTTCACCTGTTTATCAAAGTGTAGTGTCATGACTCGGCTGTATTGGAAAAACCGCAATGTCTATTGGCGACTGATGCGCGCCGACAAACCTATTGGTATTTATTTGCTGCTTTGGCCAACATTGTGGGCGTTGTTCTTGGCTGCAGAGGGTATACCTCAGATATCTCATTTGATCATCTTTGTCTTGGGCGTGATTTTAATGCGTTCGGCAGGGTGCGTGATCAACGATTTCGCCGACCGCAAAGTCGACGGTCATGTTGAGCGTACCGCCGAGCGTCCTCTTGCCAAAAAAGAAATAACCAGTCAAGAAGCCCTATTGTTGTTTGCGCTGCTTATCGCCATATGTTTTGTGTTGGTGTTGTTCTTGAATTGGCACACAATACTGCTTTCGTTTGTCGCTCTGTTTTTGGCCTCACTCTATCCGTTTATGAAGCGTTACACTCATTTTCCGCAGGTGGTATTAGGGGCAGCTTTTGGCTGGTCAATTCCCATGGCGGCTATGGCTGTGCTGAATACCGTACCCGTATGGGCATGGGTGCTGTTTGCTGCCAATCTTGCCTGGACAGTGGCCTATGATACTTACTATGCCATGGTAGACAGAGACGATGACATACTCATTGGCGTAAAGAGTACCGCTATCGCTTTTGGCAAGTACGATTTATGGGTTACCTGGGGGTTACAGGTAATTGCGATGGCACTGCTGGCGTGGGTATTTAGTCAAAAAGCGTTAAATGCAGGCGCATTTATTCTGCTTGTCATTGCTGCTGCACAATTGGTATGGCATGGCTGGACAGTGAAAGACAGAAAAAAGCCCGCGCTCTTCTCTGCCTTTTTAAACAATCACTACGTGGGCATGACAGTGTTTGCTGCCATAGTGGTGGGGCTATTCTGAGCCTTTTTCCAGCTCGTCCAAACGCTTTTCCATGGCCTCCAGCTTTTCGCGTGTGCGAATGAGTACCTGAGTTTGTACGTCAAATTCTTCTCGGGTGACCAGATCCAGCTTAGACAGCTGGCTTTGCAGCACTTGCTTCACCTTGCCTTCTACTTCTTCAGCCATGTTTTTCACGCCGGGTGGAATGGAGTCAGAAATTTGTTTGGCAATTTCTTCAAGTTTTTTGGGGTCAAGCATGTTCGCCACCTATATTAAAGTGTGTTATCCCATTACAATGCGCTCCATTCTAAATAACTGTTTGACTAAGTGCTACAACCGGTAAGCAATGAGATTAAATCCCGCTCAACAATCTGCAGTTGAATATGTGTCTGGGCCCTGTTTGGTGCTGGCCGGAGCGGGCAGTGGCAAGACCCGTGTGATCACAAATAAAATTGCTTATTTGGTCAGGCAGTGTGACATGCCCGCCCGTCAGATAGCCGCTGTTACATTTACCAATAAAGCGGCAAGAGAAATGAAAGAGCGGGTTGCACAAACCTTGGGCAAAAAAGAGGCCCGAGGGTTAAAGGTGTGTACCTTCCACACGCTAGGGCTGGATATCATTAAAAAGCAGGTAAAGGACTTAGGTATAAAAGCCGGTTTTTCCCTTTTTGATGACAAAGACACTATGGCGCTTTTAAATGATCTGACAGAAGCTGACCTAGACGGAGACAAAGACCAACTCAATCTACTTCAGTCTTGTATTTCTAATTGGAAAAATGATCTGCTTACGCCCGAACAGCTGTTGAAGTCGGCAACCAGCCAGGGTGAGAAAGCTTTTGCGGCCTATTACCAGGCGTACCGGAATCATATGCGCGCCTACAATGCGTTAGATTTTGACGACTTGATCATGCTACCCACCTTGTTGTTAAAACAGAATCAAACGGTAAGAGAAAAGTGGCAGGTAAAACTGCGTTACTTGCTGGTGGATGAGTATCAAGATACCAATACCAGCCAATATGAGCTCATCAAGCTGCTGGTAGGTGAGCGAGCCAGGTTTACTGTGGTGGGTGACGACGACCAATCTATTTACAGCTGGCGCGGTGCAAAGCCGCAGAACCTGCATCTGTTACAGCAGGATTTTCCGCGTTTGAACGTCATTAAGTTAGAGCAGAACTATCGTTCGTCAGGCCGTATATTGCATTGCGCGAATATTCTTATTCAAAATAACCCGCACTTGTTTGATAAGCGCCTTTTCAGTGAGCATGACTACGGCGAGCCATTGCAGGTGATCGTTGCCAAAGACGAAAAAAACGAAGCAGAGCGGGTGGTGGCAGAGCTTATTGCTCACAAATTTATGCAGCGCACGCACTACAGAGATTACGCCATACTGTATCGCGGTAATCATCAAAGTCGGTTATTTGAAGAGTTGCTGGTACAAAACCGCATTCCTTACAAAATCAGTGGAGGGATGTCGTTTTTTGGCCGAGCAGAAATCAAAGACATGATGGCTTACTTGCGTTTGCTGGTGAACCAAGACGACGACAACGCCTTTTTACGTATCGTGAATACTCCCTCGCGTGGTATTGGCCGTGCCACGCTAGAAAAGCTGGGAAACTTTGCCAATGAACAGGGTATCTCGTTGTTTGCCGCTGCCGCCCATGAACATTTGTCCTCGGTTCTACCCACTAAGGCATACCACTCAGTCAGTCACTTTGTGAAATGGATAGTGACAGTGTCTGATAATGCCTTAAGGGGAGACACCAAAGACGCAGTACGCAGCGTAATAAAGACCTCCAACTACGAGTCGTGGTTGTATGAAACCAGCACTAGTCCTAAAGCGGCAGAAATGGCGATGAGCAACATTTCCACCTTATTTGGCTGGTTAGGTGACATGCTTGAAGGCAATGAGTTAGATCCCCCCATGACGCTGCAAGAAGTGGTAAATCGTTTTATTCTCAGAGACATGATGGAGCGGGGGGAAGAAGAGAGCGATGCAGATCAGGTTCAGTTAATGACATTGCATGCATCCAAGGGCCTTGAGTTCCCTTATGTGTACTTAGTCGGTATGGAAGAGGGCCTACTACCTCATCAATCCAGTATTGACGAAGACAATATCGAAGAAGAAAGAAGGCTGGCTTACGTGGGGATCACCCGTGCACAAAAAGCGCTCACCTTTAGCTTGGCAAAAGAGCGTCGCCAATTCGGTGAGATTATACAGCCTGAGCCCAGCCGCTTTTTGTATGAACTACCCACTGACGATGTCTCGTGGCTAGACAAGAAAAAACCAGTGACGGCCGAGGAGCGCCAAGAAAAAGGGCAGGTGGGCATTGCAAACTTGCGTAATATCTTAAAAAAGTAGCGGGTTAGTTGCTGAACGCGAGTAAATCTTGGTCTGTCGTTTCTAGATAGGTCGACGACGCAATGAGTTTTCCCTGGCCAAAGCGGCATCCAATATTAGAGAGTGCATCAAGCTGGGACTGACTGGTAATACCGTCTGCAATCACATCAAAGTGAAGGTGCTCTGAAATAAGCATTATCGATTGAATGAGCTTAAGGTTGCGCTGCGAACGGGGTAGAGATTTAATAAATCTGTGGTCAATTTTGATGTAATCAAAAGGATAAGAAAACAAATAGCTTAGCGACGCTAATCCACTACCAAAATTATCCAGAACCAACGTCACGCCAGCCCGTTTTAGCTTCTTAATGGCAGGCAAAATAAATTGCGAACGACGGTTCAGGTCATTCTCATCAAATTCGAACACGATTTTAGAAGGTGATACGCCAGAATCTTCAATTACATCAATAATCTTGTTGACGAGCGACGCTTGCAGCAAGTGCGTAATTGACACGTTTACTGCCAGCTTCTGCATGTTTTCATCTTGCGTGGACTTGAGTATTTCACAAGCCCGCTTTAGCTGATACATGTCTAAGTCTAAAGTCAGGCCACTGTGTTCTGCCACCTGTCTGAATTGCTCTCTGGCAATGGCACCCATTTGCGGATGCTCCCACCGCAGATAAAACTCATGATACAAAGGTGTTTGATCAGACAACGACAAAATTGGCTGTACGAACTGACCAAACTCGCTAGAGCGCATGGTTTTACGCAACTCAGCTTCCATTTCCATTTCTTCAAGTAAGCGCTCGCGCATGCTTTGATCGAACATCACATAATTGCCGCGTCCAGACGTCTTCGCCTGATACATAGCCGCATCGGCATCTCGAAGGACTTCATCGGCAGCACGGTAATGGCTTTGCACGTGGGCGATACCGATACTGGCACCAGAGTACATTTCTTTGCCGTCCAGCGAAAAGGGTTTGGAAATAGCATCAATAATACGTGCTGCGACCTCTTCAACGTCTGCACTGTCTTCAAAATTGTCGAGCAGCACTACAAACTCATCACCGCCCAAGCGCGCCAACAAGTCGTGCCCCCGAATGCAGTGCGCAATGCGCTTTGACACTTCAATTAAAAATTCATCGCCTGCGTGATGGCCCAGTGTGTCGTTGATCAGCTTAAAGCGGTCTAAATCGATAAAGAGAACCGCATACATATTGTCTGCCCGGCGTTGCTTACTGGCAATAGCCAGTTCTAAGCGACTATTGAACATCGCCCGGTTGGGCAAATCGGTCAGACTGTCGTGGTGGGCGTCGTGAATTAACTTAAGCTCTATTTCTTTACGCTCTTCTATTTGTTTTTTCAGTACCTGATTAGCGTTATCCAACTCTTCGGTACGATTTTTCACACGCTCTTCTAACTCTTGATTGTATTTTTGAATGGCTTTAGTTCGCTTTTTGCGCTCCATTGCCGAGGCAATATGGTGCGAAACAAACTTAAGCAATTCTAAGTCTTTGTTGCTGTAATTGGCCTGCGTTCCATAACTTTGAATGGCTATTACACCTTCAATTTCACCGTCTACCACCAGTGGAGAGCCCAACCAAGTAGTCGACTTCTTCAATATATCCTGCGCAGTCGTTACATCAAGCTCACCGGTTTCGGCCAAGCTCAAAACCCGTGCAGGATTAACCAGCTCAGCCTGACCTTTACGCAGTACCAGTTCCGTTAAACCCAAACCTAGACGGCGGCTTTCCACAGAGTCAGATTTGGTGTCACTGAAGTACGGGAACTCCAAGCGTTTACCCGACTCATCCAACTTGGCAATGTAGCAGTTAGGGGCACTAATCAAACGCGCCAGAATATCGTGAAGTTGAGAGTAGAAGGCATTCATGTCACCTTCCAGGTTGGCTGCCAGCTCAGAAATCTCAAACAGCGCTTGTTGGAGCGATTCTACTTTTTGTCGCTCAAGTATTTCTTCTTGCAAGTCGTCATTAATTTCGCGCAATTGGCGGGTGCGCTCGCGAATAGTGCGCTCGGTTAGCTCACTGCGTTTTACCCTGTCAACAGTGGTAACGATATGCTGAGAAACAAACGAGAAGACTTCTAAGTCTTCAGGGGTGTAGACCACTTTAGGATCGTAGGTTTGCACCACCATGGCACCAATCGTTTGCTTGCCGCGTTTTAACGGCACTCCCATTAAGTGCTCAGGCATCTCGCCCATTGCCTTAATGCCAATTTTCGCAAACAAACTGTCGACTTCATTTTTTCTGAAAACCAGGTTGTTACCTGATTTCAAAATATAACCAGTTACGCCACCTTTTGCCTTTTCGGCAGGCACTTGCTTGACGGTTTGCTCATCATATTCATCAACAAAATAAGCGAAGTTAATGGTGTCTTCGCTTTTGTCATAAAACGCAACGTAAAAGTTGTCAGCATTCATGAAATCACCAATGATTTCGTGAATAGCAGGGTACAGATTAGAGAGATGGCTTACCGTACTGGCAAGTTCGGAGATATCTAATAGCGCTTTTTGGATCCGCTCTGCGCGCTTGTATTTGTCGGTAAGTTGCTGAAGCTGAGGAATAAGGGCTCGCAGCTCTTCAACTGTTAGCTCTTCGTCTACCCCTGTAACTTCATTTTTTTTCGACATAAAAATGGCGCGAGCAATGCGGTATGAGTTAGCCCGTTAAGCTAACTCATTTGAGTAAAAAACGCTAATAAATATAGAAGATTGCGCGAATGAAGGCTAAATACCTTCGATCATGTACTCAACAGCGGCTTTAATATCGTCTTCGTTACAATCGCCACAGGTACCCATAGGCGGCATGGCATTAATACCGTTAACGGCATTCATCCAGACTGTTTCGAAGCCTTTTTCGTCTAAACGCGGCTGCCAATCAGCGGCTACCTGAAGTTTAGGGGCGCCAAGCACACCAGCACCGTGACAGGCCACACATGCTTGGTTGTAGATGTCAGCACCAGAACGTGCGCCACCGGCTGCTGTCGCTGACTCAGCTTCAGCACCTGCTACTTTTACGTTACCGTGGGGCTTAATACGGTCGATGATTTCTTGTTCGGTCATTTGCGCTTGTGCAGCAAAACCTACTGCAGATACCAAGGCAATACTGGTTACCAATTTCTTAATCACGGTTTTCTCCGCTGCTTTTAACACTATGATTTTGCGATTATAACCGTAAATAGCCACTGAACAACCGAAATAGCACAATTGTTGGATATTCTTTGTTCTGATTCCGCTACATCACACTAGGGACGATAAATCGGTTGAAGGCTTGGCAATCGCTGAGTATCATACGCGCCTCTGACAAATTGCATTCGCAATTTAAGAGCACCCGTAGCTCATCACTGCGTGACGCGCGTGAATAGAGCGCTTCCCTACGAAGGTTACGGACATCCGGGAATAGGGAAAAGTGAGCAACGGACATTGTGCTAAGAATACGACGCAACGTCGTGTATCATAAAATTTAAGTAAAAAGTTTATCCGCCCCTAGCTCAGCTGGATAGAGCGCAGCCCTCCGGAGGCTGAGGTCAGAGGTTCGAATCCTCTGGGGCGGGCCATTTTCCTCTTTTTTGTCCTTTGCTTTTCTTAGTCACAAAGCCTTAGAAATGAGTCTGTGATCAGATTGTGACCAAAGGTTTCTTGATGACGTCATTTCATACAGCATCGTGTAGGCTATTTTCCTATAGCTTTGTGTTAGTCAAACTCTCCAGTTTGCTTCACTAACGAAACGCATCTGGAGACAGTCTGGACGTTCGGGAAAGACCGTTATGCGAGCGGTAATTACACGTTAAAGCAAATTCAGAACGACTTGGCGGACTGGCTGAACAATGTAAAGCCAGAGCATGAACTAACCTAAGCCGTTCCCCAGAAACTTCATTTTATTTTGTTTCATTGTGTTTATATATGCACATTTCTGGCTTATAGTACTGTTTGTGCATATATAAACACACTTTTGGTGTAGATAATGAGCAGAGAATCAATCGGTAACCAGTTAACGGCTGAGCGCAAACGTCGGCATTTAAGCCAGGGGGACATTGCCAGCAAACTTAAAGTAGACCGGTCCCAAATATCTCGTATCGAGAATGGCCGGTACCAGGGGTCACTGCAGCTGCTGGAGCGGTACTTAACTCTTATGGGGTTAGAATTAACAACCACCCCCATTAATCGTCGCCCGACATTAGACGAACTGGATTCTATTTACGATGACGACTAATTTCATTCTCGCCGGACTGCCTGAACAGGTTCGCCAGTTGAAGGTCAATGTGGCCGGGCAATTATCCGGTATATTAAATCGGACTGCCCAGTTTAACTACACTTATACCCGGGAGGATTTACCGGTATCGTTAACGATGCCTTATCAACCTGAGCCGTATACGCGGGGTGCACTACACCCGATATTCACACAAAACTTGCCAGAGGGCTATCTGCGCCGGTATATCTCGGAAAAACTTATCCGGTATGCCAACGTTGATGATATGTACCTGCTGGCGCTCATGGGGGAGAAGGGTATCGGCCAATTATCTTATGATGCTGGCATTGCGCTGCCAGAACCTGATCCCATCGCCATCGATGACATACTGCATTGGGATGGCAAAGACAGGCTATTCCCTCAGCTGCTTGAACGCTATTACCTCAATGGGATGGCATCCGGCGTTCAGCCTAAAGTAGTGGTATCCCGCTCTACCATCTTACAAAAAGACGTTATCGTTAAAACCTTTGATGATGAGTTCCCGTTACTGACGGTAAACGAGTTCGTCTGTATGAAATGCGCTGAATACTGTGGTCTTAACACGCCCCGAGTATGGCTCTCGGATGATTTGCAGCATTACCTGATAGAGCGTTTCGACGTCGACGATGACGGCAATAAAATCGGTATAGAGGACTATGCCACGCTCATGGGGCGCACTGGCGACCAGAAGTACAGAGGCACCTATGAGAATGTTATGAAGGCTACACTCCGCAATACGCATTCTACTGAAGAATTAGACAAGATGTTTGCGCTTGTGGCCTTTAATTGTCTGATAGGTAACGGTGACGCCCACCTTAAAAACTTCTCACTGCAATACAACCGTGATCATACTGATGTAAAACTGAGCCCAGTTTATGACGTTACTCACACCCTCATATACCCGACTATCGATAACGCCATGGCGCTCAAAATGCGAAAGAGCAAAGCTTTCCCAACGCGCCGCGATTTGATTGAATTCGCCTTTGAGGAGGGGGTAAGCCGATCTATAGCCGGCGATACTGTCGATAGCATGGCGCAGGGGATTCTTGATTGCCTGGCATCACTGGATGAAGTAAACGCCATGGAAGGGCTACGGGAGTCAATAGAAAGGCATGTTGGCAGCGTCATGGAAAAGCATTCTATCCAGGCAGCCTATCGCCATGACAAAAAGAAAAAATACGAATAGGCCATAGGGCGAGTGGGGGCGATTGCCCCCTTCCGGAGGCAAAGGTCATAGGTTCGAATCCGATCTGATGCATTCCGAAGATGTGTAACTTCGTTCGACAAATTGCCGTGACCAATTTTGAACGCCTCAACTTCTGCTCTTTCAGAGTATTTTTCCTTGCTAATCAATTGAAATGAGCAGAACCTGGTTCTAGTCTCAGATTTTTAACCAAGGATGAGTTGTATAATGTTTGATGTGTATGCAGATGAACTTAAAAAGCTTAATGTTGATAGGTCGTCTGGTCGAGCTAAACCCCATAAAGTTTGCCTTTTATTCGCGGTATTTGATCTTATCGAAGATAAGCAAATTAGAGATAACCGAATTCTGTTAAACGATGAGTTGAAATTACGTTTCACTCATTACTTTAATAAGTTTCGTGCTGATGGTGATAGAGATAATCCTTATCTTCCTTTTTTTCACTTAAGAAGCTCAAGCTTTTGGCATCACAAACTGCGCTCTGGCGTGAAATACAATCATAAATATTCAGTAAGTGAAAAATCGCTAAATACTTACATCGAATACGTTTATTTGAATGAAGATCTCTTTGCGTTGTTAAAAAGTGAAAAGCAAAGAAATGCTCTTAGGCAATGTTTGTCAGAGAACTTTGCTGAGTTGGGTGATCAATTTAGGCGTTGGGCGGTTGAGATTGGTAAAAGTGAGAAGACTGCCAAGAATTACGTTTCAGCTTTAAAAACCACGATGCCCAATTGGATGAAAAGTTTAGGGCATGATACTGGTTCTATTTTTGAGCTGGGCTCACTCGCAGAATTCAAGTCGCTCGAGCAGAAACTGCGAGAGACTAGCATTTTCCAAGAAAGGGACTTTACTGGAAAGAGAATGTATTCAGCTGCTCTGAAGGCCTATGGAGATTTTCTGTCAGACACTACTCAGGTGCAATTGCAAGAAGACATTGACTATATTCTCAAAGATGAAACAAAAACGGTGACTGAGAAATCGGTGCTGGTAAAAGCGAGAATTGGCCAAGGAAAATATAGGCAAGACCTTGTTGACCTATGGGGCAAGTGTGCGTTGACTGGTTTCGAAAACAGAGATTTTTTGATTGCTTCTCATATTAAGCCATGGCGCGACTCTTCAGAAGCTGAAAAGCTTGATAAATACAATGGACTTTTGTTGGTTGCTAACTTAGACAGAGCTTTTGACAAAGGTTACATTTCATTCTCTGATAGCGGGGAGATTTTGATTTCTGAAGAGCTTGAGGAATATACAAAATTGGGCATAAGCTCATCCGGCAATTTGCACATGCACCAGGAGAGTCGAGAATATATGCTTTATCATCGAGAAATGATATTTCGCTGATCATACTTGTTGGTTTAAATGCCAGGAATATTCACCTTACAAATTCTGCATGAAGCGGATAACAATATCTGATAATTCCGACCAGTTGCACTTTGCATTTTTACCGCATTGTTCGTATCGTGCTGAAAACAGATAAAGTTATCTGGTAAGTTCTGAGTAAACTAGCAAGGAAGCGAGTCCTTTGTCCGAGAATATTAAATATTATTCAACCCACGCAGAAAAACTCGCTGATCAATATAACAGTGTCGAGTTTGAAAAAGTACATCAGGAGTGGCTGACTGAAATTCCTGAGAAGGGCTTTGCGCTGGATGTCGGCGCAGGTTCGGGTCGTGATGCTCGCTTTCTTGCTGCCAAAGGTTTGAGTGTGGTTGCCGTTGAGCCTGCTGATGGTATTCGCGAACGCGCTCAACAGTACGTGGTTAATCAGCCAATACACTGGCTGAACGACAAGCTGCCAGAGCTTGCTCAGGTATTTAGTCTGCAAACAAAATTTGATCTCATCTTACTCAGTGCTGTGTGGATGCATATTGCCCCGTCTGAGCGGGAACGATGCATCCGTAAGTTAAGTAGCCTGCTCAAAGCCAACGGAAAAATCATTATCTCTTTGCGGCATGGCGCGTGTCATGATGAGCGCACTATGTATAAGGTATCTGCCGACGAGCTGTCTGGTTTCGCCCGTAAGTTTGGCCTGTCATTTCGGTTGCTGAGTGAACAGGTTAATGCTGATGAACTGGGGCGCAATGATGTTTTCTGGCAAACCGTAGTCCTCACTTTACCCGATGATGGTTCCGGTGCATTCCCGCTGCTGCGAAACATCATTGTGAATGATAGTAAATCCTCTACTTACAAAGTGGCCTTACTGCGCACCTTACTGAGAATTGCTGAAGGCCATCCCGGCGCCGTGCTTGAACGCATGAAAGAGCACGTAGTATTGCCGGTGGGTTTGGTTGCACTTTACTGGATTAAGCTATTTAAACCGCTGGTCGATCACTTTCAAATTCCCCAAAGCAGTAACCGGCAAAAAGGGCTGGGTTTTGTAAAAGAAGGCGGATGGCAGGAACTGCGTTCATTTACGGCTAACGACTTTTATATTGGTGCTATTTATTTAAATGGCGATATTGCTCGGGCGGTTTACCAAACGCTGAAAGATGTTACCTCAACAATAAAGAAAATGCCTGTGAGTCACATTACGCTGCCTGGCACTGAGGAAGGGGTGTTTCATGTTGAGACTGAAAACAAACGTACAGCAAAACCGGCAGGGGGTATCGTTATTGACGCCGCCTTCTTGGCGTCGTTCGGTCGCTTTTATATTCCGGTAAATATCTGGGATTCACTGGCCAGATTCAGTGTGTGGATAGAGCCTTCACTGGTCAATGAGTGGGCAGCACTAATGCGTACTTACACCGACAATAATTCGATGCAGTTTTCTCAATCTGAATTGCTGAACGCGTTAACCTGGGAAGATCCACGCAGAACAACAACGCGCGTAAGAAATCGGGTTAATGAGTTACTAAAAAGTGATGGAGTTAACTGCTGCTGGTCGGGTTCAAAGTTGAGAGCTGAAAGTTATGCTGTCGATCATGCTATGCCATTTTCTCGGTGGCCGAATAACGACTTATGGAATTTACTCCCCACAAAAACACAGATAAACACCAAAAAATCAGATAAGTTGCCCAGTTCTACCCGGTTACAACACAGCAGACAAATTATTACCGACTGGTGGCAACAAGGCTGGGCCGACAATGCGGATGAATTTTTTATCCAGGCTAATCTGGCACTGCCTAACTTACCCGATAGCAACCGCAGCTTTGATGATGTATTCGAAGCGTTAACGATGCAGCGAGACAGAATCAAAGATTTTCAGCAACTCGAAGAGTGGTAAGCCAACTGGCAGGGACGAAAATGAAGGGAAGCAAGTCACAAAATAAATCATCATTTCGGATGAAACATTACTTCTAATATAATTCGGAATAAATAGCGGAGCTTTCCGTTATCCTTTCAGAAAAGTCGTTATTTTACGCAGGCAAGTGATCGTGCGTTCGGTTATGACCTCACCAACCGCCATATCAAAATGTGCATTCGCTTGCTTGAGGGTGGAAGTGAGCGCTTCTTCTACCTTTTCGTCTAAGTAGGCTAATATGCCGAGTGTTTGCTTCTTATCTATACCTTGCCGCTTACCGTGCTCTGGCCAGTGTCTAGGCAGAATTTCATTCCACTTGTAGTGTGTATTTTTACTATGGACTTTCATGGCCATTGTTATTTTTTTTGCCTGGATATTCCCTTGGCCAAAGTAGGGGTAGGCGCTTAACACATCGTAAATGGGCGTTAGGCGGAACCCATCCTGATCCAGTGCGATGCTGAAGTTTTTTGCATGTCCATCAATCGCAGCAAGCAACCAAAATACGATTTGCACACGGAAGAATTCGAGTCGATCGTCGTAGGCGTTTTTTGAGCCAGACAGCAGTTCCATGACTTGCTGAGAACCAGGACCACCGGTTTCCTCATACTTTGAACCACTCACTTTCCCTAATGCCTGACACATATCCTCTTGGGGAAGCCGGAAAATAGTGTCTCCCTCGATTCTGCGATCAAAGCGTTCCACCACCAATACCTTCTGGTCCTCAAATTGCGCAATGTCACAATCTGCCACATCCAAGCCCAGGTTTTTCATAAACGTCTGGCAGAACCATTCGTTGTCTACACTAGAAGATAAGTCTATTCCTAAGCTTTCATGATGAAGTATGGGCGGCTTAAAGATATGCGTGGTTGGCGTTGAGCCATGGGGCCGGCACCACCTTCCTTCCCATAGGGTTAGAGCGGTCTTTTCCTGCGCGCCAGCAAGAGAAATTCTGAAGCCATCATCTGAGTTCATACCTAACATTTTCTCAAGACGAGTGTTTCTGATAATTTGCGCAACCTCCCCCTCAGATAATGGAGTGAGTGACAGCGGAGGCATTTCTCCTGTTGCAGGCACTTGAGTGAACGTGAGCGCACCCACACAATCTTTTCCAACCTTGTCTAACAAATCGAAGGGCCTGGCACTATAGGCGCCTAAGCGGTCTTTCATCTGCTCTCTGATAGCGCTTGTATCCGGCAGCAAATTATCAAAATAAGCATGTACAGCGTCTCCCTTTATTTCAGCTCGTTGCATAGGAAGGCTAAGGGAGATAGCGCGGCCTCCCTCTACCTCTAGCCAGGCGGGGTTGTACTTAAAGCTCATGCGCCCATTTTTTAAATACAGCTCACCCACCGGGAATCCGTTCATTGAACAAAAGAGTGTGCGGGTATGTGATTTTCGTCCCATCAGAATCTCAGTGATTTTTTCGCGAGTGGAGAAGTCAGTGTGGATACTTCATCCTTGGACAGGCTGTCGATCTTCAGCTCTAAGTCTAGTGACGCACAAAGTTTGATTAGCATATTGACCGAGACTTTTTCAGGTTTGGTTTCACAGATAGAAATATCCCGTTGATATACGCCAATGCGTTTTGCCAAGTCAGCTTGAGTCCATCCTTTGGCTTTTCTACTGTCCTTGATAATGGCGCTAAGATCCTTGGACGTATTAATCTTCATGTTAGTCTCTTATACCGATTTATGTATAAATTTAAAATATACGTTTTTCTGTATAAATTCACTATATACACAAATCTGTATAAATCAAGTTTATACGGATTTGTGTATAAGAAAGTAAATCTAGCCAGAGTATCGATTTTCTAATCTCACCAGGCTAACACTGTTGATTGATATCAACTTAGCGACCTTATCAGGCGTTATGGGATTCCCATAACGAAAAGCCTCTCGTTTAAATGGAATTCACACGGCTTGAGTCAATTCACCAAATTAATAAGAGGCAAAATGATACGACTTGCCTGAACTTTGATAAGCGCTAAACTAGGGTTTTACCCTTTCGCAAGGGTGAAAAGTGGACAATTTGTCCATCATTAAGAGCCGCTTTTGTGACCTAAGGTGTGACCAAGACCGATTTAACCGGTTATAAATGGTGATTTTAGATATCTTGAAAAAAACTCGTAACTTCATGTAATTGAAGAGTTTATACGATTTTCACCGTTTAATATCGACCTTAAACTTTTCGAAGGGTCGCTCTTCAGGGGTAACGGACATCCGGAGAAAAGAAAAAGTGAGCAACGGATATTGTGCGAAGAACACGAAGCAACGTCGTGTAATATAAAAATTGAAGTAAAAAAGCTAAACCGCCCGTAGCTCAGCTGGATAGAGCGCACCCCTCCGGAGGCAGAAGTCATAGGTTCGAATTCTATCGGGTGCGCCATAAATGCTGCCATATCTTCTCTATAGCCCTTAATTTATGGGGTTGTTTGCTTTCATCTATCTGCAAAAGGTTGCATATCGCTTCCAAAACACTTTACTTTCATTATCGAGGTGGTAAGACCCTAGCGCACTGATAATTACAATCTAGGGCAATTTAGGTCAAAAGAATGCAAATCGTTGGTCTTGAGATTTTTTTGATGAATACATGGCAGAATCTGCCTGCTGAATAAGAGTGAGTAGATCGTGCTGAGGTTGGTTAAATAGAGTGATGCCAATACTCACTGAACAATAGTAATTTTTACTATTAAATGAGTAAGGTTTTGTAATGGATTCGGTTATTTTTTCACATATTAAAATCGCAGCATGCTGAGCATCGTTGTGGTTGAAGGATAACTTTTTTATCAAGACAACAAATTCGTCGCCGCCCCACCTAACCACCAGATCATCCTCTCGAATTGCCGAGCGCAGCCGCTTGGCAACCGCCTTTAATAATTGGTCACCAATGTGGTGACCTTCAGCATCATTTATTTTTTTAAACTCATCAAGATCGACAAACAGTAAACCCGCATAATGTCCGCCCGGATTACTTTTGGTAATTTCATAAATAAGCTCATCATTAAGGGCATGACGGTTCGGAAGTTCTGTTAATCGGTCGAGATAGGCTAACTTTTCTGTCTTTAAAAATTCAATTTTTCGTTCATTTATATCTCTAGAGAGAACGATAAAACGACTATCTTCGCTACCATCTTTTTCTTTGCGCGCCATCGATACCTCAAACCATCGCTCACCAAGCGGCGTGGGCAGTTTAATCTGTGTACCGTGTGAAAAACCCTTTTCTTTTGTTTCCGCTAGCGCTTGCATAACCAAATTAGCGGCTTCGGGTGGCATAACGTCTTTTACCGTTTTGCCTAACAGTTTTTCCGCCGGGGCGACTAAAAGCTCTGGTCGTAGTACTCTCACATCCCAATGGCGTCCATTTGCGTCTAACTCGAACATAAGGTCCGGAATGGCACTTAGAGTAGAAGAAAGCTCTTCGTAGGTAGCGGATGCCGCGGAATACTGATTCCGTTGATCTTTGACTATTAAACGGAAAAGTACGCTATTCCATGCTTTGATGATTTTGTACTTTATTGTTTCAAACATGCTGTGGTGTTGGGTTCCTTGAGACTCATCTCAAGAATAGATTACTTTACTTATATTGTGTAGCGCTTGAGCTATGTAACCTCAGCGTTCTGCCCTAGGGAACGCTGGGCCGTAATTTCCTCCGTCAATTTTGAAATATCTATTTCAAATACAGAGGCGAGGTACTTTAACGTTTCAATGCTTACCTGATTTCCTGACTCAACACACTGAATAATGTGACATTAGCGTGGTTCTCTCATCAAAACAGAATAATTTCATATGCAGAAGCGCAACTATGAAATCGATTCACCGAAAGATTTATGAGTTTGTTTATATGCAGGTCTCTGTTGGATCCTAGAAATATATGCTTCTACTTTAGGTGATGGGGCAAGCATTCCAAAAGTGACCGCAGAATCTAGAAACCCGCCGAACACGACATCTGCTGCTGTAAACTCATCGCCTAAAGTCCAATCACTTTTGGGGGTCATCGCTTCGATAGTCGCTAAAACTCGTGTTTTATCACCCCACCCAGCTGTTGCTGAATTAGGGTGCTCGATGTTCGAAGCTGCCAAGGTTAATGCTGGCTCAATGGTATTTCCAGTAATGAATAGATATCGGTAATACTCCGCTCTTTGACTGGACTCAACAGCAGGAGCAAGCTTCTTTTCCAAATATTTATCACCAAGATACGCACATATCGCAGCGGCTTCAGTAATAACGCACTCGCCATCAACCAATGTAGGCAATTTGCCCATTGGGTTGATAGTTTTCAGGTCGAGCAATTCGGGCGAATCTTCAGAAAAATTAATATTGATTTGTTCATGTTGTACGTCTAACTCTTTTAACATCCAATCAGTTGTTATTGCTCTGCTCATTGAATTGTAATAGTGCTTCATCATGTAGTGTTCCTTTGTGAAAAATTCATTTGCCAAGATATGGATGATATTAGTTAGGTGCCTTTAAAAAATTTAGACTCTAGCTAATACTTCGAAGTATATTTATAAATATGTCACTTACTGGCACATTAGGTTTTGACGAAGGCAAATTTTAAAAGTCGTATTGAAAGGCGAAGTCGTCTGCTGGGGATGCTTCGTTCTGAACAGCATTGGACAACATCTGGTTTGCGAGAACATTTAAATGTTAGTCAACGAACCTTGATGCGCGAATTAGCAAGCTTGAAAGATGAGGGATACCCTATCGAGTCAGATAGAGGTCGGGGCGGCGGTGTTCGTTTAGCAGGCCGATGGGGTGTTGAGCGACTAATGCTAAACCATAAGGAAGTGATTGAACTATTACTGGCACTCTCAATTGTTGAGTCACTAAATTTGCCCTTCATGACAAATAATTTGGACGCAATCAAGCAGAAGTTGTATCAGGCATTTCCTGAAAATCAGCGCGCTAAAGTAAGCAAAATTCGAAAGCGGATATTTGTAAGCTCACACATTAGACACGCAGCATCTCATGAACCATCAGATGCTCACATAAATATATCACAGGCCATATGTGAATCTTTTCTTGAACGACGTTGTTTGAATATTACTTATATCTCGGAAGACAAGCGATACTCGTCGAGAACGATAGAGTCTCATTATCTTATGCTTGCTTGGCCAGATTGGTACATTGTTGCTTGGGACTACCTTAGAAATGCACCGAGAATCTTCCGAATAGATAGGATAAAAGAAGCTGAGGTGGGGTTAAAGAGCTTTAAACTTCGACCGGAATTAATTGCGAATGATCCTTACGCGCATTACTTCTCATCAATCTAATCTGCTGTAATGTATTAAAGAAATATCTCCTTCTCGCTCACGCCGAAAGTGAGTTTCGATTGGCGCGGGATTCCAACCTTTCGTTGTGGAACAGTGCCATAAGCTGGCGGTCAGAAATATGTGGAATACAGACAGCTCTTGGCTCTTAGCTGCCTGTCAGATGAAGTCCCAACCTTGGTATTGTGATACGTCAAAATCGCTTGGTAATTATACCGTCAGTATCCCTTAATAATCACATTAGTACAGTTTAGCAATGTCTTATTGGCTTAGTTTACCAAAGAAACTGGCGTGTAATTCTTCAACACTTTGGTCTTTCTTCTCAGCATCAGAAATAATTAACTGACCTTCGTTGATGGTGGCGTCAAATCCGTAGCGACGAAAAATGGGCGCTATTTCTATTTTATCTGTGCCTAACACATGGTCTCGGAAAATTTCAGCGTGCGAAGTAATACCCATATCTGCGATTATTTTCTGAAGGTCATCGTTATTGTAATAGGTATCTTCGCCACTATAGTTTATATAAAGGTGGCGCAAAACATCGTCTAAGCTTTTTTCTCCGGTAGTCTTTTCCCGGATGCGAACATCTAGCGCTAATCCAGCAAAAAAACCACCGCCGTATACAAGCCCCCAGTGACCATCTTTATTTACCACTGCTGCGTCAGATGGCGAGATTTCACCTAGCCCACTGTCATTTAAATAGCGCTGATATAGCAGGTGGTTGGTCACCATAAACGCGGCTTCTTTACGAATAATTCCGGTTTGAATAAGACCTTTTAACGTATAATAATTAGTGACTCCTTCTTTAAACCAGTCTGCGTGAGGAGATTCAACTTTTAAGGTTTTACCATTCCACAGGTGGAAAAACTCATGCGCGTATAAGAACCAGTTGATCAATTGTTGACTCGCAGGTGCGTCTGGGTTCATAAGCATGCTGATGTGACTCCCGATAACTTCGCCATCATTTTGTGAATGTTCATTGATGATGACTAACATTTTACCGTCTGAATTGACGTTGGGTATTTGAGGAAGTCCGCCCATTAGGCTTGTGTAATACGCGAGGAGTTGTTGAGCACGGCGTTTGAAAACGTCTGCTTTTTCAATAAGTGCAGTACCAGCAAGCACGAATTCAACGTTTAAGTCAGTAGAATCAAGTGTGAAGCTGTTTACATCACCTACCATTATCATCGACTCACTTAATTCAATATTGTGCTTCACAACAAATGATAATTCTTCTTTAGATTGCCATGGAGTATGGGTCGACCAGGCTTCTGGCGTCTTGATTTTTACGGTCGCCGGCGAATCTAAATCATCACTCATGATAAATAAGGCTCTGCCAGTTGCAAAAATACCTTGCTCTGTCTGAAAGGCTACACCATCAATACCGCCTGGCCATTTAAATTCGTCATGTGAGAGATCAATATTGTAATCAAGTGTTACCCAGTCGGTCGTGAGATCTTGAATCTTCCATTCGCGCGGTGAAATTTTTTCAATGTTTAGCTGCTTTCCATGCTCGTCGTACACATTCAATTCATTGACAAAATCTGCCCATCGGTTTGGCATTGAGCCTGCATCAGTCATCATAAACTTGTCATTTGAAACGGGCAGATAGGCTGTAATGTGTACTTGATTACGTTCAGTATCTTTGAAAGTCACCTCGTATAATGGCGAGTTGGCGCAAGTATCAGAAGAAAAAAAGATACCTGTTATCGCAATAAAGGCAAGCATTAGGGGCGTAGAAATAGTCCTTAGCATCCTAGTCAATTCCTGTGTAAGTGTGTTAACAATTATTTTTGTGCGTTCTGGTTGTGTTTGTCGCTTACACAGCAAAAAAGGTTTAAACGCCTAGACAGAAAATAAAAGTATGTTCGAAAACTATCAAGTTGATGGGGTCGTTTGCGGCGGCAAGTTCCAGTATTGTCCCGAAAAAAGACCGCAATAGTCTGTTGAACCGACTACCAAAGTTAAGATTAAGACTACTCGCTTCTCGTTGTATGTCTGAAGCGGCCGTAAGATATTACTAGAGTCTTCTTCCGAAACTCGCTCATTGCAAAGCCTAAGTTTTTTATTACCGCTTCCGCCCTAAGTACAAAGCTTTTGCTCAACCACAGATTTCGAACCGCTGGATTTATCACAAAACAGACTTCTCCTGCCCTTACGCTTCTTCTTTATAAACACTCGGATTAATAGGGTAATACTGGTTTCGTGTTTTAAACACTATGGCTTGGGCGAAAAGGCTGGCAAACAGATTGATGTAACTATCATTCAGTTCAACCATGTCAGACAACAACAGAATAATCACGAAGACACTGTACGCGGTGAGTGACGAAATCAGATACTTGAGCTTGTCTGAAATTTTGAGCGCCCTTTCTTGTTGTTCGATGAAGTGGTCTTTTTTCTGACCATACACCAACTGCCTTATTAAGCCACCTATACATATCAGCACCACAGTGCTGAGTGTGATCAAGTAAATAACTTTGCGCTCTCCCGGCATGGCAACTAGATATAGATAAGCGGCTAAACCTACGGATAATGCGTACATCACTATACTCACCATCACTCTGCGTATAGAAATATAGTCGGCTAATTGATTGCCTTGTAGCTGAGCCGTACGGATTTTTTTAGGGTAACGCTTTGATAAGATTTGGCTGTTCTGGTTGCACCAGTAGGCAGAATTAAACAATGGTGCAAGTTGAATCAATGCAATCATAAGCATCCAGTCAGCGATGACGTGTTGCGCTTTACCCATAACTTGTAATGCGATAAACGTGATTAATCCTATAGCAAACGCCGAGTAATCAAGCCATTTTCTAACTGTCAGGCGTTGTTGCTCTGTGTGTTCATCCTGTGCATATAAATTTGGAAATACGTTTTGTGGATACTTGGTTAGCAAAACCTGTCGACGTTTGCGCCATGTTCTGGAGATAAAGATTGAGATGAAAAACAGCTGAAATAGAAAGGCCAGGTTGATCAGTATTACAGGGGGTTCATTAAAAAGATTCACCGTGCTTTCTCCCACTATTTCATGGCCGTTGTGAAGGCATTGCGTATTTCGGAATCGGTTAGGCCGAGTTCTCGAAGTTGCGTAATACTGGCTGCAATGACAGTAAGCGCCGTTGCATTTAGGTCTGTTTCGCAATGTTCAAGCGCTTGATCGTGAATGAAGGTGCCACGATACCCTTTACCAATAATAACACTGTCCCTTTCTAATAATTTGTATGCCTTAGACACAGTGTTTGGGTTGATGCCCAGCTGATTTGCTAGTTGTCGAATAGAAGGTAGAGGCATGCCTGGCTTAAGGGATTTGCTTGCCACGCTTTGTTTAATCTGGTCTACCAATTGAGTGAAAATAGGCGTGTCACTCTCAACATCTATTTCAATATTCATCGCATTTTTAGCCTTTTTTACTTTCACGCTTCAGCGGTTTTTTCGCATTGTACAACAAACTTTTTAATTGTACTACTTGACTTAATAGTACAAGCGATCTAGATTGTATTACATGTACTACTAGTACATTAAATCTTGTTAAGAGGGTTACTTACTATGAAATGCATTACGGAAAACAAACAATCAGTTATTTTTAGCCTTGTTTGGGCTGGCGTTATACTGCTCAGTGCTTATTTATCGCAGGGTGAAGACTTTGCTTCTACAGCGTTAATCTTTGCGATTACTGGCTGGTATATTTCTTATCACTACTTCTTTAAGCCTCAAGCTGCGGGCTGTTGCAGAAAGAAATCGTCCGCTGACGGCTCACAAAATGTCAATGATGGGGGCAACTAATATGACACCCATTAAGATGATTATGTCGATAAGCCTGTTGTTGTTCTGCTTTTGCAAACAGGCAGTTGCGAACTCAACACAGAACAGTGATATCGCGGGTAGTTGGAAAGGAGCGTTGTCGGTATCGGGTCAAAGCGTACCGTTACTCTTTCATATAAAGCCTGATTTGACTGCGACTATGGACAGTCCGGCTCAAGGTGCAACGGATATACCGGTTAAATCTGTCACTATTGAAGGGCAAAGCATTACGATTACGATTGCGGTCGCCCAAGCTACATTTACAGGGGTAGTAAATAGCAGTGAGGGCACTATGGAAGGGCATTGGAACCAGGGACCAAACAAGCTGCCTTTGAAGTTGGAGAAAGAGAAAGAAGCGGTTAAGTCTGTCATCAACAGGCCACAGCATCCGACCCCGCCATATGATTATGTAGTGGAAGAGGTCACTTTTGAAAACCACACAGATAACGTTACGCTTGCTGGTACTTTGACTTTGCCTTCTTCTACGGGGGAGTATCCTGCGGTCGTGCTCATTACGGGGTCGGGACCTCAAGACAGAGACCAGACGTTCATGGGGCACAAAACGTTTTTAGTCATTGCAAATTACCTCACGCAGCGCGGAATAGCCGTGCTGCGCTATGATGACAGAGGCTTTGGTCAATCTACCGGTCGCTTTGACATCGCTACCAGCGCCGATTTTGCAAAAGATGCTTCTGCTGCGGTGGACTATCTTTCTTCACATAAAAATATAGCAAAAGATAGCATTGGTTTAATGGGGCACAGCGAAGGTGGGCTTATCGCACCAATCACAGCTAGCAAAAATGCCAATGTGGATTTTATTGTGTTACTTGCCGGTCCAGGTCAAACAGGCAACGATATTTCAGTATGGCAAACAAAATCGTTTCTACAAGCCAATGGCTTAAGCGTGGAGGCAGCAGCGGCTGGCAGTGAAATCACGCGTGCGTTAAATCAAACAGTGATGACTAACACTAATAAAAACGAATTGGCTTCAGAGTTGGCAAGTGCCCATGATAGAACATGGCAGTCTTTTCCTGACAGCATAAAGTCAGAAATCAAAGCTATCGGTGGCGGTAAGCTATCACCAGCCCGAATTCAACAGTTAAGCTCAAATTGGATGAAGTATTTTTTGTTGCACAATCCTCAGGTGTACTTGAAAGAATTGACCATTCCAGTGCTGGCCATTCATGGTGCGAAAGATACACAAATGGACATGGAGATGAATCTCAGCAAAATTCGTGCTGCGCTTCAAGAGCAACCTCACCCTCTTACCAAGGTCGAGGAAATCAGTGGCGTAAACCACCTTTTTCAGCGGGCCAATAGCGGCCTCATGTCTGAGTATTCGCAAATTGAAGAAACCATGTCACCTGAAGTGTTAGATCTAGTGGGCAATTGGGTACTTAAGGCATCGACTTTTCGTCAGTGATACACTCTCAAACGTCTTCCCATGATTAATGGGAAGCCATTTACTGTTAACTATGTCAGGGAATTAGTATGGGCCTTAAACAAATACTGTGTGCAGCGGCGACAATACTTTGTGCAATGCACTCAGGGGCAGTGACACCAGAAAGCGCTGAACGGGTAGTTCAAGAATATGTCGATCACACTTGGTTTTCAGGTAATGTACTGATCGCCCATAAAGATGGAAAGGTATCTGCTCAATCTTATGGTCTGGCCAACATAGCAGACAATATTCCTAACCGCCGCGATACCCGCTTTAATGTGGGTTCAATCGCAAAACACTACACGGCTGTCTTAGTGTTGCAAATGATAGAACAAGGCAAATTCTCTTTTGAAACCACGCTGTCTGAATTTGATTTGGGACTAGATGCTTCGATCGCTGAAAAGATAACGATTGAGCACTTACTAACGCACAAAGCAGGCTTTGGTGATATTTTTATCCCAGCATACATGAACGATCCTCTGAGCTACGATTCTTTAGATAAGAAACTCGGTCTGCTGCGAGGAAAACCCCTACTTTTTGAACCCGGAAGCGACTATCGGTATTCAAATTACGGCTACATAGTATTAGGCGCCTTACTCGAAAAGCTTACAAAAAAGTCCTTTGGCATGTTGCTCAATGAAAGAATATTTGGGCCCACTGGCGCCAAAAGCAGCTCATTACATCGCGAAGAAAACAGTCCTAGTCAATCAGAACGCTACGTCTACGCACTCGACAAGACACTGCAGCCCACGCAATTTAGAGAGGTATCTGGTCCTGACGGAGGAATTGAAGCAACGGTCGACGACGTTTACCATTTTTTTAATGCACTGTTTTTCAGTGATGAACTTCTTAATCGGAAAGGCAGCACATTTACCCGTTATTTTGGCAATAAAAAACATCATGGCTCCTACGGTGGAGGTACCGGCGTTAGCGCTGCCGTTGAAGTGTTACGTGATCAACAAACCATTATTGTAGTACTAGCAAATAGCGACGAATTAGTGGCCGAACGTGTATCAAATCGTTTGATGCAAATGTACCGTCAAGAGTCTGTTGATGCATTCATGCTACCTGCTAAACATTTTGTCTACGACCAATACAAAGCGTTGGGACTGGCGCGCTTTAAACGTGACTTTTCTGAAATCTACAAAGCCAAAGGATACACGGGATTTATGGGCAGACCTTTAAATGAAGCCGGCTTATCCCTGGCCAAAAGTGGTGCAGGGCAGGAAGCACTAGATGTAATCAGCACACTAAGTCATTTTTACCCCAATGCCCCGCAAGCATACGACAGCTTGGCTTATGTGCATTATTTATTGGGAGATAAAAGCGCTGCACAATCCGCATTCAAGAAGGCCAAGGCATTGTCTGAGGGGTTTGACAGTGACTATCACGAGAAAAACTATGGTCTATAGCTGTTAGCTAGTGGGTATGAGTATTGTACCGACCAGTCCGTGTGGCTCATTTAACGCAAAGTCCAGTGATGCCTTATCGCCATAATACAAGGTAAGCCGTTTGCGAATATTCGCTATACCAAGGCCTTTGCTGTTATTGATATTCTGTAATGACGTCAGCAATCCATCGTCAGCGAGTTTAATCAGTAACCCTTGCTCAACCACGCTAGCCGATATGGTTAGTGTGGTGGGGTCAACCTTATTGAAGACTGAATGTTTAATGGCATTCTCGATGAGAGGCTGAATTAAAAAACTCGGTATTAAGCAGGACTCAGCGTCATGACTGACGTGCCACTTGATAATCAAGCGTTTTCCAAAGCGCAATTCTTCTACATCAAGATATTGCTGCATTATTTCAAAATCTTGTTTTACTGAAATTTTATCGTCAGTTGAAATGTCTAGCGTAAAACGTAAGAAAGCAGCCAAACTGGCCAATAGTTCACTTGTCTTTTCGCCATCACCACGCAATGCAAGATTAGACGCTGCGTTCAAAGAATTAAATAAGAAGTGCGGGTTGAGCTGATAGCGCAATAACTGAAATTTGGAACGTTGGCGGTCAGTTTCAATGGCCGCTAACCTTTTCGTTTGCGCTAACATGGTAAAATGCGTTTTGATGCTGAAATAACCCGCCGTCCACACCAGCAAAATAAAAAACGAATTGGAGTAATTAAAAAAGATGGCATAAATGGGCAGCACGCCGGTTTCCCATTCCTTAGCAATGGCAGGAAACAAGGTGTACCACATAAACAGGTTTTTTGAGCCACCCCACAACAACGAAAGCACAAGGGTTAACAAAAAACATATCAGCACAAAACGGTATTTATGAGAGGTATCAAGCCGTTTATATACAGAGCGCATGAACACGGTACACAGGAATCCAGTGAAGCTAAACAGTGTGAAAATCATGATGGTGGTAAAATGAGGTACATCAATTTGGAAATTGAAGAAAATATTGTCCCAGGCAAATATCAGCGCATAGCAAAGCCATCCTAACCCTTGCAGTATCCAATACAATTGTTGGCGGCTTTTATTGGCGAATGCCAAGTAACTTTCCATTTGATTACTCAATATTTAACAACCGAAACAATTCACTTTTATGTGCATTGCTCATGCGCACATCATCACCATTTTTCATTATTACCAGTGAATAACGTCCCAGTTCGCTTCCGATTTTTGTCACATAATCTAAATTGACCATGGACGAGCGGTGAACTCGCACAAATTTGTTGGCTGGAAGCCGTTGCTCGATATCGGAAAAGGTCGACCTGTACAGGTGGACTTTATTTTCAGTGTGCAATTCTACATAATTTGACGCGCCCTTAATCCACATAACATCCTGACAGTCTACTAAGCAGACTTCTCCAATGGACTTAACCGCTAGAAGCGACGAATGTGCCGGCTCACTGTGGTTTGAGTCAGCGAGCTCCGATTCAACTTTTTTAAACAAGCTCAAAAGCTTACTGTTCTTATAGGGCTTGAGTAGATAACCCAAAGCATCAATATCAAACGCATCCACTGCATACTCATCATACGCGGTGGAGAATATCCATTTTGTGCTCAGAAACTGACTAAGCTTCTTCGCCAATGCCATGCCACTACCGGCAATAATACTGATATCCATAAAACATACATCTGGTTCGACAGAAAATAATGTTCGTTCTGCCTCATTGTATTCCTGGCAAGTCGCGACGACTTCCCACCCTGGTCGCTTGTCAATTTCTCGGCGCAATCGGTCAATGGCCATCTCTTCATCTTCGACGATAACACAACGGATCATTCACTGTTTCTCCAGACTGTAGTGGAAACTTTAGTCTACAGAAATATCGTATGATTCGTACGCAGCAACTCGGTAAATGCATAGTTATGCGCCAAACTGCAGGACACTCGGGATGAGCAAAACATATTAAGAGACGAACGAATCGTCAGTTAGCCAAGATAATGTAAACAAAAAGACCCACAACATTAAGAAGTGGGTCTTTTGCTTACGTTTTGAACAAGGCTAATTTCTCCGCTTTCTCACTTAAAACTTATATTTCGCCGAGAAGAACAGGGTTCTGCCAACTTGATCATAGCCTGAACCTGTCATTCGACCACCGCGGTCATTGCCTAGGCCGGATGACACCTGTGCAGGTTGCTCATCGGTAAAGTTTCTCACACCTGCGGTTGTGCTGAAGGTCTCGTTAGGTGTCCATGTCAGAGATATATCAGAGTAGAAGGCAGACTCTGCCACACAATCTCGGTATACCGTTGGGTCACCAATGATATTCAATGCACTAGGCCCTGCATTTTTGGCTAGGCAAGTACTGCGAGACTTGGCTTCATCACGAATAAAGACCGAAGTTTCATCAATAAAGCGACCACTATAAGCCAACGTGAAATCACCCATATTGAGACTGAGTTGTGTGACCAATCGAAGGTCAGGCGTACCAAATGTACCTACGTAGTCGTCTCTACCACCATTGGGCAGTTCATCATCCTTAATAATGGTTTGGCTTCTCTCATCCTGAACTGTGGCTTGCACCGTCCAGACCACATCATAGCCTTCGAAGTTCAAGCCTAAGCGGGTGTTGATATCGTAACCCTTAGACGTTTCTTCACCAATGTTAACGAAAGAAGCATCTACACTGGTAATGAAGCGGGTGGATTCGCCCAGGTTAGGGTTTCTCGGCCCAACATTATTACAGAATGGGCTGGCCAAGCCGGGTAAGTCTTCAAAGCAACGGGTCATGATAAAGGCCGCAGATTGTTGCTGAATGGTGTTTTCAATTTCAATGTCAAAATAGGTCACAGAGAAATCAAAACTGACATCCTCATTGCTAATTGGCGTTGCTTTAAAGGTAAGCGTGGTTTGGTCTGACGTTTCAGGCAGTAGGGTGTCTACGGAGCCACCCACTCTAACAGGGATGTTGGTTGAACCTGTTGTTCCCAAAACAAATGGATTGGCACCGCTCAATTCGCAGTTGTCCAGTATTATCTGACTGCGTGTGTCTATAGTGGGGTCGTACTGAGGCGGTGAACCAGACAAATAAGGTGAAGCGTTACAAGGGTCAATACCACCGCTTTCACCGCCAAACTGGTCGCCTAAATATTGTTCACGTAGGTTGGGCGTTCTAAACGACGTGCCATAGGCAGCACTGAATGAAACCCAGTCTACTGGCGCATAGGTCACGCGCACTCGCTCCGTACTTTCAGACCCAAAGTTAGACTCGTCGGTGTAACGTAAGGCTAAATCAACCGTTAAATCATGAGCACCGTCTACTTCACGGAAAATAGGTAGGCTTAGTTCACCAAATACTTCGTTGATGGTTCTTGAGCCGGCAGTAATTCCCTCTGTGCCTGGATCTTCTGCCACTAACAGGCCGTTAGCGCCAAGGAAGTCCACCTGGGAATCAATCTCATCTCGACGGGCTTCAACACCTAGTACCAAACTTGCTGCACCGCCGTTGTCGAAGGAAAACAACTCACCTGATACGTAACCTGACAATAAAGACTGAGTCACTACCGTTCGGTTCACGCGCTCACCAATTAAGTAATCGGCTGCTGCATCAGTGAGTGCCCCCGTGCTGCCGTTGCTGTTGCCAAACAAACCTGTATTAAAGAAATCTACAACGACACAGTCCTGTGCACTGATGATCCCACCCCAAGGGTTATTAGCAATGATGGGAATGCCACATTTTAGATTGCCGTCAGAATCTAAGCGTAAGGTTTCTAAAGTAAGAATGAAGTTGCGTTCATCAATAAGCGGCTGACTTGCTGCACCGTCGCCTCTGTCGTAACTGAAGTTAACATTAAAGGTCCAAAAGTTATCTCTAGCCCACTCGCCTGGAAGGTCACCTGAAATGCCAGTGTTGAATCGGAAATGATCCAACTCTACATCGCGGGTTTGCTTTTTATTGTCGATGGTATAAATGGGAAGTGCATCTGTACCAAGTGGATTCAAGGGATTCGGCACCATCACGCGGGTACCATCATCGTTGAGCATGATATTGCCTTGCTCATTTTCTTGCGGGATCAGAGCGGGTACGCCTGGATAGATTTGCTCCGTTGACGCTCGGTTGGTCAAATGACGATGGAAGTATGACGTGTCAAATGAAATGGCAATATTGTGATCTTCTCCCCATTCTGGGAAATAGGTACCACTGGACATCAGTGAAAATCTTGTGACTGGCGAGACCAAGTCGCTCGCAAGACGGTCGTTATTGTCGTTGAAGTCAGGGTTTGCTCTGAAACGATCGAGCCCCACTTGTTCACCTAAGAACGGAAAGCGCTCACTCCAAACATCGGGGATGTTCTCCGAGGTGCTAAAGTTAGGCACAGGCTGTCCTGTCAGAGGGTTGGTTAGGTTGGACTGGCCAGGCGTGTAGAAATTCCAGCTACTCCCGTTGGCTGCTGTTGTTGACAGTACGGCATTGTCAGGGAAACCGTTATAACAGTAGTCGTATAACTCACCAGTATCGACGTCTATTTCCCGTCGTCTGATACAGTCAATCCTCGAACCCAGTGAAATACGCTCACGCTCATAGAACTCACCACCGAAGATAAATTTGAAGCGCTCGCCTTCACCACCGGTGACAAACGAAAGCTGTCGCTCTTCTCCGCCTTCATCGGAGGGCGCAGACACGTCGGCACTTATCTGCATGCCATCAAAAGATTGTTTCAGAATAATATTAATTACGCCTGCAACCGCGTCGGCACCATACACGGCTGATGCCGAATCCGAGAGTACTTCAACCCTCTCGACCATTTCTAAAGGAATTAAGCTCATATCAGGTTGCGACGGCGCACCACGAACCCCAGAGGCACCAAGGCGAGTGCCATTAAGCAATATTAGCGTTCTTTCTGCTCCCAGACCGCGCAAACCAACGTTCACTGAGCCTACGCCACCTGCAGGTGGTGCTTCTGTCGCATTGGAGTTACCGGAGTTGGTGTTAATGGTATTGTCAATTTGCGTACCGTTAACAAGTGAAATTCGTTGCAGCATGTCTGCTACATTGGTAATACCCGCACGCTTTGCATCATCTACACTAATGACCTGAATGGGCGAGGGTGAAGCAAATTCATCACGACGTACGCGGCTACCGGTGACGGTGATTTTTTCTGTTTCTAGGCTTTCTTCTCTTTCTGGATCTTGTTCTTGAGCATACAGCGTTGAAGGCATTAATAGTCCGCAGGATGTGGCGACTGCCAAAGCAGCAAGGCTGCGTCTAAATGTGGTTTCTCTCATTTGAAAAACTCCCTGAATGTGTTTTTGTGATTTTCTTAGTCGACAGATAGAACTGCCGATACTGTGACGCTATCAGGGCGCACTACTGCTGCGGGGGTTAAGGGATAATGTATGCAGGGGAAGGGATATAATACACAAGCTCAGGGATATAACTTTCAGTGACGGTTAACTGTGATAAGCGGAAACAGTCGCCTGATGCGTATCAAAGTTCGAGGCGCACCGTTTAATGAAGTTATCAAGTGCTTGCATGTCAGTGGATTGCATACCGGCTTGCAAGGGTTGAGCTTGTGCTTGGGCCGGAAATACGCCATACCCAGCAAAGAGAATCAGCCAAGAAGTCAGAGGAAAATAGTGGCTTGTATCATAGCGCTTCAATGCATCGGCCAGACTATTTTGTGACGCGCCCATCCAGCTTGCTACAATGGCCCTAAATGCATTGCTGATATGAGGGTTAGCGGCATTATCCTTCCAATATTCGGTATCACGTCTGGAATTTAAGCGATAGTGGGCGACAATGTAATCAGTCACACTATCAAAGGCGCTATCAATCAGCCGGTTGTACTCATTTTGATATTGCGTAGTAAATTTGCCCTTTTCAAATTCAGTAATGAAATGACCAATACTGCAATAAACCAGATGCAGTGACATGGCTTCTATGGGCTCCAGAAACCCTTGAGACAGTCCAACTGCTAAACAATTGTGAGTCCAGCCTTTTTGCAAACGCCCTTGTTTCCATTTTACGCTTCGACATTCCACATCTGCATCTAATAGGCCTAAATGCTGTCTGAGCTCAGTTTCTGCGTTATCGAGAGTGCAATAGCGAGAGCTGAATACATAACCGTTTCCGGTTCTGCTAGTTAGTGGAATATCCCATACCCAACCATACTTTAGCGCAGTACACCGTGTTTCTGATGGCAAGTGTTTCATGTCAACGGGGGTAGAAACGACGACCGCGGTGTCATTGAAAAGTACGTCATCCAACGCAATATAAGGTACCTTTAAGGTTTTTTGCATCAACAGAGCGGAAAAACCGGTGCAGTCTACAAAAACGTCCCCTTCAAGGGTGCCGCCGTCTCTAAACTCTATGCTCGCGATATCGCCATTTTCCCTTTGAATGACACGCTCAACATGCTGTTGCACGTACTTAACCTTGCGTTGCATGGCCTTTTTTCTTAGAAATTTGCCCAATAAGCCCGCGTCAAAGTGGTAGCCATGGGGGTGATCAAACGGAAACGCATAGTTTGCTTTAGGGCTTTTGCTATTCTGAGAAAGATAAGCGCCCAGAAAGAACCGATCTGGATGGGTATCGACATCAAAGTGATGACGTCTCAACTGACAATTCGTCTCAAATTGAGGAAAAGTAAATGTGTCCATTTGTGAGGGGAATGGATGGCAGTATGCTTCAAAGCCTGGCATAGAAGACCAGCCCTCAAAGGTAATACCATTTTTATACGTGGCGCTACATTCTGGCATCCACTCTGACTCTGCCACGCCAATTTCCTGAAAAAAGTTTTGCATAGATGGGGTAGAGCCTTCACCCACCCCAACAACAGCAACGTCTGGTGATTCGACTAAGGTGAGATGTATATTTTTATCTTTCCATCTTGCAGCCATTAAATTCGCAGTCATCCAGCCCGCAGTGCCACCGCCAAGAATAACAATGTGCAAGGTATCCTGATGCATTTCTCACCTTTTAACTATGGATTACTCCGCAGGGGCATTACCCTCCGCTTTTATGCTTCAAAGCATTTTAAGTATTCCACCTGCGCAATTAAATGGGGCGAAATGCAGATTCGTCACTGCAAACGTTCAGTTCGTCACAATGGTGAATCGTAGCGTTCGTCTTAAAGAACTTTTACGACATTGGCCTCAATGGAGGCCAATGCTCTCAAGCTAAAACTTGACGCTTATGGGCCCACACGCTGCCAACCAGCATCAATACAACGGCCAATACGGCAGAGAGTGTCAACGCCGTCCCTATGGTTTCAGGATTTTGATTATTATTGGCAACCAGTACATAGCTCCAGGGGTAATAAAACCAATGCTCCTTCGAAGAACTGACTTGCATAATACCCATGGTAGCAATGACGCCCAGCGCTAACGGAGCAACAATATTCGCAAAGCGCCAGCTCACTATGTGTTGTATAAGCAATATGGGAAGAGCTGCCACCGCCGTTTTAAGCATGTTTTGCCAATAGGGGAAATCGAATAAGCCTGCACTCGGCCAGCCTTTAAAGGCAACCAGAAGCCCTGACATGCCCAGTGTGAATACGTATAAGGCCAAGCAAGCCCCCATCAGGTATAGCCAGGCGAGGGTCGCTTTTGCCCAAAAAAGGTTCACTGCACTTAGCGGCAAGGCGTGCATGAATCGCCATCCTGCCACTTTGTGTTCGGTTTGATTGAGCAGGGCGGTCACCAATGCAATATATAAGGGCAGCATAAAATACCCCCAGATAGCAGTGGTACTAAACCAAAAATGTTGCCATGAGAAGCTTTCATCAATCACTTGTTCTTGATTAAAGCTCATCAGGCCGAGTAGGGTAACCACCATTAGAGGGCAGGCGAACATAATCAGCAATGCTAGCGTGCGTTTGGTTTTTAACAATTCAACTTTTAGCAGAGTAAGAAACATATCAGGCTCCTTGTTTATTGGAAGAGAGAAACCACTGTTCTAAGGTGGGTTTGTGATACACAGCCTGAAATAGCTGTACACCCTTTTTAATCAGACACGCAGTAACATCGGGAATTTGCTCAAAAACAGGATTAAGGACGTTCAGGCTTGACGGTGTCTCCTGTACGGTTTGATATCCCGCCACTTTGAGTACTTCAGCGGCCTTTTGACTGGAACACACATCCAGTTTTAGGGTAGATGTCATTTGCTTATAGGCATGCTCTAGTGAGGACTCCAGAACGAGTTTTCCGCCCCTCAAAATCCCTACATGTGATGCCATTTTTTCTACTTCATCAAGCAGGTGGCTCGACACAAAAACACTGGTGTCGGACTGTTCGGGCAACTGCTTAATTAACTCTCTGATTTCCTGCATGCCCTGTGGGTCGAGGCCATTGGTAGGCTCATCAAGGATCAGGAGTTTCGGGTCTCCCATGAGGGCTTGTGCTAACGCCAAACGCTGTTTCATGCCCAGTGAAAACGTACTGATCTTGCGATTGCCTGCTTTTGTCAGGCTCACAAGCTCTAGCACGCGGGCAATTTCCGACTTTGATAGATTTTTGATACTGCGGGTTATGCTTAAATATTCTCTGGCGGTTAAATGGGCATATAGCACGGGAGCATCGATGATCGCGCCTACCTGACGCTTATCCAGCTGCGCAACATCTTTACCTAGTACCTGAATAGACCCGCTGTCAGCCCTGAGCAGGCCTAATAACATGCGAATAGTGGTCGATTTCCCTTCACCATTGTTGCCTAAAAAAGCATAAACACTGCGCTGTGGCACTGAGATATTGAGGCCTTTTAGCACGGGCAACGCAGAAAAGGATTTAGTAGCGTTCTGTACGTGAATAATGGGTGTGTGCATATTAACTCTCTGTATTTCAACGATGCATGCATTTAAAACCAAAAATTTTGTTTGCGCCTCGGTCTACAGACCTACTGCGTTATTTATTTCCTGTGATAGGCTGATTACATTCTGTAATACCGTGTGTTGATGCCTATGAAATTCCACTCACTGCGTTGGAAAATAACTGGCTTGGTCTTGTTGGTGGTGCTTAGCTTCAATTTTTTGATGCAATTTGCGATTTGGCTAATCGAATCGTCTCACCGTGATATTGGCAACAGACCAATTAAAGACTGGTTAGATAACGCGCTAATACACCCAGCAGAGCGGCGGCTGGAGCAAGGCAATTCTGAGTCGATAACCACTTTGCTTAGTCATTACTGTAATCGCCCCACACAGGCGATCACCCATGCGGGTCAGCATTATGCCAGTATTACAATTAACGATTTATACCTGCTGGACGAGCAGGGAAATTATGTGTGGAGTTGCGACCCGTCGCTGCCAAAATTTAATGCCTTTATGCATCTGCCCATTGCGTCCAGAGATGATGTTGCTGACGCCATAGTGGGTCGGTTTAATTCAGGGGTTGAGCAGCTTGAAGGTGACGACTATCTCGTTGTGAAAGGGGTTTATCAACCCAATGGCGCCGTTTATCGCGTGTTAGTGTCGCAGCAAACATGGCAGCGCAACCAGCAATTCAGTAAGCTCTTATACTACCCTGTGGAAATTCTAGACAGGGGCCTTTCTTGGTCTGCTGCAAGCTTGCTGATAGGGTTTTTACCCGCCTTGTGCTTAGCTTTTCTTATCGCCTCTAGGATATCAAAAAAAGTGAGGGAAATTACCCAGGTGATAGGGCAATGGGCGGCAGGTAATTTTTCAGCACGTCTGAAAGTAACAGCGAAAGACGACACGGGTAAGGCGCTGTCGCAGCTCAACCAAATGGCGGAGGATATTCGTCGGCTAGTTGAGCAAAAGCAAGCATTGGCAGAGAAGAGCGAACGTCAGCGTATTGCCGCTGAGTTGCACGACACCGTGAAGCAGCTACTTTATGCCAATAATCTGCAACTGGCTGGCGCTAGTGCGTCGTTAGGGCAAGACAATGACAAGGCGGCGCTCATCCTCAGCGAAGCCATAAAAACCAATAAAAAGGCGTTTAATAATATAAACCTGCTGATTGAGGCGTTAAAGCCCATTGATTGGGACCACACAACCTTGTCGACTGCACTTAAACAAGAGCTGGCGCGTTGGCGAAGTGACAAACCAATTGAGCTTGATGTAAAGATTGAGGATGACATTGCCCTGTCGCCCGACCAGAGTTATGTGTTCTACCGCTGTGTGCATGAAGCGCTGCAAAATGTAGTGAAGCACAGTCAGGCCAAGCAGGTTGATGTGGCACTTAACAAGCAAGATGGACAGATTATTTGTACTATCAGCGATGACGGTATTGGCCTGTCGGAGGGGAAGGGTGAAGGACAAGGCCTTGTGCTTATGCGCTCCAGGCTTGAAGCGATAAAAGGTACCTTGTCGATAACCTCTGGCCAGGGTTGCACAGTCACTATTACACTGGAGGCTCAATCATGATCACTGTGATGTCGGTAGACGACCACAGCTTAGTCAGGCAAGGTGTAGTCACGTTTTTATCTGCCCAGCCAGATATTCAGGTAGTGGCTGACTGCGCAGACCCCGTCGAGGCTATTGAAACAGTAAAAAACCTTGTTCCCGACGTAGTGCTAATGGATTTAAAACTCAATGCTGATATCGATGGTGTAGAAGCAACAAGGTGTATAAAAGAAGTAAGCCCTAACACACAGGTTTTGGTGGTCACATCCTATCATCAAGATGAATACATCTTTCCTGCTATTCAGGCGGGGGCTTTGTCGTATCTCCTCAAAGACATTGAACCAGACGCCTTGGCTGATGCTATTCGCAAAGCATCGAGAGGACAGGCAGTCATGTCGCCAAAAGTGGCAGAGCGCATATTGGCAGAAATGAAAGGTGCTGCCTTAGACTCGCCGCTTGCAAGAGTACAACTAAGCGACCGTGAACGTGAAGTGTTGAAGCTAATTGCCACGGGTCTGAGTAATGCTGAGATCAGCGAGAATCTTAATATCGCCATAAAGACTGTGCGTTGCCATGTAAGTAATATTCTCAGTAAACTGCATTTGCGTGACCGCACTCAGGCCGCTGTTATCGCCTGGCAACAAGGGATGATGGAGTAGGCCTTAGTTGCACTCAATTACCACGCTGTAGGTTGTGGTATGAAACCTTTATTGTGTACATACTTCCACACGGAAGCGGCAGGTTTACTGAAATCAGGTAAGGTCTCATAGGCTACAGAGAGACTATAGGTATTTTCAATTATGCTATGGCGAAACATCCAAGCATGAGGGTCAAGCGCCGTGCGAGGTTCAGGAATAAAGCTATAGTCTTGCAAGTTCTTAAAATAAAATGCGTTAAAAGGAATTGCCATTCCTCGCCCTTCCGCTTTGACCAGTGCCTCTTTTAATGTCCAAAGTTGATAGAAACTATTGGCATTGTCGCCATTCACCCAGGCACGTTCCGTTTGGTGAAAGTAGTGTTCTGCAATACGTTCATATCTGCGTGTCTTGTCAATGTACTCTAGGTCAATGCCAATCTTCCTGTCGTACGACAACCCTATTGCGATGCGTCCTTGGCTATGCGAAACATTAAAGTGAAGCTGGCTTTTAGGCTCTACTATATAGGGCTTTCCCCCAGCCTCAATGCCAAGTCGAATAGCATTGATTTCTTCCAGATGGAGCGCTTCAGCGATAAGCCGTTTAAGGGCAACTCGGCTGATCACATAGGTTTGTTTACTGCGTTCAGATTTGCGACTTTCTGCTTGGGCTAAATCACTGGCAGACAAAGCTGTTTGATAACTGTGAAGCCCACCTGTTTGCAGCGCACTTTGCTCATCAATTAAAAAGATATGCAGCCACGATGCATCGGGCGGAAAAGCAGGCGCAGCGTTGTGCTTGAATAGAGGACTATAAAAGATAACTGCGGTATCCTGTTTTATGACATGAAGTTGAGTAGATAGTAAACTTTAGTGCGCATATGAGGCAATGTTCGTGAATAGACGATACTACTTGGTGTGTTGAATCAAAAAAACCTATCTATTACACTGCTCGGTTGATTTTTATAACGATTCGATAAAGTAACGCTATCATGGGAATAGATATTATTGACTACGAGTCGTGCTCTGCTGCTGGGGTAAATTTAGCGCAATTGCGTTCATCTCTGGCACAGCACAAAAGTGGTCTCGTTAAGAATTGTCTGACTGGCTCAGACATTGATACATGGATTGGTAAAGTCGCTGACGTTGACGCCATAAACGATCTTAAAGAATGGCAAAGCAGAAATAATGCGCTTGCTGCTTTAGGCTTGGAGCAAGGCAGCATACTGAACAACGTTAGTGCATTGATTAAAAAATACGGTGCTGCCCGTGTTGGTATTGTGATGGGGTCAAGTACCTCGAGTATCGACAGAACAGAAACAGCATATCAGGCGCTTGATGAAGCAGGGGGGCTGACCACCGCTTTTAAGCAGCCACTTGTGCATAACCCTCACGCTCCAAGCTTATTTGTTGCACATTATACAGGTGTGAAAGGGCCTTCACTGACTATCAATACCGCGTGCTCCTCGTCGGCAAAAGTATTTGTTACCGCTGCCCGATGGTTGAACCTAGGAGTGGTTGATGCGGTATTGGTGGGAGGCGTTGATACCTTGTGTTTGAGCGTGTTACACGGCTTTAACTCTCTGCAATTGCTTTCTGCGAACCCCTGCATGCCATTTGATCACAATCGGGACGGTATAAACCTTGGCGAAGCGTCAGGCTTTGCGATCTTGCAGCGCTCAGGTGACAATGCCAATCGCACAGGCATTCAACTTACCGGTTATGGTGAAAGTTCAGATGCCTACCATATGTCCCATCCCCATCCGGAGGGCTTGGGTGCTAAGTTGTCAATGACACAGGCACTTGAACGGGCGGCCTTGAAAGCATCAGACATCGATTACATTAATCTTCATGGCACATCAAGCAGGGCCAACGACTTGATCGAAGGCGGGCTGGTGTCTGAACTGTTTCCCAAAACAACCCAATGCTCTTCTACAAAAGCATGGATGGGGCATACTTTGGGGGCGGCAGGGATCACCGAGGCAATTATCTGTATGGATGTATTGCTGACTAGCCTTATGCCTGGCTCGATGAATCTCGCGCAACTTGATGACGCCATAGACTTTTCTATTCAGGCTGAAAACCTGACCAAGAACTGTACGCATGTTATGACCAACTCATTTGGTTTTGGCGGTAACAATTGCACCTTATTGTTTAGCAAGGAGCGTTAACATGAATGCTAAGACGTTAACTTGCAAAGTCGCTGGCGTTGGCGCTTGGGGCGCAAATTTTGAAAATTGGCATGACCTGCAGGCACTCTTGTGTGGTCAGCCCTTACCCGATAAGCCACAAAAAGGTCCAAAGCCTGCAATTATCCCGGCAAACGAAAGGCGCAGAGCGCCATTGCCCGTGAGGCTCGCTGTAGAGAGTTCCTGGCAAGCCGTGCAGCATGCGCAGGTGGAGCCTGCATCGCTAACCAATGTGTTTGTTTCTGGACTGGGCGATACCGACTTGACTGACTATATGTGTAAAGTATTGGCCTCAGAGAACAAAGAGTTGTCACCCACCAAATTCCATAATTCAGTGCATAATGCTGCCGCGGGTTACTGGACAATAAGCACGAACACCATGACTGCCGCAAACTCAGTGGCAGGATATCAAGAGTCTGTGTCTCTCGCCCTCTTTGAAGCCATGGTGCAGTGTGAGGCAGAAGGCGTGCCCATGTTGGTAACTTTTTATGATGCGCCTGTTTCTGAGGTGTTAAAGCCGCTTCTTGAGAACACGCATGCATTTGCTTTTTCTTTGGTATTATTCCCCTCCGTATCTGACCATGGCATGGCCATCAGTGCCACGATAAGGGAAGCAATTGCACCTGAATGGCCAACGTTAAGTGCGCAAAGTGACTACTTGCAAAGCCTATATACATCGAATCCTTGTGCGAGAGTCCTGTCACTAGCTGAAATGTTAATGCAGCAAAATGCCAAGCACGATGCCATAACCATGCCTTTGAGCGAGCAAACCACAATTAGTTTTGAGAGAGTGCAGCCTTAATATGCAAACTATCAGCAAAGATATCATTATTGTCGGTGGCGGATTAGCGGGAATGAGCCTGGCATTGCAGGTGCTGAGTAAAAAGCCAGATTTACAAATAGTGATCATTGAGAAAAGCACCTTCCCTGTGCCTGATACAACGGCGAAAGTAGGCGAATCAACAGTGGAAATTGGCTCACATTACTTCACTGAAGTGCTGGGGCTTGGTGGCCATTTCAAAGCTCATCACCTAAAAAAACATGGCTTGCGATGTTTTTTTGGGCGCGCGGATATGGATTGTAGTGCCTATGACGAATTGGGTGTCAGTGAGTTGTTTGGTATTCCCACCTATCAAATTGAGCGAGGTGTTTTAGAGAACCATTTGTATGACTTATTGATGGAAAAAGATGTCACTTTTATTGATGGTGCACTGCCCAACGACATTCAGGTTGGTGATAAGTCGCATTCCGTTGTTTGCCGCAAAGCAGACCATGAAACGCGATATGTCGGACGTTGGATCATCGATGCAGCGGGCAGACAAGGTATACTGAAAAACAAGTTGAGCTTGCAACAAGACAACGGGCACAAGGGAAACGCTGTATTTTTCCGCGTTGATAAAACCGTGCTGATTGACCAGTGGTCACAAGACAAAATGTGGCAAAACAGGGTTAAGGACAAAGGTAAGCGTTGGTTAAGTACCAATCACCTCATGGGGCCCGGTTATTGGATTTGGATTATTCCGCTCGGATCCGGAGCAACCAGCTTTGGCGTCGTCATGGATGATCAGGTATTTCAAAGTAATGCCTTTGATACCTACGAAAATACTCTCGCGTGGATTCGCAGCGAGCACCCTAAATGTGCCGAGGCACTCGAAGGCGCTCAGGTGCTCGACTATAAATGCATTAACAATTATTCCTACGGATGCAAACAAGTATTTTCCCACGAAGGTTGGGCGTTAACGGGTGAAGCTGGTGCGTTTGCTGATCCGTTTTACTCTCCCGGTAGCGACTTCATAGCATTGAGTAATACTTTCATAACGCAGTTAATACTCACTGACTTTAAAGATGGTGATTTACATTTGGAAAGTTTGTTGTTCCAAAAGTTCTATAGTTCAATTTTTGAAAACACCTTGTCGTTATACAAGAACCAGTATGGCGGTTTCGGTGACCGTACTATGATGTCTGTAAAATTGGTATGGGATTACACCTATTATTGGGGGGTGTTGACGCTGTTGTTTTTCACCAATGCGATCACCGATATTGAACTGATGCGTAGACTGAATCCAAACCTAATGCGCGCTAGGAAACTGAATCAGCAGATGCAAATGGCAATGAGCGAACGCGCTAAGCTGAGAAAGGTAATACCGGCAAAAGGCGTATTTTTAGACCAATATTTGGTACCGTGCTTAAAGCAATTCAATGAGGTGTTAAAAGCGCCTAACATTGATGTTTGTGAGGCGCTGGAGGCGAACCTTCAAATTATGGAGCGTGTAGTACCCTGTTTTGAGGACATGCTTAACGATAACCCCAGCGCTACGATCTCTGAAAATGAAGAGCGGGTTTTGGGTGCTTATCGTCAATATGTGCTTGCCTAATTGTGCATAAGCCCAAGTCTTTACTTAGTGTGCTGCTAACGCTGGTGTTGGCTCTGTTAGCAGTGGCCTATCCGTTTTTGGTATATCACTACGTCTCCGACGTGAACCCTAGATGGTTTGCCCTAGTTTTAATCACTTTATATGCCATAAAGTTTGGTTTATCGCCGTCAACAAAAAGTACGCAAGACTGGCTGATGCTGATGATCGTAAGTGCTTTTTGCAGTTGTATATTTCTACTGCAAAGCCAGACATTGCTGAAATTTTATCCTGTTCTAATGAGTATTGGTGTTGGCTCAGCGTTCTTTGTCTCTTTGACTGGGGAGCAGTGTTTAATCGATAAGTTTGCCCGAATGGGCGGCAAGCCACCCCCTCCCGAAGCGCATACTTATCTGCGCAGACTCACCCTAATTTGGGGCATACTGTTGTTTGTAAATGGGGCAGTCTCCGCGTTTACAGCATGGTATACTAGCCTCGCGACTTGGACACTCTACAATGGATTGCTCTCATACCTATTCATGGCATGCTTCGCATTATTTGAATGGTTGTATAGAGGTTATTATAAGAAAACACGTAATATTGTTGATGAATAAAAAAAATACAGATGATTTGCAATCGCAATTTAAGCAGCAAGAAGGCCCCAATATCATCGGTACAGAGTGGGGAGAACAATCCGTGCTCTTGAGCTTGAATGTGCCAGCAGACTTGTCATGGTTTGATGGTCACTTTCCAACGCACAAGGTGCTGCCCGGTGTGGTGCAAATTGATTGGGCGGGTAAGCTGGCGAAAGCCCTTTTCCAAGGTGCATCAACATTTAGCCAGCTTAGCAATATAAAGTTTAAGTCTATGGTTATGCCAAATACAGATCTATCTCTGTTGCTTGAGTGGGACAAAAACAAAGGCAATGTGAAATTTCATTATTTCAACCAAGATGAATCATTTTCTACAGGCATTGTTAAGTTTTTACCCCAATGAAGTACTGCATTGTTATCCCGCACTATAAACATGAGAAGCTATTTGCTGCATTTCTGCCAAAGCTTCTTAACTTAGAGTTACCTTGTATTATCGTAGATGACGGCAGTGGGGAAGAAAGCCTCGCTGAATTAGCTGCGCTACTGGAAGACTATCCTGACTGCCACTTGGTAAAACATCAACACAACCGCGGCAAAGGCGCAGCGGTTAAGACAGGGTGTTTTTACGCTAGCGCAATGGGTTTTACTCATGCTCTCCAGCTAGATGCTGACGGCCAACACGATGTCAATGATGTGAATAAGCTCGTCAAATGTAGTGAAGCCAATCCGCATTCAATCATCTGTGGTCAGCCATTTTTTGATGAGTCTGCACCTCTTATCCGCCGCTATGGTCGCAAAATTACAGATTTTTGGGTGGCGTTTGAAACCTTCTCATTTGCCATCAAAGACGGGTTGTGTGGGTTTAGAATATATCCGCTTAAGGAGTTTGAGGACATTATTGACCGCTATTATGTTGGCCCTCGCATGGACTTTGATCCTGAACTGCTGGTTAAAGCGGTATGGGCAAACGTAGACATGAAGTTTTTACCCACCAAGGTGGTTTATCACGAGAATGCAGTTTCTCATTTCAATTACATTAGAGACAATGGAATGATGATAAAGCTGCATGTTCGACTCATTGCGGGAATGTTGCTGCGTTTACCTTTTCTTGTCCACAACAGAGTTAAGAGCGTACTGAGTTAATGATAGAACAAGGTAATGCTAGTCATTCAGATGAGAGCAAGCATTGGTCAGATATTAAAGAAGCAGGCACGCTCACAGGGATGCAGTTTCTCTATTTTATCTATAGGGTATTTGGGCGCTGGATCTTTTCTTTGATTATGTACCCCGTAGCTCTCTACTTTGTTTTGTTCAGAAGTGAGCAAAGAAAAGCGTCCCGACAGTTTCTCATGGCGCACTATAAAAAGTACCCCCAAATGTGGACAAGAAAACCCAACGACTTCCACGTGCTACTGCACTTTAAAAGCTTTGCAGAACTCATTCTCGACAAACTTCTTGGTTGGCTGATTGAAATAAAAGAGAGTGACTTCATTCTGACTGAGCCCGCACTTATCGATGATATTATGCACGACTCGCGAGGGCAGTTAATAATAGGGTCCCATTTCGGCAACCTAGAGTTTTGCCGCGGGTTTATGCAGCGCTACAAAGACAAAGTTATCAACGTCTTACTTTACGATAAACACGCAGGTAATTTTGTTAAACTGATGCAACGCCAAAATCCGGATTCTCGCCTTAATGTGTTTCAAGTCGATGAATTTGATGTAGCCACCATTATGTTGCTAAAAGAAAAGCTGGAGGCGGGTGAATGGGTTTTTATCGCAGGCGATCGCATACCCTTAACAGGCATTGAACGCTCTGTGTATGTTGATTTTTTCAACGAAAAAGCGCCTTTTCCAATAGGGCCCTACATGTTGGCAAAAGCCATGGGGTGCCCGGTAAAGCTCATGTTTGCTTATCGCGACCAATCAACAAGCAATAAAGTGGTTTTCGATGTGAGGCCATTATGTGAAAAGCTAGTGCTTTCTAGAAAGAACAAGATGCAAGAAATTCAACAGTACGCACAGAATTTTGCCTCTGCATTGGAGGAGCATAGCGCAAAAGCTCCTTATCAATGGTTTAACTTTTATGATTTCTGGCACGCTGAGGCCAGTGTTCCCGTTCCTACACAAAAATAACTCACTGGGTTTAGCGTAAATATGGACAGCCGTTTCGAATCTAAAATACTTGACCTTATTCCCCATCGTCCGCCAATGTTACTCATCAATCGCATTTTGGCGTTGGATGTTAGTGAATCCTCAGCTTTGGTGATTATTGATGAGCAAACTCCATTTTTTGAAGAAGGCAAAGGTGTGCCTGCTTGGTTAGGTCTTGAATACATGGGGCAAACCGCTGCCATGATCGCAGGGCACAGGTTAGAATTAGGCCTCATTGAGCCACATTTAGGTTTTTTGATAGGGACGCGTGCCTATAAAGCAACATGCGATTACTTCGAGCCAGGCTGCAGTTTACAAGTGACCAGTAGGGAAAGTGCTATGGTCGCCGATGGATTTGCCAAGTTTGATTGTGAAATCGCGGTGTACGATAGCGCGTTGAAAAATCAAGACACCATTGCTACCGCAAGTCTGTCTGTATTTCGACGTCCGCTAAATGAAGAGAATAGTTAATGAATAATAATAAACGTGTAGTTATCACTGGAGCGGGTGTTGTCTCCTCACTTGGCAACGATTGGTCTGAAGTGAAAGCGTCGTTGCAATCCGGCATATCGGGTGTTCGTTTCATGGATGATTGGCAAAAATATGAGGGCTTGGGTACTTATTTGGCCGCGCCCGTAGCCGATTTTGCCTTACCAGAGCACTACACTAAAAAGAAAAAACGGAGCATGGGCCGTGTGGCGCAAATGGGCGTTCTGGCCACCGAGCGTGCGTTGGTGGATGCTAACTTGTTGGGCGACCCCAAAATTAACTCTGCCGTCACAGGCATTGCTTATGGCTCTGCAACCGGCAGTAGCGCGGCTGCGTTAGAATTTGTACCTATGCTAGAAAATCTATCTACTTCGCGTATCAATAGCAGTACCTATTTGCGCATGATGGCGCATACAGCGGCGGTTAATATCAGCGTTTATTTCGGTACGCAAGGGCGTATGTATACTACGTCAACCGCCTGTACGGCGGGCAGTCAAGGTATTGGCTATGCCTATGAAGCGATACGCTGTGGGCAGCAAGACATCATGATAGCGGGTGGTGCTGAGGAGCTATGCCCCTCACAGGCTGCAGTATTTGACACCTTATTTGCTGCAAGTAAAAAGAACAGTACTCCAGAAGCGACACCTCGCCCCTTTGACGCCCAGCGTGATGGACTTGTTCTCGGTGAAGGTGCATGTACTCTGATACTTGAGTCTTATGAGCACGCCACTGCGCGTGGTGCAAATATTATTGCTGAAGTGATTGGTTTTGCGACAAATACGGATGGTGCGCACTTGGTAAAACCGAATACAGAAACGGTCAAACGGGTAATGACGATGGCCATGGAAGATGCCGGTGTCACGCCAGACGATATCGGTTATATTTCAGCGCATGGTACTGCTACCTCTCATGGCGACATCGCGGAAAGTCAGGCGACTTTTGAGGTGATGGGCGCAAAACCCATTAGCTCGTTAAAAAGTTACACCGGTCATACATTGGGAGCATGCGGTTCATTTGAGGCGTGGGCAACAGCAATGATGATGAACGAGGGATGGTTTGCGCCAACGCTTAACTTGGAAAAGGTGGATGAGCGTTGTGCCCCGCTTGATTATATTCAAAAAGAGGCAAGAGACATACAAACTGACGTCTTCATGAGCAACAATTTGGCTTTTGGTGGCGTCAATACGTCACTTATTTTAAAGCGCATGTAACGAGCCGACCAGGGTGTCGTCGGACTCTTTGACAATTGTGGTCAAAACGGTGGGTTAATACGCGTAGTCTTTGACAGCTTTTCCAAGCATTCCCGCTTTATACTGCTCACCCTTTGCGTCACCGTGCTCCTGCAATGCTTTTTTAGCATATTTGCGTAATTTGCGATTAGCGCCGTTTTCTTTGACCTCTTCAAGAATTGCCCAATAGCGCCCAGAGCGGTCCTGCCCGAGTGTTCTTGCTATCCAGGCAAACGTGTCTATTTGATTGTCTGCTGCTGAGCTGTGATGCGTTATCAATATCTCCGCGAGCATGTCAGTGAGAGCCTGATTCTCTGTCCGAGTATCTATGATGGTTCTGGCACCCTCTTTTAGGCTGCGCAAATCGCCCGCAGTGATCAGCGCCATAACACGAGCATCTCTGTCTTTGTTACTTTCACGGGCAAACAGACTTGCCGGTAAACTCGCCATGCCTTCTACATATTGCTCACCAGATGCCTCATCAATGTCATCCAATGCCGTTTCGGCATGCCTAACCAACTTTTTGTGCTTCGCATTTTCGACTACTGTGTTGACCGCATTGTAGTAGCGCCCATTTTCTGAGTTGCCTAAGGCTCTTGCCATCCAAGCAAGGGTATCTATTTCTGAAGGGTATGCATTGGGATATTTCTTCAAAAGTATCTCAGCGACCATATCCAGAAGCTCGGTGTTCTGGTTCGCACTTTTCGCAATACTGACTGTGGCGTCTTTTAATTGTTTGTCACTGCCTGACACAAGCATGTCAGCGAGTTTTTGCTCTTCGGGATTAAGCTGTGCCAATGCACCAAAAGAAACACTCAAAGTAAATATTAATAAACCAACATATTTCATATAAAGCTCCATTTTAAAGTGGTTTTGTTTTTGCTCAACTTAACACATTCCGCCGTTAACACTAATGACTTGGCGCGTAATGTACTTTGCGCCGTCAGACATTAAGAAGCTCACGGTATGTGCAACATCAGACACATCACCAAATGTCCCCAGGGGAATCATCTTTTTCGCTTCATCTGCAAAAACGCCTTCAATCATATCTGTCTGGATGATGCCGGGAGCAACGCAATTGACCGTAATCTTTCGCTTACCTAGTTCGACCGCCAGAGCCTTGGTTGCACCAATAATACCAGCCTTTGATGCACTGTAGTTCGTTTGACCACGGTTTCCAGTTAAACCTGAAACGGAAGACAATGTGACTATTCTGCCACCCTTTCTCAGACGAATCATTGGCATTATGGTGGGGTGCAATACGTTGTAAAAGCTATCTAAATTGGTATGCACTACGCTTTCCCACTCTTCTGAGCTCATAGCGGGAAATGCATTGTCTTTGGTAATGCCCGCATTGCATACGACTCCCCAATAGGCACCATTGGCCTCGATATCTGCCTCAATGGTGGCTTTGGTTCGTTCTCTGTCTGTAATATCAAACTGGATACCTGTAGCTTTCCCTCCTGCTTCAGAGATAGCCGCTATGATTGCTTCTGCACTTTCCTTACCATTTCTATAATGTACTGCAATATCGTAACCTTGTTCTGCCAACAACAAGGCTACGGCCTTGCCGATGCCTCCGCTGGCTCCGGTAACTAATATGCGTTTTACATCTGACATCTTTCGCTTTCCCTTTATGTGTTCTACAAAAATTTCTATGCGTCTTTTGTATGATTAAACAGGCTGATAGCGGCAACGAAATTAATACTATTGCCTATCAGGATTGTGCTGCCAAAGGCAGAAATGGCTGGCATATCACTAAAAGCTAACAGTCCAAAGGAGAGTAAACTGGTCATCGCTGAGAGCAAAATAGCTTGTTGAGTAACGTCGGCTTTTTCGACCATTTCTCTGGCAAAAATAAGGTAATCCATACCCAGGCCAAGTACTAAGAACAGTGCCATTATATGGAAGATGGTAATCGGTTGTTGCAAAGCAACCAATGCCGCAATAGCCAATGCACTTGCGCAAATGGGGATCAATAACAAAGCTACGGCAGAGGTTTTGCGGTAAGTTACAAGAAGCATGACGGCCAGAAGCACATAGGCAAGCAGGAGCATATGAAGCCCCTTTTCTCGCTGATCCGCCAACGCTTCAATGGCACTGCCTAATGCATTTGAATATTCAATATTATCCAGACCCTCGCTTGCCTGACTCAGCGTGTTTAAGTCACTACCCTTTTTTAGCAGTACAAAGCTATAGATGGTATTGTTATATTCAACCCAAAGGGGCGGTAATGCGGGCAAAGACTGACGTAAGTTGTCAAAGTTGAGCCGTTTTTCACGCGCTGCTAACCATGCATTTCTCGGTGCTTCCGCCATTCTGGGATCCATACCCAGTCGCTCATAAAAACGCGCTAGCACGCCGTCTTCTTGGTAGAGCTTCTCTTGCAATTTGTGGTTTGCTATTTGCTCTTCACTTGAGGGCAGCCAGTCCAACACACTGGTGAGATACTGGCGAGATTCTCCGACACTTTGATAAAATCGTTTTAATGTACTGTATACATCCGCTTCAGCTTTTCCGTGGACGATAAAGTACCTTCCTGGTTCGTAAACTTGTGCCAAGGCAGCCACTTCTTGCTCATTGTTAAGCAATTGTTCCGACACCATAAAGAAACGTCGCGGATCGTCATTAATGTCTACGTCAGTAGTGTAGAGCCAAACCGTGGCGGCAATACTTATGCCCAAGCCGACAGCGACAAACCCGATTTGTTTTGTGGCAAAGAGACGTCTTACGCCAGCCACGACTGACATCAGAAGCGTTTGACGTGCTGTGATAGGACGCTTGGCGATAAATGGCCCTAAAACCATAACGCTCATCCAAGCTAACAAGAGACCCGAACAAGAAAACAGCGCTACCTTTTGCAGTAAGACCAGGTCAGAAAGTGCGAGCGCACCATAGCCGATGAGTGACGTTAGCATGCTTAAAAACATTGCCCTGTGAAGCGTGCTTTTCGACTTGTCACGAGTAGGTTGTGATAGGTGTTGTTTGTCGTTGACTAAAAAGTGATAAAAGTAATGCAAAGAGTAGTCCACCACTATGCCGATAAGACTGGCACCAAACACAATGGTAAAAATGTGAATACCACCAAAAACCATAGTGTTCACAAAAATGCCGAAACTGACACCAATAACAATAGAGGTGATAGAGAGCGTCAAAGGAAGCAGTGAACGGAATACCAGTAGCATGAGCACCAATATGCCCAGTACGGAGCCAATGGCGATGAGCTGAATATCACCTTTGGCCGACTGCGCTGAGTCAACGGCAAAAAAGAACATGCCAGATTGTAAAATAGTAACTGAATAGGCACTTTCTACTGAGCGCTTTACTTCGTTGATACGCTCGTACAGATTTTCCTGCGCTGCTAACCCTTCGACAGGTGTATTAATGAGAACTGTGATGGTATTGAATTTAAGTTGTGCATGTTGACTATCATCATTAATTGAGAAGTCCTGAACGTGTTGCAGAACAAAGTCAGAATACCAACCTAGAGGATCCTCTTCGAAAGGCACTAGTCTGACTCCATTTCCTATCTGATAGAGTTTTTGCTGGGCTTGGCGTGCTAATTCTTCCGCACTTTTATTGAGTAATCGTTCTTTCTGCTGCGAGGTTAGCAATGCATATTTGTATGGAGCGAGTGCCTGCAGGTAATCTTGAGCTTGGGTATCAGCCATGATCAGGCTAAGTTCTGGTATAGCGCTGTAGTCTTTTTTCAGTGCTGAGGTGGCTTGTGCTAGCGTTTTTTCGTCTTCTGCTTTTATGACGACAATGAAACGTTGGCTGATGTCTTTAAGTAAGGTGTCTTTCGCAACTGTTACACCTTGGTCTGCTTCGGACTCTGGATTCAGATCTTGCAGGCTTGTGTCTATCTGTATACGTTCAGGATGAGCTGCAATGATAACAATCATTAGTAGTATCGCCGCCACAAAGAACAGGCGCATCAATGTTGTGACCATATAAGCCGTCCTATCGATTGTAATAGCCAGGAGACCGCATTAATCGACACCACTGCAATGGCCTGGGGTAAAGCTCAAGACATTGTTCTACGGCGGCCTGACGATCTTCAATCTCATATTCGAGGATATCACTTATTACTATATGAGTGACTTGGTTAGTAGCGTCACTGATTTCGATATCAAGCTGGACACTATTTGCCGAATCTGACAAGAGGCGTTTGTTAACTTTGATGTGCTTGAGCCCTCGTTTCATAAAGTCGCTCTTCGGCACCAGTAGCGTGCCTTGGTTCTCCTGTAGCGCTGACACTGAAAACTCATTTTCAAAGTATTCGGCATCGCCTTTTAACAGTCTGAGAAAAAACTGGGACATCACATAGCGAGTGGTGCTAGGCATCTCTTCAATCTTTCCTTGCTCATCAACGCGGTAGTTCATTCTCGCGTTGGCGTAAAGTAGTGCCTCAGGAAACGGGGTTATCGTATTCCATACAAGCCCAAAATTGCAGGAAAAATAAAAATCCCCTTCAGATTGAAGAGGAAAGCTAATACCTTCAATGTGCTTATTTTGAGTAAAAGTTCCGGAAAAGTGGCAGCTAGTAGGGAAAATTTGAGCGAGTTGTGTACTTTCTGCTTGGCTTATAAAAGGCAGGCTCAACATCCATAATAAAACTGCACTTCTTAGCATCTTAGCTTCCTTTTTCTTTAAGCCAGTGAGTAATTTTATCTATTAAAAACGGGGGAGACTCGAACTGGGTTATTTGTTCAGGCATGGCAATAGCAAACTGCGTAGTGGTCGCTTTTGTGTATACCTCGTTAGTGTCTAGATCCCTAATCTCGTACTTTATTTTTAGCCGATTTTCCCACTCAACAAAAGCGGCATTGATCTTTATTTTTTGTTTAAACAGCAGTGGTTTTATGTACTTTATTTGTATGTCAACAACAGGAAAGAAAAAGCCTTTTTCTTCCATAACTTGATAGGGGCAACCAGCCTCTTCTAACAATGCACAGCGTGCAATTTCAATGTATTTAGGATAGTTGCCATGCCATACAACTCGATAAGCGTCTACATCAAAAAAGGGCACTTCATAGACTGTTGTTGCACATTTCATTGGAGAATTATTTAGCCTCAGCAGATAATTCAGCAAATGCAGTAATCACATCCTGAACAGTTCTTACTTCATTAAACTTTTCAGATGAAATATCTACATCTATTGTTTTTTTAAGGTCAATGAGCAAATCCACAGCGTCTATGCTGTCGATGTCTAAATCCTCATAGAGCTTAGCCTCGGGCACGATTGCCTCTTCGTCTAATTCAAATAGTTCAACTAAAATTTCTCTAATTTGACTTAGGATTTTCTCTTCTTGTTCCGTCATAATCTACGTTCGCTGAGTTGTTTTAATGCTTATAGGGTGGGGTATGGGTGTTATTCGCCATCCAATTTTCGTAATAGTGCTCTAAGTAGCGTGTGAGTTCTCTGTATTGCAGTGTTCTTGGTTTAGTGATGTCTACACATTCCTCTAAAACGAGTGGTGGTGCAGAAACCAGCAGAAACTCAGGACCTCCGTCAGGAATGTTATACCATTTATCACCTTTTTTTAAGGCACTCGGCTGACATTTTATCAGAACAGGTATAATGGGCGCCTCTGCTGCAATAGCCACATTCGATGCGCCTCTTTTGAAACGGATCTTTTCGTCATTATCGACCCGTGTACCTTCAGGAAATATCAATACATTTTCACCAGCATTTACTTTCGCCGCCGCTAAAGGTACAGCGTCGAGCGCGTTATTCGGAATGAATCCAGCTAAGCGAACCAATGCGCGGGTAAAGACATTAGAAAACATCCCGGCCTTAACAATGCAGTTGAGGTTCTTGTTTGCAGCAAAAAGCAGAACAACATCAATTAATGAGGGGTGATTAGCAATAATCAGGTGACCCGGATTTGCTTTTAGCAGGCTATCGAGCTTGAAGGTATAACGGATTAAACCAAACCCGCGCATAACATTGATAAACGCTAAACAGCCCTTGTGAATATGCCAACGAATCCACGCTTGTTTAGTTGTAGCACGCACGCCAGGTATCACACTGATAACACGCGCGAATAACCCTAAAAAAATAGCGCCTAAACCAAATAGCGAATAACTAATGGCTGCGGCGACAACCTGCGCTACTTTGGCTGGCTGAATTCGCGTCACAACATTAACTCATTGGTGGCTATTTGCAGAAACATTCAATTTCTACTAACAAGTCGCGCCGGCAAATATCTGCGAGCGTTATCACTATGTCGGCTCGGGGATAGCGCGCTTCTAACCAGCGTTTAGTAAACGCCCAATCTTCAGCATGACGCAAGTACACTTTTAATGTGCGAAGCGAGCATTGATAAGGGTTCGCCGTTTCAAGTAGATGCTCGATATTATCAATAGTTACATCAAGCTGTTTTTCCAATGACCCTTCTGCGACGGTTTCGTGGCCAATAATACTGGCCGTGCCCGATATAAATAGGAAGCGATTATCAATAAGTTCCAACGCGGTCGCCCGTGTGAAAGAGGGGCTGCTAATGCCGTATTGACGAGGGTACTTGAAGGCGTCGACCTGCTTATTATTGCGTTGATGCTCAGGTGATGAAGCACTGGCAAATACATAAATCACAGCGCCTTTAGTGTGATGTCCCAATGCCGACGCCGAAGGGTACTGTTCAGGTTTTACACCCAAGTATTCAAAAGCCTGTAACCTGCCTGTGCAGAAACGTTTATAGGTTTCCTCATCGCCGTCGCCTGTATTGATATTCGGAAGGTAATTCCAACAGCGAAATGGATGAGGAAAACCATGTGTCTTTAGCACCGAAAACAGCGACACATAAGCCTTGAATACCGATTCCTCTATGTTTGTGCACTCTGCCTCTGTTAGCCAGCGTGCGACACAGATCAGGTCGGATGTTTTAGACCACTGGCATTGCTCACTGGTGCCTCGGCTGACCGCTTTATCTACCGTCCAGACCTCACTGATGCTGTTTTCTTCAATACCTTCTATTCCTGAAAGTATTGTGCCTTCTTCACTGGGCATGCAGTCACGCGTTAGCGGCAATACGGCAAGATTGTTTTTCTGTAAGAGTAGGGAGTCTGGCGTTTTGTGTGAAAAGTGTTGGGTAAGCATTTTAATTATATAACTATTGCTGTTTGTCCATGTATAACTGGCATGAGCTCAATGAGAGGGACAGCTATAAGTGCAGGTGTCCATTGACGTAAAAGCCAACGTGAGTACGGTCTCACGCTACCTGCCTAGCACAAAATGTTGGGTTTTAATTTATCGGTATATTATACTAGCTCGCGAAAAAACAAAGCAACTATCATTTAGATTTAGGGTTAAAGAAGTAATGGCGCAACAAACGGAAGCAGAATTAAAGATGGCAAACCTCTTGGTAGAGGCGCTAAATCTTGAAGACATTGAAGCTGAGGAAATTGGTCCGGAAGAGCAACTGTTTGGTGATGGCCTGGGTTTAGACTCTATTGATGCATTGGAGATCGCTGTTGCAATCTCCCAGGAATACGGCGTAAAACTTAAAGCCGAAAGTGAATCTACGCGAGAAGCTTTTGCAACGTTAAGAAGTTTGACCGAGTACGTCGCGAAACAGCAATAATACATCCTCAATGTTACCAACAAGTCCGCTTATTACACGGGACTCAAATGCAAGCATTGCCTGCTTAACAAGACCGCTTGGTAATTTTGGCATAGAGGCAGGAGAGGTTGATACCGTTACATTCCTGTCTCATGTGAGGGCTGTAGCCTCGTGCCTGCCAGCGCAAAGCTATGCAATAAACCTTTGCGGAAATCGCTATTTGTTTCTTGTCAGTTTGTGCGCTGCGATCGTGAAGGGGCAAACGAACCTGCTTCCTCCCAATCGCAATGTGGCTACACAAGCAGCATTAGCTGAAACCTATCCTGAGAGTTACGTCATTCACGATGGCCAAGAGGTCGATCCACGTTTACCAAACATTAATGTTTTAAACTTGTCATTGCAGTTGGATCACGATGATGCACTTGACGTACCGCAAATTAATAACGCTCACTTGGCATGCATTTGTTTTACGTCGGGATCGACAGGGAATGCCAAGCCGGTGCTTAAGTATTGGCAGACATTTACACAAAGTACCAGTATAAACGCGCAATACATGTTGCCAGACACATCAGATACCCTGTATCAGTTGGCAACAATGCCTGCGCAACATATGTGGGGGCTGGAAACATCAATCTTACTCCCTATGTTTCACAATGTTTGTCTCTGTGACGCACAGCCATTATTCCCGCAAGATATCTTAGATGCTTTATCCCAGTTACCTGAACCCAGGATGCTTGTGTCAACGCCTGTACATATGCGTGCGTTGACCAGTGACAGCGCGACCAAACCAAACCTCGACATAGCGCTTTGTGCTACATCGCCACTCACCCAATCTCTGGCTGTACAAATAGAAGCACAGTTCAACTGTCAGCTTCGCGAGGTTTATGGCTGTAGTGAGGTTGGTTCAATGGCTGTTCGACAAACCGCTGAGCAGGAAGCGTGGCGTCGATTTAACGGCTTACACTTCGCAATAACGGATGATGAAACCTTGGTGAGTGCTGAGCACCTTCCGCAGTCAGTCGTGTTACAAGACAAAATTATTGCCAAAGATGAAACGCACTTTATGCTTGCGGGTAGAGCATCTGATCTTGTCAAAGTTGCCGGAAAACGCGGATCTCTATTCGAGATTAATCAACATTTATTGCGTTTTGAGGGGCTAGTAGACGGTATTGTTCTGGACCGTGGTGCCAGCCGTTTGCACGCGATAGTCGCACTTAAAAAAGGTTATGATAAGTCTCAGCTCGTAGCATACTTGAGGCACTATTTGGACAGTGCTTTTGTTCCTCGCCCCATTTATGTTGTTGACGCACTTCCCAGAGAGAGTAACGGCAAGCTTTCAAAGCGCAAAGTCGATGAATTGTTCGCGTCTTTAAAATAATCAGCTTTATGCATGTTTAATCCAAACGGTAACGTTGTGATTTGCCCCACATAAGCATACTATATATTAATATCATACTACCTGGTCTACTATTTGTCGGGAGCAACAGGGCCATGAAGCAAGCAGTACGTGCTGGACGTCCTAAAAGTAGAGAAAAGCGAGAAGCCATCTTACGAGCATCCGTCGAACTTTTTCTCAAACACGGGGTGAAAGAAACCTCCATGGATGAGGTTGCCAGGCTATCTGGCGTGTCAAAACAAACTATTTACTCGCATTACAAAAACAAAGATTCATTGTTTTTGGCAGTGATCGCCTTTAAATGCGAAGAGCACATGATCAGTCTTGATGAGCTTTCCGATCATCAAGGAGGGTTAGAAAGCACACTCTCTCATATCGGTAGAAAGTTTTTGGCTCTCTTTCAAGACGAAGAGGTGATCGCAATGTACTCTATTATTATTGCTGAAGCGCGCAACTCTCCGCGTGTTGCTGAGCTATTTTATGAAGCCGGGCCACTGGCCAGTTTGCATTCTGTGGCTGGTATTATCCACAAACTGTCAGATAAGAGTTTGAGTATGGAATCGGCACGCTTGTTAGCGATGGATTTTTATAGCTTTTTGAAAGGAAGCTGGCACATGCGAAGCCTGATGAACCTCGATTTTAGGCTTAATGAAACCGCGCGACAAAAACACGTAGACGCCGTCGTCGCCAAGACTATGTGCTTGTTGCACCATCACTATTAATCATGCTTTCCCTGAAAGGGAGTAGCGGGGACTAACGCCTTTTCAGACCAGCCTTCTATTGATAAATCATCCTGAGTCAGCCCTCGATTGACATCAAACCCAGTGTACCACCACTCATGGGCATCGATGCTAATGGGGCCGACGACACGTTCAAAAAAGTGGGTGGGAAGGACTAGCCCATCAATATCATGGAAGTGTAAGTAGTGCGTGTCGACGTGCGCTCCCTTGGTTTTTTCGAAACCGTCTAGAGTGATATGTAGTCGGTGAGTTAACTTCGTTTCTTTGTCTACCCAAAGTGTTATGTAATCACTTTTAGACAGCCCTATGCCTGGCACCATTTCGCCATTTATTCGATAGTAGTGCCTTCCTTTGGATGTCTCGTCTGCAAGGCGCTGCCATTCACTTACGCGGTTAGCCAGTGCCAATGGGCCAAGTGAAAAAAGAAAAAACGCATCTGATGTCAGCGCTGCTGCGCCAAGTGTAATGTCACTGGTTTCTCTTGCATCGTTATAAGAAACCTGAATGCTCTCAGTTGTTCTTAATACCTGTTTGGAGCCTGCTGTTCCACTATACCTAACAGCATAGAGACGAGGCGACAAAACCAAGCGTTCCTCTGAGCGTTGTCGATACTCGCTGTCTGTCACTTCGGGTTGAATTTTGGTGATTAAATAGTGCCATTCGCCGTCTATTGCAACATTGAGATCATGCAGATTGGCAACTCGCTCACCACCATGTTGGGCATAAGTAGCAGTAAAAATGTCGTTACCAGAACGACCATCCTGCGCGAGGGAAATGGCCTGCTCAAATCTGGGAGAGGTTTTTGCGCAGCTCAACAGGACCAATGAGGCGCCAAGAACAGCCAAATATCTTGCTTTTTTGATTATGCTACCTACTGCCATCAGTTAAGCTAAGCCCCATATTATTTACACTCTGTGTCTACAGAGCACTTGGTTTTAGTTTTTTATCAGTACGAGATGAAGAATAGAAAGGATTAGCGAAACCAAGTACGTCAATATTGGTCGACCTCCTAGTGCTTTTCCATTTACTATTGAAGCCATGAAAAACACATCGCTTTACTTGTTGGTAATAATAATAGCCCTGCTATTGGGGGCAGCATCTGTCGCGGTATACAAAGAGTTCGCGTCTAGTTCAGTCTATCAAACGCAGAACCTATCTTTGGCTTCTGAATACAATTCATCTAGTGTGACTACTATCGCTTGGTCTGCGTTATTACCAGTTAGCGAAAGAGATCTGCTCAGGAAATACCAAATTGACCAGATGCTACCGCTAAATGAGCAAATATTAACGTCGTTGCAGGCGGCAAATGATACTGATTACAAAGCGGCGCTTACGTCGAATCAAACGGTATCAACGTTTGTAGACAAGGCAGTTCGGATATCAGGTTTTATCGTACCCATTGACGTTAACCAGCAACAAGGGGTGACCCGTTTTTTTCTGGTTCCGTATTACGGTGCTTGCTTACATTATCCGCCTCCACCCCCTAACCAGGTGATTCACGTAACCACGGATACCGGGTTTGCCGAATTCGACCTCAATCAGGCCTACACGCTGTCCGGCTTTTTGCGCCTAGGGCTGTTTGAAGACCCACTGGGTACTGCCGCGTACGCATTTGATTTAGTGCAAATCACACCGTACAGCGGCGAACCCGATGATGTTAGACAACACTAGTTCAATCAGGACCAGTGCCATGGCCCCTTTATAGCTAATGTGGTTGTGGGTGAGTAAAGGTTTACAAACATGATGCTGCCATCGGGTGAAAAGCATGCGCCGGCAGGTTCTGTTTGTATGCGAACTCGGGCAAAATCATAAATTTCACCGGCAGGTGTTACACCTTTGAGGAAATTATTTACGGTATCACTGTATTGATCTTCACATACAATCATGTGTCCGTTGGGTGTCACTACAATATTGTCACCGTAGTTATAAGTCTTCTCGTCTGGGCTCTCTACCAGCAAACTTAGCAAGCCGGGATCTGTGCTTTCTTGGTCAGTGCCTTCAAATTGCGAGGGTCTGTATTGCATGATTTGCCCAAGCTTCTGCTTTCCTCCATTGGTACAGCAGAAATAGAGCGTATCGGTAGCCCAGTGTACGCCTTCTCCGCGGGCAAACAAGGCGGCGCCTTGGTCAAAACCGCGTTTGCGCAAGTCATCTTGCGGGCTCTCTACATTATCCAAGTCTATCCAAGCTGCTGGCATTGGCGACTGAAGTGCCATGTGAGCAGCATTCCAGTTTCGCGTGTCATATTGTGGCTTGTCTAATATAGCCAAAGCCTGAAGTTTGCCGCCTTGGTCCAGTTTACCTGGTACCGATGGAATGAAACGGTAAAAAAGGCTGTCGCCCCTGTCTTCAGTAAGATAAACAATGCCTGTTTTAGGGTCGATACATGCTGCTTCATGGTTGAAACGTCCCATGGCTTTGAGTGGCTTGGCGTCAACCATTGAAGTAGCATTTGATGGGATTTCAAACACATACCCATGTGCCTGATTAGTCTGGGAAGTATCTTTGAGCACCGATTCTTCACAAGTTAGCCAGCTTCCCCAGGGCGTAACACCGCCGGCACAGTTTCTAACAGTACCCACCAAGGACATGAACTCATTCTCTACTTTTCCGGTCTGCATGTTGTAAACCAGATTACTGGTTCCGCCTGGCAGCACATGGCCGTTCGTATCTTGTGCATAAGCCAGAGTCATTTGGGTTTGGGAGAGTTCTGCCAAGTTACCTTGTTTGGGTGACAGCTCATGGTTTCTTATCAGAACCACGCGAGCGTCATCTTTGTAAAAACAGCCCATTCCATCAGCTCTATCGGGAACAGGTAAACCGTCACTCATACTGTCGTTTAAACGGGAAATGACCTGGTATGAAAAACCTTTGGGTAGATCGAGTAAGCCATTTGGGTCGGGTACTAATTCACCATAACCAAACAGTTTATTGGAAGCCGGTGTTTTATGTTTACTGGGGCCTGCCAGTACATTTTTAGCCAAGCCTCCAAATGCTAACCCAACCATGAGTTGATTAAACTGTCGCCGTTCCATATTTATTTACCCTGTTGTTGTTTTCATGATGGCACCACACCGAAAGAACGGCGCTCGTATCATAGTAAACCCAAAAATTATTAACGTTATATGATAATGAACTTAATAAAGCGAGTGTAAACGAACATCAAGCAAAATAAAGAGTAGGAAAAAGAAAGACGTATTAGATAAAAGGCAAGATTTAACCCTTGCCTTTAGTGTTTTTAATCAAGTGATATCGCAATACTGTGCTTGGGTTCTTCAAGGGTAAATACCAGAGTTCTTACCTCAGAACCAATTTCAACATTGACGGTATTGACCTGTGATGGCCAGATTTCCTGTAATGCGGAGTAATGTATTTGCCACTGTGCGTTTACCGGATTGAGCAGCTCCTGGTAAACCCAAAAGTGTCTGCCATCAAGCTCATGACCAACAGAAATAAGGGGGATTTGCTCACCACTGTCCAATGCTATTGAAAAGTGCTTTTGCACGTACTTAGCAAATTCAAGTTGCGTCTCATCCGATGAATAAATATCTGCGTCTTTGTTGAGCACGCGTTTAACCGCGTGCTCTGCATCGTGCAAACTAAACCGGTGAACCACTTCAAACGACTGGGTATTTGTGTTGTAACTGATAGTCGTAATAGCGGCTTTTTGTTGATGCGCCAGCGCACCCGTGCTCAAGCCACAAAAGAGGGCAAGAGCACTGACAAACCTAACAAGATTATGCTTTATCATTATTTTTGATATTTCTTCGGTTCGTATTCCTTCAGCTCAGCTTTGCTGCCTTGCATGATGTCCTTGTATTCGAGACCCGTACGTTTTTTACTCTTATACGATTCCAAACGTGAAGGAATGATTTGACGCGGGTAATGGTTGTTATCCACATTCACATCAGCCGTTTCCCAGCGAGGATCCACCGTGACTTGCTTTAACACTTTGTTTTTGTCTGTCACAATGAGCTTTTGTACATGCTTAGGTGTGCGTCGCCAAATTTCAGCCGGAATACGCATTTCTTCACTGGTGCCATCTTCATAATCAAGCTGCAAGATAATCGGCATTACCAAGCCTCCGCGATTACTGAATTCAAGCACATAGTAGTTTTTATCTTCTTCTAACGCGCGCTCAAGGGCCTTTCTTTCCCAGGGTTTGAGCTCGCTGAGGAATTTGTTGTATGCGTTTCTGTCTTCATTAGTAACGGTAAATCTGTCATTTTCGTCATGAAAATCTGCCAGATCAGGGAAGCGGTCAATCCATAGCGTTTTCCCCTCAGCTTTATTTCTTTCATCCGTCAACGACAAAGGTTTGTCTGCTTCAGCTTGACGTTGGCGGGCCAAGTCGATATCTGGATTATGGGTATCAAGTCTTAGTTGAGAAATGCGATCAATAGAGATGTCTACATGGTCTGTCGAGTAAAACCATCCACGCCAAAACCAGTCAAGGTCTACACCTGAGGCTTCTTCCATGGTTCTAAAAAAGTCAGACGGCGTAGGGCGTTTGTACTTCCAGCGCTGTGAATATTCGCGAAAGGCAAAATCAAACAGCTCGCGACCCAATATGGTCTCACGCAATATGTTAAGCGCGGCTGCCGGTTTTGTGTAAGCATTAGGACCGAGTTTCAGTACGCTGTCAGACTGAGTCATAATTGGTACTTGTACATTGCTCTTCATGTAATCAACTATGTCTCGTGGCTCTACACCCCATGGAATGGAAGGGTCCCACTCGCGGCCTGCTACACCGTCTAGGAAGCTATTCAAACCTTCATCCATCCAAGTCCATTGGCGTTCGTCTGAATTGACGATCATAGGGAAATAAATATGACCTATTTCATGAATGACAACACCAATTAAAAAGCGCTTTTCAGCGAGCGTATAAGTTCGTGAGCCGTCTTCTTGAAGTGTGGTTCTAGGGCCATTGAAGGTAATCATGGGATATTCCATACCGCCAACTGGGCCGTTTACAGACTGGGCCGTGGGGTAGGGGTAATCAAATGAGAAGCGCGAATAAACTTCCATGGTGTGAATAACAGACTCCGTGGAGTACTTTTTCCAAAGGTCGCCACCTTCTTTAGGATAAAATGACATGGCCATCACCAAGGGCTGCTCTTCGCCACCCTGTTGATAACCGCGCGCATCCCACATGAACTTACGCGAGCTTGCCCAAGCAAAATCACGCACGTTTTCAGCTACAAAACGCCACGTTTTTTCTTTGTCCGTACCGTCTTTTTCATTTTCCAGCGCTTCCTCTGCTGTCACGATGAATACAGGTCTTTCTGCCGTTTCGGCTTTTTTAAGACGATCACGCTGTGTTTTGGTTAGCACCTGTTCAGGGTTGTCCAGCTCGCCTGTAGACGACACGACATGGTCGGCCGGTACGGTAATTTCAACCTCGTAATCGCCAAATTCCAGGGTGAATTCGCCACGACCGATAAACTCTTTGTTCGTCCAAGCTTCGTAATCTGTGTAAGCCGCCAAACGGGGAAACCATTGGGCTAGCAAGAAAATATCATTGCCACCTTCATTGGCATCGTCAGGGAAGTGCTCATAGCCTGCGCGCGCTGAAACCGCATCTTCTTCAACAATATTGAAGGCAAAATCAATGTGAAACTCAGTGTGTGCACCGGGCGCGAGAGGTTGTGGCAGATCAATACGCATTAGGGTGCCCACAACGGTGAACTTCAAAGGCGTGCCGTCTACGGCGGATACCGCTAACGTGTCGTAGCCCAATACATTGTCTTCAACAAAGTGTTGACGTCGCAGTGCCGCCAAACTGATTTTTGCTGGCGCATCGCCGCCCGCTGACTGTGTAGACGGCCCTCTGCTGCCAATGCCGCCAAAGGTTGTTGTGAGCGCCGACATAGAGTCTTCGCGAAATTTGTTTTGGTCCAGCTGAACCCACAAATACTTGAGTGTGTCAGGGGAATTATTTTTATAGGTGACTTGCTGAGAGGCTTCTAAGCGACGCTTTTCTTCTACCAAGCGAACCTGAATTTTATAATCGACTTTTTGTTGCCAATACGCGTGGCCAGGCTCTCCGGCAGCGTTTCGATAAACGTTGGGCGTCGGAAGTACTTCGTCGAGTTGTCGGAATTTATCTTCAAAGTCGCCTTTCGTTTGTTGTATGCCAGCATAACTGACTGCGCTGAGCAATAATGCCGTAACGCCAATTAGATGTGAGATTGAACGGTACATTAAAGACCTTCTATTTTTGTTGTTGGGATAAACAGAGTGCTTTCTTATTTTTGTTGTTTTACTGCTTTATGAGGAAAATATTCGTCAGAGGTAAGCTGTGAAAACATCCGTTTTTTTCGAAGCGGTTACTATCCTAAATTTACGCGCATGATGTCAAATAAACACGCACCAAAATACATGTTTTTAGGCAATAAATCATTCCAAAGCCTCTTTTCTGAGCATTTGGAAGCCTACCCAGCCAGCCATGGCACTTACGCTTGAAATCACCACGCCCCAGGTCCAGTCCACTGCCATAATGAAAAAGGAGAAACCTTCAATGATACTGTAGTTAGTTAAGTTGTACGCACCGTAACTGGCCAGGCCGAGTAAGGCGCCATCGATACCTGCATAATAAATGGGTTTGTCACGGTTAGCGACAACAGACAATACAAACAACACAAAGCTGTACATCAGATAAAAAATGACCCAAGGCCAGGTAATAAATTGTGCACGCAGTAGGCCCTGCATCTCATCTTGATACCAGTCGGTGGCAAACCAGCCAAGCCAGAACGCGTCCATAATCCCGAAACACAGTAAAATGGCTAAACAGGACGCAATGATGTTTGATGCATAGCGAATAATATTTGCGAGCATAATCTTTATAACGAAACAGCTGATTGTCTGGCGTCAAATACTGACCTAAAACACGACAAAATACCAATGGCAAACATTAGGTAAGCCAATCTGCCTGGTTGCTCTCAAAATCAGAAATCATGGCTTCTTTGACCAGTGTTTTGCCAATTTTATCCCAGCCATGCAGCAGGTTTTCCTTATGGTGAGGCGCGATGTCGAAGTGCGCAAGCGTATGTCTTTTTGTTGTCGGCACCGACCAGCTAACGGTTTGCTCATCCAGGTCGATGTTCACCTGCAAATTCGGGTCTTGTTTGCAGGCGTCTTTCAAATCGTTAAGCAAGGGTGCGGTTAATGTCACAGGTAAAATTTGATTATTTAGACAATTGGCGTGGAAGATGTCGGCAAAACTATCGGCAATAATCGCTTTAAAGCCATAGTCTGCAATGGCCCATGGGGCATGCTCACGACTAGAACCGCAGCCAAAATTCTGCCCGGTCACCAATATTTTCGCATTGTGACTTGCTGCCTGATTGAGAACAAAATCGTGGTTGGGTGAATGGATATCACCGTTGAGATAACGCCAGTCAAATAACAAATAGTCGCCGTAACCCTTACGAGTGATGCGATTTAAAAACTGTTTGGGAAGCAACTGGTCAGTATCGATATTGTCGTGTTCAAGAAAAACAACAGACGAGGTTAAGTTTACAAAGGGCGTTGTCATGAGATTTACTCCAATGCGGATATATCAACAAAGTGTCCGTGTATAGCTGCGGCAGCAGCCATCTTCGGGCTCACCAAGTGCGTTAGGGCACCGCGCCCTTGTCGGCCAATAAAATTACGATTGCTGGTTGACGCGCACCTATCCCCTTCACTTAATGTGTCGTCATTCATGCCCAAGCACATAGAACACCCTGGCAAGCGCCATTCAAAACCTGCTGCTGTAAACACCTTATCTAACCCGAGAGATTCCGCCTGTTTTTTCACTTGTGAGGAACCGGGGACCACGATGGCAGTGACGTGTTCAGCAACAGACTTCCCTTTAATAAAGTTAGCGGCGTCTTGTAGGTCATTGATTCGACTGTTTGTGCAAGACCCTATAAATACATGAGACACGGGAAGGTTAACCAGTCGTTGCTCAGGTTCAAGTTGCATATAGTCAAACGCGGCCTGTGCTGATGTTTGCATGGTTATGTCAGTAAATGAGGCTGGCGAGGGGAGTTTATCCGCAATACCAACGACTTGAGCAGGATTAGTTCCCCAGGTGACCTGGGGTGAAATGGCGTCTGCATCAATTCGCACTTCGCGATCAAAAAGCGCGTCGGCATCAGACTTGAGCGTTTGCCAGTCTTGCATTGCGCTGACCCAGGATTTGCCTTTTGGTGCGAACGGTTTCCCTTCAAGGTAGGCGAATGTTGTCTCATCAGGGGCGATAAGCCCAGCTTTAGCGCCTGCTTCTATGCTCATATTGCATACTGTCATGCGTTCTTCCATGCTCATGTCGCGAATCACATCACCAGCATATTCAATGACATGTCCGGTGGCACCGGCATGGCCAATCTGGCCAATAATATACAGAATGATATCTTTTGCCGTGACATGTGGGCGACGTGTTCCTGATACCGTAATACGCATATTTTTGGCTTTACTCTGGCGCAGAGTTTGCGTGGCCAGCACGTGCTCAACTTCTGATGTGCCTATGCCAAACGCCAGTGTACCCATGGCGCCATGGGTTGCGGTATGACTGTCGCCACAGACAACCGTCATACCCGGCCAAATCATCCCTTGCTCTGGACCCATGACGTGCACTATCCCTTGTCGCTCGTCACCTACAGGGTAAAGCACGATATCGTTGTCCACGCAGTTTTTAACCAAGGTACGTAACTGAAGTGCATTGGTTTCACCACAAGCATCCAGAGACAGCGAGCGGGTGGAGATACTGTGATCCATGGTCGCGATGGTTTTGTCTGGTCGCCTGACTTTTCTGCCTTTTTCTTTTAGGCCATCAAACGCCTGCGGAGACGTAACTTCGTGAATGAGATGGCGATCGATGTACAGCAGCTGATCGCCATCCACATCCCCAACCAGGTGGCGTTGCCATAATTTATCATAAAGCGTTTTAGACATAATCTGCGTCACTTAATTCTGCACTGGGCGCAAGGTATTCCACCACTTCCTGCGTCGATTTCACGGAGGCATATTTGGCTGCCATATCGTGCAAGTTTGCCTTATGCGCCTCAAGGTTTCTGTCCTCACAAGCATCTTCGACAACCCAAACCGGATAGTTGTGGTGAAGACCATCAACGACGGTTGCGCGGACACAGCCGCTGGTGGTGAGGCCGGTTACTATGATGCTGTCGACCTGTTGTTCGTCCAACCAGGCTTTTAGATGAGTACCAAAAAAACCACTGGGACCAGTTTTATCAAAGACGGGCTCATTAGAGAGTGGCTCTAATCGCGGGTCCACATCAACCCAATGCGTGCCCCGCTGTAAAAGGTTTAGGTCGGGTAAGTGAGCACGAAAGACAGAGGCTTCCGAGTCATTGTCGTACACAACACTGGTAAAGCACACAGGCAGTGGCGCAAGACGGAAAGCATCAAGCAAACGCTGGTTCGTTTCTATGGTTGCCGCCGAAGCCCCACCTAGAGGTGAATCATGTTGGGTAAAACCATTCGTCATGTCGACGATAATCAATGCGGGCCGTTGGCCAAACGCTACACTACCTGTTGCTAAGTCACTCATTTACCGACCTTCTTTTATCTAAACGCAGGTGCCTCGGGTGGTGCTAGATGCGTCTCTTCTAAGCACCGCTGTTTGATCTCTTCGATGCTTCCGCCGAAATCAAACAGGGAGACATCACCGCGTGCTGCCTTCATTGTTGCGCGTAGTTCTGCGGTGGCAGCATCATTCACACTGCCGTTACTGACCACTACACCGTAGCGTTTTGCGCCTTCTTCTGAGACTAATCCGCGTTGTATATCAGCAAGTACTAGCTCAGGTTCCCGTTCTAGTGGATCGCCCCAACCGCCGCCACCCCATGTATCAAAGTAGAGCAAATCGCCCTTTTTCACTTCAATACCATCACATTTAGCAGGCAAGAAGGTTTCAGTGCCATCAGCTCGTACCAGTTTCTTGCTAGAGCGCATGCCCGGAGTACCACCGTTAACTCCCCATGGATAGGTCATCCAGCGCTCATCGTGGATAGCAATAGTACCGTCGCACAAGAAGCGATAAGCCACACTTAAGCCATTGCCGCCGCGATGCAGACCAGCGCCTCCTGAGTCGACTATTGTCTCGTACTGTTCAATACGTAACGGGAAGTAGGCTTCTACAAATTCGTTTGGTACATTGGTAAACCCAGGCCACAGGGAGTGTCCATCAGGTCCGTCACCCGCCGGTCGACCGGGGATGCCACCAAACCCAATCTGAAACAATTGGAACCATTCGCCGTTGTCGTCATAACCGGAGTAAAACAAATGAGGTGAGTCTGAGAACCCGGCTGCATTCATTGCCTCTGGCGCGCTTTGACCTAGTAGTCCGCCCATTACGTCAAAGATACGCCCCAAGGCATGGGTGCGGCCAGACAGTGCGGCGGGGAACTTAGGCTTGAGCAAACATCCTTCGGGTATGCGCACGTCTACCAGATCATAAAAGCCATCGTTGAAAAGAATCTGCGGGTCTATCAGGTTAATAGTGAACGACCCAAAAAACATTTTGAACATGTCCTCGTTCAAGTAAAAGTTGATCGAGCTTTTTGCTTGAGGATCCGTGCCATCAAAATCAAAGATGGCACGACCGTTTTCTCGCCATAACTTACAGCGAATTTTGTAAGGACCCATGCCCACACCGTCGTCGCACAGGTAATCTTCGAATACCCTAGGCTCTTCAGGCACAATCATGTTGATAATAGCTTGCATGGCAACGTGATTGCGCTCAAGCATGATTTCCATCGTAGAGTAAAAGATGTCGTCTCCAAAACGTTCTGCAATCTCCTGACAGCGCTTAGCTGCTGTTTTACAAGCGGCGACCAGCGCATTCAGGTCGAATCGGTTCCATTGAGGAGTTCGCACATTGTGCAAAATGAGTTCTAACACATCGCTTTGCAACTCGCCTTTTTTATACAATTTGGTGGGTGGAATGCGTATGCCTTCTTGAAAAATCGTCTCTGCTTTGATGGGGATAGAACCCGGTACCATGCCACCGTTATCTGACATATGTCCAAACATGGCAGACCAGGCGATATGCCGGCCTTCTTTAAAAATAGGTACCAGTACAATCCAATCTGGCAAGTGCGACACGGCGGCATTTGTCATGTAAGGGTCATTGGTCAGGATTATATCACCCTCTTCCAGCTCTCCTTCATAAGCATCCATAAACCCGTGTATAAAAGAGCCAAACTGACCCACCACCATTTTGCCGTCTTTATTGGCAATCATTGGAAAGCAATCACCTTGCTCTCTAATACCTGGGCTCATTGCTGTTCTGAACAGCACAGCGTCCATTTCTTCGCGAGCATTTTTCAACGCGTTTTCAATGATGTCGACAGTAACGGTATCAACCTCAACCCGATTGAGAGGTGAGGCGTTGGATTGAATTATCTTTTCATTCATGATGCTGTCCTCTTAAGCAGGTTGAATAAGCAAGTTGCCAACGGTATCTACTTCGGCAATATAACCAGGTAGCACAACGCTAGTTGAATCCATTTCGCCAACAATGGCAGGACCGTCTACTTTCATTCCGCTTTGCAATCTGCCGCGGTCATAGATTGGGGTGTCGTGCCAGTTACCCTCGTAGTAAATGCGGCTCTGTGCAATCACACAGTCCTGCGCTGTATTTCCTTTTTCGCCGGGTTTTTGAATGGGAATGGTTCGGCCCACCGCAGTAGCGATGGCACGAATCATCACAATTTCGTGACCCTCTTCTAAAGCGAACGTAAACAGCTGAGTATGCTCTTGGTCGAACTGACGCTTGAGTACATTGAGCCCTTCATTGGCAAGCTCTTGCTCTGTGAACTCAATCGAAAGCTGGAATGCCTGGCCGGTATAACGCACATCTGCCTGGTAGGTAATGGTTTGGTCAGCAATGGAAATACCGTCATTTTCGAGCGTAGATGACGCCCGCTGACGTAACTCTGCCAGTGAATCTGCCAGCTCTTCGGAGCTGGTTTCAGCCAGCAGCTTTACAAACGTACGAGAGGCTTCATCTCTTACTTCTGTTGTGGCGTCACCGTAGGCGCATAAAACCCCTGGGCCCGGTGGAATAATAGCTGGCCAAGCATCGGTGAGTTTGCCAAGTGCGTTAGCATGCAAGGGGCCTGCGCCACCAAATCCAACCAGTGCAAATTCTCTTGGGTCAAAGCCTTGCTCAACAGACACCAATCTGAGTGCCCCAAACATGGCTTCATTGGCAATCTTTATAATACCTTCGGCAGCCTCTTCGACAGTCAGTCCCATTACATCCGCTACCGATTTGACTGCTTTGACTGCTGCGTCGCGGTTAATTGCCATCTTACCACCTAGCTGCACATCAGCAGGTAAATAACCCAGAACGACATTAGCATCGCACACAGTAGGCAGCTCACCGCCTTTCATATATGCTGCTGGGCCTGGCTCAGCACCCGCCGACTCGGGACCTACACGGAGTGCTTTGGTTAGTTCAGGAACAAACGCAATGGAGCCGCCACCGGCGCCAACGGTTCTTACATCAACTGACGGTGCTCTTACGGTTACATCTCCCACCCGCGTTTCACGGCGTACACGTGCTTTTGCACCTTGAATTAAGGCAACGTCGGTGGACGTGCCGCCCATGTCAAAGGTGAGGATATTGTCAAATCCGGCTTGCTGACAAAAATGAATGGCGCCGGCAACGCCCCCTGCAGGACCAGACATAAGAAGGTTCACCGGGCTTTCTGCGGCTGCGCGTGCTGAAGCTAAACCGCCATCAGAACGCAAAATAGACAAGTGAACATTGTCTCCCATTCGCTCTTCCAGCGCGCCGCTTAAGTTGTCGATGTAACGGGCTACTTCAGGTCTAACGTAACTGTTTACTACTGTGGTTTCCGTGCGCTCGTATTCCTGCATTTCCGGTACCACATCGGAAGAGATGGAAATCGGCATGTCTGGAAATACCTGCTTAGCGATATCTCGCGCGGCACGTTCGTGTTCGCCATTTACATACGCGTTGATAAAGCTGATAGTCAGTGCCTCAAAGCCGCCTTTTGCTTTTAGTGCCTCAAGTGTCTCTTTTAGTGCCGTAACATCAAGTGGACTTGAAATCGTACCGTTGGCATCAATTCTCTCATCAGCTTCTACCGTTAACTCTAGTGGCGCGAGTAAGGGCTTTTTCACATAACTCACCCATCCTCCTAAGCCGCCAGGACAAAAAGAACGAGCGACTTGCAGCACTTGTTTATAGCCTTTTGTTGTGACAAGTGCGACTTTTGCACCCTTACCTGTCAATACTGCGTTGGTGGCTACAGTGGTGCCATGCATCACGCGGTGAATCTCAGTGGCATCTATACCAGACTCTTGGCATATGCGGTCGATACCGTTTAATACTCCTATTGAGGAGTCTTGTGGGGTTGAGGGAACCTTTGCGGTGTGTGTTTCACCGGTCTTCTCATTGATTAACAAGAGGTCTGTAAAGGTTCCGCCAACGTCTACACCTAAGCGATAACTCATGTTGTTCTCCGACTAATTTGTGGCGACGCTCGCCAAGTTCTTTTCCAACCAGCGTTTACTACGCCCGCCCTGTGCAGTGCCTGTGAGTGTGATGGCCAGGTCTGCTGCACTGATTAATTTTTCTAAATCGATACCCGTACGAAAGCCCATTTGCTCAACCAATAGGGTCACATCTTCCGTGGCCACATTGCCACTTGCACCGGGTGCAAATGGGCAGCCGCCTAGACCTGCAATGGATGCATCAAACTCTCTGACACCTTGTTCGATGGCGGCATACACATTGGCGAGACCCATGGCCCGAGTGTCGTGAAAGTGGCAAGCGAGTTTTTCACTGCCCCATTCAGTCACCAATTTATTCATAAACACCGCAACCTGATCAGGTGATGCTGCACCTATGGTGTCTGCAATTATCAGTTTGTTGGCACCTGCTTCGAGCAATTGAGCCCCAAGAGAAAGCAAACTGTCTAACGACATCTGTCCCTCGAAGGGACAAGCCCATGCTGTGGCCAGATAGGCCTGAACACACTGGTTTTCGGCTTTTGCCTGAGCGAGTATGTTCATGCTCTGCTGCATGATGTCGTCTGTTGTTCTGCGTATATTCTTCTCGTTCATCGTGTTAGACGTGGCAATGACTAGTGACATCACCGGTGCGCCGGCATCTCGCCCTAGCTCATACCCTTTCTGATTGGGGATCAGCATAGAGTAATGACTGGCATTAGCGGGCAGTGTACTGAGAAGTTCAGTACTGCCTGCCATAGCTGGTACGGCTTTAGGTGAAACAATCGCTCCAACTTCAATGGCAGGTAGCTGTGCATCAATGAGTGCATTTATTAACGATGAGCGCTCTTCAATTGAGAGTACCTTGGGCTGATTTTGTAGCCCGTCTCTCGGACCTACATCGTTGATAACAATGTGCTGAGGCGAAGTCACTTAACCGCCCCCTTGTCACGTAATGCCGCGATCTCCGTCTCTGACATGTTGAGCAGTCGCGCAAGCACGGTATCTGTGTGTTCACCTAATGCGGGTGCGGCTGAAAAGCTGTCTTCATTGGTTCTAGATAACTTAATGGGGTTGCCCGGGCCCTTGGTGGTGCTACCGTCTGGATGTTGTAAATCGACGACCATGTTTCTATACAAGACTTGTTCATCAGACAGCGCTTGGGAAAAAGTATTAACCGGTGCGCAAGGTATGCGTGCGGCTTCGAGTTTTTCTATCCAATAAGCTGATGGCTTGGCGCTGAGCACTTCGTTCAGCGTTGAGTTAATGAAGTCCTGCGCTGCCCAACGACCGGGCTGGGTGTCGTATTTGTCGTCATCAAATGCAGCAACGTTGACAACCTGTTTCAAGTTCTGCCAGAAATTATCGGTGATCACTGCAATGACGATAAAGCCATCACTGGTAGTAAATGTGTTGTAAGGCACGTGAACAAAATGAGAATTTCCAATTGGGAATGGGTCTTTGCCAGAAAGGAAATACATGGTTGCCATGTAGTTGAGCAAAGAAATTTGGCAGTCCAGCATGGAAATGTCGACGTCTTGGCCTACCCCACTGGTAGCACGTTCCACCAATGCTGCCTGAATGCCCATCACAGCAAACATACCGCCGCCCAAATCTCCAATGGGAATACCGGCCCGCACCGGGTGGTCCGGATCAGTTCCGGTTATACTCATGCCGCCACCGGTTGCCTGGGCAACCTGATCAAAAGCCGGTCGCTTGTACTTGGGACCATCGCTGCCAAAGCCTGTGATTGAACAGGTAATAATGCGAGGATTACGGGCCTTAAGCGATTCATAATCTATGCCCAATCGCTTAGGCACACCAGCACCAAAGTTGTTCACTACTACGTCAGCAGTTTCAACAAGCTGATAAAAAACTTCACGACCTTGTTCAGATTTAAGATCGATACACACACTCTGTTTGTTGCGGTTTAAGGTGATGAAATACGCCCCCATTCCGCCCAGTGAATTCTCGGGGTCTGTGGCTAGTAGCTTACGCGTACCTTCACCTTGTAGAGGCTCGACTTTAATGGTCTCTGCACCTAAGTCGGCCAGTATCATACCGCAGTAGGGTCCCGACAACATGTGCGTTAAGTCGAGCACCCGGACCCCTGCTAATGGTTTGTTCATGTCAAACTCCGATTAAACGTTTGAACCGCACTGAGGCGAAGAAGGCTTGCTGCCTCCTCCCCTCAGCGCCACATTGCGTAGTTACAATTAGAACCTGTAAGTCACATCCATGCCGTAAGAGCGCAGGGCCGATGGGTGGATAAAGGAGCCGCCAAACTCTGGCGCTGGTATCACTTCTTGCAGGTATTGCTCATCAGTCAGGTTTTTCGCCCAAATACCCACTTCCCAATTTTCAGAATCCAGTGAAATACGCGTATTGACGGTGCTATAACTGTCTCTTTTTGCGTTACTGAAATCTTGTGAATGGGGACCCGGTGGAATATTGGGCGAAACAGCGCCAAAGAAGTCCCAAATAGTGGGAGTTTGCTCACCTTGTAAGGTATGGAAGTTAGTTTCACCCACATACTGGTAGTCGAGGCGCCAGTTAAGTAGCCAATCGGCGGAAACTTCGTAATCCCACATAAATCCAAGCGTGAATGACCGGTCAGGTGTTTGTGGCGCTTCGTTACCCACGGTCAGTGGTCGGTTGCGGTTTTCCTCTATTTCACTATCAATTAAACCCAGGCCGCCAAAGAGTTTAAGATCGTCAGTCGCCTGATAAGTAAAATCGAGTTCAAAGCCTTGAATGGAAAGCTCGTCAATTGTGGTTACCGCACGCAATAATCCGAAAGGCCCTGCAAAGAATTCGAAGAACTGGTTATCTTCGACTTGCGTGTCGAATAGAGCGGCATTGAGTTTCAGTTTTCCATCCATCCAAGTGGACTTCATACCAAGCTCTAACGCGGTCGTGACCTCTTTATCATATTCATCCGTTACTTGAAGTTGAGCATCAACAAAGTCTCCTGGATTACCTGTTCCGAGTGAATTAAACCAAAAATCCAAGGTTGCTTCTGTACCAATGGAGTTGAAGCCCCCACTTCTAAAGCCGACACCATAACTGGCATACCAATTGACATTGTCACTGGCTTCATAGCTGAGTGTCGCTTTGGGCTGAAGCTGACTAAAGCTTCGGCTGCGGTCAGGTATACCGGCTGGCGTTACACCAAATGCAGGGTTTATTGGACCCTGTGCATTCCCGTTTAGGCCAGAAGCGTTTACATTCGGCACATTGTTGCTGACGTCGCGCTCTTCGCGGTCAAAACGCAGCGCAAAAGCAAATTCCCATGCCTCGTTAATGTCGTATTCAAGTTGACCAAATGCAGAATAGACCGAGGTTTCAAAGGTATCACTGAAGAGCAAGTCTGTAGGATTAGGGCCCGTTGGTGGCACATAGGCTTGCTGCAGGAACCCGGCACCTGTGTCGGCACCATAGGCAACAACGACATCGCGTTCAATCTCTACGAAATAAAGACCGGCAATCCAGCGGAGATCAGCATCAAGGTCGTCTGAAGTGAAGCGTAGCTCACCGCTGAAGTCAGATTGACTGCGTTCCTGAAACTGATAGCCATCACACGCAGTTGGGGTGTAGGGGCCGTACACACCTTGGAATTCAATGCCCGGCGGGAACACCCCGAAAGGCGCAAAAAAGTTGCCAAATAAATCAGTGCGGTCTGCGCCACCTATGGCGGTGGGTGCATTATTGAGCGTTGCCCGATCTGTCTGACACTGAGGCGTTAATTCATAACCATAGAACGACGCGCTGGTGCCGTCTGACAGCAATGTCTCTTCTAAGTCGTTATAGGCTACTACCGCAGTAACGTCATAGCCCTCTAGGTCCCAATCTGCTTTTAGCGAAAGTTCGGTAGTTTCTTGATTGTTTTCACCTGGCACATTAAACGCAAAGATGAAGTCATGGTCGTTGACGTCTTTAAAGAATGCCGGTTCTTGGAAAATGGTTTCAAACGTAGGCAACGCGAACACGGCGTTGAAGTTAATTGCGCCACCTTGAACGTCGCTGTATGCGGCTCTAAAGTCTAACTTCAGGTCGTCTGTGGCTTCCCAAATAACACGGCTTTTCATAGAAAAATCTTCTAAGTAGTCAACCACATCATCTTCGCCAGTAAAGTCATTAGTGTAGTGCCCGTCGAAGTTAGATGTACTAACAACTAGTCTGCCAAATGCATTGTCTGACAGTGCGCCAGTGATCATACCGTTCGCTTTCATGTAACCTTCGTTACCAATACCTACTTCAAAACGCCCTTCGGTAATGTCTGAGGGTTCTTTGGTAGTAACCAATATTGCACCCGCAACCGCATTGCGGCCGTATAAGGCGCCTTGTGGCCCTTTGAGCACTTCGATTTGTGCAACATCTAACAACTCTTCGTTAAAACTGTTGGGGTTGGTCATTAACACACCGTCAACGACGTAAGCAAAGGTAGATTCTGCGTCACGGGTTGAAATAATGCCGCGAATATTGACCTGGGTATCGCCCACATTAGCGGCGTCTACAATACTCACGTTAGGGATAAGACCGATGAAGTCAGAGGGACGTTCTACTCCAGCTGCTGCTAAATCGCGTTCACCCAGTGCCGTTGTGGCGATAGGCACTTCTTGAATACTTTCAGGCCGCTTTCGCGAGATACTGATTATCTCTACGGCGGCTTCATCATTTGCGTCAGGCGACGATGCTGCTTCCTGAGCGTGTAAAGTAAAAGGTATGGCTGTAGCCACAAGCGCCACCGCTACGGCGCAAGCTACTTGGGTTTTACGTGTTAACAACATAGGTTGTCTCCAAGTCAGTCTTTATAGTTCAGTTTTTTAAGTCGCCGCCACAAAGTAGTGGGACTTATCCCTAAGTGAGCCGCTACTTTGCGGCGATCGCCATTTAGTTGCTGCATGGCTTGTATAATGAGTTGCGATTCTTGTGTCTGAATAGTGCCTGTGCTGTCATGCGCTGGCGTTATCTGTGTAAATTCGGGCACGATATGACGTAACACTTCACTCAAACGTTGCGGGTTCGATGTGGTTTTTAACCAGGCGACGACACGCTCAAGGATGTTTTCCAATTCTCTGATATTGCCCGGCCATGGGTAATCGAGCAGAAACGGATGAAGCGTTTCAAATGCATCTTCAGGATTGCTCTGAACATCGTATGACTGGCAAAGCGACGTCAACTTGGTGATAGCGATACTTTCGATATCATCTGGACGGTAGCGAAGTGCTGGCACATTAATTTTAAAAACATTGAGGCGATAGAAGAGGTCGCTGCGAAACTCGCCAGACGCGACTAAGTCTTCCAGCGGTCTGTTTGACGCTGCAACAAGTTTCAGTTCAATATCAATTTCTGCGTTAGCGCCTAGTGGGCGATAGCGACGTTCTTGGATAAAACGCAGTAACTTCGTTTGCTGCAGAGGATGCAGCTCACTGATTTCATCAAGAAATAACACGCCGTCTCTTGCAGATTCAATGAGGCCCTTTCTTCCGCCTCGTTTGGAGCCCGTATAAGCGCCTTCATGATAACCAAACAATTCGCCTTCAAATAAGTCGGCGGGAATGGCGCCGCAGTTTACTGCTACAAATTGTCCTTTGGCATAGGGTCCATGCTGATGGATCCTGCGAGCGACGACTTCTTTTCCCGTGCCGGACTCGCCATATACGAGTACGTTCCCTGGTGAGGCTGAGAAAGCGTCTATTTGCGCGATGACCTCATGCATTGAGGGTGAACTGTAAACCAGGTTCGCTTCTTTTTGTTGATCGGTAATGATTGGCGACGTCTTAGATGCAACCTGTTTAGCATGGAATTGCACTACAAAATGTTTACTACCCAAAAGGTCTACTTGATCGCAGTGAAACCACCACTCTTTTCCACCAAATTGGCATTCGCCGTCACCATCAATGCAGTGCTGAGGCGCTAGTCCGATAATGTCCTGAAGCGACAAAGAAAGCGGAGACTGAATGCCCAATGCTTGTTTAGCGGCTTTATTTAATGTGCAGGAGGCGCCTTGGCTATCGGACAAAATAATGGGGGTTTTGGATTTATTAAGCAGCCAATGGGTCAATGCATTAGCTTCACCCTGCTTGGCGTTTTGCAGTCCCTCCTCGATGGCCTGTTCTAACGTTCTTCTGCAAGAGGCCTCGGAGTAAACTAAAAAAGAAGGGAGATCAAACTGATTGGCAAGACCACAAACCAAACTGGCACCAATAATCGCTTCAGGCTGCTGACGCCTGATGATATGAAATTTTTCTCTGGCCTGATCGGAAGTATGGTAAACATGCTGCTCAACGTCGACCCCTAGTTCCTTTGCCAGCAAAGGCAAAATTCGGCTTTTATGATCAAAGCTAATCGTGTCGACTTTTTGTGCAACTTTGGCGGCGCGCTCCAGTGCATCAGCCCAGTCGTCGTCACTTATCTCTAATGACACTACCGGCAGTGACAACACTGAGCGCAAGTAGGCGGCATTTGCACCAGCACTGACGATGACATGCGGCGCATATTTATCAATTAAGGGTTTTACTTCTGAAGCACTTCCCACGATGGCGTCATGAAGATGAAATTGTGCTTGATTGGTATAATAGCGAATAGCACGGCTCATTAATTGACTGAAATCTTTGTGTCCAAAGATCAACACGCGTATCAAAGGGCGAGTGTGTTCACTCTGAGAAAGTAAATCCATGGACACCTCGCTGCTGTGTACGTTCATCAATAACCTCCCACAGCACAAGGTGTGCCATATTGGTGTAAAAAATAGGCAGTGTAGGTAACGCAAGGCCTAGAAAGGAGAATGCTTGCTAACACTTGTAACAACTTTATTACATGGATTTGTTAACAGTAGTTCAAAATGAAATCACAATATTTCAAAATGAAATTATATTGTTGTTTCACAGAGCTGAATGATGGCACCTAGATCATCGGGACTGGTAAGGTCTTGTACTATCCAGTTTTCAAGGCCTTGGCGGCGAGGTGAAGCCGTATTAATACCGAAGTTTTTTAAGGCAGATAAAGTGGTATCAATATTGGGCGTACTGAAAGAAATTAAAAACAATCCCGGTCCTTTTTCCTTAAGTATTCTGGCCGGTTCGCCCAATTCGCTGGTGGGAGAGACCAAGACCAGATAACACTCTCCTAATTTGTAAGTGGCCGTTTTTACATAGCGTTCAGGAAGACAACTCAACTCGGGTTCGATACCAAGTAATGAAGTCATATAGGTTGTGCAGTTGGTTAAGTCCCGCACTAAAAAATTGACGTGGTGAATACGGTTTATCATGTTACTCACTTGAGTTGAGGGCTTGGATCATATTTAATGCAAGCGTTTCGCCAATTTGTCATGTGCATGCAAAGCACATTTGTGATTTTTACAAAAGGAAAACAACGATGACAGGAAGACAAAAAGGTTTATTAGCTTTAGCTCCGGCACTGCTCGTGCTGGGTTTAGCGGGATGTGGTGGAGGCGGCGGAGGCAGCGCGTCCACGCCGACGCCACCAACACCAACGCCTCCTCCGCCGCCGCCACCTGATCCGGATCCTCAGCCTACCTGGGTCCAAGGTGAGTTTGCTGCGCAAACCGAATTTAAAGATCGCTGTGCTACACCTCGCACGGGGACCAACCCTTTCACAAACCAGCCTTATCCGGATGTCGAAGGCAGTGAGTTAGAGGAAAAAATGTGGCTTCGCTCATTTACTTATGACACATATTTATGGTTTGACGAGGTACCTGACAACGATCCTAATGACTTTGAAGTGCTGCCGTACTTTGATCAGTTGAAAACGACAGAACTGACGGCTTCAGGCAAACCAAAAGATAATTTCCACTTCTATCAGGATACCGCTGAATATCTTGAAAGAACGCAAGGCGGCGTGAGTTCTGGCTATGGTATTGCTTGGGAGTTTATTCGTACTACTCCTCCTCGAGTACTGACGGTTCGCTACACCGAACCGGGTTCTCCAGCAGATGTTGCTGGAATTAGCCGTGGTGAAAGTGTGGTTGAAGTTAATGGCGCTGACTTTGTAAATTCAAACAGCCAAGCGGATATTGACCTTATCAATGCGGCTCTGTTTCCTTCACAAGACGGTGAGACTTATACCTTTGTACTGGAAAATCCTGAGGGTGAGAGAACCACGTATGAAATCACATCTGGTGAAGTGGTTATAAGCCCAGTACAAAACACCCAAGTACTTGATACTGCCCAAGGCAAAGTGGGGTATTTCCAGTTTAATACCTTTATTCCCAAAGCGCAGGAAGGGTTAATCGCAGCATTTAACAGCTTTGTTGATGAAAACATTACCGACCTTGTTATTGATTTGCGCTACAACGGTGGCGGTCGCGTAGCCTTGTCTTCGCAGCTTGCGTATATGGTGGCGGGCCCGGTACAGACCAACGGTCTGTTGTTTGAGCGCAATGTTACCAACGGAAAGCTTCAAGGTAATGAAACGCCTTTCTACAGTCGGGAAATCGACTATGAGCAAGGTTTCCTACTCAATACTGAGCTTCCGAGCCCGTCGCTAACGCGCGTCTATGTACTGACAACAGACAGTACCTGCTCCGCGAGTGAATCTCTGATTAATGGCTTGAGAGGGATTGATGTCGAGGTGGTTCAAATTGGTGGCACTACGTGCGGCAAACCTTTTGGCTTTGTACCTGAGGACAACTGCGGTATCACCTATTTTACTATCCAGGTTCAGGGTCAGAATGACAAAGGCTTTGGTGACTTCCAAGAAGGCTTTTCGGCATTTGAAGACCCAAATCCAAACTTCCAAGACCAGCTTCCGGGTTGTGTTGTTGAGGATGACTTGACCAAGCCGCTAGGCGACCCCTCAGAAGCCATGTTGTCAGCAGCGCTTGGACACATGGTCTCGGGTGAATGTCCTGCCGTCCGTGTGGGCAAATCGTCTTCCGCACAGCAGGCTCAGCTTACTAACGGTGAATCTGGCTTATCGATTAAGCAGCCAAATGTTATGCTTGATGCCATTATCAATGATGTGCACGACAACATTGTGGATCCGCAATAAGTGACAGAGTCGCAAACGAAGACTATTTGGGTAGACGCTGATGCCTGCCCAAATATGATTAAAGAGGTCTTATTTAAGGCCTCTACGCGGACTAAAGTACCGCTCATCCTAGTGGCGAATCATGCCATTAGGGTGCCTCCAATCAGATGGATAACCACATTGCAGGTCAGCAAGGGTTTTGATGTAGCAGACGACGAGATTGTTCAACGCGTGGTCAGTGGTGATTTAGTTATCACCAGCGATATTCCACTTGCCGATGAAGTACTGACGAAAGGGGCGTCGGTTATCTCTCCGCGAGGTGAAGAGTTAACCAAAAATAACATCAGATCTAGGCTCAATATTCGCGATTTCATGGACACGATGCGAAGCTCTGGTGTTCAAACGGGTGGACCACCTGCACTGAATAATAATGACAAACAATTGTTTGCCAATGCGTTAGACCGCTGGCTTCAGCGATCACATTAATTCAAACGGAAGGTCAGTTTTTTCTAAAAAGTGGTCAATGAGACGTTTTTTGTGGGTGTATTCTGGCACCACTAGGTAACGTTGTGGCATCACGTCTTGGTCGACCATTTCTGAGGTAAGCCGTTTTAGGGCTGCCTGCCCGTATTCCACAAAACGTTCTCCCCAACTGGTGGAATAGACAATGGCAATCTCATCAACCTCAGCTTTCAGTCTCGACGATTCATAGTTTGCAACAGCAAGACAGGCTTCAATTTTGCGCTTTTTAAGCAATTGCTCTCTAGGGATGGCATTTACCTTTAGCGGCGGGAATAAGGTAGAGATGCAAAGAGTAAGCTGTTTAAGATCAACCTCTGTTACGGGATCGGCCTCATAATCGAGCAAAATGTTTGTTTCGCGATCGATAATCTTGTTGATAACCGCCCAGGCAATTAGGGGCACGGTAGAATTATCAGAACGAATGAGGTACGCCTTGGCCTCTTGTTTGGGGGTAGTAAGGTGTTCGCCCGAATACAATAACCACTGACGTCCTGCTTTGCTTCGGATGGTTTTTATGGTGACGGTGGAACAATACAACTCATTGCCAAAACTGCTGCGTAAGAAATCTATTTTGTGGGCAGATTTGGCGTAAAACGTACTGAGCCGTCTGCCTAGCACTGTCATGTCTTCTTTACTCACAGACTGTCGATGTCGCTTAAACTTCTCCGACATGCGTCTGTAGCATTTTATTAAAAAGCTATGGATGCGTCTGCTCAGTGCCACCTGTTCGGAAAAGGTCCAAGTATCTATATTGTCAAGCCGCGTGATTTTTTCTTCTGACCAGCCCCATCGCATGACATAGGCTGACATGATCCTGTGTTTAAAATTCGCGCTGCGCAGGTCAACGGGATCACTCAACCGGCTTTGACATTTAATGTAGAAACACTCCTGCAGCAGGTCGACAATACTGTCATTGCCTACTTGCTCATAGTGCTCAATTAAGTGGTCAAACATAAGGGCATATGGGTCGACAGGCTCTATGCGCTTTGCACTCTCATCGGTATGGTGAACGCGTTTTTTTAAAATGTTGCACAGAGGCTGTTGGGTACCGAGGTTTTCCAAAAACACTTCCAACTTCGCCATTTTCAACACAGATTTAAACGGCGAGTCCATGGCTTTGCTTAATTGCCAAATCGCAGCCCCAAAAAGTTCGTTGGGATCCATTTTATGCAGATTACCCAAATCCATCACCCAACTGGGGTCAGGAGACACACCTTGCTTAAGTTGGTGATAGGTTGCTTCGTATTCTTCATCAGAAGCATTGTCTGCCGTTAACCACCAAAATGGCGCTTTACCGGCCACAACAATGTTGGTGGAATAAAACTCGGCTTTTAACACCACCGCTTGCGCTGACCCAGCACTTTCTCCGTCGGCGATGCCAAAATCGTTATTTCTTACACTTTTTATATCTGATATGAAAAAGTGCACTTCTAGGCCAAAACTATTCATGGCCCATTGTTCAATCTTGGTTGCTTTTTGTTGCAGTAAATTCAGTTCTCTTTCACTAAACCAGGCGCTGTCGATGCATAACCAGTAATCAAAATCTGACCCATGTTCTTGTGCAATGGTACCGACACTGCCCATTAACAACACGGACTCGATACACCGTTTTTTGGGCCATATTCGCTTGACGAATTCCGGGATGTCACCATGATGGGGGAACAATTGCCCCAAAGAAGTAACAATGTCAGGCCTAAGTGTAAAGTTGTGTAGGCCGTACGGAACGTCCTTTGATTCAACATAGCCAGGCAGGCTGGACTCATTCACATGCAAAAGAAACGGAATAACGTGAAAAAGCGGCTTATGTTGATCGGGCAACAAGCTGACACAGCGCTCTATACGCGCTTTGTTGTAACGAAGCACGCGCAAAAGGCGTATGGCCAGGTTTTGCTGTGTAGTAGTACTCTCGACCGTTTCCATTATGTCACTGTGTCAGGTTTGCCACCCTACGCATGGCTTGCATCGCTTCATTATAGGCCTGCTTCTGTTCATAGATGTCAGCCAATAACATAAGATCTTCTTTGGTTTCATTAAGTGTAATGGCTTTCGCCAGTGCACGTTCACTGAGCGCCATGTCATTGCAATAATAGGCGACATGCCCCAAGGTTGCATAAAGGCTGGGGTCTTCAGGTGAGCGTTTTATCGCAGACTCCAGCAATCCAACCGTAGGAGCGGGGTTTGGCAGTCGTAGTTTTCGCACAACCTTAAGTAGTGACGAAGGTAAATCACGGCCTTTATACCATGACACTAAATATTGTTGTGCAACTTCGTGCATGCCCTGGCTGATAAGTTGAGCAAAAAACGCTTCCTGGTAAGCGGGGTTTTTCTTTTCATGTCTGGGTAACTGTTCCCAGTGCAACTTAAGCTGATTTGCACCTTGTTTACTGGCTATTTCACTAAACTGCACCGCCGCTATGTCAGTAGTAACCTGCTCAAACTCTGCTCCCAAGGGTTTTTTCCATTTGGGCAATTGTTGACTAAGAGTATCCCACTGCTGAGTTTTGGCCAGTGCCGCCGCACGAATTTTTAGTACATCGGCTTCTTTATCGTCAGTGTACGCATCTATGCATAACAGTGCCTTTTCGGGTTCATTGTTTTGCAAGTGAAATCGGGCCATAAGAACGGCAGTTGTTCTGATACACCGTTTATCACCGCTGTGTTTTGCCTGTTCGAACCAGTAGTTGGCTTTGTCAGGGTCATTAGCCTGCAAGGCCAATTGGCCTAAGGCTACTTGGTGAAAACCGTGATAGCCGGTGTCTTTTACTTTTTTAAATGCTTGTTTGGCCGCGTCTTCATTGCCCAACGTTAAAGCATACAGACCATTAAAAAACGCTGCTTCTTTAGCCCGCCCTGAGCGGCCGCCTAGCCAGTTACGAACTTTCCCCGCTGACCGCGTGCCCACAAAAAGCACTTTAAATGCCAAATAGGCCACCATAAACGCCACTATCAACATAAACACCGAAGCAAACACCGTTGATTCTAGTGTCCAGTTACCCATGGCAATCAATACATAGCCCTTGTCATCTACTATTATGGGCGCTAATAAGACTGCTGCCAGTAGCAGCGCAAGAATAAAAAGAACCCGCCCTAGATATCTCATAAGGCCTGACTTCCCTGACGCGAGTTTGCCATGCGTTTTAATGCACTTTCCAATGCCTGTTGCGAGTTCAATGCTTCTGGCAAGGCTTTTTCCACGTTATTGGATTGCAGATTAGCCAGAGCTGATAAAAACTGCGTGACCTGGTGAGCCTCCATATCAAAATGCTCAACCAAAGCCGCCACTGCCTGTTGCAAAGATTGCTGATACAGGGTGACTTGATGTTTCAATGCCGCTGATTGAGCCTGCATAAGACTGAGCTTAACCCGTTCTTTAGCTAAAAACATTTGTGCAGACGACATGATAGGCTCAACAGGTGCATGTCGCGGCGTCACCTTAATCCAGCCTTCTTTAAAGGCATGCCATACCTTCGCCAAATTTTGTCGCCACTCAGAGATATCTTCAGATACACCTTCGGCGTCGGGTAAGGTCGATTCAGGTAACTGCAGAGTATTAAGTGGCAAATTGTCTACTGTAGAAATTAGCCCTGATAACGACAAGGCAATGGACGTTGTTGAAACCGGGTTAATTTGCTCCAATCGCTGAATATCAGCGGCAATGCTATTGCGCACAGGAAACAATGCCGGATTGGCTGTTTCTGCAATGCGCTTATCAGCTTGCTGAAGCAATAAAATGGCCGTTCGATGATCACCTTCCAACCATAACTTTCTACCTGCCATACGCGTCAGGTACTCCGCCTCAGCCACTAACCATTGCGCAGTACTCGCGTTGTCCAGTGCCGCAATTTGTGCTTGTAACTGAGCAATACTTTGAGCCTGTTGTTGGAGCGTGCTTTGTACATTAGCTACCGCGTTATCTGCTGTCTGTTGTGACTGCAACAGGGTTTGTTGCTCAGCGCTAAGCATGGCCTGGCTATCTTTGAGTGCTTCGACAGTCACATTAGCAACTTGTTGCGTTTCCACTTTTTGCACCAAAGCTTGATAGTGTGATGCCCAGAACCAGTAACCTGCAAAGGCAACTACGCCCACCGCTAATAGGTTTACGGCAAGTATTGTCCACAGTAATGCACGTGAACGTGGCTTAGCGTGAACAGGGTTGTTAGGCGCCGCGTCAGATTGGGCGGGTAATAATTCAGGTTCTGTCATGTCCGACCTCTCCTTTGCTTTGCATCCATCCTAATAGATGCGCGTCTGTTGCGCCATCGCTAGAATAAAAATCTTGTATTCCCATACTGCGTCCGTACTCACAAATACGTTGGCTCACGCCTACCCACATCTTGTTTTTCAAAGTGTGGAGGCCAATTTCATCTATGGTGGCATCGAGTAAAGCTTGGCTGGTGACAAAAATACCTTGTGCCTGATGCCAGTCTATCGGTTGTGAGCATATACCGGGATTGAGCAACTGTCGTTGATAGATGTCAAACTCGTGTACTATGGCACCTCTTTTTTGTAGCGTTTGTTTGATTAAAGCGCGCCCGCCTTGTCCTTTCACAAGTGCAAAGTGCTGTCCTGTCACGTGTTGCAATTCCGGCATTGAAAGCAAACCCTCAGATGTTTGAATCTCAGGCGTTTTGCATGTCAAGCCGGTCTCTTTCATAAGTTTTTCTGTTGCGCTCCCAATACACATACACAGTGACGTTTCACCCAACTTGGTTTGTTGCAGTCGCACAGCGGCTTCTGTGCTGGTTACAATAAGTGTAATCGGCTTTTGGGTATTCGATAGTGTTGTTTCTAGTTCAGCAAGCGCGCCTGTTGCGTCGACGATATCAATGGGGGCGAAGCCAGCTACCTCAATACCGTGAGCCTTAAAAAAGGACACAGAGCCAGCCATTTTCGGCTTGGGCCTGACAATCACCCACATAGCTATCCACCCAATTATTGATGAAGCGAAGAGAGTATATCGCCTGCGCCCAGAGACAGTAACTGTGTCGCAACGTCATCGCCTACTGCAATGGGGTCCTCGCCGCTGGCGTGTGCCTTGAGCAACGTTTTCCCATCTGGCGTGCCTACTCGACCCCTGAGAGTAATCGCGTTGCCGTCAAGCTGGGCAAAGCTGGCGATAGGAACCTGACAACCGCCCTCTAACTTCGCATTCATTGCACGTTCTGTTAACACGCATTTAGCCGTAGGCGCATGGTTTAGCGTAGCCAGCACTGCTTGCAATTCGTGTGCGTCGTCGCGGCACTCTATGCCTACTGCACCTTGCCCCACAGCAGGTAAACTTAAAGTGTCATCGAGCTGCTGGGTAATGCGCTCAGCCATGCCCAACCGAATTAAACCGGCTGCCGCCAGTATAATCGCATCGTAATCGCCATTGTCGAGCTTGGCGAGTCGAGTGTTAACATTGCCGCGCAAATCCCTGATGTCTAAATCGGGGCGCTTGTGTTTTATTTGGCACTGACGGCGCAAACTTGACGTGCCAACAATAGCACCCTCTGGTAGGTCATCCAATGAAGCAAAGCGCGAAGATACAAACGCGTCAAAAGGGTTCTCGCGTTCGCAAATGGCGTATAAACCAAACCCTTCCGGGAATTGCACGGGCACGTCTTTCATTGAATGCACGGCGATATCTGCGCGGTCTTCTTGCATAGCCACCTCCAATTCCTTGATAAAGAGTCCTTTACCGCCAATTTTAGCAAGAGGAGTATCGAGGATTTTGTCGCCCTGAGTGCTCATAGGTATAAGCTCTACGGCAATGTGCGGATGGGCCTGTTCTATTGCCGATTTCACATATTCTGCTTGCCACAATGCTAATGCGCTTTTTCTTGTTGCGATGCGAATTACGTTTATTGTCATTACTCCGCACTCTCTTGTGGCGTTAAAACGTCAATAATAAACTGCCTGATTTGCTGAAGCTCCTCAAAGCACACGTTGTGCTGCATAGGGTAAACGTGCCAGTCGACATTAAAGCCATTTTCTTGCAGTGTCTTGCAAGCGGCATTTCCCAAAAATACGGGCACCACGTCATCGTGCTGGCCATGGGCCATTAAAATGGGCGTTGACTTGTTAGTGTCTGTCGCTTCTTCACGCAGGGAGTCGGGTTCACACATATAGGTCGACAGCGCCATGATACCAGCCAGTTTTTCCTTTATTCTGGCTGCCATGTGAAGGGCGATCACGCCGCCCTGTGAAAAGCCTGCAAGAATGATTTTCTCTGGTGGGATGCCTTTCGCTATTTCTGCAGATAATAACTGATAGACAGCGCCGGCCGACTCTTCTACGCCGGCTCTGTCTGCACGGTGATTGAAGTCCATTGTCACTATGTCATACCAGGCCCGCATGCGCATGCCTGCATTGATAGTTACAGAACGTTCTGGTGCATGAGGAAAGACAAACCTGATAGGCAGAGATTCAGGTAGCTTAAGCTCAGGTACGATAGGGGCAAAGCCATGGCCGGAATCGCCTAGTCCATGCAGCCAGATAACGGTTGCTACAGGGGACTGTTCTGGGTTTATCTCAACAAATTCAAGAGGGTTCGCTGTCATAACGGTATTAATGCTCCTAATTGAAGGCATTATGCTATCATCGAAGTCAGAGATAATCAGCTATACAAAAGAAATCATTCACTATGTCTCATTTACTTGGCAACCTTTTTATATTGTCAGCGCCCTCTGGTGCAGGTAAATCTAGCCTTATCAAAGCGTTACTGGAAAAGTATCAATCTGACAGTTGCCCCATGCAGGTATCAGTGTCTCACACTACTCGCGCGCCTCGCCCAGGCGAAGTTGATGGTCAGCACTATCATTTTGTTGATCGGGAAAAATTCGAGTCGCTTATTGACGCTAAGGCCTTTTTTGAGTGGGCAGAAGTGTTTGGTAACTACTATGGCACATCAAGGGTCACCATTGAAGATACCTTATCGAAAGGCATTGATGTGTTTCTGGATATTGACTGGCAAGGAGCCCGTCAGGTCAAGCAGCAATTGCCCGAAGCCAGGGGCATATTTATATTGCCCCCTTCAACTGCCGTATTGCATGAACGACTAAAAGGTCGTGGGCAAGACTCAGACGAGGTGATTGAGACCCGTATGCAAAAAGCAGTAGATGAAATGTCACACTATGATGAAGCGGATTTTGTGTTGATCAATGATAATTTTGACGACACGTTAGAACAGTTATATGCCATCGTAAATGCTGCGCGATGTGAGCAGCGCAATCAACAGCACAGGCATGCTGGCCTTATCGCAGATTTGTTGGATAAAAAATCGTCATAATGCTGGTGAGCGTGGTCAAGATCCCTTATACTACGCCGCTATTTTGTTGTTAGTAGTTCAAAGCCGGAGAAAATATGGCACGTGTAACCGTTGAAGATGCCGTTGATAAAGTAGGTAACCGTTTCGATCTAGTCCTAGTGGCAGCCCGTCGCGCTCGTCAATTGGCGACCGAAGGAAAAGACCCTAAAGTGGATATGGGCAACGATAAGCCAACTGTGACTGCACTTCGTGAAATTGAGCAGGGTTTGGTAACGGCTGATTCTATTGAACAAGAAGAAATTCGCGATCAACAGCAGCAAGAGCAGGCAAGCTTTGTGTCTGTGGCAAATATATTGTCAGAATAACGCTACACCCTCTATTGCGGCATTATTCAATGCCGCATGCATTATCCGTTGGCTTTGTCTCTCATATCCTCGTATTCTATTGTTATATAAACCATAACGTTAAGACACTGTGTATCTCTTTGAAGGACTAAAACAAAAAATCTCTGCCTATCTACCTGACGCTAAGGTTGCATTGGTGCAGGAAGCTTATGTTTTGGCAAAAGATGCCCACGACGGACAAATGCGTTCCTCTGGCGACCCTTACATTACTCATCCTGTGGCGGTGGCAAGTATTTTGGCCGACATGCATATGGACTATGAAACGCTCATGGCCGCCTTGCTGCACGATGTCATTGAAGATACTCACTATGAGCAGAATGATTTGGCCGAGGCCTTTGGTGACACTGTTGCTGAGTTAGTGGAGGGTGTCAGTAAACTGGACAAAATTGCGTTTTCTTCCAAACAAGAAGCGCAGGCAGAAAACTTCAGAAAAATGATGATGGCCATGGTTCAGGATATTCGCGTTATCCTGATAAAACTGGCCGATCGCACGCACAACATGCGCACATTAGGGGCTTTGAGACCTGATAAACGCAGACGTATCGCCCTAGAAACATTGGAAATCTATGCACCCTTAGCGCATAGGTTGGGTATACATGACATTAAAAATGAACTTGAAGACTTGGGTTTTCAGGCCATGTACCCTATGCGATACCGCGCGCTAAAGTCTGCTGTCAAACAAGCACGGGGTAACCGCAAAGAAATTATTGATAACATCATGGGCGAACTGGTTAGCCGTCTTGAAGAGGTGGGTATAGAAGCAGACGTAACCGGTCGGGAAAAACATCTGTATTCCATTTACCGCAAGATGCGCAATAAAGAGTTGTCATTTGACCAGGTAATGGATATCTACGCGTTTCGAATTATTGTTGAATCTATCGACAGCTGCTATCGCTCATTGGGTGCCATGCACGGCCTATACAAACCCATTGAGAACCGGTTTAAAGACTATATTGCCATTCCCAGAACTAACGGCTACCAATCATTGCATACCTCATTAATTGGTCCTCATGGTATACCTGTAGAGGTGCAAATACGCACCGCTGCTATGGATCAAATGGCAGACAAGGGGGTTGCTGCGCATTGGCTATACAAAGAGCAAACCGAGACAGATACTACCGCTCAGCTTAGAGCCAGAAAGTGGATGCAGTCTCTGCTGGAGTTACAACAAAGCGCCAGCTCGTCTTTTGAATTTATCGAAAGTGTGAAAACCGATTTATTCCCTGATGAAATATATGTTTTCACGCCCGATGGCCGTATTATCGAGCTTCCCATGGGCGCGACGGCTGTCGACTTTGCCTATGCTGTACACAGTGACGTTGGCAACACCTGTGTCGGAGTAAGGGTGGAGCGTAGAAACTTTAGTTTAAGTCAGCCACTGGATAACGGCCAGACTGTAGAAATCATTACTTCGCCCAGAGCTAAGCCCAATGCGAACTGGCTAAACTTTGTGGTCACAGCGCGTGCACGAACAAATATTCGCCAATACCTGAAAAAACAGCAGTCAGAAGAAGCCATAAACCTTGGCAATCGGTTACTGCGGCATGCACTGGGTACAGCAAAGCTTGATGAAATCCCTGAATCTGAAAAGTTGCGAGTGGTTAAAGAAACCAAACACGAAAGTTTCGAAGACCTTCTGACCGATATTGGTTTGGGTAACGAGCTCAGTGCGATTATTGCCCGAAGATTACTCGGAGAGGCCACAGAGCTTACTGAGCGCAAAGGCAATGTTGCAATTCGAGGGACCGAAGGCTTATTGGTCACGTACTCGCGCTGTTGTCATCCGATTCCAGATGATGAAATTGTGTCCGTTCTCAGTCCTGGTCGTGGCATGGCCATACACCAAATTGGTTGCAGTAATATTCGCAAGCTGGCTAAAGAAGAGCCGCACAGGGTGTTGCCAATGCAGTGGGATGCATCACCGCAAGGTGAATTTAAAGCTTCTGTACGCATTGAGCTTATTAATCATCAAGGCACACTGGCCACTCTTACTAATACCATTGCGGGTACAGACTCAAACATAGTGAGTCTGCAAACAGAAGAAAAAGAAAGCAATATCTATTTTATCGACATAGAGCTCACCACGCACAATCGCGTTCATCTGGCCAATATCATGCGGAAGATTCGCACCATGCCAGAAGTGCAACGGGTATCCCGCCACAGCAAATCGCGACAACACTAATTCAAGCCAAGTTCAATTGGAGATCATTCATGGCAAAATCGATTATTCACACTGATCGTGCTCCTGCAGCGATTGGTACTTACAGCCAGGCAGTTAAAGCTGGCACAACTGTTTATCTTTCAGGTCAAATTCCACTTGTTGCCGACACCATGTCGTTAGTTAGTGAGGACTTCGCTAAGCAAACTCACCAGGTATTTGAAAATTTAAAGGCAGTCTGTGAGGCCGCGGGTGGCTCTATGAATGACCTGGTTAAAGTGAATATCTACTTATTAGATTTGTCGCACTTTGCCACTGTGAACGAGATTATGGCAACCTACTTTACTCAGCCCTATCCGGCACGTGCAGCGATTGGTGTAAGTGAACTGCCAAAAGGCTCACAGGTTGAAATAGACGGTGTGATGGAGCTACCTGAGTAAATGATGTCTCCTGAGCGCAACAAGCGCATTGTTTCGATGCTGGACAAACGTCAGGTTGACCTGACGGTGTGCCTTGAAAACGTCCATAAACCCCACAATATGTCTGCAGTAGTGCGTACTTGTGATGCGGTGGGTGTGCATTACATCCACGCTGTTTGGGAAGACAAATACCGCCTGCGCGGCGGCACAGCCATGGGCAGTGACCAATGGGTAAATTGCGCCCAGCACGACACGATTGAAGCGGCAGTTAGCAGCTTTAAGCAGCAAAATATGCAAGTACTGGTTACACATCTATCTGACAACGCGGTTGATTTTAGAGACATTGATTACACCAAGCCTACGGCGATTTTACTTGGTCAGGAAAAATATGGCGCTACGGAAGAAGCCATAGCCTGTGCCGATCAGGACATCGTCATTCCCATGGTTGGCATGGTGCAGTCGCTGAACGTATCAGTGGCGGCCGCACTGGTATTATATGAAGCGCAAAGGCAAAGGCAGTTGGCGGGCATGTACGACACCCCTGTATTGGAAGAGCAGGAAAGACAGCGAATCCTGTTTGAGGGTGGGTATCCTCGCCTGGCGCATTTATGCCGACAAAAACATCTCTATTACCCACGTATTGATGAAGAAGGGCAGATTGATGCAGACGATGCGTGGTGGGAAGCAGTCAGAAAAGCATAAAACATGAAATAAAGTCTCCATTTTCCAGGTCTTATCCGACAATTCGCAAATGGAGCCTTTAATGAAAACTCGCTATCTATCTTACTTTTTACTTTCTTTGAGTTTGTTTACTGCAACCTCATGGGCGCTGGATCGAACCCAGCTCGCCCAATCTGCTGATGCTGTTACGCCTCTGCTCGATGGGCAGTCTATACCAAACGTTACCGTAGCTTTGGCTGACGGTAGCCCAGTGAGTTTGCGCGGGTTGGCTATGCAAAAACCGTCAATTGTGTTGTTTTATCGGGGTGGCTGGTGTCCATACTGCAGCCGTCAACTTGCAGGGTTAAAGAATATAGAGTCTCAATTGGTTGAGTTAGGCTATCAGGTCCTCGCGGTATCGCCAGAGTCACCGGCGAAACTGCAAGAGCAGAAACTCCAGACTGAGTTTGCCGTAACATTAATTTCAGATAGCGCTTTGTCTGCTATTAAAGGTTTTGGCGTCGGATTTAAAGTAGATGACGAGACGGTTCAGAAATACACCGGTTTTGGTATCAGTCTGACTAAAGACGAGAGCGGTGCGTCTGTCTTACCCGCACCCTCCATATTTATCATTGATACTATGGGTGTTGTGCGCTTTAGCTACGTTAATCCCGATTTTAAAGCCCGACCGTCTGAGCAACTGATTCTCGCCGCGGCAACTGCCCTCAAGTAACACTCGCAATTGTGCGCAGGTTTGATATAACTTGCGCATCATGTCTTTTTTCACAGTTACAACGCATTGCAACAAGCCGGATTAACGGTTCTTAAAACCGCTTCTATCACACAACTAAAAGGTGTTGGCAGTAAGGTCGCTGAGCGCTTGGCCAAGTTGAACTTGTTTACTATTCAGGACCTATTGTTTCACCTGCCATTGCGTTATGAAGATCGCACACGGGTTTACCCGTTGCGGGATTGTCGGGCGGGCATGCATGTCACCATTCAAGGCGAAGTGGTTAACGCAAACATACAATACGGTAAAAAGCGTATGTTGGTAGTGAAACTCCAAGACGCGGCGGACCAGATCACAGTGCGCTTCTTTCATTTTGGCAAGTTACAGCGGGAAGCTATGACGCCAGGTAATACCTTACGATGCTTTGGTGAAATAAAGCTGGGTAAAGTCGGATTAGAAATGATGCACCCTGAGTTTACTTTGTTAGAGGATTCCAACAGCCCAGTCGAAGACACGTTAACGCCTGTGTATCCAACAACAGAAGGCATTAGGCAAGGCACGTTGCGTGCATTAACTGAAGAGGCGCTTACTCGTCTTGCTAACTCAACCCTGACTGATTTGCTACCTGATGGCATTTATCAGGGACAAATGGCGCTTCATGAGGCAATAAAAACCGTGCATCGTCCACCGCCTGACAGCGACGTGATACAGTTAGAGCAGGGGCAGCACCCCGCACAACAACGGCTGATCATTGAGGAATTGGCAGCACAACATTTAAGCATGCTCAAGGTACGACAAATGAGTCAACAACAAGCAGGCTTTCCGTTGACCGGTACGGGTAAGTTGACGGCAGACTTTCTTCGCGGGTTACCGTTTTCACCTACTGGCGCTCAACAACGGGTTAATGAAGAAATCCGTCAGGATTTAACCAAACCGTTTCCTATGATGAGGTTGGTACAGGGCGACGTGGGCTCAGGCAAAACACTGGTAGCGGCTATAGCCGCGCTTTCTACCATTGAAGCTGGGTATCAAGTAGCTCTGATGGCACCTACAGAACTGTTGGCCGAGCAGCATGCTAATAACTTTCGGGCTTGGTTTGAACCACTCGGTATTGAGGTGGGTTGGTTGGCTGGCAAACTCAAAGGTAGCGCGCGAAAGCAGGTTTTAGAAAAATTACAGGCGGGTGAAATAACCATGCTGGTGGGCACCCATGCTATTTTTCAGGAACAGGTCAGCTATCAAAATCTAGCACTAGTTATCGTGGATGAACAACATCGATTTGGGGTGCATCAACGACTCGCTTTAAGGGAAAAAGGCGAGCAGCAAGGACGTTTCCCTCACCAACTTATTATGACCGCAACACCGATACCTCGTACCCTGGCCATGACGGCGTATGCTGACCTTGAAACGTCGATAATCGATGAGCTACCTCCAGGCCGGACACCAGTAAAAACCGTTGTGTTGCCTGATTCAAGGCGATCAGAAATTGTCGAACGTGTGCGTCAAGCCTGCAAAGGGCAAGGTAGGCAGGCTTATTGGGTGTGCACACTCATAGAAGAATCAGAATTCTTGCAGTGTCAGGCAGCGGAAGATACCGCCACAGTGCTTAGAACAGCGTTACCAGATTGTCGAATTGGCTTGGTTCACGGGCGTCTGAAACCCGCAGAAAAACAGGCGATCATGGATGAATTTAAGCGTGGAGATTTAGACTTGCTAGTGGCTACTACTGTGATTGAGGTGGGTGTTGATGTGCCCAACGCCAGCTTAATGATCATAGAAAATCCGGAGCGTTTAGGACTTGCCCAGCTCCATCAGTTGCGAGGTCGTGTAGGCCGAGGGGCGATAGAAAGTCACTGTGTGTTGATGTATCAGAGTCCATTATCTAAAACCGCCACGAAGAGATTGGGTGTTTTACGCGACTCAAACGACGGTTTTTTTATCGCGCAGCAGGATCTTGAGATCCGAGGTCCCGGAGAATTAATGGGAACACGGCAAACTGGTCTGGCGGAATTGCGAATCGCTGATTTAAGCCGGGATCAGCACCTTATTCCACTCGCACAATCTGTGGCGCAGACACTGTTCACTGACTATCCGGAAAAGGCCGAAGCGGCTATACAGCGTTGGATTGGTGTTAAGGCACAATATGGGCAGGCTTAATTGATGAATAACTTTACAGGTCTTTTCATCGCGCAGGACTGTTCATCTGAGCAGCAGCAATATGCCAACGATCTCAGTCAGCGGTATTGTTTTGATGTTCTGAAAAACTATCCAAATCAAGGGCTAGTGCTGGTTTGTGATGCAAATGGACTGGGGTTAATGAATGCGGGTGAGAAAAAGCAGTCTCCAGTTAAAGCAGAGTTCACAAGTCCAGAACTTCATTATCGCCTACAAAAAAGCACGGCTAAGTCAGAATCCATCGTAAAGGCTATTGGAAATAAAGGGCAACCATGGACCGTGTTAGATGCTACACCCGGGCTCGGTAGAGACGCCTCTGTGCTCGCCCATTTTGGTTGCGTTGTGGTTATGGTGGAACGGTCTCCTGTGGTGGCAGCACTATTGGAAGATGGCCTGATTCAGCTCAAGTCGCGGCAACCTGAGTTGGCAGAAAAAATGACCCTGATCCATGGTAACAGCGTAACTACCATGCTGACATGGCGTGAACAACAGGGGGCGAATCAAGCGCCAGATGCTGTGTATTTAGACCCTATGTTTCCACATCGAAAAAAGTCAGCGCTGGTTAAAAAAGAAATGCAGCTTTTTCAGCAACTACTGGGGCACGACGAAGATGCAGATTCTCTGCTAATGCCAGCCTTGGCATTGGCTAAGAAGCGGGTGGTAGTAAAGCGGCCCAACAGTGCCGCTGTGCTCAATGCGCATACACCCACTATGAGCGTTACTATGAAAAAACACAGATTTGATGTGTACATAAACCATCAAACAGGAGAAAAGAATGATTAAAGTAGGCAGTGCACTACCTGACGCCACATTTAGCGTGTTGGCCAATGGTGAAATGACCAATCCCACCACTCAGGATTTATTTGCTGGCAAACGTGTTGCTGTGTTTGCAGTTCCAGGTGCGTTTACCCCTACCTGTTCGGCGGCTCACTTGCCGGGATATGTAGCTCTGGCTGATAAGATAAAGGCTAAGGGGATCGACAGTATTATCTGCGTTTCTGTAAATGATGCGTTTGTGATGGATGCATGGGGTAAGGCCTCTAATGCCGAAGCCATTGATATGTTGGCTGACGGTGACGGCAGCTTTTCTAAAGCTATCGGATTGGATATGGATACGGCGGGTTTTGGTGGTGTGCGTTCTCAACGTTATTCCATGGTAGTCGATAATGGCGTTGTAACGCATTTGAATGTTGAAGCGCCCGGCAAATTTGAAGTCAGTGATGCCGAAACCTTGCTAACGAGTCTATAAACCTTTTTTTCGCAGCGCTCGTCCTGAGCGCTGCAATCCCTGTATACTCTGTTTTGAAATTCCAACTCAAAAAAATAAGATGAGCGTGATAGAGCGTGATGTAATTGTTATAGGTGCTGGCGCAGCTGGCCTTTTTTGTGCGGCTGAGGCGGGTAAACGCGGGCGACGTGTCGAAGTACTCGACAATGCAAAAAAAGTTGGCAGAAAAATCCTCATATCTGGCGGTGGTCGTTGCAACTTCACGAATATGTATGCCAGCCCAGCAAATTTCTTGAGTCAAAACCCACATTTTTGTAAATCAGCGCTGAGTCGATATACCCAGTGGGATTTCATTGCACTCGTGGAAAAATACGGCATTCCTTACCACGAAAAAACGCTCGGACAGCTCTTTTGTGATAATTCAGCCAAAGATATCGTCGCTATGCTGTTGGCTGAGTGTGAGCAGTCAAATGTTGTGGTCACAACGCGCACAGAGATTTTACGCGTTGAAAAAAGCGGTACAGGCTACCACGTTGAGACATCAAAAGGCTTGTACCATTGTGAATCTCTGGTTATTGCCAGTGGCGGATTGAGTATGCCTAAGTTGGGTGCGACGCCGTTTGGCTATCAGCTTGCCACTCAGTTTGGCTTGTCTATTGAGCCGACTCGAGCTGCCCTAGTGCCCTTTACACTGCACGACCACGACAAAGCCGTGTTAGCTGAAATTAGCGGTGTGTCGGTAGATGTTTATGCGAGCTGCAATGACACAGGTTTTCGCGAACAAATGCTGTTTACCCACAGAGGTCTTAGCGGTCCATCCATCTTGCAGATATCCTCTTTTTGGGAGCCGGGCAATACTCTTCAAATAAACCTAATCCCTGACAGTGACGCACATTCACTTGTCGCCGAATGGCGAATCAAGAATAGAGAGTCTTTATTATCTACTTGTTTAAGCGAGTTTTTTCCAAAGAGACTGACCAGTGCATTAATGCAAATTAACCAGTGGGAAAATAAGCCTGTTAAACAATACACTTCAAACGAGCTTGCTTGTATTGCAGACTCGTTGAACGAGTGGCAACTCAAACCCAATGGTACTGAGGGCTATAGAACAGCGGAAGTGACGCTTGGTGGGGTAAGTACTGGGCAGCTGTCTTCTAAAACTATGATGGCAAAAGACGTAAACGGACTGTACTTTATTGGCGAGGTGGTAGACGTTACCGGCTGGTTGGGGGGCTACAACTTTCAATGGGCCTGGAGCAGTGGCTGGGCGGCAGGGCAGGTAGTGTAAACCGATTCAGCCTATACAACGCTTTAACACGGAGGCCAGTTTATGCATTTCTATGGGTTTGCCTAAATGATCAGTAAAGCCTGAATTTTTATAATGGGTAATATCCTCCGTCATCACATTTGCCGTCAGTGCAACAATAGGTAGATGAGAGTATTTTTGTAAAATGCGTTGGCAAGCTTCTACGCCGTCCATTTTGGGCATCTGTATGTCCATCAGAATTAAGTCTGGTTTGAATGTGTCACATTTGGTTACGGCTTCTACCCCATTATTAGCGATTAGCAGTTGGGCACCAGTGAGTTCAAGCATGGCACTGATGACCATTTGATTAATGTCATTGTCCTCGGCAATTAGGATACGTTTATCGGCCAAGTCTAAATGCTCTAATGCAGATTTACCGTCATCTTCCTGTGGGTTTATCTCTTCCGAACGCTTAAGCGGTAGGCAAATAGCTATTTGCGTTCCTTGTCCTTCACGACTGGACGCGTTTACGCTTCCTCCCATCAGTGACACCAGCGATTGTGTGATCGCCATGCCTAAACCTGTGCCGCCGTACTCTCTTGTAGTTGTGTTGTCGGCTTGTTCAAAGCGAGAAAAGAGGCGTTCTAGGGCTGATTTATCCATGCCAATGCCAGTATCGGTAACCTCAATAGATAAACCCGCACCATTGTCGAGCTCAGTGATGATGATGCTCACAACGCCCTGTTCGGTAAATTTAATAGCATTGGATGTTAAATTTAACAGGATTTGTCCTATCCTAACGGGGTCGCCAATCCACAGGTCATGCTGTAAATCAACTTTCACATTCAGCGCGATCCCTTTTTGTTTGGCGACTGGAAGCATGTCCGATGATATTGCTTCCACGACTTTAGAGATACTCATTGTAATGTATTCGATTTCTAATTTATTGGCTTCAATCTTTGAGTAATCTAAGATGTCATTGATAATAGTGAGTAAGTTTTTACACGAGTAGCGGGCTTTATCGAGATAGTCTCGCCCTGTTTCACTTAACACTTCAGAGCCGAGTAACTGTAGCGTGCCGTAAATCCCATTCATGGGGGTACGGATTTCATGACTCATATTGGCTAAAAAATCGCTCTTAGCTTCATTGGCCCGTTGCGCTTCGTACATTGCAAGCTTTATTTGCTCTTCTTGTTTTATTCGCATTGTAATGTCGCGAATCAGTCCAACAAAAAACAGCTGCTGATTTTCGCGATAGGTATTAATGGTAAGCTCGATTGGAAAGGTTTCTCCGCTCGCCTTGCAGCCCAATAGCTGCCTTCTTTGGCCAATAATTTTAGCTTTGCCTTTGCCTTTGTCTTTGTATTCTTTTAAGTAGGTGGGATGTTTGCTAGCAATGTCAGATGGCATCAATAACTCGATGGGCTTTCCGATAAGCTCGTTAGCTTTATAATTAAAGAGGGATTCAGCGGCCGGTGTAAACAGAGCGATTAGCCCCTTATCATCAATAACAATGACTGCATCCGTTAGACAAGATAACAAGGCATTGCGCTTCTGCTCTGATATATCGAATTCTTTTTTACTTGACTCTAATTCCCCCTGTTTTTGTTTGACTTGTTTGTCCAAGCTTATTTTCGCATTGTGTGTTCTCAACTGAGCAATCGAATCACTTGATATAGCAAACCACAAAGCCACGGCATAGGCTAAAAATCGCAATATGTGCCAGCCCCACCAAGTGATATCCCACAACCGAGATTGCTCAAACATAATGGCAGCAAAGCCAAACATGGCGCAATGCAGAACAAATAGCAGGTCGTCGGTTTGTCTGTAGCGTAAAAAGGTTAACAAAAGTTTAATAGCAGCAATTAATAAAAAAATACCGCCCGTAACATTCAAAAATACGGCGACATTGGTGAAGCCCTGTTCATTTGCCATGGTGGGGAGTTCAGAGGCAAATACAATGGACAGCACAGAAAAAACGAGCGATGCAAAAAATACTTGAAGCGGCCAATGAGGGCCTATCCAACTGGTCCATCGTTTAGGCATTAAGAGCAAGCAAAACAGTATACCGCCTACAAAGGTAGCTGTTGAATGCAACCACACAAATAAGGCTCCTGGGTGCACTAAAGAATGCATGCCATCTATCACGCCCATGCCCACCATGGCACCTGCAATAGGCAGATTAAATCGGGTGCCTTCTCCTTTTTGTTCAAGGGCAGTTAAAAGGTAGGCAACATAAAAGGCAATAAATGAGCCGGCTATCTCAAGTCCACTGTGTACGGGAACGTTTTCCCAGCGCCAATCGTGAAGATGTTCCTTTCCCAGGTAAAGCGCCAAAAAGTGAATCGCAGCACTCGCTGCGATTACACCAATGATGACGCTTCGTGTTACTGGGTTTTTGACTTGCTCCATAAGAAGACCCTAGGTGGTATCTTCTTTAAATGTAGTAAAGAGTTTTTCAATTGCTATGCGTTATCAATGATTTGTTCGCTTCACTCGCCACTCAACTTGCGAAATTGCGATGGCTGCATGCCTGACCATCGTTTAAATGCCCGTCGAAAGTTCGCTGGATCGGTAAAGCCTATTGCGGCACCAATATCATCGACGGTTAACTGAGTTTCAGTGAGATATTGTTTGGCCAGTTTCTGTTTGATGTTGGTAGAAATCTCACTGAAGGTGACGTTGTATTCGGCGAGTTTACGACGCAGTGTTCTCTCTGTGGTGCAAAGCGTTTTCGCTAGCATCTCTAATGTCGCATCGCGATGAATGTTTTCTGATACCCATTTATACACTGTAAATAAAAAGTCATTTTCTGAGAGGTAATCTCGTATTTGTTGTTCGCAGTCTTTTAACAAAATCGGTACCACAAGGGGATTGTTTTGGGGCAACTTGGTCGCTACTTTTTCATGAGAAAAAAGTAAAAAGTCTTCGGCCTGCTCAAACCTCACCGGGCAACCAAAGTAGGCTTCGTAAAAAGCAGGGTTAGCGGGTTTTGGCACACTCATGTGCACTTCACAAGGTGAAAATTGCCGGTTGTCGACCACATCCCGAATCAGGCTGAGGTTTACCGCCGCATGAAATTCTAGGTTGAAGTGTTGGAGGAGAGGTTGGTCAAAAACGCTGTGACAGCAAAATTTGTAGTAGCCATCTTTAGCGGGAGCAAATGACAATTCGGTGGTGCGAGTGACGATATCGTGATAGCCAATGGCAAACTCCATTGCTGACCTCAAGTCCTCTTTACACAGTAGCACACACCCAAACAAACCGTAGTATTTAACGCGGATCATACTTCCCAGTGTGATCGCAAGGTTCTCAATTGGCAATTGTGCTAATTTTTCAAACACCTCCTTTACCAATGAAAACGGAACCCTTTCTTCCATAGCGACAAGGCGCTGGTTTTCCAGATGAGTCTTTGGAAATACGGTGGATAGATCGATGTTTAGCTCTCGCATCGATTCAGCGATAAAAATGAGTTTTTGTGAACTTACAATGGCCGGCTCACATTTTTTCGCTGCTATGTCCATTTTTACTCCCACTTTACCCCTCCTGCTGCCACATTGTCCGCTAATGACAGGGTAAATGTCCAGCAAGGATATAATAAAAATTTACGAATTTATTACGCTATTAACAAATCATTAGCAAAATAATAAGTGAGACACTCATGAACAACCCTAAACTCACGCTCACCGCTTTGGCGATCTGTTCCGCACTGAGCAATTCTGTTTTGGCACAAGAGAGCCAAGAAGAAACTGCCCAAACCAATCAAGAAAAGCCCTCCATTGCACTGGAGGTGATACAAGTTACTGCGCAAAGACGCGTAGAGAATATTCAGGATGTACCCATTTCTGTTCAGGCAATGTCGAGTGAACAGTTAGAGCGAGTGTCAATAGATAAAATTGACGATTTGCAGCTCTATATTCCAAACCTTTCTATGACCGAAACCGGACTCAGTACGCAAACCTTTATTCGCGGGGTTGGCTCGGGCAATAACCAAGGCTTTGAACAATCCGTTGTTCAGTTTATCGACGGTGTTTCTTATGCCAGGCAACAGCTTACAAGGGCGCCTTTTTTTGATATGGAAAGAGCCGAAGTGTTGCGAGGCCCGCAAAGTATATTGTTCGGTAAAAACGCCATCGGTGGCGCGCTTAATTTCACAACAGCAGCAGTGGAAGAGGACAATACAGGCAAACTCTTCTTGCAAGTGGGAGAGCATGGTATTCAAGAGGTTCAGGGTGTTGCTAACCTCGCGCTGGTTGAAGGCAAGCTGTACGGGCGCTTGTCTATCAGAAATTATCAGGAAGATGGTTACATTGAAAATACAACGTTAGACCGTGATGAACCCAACAGAGATGACCAGACGGTGCGGGCAAAACTGAAGTATTTGGTTAACGAAGATTGGACGATCAATTTCAAGTATGAACGAAATGACTTCGAAACCAATGGTCGTCATATTGAAATTCTTCAGGATGAAGGCAGTCCAGGTAATCCGTTTGGCGCGACACTTGGCGCTGGCTTTGGGCTGACCGAAGCGATCCGAGAAACAAATCTGGATTACTCAAGACAAGCCAACGGCGATTCCAGTACCAATGAAGTGAACAATTTTGTTGTGGAGGTGACGGGCATGGTGGGTGACCTGGAGTTTGAATCCAGAACCGCAACCCTCGATTATGAATTTAATGACATTTGTGACTGTGACTACATCGGCGCAAACATCTTTACTGTGCCTATGGAAGAAAAGTATGACCAATTCAGCCAAGAGTTCAGAGTGGCCTCTGATCCAAACCAAAAGGTAGCCTGGCAGGCGGGACTCTTTTATCAAACCAGTGAACTGGACTTTTATGACGCCATTCGTGTTCCTGTAGGCCAAGTCGGTCAACCTAATCTTTCCGTACTGCCTACCGCAGTAACAGCAGTAACAGGGAGTGCTGCTCAAGGTGCAGCGCTATCTGGTATCTCGGGTGCCCGAGACTTTACTCAAGATACGGACTCATTCAGTGTTTTCGGCCAACTGGTGTATGAAGTAACAGACAAACTTAATATGTCGGTGGGTGCTCGATGGAGCAAAGAGGATAAAGACGGTAGCAGACAGCTAAACGTGTATACCATTGATACCCGCGACGTGGCGCCCAATCCGCTTTCTGCTCTGGTGTTGTTGGGTTTATTTGGTATTGAAACCGAGCAATCAACGGGCCATAACTTATCAGGTTCTCGCTCTGAAACGGCGTTTGATCCAAGCATTAATTTCCAATATAAGGCATCTAAAGATGTCATGTATTACGCCGGCTGGTCGAAGGGTTCAAAATCAGGCGGTTATGATGCCCGAGCCAATGTTGTGTCGTCTTTTGAGTTTGATGCTGAGGAAGCATCGGCATTTGAAGTGGGATACAAGAGTACATTCTGGGATGGGCGGGCGCGCTTTAATGCGGCTATTTATTATACTGATTTTGATGATCTACAAGTGAGCCAATTCGACGGTACACTTGGCTTTGTGGTTGGTAACGCCACATCAAAAATGCAAGGAATAGAAATAGACGGTTCCTTCGCGGTAACAGAAGACTTTACGTTGTCATATTCTGCTGCTTATCTTGACCAGGAGTTCACTGATTACAAAGACGGCAACTGCTTCTATCGTCAGCAATTCGATGCAAATGCAGATTTAGCAGCTCGCTATAACCCTGCTACTGGACTTTGCGACTACACCGGGTTGTCAGGGCAATACACCCCAACCATTACTGCTAACCTGAATGCAGACTACTACATAACCTTGTCTGACAGCATGGACCTGCGCATCAATGTGAACTACAACTACACGGGCGGCCAAAATGTGCATCAAAACCTCGATCCCAATTTTGACGAAGACGCGATAGGTAGACTGGATGCAAACATAGCGCTGCAATTTGACACGTGGAGCGTTGAAATACTTGGCCGCAATATCACTGATGAAGACTATATCATGTACGCGGGCAACTCCCCGCTGTCAGGAACCTTCGGCGCTGATACGATTTATGGCTTCATTGCGCCACCGTCAACCTGGTCTTTACGTGCCAAATTCGAGTTTTAACTGAGGAGATTACCATGCAAAGTGAGACTGTTTGTACTAGCAGCTTGTTAGGCGATTTCTTTGAGCAGACCATGGCAAAGCACAGTGAAAAGCCTGCTTACCGCTGCGGCCAGCATACGGTGACATTCAGTGAGATGGAGATATCTTCCAGGCAGTTTGCTAATTGGTTGCAAACATTGCCTGGGCTAAGTCAAGGCGACAGAGTAGCTGTGCAGCTACCTAATATTATCCAATATCCAATTACTGCTTACGGTGTACTAAGAGCGGGTATGGTATTGGTGAATACGAATCCCTTGTATACGCCACGAGAAATGCAGCACCAGTTCGTTGACTCTCAAACAAAGGTGGTAGTTCTTCTGAGAAGCAAGCTTTCAGATCTTGCTTCCTTTATCGCGGATACGCAGATAGAGCATGTTGTCGTCGTAGACCCCGGTGATCTTCTCTCTGAACCTGAGCGCGTAGAAGAGTCCAACCAAGTACTTCTGCACAGTATTCTGGCTACTCAGCCAAAAGAGAGTGTGTTGGCACCGGTTAACCAGCACAAAGATGACGTAGCAATTATCCAATATACTGGTGGTACAACAGGGGTGTCTAAAGGTGCTAGCTTATCCCATAACAATGTGCTCAGTAATGTTGTGCAAGTGGCTGACAGAATAAAAACAGGGTGTCGTGTAGGCAAGGAGGTCTTCATTTCACCGCTTCCGCTGTACCACATTTATGCGTTTACCGTGAATATGACGTTAATGTTTGGTTTGGGGAATTTAAATGTGCTTATTCCCAACCCTAGAGATATTCCAGGGTTTATCGAGTCAATTAAAGACATCCCCTTTACTGGGATGGCTGGCATTAATACGTTGTTCGTCGGATTGTGCAACCAACAAGCATTCCGTGATTTAGACTTTAGCCATTTGCGTTTAACCACTTCAGGAGGCACTGCGCTAACGCAAGATGCTGCCTCGCTCTGGAAGAAGGTGACCGGGTGCACAATAACCGAAGGGTATGGGTTGTCGGAAACCAGTCCTGTTTTGACTTTTAATGAACCTGGTAATGAGGAAATTGGCACTATTGGCAAGCCTCTGGAAGACACGCTAATTGATATTAGAGATCTTGAAGGGAATTCAGTTGAGGAGGGGCAGGAAGGGGAAATGGTCGCAAAAGGGCCCCAAGTGATGTTGGGATACTGGGGGCGAGAAGAGGCGACGAAAGACGCCTTTACCAAAGACGGTTATTTTAGAACGGGCGATGTGGCAGTCAAACTGCCTGATGGCAAGTATAAAATAGTGGATCGCATCAAAGATATGATCATAGTGTCAGGCTTTAATGTGTACCCTAATGAGGTGGAATCAGTGCTTTGTAGTCATGACGCTGTTTTGGAAGCGGCGGTAGTGGGGAAGCCTTCTGACAAAACCCAGGAAGCAGTGTGGGCTTATGTAACCGTGAAACACGATATCAGCCCTGATGCGCTAAGATCGTTTTGTCGTGAGCAGCTCACTGGCTATAAAGTCCCCGAGCAGGTGGTCATACTTGAACAATTACCTAAGTCTTCTGTGGGCAAAATATTGCGTAGAAGTTTAAGAGATCAGTAACGCTTACTTCATGTATAACACCATCAAAACAAAGGCCTTGTTTTCCACACAGTAAACAAGGCCTTTTATCACTATTCGCGTTAGTATTTTTCCCTTACATAAGCACGTTTCCTCTCTTTGTGTTTATGACGCTTTTTTTTCCACGGTTTATAGTGGTTGTGGTGCTTCTTGTGATGGCCAGAATACCTTTTGTGATGATTTTTGTACCAAGGCCTGTCCCAGTAATGCAGGCTCCAGCGAGGGTTATGGTATAAATCGTCCAAAAATCGCGGGTGATGCAACAAGGCTATCACACTGGGATGCCAACCCTGATGATGAAAATGCCGTAAGTGCAAGCTCACATCTGCATAAGGATGTCGAAGTCGCCATCTAATAGCTGCCTCTAATTGACCAGGGTAGGCATAGGCAATCATTATCTGGTGCTCAAGGCCCTGATGATGGGAATAGCGGTTGGGTTTTGGGTTGTGATGCGGATGGGCAGACGCTGAACCCACTATCAGTAAAAAGGCAAAAGTAATCAGGCGCATAATGCTCCCTCCATGTCATGTTTCAAACACAGTATTGGAGGGTTTTAATTAACCATGCCTGAATAAAGACTTAATCGCCCTTTAACAGATGTGGGTCGAAAGCGTGACCCAATTTATCTCTTTTGGTTGTGATGTAGCGAATGTTGTCGTCGGTAATGCCATGATCTATGGGTTTACGCGCTACTACGTCAATACCCATATTCTTCAGTGCTTTTAACTTTTTAGGGTTATTGGTCATCAGCTCCACATGCTTAACGTTAAGCGTATCAAGCATGGTTTTACAAATTGAGTAATCGCGCAGGTCGGCATCAAAACCAAGGTGTTCATTGGCTTCTACTGTATCCATGCCGGCGTCCTGAAGTTCATAGGCGCGGATTTTGTTTAGCAGGCCAATGCCTCGCCCTTCCTGCCGTAAGTATAAGAGTACGCCTGAGCCTTGCTTAACCATATTTTGCAGCGCGCGCTCTAATTGAAAGCCACAATCACATCGCGTGCTAAAGAGAGCGTCGCCGGTTAAACACTCTGAATGGATACGTATAGATACAGTGTCATCTTCAGACCAGGCGCCATACGTCAGGGCAACATGCTCCTGGCCACTGGCTTCAACGAAACCATGGATTCTGAATTCACCAAATCGCGTAGGGAGTTTGGCTGAGCTGACATATTCGTATGCGTTTTGCATAAGGGTAGTTTATATCTTTACGGCTATTTGGGCCATAACAATGGGGTTATCAACGTAAAATGCAAGCCTCTACACAGTTTTTAATTGTTATTCGCTAGCATATCGAGAGGTTGTGGTGTTGACACAAGGTAACCCTGCGCAAAGTCAATGCCGATTTTGCCAAGCTGAATCAAAGTGGCTTCATCTTCAACAAATTCGGCTACAGTTTCCATATTCATCGCTTTAGCGATGTCGTTTATAGAGGACACCATGGCTTGATTGACAGGATATAGCAGCAACTCGCGAATAAAGCTGCCATCTATTTTCACACAATCTACAGGCAAGTTTTTTAAATAGGCATAGGAAGAAAAGCCACTACCAAAATCATCCAATGCAAATTTACATCCGAGGCCTTTAAACGTTTTTATAAAGTCGAGCGTTTCTTCTAACCGCACAACCGCGGTTGTTTCTGTTATTTCGAAACAAACCTTGTTATAGGGCACGCCATGCTGTTCGAAGGCGTTGAGAATCGCTAATTTCAAATCTTTATCAGCAAGAGATTGTCCACTGAGATTGATATTACACTGTGTCAGTATTGCTAGTACGTCCGGGTTGTTTCCTAGCCATGCTAGGGTATTTTCAATGACCCAGCGATCTATTTTGTTAGCCAGGCTATATCGCTCGGCTGTATTCAGAAACAATGCGGGGGCGATGATATTACCTTCATCGTTAATTCGAATGAGAACTTCTATGTAAATACCGTCTTTTTTGGCCTGCAGAGCCTGATATTGCTGGTAATACAGCACAAAATTATCATGTTCGAGCGCGTCGTTGATTTTGTTTATCCACTTAATTTCACTTTCATAACGCTTTACGCTTTTATCGTCTGGTGAATATTTATGGATTTGATTTCGTCCTTTTTCTTTCGCGATATAACAGGCTGCATCCGCCATGGAAACGAGGTGTTCAGGTAAATAATCAGGTGTATCAATACGCAAGAAACCGATACTGGCACCAAGTGAAAAAATCTTATTTTCATACAAGAATCTATAATCTTGTATCGCATTAAGCAGCTTGTTAGCGCATACATAGGCGTCATCTTCATCAACATCTGACGTGATGACGGCAAACTCATCGCCTCCGAGTCTGGCAACCTTTCCTTTTGCGCCCACAGTTTCATGGATTAACGTTGCTATTTTTTTGATGAGTTCGTCTCCTGCTCTGTGACCGCAGGAATCATTCACTAATTTGAATCTGTCTAAATCGATGTAAAGCAAGCAAGCTGGGATAGACGGATTGTAGTTATCGAGTAGAGTGGTCAGAATGCGCTCAAACTCCCGCCGGTTCAGAACCCCAGTTAATGAATCATGGGTGGCAAGGTATTCTAAACTCAGACTAGACTGTTTTCGCTCTGTGATGTCGAAGATAGAACCATACAGATACTCTTTTTTACCTTCAATATGTCGCTGACAGGATAATGAGAACCAGAATTCGCTGCCATCCCTTTTTTTGCCTTTTATCTCTCTGCCTAACAGGCTTTGATGTTTATTAAGCTCTTCCAGTAACAGCACACGGTCTTCAGGGTGAGCATAGAAGTCTTCCGTCGTTTTTACCTGCTTTAGCATGGTGTCTTCATTGGTATATCCAAAAAGCTGACACATAGCTGGATTAACGCTGAGCAACTGACCATCTTTGGTAGAGGTGTAAAGCCCCTCTGCCGAGTTTCTGAATAAATCATAGAATTGCCGTAAATTCTCTATGCGCTTTTCCTGATGGCTAAATTCACGGATCCTGATGCCGCGCTCACTGGTTTCTATGGCAATACCGGCAATAATCGCTGCGCTGAGTATTGCCATTAATGAGATGCCCACAGTGAGACTGGTATGCGGTGTCTCTGTTAAAAAATAGCCAATGTGCAGCAAGTACGTTATCAGCCCAGTTAACCAGGCAATACCATAAAGTATGGATGGCAGAACAAGTCGTCGATCGTTGTAAATAAAGCTGTAGGCAATTTGCAGCGCCAACCATAGTCCGGCGAAAAGTGTGGAAAGTATTAACGCCACGTAAGAGGAAGTGAATAGCAAAGGCAACACGACCATTGCGGCAACTGCGTAATTCATCCAGTCGAGCCGTTTTGGCAGCCTAAATAAGTGGTAATGGGTAACTTTAGAGGCTGCCAGCAACGCGAGTGCTGCTAAAAGATAAACGAGCGTCGTTTGCGTTAGCAGATTGCCAATTACGGGTAGTGTTAATCCCTGTTTCTGTAATACAAAAAACAGCAGCATAAACACAGTCAGGGCAAACCAGTAACGACATACATTTCGTTGTACAAAGTAGGTAAGGAAAAAATAGAGGATAAGGCAGCCCATTGCGCCAGAGAACAGCATTTTGTACAACGAGGTTTGCGCCGTTATCTTAGACAACGCATCAGCTTGCCATAGGCTTAGCGGGAGAAAAGAAGGGCCCTCGTCTTCGATAGCAATATAGATATCAACGCGCTCACCGGGCATGAGCGTAAAACTAAATTGATGACCTAATGAACCGCGCTTGTTTTGACTGTAGGCTTTTTTAATACTTCCCCGTTCATCAACAACAAAGCCTTCCAGCTTTGTTGCAAAGGTATTGGAGGCAACTGCTGTCAACTGAATGGAGTTGACACCTTTATGGAGAACGGTGGTTTTTGCCCACACTTTGCCATTTTGGGGTATGGGAGATAATGGCACTATGGGCAACCACTGGTCGATATGCTCCTGCACAGATGACAGAGGCAGAGTCTTACTGGCATATACCCTAATAGCGTTGTTGGTAATCGTTTTATTGAAAAATCCATCATCAATGATTACCGGACTATTTTCGGCGTAAGCGGTCATGTGCCAAATCGAAGTAAGGCAAATCAGACAACAAAAATGTACTAAACGGCGTAGCACCATCCTCATTACGGCATCCTTTTTACTGAGGGCTTCATAGTTATACCGCGGGTGAATCATGGTGTCTAATTATTACACGGTGTAAACGACAGCAGACAGCCTTTTAGGGAACAACGGCACTGAATAAAAAAACTTGATGAAGAAAGTAAACTGACCAGGCTTTAAACAGGTATTGAGTGTAATGATGTAGACTAAGGACGTTTATGATAACGCTTCATCACCTTAACAATTCTCGCTCTCAACGCATATTATGGCTTTTGGAAGAATTGAGTGCCGAATATGATATTGAATTCCACGAACGCGACAAAAAAACTAATTTGGCGCCTTCGTCACTTAAAGCTGTGCACCCTTTGGGACGGGCACCTGTGCTTACTGTCGGTGAACACACGCTGGCCGAATCAGCGGCGATCATTGAATACCTAATTAGTCATTATGATCAAGTTGGGGCATTTAGTTATGATGTGGCAAGTGAAGGTCAGGACTACTTATTTTGGATGCATTTTGCCGAAGGCTCCCTCATGCCAGCGCTAGTTGCCAATATGGTTTTGGAAAAAGCAAAAGGCAAAGTGGTCTTTCCCCTGAATGTATTCATTGGAAAGTTTGTTGACGCGGTCAAAGCGGCCTATTTTGGTCCAAATTTAAAAAGCAGTCTCGATTTTGTTGAACAACACCTTTCTGCCAATCACGGTTTTGTTGGTAGTGGCCTAACCGGTGTGGACTTTCAGATGATCTTTCCTCTTGAGGCATTAGTGGCTTCAAATCGGGCAGAGCGTTATCCTGCAATTACTGCATATGTAAAACGAATGCACCAACGTGAAGCGTACCAAAGGGCATTGAAAAAAGGCGGTGAGTATGCCTACGCAACACCCATATGATCGCGATTACTGTAATCTTTGAGTAATGTGAGGAAGGCGTCACCATAGCGCTCCAATTTAGTGTTGCCCACGCCTGAAACCTGTAGAAACTGGCCATCTGTTTGAGGCAATTTCTCAGTGATATCAATCAAGGTTGCGTCACTAAAAACAACAAAGGGAGGCACGCCATTTTCGTCGGCGATGACCTTTCTTAGATGCTTTAAGCGAGCAAACAGTTCTTTGTCATACACTTTGCTTTCCGACTTTTTATTGGATTTTACATCTAATCTAGGTGTGGCAATTTGCAGTTGAGTTTCGCCTTTAAGCACAGGGCGAGCGCCCTCTGTGATTCTGAGTACTGCATGCGCTTCAATATCAACTCGCAACAAACCTTTGTGAATGAGTTGATTGATAATACTGTGCCAGTAGGCATCAGAGTGTGCTTTTCCAATACCATAGGTAGACAGTTCAAAGTGAGCAGGATCAAGCTTTTTATGTTGTCGCCCGCGCAGTATATCGATAACGTACTGTGCCGTTGCACTTTGTTGCAAGCGCAAAATACACGATAAGACTTTTTGCGCCAATACGAGTCCGTCAATCATTTTTGGCGGATCCAAGCAAATATCACAGTTACCACAATGGGTGTGGGTGAGTTCGGAAAAATAATTAAGCAAAACCTGACGACGGCAGGTAAGTGCGTCGCCAAAAGATTCCATAGCCGCAAACTTTTGCAAACACAGGGCGAGACGCTCTTCGTTTTCCCCTTGCTCAATCCATTGGCGAACCCTGGCTGCGTCTTTTTCGTCAAACAACAATAAGGCTTCTGAGGGCAGTCCGTCTCGCCCGGCACGCCCCGTCTCTTGATAGTAACTTTCTATGCTTCTTGGTACGTCATGATGAACGACAAACCTAACGTTAGATTTATTGATACCCATACCAAATGCAACGGTGGCTATAACAACCTGAATACTGTCGGTAAGGAACTGCCGTTGCACCCATGCGCGCTCCTCGCTTTCCATACCCGCGTGGTAGCTGGCACAGCGGAGCCCTCTTTTTTGCAACTTTTGTGTGAGGTCGTCGACTTTTGCTCTGCTATTACAGTAAATAATGCCGCTTCCGTCTTGTTCATCGATATATTGTGCAACCTGTTCAAACGCCTTGTATTTTTGTACAACGCGATAACGAATATTGGGTCGGTCAAAACTGCCTTTGTGTACAAAGGGATCGTTAAGGCCCAATTGAGCGACTATGTCCGCCTGTGTCGTCCTGTCTGCAGTTGCTGTTAATCCAACGACGGGGACATCGGGAAACCGTTGCTTTAGTTGATATAGCTGCCTGTAATCAGCACGAAAATCATGACCCCAATGGGAGACGCAGTGCGCTTCATCGATAGCAAAAAGGCTTACTGTAAGATTGCTCAATAGCTTTAAAAAACTGTGTTGCAATAGCTTTTCTGGAGATACGTATAACAAGTCGAGCTGGCCGTTATTTAGCAAGTCGTAAGTATGCTGTTGCTGTTCTTGAGCCTGTGAAGAGTTGATGAATGCTGCTTTAACCCCAAGTTCATTCACCTGCTCTACCTGATCCTGCATCAATGAAATTAAGGGGGAAACAACAACCGCGGTGCCTGGCATTGCGATAGCCGGAAGCTGATAGCACAATGACTTGCCGCCCCCGGTTGGAAGTAATACCAGAGCATCCTTGCCAGCCACAATATTTTCAATAACGGAAAGCTGGCCGTCGCGGAATTCGTCGAAGCCAAAAATTGTACTGAGAGTGTGGTGGAGGTCGACACAGGATTGAGAATCTTTCATGCTAATAGTTTACGATTTTTCTGGCTGCGGGTCACTGTACCTGTGACCATTTTATTGGCAGCGTGATCTTTGCTTGAATAGTTTAACGGTAGGTGTAAAGTAGCCGCCTTCTACTCTCGTCAGCCAATGACCCATGAACACCCAAACGAAACAAGGTATTTTATTTGCGATAGGGGCCTACCTGATGTGGGGGCTTGCACCCATATACTTCAAACAATTAGCGATGGTCCCCGCTTTTGAAATACTCACACATCGTGTGGTTTGGTCAGTCGTGGTGCTAATGTTGTTAGTGTGGGCAATGAAGCAAAGCACGGCCCTGCTAGAAACGTTAAAAAATCCTAGAAGAATGTTAATTCTTTTAATTGCTGCTGTCTTACTGGCGATAAATTGGCTCATTTATATTTGGGCTGTTAATCAGGGCAGGATTCTGGAGGCCAGCCTTGGTTACTATATCAATCCATTGATCAATGTATTGCTTGGGCGTGTAATACTTGGTGAGGTATTACGCCCATGGCAGCAAGCTGCTGTTGCGCTTGTGGTAATCGGTGTGGGCATTCTAGTAGTCGGTTTCGGTGCATTTCCCTGGATAGCCATAAGTCTTGCTTTCAGTTTTAGTATTTATGGCCTGTTGCGTAAAATGGTGTCCGTTGGGCCTGTGGCAGGGTTAACCATTGAAACCGTTATGATGCTCCCTGTTGCGCTCTTTTATTTGCTGTATTTTGGGTCACCTCACAGCAACATGCTCAATAACAGCGTGTTGATGAATGCTCTGCTGGTGTCTGCTGGTCTGTTAACAACAGTGCCATTACTGTTTTTTAATGGTGCGGCGAAGCGACTGAAATACTCAACACTCGGCTTTTTGCAGTATATTGGCCCGTCTATTATGTTTGCCGTCGCAGTGTTGTTGTACGGTGAGGAATTTACGCTTGAGCGCGCTGTTATTTTTATGTTTGTTTGGGCTGGCGTAGTATTATTTACGCTTGACTCATTCCGGGCTTATCGACAGCAAAAACGTCAACATTCGGCATTGTAGCGCACCTGGTTACGACCGCCATTTTTCGCTTCATACAGCATGGCATCAGCTTTTGATAGCATGGCTTCGATATTGCTATTGTAGGCTACCGTTAATCCAATACTGGTGGTAACACGCAGTACGGTGTTGTTAAAGTCAATGTGCAATGCCGCTACTTTCTGACACAGGCTTTGCATGGTAGCAATAGCATCATCCACGGCAATATCCGGTAGATACACGCAAAACTCTTCTCCGCCGAAACGCGCAATATCAGCGTGCTCAAATTCTGTTGCTAATAGTCTGGCAACGTTCTTTAGTACTGCGTCGCCAGCATCATGGCCATAGGTGTCATTGATGTGCTTGAAGTGGTCAAGGTCAATAATGGCTAAAGCCTGTGTGCTGATATGTGCAGGCTGACGTTTATTAACTGAAAAGAAAAAATGACGGCGATTGGGCAGTCCTGTTAAGTAATCGGTATTCGCTGTTTTTCGAATTAACGCGACATGCTCTATAGATTCAAGCATTTGCATAACCCGGCACAAAAACTCTTCATGATTAAACGGCAAAGTGAAAAAGTCAGTAGCCCCACATTTTATAAAGTGCGCGGCGACAAAATTTGAGGGTTTATGCGACATGCCAACAATCGCAAGATCATCTTTGGTGTAGACCTTGCGAAGGTCTGCAATGAACCTGGAGCAGGTATCTTCATAGTTTGTATCAACCATTACAATTTGGATGTCGTTGTTGGCTAATAGAAGCGCATGCGCTTGGTCGGGCGTGATCGCTTCATACAATCTGAAACTGTGTCGTTGTAGCCAGTTTTTACATTCCTGGCGTGTTCTGCGAATTTCAGATAGCACAAGCACGCCAATGCGCTTGTTTTTATTTAGCCTGAGCAACAACCGATAGAGGTAATCGATTGTTTGTGCATTCTCCAGTCCCACATAGTCGACAATGTCATAATGCATGACGTGTTTATGGATTGCACCGTCCATTTTTTCTGAAATAGCAATCGTTGGGACGGCTACGCCAGTCGTAAAAGCTATTGCTTCTGCACACTCTGCATCTGGATGGGCATAGCCCACTAAGGCACACAACAAGGACTCAGGCAGTGAATCAGAAAAGCGCTTTTTTGCTGCGTACATGGAGTCAGCCATGAGAGGCTCAAGCCCTGCTTGGATCACCTGCTTGTGCAAGAGACGCGCGAGTTGAGTATTGCTCTCAACAATCAGGACCTGATGCTGCATTAATTGATTACCTTCGTTATACCGGCTCTAATTTGGCAAAGCTTAGTACTAACCATTTAGCACCGAAGTCATCAAAGTTTACTTGTACTCTGGCATGTTCGCCACTGCCTTCATAATTTAATACTACACCATCGCCGAACTTGCGGTGTCGAACGCGCTGCCCCAGAGTAAATCCACTACCCTCAAACGCTTCATGCGATGTTGCAGGACTGAATCTGTTGTGTACTGGCCGCGAGAGCGTTGACTTTAATCTGACCTCTTCAACACAGTCATCGGGAATTTCCTTAATGAAGCGGCTGGCGGTATGGTATTTGTCCTGACCGTACAACCGCCTTGATTCGGCGTACGTAATGAAGAGCTTCTTCATAGCCCGGGTCATACCCACATAACACAAACGACGTTCTTCCTCCATGCGGCCAGGCTCATCATGGGTTAACTGACTGGGGAACATGCCTTCCTCTACGCCAGCGAGCACCACAAGCGGAAATTCAAGACCTTTGGCTGTGTGAATAGTCATCATTTGGACACAATCCTGATGGCTATCTGCTTGTGTTTCGCCTGCCTCTAAAGACGCATGCGCCAAAAATGCAGCTAGCGGTGTCAGCTCCTCTTCCTCTTCAACCGGAATTTCGAATTGCTTACAGGCGCTGACTAACTCTTCAAGGTTTTCAATACGCGCCTGGGCTTTTTCTCCTTTCTCTGCCTGATACATAGCATAGAGCCCTGAGCCGTGGATAGCCGTTTTTGCCTGTTCATCTAAAACTTGGTGTTCAGCCTGATCTGACAGCTCTGTTATGAGTGAGCGAAACGCTGTGACAGCATTTGCAGCTCTTCCTTTCAGTAACCCCTGCTCGACACATTGGGAGGCTGCCTGCCACATAGATAAGTCATACTCTCTTGCATGGTTTCGCACTATGCCCAGTGTTTTATCGCCCAGTCCACGGCTTGGAGTATTTACCACACGTTCAAAGGCGGCATCATCGTGAGGAAAATAGATTAACCTGAGATAGCTAAGCGCATCTTTTATTTCCTGACGTTCAAAAAAGCGTAAACCACCGTAGATCCGATAAGGTATGGCTTGTTGCAACAAAGCTTCTTCAAGTACGCGGGACTGGGCATTGTTCCTATATAAGATTGCGCATTCTTGTAAAGGATTGCCCTGTTGTTGCCAGTCCTGTATCTGCGACACAATGAAACGGGCTTCGTCGAGTTCGTTGAAACCCGCGTAAACAGAAATTGGGTCTCCCTTGCTACCGTCTGTCCACAGTTCTTTGCCTAAACGCCCTTGATTGTGGTCGATGACCGCATTGGCGGCTTTCAAAATAGTAGCTGTTGAGCGGTAGTTTTGCTCAAGCCTAATGGTTGATACGTTGTTGTAGTCATGTAAAAAGTGCTGGATGTTTTCTACGTTCGCACCACGCCAACCATAGATTGATTGATCGTCATCCCCCACAATCATAATGTGATTATCTTGGCTGCAGAGCAGTCTGAGCCAAGCGTACTGTATATTATTGGTATCTTGAAACTCGTCCACTAGAATCGCGCGGAAACGTCGCTGATAATTAGCCAGTAAATCTGGGTTGTTCACCAGCAGCTCATGGGCTCGGAGTAGTATTTCAGCAAAATCTACCAGCCCTGAACGGTCACAGGCTGCTTGATAGGCCTGATAAATATCACGCATTTTTTGCTGCGTGTGATCACCATGGGTTTCTATTTGATGGGGACGAAGCCCTTCGTCTTTTTGTCCGTTGATATACCATTGTAACTGCTTTGGTGGCCATTGTTTCTCGTCCATGTTGAGCGACTTGATAATGCGCTTAACCAAACGGTATTGATCGTCTGAATCGAGAATTTGGAAGTTGTCTGGCAGTTTGGCTTCTTGCGCATGACTGCGCAAAAGCCGGTGAGCTAGCCCGTGGAAGGTGCCTATCCACATACTGTTTAACGGGCGTCCCATCAAAGCCTCAATTCTTCCGCGCATTTCGCGCGCCGCTTTGTTTGTAAATGTAACCGCCAAGATACTGAAGGGCGCAATATTTTCTACGTGCATAAGCCAAGCAATACGATGCACCAGCACACGGGTTTTGCCGCTGCCTGCACCCGCTAATACCAACATATTACCTGCAGGCGCGCCTACGGCTTCTCTTTGCTTTTGATTTAAGTCGTCAAGTAGCTCTGAAACGTCCATTAATTTCTTTTAACATCGGGTTTTAGGTCAAGTATGCCATTAAGCTGTGCATTTATACAGGCAAAGCTATGCGTTTACTGGCCTCATCAGGTCGAAGAATTATCGTCTAACGCTTGAAAATGTGCGCACAAGTCCCACAATTAAGCCTTAGCAAGACAAACTCTGAGTATAAGTATGCCGATACGAAAAGATTTTTGGAGCGTTTTAAAAGGTGAAGCTCAAGGTGTAGCTGAAAAAGAACCACTGCTTGCCAGTTATATTCATGCCTGTTTGCTGACCCATTTTAACGTTGAGTCGGCATTGAGCTTTATATTGTCGAACAAGTTGTCAGATGATGTTATGCCAGCCCTAGCAATACGCGAAGTGTTTGATCAGGCTTATCTTCTCGACCCGGCTATTGTGGAATCTGCAATTGCGGATGTCGAAGCCGCTTATGAACGGGATCCCGCGGTCTCTGAATACCTCACCATTGTCATGTATTTCAAGGGGTTTCAGGCAATCCAAGTACACAGATTGGCGCACTATTTATGGAACCATGGTCGACATCAACTGGCTTTGTTTCTACAAAGCCGTAATGCCCAAGTGTTTGGTGTGGACATTCACCCTGCGGCAAAAATTGGCAAAGGCGTTATGTTCGACCATGCAACGGGGATCGTTGTTGGTGAAACCGCAGTGATAGAAGACAACGTGTCAATTTTGCAAAACGTTACGCTGGGTGGTACCGGCAGCCAAAGTGGCGACAGACACCCGAAAATCCGCAAGAATGTGATGGTGGGTGCGGGCGCCAAAATATTGGGCAATATCGAAATCGGTAAAGGCTCTAAAGTGGGAGCAGGTAGCGTTGTATTAAATGACGTGCCGCCGCATGTGACTGTGGTTGGTGTACCTGCCAAAGTGGTTGGGAAACCCTGTTGCCGAAAACCATGTGAGTCCATGCAGCAAAATGTATTGGACGACACTGACGCACTCTAAGTCATCAGGGTTATCAGCTCATTTAAAGTGTCCAGTTGAACATGGGGCAATACTATTGTCGGCTCGTTATTGAGTAGCATTGGGCGGTTAACCGCCAGCCAGGCTGTTTGAAAGCCTGCCTTATAAGCGCCGTAAACATCATTAATAAGACCGTCACCAACATGCAAGATTTCTTCTGGTTGACAATTAAGACGCCTTGCTGCTTCCAGAAACATGTCAGGATAGGGCTTTCGAGGAAACGCTAAACTGGCGTGCAAAGTAAATTCAAAATAGTCATCGAATCCCGTTACTTGGGTGTCAATATTGCCATTTGTGATGGCAACGATTGGTACGATTTCCTTAAGTCTCGATAAGCAAGAATAAACAGTCTTATTTATTTTGACATCACTGCGCAAGCGATAAAACAAGTTAAAACAGCCTGTTACAGCGTCTTCTATCTCTGCATCTGATAAGGTACTAGACGACAGCATGGCGCGAAGTGTTTGCCGCCTCAATTCTCCCATATCAGAGGCCAATCGTTTGTCTTGCTTAATCAAGTGTTGCTTTATGGCACCCTGTGCTTCTTTACCAAGGTTTGCCGCATGCGGATAGTGCTGATTGAGATATGTCTGTAGCCCTTGTTCAGCCCGCATTATTACGGGGTGATTGTCATAGAGCGTGTCGTCTAAATCAAAACTGATGGCCTTAATCTTGGTAATTGGCCGGTAAAATTTCATTAGGTCTCACTCTTCTTCTTTGCGCGTGGGTGGGCACTGTCATATACCTTGGCTAAATGCTGAAAGTCTAAATGTGTATACACTTGTGTGGTGCTTAAGTTGGCATGCCCTAACAACTCTTGTACCGCTCGTAAATCGCCACTTGACTCTAGTACGTGTGTTGCGAAGGAATGTCTCAATTTGTGAGGGCTCAACTTGCGACCGCTAAGTTGTTCTGAGACTAATTTATCCAGTCTTTTTGCGACTTGCCTATTGGTAATGCGCTTATTTTGGCTACTTAAAAACAAAGCCTGTTCATCGCTTTTCAAAAAAGTCGGCCTGTATTTCAACCACTTTACTAGTGCAGTTTTGGCGGCTGACGTTAGAGGGATAATTCGCTGTTTATTGCCTTTACCCGTTACTTTAATGGTGTCGTCTGTTGCAACATCATCTGTGTTTAGGCCTGTGAGCTCAGATAAACGCATGCCGCACCCATACAAGAGTTCAAACATCGCCAAATCACGCACAATGAGGGGATCATCTGATGACACGTCTAATAGTTTTTGCATAGCGTCAACGGAAGCTGTCTTGGGCAAAGGCTTACCTTGCTTTGGAGCCTGAATACCCTCAGTAGGGTCGTGACTGATCAGTTTTTGTTTTAGCAAGTACCGATAAAAACTACGTAAAGAAGAGAGTCGAAGTGCTATAGAGCGCGCGCTGAGATTACGACGTTTCGACAGGGCTAATAAACGCTTTATATCGTTGGGAGTGACGGATCCTGGGTGCGTGACTTCAAGCAGATCTGCGCAGGCGTTTATCTGACGCTGATAATTGTTTAACGTGTGGGTTGAATAGCCTTTGTCGGTATTTAAATGCTGTAAAAAAGCATCTAAATAGTCCATCAGTAACTAAAAAACTCGCTAAGTAGAATGGTAAGCATTTGCTGTAACTGGCGCAACAACAAGGTGTCCATATTCGGTCCGAAATGTCCGGCATCTGCACTTCCTGCTGCCAGCATTCCAAGCAGTGTTTCGTCGCCAATGAGCACCAGTGCTACTGATTCAGCAACCTCGTCTTTAAAGACAAGTTGCCTTTCATGCTGACTTAAGCGGCCGAAGAAAAATGGCGAAGATTTAAACCGCTTTTCGATAAATAGCCGCTGTTGTAGTTCCGGTAATGCCATGGCGCCTTTAAAGGGTAGCAATTTGACAGAGGCAAGATGCAAGTGCTCCAGCATTACCTCTTCAAGTGTCGCTTGCACATCACTCACACTTTTACATTTCATTAGCTTGAGGTTAAGTGAGACATAAACACGATAAATTTTTTCGTTTTGCTTGGCTACAGCGATTAACTGATTAAGTTTTTGAGAAAGATGCCGAATCTTCTTGCGCAACTGCTCTCCCTGCAACTCAACCAGGGATACACTGCCCTTAGTGCTGTGGGGCACTGAAATTTTTTCAAATAAGTCTGCGTTGTCTACAAAAAAGCCGGGGTGCTGCAGCAAATATTCTCTTACCACTTCTGAGTCAAGCGCGTGGTCATCCACTACAACATCTGATAATTCAACTGCGAGCGTACTTTGTCTAGAGACATCTTTCATAATTGTAATTGTCCATCGAAAACATGTTCTGCCGGCCCGGTCATTTTGAGTGCGCTCTCATAACCATTCCAGCGAATGCGCAAAGTACCCCCTGGCAAATGCACATTCACATCCTTGTCTAATTTACCTTGTATTTGTCCTATTGCAACTGCTGCGCAAGCACCACTGCCACAAGCTTGTGTTTCGCCGACTCCTCTTTCATACACTCGAAGACGAATACTGTCTCTCGAAAGTACTTGCATAAAGCCAACGTTGACGCCTTCGGTAAAGCGTTCATGTGTAGATAATATAGGCCCTAGTGTTTCTATCTCTGCGAGTTCGATATTGTCGACATCCAGCACACAGTGCGGGTTACCCATGGATACAGCACCATAAAAGACTGTTTGTTCTTCTACTCTGAGTAGATAAGTTTTCTCTTTCTTGTTTGCTTGCATGGGCACCATTGATGGCTCAAAATCAGGCTCGCCCATATTGACGGTGACTTGACCGTCCTTTTCGATGTAGAGAGTCATTTTGCCAGACTTGGTGCTGACCAGAATTTTGTTTCGGTTTATCAGGCCCTTCATTTTCACGAAACGGGCAAAACATCGAGCACCATTACCACACTGGCTTACTTCGCTACCGTCTGCATTGAAAATGCGGTAATGAAAATCCTGCTCTGGGTCATAAGGGGGTTCAACGAATAACAACTGATCGAAACCAATGCCCCTATGCCTATCGGCAAGTGCACGCACTTTATCAGGTGTAATAAATACATTTTGTGTTACACCATCGATAACAACGAAGTCGTTACCTAGTCCATGCATTTTAGAAAAATGTAAAACCATTTAATTCAAAACCCCAGTTAAGGTAATACCGATTCCCCTAACCATAGGTCCTCTAGTGTTTCTCTTGCTCTTACCTGATGATGATTAGCGCCGTCGACCATAATTTCTGCAGGTTTACAACGACTGTTGTAGTTTGATGCCATAACAAACCCATAGGCACCCGCACTGCGCACAGCAATATAGTCGTTTGGCTGAATGGGAAGCGTTCGTTCCTTACCCAAAAAGTCACCTGTCTCACAGACTGGGCCAACTACATCGTAAAGGTGCGGAGTGGCTTCCGTGTTGCGGTCCACCGGAATGATGTTTTGCCATGCAGAGTAGAGTGCCGGACGAAGTAAGTCGTTCATTCCTGCATCCACAATAGCAAAATGCTGTTCTTCGCCTTGTTTAATAAATTCAACTTTGCTCAATAAAATGCCGGCATTAGCGGCAATGGCTCGGCCAGGTTCAAGTATGAGCTTGAGATGCTGTCTGTCTGCCAGCTTTCGACCAAGCCTGGCTGCATACTCTTCAAGATCTGGTGGCGTTTCATTTTGATACGTCACGCCCAAACCGCCACCCAAGTCGAGATGGGTCAGACTGATCCCTTCTTTTTCTAATGCGTCAACGAGCACAAGTAATTTATCTAATGCGTCTTCAAACGGGGCAAGGTCGGTAAGTTGAGAGCCAATGTGACAATCCATCCCCTGAATATCCAGATTGGATAGACTGTGCGCATATCGGTAAGATGCAAGCGCCTGTTCAGCCGCGATACCAAATTTATTACTTTTTAAACCCGTTGAAATGTAAGGGTGTGTTTTCGCATCAACATCTGGATTTATTCGTAGCGAAATTGGCGCAACAACCCCCATTTCTTCAGCAACTTTGTTTATCCTATCTAACTCGGCATGTGACTCTACATTAAAGCACATGATCTTGTTTTCAAGGGCATAGCGAATTTCATCTTCGCGCTTCGCCACGCCCGAAAATACCACCTTGCTTGGATCACCACCGGCTTTGATAACTCTGGCGAGCTCCCCACCCGATACAATGTCAAAGCCAGAACCTAGTCTCGCTAAGACGTTAAGAACAGCAAGGTTGGAGTTGGCTTTCACAGCATAACAAATCAAATGTGCGTGATGACTAAGTGCATTGTCAAATGCCTGCCAGTGTCGCTCTAAGGTAGCTCTAGAATAAACATAAGTAGGGGTGCCATAGGTTTCTGCAATGGCGTGCAAAGACACGTCCTCAGCGTGCAGAACGTCGCGCTTATAGTCAAAAAAATCCAACTAATTGTCCTCTTCAGATTGTTGAGGTGTTTCTTGATCTTGTGATGGGGTAGTTGGCGGTTTTTCGGGCATGTAAAGTGCACCTCGATATCCGCAGCTGGCCACTAGACCGAGCAAAAAGATGATGGACGTTATTTTTCTTTTCATTTTGCACACTTGAAACCGCACATTCCCTGCGCTGTATCATCGCATTGCAGAGCTAAATTGCAAGTGACAAAAGTCGCTGACGTGTTTTATCTGGAAATTGAACTTGTTGCCAAAGGTAATCACACAGAGGCTTGGTATTGTGCCATTGTCGTTTAATTAACCAATCCAGCATAGGGTGGGGATCATCAGGAAAAGTGATAGGCTCCATAGGCGCAACATTTAACCACTCCTCAACAATGTCTGTGTCCAAACTAAAAAGCGTATGACACAACTCTAATTGATTAAGCGTAATCACATTAGAAAGTTGTTCAAACTGACCCTGAAGTGGTTTTATTAGTAACTTTTTTCCCAGTTGCAATGCTTCACTGGACAGTTCAAACCCTCCATTCGCAATCACACCACTGCAGTGTTGAAGGTGTTGGCTGAAAGTCGTTTTTGAGGGCGGGTTCCACAGAATATGACCGTTCTTCACTACTGACTTAACATCGGGGTGATAACAAATGAACTGTTGGTCCGACAGTGGCTCAAGCAAAGCGTTAATATCGTCCAGAGACTCAAATGGCAAATAAACTAATACGTGTTTGTTAGAAGGTGTTTCACACGGTTTATCGCTGACAAACGGGGGCAGAATAGGTTGGTTAAAATGAAACCAGTGTACACCAAGCTTTAGGTCGGTAGGTGCGAATAGTTTCATGATAACTTTGTCTAAGGGGCTGGCTCCACTTTTAGGCACATCATAAGAAAATGCAGCCTGATGGCTCACTGAAATTGAGGTCACCCCCTGGTTCTTTGCGGCCCAAGCTGTAATCGGCTCAAAATCATTGAGCACGAGGTCATACTTAGATAAGTCGAACTTTCGTATATCGTTGATCAAGGTCGTTGGTTTCGCCTGACAAACGGTTTTCCATTTATCGACTTTTCCGCGGTGAGTAACAAAGGTGAGCCCATCATATGTTTCAAAATCACCAAAACATTCCATGTCAAAATAGGCACCCCGTTCGCGGCCAGAAAAAACGAAATCCACTTCGATGTCGTTCCGTTCCGCTAATGCCCTAGCCATAATTCTAGCGCGTGCAATGTGTCCATTACCCGTCCCTTGGACACCATACAAAACTTTCATATTACCCCAGGATTGCAATACTAATTGAAGAAATAGTGACGCCCAAAGCAACACCTGCAATTACATCTGATGGATAGTGAACACCCAGCAATATACGAGAGACACCAATAAGTGACGCCCAAATGTAGGCAAATAAAGCAAAAGGCGGATAAAAATGTGCCACAATGCTGGCCATAAGCCATGCTGCCGCAGTGTGCCCAGAAGGCAGACTAAATTTATCTGACGGTGTTACATGGGCCGAAAAATTTGTTAATAAATCACAGGGCCTTGGACGCTTAAACAGTTTTTTGAGCACAATGTAAAGTGGCAATTCAAGACTGTATGCCATTAAGGCAGTGAACAAAAATAACTGCCCATAAGCCGGCTCGAAAGCCCACAATGCAAGACCTGTCGCGAGGTATAAGTGCCCATCGCCAGTCCTTGACAGCCAAATAATGGAGCGACAATCTCTATTATCGGTAAAGCTATAAATCCAATAAAACAGGGCAGTATCGTATTTTGTTAAAGATTTTATACTCACTGTTCTGCTCATACAGTTCGAGATGGTCAAACAATAACCAGTGTGTATGAACGCAAGGTGACAGAAATACTAATTCTTTATGACAGTCAGTTTTGATGATTGTGCAAGTCTTTCAATGCTGTGCTAGAGTGCGTAAATCAAGGTTAGACACGACAACGGACCACCTTATGAACTATAACACATCTGAACTTTGCGACCTGTTTGCTGACAGCGTAGATGTAGTGGAACCGATTTTTTCAAGCTATGGTGGTCAGGGCTCTTTTGGTGGCGAGATTACCACCATTAAGTGCTACGAGGACAGAGGGCTTATAGACCGTGTTTTGTCTGAACCTGGAGAAGGTAAAGTCTTGCTTATTGACGGGGGTGGTTCAACGCGCAGAGCCCTCATAGATGCCCAGTCAGCTCAGACAGCTGCAGAGAACGGCTGGGAAGCGATTGTGTGTTATGGCAGTGTGCGTGATGTTGATATGCTAGCCGATATTGATATTGGCATTTTGGCCACAGCTTCTATTCCCGTTAATGCTGACAGCGAAGAAACCGGCGACGTCGATATTCCGGTCAACTTTGCAGGTGTGACTTTTTTACCGGAAGACCATATTTACGTCGACAGTACTGGCGTTATTCTTTCTCCTGAACCGCTTGATCTGGATTGATTTAGTCTCCACCGTAACCCCACCTAGACACTAGGTTATGTGCCTGACCTAAATGGTCGAGAATTCTCGCAACTACAAAATCTACCAGATCGTCTATGCAAGTAGGGTGGTGATAAAACCCTGGTGAGGCTGGCATAATGGTGGCGCCCATTTGCGATAGCTTTAGCATATTTTCTAAATGGATGCTGGAAAGTGGCATTTCCCGGGTCACCAGTATGAGCTGACCACGTTCTTTTAGCACTACATCTGCGCCTCTTTCAATAAGGTTGTCACTCGCACCGGTTGCGATGGCAGATAACGTCCCAGTAGAGCAAGGGCATACTATCATGTGTTTAGGCGCTGCTGATCCAGACGCTACAGGAGAAAACCAATTTTCTTTGCCGAATACTTGTATCTGCCCGTCTTTGGCAGAAAACATCTGCTGTAAAAATTGCTGTGCTTTGTCTGGATGGGATGGTATGGCAATATCTGACTCTGTCTTTAATACGACCTGAGCGGCAGAGGAAATCAGTACAAATATCTGAACATTGTTGGCCACAAGTGCCTTCAGCAATCCTAATGCATAGGGTGCGCCAGAAGCACCCGTTATCGCCAAGGTAATTTGCTTATCGTAGGTCGAAGCAGTGTTCATAGCGCCTCCAATAGTTTCTCGTGAATCCCATCGAAGCCGCCATTACTCATCACAACAATATGATCACCTGACTGCGCTTCTTTAACTACGGCTTTTACAATATCTGACGTATTTTGGACCAAATACACTGATTGTTCGCCTGATTGTTCCACTGCGGCTTGTAGCCAGGTCATATCGGGTGATGTCTTCACCCACACTCGGTCTGCTATTCGCCAAGAATGGTGCAGCGTTTCTTTATGCACCCCTGTTTTCATGGTGTTAGAGCGAGGTTCAATGACAGCGAGGATACGGCCGGTAGGCTGGTGTTTTCTTAAGCCATCCAGCGAGGTTTCAATGGCTGTAGGGTGATGGGCAAAATCGTCGTACACATTAACGTTGCGAATACTGCCTTTAAGCTCCATTCTGCGCTTCACGTTAACATAGTCTTGCACTGCTTCAACAGCTATATCCAGCGTTACGCCGACGTGGTGCGCGGCAATAATGGCCATGGCTGTATTGTGCATATTATGTAAACCAAACAGTGAAGAGGTGACTTGAGCAGATTGTCCGCTCTGATGATGCAAAATAAATGTGGCGTAATCAGTAGAGGTTGGTTCAATACGCCATTCACGCCCAATTTGTTGCTGTTCGCTCCAGCAGCCTTTGTTGATTGCTTCCTGCACTGCATCATGAGACGCGTGACTAAATACGCAACCATGGCTTGGGATGGTTCTTACAGCATGATGAATTTGAGTTTGAATTGCCGATAAGTCGGCATAAATATCAGCGTGATCGAACTCAAGATTGTTTATAACGAACGTGCGCGGAAGATAATGCACACATTTTGCGCGTTTATCGAAAAAAGCGCTGTCGTACTCATCGGCTTCTATAACAAAAAATGGTGCACTACCGAGCCGTGCTGAGAGGTTAAAATTTTGTGCCACACCACCTATTAAAAAGCCAGGATTCAATCCAGCATGTTCCAGTATCCAAGTGAGAATGCTCGTCGTGGTGGTTTTGCCGTGGGTACCCGCAACAGCCAGTACCCAGCGGTCTTTTAATATGTGCTGTTTCAACCATTCAGGGCCGCTGGTATAGGGTATGTTGTTGTCCAGTACAAACTCTACTGCAGGCATGCCTCTAGACAGTGCGTTACCAATTACCACGATGTCAGGGTTATCATTGAACTGTTTAAGGTCATCCAATTCGTGCAGTGTAATGTCCATTTGCGCCAATTGTGTGCTCATTGGGGGGTAAATACCTGAATCTGATCCGGTTACTTTGTGGCCCAGCGCAGAAGCCAACGCTGCAATTCCACCCATAAAGGTGCCGCAGATCCCAAGAATGTGTATGTGCATAGCGTATTTTGGTTATTTTACAACGTGCCAACTGTAACAGAAGTCATTCAGTCGTTCACACTTTGCGCCAAGACCGATACAATTAAAGGTAGGATTCACGTCCGTACCCTACAAATTAAAAAAAACAAGGCAGTCAATAACTATGAAGCGTTTAAACTCACAGCTACAAAAAGATGGCGCGCCTCTTGAGCTGATCTTATTGATCAGAACTCTTTTGGCAGGTTGTAAAGAAATTTCGTTTCGTGTGAGCCAAGGCGCGCTGGCAGGTGTGCTTGGTTCTACATTAAGTGAAAATGTACAGGGCGAAACTCAAAAGAAGCTCGACGTAATATCAAATCAAATACTCAAAGATATTCTAAAGGATTCTGGGTATGTAAAAGCCATCTCTTCAGAAGAGGAAGACGACGTTGTACCCTGCCACCCAGATGGCAAGTATCTGGTTAGCTTCGATCCTCTTGACGGCTCATCAAATACAGAGATCAACAGCCTAATCGGCACCATTTTTTCCATTGCCCATGCGCCGCAGTGGATGGAACCAGACGACCCTTCTGCGTTTTTACAGCCAGGCACACAAATGGTTGCTGCTGGCTATGTTTTGTATGGTCCCTCCACCATGTTGGCGATGACAACAGGGCGCGGTACACACCTATATACGCTGGATAAAACGCACGGTGGATTTCTGGTTACACAAGCTAACATACAAGTGCCAGAAGATACTGCAGAGTTTGCTATTAACGCGTCGAATCAACGCCACTGGGAAGAGCCCATCCAGAACTACATAGGCGACCTGATGGCAGGTGCCGATGGCCCTAGAGGCAAAGACTACAATATGCGTTGGGTCGCGGCTATGGTAGGTGATATTCACCGAGTGCTGTGTAGGGGGGGAATTTTTATGTATCCCTTTGATAAGCGCAATCCAAAAAAGCCGGGCAAATTACGTCTGCTCTATGAAGCAAATCCAATGGCGTTTTTGATGGAGCAAGCCGGAGGATTGGCGTCTACAGGCGAGGGCCGTATCATGGAAGTCATGCCGTCTGAAATCCATCAACGTGTTCCCGTGCTGATCGGCTCGAAAAACGAAGTAGCTAAGTGTCTGGAATACTACTAAAGGCGCGTACTGATGCGCTGTTAATTCTCACAGCGCTTCACTATAATGACGCTCAAATTTATTAATTCATAAGTATTAGAGGAAAACCCATGAGCTTAAACGCAGTTCCTGCGGGAAAAAACCTGCCCGATGAAGTGAACGTCATTATCGAAATTCCTGCACAGGCTGATCCTGTTAAGTACGAAGTAGACAAAGACACAGGTGCCGTGTTTGTTGACCGTTTTATGGCAACATGCATGCACTACCCAGCAAACTATGGTTATGTGCCGCATACTTTGTCTGATGATGGCGACCCTGTAGATGTGTTGGTAGTGACGCCTTATCCTTTGTTAACCGGCTCAGTAATAAAATGCCGTCCAGTTGGCGTATTGAACATGACAGATGAGTCTGGTCAAGATGCCAAAGTTATCGCTGTACCTGTTGATAAACTGAGTACTATTTATCGCGATGTGAAGGAAATCAGTGACCTTCCTCCATTGCTTTTAAAGCAAATTGAGCATTTCTTTGAGCGCTATAAAGATCTTGAACCAAACAAATGGGTTAAGATTGACGGCTGGGCAGACACTGCGGCCGCTAAGAAAGAAATTGTTGAGAGCGTTGAGCGTCACAACAAAACGGAAGCATAATCATTGCTTTATTAATGCTAAGAGGGTGCAATAAACGGGCACCCTTTTTTCGTCAGATGGAATGTACATTGTTAAAAAGACTACTATTTGCGTTTTTACTTGCTATCACGGCAACGGCATTATGGGCTGAGGAAGCGCGTGAGCTTTATTGGGAAGATTTGATGCCTGAGGGTTTTAATGCTCTGGCGGCGCCTCCTGTATCGCATGAAAACAGTATGGCGCAGTTGCAACCCGATGCACCGCTTGTCGAATCTCTTGATGGTGAGATTGTCAGAATCCCTGGCTTTGTTGTGCCTCTTGAAGGCAGTGCGGACAGCACGACAGAGTTTTTACTGGTACCGTATTTTGGCGCATGTATTCATGTACCCCCACCGCCTTCTAACCAAATTGTCTATGTAAAGTTTTCTGAAGGTGTAAAAATCGAAAACCTCTATGATGCGATCTGGGTCACCGGTAAGCTGTCTACAAAAGGCTGGAAAGGTGACATTGCCAGCGTGGGTTACACATTACAAGGACAAGATATATCAGCCTTCGATGAATTCTAAATCATTGCTATCGTTCAAAAACTAATCTACATATAGTAATGTAACCAAAGAGAACAACATGAGGATTGTGTATGAATTTTTTGGCCAGATTGTCAATTGCACAAAAACTGTATTTCATACCTATTGTCAGTACCATCGCCTTCATCATCTATCTGGCCATTACAAGCTCAACAGCGCTCAATAACGTTGGTCTTCTTGAAGACGCCAAAGATGTGCAGTTTCCTGCTGTCCTAGCGTCAAAGGATGCGTTGGTTAGCATGGAAAAAGTACGGGACACGCTAAGCAGTGCCGTGACCACAGGTGATGAAGAATCACTACAACTCGCTCAGCAGCTAGCTGAGGATACCCGCCAGAATTTGAACAAAATTGGCAGTGTTGAGCCCAGCTTGGCAGCAGAAGCTAATGGCATTCAGCGAGATTTTGACAGTTACTTTTCACTCGCATTTGAAGTAAGTAAATCCATGGTAGACGGAACAGCAGACTTCTCTAAGTTGGCTGAACAGTCACAATCTATGAATGCTGCGTTTGAAAAATCTACAGCAGAGCTTGAACGTTTTAGTGCAAAACGACTGGCAAACTTCCAGCAGGCGATAGGCGAAAGTAACGATGCGGCGCACTCGTTGATCACTGTGGGTATCATAATGGGAATAGTGACTACTGTCATTCTGTTTGCAGTCGCTATGCCTATTGTCACAAGCTTAAAAGGCAGCATTGCTGACGTGGTAAAGTCGCTTAAAAACATTGCCCAAGAAGAAGGTGATCTCACTGTTAGGCTGAGCACAAAAAACCAAGACGAAATCGGTGATCTTGTACATTGGTTTAATCAATTTATTGAAAAGCTTCAAGGGGTGGTGAGAGACATAAGCGACACATCTAAGCCTCTAAATGAACTGGCCAATAATCTGAATCTGGTATCAGCGCAGACTCAGGACACCATTAATGCGCAGCAGCGCTCCGCGGCAGACGCAAAACACGCTGTAGACGACTTAACAACCAGTGTTAATGAAGTTGCTGGCAGTGCAGCAGAAGCTGCACAGGCTGCTGGAGATGCGTCAAATGCCGCTAGTCAGGGGCAAGCGGTGGTCAACCAAACGGTTGACAGCATTCAAAACCTGGCCGCCGGTGTGGAAGAAACCGCCGAGGTTATTCGCAAACTGGAGTCTGATTCTAACCAAGTAGGTGTAGTGTTAGATGTCATTAAAGGCATCGCTGAACAGACCAACTTACTGGCATTGAATGCTGCTATAGAGGCTGCGAGGGCCGGTGAGCAGGGCAGAGGCTTTGCTGTAGTAGCAGACGAAGTGAGAACCTTGGCATCTAGAACCCAACAATCAACAGAAGAAATCCAGCAAACCATTGAGCAACTTCAGAATGCAGCTCGTACTGCGGTTAGTGTCATGGGGCGTGGAACCGATCAGGCCGCTGTGAGTGTGGAAGAAGCCAACAAAGCGGGCAGTAGTCTGCAAGCCATAAATGACACCATAGCTCGTATCACGTTAATGAATGACCAAATTGCCAATGCAACAGGTCAGCAGCAGACAGTAGCGGTATCAATCTCGGACAATGTGGATGATATTAACAGCCGAACGAGTGATACATCTAAGAGCTCTCAGGAGCTTAACCGAGTGAGTGAAGCACTGGCTGATTTAGCCCAGGAATTTACGCGTATTATGCAGCAATTTAGGTACTAGACTACACTCGATTTCGTGGCTGCGTATTTTGGATCTGCGAAATGGCCTTGGAAAGCGAGGAAAATGAATACGGCTTGTTTAAGACGTGTTCAATGTTGTGACTTTTGAGGTTTTCTAATTCGGTTGCTTCAGCATATCCTGTGCAAAAAATGGCTTGAATCTCCGGTTTAATTTTTTTTATAGACGTAAAACATTCAACGCCAGTCATGTTTGGCATATTAATGTCTAAAATAAGCAAATCGATGGTGGCACTATGCGCTTTAAAAACAGTTATCGCCTCTTGCCCATCCTCTGCACAAAAGACAGTATGACCACTGGCTTTCAGATACTCCTCTCCTACCTCTCTTATATCTTTTTCATCGTCAACCAGTAATATAGTTAAAGTTGGATCAGTGTTATCGTGCTTTTCATTGGTTGTTTTGGTGGTTGCGTGTACACGACTTTCATTACAGGGTAAAAAGAATGTAATGGTAGTGCCTCGGTTTACTTCGCTTTCTGCTGTGATAAATCCATGATGCTCTTTTACGCAGCCATAAACAGAAGCGAGCCCCATGCCAGTTCCTCTGCCTAGTTCTTTCGTTGTAAAAAAAGGCTCAAAGATTCTCTGTAGGGTAAAGGCGTCCATACCTATGCCGGAATCTTTTACGGATACCTTGATATATCGGCCAGGTTTGATTTTTTCAGTTTGACAGTAATGGTCACTTGCATGGACGTTGATATTGTCAGTCATAAAGACGAGATCCCCACCGTCTGGCATAGCATCTCTGGCGTTTAATCCTAAATTGAGAAGGGCGTTTTGTATTGCCGCCTGGTCGCCCAAACATTCAGCTACTTTCGCGTTTAAACATTTTGATAGATTAATCTTTTTATGCAATGTATGTTCAAGAACACTGACCGTTTCCTCCACTAAGTGCTCAACGTTTACCTGTTTAAAGGTCGTATTCGTTTGTCTGGAGAATGACAACAATTTAGATGTTAAGCTCTTGGAGTGATTCAGTGAGGTAAGGATTTTTTCTGCATAATCACGGATTTTAGGCTCATGCGTGTTTAATTTAATGAGTTCAGCAAAACCTGAAATGCCAGCAAGCTGATTGTTGAAGTCGTGTGCAATTCCGCCAGCTAAGCTACCTAATGAGTCCATTTTTTGCGCCTGCAAAAGGTTTTTTTGCAATACCACGCGCTCAGTAATATCAATGTTTGTGCCTAACATACGGACGGCAGTGCCGTCTTCATGCCTTATCACTGTTCCGGCACCGCTAATGTGCCTTATCTCTCCGGAAGGCTGAATTATACGAAACTCTAATTCGTACTCTTTATTTCCTTTTACGGCGTCATCAATGGCTTTCTGGGCGGTTTCACTATCCTCAGGATGCAGTGAATGCTTCCAAACGGCATAGGAAATATTTTCGCCTTTTTTTATGCCATAAATGTCAAACATCAAGTCATCCCAGATTAAAATGTCGTCCAGAATATTCCAATCCCAAATACCTACTTGCCCAGCCTTTACTGATTCAATGAGCCTGAGGTTGGCATTTTCGAGGCGGCTTTGAAATTGCTTTAATTCAGTGATATCAATCCCAGTACTCACAAACAAGGCACCAATGGGGATACTTTTCATTAGTAAAGTTTGGTCTGTACCCGCAAAGTAACTTTCCCATTGATAAGGTTTGTTCTCGCGAAAGATTCTTTCTACTATGGGTTTAAAGTGCTTAGAAGCGTTTGAACCTGGGAAAATTTCGTCCGTTGTTTTCCCTACAACTTCAGAAAGCGTTTTACCCCATACCTTTAGTGCCGCTGCGTTTGCATTGACTAACTTCCATGTCATTATTTCGCCATTGCTGTTGCGAATGACTTCCCAAACATGCACTTCGTCCAGAAGTTGTTCAAAAATGTCCCTGTACAGCTGTGGATTAGGGATGACAGGCCTCTCAATACATTGGTGATGGACGCAAACACTTTATGTCTAGAGTTTAGGTGGTAATAAAGGAAAAGCCAGAAAACGTGACTGCTTAACTGGCTTTCGTAGTGATGTTAGTGGACAAGCCTGTGAGGGTACTTAAGCAACTATTTTTTTAAGGTTTAAACCTTTAAAGACTCTAGTGCCATCTTTGTATCACCTTCAATAGGTCGAGATTTCTGTTCTCTATAATCAAAGTGCACCATGGTTGTTTTACCTTTGGCACACAGCACATCGTCCTGCCACACTTCCTGATAAACGTCGAAGGAGCTACCACCAATTCGGCTAACGCCAGTCTTAAGAGTAACAGGTTTGCCGTAATAGATTTGTGCTACGAAGTCGATAGTGTAGCTGGCCAGAATAAGCGGCCAGTTTTTCAAATCAAGATCAGGTGTAAACACTTTAAATACTGGCTCTCTGGCCGCCTCAAACCAACCGGCCAATACCGTGTTACTTACATGCTGTAGCGCGTCAGTTTCGTAGAAACGGACTGAAAAAGATTCTGATAGCAAAACCAACTCCTTATTGTTATCTGCTGGTTAACAAGGGTTTGAGAAAATGCCCCGTGTGTGAGATTGCTTGCTCTGACACACTTTCAGGCGTGCCTTCAGCAATTATCTGACCACCGCCGTTGCCGCCTTCTGGGCCTAAATCGACAATCCAATCAGCCGTCTTGATCACATCGAGGTTGTGTTCGATTACGACCACAGTATTGCCGTGATCGCGAAGTCTGTGCAGTACGGCGAGCAATTGCTTAATATCGTGAAAGTGAAGACCGGTTGTGGGCTCATCCAGAATATACAGTGTTTGCCCGGTATCTCGCTTGGACAACTCTTTAGCAAGTTTCACACGTTGCGCTTCACCACCCGAGAGGGTTGTGGCTGCTTGGCCAAGTCGTATGTACGACAAACCTACGTCAATAAGGGTTTGTAGCTTCCTTGCGATTGCTGGAATTGGGTCAAAGAAAGCGCGGGCATCTTCAACCGTCATTTCCAGTACTTCGTGGATATTCTTACCTTTATATTGAATTTCCAATGTTTCGCGGTTGTAACGTTTCCCCTTACACACATCACAGGGTACAAACACGTCTGGCAAGAAATGCATTTCAACTTTTATGACACCGTCACCTTGGCATGCTTCACAGCGTCCACCTTTTACGTTGAAGCTAAACCTGCCTGGTTTGTAACCCCTAGAGCGAGACTCTTGTGTGCCGGAAAAAAGCTCTCTTATCGCAGTGAAGATTCCCGCATAAGTTGCTGGATTTGAGCGAGGAGTTCGTCCGATAGGGCTTTGGTCTATGTCCACAACTTTATCTAACCACTGTAAGCCAGAAATTGAGTCGTGTGGTGCCGGTTCTGTCGATGTGGCCTTGTTGAGTTCACGCTGCGCAATGCGATAAAAGGTATCGTTAATAAGCGTTGATTTCCCTGAACCAGACACCCCGGTTATACAGGTCATGGCACCAAATGGCACCTTTAAATCTACCGACTTCAGGTTATTGCCCGATGCCCCTTTGAGTTCAATCCATTTGTCGTCTTTTGCGGGGTGGCGTTTTTCAGGAATATCTATTCTTTCACGACCAGACAAGTATTTTCCCGTAATCGACTCTTCGCTGGCTTTGATATCTTCGACGGTACCTTGTGCGATGATCTGTCCACCGTGCACGCCTGCACCAGGCCCAATATCAACCACATAGTCTGCCTCTCGAATAGCGTCTTCGTCGTGTTCAACCACTAACACAGTGTTACCTAAGTCACGTAAATGCGTCAGTGTTTTGAGCAGTCTCTCATTGTCTCTTTGGTGAAGACCAATTGAAGGCTCATCCAGCACATACATAACACCAACAAGGCCTGCACCAATTTGACTTGCCAAACGAATGCGCTGGGCTTCTCCCCCGGAAAGGGTGTCGGCACTGCGCGACATTGAAAGATAATTAAGACCTACATTTACCAAAAAGCCAAGGCGGTCGAGGATCTCTTTTAGGATTTTTTCAGCGATCTGGGCTTTTTGCCCTTGCAGAGCTAGCGTCTTAAAAAATGTGTGCGCTTGCGCAATAGACATATCTGCTATTTGCGGTAGTGTGGTGTCTGAAACAAAAACATGGCGCGCTTCAGTGCGCAATCTGGTGCCTTCGCAGGCATTACAAGGTTGATGACTGAGATACTTGGCCAGCTCCTCGCGCACCGTGTTTGATTCTGTCTCCCTGTATCGGCGTTCCATATTGGGAATGATCCCTTCGAAAGGATGGTTTCGCTCCATGACATCGCCGCGCTCGTTGATGTATTTGAAGGCTAACGATTTGCCTCTGGAGCCAAACAACACAACTTCTCTAGCTGCTTTATCGAGGTCCTGGAATGGTGTGGTTAAATCAAACTCGTAGTGATCCGCTACCGCTTGCAACATTTGAAAGTAATAGTAACTGCGCTTGTCCCATCCACGAATAGCGCCGCCAGAAAGCGATAATTCGTCATTCGTCACCACGCGGTGTGGGTCAAAAAATTGCCTGGTCCCCAAGCCATCGCAGGTTGGACACGCACCCGCCGGATTGTTAAATGAAAACAACCTAGGCTCCAGTTCGGTAATACTGTACCCGCAATGTGGACAAGCAAAATTAGCAGAAAAAATAATTTCTTCTTCGTCGGGATTATCCATGTAGGCGACTTTTGCGGCGCCACCTGAGAGCTCAAGTGCTGTCTCGAAACTCTCAGATAACCTGAGCGCCAAGTCATCCCGTACTTTGAATCTGTCTACGACCACTTCAATCGTATGCTTTTTGTGCAAATCGAGCGTAGGTGGGTCTGACAAGTCGCACACTTCGCCGTCTATCCGTGCGCGAATAAACCCCTGGGCAGACAAGTTTTGCAACGTCTTGATGTGCTCACCTTTTCGCTCCTGAACCACAGGAGCCAGCAGCATCAACTTAGTTCCTTCTGGCAAAGACAGGACTTTATCGACCATTTGGCTGATCGTTTGTGCATCAAGGGGCACTTCGTGATCAGGGCATTTGGGCGTGCCTACACGCGCATACAGCAGGCGAAGATAATCGTAGACTTCGGTGATGGTGCCGACTGTTGAGCGAGGGTTATGCGACGTACTTTTTTGTTCGATAGAAATAGCAGGTGACAAACCCTCTATGTGGTCAACATCAGGCTTTTCCATCATAGACAAAAACTGTCTGGCGTATGCTGAGAGTGACTCAACATAGCGGCGCTGTCCTTCCGCATAAAGGGTATCAAAGGCCAAAGACGACTTACCCGAACCAGACAAACCAGTGATAACAACCAGTTTATCGCGTGGAAGTGTTAAATCGATATTTTTAAGATTGTGCGTGCGAGCGCCTCTAACTTCTATTTTATCCATACGGCAAGGTGACAGGGCCAAAAGCGAGATTATGCCATAGCCAGTTTTAAAAAATATGGTTAGTTACGCTTTGTACACCATGCAGATCAGAATTTATGCTACACTTCGCGCCCATTTTATTATTGAGGAATCTGCGACACCGTGAATGCACTGGAACTTCGCGCTGCACTGGCTTTGGCAGCGGTCTACATGTTTCGAATGCTGGGACTATTCATGGTGCTGCCGGTATTGGCAGTTACCGCCACAGATTTTGTCGATTATTCTCCTATTTTAGTGGGCGTTGCCATTGGTGCGTATGGGTTGATGCAGGCCCTGTTGCAAATTCCTATGGGGTCGCTGTCTGACAAGCTGGGCAGAAAGCCGGTAATTTTACTTGGGCTCAGTGTGTTTGCGGTGGGCAGTATAGTGGCCGCACAGGCAGATACTTTATTTGAGCTGGTAATTGGTCGATTTTTACAAGGAGGCGGTGCTGTTGCGTCAGCTATTATGGCTTTAGCGACCGATGTGAGCCGCGAGAAATCGCGGTCATACGTCATGGCTACGATAGGTATTGCGATTGGATTTTCATTCTACCTTGCGGTGCTTATTGGCCCCATCATCACGGCAAAATTTGGCCTTGCTGGCATCTTTTGGCTAACGGCAGCAACGGCACTGGCAAGTATGCCACTGATTGTATTTTTAGTGCCCACACCGGTAAAAACATTGGCTAGTATTGAGCTGGTGCCTAAAAAAGCCAGTGTGAAAAATCTGGTCACAGCATCACAAATCTGGCGACTTAATGTGAATGTTATGTTGCTGCATTTATGCATCACATTGCTCTTTGTTCCTTTGCCAGCGGTGTTAAAAAGTATTGGTTTTGCGTTAGATGCGCACTGGAAAATCTATTTGCCTATTCTATTGACTGCCATAGTGGGGTTAGGTGTGTTGATGACGCTGGCTCGAAAGGGAAGAGAACAGCTTGCGATTAGACTGGCTTGTGTGCTGATGGCTTTAGGACTGTTGGTGTTAATTGCTTTACCCTACGGGGTGGTTCCAGTCGTTTTAGCGGCAGTGTTATTCTTCAGCGGGTTTAATTACCTAGAAGCCAGCTTTCCCACCATTGTTGCCCGTTTGGCACCGGCGGGCGAAAAAGGGTCGGCAATGGGGCTCTATGCCAGCTTTCAATTTATGGGGGCATTTCTGGGAGGTATTATTGCCGGTACCATTCTCACTTACATGTCGACGATATGGGTGTTTCTATGCGGCGTGATATTGAGTATTGCGATGTTTTGGGTAAGCAAAGGGCTGAGGCCGGCAGCCAAAAGTTCTCGGGTCGCCTACCAATTGTCTAGTGAATTAGATACCCAAAAAAGACAGCTGGTTGCCCTTCAGCAACTTGAAGGCGTGTTGGAAGCAACCATGTCGGCGAAGAGCGGGGTTGTGCATCTTAAGATCGACGCACAATTTGATCCCAATGCGGCAGGGAAAGTGCTGGGGTAAGTTTTTGACCAGTTTTATTGTTTTACGTCAAATCGTCTTTTACTTAAACGGGCGTTTGGCGTTAAACTCGTACAATTAAAGAATTTCGGAGAAGTGTCCATGGCCAGTCGAGGCGTTAACAAAGTTATTTTGGTAGGAAATCTGGGGAATGATCCAGAAGTGCGGTATATGCCAAATGGTAATGCCGTCGCAAACCTTAGTCTTGCAACTAGTGAAAGCTGGAAAGACCAGCAAGGACAGATGCAAGAGCGCACAGAATGGCACCGACTCACAATGTACCGCAGACTGGCAGAAGTGGCGGGTGAATATTTGCGCAAAGGGTCGCAGATTTACGTAGAAGGTAAACTCCAAACACGAAAGTGGCAGGATCAACAGGGCCAGGACAGATACACTACAGAAATTATTGTTGACCAGATGCAAATGTTAGGTGGCCGTGGTCAGGACGGCGCTGGACAGGGCGGCGGTTATAACGCGCCTGCTGGCAACTCGCAGGGCGGCTATCAGAATCGCCCACAGCAATCGAACAATGCGCCTCAACAAGGGGGGTATCAACAGCCAGGTGGCCAGCAAGCACCCGCACAACAAAATCAGAATAAACCTCCCATGGCGGAGCCAGATTTCGATTTTGATGATGATATTCCGTTCTGATCGACGTCGTTCACGTTTTCTTGTCAAAGCCGCTGCCTAGCGGCTTTTTATTTTGTTTACAAAAATCTTAAATCAACACGTGTTATCTGTAAGTGCTGTGCTACCGTAAAGAGTAGCGACCGGTAAATCGAGAGAACGCAATATGGCTCAACGTATCAAATCAAAAGCAAAAGATTTAGGCGGGTTTTCTGTTTCGAGGATTATTCCCAGTGTGCAAAAACGCGCGATAGGCCCGTTTGTTTTTATTGATCACATGGGGCCCGCGCATTTCCCTGCAGGTACCGGGATTAATGTTAGGCCTCATCCTCACATCGGTTTAGCGACAATTAGTTATTTGCTAGAAGGCAGTATGTTACATCGAGACAGTCTGGGTACTATTCAAGAAATTTTTCCCGGTGATGTAAACTGGATGACAGCCGGTAAAGGCATCGTTCACTCTGAACGCGAGACAATAGAAACCCGTGGCAAAGATCATGTGCTAAATGGATTGCAATGTTGGGTTGCGTTACCTGAATCAAAAGTTGATATGGAACCCAGTTTTACCCATCTGAACCGAGCGCAGTTACCCTATATTCATCGTGAGAAGGTGTTAATGCGCTTGATTGCTGGCGAAGCGTACAATTATACGTCACCGGTAAAAACGTATTCTCCTATGTTTTATCTCGACGTTATCACTGAGTCAGGAGCTAGTGTGGAAAGACCATGCGGATGCTCAGAAACGGCCTGTTATGTTATATCGGGAAGTGTGCAAATTGGTGAGGAAACGTTTGATGCTGGGCAGTTCGTTCTTTTGGAAGACGAAAGCCATATCACTACATTACAGAACAGCCGCTATTTTTTGCTTGGTGGATTGAAGCTGCAAAAAGCACCGATTTTACGCTGGAATTTTCTCGCTTATACAGAGGATAAAATCGAGGAGGCAGAAGCGCGCTGGCGAGCGGGCCAGTTTCCACGTATTCCCGGTGATGACAATGAGTTTATTCCCTTGCCTTAACAAACGTTTAGCGAATGAGGCTGGGATGCGAGTATGGTACTTTTTATTAAACTCTGCTCTAATGGAAACAGAATAAAAACAACATTAATTTTGGCCCTGTTATCATGCGGATCGGTTGGCGAGCGTTAATACGAAACAAGCTGAAAGCGAAGTCAGATAGCTTCACCATTGGAATCGCTATCGACGAAGACGCGGTGACGTTTTGCGCATTGCAAAAGCGCAAATCCAATGAACTTGCTTTGGTTCATGAATCTGTTGTGAGTCTGCAAAACTGGCCTGTCCAACTCAAAAAGTGGGTGGAGTCTCACGGGTTGTCTGGGGCTAACACGCATATCGCCTTCTCTGTTGCTTGGTATCAGCAAGTGCAGGTTGATCGTCCGGCTGTCGAAGAAGATGAAATGGACGGCGCTTTGAAATGGGCCGTAGAAGAAATTTTGGGAAGTGGTGAAGCACGCGCATACGATTATTTTGACTTACCCGTGCCTTTGGCTGGCAATAACAAAATCAATATAGTGGCGGTCAATGAAACGGCAGTGGTAGAAGCTGCAGAGGCCTGCTATGGCGCCAATTTGCAGTTGCAATCAATTTCGGTGGAAGAGGTTGTCACGTGTAACCTTCCAGTTGGAACAGAATTGCCTGTTCTTACTTTGATTCAAGAAGCCGGCGACGAGGTTTGCCTGAATATTGTTAAAAATGGCGAACTTTATTTTTCAAGGCGATTGAAAGGCTTTGAAAACCTAAGTAGCTTTTCAGCAGAGGAACTGCGCATGGGCATTGCTGATTCACTCTGTGTGCAAATTCAGCGTTCCATGGATTACTTTGAAAGTCAGCTAAGGCAAGCGCCCATAAGCCACATTAGAATAAAAATGGACTCTCAGTATTTGGACACCTTGGTAGAGCAAGTGCAGCAGGCCGTACCCGCGCAAATCGAGATTATGCGCACTGGCGTGACCATTCCAGAACAGCTCAATGAATTGCGCTTGAGTTACACTGCGTTGGGTGCTGCACTTCAGCAGGTTAGTCAGGGTCAGACGGCATGAAGACTCGGGTAAATTTATATCAGCAAAAATATCGCCCAACGCTGACGTTACTGTCTTTGAACAGCTCAGTGTTTGCAAATGTCATGGTTTTGGTGATTGTCGTTTCTCTTTTCATTGGGCTGTCTTGGCGCCAGGCAACATTGAACGATGAAAATCGTCAGGTTGCTGGTTTGCTTTCTGATCTTCAAAGACAAGTAGATGTGTTAAAAGGTCAATTGGATAGTCAGAAACCTAGTCCGGCACTGGTTGCAAGTATTGAACAACAGAAGGTAGCTATTTCTCAGCGCCAAAAACTGTTGCAGGAGTTGTCTAATAGAGAACTAGGCAAGCAGAATCGTTTTTCATTGGTCCTCAGTGATCTTGAACAAGCGGATACCGCTAATGTGTGGTTAACACGTATTCACTTGCAAGACGGTCAGGTTAAACTCGCAGGATATGGCAGCACGCCTGATGCCATGCCTAAATGGCTGGCCAATTTGAGTCGCACGGATTCATTCAAAGGTTTGGCCTTCGACCAAGCGCGCATGAAGAGGGACGAAACGGCGATCTCGTTTGAGTTGAATACCCAACTGTCAGAGCAGGCAAACTTAGGAAGCAAACCATAATGCAGGCGTGGGACACATACAGTGACAAGTTTGATGCCCTTAGTGGACGAGAAAAGTGGCTGGCACTGCTTGTGGGTATTGTTATTACCATCATGGTGGGCTTTACCTACGGCATTGAACCGTTAATGAAAGATAACACCAAACTGAAAACACAAATAAGCGCTAATCAAACGCAAATCAAATCGTTAGAAATGCAACTTAAAATCTATCAGGAAGCGCTGCAAGTCGACCCCAACGCTGAATACAATGCACAGTTAGCACAACTAAAACAACGAATGAGTAGTTTGGAGCAGCAATTTGCTGATGAATTGTCAGAGTTGATTTCTCCACAGGCCATGCCATCGTTGATGAATGAAGTACTATCATTATCAGGTGCCTTGTCTTTGGAATCGATGCAATCTATTCAGCCGGTCAATATTTTTGCCGATAAACCTGATATGAAGGACATCGCTTTGTATCAGCATGGCATTCAATTAACTTTCACAGGGAGCTTTGCTCAAATTCAGTCTTTTCTTGCCGAACTGGAAGCTACACAGTGGCAGGTTTATTGGCGAACTATGCAATATGATGTGGACGCTTACCCAGAGGCTACACTCATGATTGAATTTTATACGCTCAGTGCCGAGAAGGAGCTTCTGCGTGTCTAGAAGGTTAGCCATTTTTTGTTGCCTGCTGTGGGTGTCCCTTGATGTCGGCGCAGACCCGACTAAGCCTGCGGCGAATGCGGTGGTAAAGACGCAAGAACAGAACGCAAAGCAGCCTGAAAAGCCTGTTCTGGAAGCGATCATTAGTAAGCGAGACATCTTAATTGCGGTAATAGACGGTATATTGACCACTGAATCCTTTGCCTCAGACACGTTACGCGTTCATGCTATATCACGCCATCAGGTGGACGTTGAATATGCAATCAATGGCATGTGGAAAAGAGAGACACTGACACTTTCCAGTGCAACCTTTACAAAAAAGCGACAACTAAAATAGAATGAATATGCAAAAAGTAAGCGCTTCACTTATCCTAATGTTAGCCACAGCAATACTGGCGGGTTGTCAAAGTGTGCCCGAAAGTCATGTCGAACGGTCATTGCAAGAGCAGTTTAACGAACAAGTTGCTACGGAAAAAAAGCAGCAACAACGTCAGCCCCAAGCACTGCCTTCGGCAGTAGATGCACTGCTTTCAGCCGATGCGGATAATTCCGAGTCCTCACTGTTTGGTGTAGAGAAATATGATATTGAAGCGCAAAATGTAGACATGCGCGCATTCTTTGCTGGATTGGTTGCCGACACTCCTTACAGTGTGGCTATGCATCCGGATGTTACAGGCGACATCACACTCTCGCTCAAACAAGTACCCTTGCCCGATATCATTAATCTCGTTGCAGAACTCTACAATTTGGATGTGGAGCAACGTGGCACCGTATTTCAAGTTCGGCCTGCTGTTATGCGCACCGAAACCTTCTCTGTTGACTACTTACTAATGAGTCGCGACGGCAGTACACAAACCAGTATTATTTCCGGTGGCGTTTCTCAAGCCGATGGCAATAACAATAATAATGGCAACAGTCCGGTTAGCAGTTTTTCTGGAAACTCTGCCAACAGTAATAATTTAGGCGGTGGCCAAAATAATGCTAACAATGGTGTGGCCATCACTACACGAACAGAGACCAACTTTTGGAAAGATTTGCAGTCTAGCCTGCAAAGTATGATTGGTAACGAAGAGGGGCGTGTAGTTTTTGTCACGCCTCAGGCTGGTCTGGTTACCGTTCGGGCGATGCCTGACGAAATAAGGGCAATTAAACATTTTTTGCAGGTCTCTGAAGAAAGTCTTCAGCGTCAGGTGATTCTTGAGGCAAGAATTTTGGAAGTCACCCTGAGCGACGAATTTCAGCAGGGCATAAACTGGAACCAAGTTATTGCCAACTCAGGCAGTACAGACTTTCGCTTTTCTACCAGCGCAGGGTCAGTAGGCAATGAGCTGTCCGCGGCATTAGGTGGTGTAACCAGCTTGTCTTTCCTTAATCAGGACTTTTCCGGCGTACTATCCCTTCTCTCTACCCAAGGTAATGTCCAGGTGTTGTCTAGTCCCCGAGTTACCGCCACAAATAATCAAAAAGCGGTAATTAAAGTCGGTGATGACGAATATTTTGTCACCGACATTTCCTCGCAAAATACCATTACATCAACCACAACGTCAGTGGTGCCTGATATTGAGCTCACTCCGTTCTTTAGCGGTATCGCTTTGGATGTGACGCCACAAATTGATGAAAATGGTTCGGTATTGCTGCACGTACATCCTTCAGTAATCGAAACACAAGAGCAAGAAAAGGTTGTCACGCTAAACCAAGAGCGCATTGTGTTGCCGTTAGCGCAAAGTACCATTCGTGAGTCTGATACTGTAATTCGGGCGCTTTCCGGTGAGATAGTGGTCATTGGTGGTTTGATGCAAACAACCGTTTCGGACGGTACATCAAAAACACCATTACTGGGCGATATTCCTCTGTTAGGTGAACTATTTACAAGCCGCCGAAAGCAAGAGGTGAAAAAGGAACTGATTATTTTACTCAAGCCAACAGTAGTAGGACCGAATACCTGGTCTTCGCAAATTAAAGCGTCTCAAGCCAAAATGGCTGATTGGCTTTATATAGAATAAGCGTATGTATCTTTATCATTTTGGCATCAGCGAGCTCCCGTTTACGCTCACGCCCAATACGAGCTATTTCTTTGGGTTGCCCAGCCATAATGAAGCGTTGCAAGTACTTACTACAGCCTTAAAAACTGGAGAGGGATTTATTAAGGTGACAGGCGAAGTGGGAACGGGAAAGACCCTGCTTTGTCGTAAGCTGTTAAATGAGTTACCTGCTCATTTTGCCACCGCTTACATTCCTAACCCTTTGTTATCGCCGGCTGAGCTGCGCAGGGCTGTAGCGCACGAACTGGGCGTTGAATTGGCGCTTGACTGCGATCAGCAGCAGTTTACCGAGCAAATTCAGCAACGCCTAATTGAAATTAATCAGCAACATCAAAGTGCTGTGCTTTTAATTGATGAAGCTCAGGCACTCCCCGTAGAGAGCATAGAAGCACTGAGGCTGATGACCAATCTTGAAACTGAGTCTCGCAAGCTTTTGCAGGTTGTGTTGTTTGGTCAGCCTGAACTCGACGAGAAGCTAGATTTGCAGCAGCTTAGACAGCTCCGTCAGAGAATCACCTTTAGTTATGCGCTGACATTGATGGATGCCGATCAGTTGTATCAGTACGTTCATCACAGACTCAAAATAGCCGGCTTTACCGGCACAGAAATGTTCAGCCGTGATTGCTGCTCTCTGTTGTTTAGGTCGAGCGGTGGCACACCGAGAATAGTCAATGTGCTTTGCCATAAAGCGCTTATGCTCGCCTATGGCGAGGGAAAGCAGCGTGTAGAACCTGACCATGTCATTGCAGCAATCAAAGACACTGAAGCGGCCAGGCCCGTGTATCCTTTTGCTTCTCTCAACGTATTTACAGGCATAGCGATTGTGTTTTTGTTGATCTTAGCCGGTTATTGGTGGATGGGCAGACTATGAGTGTTGTCAATCAGATGCTTAATGACTTGGAAAAGCGCGAAGCGACTGCGCAAAGTCATGCCAGCTACCAGCCTCCCGCGAAAAACAAACGTCTGCAGCCATTATTAGGCATTGGCTTATTGCTCCTGACTGTGGCGGCAGTGGCTACCGTTCTCTTTTATCCCGAAGAATCCGAAAGGCCCTTACCTCTTAATAGTCAGCCTCATGATACTCAGACGGCAACAGACGCAGTCGAGACACAGCCAGCTGACGTTTCTGCGTCTTCAGAAGTATCGGCTTCTAATGTTGTACCACTACCAGAGGAGCCGGTAGGCGAGAGCGACGTGAGAGATGAGATACAAAATACGCTGCCTGAGCAGCCTAAGCCATCGGTGACTACTGATGAAGAAGAGGATCGCGGTCAATCGGCGCCTGTTGTTGAAACCGCTCTGGTACCTGTTGCTGAAACGCCCCGCTTTTCTGTTTCTCAATCGCAGCGCACCGTAACCCCGCCAGAGTACCGGGTCTTAGTCGCAGATGCTATGGCAAAGAATGAACACGCTAAAGCGCAGGCTTTGTTAAAAAGCTGGATCGAAGCTGAACCCAATAACGTTGATCCGTTAAAAAAGCTCGCCGCGATAGCGTTTGCTAACGGGCAGTTTATTCAGGCTGAAAACGTTCTTAATTTGGCTCGTGAAAGGGCCCTAGCTGATCCCAGCATTCGCATGATGCAAGCTAGGTTGTACAAGCGTACAGGAAATATCAGTAAAGCACTTACGGCACTTAATTTTGATAGTCAGAGCCCTGAAGTGCTGCACTATCGTGCGGCCTTGGCCAGAGAAACGGCGCAATATGAGATTGCGCAACGCGACTATCAACTGCTGACCAGTCTGAACAAGACCGATCTTAAGGCTTGGTTGGGACTGGCCGTGGTGAGTGAGAGGATGGGCAATATTGCCACGGCGGTGTCTGCTTATCGTCAGGTTGTAGCATTGGCGGGAAACAAAGTAGAAATTCAGGCGTATGCAGAGCAGCAGCTACAAGTGCTATCAACGCAGGTTGGGGAGTTGGAATAGGCCATGGTGAAGCAAAAGGTCAGATTGGGAGACCTACTGGTACAAGAAGGTGCGATAACAGACGAGCAACTGGGTAATGCGCTCGCTGAACAGCGCCAAACTGGCCGCAAGCTCGGGGCGACGCTGGTTGCTATGGAGTTGGTGAGTGAAGTGCAGCTACTCACAATATTGGCGTCGCACTTAAATGTACCACTGATTAATATTGATGATTTCCGCATCGACCCAAACGCAGTGAAGCTCTTGCCTGAAATGCAGGCACGACGGTATCGCGCTTTAGTACTAGAGGACAAAGGCGACAGTTTATTAGTTGGGATGAGTGACCCAGCCGATCTAAATGCGGTGGACAGCCTGACAGATTTATTGCCGAAAAAGTTAGAACTTGCAGTAGTTAGCGAGGAGCAACTATTCGGCGCCTATGACACGCTTTACCGTAAGACAGAAGAAATCGCCTCATTCGCCCAGGAGCTAGCCGATGAGTATCGCGATGAACAAGAATTTGATCTGACACAAAGTCTGCAGGACGAGTCAGACACGGCGGTCGCCAGGCTTCTACAATCTATATTTGAAGATGCGGTGCAGGCAAAGGCATCAGACATTCACATAGAACCGGATGAAGGTAAGTTGCGCATTCGTCAGCGAATAGACGGAGTGCTTCAGGAGACTGTCATTCCTGAGCAGAACATCGCTGCGGCACTGGTGCTTAGGCTAAAGTTGATGGCCGGATTAGATATTTCTGAAAAGCGCTTACCTCAAGACGGGCGCACACAGGTACGTGTGAAAGGCCACCGCATCGACGTGCGCCTTTCCACTATGCCTGTGCAGGCAGGTGAAGCCGTCGTAATGCGTCTTCTGGACCAGTCTGCGGGTGTGCTAACACTCAATCAAACTGGTATGCCCAACGACATGCTGGCGCGGTTCAGAACGCTACTGCAGCGTCCTCATGGCATGCTCTTGGTAACTGGGCCTACGGGGTCGGGTAAAACAACCACCCTTTACGGTGCGCTTAGCGAGCTGAATACGCCAGAACGGAAAATCATCACTGTTGAGGACCCGGTAGAATATCGCCTGCCACGCATTAATCAGGTTCAGGTGAATACAAAAATAGACTTAACTTTCTCCAATATTCTGAGAACCACGCTTCGACAAGATCCTGACATTATTATGGTGGGTGAGATGCGTGATCAGGAAACGGTTGAAATAGGGCTGCGTGGTGCGCTAACTGGTCACTTGGTGTTATCAACGTTACATACCAATGATGCTATTAGCAGCGCAACCCGTCTGCTAGACATGGGGGCACCTGGGTATTTAGTAGCAACCTCATTACGAGGGATCGTCGCCCAGCGACTGGTGCGACGTTTGTGTACCAATTGTGAAGTGGCTTACACGCCCACCTCGCAAGAGTTGTTTTGGCTCAGTAATATTGAAGAGGGTGTTGAACAGGTTAAGTTCAAACGAGGTACGGGTTGTCAAAAATGCAATCAAACCGGCTATCGTGGGCGAATTGGTGTATTTGAGTTGCTTGAAATGACCGACACCATGATGAAAGCGTTAAAAGCCAATGATACTGTCGCTTTTACCGAGGCTGCTGAGGAAAGTCCTAACTATAAGCCTTTATCACATGTGGCTTATACCTATGCGAAAATGGGACTTACTACGGTTGATGAAGTACTCCGTTTGGTAGAAACCGTTGCTGAAACACCGCAGGAAGTATCTGAAACGCCTGCACAGGGACTCACTTTGGAAGAGGTCCCTGATGGCGAGATATAGCTACACAGGCCGTTTTGCTGACGGAAAGTTAACCAGTGGTGTAGTTGAAGCTACAGATGCGTCTAGTGCGGCTAAAATGTTGGGGGCACGCAGTATTACCCCTATTGCTATCGATTTAGATAGCGACACTGTCAGTAAAGAGGAAAAGATCACTTGGTTTACCCCCAGTGTTAGTCTCTCTGATTTAGTAATTTTTTCTCGTCAAATGTATTCGTTAACCCGAGCGGGCATTCCAATATTGCGGGCTGTTGGCGGCTTGGCAGAGTCGAGCTCGTCACTGAGATTGCGCGAAGCACTCACAGAGATCCTTGGTCAGCTTGAACGCGGACGGTCCTTGTCTTCCGCCCTGCACCAGCACCCACGAATTTTTAATGAGCTGTTTGTGAGCGTTGTGCATGTGGGCGAGAATACGGGACAACTTGATGTTGCGTTTGCGCAGCTCGCAGAATATCTAGAGAGGGAGCAGGAAACGCGCAAGCAAATTACAGCCGCGACCCGTTACCCCATCTTTGTTACCATCGCGATAGCAGTGGCACTCGTCATCATGAATGTGTTTGTTATTCCTAAGTTTGCAGACATGTTTGCCAAATTTAATGCTGACCTTCCTGGCATGACACAGTTTCTGATCAACATGTCCGACTTTTTTGTACATCGATGGTACGTACTGGTGCTAGGGATTGGTGGATTGAGTTACGGTGTGCACCGGTATCTGTCGTCTGAGGTTGGGCGTTACAAATGGGATAAGTTAAAACTCAAATTACCTATAGTGGGCAGTATTTTTAATCGTTCTTTGTTAGGTCGGTTTGCCCGCAGTTTTTCTATGATGATTCGAGCAGGCGTTCCCCTCACCACCGCGCTCACGTTGGTGGCAGAGGCGGTCGATAACAAGTATATGGGGCGCAAGATTATTGTGATGCGCCAGAATATTGAGAAAGGTGAAAGCTTGTCTCGCGTAGCGTTAAACAGCGAATTATTTACCTCCATGGTATTGCAGATGATTAATGTCGGCGAAGAAACTGGGCGAGTAGATGAATTGCTGTCTGAGGTTGCTGAATTTTACGAAAGAGAAGTCGACTATGACCTGAAAAGTCTGACGGCTAAAATTGAACCTATTCTTATAGGGGTGGTTGCTGTCATGGTATTGGTGTTAGCACTGGGTATCTTCACCCCTATGTGGGACATGATGGGTGCGATAAAAGGCAGATAAAAGGCAGATAAAAGGAACAAATTTGAGCAGACAAGATGTGGCAGACAACAGCAATAAAGCGCTACTCATTAATATTGTAGTCGTTGTGTTGTTTGTTTCTTTAATGGGCCTATTTATTAAAAGCTACATGGAGTCAGAACCTGATTTAAACGCCGCTGTTCTGGAAGGGTTTGCGAGGCAGTTTGAAACTGCCTCATCGAATGCGCATTGGCGCTGGCAGGCTTCAGGCAGGCCTGAACGCATCATGCTGTTGCACTTTGATGCACAAGGAAATGAAAAAGACAGAAGTGCGGTGAGAATGGCCCACTTTGGAAGGCCTTGGGTAGAACAAAGCAGTGACGGTTGCGCAAAATTGTGGCTGACTTTATTAAACGTGCCAGCAATGGTAAATGGTTTTCGTGTGATTGCGGAATATTATCCAAATCGCGATGACTCGCAACCAGAGGCTTTAGGAGTCTGCCGCTATCGATTGAGCCGCGGCGCCTATTTCGACTATGCTATAGACACCGGCGACGTGACTTTTCACCCGTGAGCACGAGTTAGTCTGGAGGAATAATGACAACAAAAAATCGAGGCTTTACATTAATTGAGTTAGTGATAGTGGTTGTACTGCTAGGCTTGCTGGCTGCAGTGGCTATCCCACGCTTTTTAGATGTAACACAAGAGGCTGAAGACGCAACAGTCGAAGGTGTTGCTGGCGGCTTTGCAACAGGGGTGGGCTTGGTACGGGCACAATGGGAGATCGACGCTAGACCGAATGGTAATGAAGCGGTTAATTTGACCTTTATTGTAATGGACGGTATTCAAGTGGCCGTCGATGGCGACACGGGTTATCCAACGGGGCAACTAAACAACGATTCAAGTTCCCAAGATAACGATATGTCAGACTTGGATTGTGAAAGTATCTTTAATTTAATTATGCAAAGTGCGCCAACAATAACCTCTGATTTTGAACAACGTCCATTTGAAAGTTTCCGGTATTTTACTACCGTAAGTAACGGCACTGGGTCAGGTGGAAACGATCTGTGTTTTTATTACCTAACTCAAACTATTCAAAACGTAACCACAGAGCCAAATGATGACACTGTGGGTAATGGATTTATCTATGACCCGAGGATCGGGCAAGTGATTGTTTTCAGTAATAATACCTAAGTACATAAAAACTAGTAGGTAATCGAATTTTTTTAATGAATAATAGTGACACAAGTAATGGGGAATAACACAATGAAACAACAACGTGGTTTTACACTAATAGAATTAATAATAGTCATTGTCATTTTAGGTATCTTAGCGGTAACTGCCGCGCCCCGCTTTATTGACCTGCAAGGAGATGCGAGAGAAGCAACCTTAGACGGTGTTAAAGCGGCTATTCAGGGCGGAAGCCAGCTTGTTTACGCTAAAGCCGCGATTGATGGTGTTCAGGCAGATAACGACGCAGCAGATAGCACTGTGTCTATTAACGGCCAAAATGTAAACGTAACGTTTGGCTACCCTGATGCATCAGAAGCGGATGTGGCGACCTTAGGTGCATGGTTAGAACTGAATGTGTCTTTGGTATTAAACGACGCCAATGCTGACTTCTTGTTGGTAATTGGTAACGGAGATGCTGACACGCCAGCCGACGGTCAGTTTGCAATCATGCCTATAGACACTGACTTTGTGGCTGCCCCTGCAGCTGATGAGGGGTGTCAGGTTGTTTACACGCAAGCCGCTGATGAAAACAGCTCTCCTGACGTTACTATTAACGCTGGTGGATGCTAATTAATAGTCAGAGATGACGCTTGAAGCCGAGCCGAGCAAAATGCGAAAGCGTACGAGTTTGCCAGGCTCGGTGAAAGGTTTTACCTTACTTGAATTAATCATAGTGATTATTTTAGTGGGTGTTCTCTCCGTTACTGCCGCATCTCGTTTTCAAGGTCGGGGCGGCTTCGACAGCTATGCTTTGCAAAATCAAGTTCTGTCTGTATTGCGGCAAATGCAACTGCGTGCCATGCAGGACACCCGTCCTGGTTTCTGTCATCAAATCAACCTAGTGACCGTTCCTGCTGCGTTAGGCCCGCCAACCAATAACTACTCGCCCGGTAATCAAGCGGCTACCTGTAATATAACAATTGGAAATGATACCCCAGATTATTTGCGTGTTGACACTCAGGCTTTTGAGGCGTTAAACGCAAGTTTGAGTGCCGTTGATGGGGTAACGCCCATATCTTTCATCAACTTTAATGCGCTCGGGCAGCCAAGGACATCTGCAAACAATTGTTCGTCTGAATGCCGGATAACCATTACTACACAAAGTGCCTCCTCTGTTTGTGTGAACCGTGAGGGGTATATCCGTGCATGTCAGTAAACGTAAACTGATTACGGGGTTTTCACTCTTTGAATTGATCGCTGGCATTGTGGTATTCAGTGCCGTTATGGTGATTGTCATCACCTTGGTGGTTAATCAGTCTCAGCAAAGTATTGAGCCGATATGGCAGACCAGAGCATCCGAGCTGGCGCAGTCATTGTCGGCAGAAATCAGTGCCAAAGCGTTTGATGAAAATGCGACCATGTCAGGAGGGTTTAGCCGTTGTGGTGACACCAATGCCTGCACCGTATCGGCAAACCTAGGGCCTGATGCAGGTGAAACGTCACGTGCCCTGTTTGATGATATAGATGACTATAACGGTTTAGGGCCTGCAATCGAAAACGCCGTAGGTAATGCCATCGAGCAGGGTGGAGACAATCTTTACAAAGGCTTCCAGGTTCAGGTAAGCGTCATCTATGACACTGATTTTGATGGTGTAGCTGAAAATTTAGCTGATCCTACTGTAGGTGATTTTAGCGTCAAACGAATCCAAATTACGGTAACAACTCCCGGCGGTGATACGCTTGATTATGCGTTTTATAAGTGGGACTTCTAATGAGGCAAAAAGGAATTACGCTTATTGAACTTGTGGTTGTACTCACCATTTTAGGTGTGATCAGCGCTGGCATAGCGAGTTTTGTGCGCGTTTCAATTGAAAATGTCGTGTTGGTGACCGACAGAGATAAATTGCTGTCGGCATCGCGTTTTTCCGTGGACAGGATGTCACGAGAGTTGGTTAATGCATTGCCTGGTAGCTTACGCGTGTCTGGGAACAGCACTTTTCATTGTTTGCAATTCGTACCGATTGAGCTTGTTGGCGCATACACAAGACTACCTGTACAGGGCGTCAGCAATTTGCAAATCGTTGAGCCAATAGCAGCTACAGGTGAAAGTGTAAGTCTGACTGCCAACCTTGACTATGCCGTTGTCTATCCTCTTACCGAAACCGATGTTTATGCCAACAATTCAGTCAAACGCAAGTTGATAACCGCCGTTAGTGACGACGCAGACAACAATAACCTCATTGAACTTGATGTTACGGGTCTCTACCCGGAATCATCTCCAGCGGCCAGAGCCTACATCGTTAATCGGGCTGTCAGTTTTTGTCTTATTGCCAATGCGAGTGACGGAGGCCGACTAGTGCGTTTTGAAAGTCCGATTGCTCAGTCTGCGCCCAATAGTATTCCTGCTAATGCCGTCACACTGGCTGAAAATATAGATAATGTATTATCTGCAAATCCATCATCCAGCTATTTGGAAGATGATCCTTTTCGGGTTGTTCAGGCTTCCAGACAACGCAATGCCACCGTGCAGATCCGTTTTAGATTCATTCAAAATGGTGAACAAATCACGTTACAACAAGAGGTTCATATACCCAATGCGCCTTAATATTCAATCCCAAAGGGGAAGCCTAATTGTCTTAGCACTGTTCGTGATTATTATTTTAGGGCTGTTAGGACTTTCACTGGCAAACCAGCTCAGAGCTGGGTCGCAAAACGTGGTATATGACGTGTTAGGAGCTAGGGCACTACTTGCTGCACAAACAGGGTTAGAGCATGCCTCCAGTTTGGGCTTTCCACTGTCAGCAATCCCCGCGAATGATGCTCAGCCGGTAAACTGTAACGGTCAGACTGTAACCAGTGCAGCCTCGTTGAGTGATACAGACGGTTTGAGGAATTGCAGTTATACTGCTAGATGCGGCGCACAAGAAATAACCAAAGAGAATAGTGAAACCTATCTTTATTACCAATTTGAGAGTACGGGCGTGTGTCAGAGCGGTGAAATTTGGGCGAGTCGGCGTGTCGCGCAAGATGGGTTTATTAAAGTAGATTAGGGCATATGCGTTTTATCATTTTATTACTACTATTTCCTGTATTGGCTGATGCGGCACAATGCACGGCCGTGTTTGGCGACCCTGCTTCATCGTATAGCCCCGACGGTTCTATTTCATTTAAAAAAGATGCCTTCGTTCGCGGTAGTGATGGCGTTTTAGATATATCCGATATCAATATTCAGAATCAAAATGGCACGCCAACCTGTTCACCTGTTCAGTGTTCATCCAGCGGGCAAACAGCAGAATCTATTGGCTTAAGTGCATTCCAATTTACGTCTTCAGACAACGACATTTCAGTCTCTAATGACAGCTCCCAAATGCTTACACAAGGTGATTATAAAGACGTTGTTGTAGGTAACCGTGCTGACCTTGTTTTCACGTCGAGCACGTCAGGGGTGACCAAGCTGGAGAAACTGGAACTGAAAACTGATGCAAACGTCTTTCTTGCCGGTGGTGTTTATTGGATTAAGCAATTAATCGTCGGAAACCGCGCTTTTATTCGTATTAATAGTAATGAGTCAGTCATAATCTATACCAGTGACACTGTCGATATAAAAAATGATGCTTTTTTGAATCCCACGTTCACCAACCCTGCCAGTACTGCAGATCAACTGCTTTTGATTAGTTATGATTCAGTGGAAATAGGCGTTCGCTCAATTGTTAATGGTTTTATTTATGCCGCTGAAAGCATAGACATGAAAACGGATGCCATTGTCTATGGCGCGATAAACGCTGAAGAGATTGAGCTGGGCACCCGAGCATTTGTAGAGTACCGCGCAGATGCGCTTGATAACTTAGATGGGGGCAGTGCATGTAGTGGCAGTCAACAAGGTCCGAACCGATATCGCATTACATTTAACAGCCCGGCACTCACCTGTGACGCTGCTGAAATAGATATTCTGGTTTGTGCTGACGATAGCTGTAATACGCCTTTCACTGACTATCCTGTTAGCGTATCTGTTACCAATGGAAACGGAGATAGGCAAAATAAAACCTTCACCTCGCAAACCTCTTTTACTATAGCGCGCAAAACTGAAGGGCTGGAGGCGATCGCCTTTGCCACTGACAATGTGCAGTCAGCACCGTTAAATCCAACCTTATGTGAAGGTAATTGCAGTATTGAGTTTGTTAATGCTGGGCTGGTTTTGTTCGATAGCAATAGCGGCTTTTCAAGCCCTTTGCCCGACCAAAAAGCTGAAGTATCATTATCCCGGCTAGGCATAGCGGCATTGCGTGATCCAGGCGATGAGAGCGGCGTCTGTGCAGCCGCGCTAGAGGGAACTAGAACGCTTGATTTGTCGTACAACTGTATTGATGGAGCAACAGGATATTCGTCCGATATATGCCGAGTTCCTTTTGCAGGTATTCCGGTAAATGGTGACGGCTCTGGCGTCTCTACCGGTCAGATTTCAGTCACGTTCAACAACGAAGGTATTGCGCAACTTTCGGACTATAGCTATGCAGATGCAGGAAGGGTGTTTTTGTCGGTTTCTGGGCAGATAACAGGTGCAGATCTTTCACCCACGGTGGCATCCGACAGTGACAACTTTGACAGTATTCCAAACAGGCTCGTGTTGCAGTCATCGTCGACGGGCACATCACCCACTCGGGCAGCCGCTTCCTTTGAGGTCACGGTACAAGCTTTAGGGGCGCAGAACGGTGTTTTACCAGGCTATCAACCCGCGAGTTTGCATTACAAATTCACCCGTATTTCACCTGATTCCAATATTGCCAGTGAAGCAGAACTCACTCTGGAAAATGCGGTGCTTACCAGTTCAACTACAGGGACATTTAGTGGACCAGTGAGCATAGACTTTGACAGCGGCGTTTTTAACACCGATGCCGCAAAGTTGAATGAGAGTGGTGAATATTCACTGGAACTACAAGACCAAAATTACCTAGGTAGTGACGCTATCAATACGTTCGGCTCACGATTAAATACAGAACAACCCACAGATCTTGGGCGTTTTATTCCAGCGTATTTTGAAGCAAGTATAAACAGTCCCAGAACTGCCGATGCGTGTACGTCTTTTACCTATATTGGGCAAGCTTTCGGATTTAACATGGGGGCGGAACCGATTGTTACACTGGTTGCCATGAATGCAGAGGGTGAAATCACTAATAACTACGACAGTGCCCACTGGACACTTAACCCTTCCGCATCCCTCATTAGCAATAATACATCATACAGTGTGACAGATAACACGGGTTACACCGCAGCGCTCTTACTAGAAACTGCATCCACCTTTTTGTCAGCCCAGAATCCTCAGGATTACGATGGTACACAAGAGTTGGTATTCAATAATGTCTTGGCGACATATACCAAGACGGCGGCTTCTGCCGCAGGGTTTTCTCCTTTCAACAGCAATTTTAACCTAACCATAGCCGCAGCAGTCTTTACCGATGCAACGTTTGGCAGTGGTAACGCGATCTGCGTGCAAAGTAACTATCCAGACGGTTGTGAAAGCATTGAGTTTCCCGATATAGGCGATACGCAGCAGCGTTACGGCCGCCTGAATCTGATGGATACTTATGGGCCTGAAACCCGATCATTGCGTGTGCCAATAGTGGCAGAGCATTTGGTGAACGGGTTGTGGGCAACCAACACAGTAGATAGTTGCACGCCGATTGATATTCAGCAGACCGCAGGACAGATGAGTTTGACTAATGCGTCAACGGAATCCTACGAAACTGACATCACGTCGCTGTACTCAACTATACAAAGTAATGGCGTGTTAAGCCTGGGTATTTCTGACACCAGCGACCTGGTTTTCTCGGCACCTGTAGATGTAGCGGGTAACTCGCTAAAAGGCCGTATGAGATTAACACTTGAGCCTGGTGTTAGTGATGAAACATGGTCGGAATTTTTAAACGTTGACTGGAACTTGGACGGTGTTATAAACACTAATGATAAACCCAGTGCAGAAGTGTCATTCGGCCAGTTTAGGGGGAATGATCGCCTTCTAAACTGGCGTGAACTCCGATAATGTTAATCAACGTGGTATGGTGCCGCTGATTGCGGTAAAATGCGCCAATTCACGACAGTAGACCTAGTCAGTCACCTCAACAAGGAAATTGCATTTCATGTTAAAAAAGCTTCGGGGCATGTTTTCCAACGATTTGTCCATCGACCTCGGAACCGCTAACACCTTAATCTATGTGAAAGATCAGGGGATCGTTCTTAATGAGCCATCTGTAGTTGCCATACGTCAAGAACGTGCGGGCGGACCTAAGAGTGTGGCGTCTGTCGGCGCTGAAGCTAAGCAAATGCTTGGCCGTACTCCTGGCAATATTAAAGCAATTCGTCCTATGAAAGATGGGGTGATTGCCGATTTCTACGTGACTGAGAAAATGCTTCAGCATTTTATCAAGCAGGTCCACGACAATAACTTTCTGCGTCCAAGTCCTCGAGTGTTGGTGTGCGTTCCTTGTGGTTCAACGCAGGTGGAGCGCAGAGCGATTCGCGAATCAGCTCTGGGCGCCGGTGCGCGTGAAGTCTTCCTCATTGACGAGCCAATGGCAGCAGCTATTGGTTCTGGTTTGCCAGTATCAGAAGCAACGGGCTCAATGGTAGTAGATATAGGCGGTGGTACAACTGAAGTTGCCATTATTTCACTCAATGGTGTGGTCTATTCTTCATCGGTAAGGATTGGTGGCGACAAGTTTGATGAGGCCATTATCAACTACATACGCCGCAACTTTGGTTCTCTTATTGGTGAGTCTACGGCTGAGCGCATTAAACATGAGATCGGTGCTGCATATCCTGGTGAAGAAGTGCGCGAAATAGAAGTGCGGGGTCGCAACTTAGCCGAAGGTGTGCCCAGAGGTTTTACACTGAACAGCAACGAGATATTAGAAGCGTTACAAGAACCTCTATCTGGGATCGTATCTGCAGTTATGGTGGCGCTAGAGCAATCACCACCTGAGCTCGCCTCAGACATATCAGAGCGGGGTATGGTTCTGACTGGTGGCGGAGCACTGTTAAAAGATTTGGACCGCTTATTAATGGAAGAAACAGGGATCCCTGTTGTCATTGCAGACGACCCACTGACCTGTGTTGCCAGAGGGGGCGGCAAAGCTTTTGATATGATCGACCTGCACGGTGGCGACCTCTTTACATTCGAATAAGTCAATCGCGTTTTGGAAGCTATATTTTCTCGCGGGCCATCGCTAAACAATCGTTTAGCGATAGCCATTGTGCTCTCAATTATACTAATTGTTGTCGATAATAAGTTAGATGGCTTCCAGTCTACTCGTATGTTCCTCAATTCGCTGATGAGCCCGCTACAATACATTGCCAACCTACCCAGTTTGATGTTGAATGCCAGCGCCGATCAGCTTACATCCCAGCAACAATTACTAGAGGAAAACAAGCGGCTTACCCGGCAAATGCTACTGGCCAGCGAGAAGTTGCAGCGATTTGATGTGCTCTCGCGAGAAAATGAAGAGCTTAGAGAGCTATTGGATGCGCCCGTATCAAGAAACATGCGCAAGATCGTGGCGGAACTGATGTCGGTTGATCGCAACCCATATTCACGCCAAATCGTGATCAACAAAGGTACGCTGGATGGTGTATTTTTATCTCAGCCATTAATTGACGATTCTGGCATTATTGGTCAGGTTATGGAGGTTAGCACAACCAACAGCCGTGTCCTTCTGATCACTGATGTTACCCATAGTATTCCAGTTCGCTCCTTGCGCAACAATATCCGTTTTATCGCAACCGGCTCGGGTGGTAAGAATGAAGTATTTTTGGAACACGTGGCACACAGTGTTGATATTGCTGTGGGTGATGTGTTGGTGTCTTCTGGGTTAGGGGGGGTATTTCCTGCCGGATACCCAGTGGCCAAAGTAACCTACGTAGACAAAGACGAAGGTCGCGAGTTTGCGCGCGTCACGGCAGAACCTTTGGCTGAGCTTGACCGGATAAAGTACACCTTGTTGTTGGAGTTGAATCCGTGATCCGCCCGCGTCACTACGTGATAGCACTGTCTATCATGGTCGCATTGGTGTTGCAAATTGTGCCTTTGCCTTCTCAGGCTGATACATACCGCCCAGACTGGGTACTAGTGGTGTTAGCTTACTGGACGATGGCGCTGCCGCACAGAGTTAATGTAGGCGTGGCTTTTATTTCGGGCATTGCCCTGGACATCCTGTTGGGCACTCCGTTGGGGGTGCACAGTCTCGTCCTGTGTTTTTGTGTGTACATTCTTGCCGCGAATTATCAACGTTTACGCAACTACTCTGTATGGCAACAATGCGTGATAATTGGCTTATTGAGTGCCTTCTATCATCTACTTTCCTTTTGGCTGTTGCATTTGCTAAATGACATTTTTTTCCTGTACGAGTATATGTTGCCAGTAGTCACCTCTATGGCTATATGGCCTTGGGTGTTTTGGTTACTTCGCAAACTAAGGCGTCAGTTGAAAATCGTATGAGCTCATCACTCGTCCTGGCATCTGCATCGCCGCGAAGAAGAGAATTACTAAACCAAATTGGTTTGGCACATACTGTTTTGCCAGTTAACATCGATGAGACCCCGCTCGATAATGAACAACCGTTAGCGCTGGTTACCAGGTTGGCACAACAAAAAGCGGAACAAGGCTTTGAAGCAGCTCAAGGTGTAACGAATGTCTCTCAGAGCATCGTACTGGCAGCTGACACCATTGTGGTTTATCAGGGGGTAGCGTTGGGCAAGCCGATTGATGCAGATGACCATAACACTATGCTTTCGAAGCTCAGCAATAAGACGCACCAGGTCATTACCGCTTTCAGCATTAAGTCTTCCCAGGCGGTTTATACTGAGGCGGTATCCAGTGACGTGACCTTTATGGCATTGAATAAGCAACAAATTGCAAATTACTGGTTGTCAGGTGAGCCGCAGGACAAAGCGGGTGGTTATGCCATTCAGGGTTATGGGGCTACCTTTGTTAAACACCTTTCTGGCAGTTACACTGGCGTGGTAGGTTTGCCATTGTTTGAATGTGCAAACGCCCTGAAAAGATTCGGAGTTGAAGTATGAGTGCAGAATTGTTGATCAATGTAACGCCATCGGAATCACGGGTAGCGTTAATTGAAAACGGCATTTTGCAGGAGATCCATGTTGAACGTCATACCAAGCGTGGCCTGGTTGGAAATATCTACAGAGGGCGAGTGAGTCGGGTATTGCCGGGTATGCAAGCGGCATTTGTTGATATTGGCCTGGAAAAGGCTGCCTTTCTGCATGCTTCAGACATAGTGCTACACAGTGAGCTAGAAGGCGAAGTTACTGCCAGCCAAATTGAAAAGCAGGACATTCGCGAACTGGTAAGAGATGGCCAGGATATTGTTGTTCAGGTGGTCAAAGACCCAATTGGTACAAAAGGGGCGCGGTTAACCACAGACATCACTATCCCTTCACGCTACCTGGTTTTCATGCCAAGTGTTGGGCATGTGGGTGTTTCACAACGCATCGAAGATGAACAAGAGCGTGAGCGGCTCAAAGACTTGGTACAACAATACTGTGATGACAATGGCGGCTTTATTTTGCGTACGGCGGCGGAAGGGGTCAATGAACAAGAATTGTCACAGGACGCTGCGTTTTTAAAACGCCTATGGAATAAGATTCAATCCCGTCTTAAAAAGAATAAAAACCATGTTCTTTATGAGGACCTGCCACTTGCAAGGCGCGTTGTGCGGGACTTTGTCGGCACAGAGCTGGACCGGATTCGTATAGATTCAAACCTGACATTTCAGGAACTGCAGCACTTTACTAAAGAATATGTGCCCGAATTGCACAAGAAGCTGGAGTATTACCGCGGTGAGCGGCCCATTTTTGATTTATATGATGTCGAGAATGAAGCGCAGCGGGCATTGGAGCGCAGAGTAGATCTGAAATCTGGGGGTTACCTGATCATCGACCAGACAGAGGCCATGACCACCATAGATATCAACACAGGGGCGTTTGTTGGTCATAGAAACCTGGAAGAGACCATTTTTAACACCAATATCGAAGCTACTCTCGCCATTGCAAGACAGTTACGGTTGCGGAATCTGGGCGGCATGATACTCATCGATTTTATCGATATGACTGAACCCGACCATAAAAGACGTGTCTTACATTCATTGGAGATGGCGACCAATAAGGATCGCGCCAAGATAAACATACATGGGTTTACCGCATTGGGGCTAATTGAAATGACCCGCAAGCGAACCCGCGAGAGTCTCGAACACATTTTGTGTGGTGAGTGTCCGGTGTGTAAAGGCAGAGGCTCTATTAAAACAATAGAGACCATATGCTTTGAGGTCATGCGTGAGATTGTAAGGGTCAATCGCGCATACGATGCAGACAAGTTTGTTGTCTATGCCTCCCCGGCAGTCGCAGAAGCGCTGCTGGGAGAAGAATCACACATGCTGGCAGAATTGGAAGTGTTCGTTTCAAAACAGATTAAAGTGCAGACGGAGCCGCTCTATAACCAAGATAAATACGATGTGGTAATGATGTGAAGTCGATGTCTGGCGTAGTGAGCTACGCCGTTAAAAAGCTGTGGTTAGCTGCAGCAGTTTTGCTGGTTAGCTTGGCGGTTGTGCTGAGCCTATTTCGTTATGCACTGCCCCACCTGGACAGCAAAAAACATTTAGTAGAGCAGTATGCTCTAGAGCACTACGGTGTTCAGTTGCGTATTGGTCAAATCTCCGCAACCTGGCAAGGTAGCGGCCCAAGCTTGGTGCTGTCCCAAGTATCGCTGTCACAAAAAGAACAGTCCCCGGTCAATCTGAACGTAGATAAAGTATGGGTAGATATCAACTTCTGGCAGAGTGTGAGTGAGCGCCTACTAATCTCTGAGCGTTTTGAATTAAATAACCTTTCTTTAGAGATTGACCCAGAAAGTATGCAAGCGGGCAGCCAGCAGGAGTATCCGGTTGTTGATGCATTAAAAAACCTGTTTTTAGTCCAGCTTCATCAATTTACCGTGACCGACGGTCAAATTAGCGTGCGTACTTCTAACCAAACTCAGGTTTTCGATGTTGAGCAGCTGGTATGGCTTAACGATGAAAAGCGTCACCAGGGTAAAGGACGTATACGGGTTCAGGAGCTGGCAAACAATTCTGCCTCATTCATTATCGAACTTAATGGTGATCCGGAACAGTTGTCAGGAACCTTGTTCGCTAAGGCGGAAACACTGGATATCTCACCGTGGGTGAATGAATGGGTAACGACGCAGTATCCGCTTAACGAAAGTCGAGCTAACCTGTCTGCGTGGGTAACCATTGACAACAATAACGTTGATCATTTGCACATAGCGCTTGAGGACACTGAACTTAAATGGGAAGGCTTGCCTGAGTCCCAGGCTATCACATCTATTAGCGGCGGCACTGTTCAGGCATTACCTGATGTAAACGGCTGGACCTTTCGCGTTGACCAACTGGTCATTTCACAAAACAGAAAAACCTTTGTTACTGATTTAGTGGGGCAGGCTGACAGTCAGGGCAATGCAGTGGTCAATACGGTAAAACCAGTGTCGATTCAGCCTGTCCTTGGCGTTCTACCACTCTTTATGGACGCTTCTTTGGCAAACTCTTTACTTACATTGAACCCCGATGGTGAACTGTCAACGCTGCAAGTCAACTGGCAGGCGCAAACACCATCGATAAAAGCTAAGCTTATCGATGTCGGATGGAGCGAGAGTGGAAATATACCAGGCTTTACGGGTATGGATGCTGAGTTCTACTGGCATGGTCAGCAGGGCAAGTTACAGGTTACGGCCGCAGATGCAAGCCTAGATGCAAGTAATCTATTAGGTAGAACACTTGCCGATACAGACTTTGACATAACTGCTTATTTGTATATGGAACCTGATGCACTTGTGCCTGGATGGCAATTATCTGTGCCTGAGAGCAAAATAAATACCGACTTAATTACGTTAAGTCTTGCTGCACATGCCAATTTGGCAACGTCTCATTTGCAACTCAGCGCCAAGGTTGATGGGCTTGACTTGGTTGAGACACCCTCCTTATTTCCTTCTGACTACATGGGTAAACAAACCGTTGCCTATCTTTCCAGAGCATTCTCTGGTGCAGGAAAAGTGGATAGCGCTGAGATTATATGGTCAGGCAGCCCGTCTTATTTTCCCTTTTCTAACAACGAGGGAATATTTCAAGCTAATGTTGGTGTGTCTAACGCTGATTTTGTCTTTTCAAGCGAGTGGCCCGCACTTTCCAAATTGGACATGACCTTATTATTTGAAAATGAAGGTCTGTTTTTGCAAAGTGAATCAGGCTTGCTGGGTGAGGTCACCCTACAGAATCTCCAGGCTAGGATCCCTAGGTTGGCTTCTTCTTCGGGTATTTACATTGCTGCAACGGGCGCAGCAGATGCCAGTAGTGTGACGTCGCTAATGCAAAAAGGCGGGTTGAAAGCCAGTTTGGGTAAGCTATTGAGCAAAGATGTTCTGGTTCAAGGACCACTCGATACAGATTTGTATTTAGGCATTCCATTTAACGGTGATGAAGTGATCGCTAGTGGGCGAGTAGGGTTCAATGAGGCGTCGGCCAAGATTGCCGCTTTGGACATTACTGCTGAAAATCTGCAAGGGGAGTTGACCTTTAACAATGAGGCCATTGCCGCTTCCCAGCTCTCCGCCAAGCTCTTTGGTCAGGCTGTGGCAATAGACATTACTGGACGTCAAACTGATGAGCTATACGATTTATTTGTAGGTGTGGAAGGCCACTGGGATGTAAAAGCATTACTAAACTATGCCCAGATCCCACTTGAGGATTACCTTTATGGCGATGCCAACTGGCGAACAGGAATCAATGTTGAATTAACGCAGAACGGGTTCAGATACCAAGCCGAGCTTGCGTCTGATCTCAAAGGGATAGATTCAAGGCTACCTTTACCTGCATCAAAAGACTCGGGCCAAACTCGGGCACTTTTTGTCGACGCCAAGGGAGACAGTACTAGTTCAGAAATAGACGTAACGATTGAAGACGATATTGCATTTACAGGTATACTTTCCCACCAGTCTCGCCAGTTTGATCAGATTTTACTGACCGCGGGTGATTCACCGAGTGGCATTCCTATTCCTGGTTTTAACATACTGGCGAATGTGCCCAAGATTAACATTGATGAATGGTCTGACGTCATTTCAAAATTTACCTCCCAGACCGAACGGGTGACGACCAACAATTCGCGGCTGTTTCCATTACCCCAACGCGTCGCAATTGAATCAGAGGTAATGGTATTTAAACATCATGAGTTTTCAGATGCCCGCGTAGACGCCAGACAAGCCAATGCGCAATGGCGTATAGACATGGTGTCTAAGCAAGCCATAGCAAAAGCAACCATCGCCGCAGATATCCAACGTGATGGCATTGATATTAGGGCCGAGAAGCTCTATCTGCAAAGCAATGACAGTTTTGCTCAGACGCCCAATGAAAGCCAAGCAGTCCAGCACTATTTTCCGCTGCGATTTAAGTGCACTGATTGTCGCATCAATGAGTACGTACTTGGTGAAGTTGACGTAGAGTTAAATCCGAACGATACAGGGGTGACTATTGACAGACTTAACATCACCCACCCTTATGCCAGCCTCAGAGCAACCGGAGGTTGGAATGAAAGCGATGAAACGCAAATACAAGGCGAGTTTACCAGTGGTGACTTTGGGCGCTGGCTGGACAGCATGGCACTTAATTCGGGCATTAAAGATTCAGAGGCCGATGTGGCGTTTTCTCTTGCCTGGCCCGGTCAACCAACTGCATTTTCATTGGAAGCAGTGAAAGGCCAGGCTGATTGGTCTTTAAGTGATGGTTATTTGACTGAGGTCAGTGATAAGGGATCTCGTATATTTACCTTGTTCAGTCTTAATTCACTAGTCAGAAAACTGAGTTTGGATTTTCGTGATGTCTTCGCACAAGGTTTCTTCTATGACGATATTAATGGGTCTTTAGTGTTGGAAAATGGCAATGCTATGACCGAAGACACTGTGGTTGATGGTGGCGCTGGCGAAATAGAAATACGCGGATATGCTAATTTGGTGAGCGAAAAACTCAATTACGATATCAGTTTTACGCCTAATGTAACGGGTAACTTGCCGTTTTTAGTCTATTTTCTGGCAAACCCGCCCACAGCTATCGCTGCACTTGCTATTGATCAGGTACTGACATCAGCAAAGGTGATTTCAAACGTCAATTATCAGGTCACAGGTACCTTTGAAGCTCCAGTCGTGACAGAAGTGGGCAGAGACAGCAAGGAAGTGACGTTACCTGCTCAAGCGTCTCCCCCAGATGAGTCTAAGGTTCCTCAAGACAGCGAACTCGAAGTGGATCGGGTTAAGGTGGAAGTATTTGATGGTTAATTTAGTGGCGGTGCAAATGACCTCTGCTCCAGATGTCGAGGAAAATCTGGCTTGGCTCGAGCAGACTTTATCGCAGACAAAATTGTTGCCAGAGAGCATTTTGGTTTTGCCGGAATGTTTTAGTTTTTTTGGCGGCAGAGATAAAGCGCAGCTCGCCCTGGCTGAGAGCGAAGTCGGCGAGAAGGTTGCCGACAAGCTCAAGCAGCTCGCACAACAGTATCATTGCCATATTTTTGCCGGCACAGTGCCAGTAAAAACTCAGGATCCTCAGCGCTTTAGCGCTACTTGCCGGTGTATTGATTCAAAAGGGGAACAAGTCGCTCTTTACCAAAAAATTCACTTATTCGATGTTTCTGTAGATGACAATACTGGTTCATACAGGGAATCTGCATCTACTCTCGCAGGTGAAAACGTGGTGGTGGTGACTATAGACGGTGTAAGAGTGGGTGTTGCGGTATGTTATGACGTTCGCTTTCCCGGCCTTTTTGATGCTATGGGTGATATCGATGTACTCGTGCTGCCTTCAGCATTTACGCAAAAAACGGGTGCAGCCCACTGGGAAATGCTGATAAGGGCGCGCGCTATCGAAAAACAGTGTTTTGTGGTGGCAGCCAATCAGGTTGGCGTACACAAAAATGGCCGACAAACCTACGGACATAGTATGATAGTGTCACCGTGGGGTGATATTCTTAGCCACATAACAACCCAGGTTGGTATTATTCAAGTGCCGGTTGATATTGCTAAATGTGAAGAAATTAAGCAGGCAATGCCGGTTAACCAACATAGAAAATTCAGGAGTCATTTTGTCCAATCCAGTTGAAGCTGATTTGCTAGGAAGTAACGGACTTGATCAATCATCTTGTCATAAAGCAATCGATCAGATCATGTCTCATGATGTCGACTTTGCCGATCTCTATTTTCAATCCAGCCAGCACGAGAGCTGGGTATTGGAGGATGGCATTATCAAAGAGGGTAGTTTCAACCTGGAAAAAGGCGTTGGCGTGCGTGCAATTAGTGGCGAAAAAACTGGTTTTGCCTATTCCGATGATATTACTCTAGAGGCTCTTTTGCGCGCTAGTCAGGCTGCTCGAAATATTGCGCCCAGCAACGGTTCGCAGAACTGCAGTACTTTCCATTCAAATGCTATCACGCACAGGTATGGTACGCAGAACCCCCTCAGTAGCCTGAAAGATGAAGAAAAGATTTCCTTGTTGCGGGCAACAGACAAATATATTCGTGAGCAAGAGCCCAGTGCAACACAAGTCGCAGTAAGCCTTTCTGGTGTTTATGAACACGTTTTGGTTGCTGCGTCTGATGGTACTTTTGCTACAGATATTCGCCCATTAGTCAGACTTAACTGTTCAGTGTTATTAGAACAGGATGGTCGTCGCGAAAGAGGCTCAGCGGGTGCTGGCGGCAGGCATGGTTTTGACTTCTTTTTGCTAGAAGAAGACGGTCTCTTGCGCTACCAGCAGCTTGCGGAAGATGCTTTACATATGGCCCGTGTGAATATGCAGGCTATCGATTCGCCAGCAGGGACTATGCCTGTTGTTCTTGGAAGTGGCTGGCCAGGCGTGTTACTTCATGAGGCAGTTGGACATGGTCTTGAAGGAGATTTCAATCGCAAAGGCTCTTCGACCTTCAGCGGTCGCATAGGTGAACGCGTCGCTGCGAAAGGTGTGACCGTTGTAGATGACGGCACTATGGACAACCGACGCGGCTCTCTTAATGTGGACGATGAGGGAACCCCCACCGCTTATAACGTATTGATTGAAGACGGTATACTTAAAGGCTATATGCAGGATAAGCACAACGCGCATTTAATGGGTGTGCAGCCAACCGGTAATGGACGACGGGAATCCTATGCGCATTTACCCATGCCCAGAATGACTAATACCTATATGTTAGGTGGAGAGTATTCACCTGAGGAAATCATAGCCACCGTTGAAAAGGGCATATATGCGCCTAATTTCGCAGGTGGGCAAGTGGATATTACATCCGGAAAATTTGTGTTCTCCAGTGCAGAGGCTTATCTCATTGAAAACGGGAATGTGACTACGCCAGTTAAGGGCGCAACACTTATTGGAAATGGGCCTGATGTGATGCAGCAAATATCAATGATCGGAAATGATATGAAACTCGACCGTGGTGTCGGAGTGTGCGGAAAAGACGGGCAAAGTGTACCAGTAGGCGTGGGCCAACCCACGCTCAAAATTGATGCGTTAACCGTGGGTGGCACTGCGTAGTCAGGGCTTACCCTTCGTCTTGCAACGTTTCTTTTAAATATTGAAACAGCGCCCTGAATGCTTTTGGGGGCGCACCTTTGGCTTTCTCTTTTTGAATTTGACGATAAAACTGCCTTAATGTTTGTCGCTCCAGACTTGGATGCGCGTCTAGTACTGCCTGAATAGCCTTGTCGCCGCCATTAGCTATATTGTCGCGGTATTTTTCTAGTTGATGAAAATGGGCGTTGTTTTCGGCGTGTCTCGACTGAATTTTATCAAGCGCTTGCTCTAGTGGCTCCAGGTCCCTATTGCGTAGCAACTTGCCGATAAACTGTAACTGTCTGCGATAGCCGTCCTTCTTTTTGTTTATCTTTCTTGCCACTAAAATGGCTTCTTCCAATTCTTCATCCATGGGAATTTTAGACAGGTTCGCGTCTGTCAGCCCTACTAGTTTGAGGCCGAGTTTCTGCTTCTCTTCTGAATCTAACTTACGTTGCGTTTTACTAACGTACTGCTCTTCTTCGTAATCGCTCATTTCAAATCGTAAAGTGGTACACTTAATGTAAGTGTAATGATGACTATGCCTTTAGGATAGCAAAAAGATCGCTAAAGAGTACGACAAAGGAACCCTATGCAGGTAGACAAAGTTTTGCCCCAAAGCCAACAAATCGTTGCTGATGTACTGCACCTGGCAACGCAGAAAGGGGCTACACAAGCTGAAGCCAGTTTAACGAAGGTGCAGGGGATAGCTGTATCCACTCGACTTAGGGAAGTCGAAAATGTCGAGTTTACCCAAGATAATACGTTAGGTATTTCTGTGTACGTGGGTAAGCACAAAGGTAGCGCTTCGACGGCAGACTTGAGCCAAGAAGCGTTGAGCCTGGCTGTAGAAAAAGCCATCCATATTGCTAAGTATACCAATGAGGACGAATGCAGTGGTTTAGCGGATGAAGCGCTGATAGCCACTGAATTTCCAGACTTAGAGCTGTATCACCCGATTGCGCTTGATACACAACAGGGTATGGACTTAGCCTTAGAAACGGAAAATGCTGCACTAAGCGCCGACAGCCGTATTACCAACTCTGATGGTGCAACGTTCAATGGTAATATAGGGGCGAGTGTCTATGGTAACACTCACGGCATAAATGCGGGACAAGCCAGTTCTCGATACAGTCTAAGCTGTATGGTTATTGCCTCTGAGGGCAAAGACATGCAAAGGGATTATGCCTATTCAGTAAATCGCTGTTTCAATGATTTGAACAGTCCAAAAAATATTGGAGAAGAAGCTGCTGAATCAGTTGTCAGTAGGCTTGGTGCTAGAAAAATCGGCACACAGGAGTGCCCTGTATTGTTTAGTAAAGAGATAGCATCGAGTTTATTTGGACACCTTGTTAGTGCTATTAGCGGTGGCGCTTTGTACCGTCGTTCAACCTTTTTACTGGATCATTTAAATAAACCGCTGTTCCCAGAGTGGTTAACCATACAAGAGCGCCCGAGAATTAAACGCGCCCTGGCCAGTTCCAATTTTGATCATGAAGGCGTGGCAACGCAGGACATGGATATTGTTCAGGACGGCATATTGAAACACTATTTGTACACCAGCTACTCAGCCAGAAAACTCGGGGTGCAAACAAACGGACATGCGGGTGGCATACATAACTGGCTGATCAGCCATTCTGGCCACAGTGACAAAGACATGCTTGCTGAGCTTGGCACTGGCCTCTTTGTCACGGAATTAATGGGACAGGGAGTGAATACGGTAACGGGTGATTACTCGCGAGGCGCTGCGGGCTTTTGGGTTGAAAACGGCGTTATTCAATATCCCGTGCACGAGGTTACAATTGCCGGCAATTTGAAACAAATGTTCGCAAATATTATCGCCATAGGAAAAGAAAAAGAGCTCAGAGGTGCCGTGCAAACGGGCTCGATTTTGCTCTCGTCAATGCGGGTTGCGGGTGACTAATTGAAAAGGCCAGTGGGAGAACCACTGGCCTTTCGTAAAACGGGTTTAAAGAAAGCGCTGAACCTTATCCGTCTACTTCACCACAAAATCGATAACCTTCACCGTGGATTGTCACAATAAGCTCTTCGTTAGACGGTTCAGATTCAAAGTGTTTGCGGATACGTCTTATCGTTACATCTACTGTTCTGTCATTGGGACGAAGCTCGCGGCCTGTCATCTCCATAATGAGTTGCTCACGGGTTAAAATTTTGCCCGGATTACTCAAAAATAAATGCAGTGCTCTAAACTCACTGCGCGGTAGGCGGAATTCATTGCCAGACGGTGCTATCAGAGAGCGGCTATCGCCGTCCAATGTCCAACCATTAAAGCTAACACGGCTAGGAAGGTCATCATCTTCGTTTGCATTTGTTGTCCGAGCAAGCAAGTTACGCGCTCTAATCGTTAACTCTCTTGGGTTGAACGGCTTGGTAAGGTAGTCGTCTGCCCCAATTTCTAAGCCAAGGATCCTATCTACTTCATTGTCACGCCCAGTAAGAAATATTAACCCCACGTTTTTGCGGTCACGAACCTCTCTGGCTAGGATGAGCCCGTTTTTACCCGGTAGGTTAATATCCATAATAACCAGATTAATATTGTTGTTTTGAAAGAAGTCATGCATTTGCTCGCCATCTTCTGCTTCGAACACATTGTATCCTTCAGCTTCAAATAAGCTTTTCAGGGTTGTTCGTGTAACAACTTCGTCTTCAACAATTAAAATATTGGGCGTCTGCATGTTTTATCTCTGTAATTAGTCGCGAGTAAATAAAGTAAATTATATGTAACATTTAAAGGTAAAGTTTAAACGTACCACTTGTCATTGCAAGTTTAAGTATAGGCAATTGAAACAAAAAGATTATATTCAATAGTTGGGATGAAAAACCCAACTTCAAGCTGAAACACTCAGTGTTTTTTTACCGGAAAGACAATAACAAATTCAACACCTTGCCCCTCTTCACTGTTTAATGTGATGGAACCATTCAAACCCTGTGTCACCAAGTTATAAACCAGATGCATACCGAGACCTGAACCGCCTTGTCCGCGTTTTGTGGTAACGAAGGGATCAAATATGCGTTTTCTTATAGAGTTTGGAATACCGCTTCCTGTGTCAGTATAGATAAGACGCAGGTTATCTTCCGTTAGCATAGAGATCGTAATGGTAATGATACCTTTTTCGTTATCTTCAAATGCGTGGATAATTGAATTAACAATTAAGTTGATGAGAATTTGGTTAATGGGCCCGGCTTTGGTTTCCAGAATTAAATCATCAGGACAGTTAACAACCACTTCGTGTGGTGTCTTTTTAAGTCTAGGACGCAGTGAAAGCAGTATCTCATTAATAAGCTGCTTCACATTAACCTCACGAGAAGCTTCAGAGGTTTGGTCAACCGCAACCTGTTTAAAGCTCGAAATTAGCTCAGCGGCGCGATTGAGGTTGCGATAAATAATATTGAGGTTTTCCTGCCCTTCATCGATGAAGCGCGACATAGTACTGGCTTTTAACGTTTTGGCGTCAAATTGCTCTTTAATCGTGGTAAGCCGATCCAGCATCATGGTTGAGGCTGTCACACCTAGCCCTATCGGTGTGTTAACTTCATGCGCTACACCCGCTACCATATCGCCTAATGAAGCCATTTTTTCGTTTTGGACGATTTGGCGTTGGAACTGATGCAATTTCTCTAGCGTTTGAATGAGTTCTTGGTTGGCTTCTTTCAAGGCAACTGTGCGCTGACTAACCATTTGCTCAAGGCTGGTGTTAAGCTTCTTGTGTTGTGCTTCAGCTTCTTTTTGTTTATCAATAATTTCTTCAATTCTTTGCAAAAGGAGATTGGTTGCATTGTTCAACTTGTCAATTTCTGCAATCTGTGAAGGACCGGCGCGATGCGCGTAGTTGCGCTCCTTCATCGTCTTATGTAGTAAGTTTATAGCTTGCGTCAAAGGCCAGGTAATCGCTCTTTGAAGCCGCAAGGCCAAAAACGTAGCAATTAACAACATAAGTATAAAAAGCAGTGCATGAAAGGCAACAGACTCTGTGATGAATGTGCTCAATTCATCGGTTGATGCACGCATATAAAGGTCGCCTACTTTTTTGCCCATAAACACAATAGGGTGCGCCAGCTCAATCCCTCCAGACACCTCATTGCCACTGTATAGCCCATCAAGTTGCCCGATTTTGTTGGGTATAGTGGACTGTCCGGATTTGTTGTAACTGGTAAAAAAGCTTTGACTTCCGTCCTCGTTATCAAAATAAATGTGCGCATTAGTGATCATAGAAGATGCTTCAAGAGACTTGAGTCGCTCTTCCGCAGCGCCTGAGAGTGGTCTTGCATTGGCAACGTCTTTCGCTACGTTGGCAGCCATGACTTTGGCCAACACGGTAAGCTTCTGACGTACTTTATCTTCATTGTGCTTTATTTGTGAATAAAGCGAATAGCCCGACGAGAGGAGTAATGTGATGCTTGTCGTTGCCAAGACAATCCAGATTGTTAACGTCTTTATGCTAAGCCTAGTGTTATTCACGGACACCGTTTACATGTTTTCCGACCACGTCTTAATAGTGGCGCATTTTTATCCAGATTAACAGTTTACATGAGCGATTTGTATAAAGACTCGTAATGCCGCGTTGAGGCCTCCCAAGTGAACTTGGTCTGCATACCGCGGATTTGCATCTGAGTCATAACATCTGGAAACTCATGGTAGAACAACAACGCTCTGCGAATACATGACATTAAAGCGTCACCAGAAGGTTCGTAAAATACTAAACCGGTTGCGTCACAAGGGGACTCGTGGAGGTCGACGACGGTATCTTTTAGCCCGCCTATTCCCCTGACGATAGGCAAGGTGCCATAAGCTAGACTATACATTTGATTCAAGCCACAGGGTTCAAATTGAGAAGGCATGAGGAAAAAGTCTGCGCCAGCCTCAATTTTATGTGCCATTTCTTCGCTGAAGCCATTAAAAAATGCAAACCGCTGTGGATATTGCTCGACGTGAGTGTTGAGTTCCATACACATAGCAGGATCGCCGGTTCCTGCGATAATCAATTGCACATTGTGCTGTAAAAGCTGATCCAATACGGGCAATAAATAACCGAAACCTTTTTGATTGGTTAATCTACACACCATGCCAATCACTGGCACTCTGGCCTCTTGTGGAAGGTTAAAGCAATGCTGTAAATCGGCTTTACACCTTGCCTTCAGATTTAACGAGTCGGCATCGAAATGCTGATCGAGATAGACGTCTGTCTTGGGATTCCAGGCCGAATAGTCACACCCGTTAAGGATACCGCTCAGATCTTTTTGGCGTTTTGCCAGGCAAGCGTGCAACCCATGGCTTCCAAGATCGGTAAGCAGCTCTTTTGCATAGTTAGGACTGACAGTGGTTATTTTACTGGCAAATTCAATTCCCATTTGCAGCATGTTGATATAACCACCATGAACTTGCTCCAGTACGGCAGGGTGATGACGTAAAAAGGGAATGTTTTCCAGTGCAACAACGCCCTGAAAAGCGGCATTATGAATAGTGATCACAGCGCGTGTATCTGCAAAGAAGGGGTCGGGATTGTGATGAAGCAAAAAGGGTAAAACCCCAGTATGCCAATCGTGGCAATGAATGATGTCTGCTTTGATTTTAAGGTGGAATAAGCTGTGTAAAATTGCCCCGCTGAAGAAGCTAAATCGCTCGCCATTATCTTCATACGCGTGATAAGCATCACCATAAAGGCCATCGCGCTCAAAATACTCGGGGTAGTCAATCAAGTACAAGTCAACACCGTGCCACTTCGCTTTGAGAAGATTGAAGTTGTAAACGCGGCTTTGTGAAAAAAGTGGCTCGTCTATGTCAATAACCTGGGCATTGTCTAAAATACCCAGCGATTTTTCAGCAGAGTAATAGGGCAAAAATACAGAGACATTGTGGCCCTTATTAGCCAGCGCGATGGACAATGCTCTGCCAACGTCAGCAAGGCCGCCCGTTTTTACTAAGCCTTCAACTTCTGAAATAGCAAATACAATGTTCACGCGGGATCTCCTCTATGCGCATTTGTATACAGAAAATTTATTGTTCTGCGCCAATACATCAACTTGCGAATATTTAGTCTTCAATTGATCAGTGTAAGGCAGAAAACGGTTTGCGACCACATAGAGGTTACCACCTTTTTTCAGCCTGTTGACAGAGGTGTTAATAAATTCAGTGACTATTGCGTAATCCGTTTTTGTACCAGTGTGGAAGGGGGGATTGGTAAGAATGCACTGGTATTGCTGTGTAACACCCTGTAAGCCATTCGCCGCGATCAATGTGCCATGCAACTGGTTCTCTTTCAGACTATGAGCTGCGCAATACAACGCAATAGCGCTGACATCGAGAAGATCACAACTGATATGCTGAAGCGCTTTCCCCACAAAGCAACTTATTACACCAGCTCCTGACGCAAAGTCGAGAGTTCTTCCATGTAATGGTAGAGGAAGGGTTTGCAGGAACAAGGCTGTGCCCTCATCAAGCGCTCCTTCGCTAAACACCCCTGGAAAAGACGCACATTCCCATTCCCGTTCCCCGAGTTCATAGGTGGCGTACTTCAAGTAATCATTGGGGTTAAAAGAGGAAACCTGCTTTTCCAGAGTCAGGCATAACAAGGTGCAATGGCGGGCAGAATCGACCTTCTCAACATTGCCAAAGGGTTGCATCAGTTTGGTGATGCTTTTAATTCCTGATTTGTTGTCACCAACAATATACAAACATCCGTCTTTATTCATGTGGCTCAACGCCATATGCATAAGCATAGAAAACTGCGATTTGGACTTCGGCATGAAAAGCAGTGCCTGATCAAAGTTTCCAGACGTTATAAAAGGAGCAAACTCATGTGAATGCAGACCTACTTGAGCACTAACGCGCAGCTTGTTTGGTTGTTCGACGATATCTCTGCTGTCAAATGCGTAGGCCTTATTGGTATTTGTAGCTTTGTTAAACACATCAACCGTCTGGTGTAGAACGTGAATATTTGAGGTTAGACAAAGAGGGAAAAAGTCGGCATCCGGCGGATTGATAAACAGCCACTTGCCCTGATTAAACAGGGCAATATTTCGTTGCAGTATCTGATTAACAGGCAGCATTATCACTTGCACTCATAAATGATATCCCACACTCCATGCCCCAACTTTTGGCCACGCGTTTCAAATTTTGTGATGGGCCGATAATCTGGCCTAGGCATATAATCTCCTTGCGGAGCAGCATTTTGATAGTGAGTGTTCACATTCATTACTTCTATCATATACTCAGCATAAGGTTCCCAATCTGTTGCCATATGAAAGTGACCACCGGGTTGGAGCTTTCGGGCAACCAAATCGGCAAATTCTGTCTGCACTATCCTGCGTTTGTGGTGACGTTTTTTGTGCCATGGGTCGGGGAAGAACAATTGCAGTCGGGCTAGGCTATTGTCGGCAATCATGTGTTTTAACACTTCTACGGCATCGTGTTCGAATACCTTGAGATTTGTCAGCCCTTTTTCACCTGCATCAGCGAGGCAGGCTCCCACCCCGGGCCTGTGTACTTCAACACCAATAAAATTGGTATCAGGTGCAGCGGCGGCCATTTCAACCAGTGACTTACCCATGCCGAAACCAATTTCAAAAACAACCGGGCCTGGTTTGTCAAACAAGGTGTTCAGGTCCAACATCTTGTTTTCATAGTCTATGCCCATGGTAGGCCAGTATGCGTCAAGTGCCCTTTCCTGGGCCTTGGTTAGGCGCCCTTCGCGTTTAACATAGCTTTTAACTTTGCTGATATACACGCCTGCAGCTTCAGCTTCAGCTTGGTTTTTATATTTACCCATGTTGTCCTCTCACCAGTACAGACGCGGATTATCCTACCTCGCCGTTATTTTTCAACACAAGGACGCAAAAAAAGCCTTGCTATGATAGGCTAGCGCCGAATTCAGGCCCGTAAGTTTAGGTATAGATGCATTCCGATCAGTTTTCCGACAAAGTGTTGACCTGGTTTGATAAAAACGGCAGAAAACACCTGCCGTGGCAGCAGGATATTACCCCTTATCGCGTGTGGATATCTGAGATTATGTTGCAGCAAACGCAGGTAACCACTGTTATTCCTTATTATCAGCGCTTTATGCAACGGTTTCCTACTATTCACAGTTTGGCAACCGCCCCGATCGATGACGTGTTACATCATTGGACTGGACTAGGGTATTACGCCAGAGCCCGTAATCTGCACAAAGCAGCTATTCAAATCGTCGAGGATCACACTGGTGTTTTTCCCGAGCAGATAGAAAACGTGATGGCACTACCTGGCATCGGTCGGTCTACAGCTGGCGCGATATTGTCTATTGCTTCTGGGCAGTCCCACCCTATTCTTGACGGTAACGTTAAGCGTGTTCTGGCACGTTATTTTGCTATTGAGGGGTGGCCAGGTAAGAAGCCCGTTGAGAATGCGCTATGGGAAAAGGCCTCTCAGTTGACCCCAACAAAAAGGACAGGCCATTACACCCAGGCTATGATGGATTTAGGGGCGACCCTATGTACACGAAGCCGACCAAAGTGTGACTTGTGCCCACTACAGCAATCTTGTTTAGCTTATGCACAAGGCCGGCAGAGTGAATTTCCGGGTAAAAAACCGAAAAAGGTATTACCCGCTAAGCAGGCCCATTTGATGGTATTGCAATGTGCCAATCGAGTGTGGATGCAACAGCGTCCGCCTGCAGGTTTATGGGGTGGGCTGTGGAGCTTTTATCAGCAAGACACTCAGCATGCAGTATTTGAATGGAGCAAGTACTGGAATTTAATAGACACGCCCACACAATTTGACGCTTTTAGGCATACGTTTAGCCATTTCCATCTCGACATAACGGTATGGCATTGCCACATACGCGATGTGCAAACCCATTTTGTCACTGAAGACAACAGCCGTTGGGTGGCCTTGGACGAGCAAGAATCCATTGGTCTTGCTGCACCAACTAAACGTATACTAGACGCCTTGCGATAATTGCTTTAGGAATCATCAATGACCAGACAAGTATTTTGCCAACATCTTAAAAAAGACGCTGATGGATTAGACTTTCAGCTTTATCCTGGCGAACTAGGTAAAAGAATATTCGACAACATTTCTAAAGAAGCATGGGCGCAATGGCAGCAGAAGCAAACCATGCTGATCAATGAACACAAGCTCAATATGATGGACCCAACAGCCAGAGCCTTTCTGGAAAAACAAATGGAAGACTATTTGTTTGAGGGAATTGAGCCCACTATTGAAGGTTATGTGCCACCAAAAGCGTAAGTTGGTTAAATGCTGAGCGAATAAACAATTTAGTTGTAAAAAGAGTTGACTTGCGGCGACGAAATCCGTTTAATACGCACCCACGGCGCGACAAGCCCGTAAGTTTGCCCAGATAGCTCAGTTGGTAGAGCAGCGGATTGAAAAGTGCAAGCTTATCGAACCAAAGTTTTACCAGGCGCTTGAAAATAGCGGGCTGGAACGTTAGAGTTTACTAACGTAGGCTTTGCAAAGTTTTGCAAAGTTCTAAAACCAAAACACTGCACAATATTATGTGCCCAGATAGCTCAGTTGGTAGAGCAGCGGATTGAAAATCCGCGTGTCGGTGGTTCGATCCCGCCTCTGGGCACCATTCCTCTTGGTGCGAATCAAATCTTCAAATATCCCGATGTAAAACTTTGCAATACTGTATGGAATTCTGGTTCTATTGCGGGCTCTACCCCATTAACGGGGGATATCAGTATTTATTACGGCTATTTTTTTCATTCTAGCGTCCTGACGATCTATTGTGGCGAGCAATACACTCTTCGATGTAACGAAAAACAGTCATTGCTGCATTGATCATCGCTTGAGCTTCTGGCTCAAGAAGTAGCTCATTGTTATGAGCCAGACTGGCGTGGTTCCGTATTGTACCCAAAGCATTTATTGTTGCGGCCATGCTGTTGAGAACTTTAGCTACTTCTTCTGGCCTATTTCCCATCGGTTTAAGAGCTGCGTGATTGTTTTTTAGTTCTTTGAAAGCCTTTTGTGCAGTAGCGCCTGATTCCAACGGGATAGAATATTGGTTACACAATTCAATCAGATATGCATGAAGTGCTGTATGAACACGGTCAATCGCGCTTGCTGGTGATAATGTCTTTGCATCTTGTAATGCACGAACTACTGTCTGTGATGCAGAAGCATTAGATTCGGGTACTTTTACATTTCCAGCCAATATCAGTTCACCGTCGCTAATATGACAAGGCAGCGCATGTTTGGAAAGAATTTGGTTTAGATATAATCCTGAAGGAACACTAATCTCCGAAAGAGAAATTTGCTCACATGCATCAAAAAATGCAGCAATAAACCCAGGGCCATTCTGACTGGCTTTTTCCATGCTGTATTCTAAGTCTCCCCTCGCCCAGCCGGTACTGGAACTCCTCCCGTATTCGATCTCCGCTGGCTTTGCCATTTGCTTTTTAAATGTTTCCAGTATCTGTTTTTCTGTACACCGTTCATTGGGAGTAATTTTACGGATAAGCGCCTGAAATTCTCTGAAAGCATCATCAGGTATGAAAAAAGCATAATCTGTTGCAAATTGAAGTTCTGTTGGCAGTAATAAAGGCATCGTGTTCCTGTTTTAGCGTCAATTCATAATGATGTTTCCAAGCGTTTGGGGACTATTATGTTTTCTCTCTATTCTTCTTAAAGTTCTCTGCCTGCTCGAAGATTTCCTTATACACCTCGTCGCGATCGACTGGTGGGTAGCCATGCTTAGCTAGCAGTATGATTAAGTCAACTTTCAACTCTGCTTTAATATCGTCGCGCTGGCTCCAGTCGGTGTACTTGGCCTTGTCGTCCACAACCGCTTTAACCGCTTTGGCTAGCTCCAACAATTTATCTTCGGGGTAGTTGAAGTCATATTTGGCGGCTAAGGCAAGCAGGATGTCGTAGAACGCTTTTTCCTCGAAGTTGATGCCCATATCTTCAAAAGAACTCATCTCGGTTCTGAGGTCGTTGTACATGTTGATGATTTCGTCTGAAAAATCTTCCAGTACATTGCTCACCAGTACGTCTTCTTCTTTTCGCTCGTTATATTTTTCGACCAGTGATTTAAACCGCTCTGAGAAATCAAACGCTTTAGTTTTATTAACCTTTTTGAACTCGCCCAAGGCTTTTGCCAGCATCTGCTGAAGTAACTGTATTTTGGTATTAGGCAGCTTTATCTTTTCGATCTTGGCAAGGTAATCATCGTCAAAGATATCTATTCCATCTTGGCCTTGTCCAAGCTTAAAGATTTCCTCAACGCCATCAGCCTTTAATGCCTCGGTGATCATTTCGCGTACCTTGGCATTCATCTGCGCGGTATCTGGCGCATTGCCTTTGGTTAGTTTGTACACGATGGAGCGTACAGCAAGGTAGAAGTGGATCAGGTCTCGTTCTTTTTGGTTAAGCTTTTCGCTACCACAGCAAACGTCATAGGCTGCTTTCAATCGTTTCACCAATGCCATGAACCGATGTTCTAGCTTTTTGGTTTGTAGTACGAACTCAGCAGCATTATTCAAACAGTTCAACTGAGCAATAGGTTTGCCAGTGAAATAGTCGCTGGCATCAAAGCCATGGGTCAGCTTAGCAAGAAGGTCTAAATGATCTTTCACCACCACGACAGACTGGGCGATATCTTCAAAATTTGTTTCATCTGTCTTGGCATATTGAGCCAAGGCTTTATTCATCTGGCTTTTTATACCGATGTAATCAACGACTAGGCCCTTATCTTTGCCCTCGTATTTGCGGTTAACACGAGATATCGTCTGGATCAGGTTGTGGCGTTGTATGGGTTTGTCGATGTAAATCGTGTCGAGGAATGGCACATCGAAACCGGTTAACCACATATCCACTACAATGGCGATTTTGAAATTGGACTTTTCATTTTTGAATTGACGATCAAGTTCTTTACGGTCTTCCTTAGTACCGAGTAGATCCCACAATACTTTAGGGTCGTCCTTACCACGGGTCATTACCATTTTCACCCGCTCTATTGGCTTAATCTTTTTCTTTTCTTGTTCGGTCAGTATTGCTCCTGCTTCGCACTCCAATACTTCAAACCATTCAGGCTTTATGTCTTTCAGTGCTTGATAGAACTGCCAAGCGATTTCGCGGCTACTGCACACGAACATGGCTTTGCCTTTGATGGTTGAGCCTTCTAATAGTCGCTGTTCGTAGTGCGCAACAAAATCTTTCGCCAGAGCTTCAATACGGTCAGGGTCGCCCAAAATAGCCGTCATATTTGCTGAGGCTTTCTTACTTTCCTCTATCTGGTGTTCGTTACTGCCATCTTCTGCGCATTGCTGGTAATAGGCTTCAATCTCTTCTAACTTAGCATTGTTCAATACCACTTTGGCGGCACGGCCTTCATACACAATACGAACGGTGATCTCGTCTTTGACAGACTCTGTCATGGTATAGCTGTCGACTACCTGACCGAACACATCCAAGGTGGCGTCTACCGGTGTGCCTGTAAAACCCACATAGGTGGCATTAGGTAGTGAGTCATGCAAATACTTGGCAAAGCCGAAGGTACGCTTTACGCCTGCGTTAGGTCCTTTCTCCACGATGCGAAGTTTTTGGTCCAAATTAGTCTGGCTTCTGTGCGCCTCATCTGAGATGCAAATCACATTGCTTCGCTCGGTTAATAGCTGGGTATCTTCGGTGAATTTGTGGATGGTAGTTAAGAACACACCGCCGCTGTTGCGACCTTGTAATTTAGCACGCAAATCAGAACGACTTTCTACCGACTCTACAGTCTGGTCGCCAATATAACCTTTGGCATTGGTAAACTGTTGGGAGAGCTGGTCGTCCAAGTCTGTTCTGTCTGTAATTAACACAATGGTTGGGCTTTCAAACTCAACACTTTTCATCAACAAGCGGGTCAGAAACTGCATAGTGAAGCTTTTTCCGCACCCCGTTGCCCCAAAGTAAGTACCGCCTTTACCGTCGCCTATTGGCTTACGGTGTTCTTTAATGTTTTGGTATAACTTTCTGGCGGCGTAATACTGCGGATAGCGACAGACAATTTTCACCTCATGTTTTGAAGTGTCTGGAAAGAATACGAAGTTACGTATCACATCACGAAGACGCGCTTTTTCAAATAAGCCTTCCAACAGCGTATGCAAAGAGCTGATACCGTCTTTTTCAATTGACTCGTTACCTGTCACCTTTCGCCACGCATAGAAGAAGTCATAAGGTGCAAACAAGCTACCCATCTTGTTATTAACGCCATCGCTAATGACGCAAAGTGCGTTGTAGATAAACAACTGTGGGATGTCTCTGCGGTATCGTGTTGTGAGTTGCACGTAGGCATCATGAATACTGGCGTCTTCGCCACGAATCGCACTTTTAAACTCAAACACCACGATAGGTAAGCCGTTGATATAAAGAATACCGTCAGGTATGCGCAGTTCGCCTTCTGCACCTTCTATTTCTAGCTGATTAACGATTTTATAAATATTGTTGTCTTTAGTGGCTGAAGCTACCATTTCGAATTCAGGGTGTTGCTCGGCCACCTTTTGTTGATGGTTTTGTTCTATGAGGTTTGTTTCGTGCCTGTCATTTAGTAATGCTGGAAGCAATGACTCAACCACATTATCGTAATCAATAAGCTGAATATACAAGTCTTTCTGTGAGGCTTTGCCTGCTTCGCTACTTGCTTCTCGCTTAAGCAGAAAACCATCACTTAACCACTTACAAAAGGTTTTATTGCTCTCAAAAAGGTCGCTGGCTGGCAAAAGCTCAATCTGGCGTATGATGCTGTCTATTTCACCGCTGGTAATATCATCCTCGGCATACCGCTTTGCTAAAAACGTACGCAGGTCATCTTTGATAATGACCTGCGTAGGCGCACGCGCAACCTGATTACCGGGCACGTAAGGATACCCCTGTCCTTCGAGTAATTCGATAATGGCGGCTTCTAATTGCGCTTCGGTGAAATTCAGCATAGTTACACTCCCTGTAATTCAGCCTCTTGATTGATATTATTCTCTGCGGTTGAATTTAGGTGGATTTCGCCGGAGATAAGTTTTGGTAGCAGTGCGTCTCGAATTGCTTCTAAGTTAAAATTCTGCTGCTCGTTATCCATCATTTTTAGAACATTTGGGCGCAAGAGGTTATCAAACATTTTCAAAAGTTCTTTTGGCGGCAAAATTACTTCTAAATTTGAAACGATAGTCTTATTTAAGTTTTGTTGTGCGGAACCACTAGCTTTTCCCTCGTATATTTGAACTGAATTTTTCGCCTTGAAAAAGACATATAACGCAGAATTTGTGTCTGGTATCAATGCACAGCAAGCTTGGTTCGCACTTGTTTCGCAAGCAAGTAGTGTTACTTGACCAGCTGTTGCTCCGTACATAGCTACAACTGTTGTAAAGGGCTGCCACAACTTAGCACTGCTATTGAGTAATCCATCTTCTGTGATGAAACTGTTGGATTTTGTTACGATCGTTTGTCTCACTTCGCCTGATGTAAGCCACGGTACATTTCCGTTGTCCCAATACCTTTGTTCTTTGCGGCTCGGCGTGCCACCGCTCTCAACCCTTGAACATAAATTACAAATACGACCAAACTCCCAACCCTTTGGAACCCAACCACCGATACCTACGGCTGGCTCACCAGTTTGCTCAAACTCACTAGGAAATAGGTTTCGGATATGTTCTGGCAATGGATGAAAGTCTGGTAATGCATGGGCTTTTTTGCGAACTTCGACACGATGGGCCAATTCGTCGGGTATTGGGTTACCTGCTGCTAATGCGTTATCCACTGCTGGGTCGAAATCGACAAACCAGCTTTTAAACAGCGTCTGCGCCATTTGTTCTAGAGTCTGATTAATTTGTTGATTTAATCTCATGCGCTGTTCAAATTGATACAGTTTTTTCCCTAAATCTCTTTGTACTTCTAATGATTCAGGTACTCGCACCTTCGCTTTATGAACATGATTTCTGTTTATTCCGGGAACTGCTCCTTTATCGGTATAATCTTGAAAAGATATCGTTTGAAGAAGATAGTATATAAATAAAGGATCATTACCTTTGAAGTCCTTAACATACAATGTCGTATTCAAAGGCCAAAAGTTTTCCTCAACATAAAACACTTCTCCGATTGTTCCGTATCGACCAGTCACGACACCGGGACTACTAATCTTAAAATCATTGTGACACCCAGAGCTTCCAGATGAAGAGATAATCGGGACTGTGCCATCTTTCCTTTTAGATTTAGGGAGATCGTAACCACGCTTTAGCTCTATAACGTCGCCCAACTCGCAGTCTTTCCAATTATCTTCCATAACCCAAATCTCCTAGGCTTTCACAAATGGCCTTATCTAGCCTCTCAGCTTCATCCATCTGCCGGTACAAAGTTTCGCTGAGCTCATGCATTTTTGCTTCAAACGGAATTCCATCATCTTCAATCGCAGCGGCCCCCACATAACGACCTGGCGTAAGCACATAATCATTGGCTTTGATTTCGTCTAAGGTTGCCGATTTACAAAAGCCAGCAACGTCTTCGTAAGCATCAAGCTGCTTGTGTTCCTGAAGCAACTCTTGTGTTGGCGCATCGTTTTGATGTTCTGCGATTGCCTGCGCTATGGATTGCTTATCTTGCCGCCATGCGTGGTAAGTGTTAGCGATTTTGGCGATATCTTCGGTAGTTAGTTCCTTGTGCACACGGCTAATCATACTGCCCATTTCTCGGGCATCGATAAACAGTGTTTCGCCTTCTCTGTTGCGATAGCCTAGCTCTTTGTCTTCGCGTTTATTCTTGCTGATAAACCACAAGCACACCGGAATTTGTGTGGTGTAAAACAACTGACCGGGAAGCGCAATCATGCAATCGACTAGGTCGTTCTCGATGATTTTCTGACGAATAGCACCTTCACCACTGGTGTTAGAGCTCATTGAACCATTCGCTAATACAAAGCCTGCCGTACCGTGCTCACTAAGCTTAGAAATCATGTGCATGATCCACGCATAGTTAGCGTTACCTGTTGGCGGTACGTCAAAGCCAGCCCATCTAGGGTCGTCGGTAAGCTCATTGTCGGCACGCCACTGCTTCTGATTAAACGGTGGGTTCGCCATAATATAATCGGCTTTTAGGTCTGGGTGTTGATCTTTAAAGAAAGTGTCTGCGGCAATGTCACCGAGATTGGCAGAGATACCCCGAACCGCGAGGTTCATCTTCGCCAGTTTATAAGTGGTGTTGGTATATTCCTGACCGTAAATGGAAATATCTTTGCGATTGCCTTTGTGACTGTCGATAAACTTTAACGACTGCACGAACATACCGCCGGAGCCACAACACGGATCGTATATCTTGCCTTTGTAGGGCTCTAACATATCGCTGATAAGGGTAACCACAGACTTTGGCGTGTAGAACTCGCCACCGCCTTTTCCTTCGTTAGCGGCAAACTTACCAAGGAAGTATTCATAGACTCGACCTACTAAGTCTTCCTCACTCATGTCGCATTCGTTAGCCACGGTATTGATATTATTAATGGTGTCAATAAGTGCGGCGAGCTTGCTTACGTCCAACGACAAACGCGAAAAGTAGTTATCGGGCAATGCACCTTTTAACGATGGATTGGTTTTCTCTACGGTATGTAATGCAGTGTCAATTTTAACCGCGATATCGTCTTGCTTTGCTTGTTTTTGAATTGTCGACCAGCGGGCTTCTTCAGGTAAGTAGAACACGTTATCTTTAGTGTAAAACTCGACCATATCAACATAGTCACCCATGCCTTCTGCTTTCAGCTTTTCTCGTTGGGCTTCAAACTTATCGCTGATGAACTTGAGGAAGATAAGGCTGAGAACTATGTGCTTATATTCTGCTGATTCAACGCTACCACGGAGCTTATTAGCTGCATCCCATAGGGCTTCTTCGAAAACGATTTCTTTCTTGTTAGCTGATGACTTTTTCGTTGTTTTACTCATTGCTTGTGTCCATATTCTTATTCCATTCGCCACTAGCGCAGGTTCATACTTGCTGCACTATCGGCATTTGTATTTGGTAATTTTTGTAGTAACTGGGCCATTTCTCTATCTGGCCAAATGTAATCTTTCTGACCTTTTACGCCACAAGGCCTATGGCTTAAATCTGCGCTGTATCGGTACGGGTTGATATCCGCTACCGAGGTGTTCTTGTAATACAACCCATAATCAATATCTTGAGATACTTGATTCATCGTACCTTGTACCGAACGATTACAGTTTGTATCGAACGTAAGTGGTTGGTAGTTCGTCGCAGCGACATCAACTAGCGCAGGTGGTATATCACTTTTGAGCACGGTGTTAATAAACACATCGTTAAAATGCCAATCAAGGTTTGCGAAGTCTTTCTTGGTTAAGCATGGAATGAATAAGGTAAAACGTGTGGCATCATGCACTGCGATGACACACTGTCTGCGCTGAATAGTGATCAGGTTTGCATGCCAATTGAGCCACTGCGCCTGTATGCCTATCGCAGTTGCAGTTTGCTGTATGGCTTTCACGTTCTCAGGCAGCTTGGCATAAAGCTTCTTGGTGCAATGGAGGATCACTTACTTCCTCCGCTTCCGTTATCTTTAGCTTCATACCCCGGTGCAATCGCCAAGTTTTGCACATCGTTCAGCGTAAAGCGGTTTTGTAGCCAAAGTTGGTATTCTGGTCCAATTAAGGTTCCGCGTTCGGTACAGTCCACATTCCAACGTCTTAATAGGTAACCAGCCATTGCCGCTCGCACCTCGATAAACAGTTGCTTGTTTTCCATGCCGTAATCCATTTCTATCGCGGTAGGATGTTCAACATTCTTAGGGTGCGGCACGAGCTGTAGTGGTATAAGACGCTGCCATTCGGTATCTGCTTGGACACTTTCTTCTTCAATAGGCGTGTCTTTAATCGTTACCTTGCTAATGCGCGTTAACACGAAGTCCCGAAAGCTTTGACTCTTACGATCAAACGCACGAACGTGCCAGCGTAGTCCATTGTCGACTATGGAGTGAGGAACGAGTTCTCTAGCATTCGAACCACTAGAAAGTGACGTGTAGATAACGCTAACCGCCTTATTATTGAGAATGGCCTGCACAAGGCGCGCTACGATAAAGATGTCTGGTACATTCAGACTGGATGGTGCTTCTACGGGAAAGTGGATATCGCCTATTGCATCAAACCCGTCGGATATGTCGTTTGCGAGTTTGGTTAAGGTACGCCTTGCGTCGTGCTCGAAGACAGGCTTGAACTGGGGTGTCTGGAAGTATCGCTTTTCTCGCGAATCGTAAGACAGGTTATCCGGCGCAAGCTCTTTGTAAATGCCGAAATCGCGTGAGCCTGCCGACAAGCCGACCTGGAAGCGATTAATTAAGTCCTGACGATAAATCGCGCCTTTGAATAATAGGCAAAAATCGATATAGGCAAGGCGTTGTTTTTGAGCAAAGCTGATGGAGTCGAGCATCGTCCCTGTGTACTTTTCTATACTTTGGTCCAGTGTGGTTCATTTTGAGACGGTTGTAAAGAAGGTATGGCTTTACTTATCTTGAATAAATCCAAATTGATTAAGTAAGCGGTCATCATGATTTAATAGCAACAGTGCGCGCTCTTTAAAATTTTTTGTTCGTTTTTTTTCAGTGTATTTATTTTTCCATCGCCTCCAAATTGATTTTTCAAGCATCCATGGACTAATACGAATGTGAATTAAGGATGGGCGGGGTTTCTTTTTTTTGAGATTAGATATCTCATTCGCCTGCTCGGAATTTTCGAATGTCATTTCACTCACAGTAATATAGCCAAAATCATGTAGCGTTATGAGGTCATTTCTTATGTCCTTGGGCTCAAGCTTCATATTCACTGAACTACAAAACTCAACAAGAAGATTACGTACTTCTGATGATAAGTAGTAAGAATCAGAGAATTTGTCAGATGACGGATACTCTACTTCCAACTTCTCCCAACCTAATTTGCCAAATAGATGCGCTATTTTTGAGTCAAAATCAACATTCTCTCTGGCGATAACGAATACCTCTCCCCCAAGGCATTGGAACAAATCGTTATTTAAATAAAGCGCGAGTAAAATCTGAGTATTCGATAAGTAGTGATTAGATAGAACATTCGTTTGAAAGCAGAGAAGGTCATTCGAGTCTCTTGTACTTTTTAACCTTACAGGCAGCGATTGTTTAGGCAACCTTGGGTATGAGACATGTTCCTTGAATAATTTTCTATCGGAAAAGTCTGAGGTCAGCTTCCATTTGTTGTTGGCACTCCCAATTCGCTCTTTCACGAAATCTTTTTCCCCCACTAATTTTACAGTGAAAATCAAGCATACCTCTGAACGCCGCGAAATACATCACCTACATCGTGAGTGCTTTATAAGAACAAATTAAAACGTTTGAAAAACATCCAAAAGCAACGAAAAAAAACAATAAATACAGTGTGTTAAAAAACCTTACGCACAGTCTCTGGAATGCTCAAGCAAACCTTTTCATAGGTGAGTACAACTATGTAAACTTCAGGTGTAGGTGGCCACCTAAAAGAAGCATTTTCGATATAAATGAGGCATGTTATGCGACCAAAATTCAAGCAACAAGAAACTGTAAACAAAAAGCATTCAAAGCAGGTAAGATTTACCTTTGATTCAAGTGGCCGGCTATCTATTGTCGCATTTGATAAGTGTAATTTATCTTACCTAAACAGACGTAAAGAAAAACCATGGAGAACATTACCACACAAAGTTTTAGATGATTTTGACACTTTGTCCACTAGACAAGTATCAAGCTTGTTAGGTGTAGGGGAAAAGGCAATCAGAAAAGCAGTCAAAGAGCAGAAAGTGCCTTGTCTTGACCTTGGAAGCCGATATCGTTTTCTAGTATTAGATATCATCGATTACATCCAATCAAAGCGGACATATATAAGTGACCGAACTGACAGTGCTATTCACGCAGGACATTAGCATGACTACCGAAATCGACATCGATACGTTGCTGACTAATATCGTTAGAAGTGAGCATAAAATTAAATCCATCAAGGGTATAGATCACGGTATTCAAATTATGACTGATAAGGGGAGCATTATTGATTGGTATGCGAAAACTGGCAAAGCAGTTATTAGAGGAAAAGCGAAGACAAAGGCTGACTCAACTCGCTTATTAAATGTCTGAACAGATAGGGCCAAACGGCCCTATCTCCTGCTACTGAATAGTAAGTTCAAAGGCCTCCAACTCAAGCAGGTAATACAAAAAGTTGCCTTCCCAGATCTGATACATGTCTTTTGCCTGCTCGATGGGAAAAACACCGAATAGGTTTTGAAAGACGCCTGACTGAAAATCAAAGTCGAGCTCTTTTGTCAGTTCCGCATAAGGCCCACTACCGATATAGGCAAAATCGGTGATATAGCAAAAGTGCCATTTATTGCCTTGTCGTTCGAGTCTAATCTCGACGGGATGAAAGCCTCCTCGTTTTATCGAATAATTTGGGTCTCGAAAGTTGAACGTAACAGATTCACCACTCGTCTGACTGTTATTTAAGAGAACTTCAAGCTCGTGGGCGAATTTGGTTGAGACAGGCAAAGCCAGTCCATCGTAATGAATACGCATAAAATACCTCGAATACATAGATTGGATGTGATGTGCGCTTTTCGGCACTAGATTCCTTTGAAAAACGCTAATTTATTGATATGCAGATAAGACAAGCACCTATCTTTGCGGCAGTATCCTATTTCTCGATGAGTAGAAGCGGATAACGCTCTTTGTGTTATCCGCAGTCTGTGTTCTATTGCTTAGCCTTCTTCGGCACAGCAGGTTTAAGTAAGAACTCGTCGAGTTCTCCGGACTCTGTCGCTTTAATGATGGTGTCGATGACCTCAGGCAGTTTCGCCTTATCACCGATATCTATCGACGGTTTTCCTTTCTGCAACTCGATAGGCTTGTTGTTCACTTTGACTTCCAGATAGTAGTGGTCGTCGCTGTCGTAATACCAAGGCCTAACGGTGGTAGGTCGACGTTGAACAGTGACTTCGCCTGTTTCGGGATTCTTGACCTTCTTATCCCGAAAGGCTTCGAAACGACGGTTCTCAATCATGCAAACGGCCATCTCTTTTTGCTGCTCAAGCTTTTCAATAAGCTTGAGGCGTTTGCCGAGAACCGGTGGCTTTGGCTCGATTTTAGGACGAGCGATAACCTTGAGCGAACTCAATACGGATGTAGTCATGTTGTATACCTTCTAGGTTGGTTTAGCTGGCTATAAAGCCAATTGGGGTTTTAGGTTGTTTGCGACGGTTTTCCTCAACAAGCAGTGAGAGTGCTTGTTTGCGGTGGTCCGTCTTGGGGTTAAAACGTATGTGTCTAGCAACGATTGCCAAATCACCTGGCGTAATATGCTTAAGCTGACCGAGTGTAGAGGCCTCAGACTGCGTGAGAGCGCGTATGCCAAGCGTTTGCTTGTACAGCTTATGCAGTTGCTTAAGTGACAAGTACGTGCATTCAAGCTTGATATCAAAGCGTCTGAGCACCGCATGATCTAACTTGGCTGCGTAGTTGGTGGCAGCAAACACTGGCTGCGTATTGCACTCCAGTTGCGTCAGCAGCTCATTGACCAGTTGTACGTCGTGTTGAGCGGTAAGATGCTGCCTACTTGTTAACAGACTATCGACTTCATCAAGCAGCAAAATCGCCTGTTCACGATGGGCGCGATAGAACAGTTCAGAAACCTGTTGCTCGCTTTCGCCAACGTATTTGCTAAGCACATCCGATGCCGAGACGCGGATAATGGCTTTATCGTGAGCCTCGGCTAGATGATGAGCCAGTGCGGTTTTACCTGTGCCGGGTGGTCCGGTTAGCAGAACACGAATAGGCGCATCGCATTTAATCGCATTATCGATGTCGCGAATTCGCGACTTAGAGCCTTTGATATTGAGCAGACTTATATCAAACGGCATGTCACCTTTGTATTGCGGCATAGACTCCAACAGGCCAGATGCGATTAAGGTATTTTCAGCCACTTCGGTAACCGTCTTTTCGGCATCATTACCTGAGTGATTTACCAAATGGGCAACATGGCAGGCATTATCTATGACCGCTGGCGTGAGGTTATCTGTCTTTGCCCATTGACGTTTGAACGTCTTGGACAGACGTAAACCTTTACTCGATTTCTGGATAATGGATTCAAGCTGCGACGCAGGCGGCGCGGTGACTTCCATCACCAGCTTGAACCGTCGAATATAGCTAGGCTCTAGCCAGTCGATATAGTTGGTTATCCAAATGCACGGCACTTTGGTTTGTTCAATAAACCGTTGTAGCCGCTCTTTGGTATATCGGGTATCGGCTTGGTCGAACAGACTTTCACACTCATCGATTAACAACATGGCATTACTGTTACGACCCAATAAGGTTTGTAATAGCGTCAGGCTTTGCAGCCGTTCATCGCTGGCAAATGGGTAACAGAATTCGTTCTGCGTAGCTGCCTGTTTGGTGTCTTTAGCTCGCACCTCGATAAGTTGACGATGTGAGGTCTTTGCAAGCGTTCGGGCAAACTCGGTCTTGCCGTTGCCGCTTTCGCCATAAAGCACAAGCGAAACACCCGATACCTGTTTATCAATTGCGGCATTGAGGTACTTGCTAGCAAGTGCATGGTTGATGTGCGCAAAGTCTTCAAGACCGTACTGTGCCTCAGGGCTGCTCGTCATCAATGGCGCTAACAACTGCTCTTTTGTCTTAATCGTTGTCGTCATTAACGCATTGCGCAGAAAGTATGGAAGACCCAAGGTCGATAGATTATCGATGTCCATGCTATCGACAAAACCGAGCTCAAATAGCTTCGCCTGTGCATCGTGTAATGCCTCAATGCGAGACTCAAACATGTGGCATAAGATGCGTTGGTTAGTCAGACGCTGGACGGTAAATTCCATGTCGGAGTAAAGCTTGGCGAAGCCTTCATTGATAGATAAAAGCATCGTGAACAACATAATCTCGCCACATGGTTGCGCTAGGCCAAACAGCTCACAAACCTTATCGATGTTTCTGGATAACCGCAGTTCGTCAGGTGATAAAGCGAGATTTGATAGCAGTACTTTTTTAACGTCCTGTTTCTTCAATGCCTTAGCAAGACGCACATGTTTGTCTATCACCTTTGGCAGCGTCGCAGGCCAATCAAAATCAACGTGTGATGGTGTCACTTCCAATAGACGTAGCGCCAGTTTTGAGCCTAGTGCAGGTAACGCACTCGATACCATATTGCGCGATGTCATAGTGGCAGACCTGCATCACCATAATTAAGTTCATCCGCTGCTTTACGCATCGTTTTATCATCACGCTTGTCGTAAATAACAGTAGTCGAGATGTCCGAATGCCCAGCCATTTGTCTTACCGTATTGAGATCAGCGCCTTGGTCTAACAGTCGTGTAATATAAGTACGACGTAAGTCATGTGGTGTGACGGTAGGTAAACCTAGGTCTTTGAAATACCGTTTAACGAGCGAGTAAACCAATTCACCATTGATAGGATTGCCAGTATGCGCATGACCACCGCGTTTTACCGTACAAAATAGGGAGCCAGGCCCGTCGGTGCGCGCCTCTATCCAGTCTTCGATGGTGACTTGCACCCAATCAGGCAAGTAGACGGTACGCGACTTGTTGCCTTTGCCTTGTGCTACAAACAGTGTGCGCTTTTCCTTATCGTAATGCCCAATGTTTAAGTCAGCCACTTCGCTTCGGCGCAGGCCACAACCAAGCATCACAGCAAAGATGGCATAGTTGCGCAGACCTAACGGTGTGCGATTTTGTGCCAGCAGCCGGAATAGCTTTCTTACCTGATGCACCGTAAGCGGTGTACCGGCATGCTGCCCATGCTTTACTTTGGGTACAGACTGAAGATTGAGATAATGTTGTTGGTCGACTTGGTTGGTGATAACGGCAGCTTTCACCACACCACGAACAGCCATCATAGCTCTATTAATAGTGCGTGGTGCATGACCTTCGCGTAGCAGTGTGTTTTGAATGGAAAGCGCCTGTGCATAATCAACACGGGCAAGTTTGGTGGGTAAATCAACAAGCGCCCAACCCATGACATCAGCAATACCTTCTAACTGAGCCTGAATTGACCGCCTGCTGTTGGTTGATAATCGAGCCAAATAGAGCGCATACGGGCACTGAGCATCCATTGGAACCTCCTGAATGAGCGTTGTTTTTAGTGGGAAAAAGCGGCTGCTGGACCACAGCCATACCCACAATGTAACGCCTATTTCAGGAGATTCCTGCCGCTGTTTTTGACCTAAATAACAAAGTTAAACAGCCGTTTTTTTACCTTCAACCCTGCACTTTTTTAAGGAGTCTTTTAATTGACTCTTAATCTTCTTCCTGCTTTGTTTCTCCTGGTCATTGGGAAGCAATAAAAATAGTGATATACCTTCCTCTAACAGCTCGCTGATCCATTTGCGCACCATAGTTACCTTGTCCCTGTTGGTCAGCTTTCTTTCAAATTCCACAGACTCTTCATCAAGGTAAGCTTCTTGAATACGGGTTGCTTTGTTGGAGGTACTTTTAGTTTTAGTCTGTGTTAAGTTTTGAGGTTTGAGTTCAGGTTTAGGTTTTACTTCCTGTTCCTTTTTAGTTCCTCTAGCTCGTTCTGTAGGATTGGAGTCGTTTAGTGCTGTTTTGTCTCTACTGATAGGGTCTTGATCACCATCATTATTTATCAACTTACTTAGAGTCTCTTCGGACACCTTTGTCTCGATATTGGCATCTTCACAAACGTACTTTTTAATATGAGCCAAAATACAGTTTGCGATAACTGTTTTCGGATCATATTCTGACGACGAAGTGAGTAAACTCCATACACCTTCAAAAAATGCATACCTATCCTCTGGTTGTTTGTAATACTGCTTGCCGTGAGAATCTAAAAGGTCCAAATGACTAGCTCTAACAGTACCAATCTTCTCAAAATTACCTTTGTAGATAACTAACTCGATTAGAGCTCGATTTCTTTCCTTGTAAACTTCCTGCCTAGATAATGGGAAGCTTGCAATAAAGCTACTTTTACTCCTATAGCCGAGTGTTTTATACCATTGGTTTTCTAGTCCAAAATATGATGTAAGACGTCGATTTCCTTCTTGTAAAGCCAGTTCATCAATACGTTGCGTTATTGTTCCTTTTGAGGCTTCATTATATTTATCAAACTGTTCTTTATTTAATGCAATTGAGGCATTTTCTGTTTCTGACGTTTTGCGATCATGCTTACTCACTATCATCAATTTCGTCGAGATCATCAAAAATCGTGCATGTGTTTATATCCTTGAACAAGTAAGACATCGGATCATTGATCTCATGAATACTTTGTTCCATTGTTCTTCTGAATGTTTCTGCATGGCCGTTCGTAATCCTGATAATTTCAATAATGCCTCTTAGCGAGCGGGGAATATCTCCCTCCACGAATTCATGCCATCTTTCAGAGAAAAACTCGAACTGACTCGATAGTGGAAGTTTGTCAAATATGAATCTCACCATATCCTCATTTTTCACTCGTTCATATTCCTCTTTCTCTTTATCTTCAATCTCCCTCCTGTGCAATAAGCCAGGATATCGGTGATTTATTGCATCTCGAATTTTTGCTGGCCTACATTTACAAGCTTTTTTAAGCCCACCTAAACTATCAACAACTTCCATCAAACGATCAAGGCTGAACGCCTCAGACAATGCTACAGCTCTATCTAATCTGATACTTCCAATTCTGTCTTCACCAACTAGGTGGAGCTGAACAAATCCTGCATCATTGAGCTCGTCGGCCTCATTTTTCCTTTTTGGCATTGTTTTCACTCTCCACGCGTTATAGCTTTTATAACCCAAGGCTAACCACCCTTCTTCCTGCTTAAACCTAACCATTGCTCTGCAATTATCAGGGTAGCCGCCGTAGGCAATCAATTTTGAAATCTCCGGCATGCCCAACTTCTTTACAGCATCCATAAAAACCCCTTAATTAATAAATCAATTAATTATTAGATCACTTTTAATATAAAATCAATACCATTTAGAGCCAATAAAATTATGGGGTATAGTTTTTAACAGTTCTCACAATGGGAACCCAATATTAAAATATTGTTCGTATTATGAGAACCTGATAAGGTGTTTTTTTTGCAACAATAAATGGGAAGATGGAATGACTGATACAGTTCAAGACGAAGATAAAGGCAGGGCTTTTGCTTCTGGAGTTAGGGGAAAGTTGATAATGAGGATGCTACGTGCAAGCAACGACGAATCTACAAAGCTTCCAAAATTATCTATAGATATAACGTTATTTTTAATTTCAAGGGGAAGAGCTAAGCCGGTGCGAGCACTTTTCTACAAGGACTTACAGTCATTAGCAAGAAAGGTAGCAAGATTTTCAGGTAGAAAAATAGTACCGAGTAAGGGAGCCATGAGTTCAGCTTTAAAATACATTTCGATGGCTGGACTTTACGAGTACAGCATTGATTTACCAGCTAAAAAAGATAAACATGGGGACAAGCCTGGCGTTCGGCTCAAACTAATCAGGTAGATAATTTGTCGCGAATTCGCGACAAATTATCGCTGATATCTATATGTAAATACTAATTTGATCTTTTAGTACGAGGATCAAATTTATGACCAGTCATTTACTTAATGTAGTATCTCAACAAGTAACTATTCTTAATAATTTATACAGTGACAGTGGGCAATCAAAGGCTGTTAACGAACAAGCATTACTGGATATTCTCAACAATAAGAAACTACTACGTAAATATGGATATAGGCTCCATAAACAGTTATCAGGCAAACAAACTGCAAACTGTCTGCTAGACAAAATTGAGCTGACAGTTGATGTTACTGAGGCGGAGCAGGCATCCATATTTACGACATTGAAGAGGTTTAGTGCAAGTGTTACTGACTCGTATAAACTTCGGAATAGGACAGCCACAAGACAACAAAGATACCTCTCCAAGTATGCCAAAAGGTTATCTGTCGTTTTCAGTTCTGGCGTTAAAGTCGTTTTGCTCTATGAGCCCATCATGATAGCGAGGCGAATAAAGGTATCGTTCAACCCCAGTAAGTTGTCTGAAATACAGTTGCTCCAGTTCTTTAAGTTATTGAAGACAGCACTTGGGAAAGCCCGATACCAAGAAGTCTTATCTAGCTCGTTTTTAAACGTAATTGAGCGTGCAATCGACTTGTACCGAGTACCAAAGCTATTTGTTCACGTCTTATGCGATTCCAGAGCCAGCGTTACCTTCCTCAGACGTGATGACAGCAATGGTCTTTGGTGCGAATTTGAGAGGTGTGGCTCACGTAATTCTAATCCATTCAAAAACTACGACATCCCTGCCAGAGTTTGTAGGATCAAGAACCAAGACTATAGCTATAACCAGTTAAAGGATATCCAAGGCACTGTTCGTCTTGAAAGAGTATTCAATGGTCACAGTCAAAGTAATGAAAAACGCAAGAACCTTTCTTTGCAGAGTATAGGCACTATCTCCGAAGCATTCCGAGGTATCAGAGTAATGAAGCCTACTTTCTTCCCAGAACTCAACGACCAAGAAAAACTAGAGGTGCTTCGTAATAGTCTTCAAGCTGTTTTTAAGACAATCGAGCCGGGGAAGAAAAAAGCGGTATTGAAACATACTTGTATCATCGACAAGGAGAAAATCGAGTCACAGTTTCGCCAACTGCTAACTAATCTTGCTAATACTTTGATCAATGTATAGCAATTGTCATGACCTAAATAGCTATGGAACTAGCAACGGCATCTGTTGAAAATAGATACTGATAATGTATGTTGAAGGTAACTGTGCGCCAATTGCTTTAGCTACTCGTTTTAGATTCTAACTTCCACTTCGTAGAGCAAAAAAATTTAAGCCATCCTACGAAAACACAGAAAATGTTTTCTCAGCAGAAACGAGTGTTACCATAAAGGCTAGTAATTAGCTTTTATGCATTTTAGTTGGAACTTAGCATTTGAAATTTGAAAAATCCTTTAACCCAATAGAAGGCTTCAATTTCGAAGTTTTGGATGATCTGGACTTTAAAGAAGACTCTGTGAGAGAAGAGATAATAGTGCCAATAGTAAAGGCTGTTGGGTATGGTCCTTCTAAGCCCTTCAAGACTATTAGGAGTAAGGCTCTCGAGCATCCGTTCGTTTCTGTTGGTAGTTCCCGAAAGAAGATTACGTGCATCCCAGACTATCTTTTCGAGGTAAATGATAGATATTCTTGGATTCTTGAGGCCAAAGGGCCAAATGAGAATATTCTAGATGGCAAGCATGTCGAACAGGCATACTCATATGCTATCCATAGCGAAATAAGAGTTCCCCTATTTGCGCTATGCAATGGCAGAGAGTTCGTTCTTTTCCACATAAGTAAAAGCGAGCCTGTTTTACATTTTGACATGAGATCGCTGGCACAATATTACGATGTGCTAAAAAAGCATATTTCACCTGAACGTGTTATTAATACCGACTTCACTTTGGCGAAAGATTTTGGCTTGCATTTAAAGCGGATGGGCTTTTATGAATTTAAGAGCCTTATTTTTCCAGACGTACCCATTGGGTTCATTGCACAGTTAGATCCAAATCTATTTACCACGGGCTCTGGCATAAAAACAGAAGAAGGGGACAGCTACGTGTTGTCTTTCGATTTTGACGAGAAAATACTCAAACAGTTCGCAGGAAAAATTCCTAGTCAAGCAATAGATATGCTGATGCAACGTGAAGATGGACACAGAAAGAACGTCCAGTTCGCTGATGGAAATTTCTTGGTCAATATTGATTGTCGAGTAGGTAATGATCTACAAGAAAATTCGGATGAGATATTTTTGCCTTTTATTATCAATAGAGTTCTATGAACCTAACAAAGTAGGTGGGGCAATTGCCCGTAATGTGACGCTAAATGTAACCTGTTCGTATTAAGCCGAATTAGCTACAAAGTATTCTAAAGTTCTGTTGCTGTATCTAACGGGCTCAGAAGGTAAGTAGTAACTGGCTCCAACTAACTAAGTCAAACACCCCAACAAATTCGAAATAGTTACTGTTAATAGCCGCTGATAACGAAAATGGTTGTAAAGATAACAGCCAGAAATAGCTCCACGTTAATGCGGATTAACAGTTGCTACCCTTATGAGTTGCACTAAGCATGCTACTGTTCAGTACTCAACTGAACTGACTTATAATCGGAGCCATTAGGTTTTTGTATTGTGCAGAGTCTCCTGGCGGCAAGAGGCTTGTACTCTCAGTTCATACCTGTAACGAGTTCGATTCTGTTGTGTAAATAACAAAAAAGAACTGGTTAGTACAAATCACCTGTGCAACTAATCTTCTTCGTCAATTCTCTCGCCACTATCATCAGAGTAGCATAAGTATTCGACGTTATACTCTCGGTATTTAAAGAAGTCACTTAGCTGAATATCTGATGGCCTGAACGCAGGTTCTGGATAAATATCAGCCTCCACAACTTCTTCTGGTGCGTCTATCAGGTTATCTGCGACGTTGAGGATCGTGACCCTATCGCTTTTACCGTGAAGGTCTTCTAAAATGCTATAAAATTCACTGGCGATGTCTTCTTTAGCGTCGTCATCTACTTCATACAATAGTAGCGATAGAGCAAGGTAATAGTGTTCGGCGTCTTCATTCTCAGGAAAAACATACGCCACTAGCTTGTCTATTGCCGTGTTGCCAGTCAGAAGGTCATGAAGTCTCGTATCTTCACTATCATTTATAGCAGTTTTAACTAGCTGATTAACTTCATGAGGAAATGGCTCCCTTGCATACGAAAGTAATCGCCACTTAATAATAAGATTCTTGAAGTTATTATTGCTACTTATGATACTGTCCCGAGCGTCAACTATAGTCTGTTGAAATTCAGTTTTCTCCAACTGAACAATTAGGTCTGATTCTAACTCGATATAGCCGATATCATCATGAAGTACATGGATTTTATGAAGGTTTTTAGCAAGGATTAGACGTTCATTTTTCTTCGCAGGCTTCGCTATCGCTAATTCAATTGTCGGTTGGCGCTGTGGAGGTGCATTGAGGTCGCACTCTTGGGTTAAAATTACCGCGAAGTTTGTATCTTTGACAATGCTTATTTTGGCGCGATGTTTCTTTCTAGGTAATGCATCTAAAACCGCTTGCTTTTGAGTAGCATCAAAAATACGTAATGGAATAACACAGCCTTGTGTAATCCCGTTCTCATAAAAACCAGTCGACATCGTTGTGTCCATACTTCCTCAAACGACTTTTGGCTACGCGTAACGCGAATTCATCAATTTTCGCTTATCTTGAGTTTCTCTTGATATAGCTTTTGGTTCGGGGTGAGTTTGACCTTGCACCTTTTCGTGTACGACCTTTGCTAGCTCGACTAGCTCCTCATTGTCTACTTTGTTTGTTGTCATCCAAGACAATAAAGTTTTGCCATTTACAAGGACTCGTTTGATTGATTTTAGTGCGTCCGGATACGATGCACTAATTCTATTCACGGTTTCATATGCTGAATTATATAGGCGAACAATACCTTCGCTTGGTTGAGACTCGTTCCTATGATTGTAATAAGTGGCTCTGGACACGCCTACCATTTTAGCAGCTTGAGTTGAGTTAAAGTTCAGAACGGACTCGATATGTTTTTGAATCTCGCTAATTGATAACGCTTCTTGAGGTTGTGCTGGCTGTTCAAGACCTTCGGTTTGATTTACGACAAACACATATACTCTGTGCTTTGTATGAATATCATCGCCTCTTGAAAAGCTTGACTGCTGCTTTATCGAGAGAAATCTGTCTGCATAGGTGTTACCGCTAGCATATGCTCGCTGCTCTACATATGTTTCAGGATTAGGAGATTCTGCTACATATCCATCCATTCTTAATGCTCCTGCTTGATATCAACCCAGTTCCAGTCAGTTTTACAAACATCTTGGTTGATTAGTGAGTGAAAGCTCTCTTTTGCCAAACCATGTGTCTTGACGCAGAGTTGTTCAACTTCTTGACTGCCAAGTCCTATGTCATCCTGTGGCAGTTTACTTGCTTTTGTCCATACCATAGCATAGAAACCTTCTTCCAATACATTCAATGTCGAAGGTAAATCAATAGGCATCGAAAAGGCTCGATTTCTCTCGACTAACTGATTTGGTAGATATTTTATTTCTGGAGTCGAGGATGACTTTGGAAGCTGCTCAATCTCAATATCTAATCTTGTTCTATTGTCTTTGAGAACCCTTGTGAATCGCGTGCTACCTATTTGTAAAACATCATTGTCAGAGACGTCTTTAATTACAGACAGTGGTAATGCTTTATCCCCATGAGCAAAATAGTCTTGCAACTGCCGATCAGCTTTAGGCGCGATTATATCAACATAATTGAAACTGACTTCAGCAACAGAAAAATCTTGCATGGGTGTAACTGCTTCGGTCATAGCTTTCAAAGCTGCGAATATATTTCCAATGAAATCATTCGATCTTTCGTATCTGCTTGTTCTAAATTCGATTAGATTATTGTCTTTATCTATAACAAGGCAGTTTCTTTGGTCCATGGAGAAGTACGCCTCACGCTCCACCGTTAGGTTTTCTACCCTAGGAGTAGCCCCAGGAGTAATTGATGTGACCGAGTCTTTGGAATTTAACCGCTTTCTGAAAATTGTTTTTTGTAGAGCTTGTCCAACTGCTATTTCTTGCTCAAGGGTTAGATCTAGAAAATTAAACTTAAACTGAGCACAGACATAAACCAAAGGTGCGTCCTGAAATTTTCCATTCATAAACTTTGCAATTCCCAAAAGCTTTTAGTTGATTAGACACTTTTTTAGACACAGTGTAGCAATATAGTTCAATTTTCCCAAGAGGAGTTTTAGTTGGGAAAGCTGTATGTCTTTAAATGCATGTCAAAGCAGTAAGGAGCCGAGTCAGATGCATCCGCGTTTCTTATACTCAGCTTCCCATTCTTTAAACCGTTTCTCATCGCGTTCCATATTTTTGGCATCGACAGCTTGTCTTTTCTTCGATTTAGGCTGAGGTTTTTCTTGATCAAACGTAACTCCTGATAAAGTATCTGCAAACATCTCAGGTTTAACATGGCTATAGTGCTGCTCAATCATTGCTGCACTCGTTCCACATTGGCGTGCAATAACGTCCATGCTGGTTCCAGCTAGTAGCTGCCAAGTGATGTAGGTATGCCTTAGCGAGTAAAGAGTTCTTGGACCTCTGGGAGAATCTTTTAGCGCGGAGCTTTGTAGTGCTTTTTCGAATGCTTTGCCCAGCTGTGGTGTCGACTCACCGTTCGCCAACAACAATAGTTTTTGATTCGGAGTGCGCAATGGAAAACGTTCGCGAAGTCGAATTAATGCACCTATGACATCCCGTTTACAAACCACCTTTCGCGTACCTGTGTACTTTGTGGTTTTGCCTTTTGTTACATGGATAAAGAACTGGGCCTTGGAGCCTTGAGTCTTAATCTCAATGTCTTTCCAAGTCAGGTTCTCCATCTCTGTACCGGGTCTGATACCAGTATTTACCGCAATCTCGCAGTAGTCATAGAGCAACTCTCGAATCTGTCTGGTTTTTTCACTGTGAGCGTTTCGCTCACCTTCGTAGATTTCTTCAAGTACAGCTTCGTACTCTTCCTCTGAGAAAGCAGCACGGCGTGTACCAGCTTCACCTTTTGATGATAGCACTGGAACTTGAGCGGCTATCATCCATTTCTGCTCAATAGCTTCCTTGAATACAAGGTGTAATGCCGAATTATGTGTTTGAAGTGTAGATGAAGCTGGCGGTTTACTCATTTTCCTCTTACGCCATTCATCGAATTTCGTTATGGCTTCTTGGTCTATGGAAGTGACGAACGTGCGAGCAAAGTAGGGGATGTGATAGTTTTCTAGTGCTCGGATATAGTCTTTGTAAGTCCGCTTTCCACCGCCATGTTCAAGCTGATGTTCCAGCTTTTTGATAACACGCTCAGCAACATCCTTAAACCGCTTGCTCTGTACCAAGCTGTTGTTTTCATGTCTTATTTGATGGTCAAGAAAGATACGATGTGCCATTGCGATGGCCTCATCCTTATCTTTCTTCTTGGTCGATTTACACAGCCATTTTTTATGATTTGTCAGTATAAAGCGCGCATACCAACGTTCACTGTTATCCTGCTTAAAGATATACAGTTCGTCATTGATGTTGTGTCGTTCAATTAATATAGCCATGCTGATAGTAGATCATGAAACGCTGGCTTATGCAAAGAATTTGCAAAGAAAATAAAAAATCAACTAAAACAAATAATTAAAACCTTGTATTACATTGAAAATCCGCGTGTCGGTGGTTCGATCCCGCCTCTGGGCACCATTATTCCGGAAGCCCTGCTCAATGAGCGGGGCTTTTTTGTTTTGCCAGCAAGTCCACAATACGCCCATACAAAATATCTCTGTAAAGAATGGTTTCTTCACCCGTTGTATTAATGAAGAGCACGACTGTCGCATCGAGGGCGGGGTGATATTTAACCACACTGATATAACCCAGTACCCAGCCAGTATGTTCGTACTCATAAAGTGATGAGTATATTTTGCTTTCTTGTTCAGAAAACAGTGTGCCATCATTCAGTGCTTGGACAAAAATTCCGACGTCTTCTGCGGTTGCAACATAACCCTGGTCCAAGAATTTAAAATCATCCTCATAACCGACATGATAGCCACTCATAAGTTGGCTCGAGGGTACATTGCTAACTGAGAAATACGTTTGCGTTAAACCCAGTGGCTCGAGCATTACTTTTTCAATATAGCGCTCATAGCTATAGCCCAAGACAGCAGTCATGATTGTCTGAAGTAACAGGTAGTTACTGTTGGAGTAAGCATAATCTTCGCCGGGCTCAAAGTCTGCAGGCATGTCCAATACCAGTGACATAACGTCAAGTGATGACTCCCCCCAATTAAAACTCGGGTGATCGGTAAAATTGGGAATGCCACTTCGGTGCTGAACCAGCATCTCCAGGGTAATGCTATCCGCAAACTGAATCCTCTCGCCCAGTTCTGGCAGGTAGTCAGAAAGCGTGCCTTGTAGTGAAAGCTTATTGTCTGCAACCAACTTAGCGACCGCTGCCGCATCATAGAGCTTGGCAATACTGGCTATTTTAAACAATGCCTGTGGGTAGGCAGGTATACGTGCCTGCCGGTTGTGCCAACCCGCTGCGTACATCTGAGCGGGTTTATCTTTTTGCTTGATATAAACAATTACACCATCAATGTCTTGTTCAATTATCTCTTCAACAACACCTTCCATTGAGCTTGGCAAAGGGTATAAATAATACAGAGCCTGCTTCCACGGAGCGAGAAGATAGATGCTGGCTAAAGTGACGATAGCTGCCGTAACCCGCATGGCTAAAAGTGCTTTTTTGTTCTTCATTACGACATCTCTTTATCATACTAAGGTCACCCGCTAGGGCGATATATTCAACAGACGTACAAATCTTGTATACTGACCATATTCCATATTTATTGTTTCTTCCATAAGGTGTCTGTATGTCATCTAAGTTATTCATTACTTCGCAAGAGTTGTTAAGAGACTCTTTTCGCCTTGCCAATAAAGTCTATGAGGACGGTTTCCGCCCCGATTTTATTGTAGGCATATGGCGTGGTGGCGCACCTATTGGCATAGCGGTACAAGAATACTTTGATTTTAAAGGTGTTGAAACGGACCATATCGCTGTGCGCACTTCATCGTATTACGGCATTGGTCAACAGTCTAAAACCATTAAAGTGCATGGCCTGCATTATCTTATTGAAAATGCCAATTCAGAGGATTCATTGTTGATTGTTGATGATGTGTTTGATTCTGGTCGCTCTGTAGAAGCGCTGATCGAGCATATTAAAAAATTGTCGCGCTTAAATACACCCAGTGATATCCGTATTGCTTGCCCATGGTACAAACCTGCCAACAATAAGACGAATCTAACCCCTCATTACTATGTACAAGAAAGCGAAGAATGGTTGGTTTTCCCACACGAATTATCAGGATTAACACCTGATGAGCTCATAAATGGTAAGAAAGAGTTGTCTGAGATCAAAGACTTGTTAGTGTAGTCAGCCTATTTGAGGTTTAGTGTTTTCCTCATAGTGTATTTATCTTATATTCAACGAGCAATTTAGTCTGTTGTCACTAATTCAGTCGGGTAATAATGTTGAGAAAAGTCCTGTTAACACTCGCGTTGCTGTTTAGCGTATTTGTGGCACAGGCTGACTATGCGCAACAGCTAGCACTTTCCCGGCAGTTGAGTGAAAAAGACCCAGAGCGTGCGATAGCCATAGCCAAAGAATTACTGGACTCTGTACAAAGAGAACAGAATCGCTTGATGGAAGCTGAAGCTAGACACAGCATTGGTATTGCCATGCGAAAGCTGGGACAGTATAACTCTGCGGTAGATCAAATCCTGATAGCCTCGAAGATTTTCGCAAGTCTGAATAAGCCCAAATTACAGGCAGAAACTTTCAATACCCTGGGGTTAATTAGAAGTGCACAAGGACAGTTTGCACTATCTCTTGAGCTTCATATAAAGGCGCTAGAAATTCGGCGCAGAATTGAAGACAAATGGGGAATTGCAATATCTTACAACAACCTTGGTAACAGTTTCAGAAATGCAGGAGAGCTTGATAAGTCCATCGAATATCTCATGCAGTCTATCGAGATAAAAGAAAGTCTAGACCGACCAGCCAGCCTAGCCCACTCCTATAACAATCTCGGTCATACATACCGCCGTATGGAAGACTTTTCGAGTGCAAGAGACTATTACGTAAAGGCCCTCGACATCAGAAAAGACATCAACAATCAAAGTGGTGTCGCGAGTTCTCTTAATAATATTGGTACGCTCCTTCATTTAGAGGGAAACTACGAAGAAGCGCTAACGCATTTTCAACAAAGCCTGGAGATGCGTCGCGCGTTGGGAGACAAAATCTCAGAATTGGGTACGCTTAACAACATAGGCAGTACACTGAATAAAATGGGGCGGCATGAGGATGCACTACAAACCCTATTCTCTGTATTAGACGCTGATCAAATTAGTGGTGCACCTGTTATTCGCACCGAAACACTGCAATTGATTTCACAAACCTATGAAGACATGGCCTCTTATGCTCAAGCGCTGTCTTACCATCAACAATACTTTGATGAATACACTAAGCTCTTTAACGAGGCCAATTCAAAACAGTTAATGAACATTCAAGCTGATTTTGGGGTGAAAGAAAATGAGCTAAAGGTACAGTATTTACAAGAACTGACAGAGGCCGAGAAAAAAGCGAGAAAGACTGAGAATACTTTGTTAGGTGTTGCTCTAGTGCTATTAGTTTTTGTGTTGTTTTTGCTCGTACAACGACACCGCTTTACGGTGAAATCGAAAACAAAATTACAAACGCTTAATGCAGATTTAGAGGCGAAAACAGCCAAGTTAGCTGAGGCTAACGACTCTCTCGCGGAATTATCAAAAACCGATAGCCTAACCAACATATTCAATCGACGGGTTTTTGATGAAACAATAGAAAAGCAACTCCTTGTTGCAACAAGAAAACAGGAGCCACTTTCGCTGTTCATTGTAGATATTGATTACTTTAAACACTTTAACGATGAGTTTGGTCATCAGCAGGGTGATAAGGCATTAATAAAAGTGGCTGAAATTCTTGGCACAATCTGCAAAAGGCCCGAGGATACGGTATGCCGATATGGTGGTGAAGAATTTGCGATCGTATTGGCCAACACGCCACAAGCAGGTGCTCAACAAGTAGCAGAAAGTCTGCGTTCGCACGTTGAACGGGCCAACATTGAATCATCTGCAATATCTCCGTACCCCTTTTTAACTATCAGCATTGGTGTTTTCACGCTAGTGCCAGACGAAAACAGCTCGGTTGAATTTATCATTGGCCGAGCTGACAAAGCGCTGTTTTCTGCTAAGAAGCTTGGCCGGAACCAGGTTGTGTCAGTGGTATAGGCGATTTTTGAGCCAATTACTTGGCTTGAACACGCACAGCCAGTAGTATAGCTGAAAAAATTATTCAACTAATCGTGCTAATATAATGAAAATAAAAGGATTTACATTAATCGAGCTGGTGATTGTCATTGTGCTTATTGGGGTCCTGGCTGTTGTGGCCGCACCAAAATTTATCTCTTTGTCAAAAGATGCAAGGGTTGCGGCGCTTACAGCGCTAAAGGGAGAAATGCAGGGTACAATTGATTTAGTTAAGATTAAAGCGCGTCTTAATGGCCTCAGGCCGGCTGCCGAAAACCCCGGCGGCAGCTCTCAAACTGAGTTTTTGGTAGATTTTGGCTACGGTGCTTCTGAAGTGGATTGGAGAAACTTATGTCCTGAAGCCAGGGCTGAATTGTCAGACTCTCTGGTAATGGCTGATTACCTTAATTTATCGGAAGAATTTTTAACCAGAGAAACCAATCGGTACGCCCTGATTGGCCTAGAATTACCTGCATCGGGCACCCCCACCGATGAGGGGTGCTATATCCTATATGACTCGTTTGGGTTCCCTGATTGCACGCTTACGTTGGTAACCGCGGACTGCTAGCAGGATCTATCGTTGTGCGAGTATTGGTGAAAGTTTCAATTGATTGACACTCCGCCACAGCCATTCGACGGGCCCCTGCGCAAATACACGAAGCCATAGTGTAGAAAGGCCAATCTGAAATAAACCAATAGTTAACGCGATAAGCATTAATTGTAAGCGGTTTAATTCACCCCATAGTCCAAACCCGTAGCCATAAAAAAGCAGGGCGCAAACAATAGACTGAGTGAGATAATTAGTCAGAGCCATCTTTCCAACGGGTGACAGCCATCGCTGCAACGGGGAGTTTAGGGTTCGGATTAAGGACAAATTTATCAGCGCCATATAGCCAATTGAGATTGCTATGGAGCCTATGGTTGTCAAAGCTAGGCTGTACTCAAAGAAATGATTGAAGTGCCAATCGGCAGCATAGTTCGAGTACAAAGTTGCAACCGTAATGACGTAGCCTACACTAAGGCTGCTTATTGCAAGCCGTTTATAGGTCGCAGCCGGCTTTCGTCCTTGTAGTAAACCACTTTTATACAGTGCCATTCCCAGCCACATGAGACCGGCAATTTTTAACAATACAGCACATAAAAAATGCAGCAAAAACATGAAAAACTCAGGGGTTTCTTCACTTTCACTTCCTTCACTGCGCGACGTTGCACCCATCACATCGCTATAGCAACCTAGCATGGCTTGTCTGTAAGTTTCAGTATGCTCCGAAGATGGGTGGTAAAAATTTATGATTTCTTGAGCCGCTTCTGGAGGCATACTGTCGAGATCTACATCACTTTGCCAATGTAACCAGACAGAACCCGCCAACGCTATAGCTGCCAACGTTCCAAGTACAGAAGCAGGCAGGCGATAAAATAGAAATGACACCATGCCCACTATCGCGTAGAACATTAAAATGTCGCCTTCCCAAATAAACCAAAAGTGACAGACCCCGATCATGAGTAGCAACACCATACGACCGTAAAAAGATCCAGCCGCCGCGCCCTTTTTCTGAATAAGTTTTTCAGCCAGTAACGCAATGCTTGCGCCAAAAAGTAGGCAGAACAAATTCATAAACTTCTGATCAGCGAAAACAAATAAAAAACTAAAAACAACGTGGTTTAGTGCCGAATCGCCGGCGTAAGCCATGGGGTTTAGGTAGGCACCAAAGGGCATGGAAAACACGATAATATTCATGAGAGGAAGGCCAAGCAGTGCAAATCCTCTCAAAACGTCCAGATTGGCAATCCTTTCGCTCATAATTCTTCCTTATTTTTCAACGCTTCTGATCAAATAGACCTCCAATATAGCCTCATCCCTATGTAGATGCATTACTTAAGAAAATTTAAATGTAACAAAACTATTTGCGCATTTGGCCTCGATGGCGTAATACTTAATTTCCACACGATTAAAAAATGAACAGTCTTTTTCTGGTTAATTATGGTTCAGTCGCAAACCTCAGAGTTGTTTGACTCTCGAATTCTTATTGTTGATGACAATCCGTCTGAGGCTGCAGCCTTGCGACAGGGCCTTGTTGATTTTGAAAATGTTGCTGTTTTTAATTCAGGCGAAGATGCCCTGACCTATTGCCGAACGCATACACCACACCTCATTATTTTAGATGCCAAGATGCCCCATATTGATGGCTGGACAATGTGCCGAAGGATAAGAGAAATGGGGTTACTCACCCGGTGCCCAATAATTTTCCTGACTTCATGTAACAAGGAAGAAACTGAAATTGCTTGCTGGGAATCGGGTGGTACTGACTTTCTGAGAAAGCCCGTGTCACCAGCGGCGCTAAACATGCGGGTTATGTCTCATCTGACCACATTCTGGCATATCGAAATTAGCCGCCGGCTACTCCATACGGATCCTTTAACCGGGCTGAAGAACCGCTACTTTTACGACAAGCATATTAAAGAGCAGCTTGCCTATGCCAACCGTTATGAAGGTGATTTGGCCCTTCTCGTTATCGATGTCGACCACTTTAAGCGATACAACATTGCCTATGGAAATGAAGAAGGCGATACCTGTCTTCGGAAAATTGCCCATATTTTGCGTAAAGCTATCAATAGAGAACCAGATTGCATATGCCGCTTTGGCGGTGAGGAGTTTGTGATCATATTGCCAGCAACCAACTTAATCGGCGCTATGCATGTGGGCCAAAAAATAGTGAGCGCAGTGTCAGAAGCCAAATTAAAGCATAGTCATGCCCCCAGTGGCGTTCTGAGCGTATCCGTGGGCGCGGCTTCTTTTCGTTCTTTGGAAAATGACGCTTGTTCACTCATTGAGAAGGCAGAAAAACAACTGACGTTGGCTAAAGAGTCTGGTCGTAATAAAGTGGCCTGAACATTACCCTTTTGTTTTACTTGCAATTCATGCCTTATGCCGTATAAATGGCGCGAGAAAAATTACAATAATAAAGAGAGCGCAGAAAATGCTGTTTTTTCGCACCCTAGTCCTATTGTTTTGTTTTGCGACCTTAAGTTCTAATGCCGTCGCGCAATCCCCCTCTAAACCGATTTCTATTCCTTCTATTGATGTGTCTACAGACGCGATTTCCATCGACGGGAAATTAGATGAGAGTGTTTGGCAAAACGCCGCTGTAGTCGAGTTAAATTATGTGACGAGCCCGTTTGAAAATACTGCACCGCCTGTTAAAACCACTGCGTATTTATTTGAAAACGGTACCACTTTGTTCGTTGCATTTGACGCAAAAACCCGACCAGGTGAACGCTTGGCTGCTTTTTACCAAGACAGAGACAAAGCCTGGGATGACGACTTGGTAGGTATCAAATTAGATCCCTTCAATAATGAGCGCCTAGCCTATCAGTTTTTCGTCAATCCGTTCGGCATACAGCTCGATTCGATCGAAAATGAAATTACAGGCAGTGAAAGTGATAGCTGGAATGCGATCTGGTACTCCTCTGGAGAAACCCATGAAGATGGCTTTCGTGTAGAAATGGCGATCCCCCTCAAGGCTATGAGCTTTTCTGGGGCTGAGGGCGAAAAAACCTGGCGCGCCGAGTTGGTTCGCTTTTATCCACGAGAAAATCGTTATCGGATTTCCAACCTGCCCAGAGACAGAAACAACCCCTGTATTTTGTGTCAATTGGGTGAAATTAAAGGGTTTGAAAATGTACAGCGTTCTACGAACTTAGTATGGGTACCTACGGCCGTTGTGGGTGCAACAAGAGCCCGTGACTTTGAGGAAAACAGTTGGAATAGCGAAGACAATCAGGAAGTAGGACTTGATGTAAATTGGAATGTCACGCCTCAAAGCCTACTTCAGGCTACATTTAATCCTGATTTTTCTCAGGTCGAAGCAGATGTCGCACAAGTCAGCATTAATAATACATTTTCGCTATTTTTTGATGAGCTAAGGCCTTTCTTTGTCGAGAATGCTGAGTACTTTTCAACTAACCAAAACTTGGTTTACACGCGAAATATCAATGCGCCCAATGTCGGAGCTAAGTTTACCGGTCAAAAAGATAGTCACACCTTAGGTGTTTTTGTGGCAGACGATGACACTACTCAGTTTATTGTTCCTGGAAATTTAGGCTCACGTGTGGGGTTTATCGATGAATCCAGTATCAACGGTGCGGTACGATATCGATATGATGTAAGTAATGACTGGTCAGTAGGTGGGCTAGGTACTTTCCGCTCTTCTGACAATTATCATAATTTGTTGTCATCTTTTGATAGCAAGTACCAACTAACAGAAAACGATACTTTCTGGTTTCAGTACATGCGCTCTGATACCGAGTACCCAGACGGCTTTTTTCAAAACTTCTGCGCCAATGATTGCTCAGACCCCGATGGCGCTTCTGAGGCCGGGCTGCGTACAAAATTCCAAGAGGCATTTTCAGGGCAGGCATACAGGCTTACCTATGAACATGCCAGGCGAGATTGGTGGTTCAGGGCTGACCACTCTGACTTTTCTGAGGGGTTCAGAGCTGATTTAGGGTTTCAATCGCGGACCGATTTTACCAAAAGTGTACTTGGTGGAGGCTACTACTGGTGGAATGAAGAGGAGGACAGCTGGTGGAACCGCATTCGTGTAAACGGTGACTGGGATATTACTCACAATCAAAACGGAGAACTCATTGAGAGAGAGGTAGAGGTTTACGCGTCGGTTTTAGGTGCAAAGCAGTCCTATGTTGAGTTGCAATACCTTAAACGTGTAAACCGAGGGCAGCGGCAGGACAGCAGTAATTTGTCCGTTGATTTCAGTTCAACTCTGTTTGATGAATACTTTTATTCTTTGTATGCCGAAATACGACCTGTTCCGGAATTCTTTATCAGTGGCTTTGTCAGCACGGGTGAGGTAATTGACTATGCTAATAACCGTTTGGGTGACAGACTCTTTGCTGAATCTGAAATTGAATGGAACATTGGTCAGCACGCGAAAATAAGTTTTTTCCAGTTATTCAGCGAGCTCGAATCGGCGAGTCAGCCGCTGTTTACCGCCAGGCTGACAGACTTGCGATTCACCTATCAGTTTGATGCAAGACACCTGATTCGACTTATTGTGGCGTATGACAATACAGACAGGAACCCTGATAACTACCCGTATGAGGTAAAGGCTAAGTCTAAAGACTTCAACGCGCAGCTGCTATATTCCTATAAGATAGATCCGTTAACGAAACTTTTCATTGGCTTTGGACAAGAGGCACGAAACAGGTTGGAGCAGGGGCCTCTGGTTACCAGGCAGCAATCTGCTTTCATGAAAATAAGTTACGCTTGGCAGCAATAATGTTATAGAAAGCGTTGAAAGTTGGGATAATGATTGAGCAGGCTCACCTGAGTTTTACTGTCTTCAATAAAGGTGAAGTCTGCAAAATCAAACCCGGGAGCAACTGTGCAGCCTACCAGTGAGTATTCGCCAGCCGATTCAGCGGCTTGAAACATACCGCCCGGGATTACTGCGGTATACTCACCGTCTTTTCCGCCAATGGTATGTGTATCGATAGTGTTGCCATCAAACTGGTGAAGCGTCAGGGGGGCGCCAGCATAATGGTGCCAAATTTCATCGTGTAAGACTTTGTGAAAGCGTGACACCTCGCCCATTCTGAGTAAAAAATAAATTTGAGTCACCGCGCTTCTTGGCGCTTTGTTTACCGGAGATAAAACGGTCTGAGACGAGACATAGGTTTGTCTGTAGTGACCGCCCTCCGGGTGTGGCTGCAACTTATATTTCTCTATTAAATATTCAACCATAACAACTTGGATTTATTTCCAACACACTAAAACTATCAACCAAATCTGAATTTTTGCAAATTTTAAATGAGCTGATACCCTGTGCGCCTTTTTATACAGCGGCGACAAAAAATGATTGGTGAGGTAGCAGCACTCAGCACGGCTTTATGTTGGGCAATAGCAGCAAGGCTTTTTAGAGTGCTAGGGCGATCCTTTTCGCCATTGGCGTTAAATTTTTATAAAGGGCTGGTAGCCATTGTACTACTTTGGGTTATCACCACATTCTTCATTCCCGGTATAGCATTACCGAACAGTGCCTATATATGGCTACTTTTGAGTGGGGTAATAGGGATTGGATTGGGCGATACATTTTTCTTTCAGGCACTAAACAAAATAGGTGACAGCCAGAGTATCTTAGTGGCTGAGACGCTAGCTCCAATTTTCACAGCACTCATGGCAATGGCCTGGATCAACGAGTGGTTAACCTGGGAGCAGTGGCTAGGCATTGCTATCGTTATTTTTTCTGTAGACGTAATCGTAAAAATACAAAAAAAAGACGAGACGCAAATTTTTGTTCTGTCTGGCTATGTATTCGCGGGGTTAGCAGCACTTTGTCAGGCTGTTGGCGCCGTTATAAGTCGCGATATTTTAACCACTTACACGGATTTGGATGCTTTCAATGCCAGCCAAATTCGATTGATTGGTGGGATGGCCATTATTGTGATTCTGATGCTGGTCATGCGCCAAAACTGGAAGCCCAAAACTGAAAATGTCGTTAAAACCTGGCAGCTCTTCGCTGCTGCTACTGTACTCGGAACGGTTGCTGCACTTTATCTGCAAATGCTTGCCTTTCAACATACAAAAGCCGCGATTGTGCAAACTCTCTTTGCGACAAGTGTCGTGCTATCACTGGGCGTTGCACTTGTGCTGGGTGAAAAGGTCAGCAAGAAAACGGCACTATGGTCAGTCACGGCGTTAATCGGTGTCAGTGTATTGGTTTTTGCGGAGTAGACTTTTTAAGTACTCTGATAACGCGAATAAATGTTGAACAGGGGCGCTAACATCTATATAATGCGCGCCCTTGCAGCTACCACTATAAGTTCCTTGTCTCTATGCAGATAGCTGCACTGCCCGAGACTACAACCGTAAGGAGCGTTTTGATGCGTCATTACGAAATCGTATTTATGGTTCACCCTGATCAGAGTGAACAAGTACCTGGTATGATCGAGCGTTATACCACTATCCTAAAACAAGACGGTGGACAAGTTCATCGCTTGGAAGACTGGGGCCGTCGCCAGTTGGCATACCCAATCGAGAAGCTTCACAAAGCGCACTACGTGCTTATTAACGCTGAAGCAACTGCAGAAGCTATCGAAGAGTTGGAAACGGCATTCCGTTTTAACGACATCGTACTTCGTAACCTTGTAATGCGCACTAAAGGCGCAGTCACTGAAGCTTCGCCTATGATGAAAGAAGATCGTCGTGAGCGTCGTGAAGAAGCACCAAGAGTGGAAGCAAAGCCAGCTCCTGCTGCAAGTGAAGATCAGGAATAAGGGGAAGTATAATGGCTCGTTTTTTCAGACGTCGTAAGTTCTGCCGTTTCTCAGCAGAAGGTGTAGCAGAAATCGATTATAAAGATATTGCTACATTGAAAAACTACATTACCGAAAGCGGTAAGATTGTTCCTAGCCGTATTACTGGCACTAGTGCGAAGTATCAGCGTCAGCTGTCTACTGCAATTAAACGCGCGCGTTTTCTTGCTTTGCTTCCATACACAGATTCTCACAAGTAATTAGCGAAGGAGTAGATTAGATGGAAATCATCTTATTAGACAAAATCGCTAATCTTGGCGGATTGGGCGACAAAGTAAGCGTTAAATCTGGTTACGCTCGTAACTTCTTGTTTCCGAAGGGAAAAGCAGTGCCAGCAACAAAGGAAAACGTTGAAAAATTTGAAGCACGCCGTGCTGAGCTTGAAGCGAAAATCGCAGACCAGCTAGCAGCAGCGCAAGCTCGTGCAGAAAAAGTAGAAGCATTGGAAAATGTAACTATTGCTGCGCCAGCAGGCGACGAAGGTAAACTTTTTGGTTCAGTCGGTACGCGCGACATCGCAGAAGCTATCACAGCTGCAGGTGTTGAAGTGGCTAAAGCTGAAGTTAAATTGCCTACCGGTACTCTGCGTGAAACAGGCGAGTACGATATTGACTTGCAGCTTCACTCAGACGTAACAACCACAGTAAAATTGGTCGTTATCGCTGAAGCATAAGCGTTTAGAAATATTAGAAAAGGCCGGTCTTTTGACCGGCCTTTTTTATTTAATATTTACAAAACACTGATTCACCTCAATAACTGGCATACTCATGCCTTGTACACTAGCCTTGGAGATGTAGACTGTATAAACATTGATTTCATAATTCACAGAGAGTGACTGGTAAGTATGCAAGCATTTTGGCAGTTGTATGATGTTATCGAAAGAACCTTCTTTTATACACTCACGCGGAAGATCATTGGCAATATTACCTTCTTGTTTTTGTTTCAGGTGGCTAACTTCTATTTGTTTTATCAGGTCGCAGCTACACCCGCAGAAGAGCGAACTTCACTCACATCAGCGATGATCACTCTGTTTGTCTTGGGTACCTTCAGTTTCGCATTTACCATTTTTTATCTTCACTATTTAATAGTAAGGCCTGTTAAGGCACTCTTGAATACGCTCAATGACATCAATCACACTCGTGGTGACCTCTCTACGCGATTACCCGCCTTCACTCGGGATGAATTTCGGGAAGTATCTGAAGCCTATAATTTATTTGCTAGTAATCTGAGTGACCTAGTTCATCAAATTCACAACGATGCGAACAAATCTAGTGATGCGAATCAGGTGATGGCTAACGTGGTGAAAGACGTAAATGAACAAGTGGCCAAGCAAAAGTCTATGAGTCATGAGATTAATGAGTCCACCCAAACCGTAAGCCACAGTATCAGCAATATAGTTAGCGCATCAGAGCAAGTCACAATGACCAACAAGCGCAATTTGGTTAATGCTGAAGACGCAAACCAAAATCTGTCAGAGTCCAAGCAACAAATTGAAAAAATAACGGCGTTATTACAACAATTTTCCAGCACAGTGCAGGGGCTTCAGGCCAATGCAGAGAATGTGCGAAACATATTGCGCATGGTGGAAGAATTTGCTGATCAGACTAACCTGTTAGCACTCAATGCGGCGATCGAAGCCGCACGTGCCGGAGAAGCAGGCCGCGGATTTGCTGTGGTTGCTGATGAAGTTCGAACACTTTCTGCAAAAGTGGCTGATGCTACTCAGCAAATTAGTCACTTCCTGAATGATATGGAAACCCTGGTGGGTGAGACCCAAGAAGAGTCTACACGTTTGGTCAATGTGTCTGATGAGATGCAATCAAGCATAAAAGGCACATCAGATACCTTCGCGACTATGATGCAGGACTTCATTCAGAATATAGAAGCATTTAAGTTAATTATGTCTTCAGTCACCGCACTGCAACATCAGCATGAGCATACCAGTTCCAGCACTGAACTTATCACTCAGTTGAGCGATGATATCCAACATAAAATGCAGGTCGCAAACCAAGAAGCCAATCAGGCTAAGCAATTAGCATTGGCGACGCAAAATGGGCTAAACCAATTTGTTGAGTAGCGTTAGCCCAATCCTAACGCTTTGCTTTTATATTTTGCTATTTCCAACACGCTGTGAAGATTAGCCATTACATTATCGTCTATGGCTGCCCCCGTTTGCTCTAACCACTCTGAAAGTATGATGTTTTCGTTTATTGCGTCAGTCATAGCTTGTGCAGTGAGCATTTCCCTGTCTTGATAATGATAAATAAATTCACTGACGAAGTCGGCAAGCTGAACCACTCTCAATAAATGGATATTAGCGCTATCCTCTTTGGGGGCCTTCGCAAGGGAGTAGTCATGGTGCATTTTTACCACCCAAATAATGTCAGCAGGGACTTGCCACATCTTACATATATAAGCGCCTAACAGAGGGTGCGGTGTACCATATATATGCTTTTCCGCCTCAATATGCTCTTTGGGGGTAGCCCACTCATAACAATTAACTTTTTCCAGTGTTGATTTGTTCAGATCGAACATTAAAAAAAGCCCAATATCATGTAGTAGCCCTGTCAAAAACGCGTGCTCTGGCAAAAGTTGGGTATTTTTAATTAACTCACGTGCAATAAATCGACTTAGCAATGCAACTTCCAAAGAATGAACCCAAATGCGTTTTTCCGCGGTTGTAGCCGGAACAAAGACTTTGGTGACGGCCATTGAAGCCACCAGACTGAAAATATCATTAATTCCTATCCGAATGATTGCTTCCTTTAATCCAGTAATTGGCTGCCGAGACACCCGTGATGCGGTATTAGAGAACTTGATAATACGCAATGCCAAAGAGGGGTCGTCTTCTGAAATGGCCAGGACTTTTTTGAAATAGTTTGGGTCATTAGGGGATAGTGCTAAGAGCCTAGTTACCGCTACGGGCAGCATAGGTAAGGTTTCTATATGCTCTATCAGTGCTTTATTTATGCTCATTCAGCGCACCTTATAAGCAGACAACGCCAGCTAACTCTGCTAAAACTCGAACCGCTCGTCTAGCCAATCATTCTTCCCCCACCTTATTTATCTGATCAATATAGTCAAAATAAGCAGGTGTAGTAAACCAAACAGGGTTGGTAAGGAGAAATTAAGGCCGACAATTAATGAACAGAGCTCCCGAGTAATGCGATCAAGAGCCAGCGAGTGTCAGATACCCGATTTTGTGTTCATCATGGTTTTCATTTGATGTGCGAAATTGATAAACATTTTTTTAAAGTTGGTTTTTACTTTAACGCTAATACCGCCAAAGATGGCCATCCCTTCTATGCGAATAATAGGGCCCTGTGTACCTGAAAGGGTGGACGCCTTGTTGTCCATTCCACCAAAAATACATATAACAGACGACATTACCCTAGCGCCGGGAGGCACGTATAAAGTTTCACCTCCAAATAGACAAAATGACTTAATGCGAACTTCTTTCGACGTAAAAATGGCATCAGTCATATCAATTTTACTGCCGCCGAATACGCTAAGCGTTTTTAGTTGAGAAGGAACCACCCATTGGCCTGTTCTGTCTGAACCGCCGAAAATATTAACAATATGCTCGGAATCTGCGTGGGCGTACGGATCGTAAGATACGTCGAAGTGTCGTTTTTTCTGCTCCTTAATTTCGGAATCATCTGGGGTTTCTAAGTCAGAAATTTGTTGCATTATCTGGCTGGGATCACGGCTGCCCATGGCAACGTCTAACCTGCGTTCAAATGCTTCTTCTGAAATCACTCCGTGGCTGTAATTGTGGATCAGCACATCGACTACTTGATCTCTGACACTGGCTATTGGTCTATCTTCTACTTTAACCGTCATGCAGGTTACTCCGAGCACTTCTTAGCAAATATGATTGCCGATGCTCAAAAAAACCACAAGGAAAAGCTTGTATCAAAGTATGTCATTGACTAGCGTTCGGCTCGCATTGCTTTGTGCTTGCACTTCTCACGCCATTCCTGGTCAAGGGCTTCCAGTGTGCTGTAATAACAAAGGTCTTCATGTTTAGCCTCTTCAGCAAAAACGGCTGTCACTAGGTCATGAATGGATACCGATTCAACTGGCCGCTCTATGAGCGTCACCTCGGCATTCAACGTCAGCACTCCAGTTTCAAGCACGCGGTAGTACCAACCCGTAATGCCATGTTTACCGACATACCTGTCCATGTTTTTTTCCCCAAAGCGATGAGAAATTTTATTACAGGGCGCTCTAGGAGCACTGACCTGTAAGACGACATCGCCCATTTTGTAGATGTCGCCAACCTGAACACGGGTATCGTCCATACCATCAACGGTAATGTTTTCTCCAATACTACCGGGCACAAAAGAACCAGATAGAGATGGATAGGCTTTGGACAATTGGCGATAACCGGGTAATCCGTATTGATGCAGTACCTTTTCCGGGCCACCATGAAGTTTTTTATTGCCTTGTTCGTCTTCTTCTGTACCGTCAGATGTTACAGTAAGAAAGGGCACGGCAGTTTTAATAATGCTACTAGGCGCTTTTCGTGGTCCGAATGGCGCGGGTTTTCCTGCGAAGAGGCCATCAATTTGCATTTTTACTCCGAAATTTTTTTACCCGTTTAAACCTTTCCTGTGTAGTCTACGACTAACAACACAGAAAGCAAAGAAACAAGGACTTGGTCTTCCATGACAAGCAGCGTAATAGACGCTTCAACGACCTTCCAACAGGCTCAAGAAAAAGGCCTGATAGAGGCGGCAAAACAAGGTGACAAGCTGGCTTATCGGCAGCTGTATGAGAGTCATGTTGGGAGAGTTTATGCACTGTGTTTTCGCTTGACCGCAGACAAGGCGTTGGCTGAAGACGCAACACAAGAGGTGTTTATCCAATTGTGGAGAAAGTTAGACAACTACAGTGGTCAAAGTAAATTTTCTACCTGGCTGCACAGTGTTACATCTAACGTCACCGTGTCTTATATCAGGAAGCAAAAAGGCTGGTGGCAAAAGGTATTTAATATTGAAGATGCAGGCCTTCATGAGGACGCAGATGCTGGGTCAGCAGGTGATATTGACTTGGAAGCCTATATTCTTAAGTTGCCAGAACGAGCCAGAATGGTCTTTGTGCTGCATGCTATTGAAGGGTTTAGACACGAAGAAGTAGCCAGTATGTTGGATATGGCAGTGGGGTCAAGCAAAGCGCAATTTCATCGGGCTAAGCAATTGTTAACGGAGTGGATGAGTGATGCAAACGAAAATGAGTGAACAACGCTTACAAGACGCGTTAGCAGCGCTTCCTAGTGAAAAGTCGCCTCAGCGTGATCTGTGGCGAGGTATAGAACTAGCGTTGGAAAACCCAGGACAAGCAAAAAATGATGCGCCCGTGTCTGAGGTGTCAAAAAATAAGGCTCCGGTGTGGTTAGCGAGTGCGGCATCGTTTGCATTAGTTGCGACACTGGGTTGGTTTGGTTTACAGGAAAAAGCAGGGTCTGACTTGTCTATACAAAGTGCGGCACTTGTAGAGTCTTTGAGTCAACAGCAGCAAAATCAGGTCAATGCAATGTTGGTAAGGTTTGAAGGTCAAGACCCTGCCTCTGACAATTGGCAGGAACAAATGAAAGAATTAGATGATGCGGCGACTGCTATAAAAGTCGCATTAGAAGAAGATCCAGCCAATGGCGCACTGTTGCAAATGTTGCAGCATGTTTATCAACAGCAAATCGCGTTAATTGAGCGAGTACATGCGCCCAAATGGCAGCAAATTTAAAATACGAGGTGTGGTTATGAAAAATGTCATTATTTCTTTATCGATGGTCGGTTTAGCGCTTTCTTCCTCTGCTGCCTTTGCTCAACAGGCCGTGAACGAGTCCATGAGCGCCTCCGCAAACGGTTATGTTCATATTGAGCACATGAATGGCAAGGCAAAAATCATCGGATGGGATAAAAACGAAGTTACAGTTACCGGTGAAGTGGGTGAAAAAACCGAAGAATTTATTTTCGAAAAGCGCGGTGATGAGATCCGTATAGAGGTTGAAGTTAAGTCAAAAGGCTGGGGAGGCTGGGGTAACTGGAGTAGTGATGAAGGCGATGACCTGACCATATATGTGCCTAGCGCAAGTAGCATTAACTATGAGAGCATCAATGCTCGCGTATCGCTTGAACAACTAAGTGGCGGAATACAGGTAGAAGTGGTGAACGGGCACGTTGATGCTGACACGATATCTGGCCGTATGCGCTTCGAATCTGTCAATGGCAACATTGATGTAGAAAATGTGGAAGGCGACCTGTCTGTTGAAACGGTTAACGGAGATATTCGCGGCGAACAGAGTGGCAATGGCGACCTTAATCTGGATACGGTGAACGGAAATATTCGCTTTACGTCACAAAGTGAAGACGTAAGGGCTGAATCCGTCAACGGAGGCATTGAACTGAAGTTGGCGACGGTAAGAGATTTGGATATTACAACGGTAAACGGCGGTATCGAAGTAGGTATGATGTTACACAAAGAAGGGGATGTACAGGCGTCGTCGGTAGGCGGCCGTATAGAAATGACCTTCCAAAAGGACGTAAACGCACGATTTGATATTGAAGGCCATGCTGGGGGAAAAATTGTTAATCGCATTACAAGTGATGAAATGCAAAAAGCGAAATATGGCCCAAGACGTTGGTTGAACTTCTCAACAGGTAGTGGTTCAGCCCAGGTAGAGATTTCAACAGTCAATGGAAGGGTGGAATTGTCTACTGACTGATTCAGTCAAAACACTTAAAGGCCGGCATTCATGCCGGCCTTTTTGTTTGCCCACCTAGCATCCGTTATCGATATGACGCATAATAATCGGCCGTGTGATGATAAGCGAAAATCAACAAGCCGTGGCCAACTCAGCAAAAGATCAGGTAATCGAAAAACTTAAAATTCCTCCCCACAGTATTGAGGCGGAACAGTCGGTGCTGGGCAGTATGCTGATTTCCCCTGATAGCTGGGATAGAGTGACTGAACTGGTAGGGGAGAACGACTTTTACAATCGTTCACATCAAATTGTTTTTTCCGCCATCTTACGTTTGCTGAAAAATAATCTGCCCGTAGACCTAATTACCGTTGCCGAAGAGTTAGAAAAACACGATCAATTGTCTGATGCCGGCGATTTTGCTTATCTTGCCGAACTCGCCAAGAATACACCTAGTGCGTCTAATGTAACGGCCTATGCCAACATTATAAAAGAGCGCGCTATTACGCGGGAACTGATTGCCGTTGCCAACGAGATAGCTGAGGCAGGGTATAATCCAGAAGGGCGGGATAGCGCTGACATTTTAGACTTGGCTGAGAGCAAGGTCTTTGAGATCGCAGAACGTCGCACTGGCGACAATGAAGGGCCAAGGGACGTTGAGTCCGTATTGGGTAAAACCATTGACCGGTTGGAGGCCTTGCTGAAAGACAACCGTGAAGTGACAGGGGTGTCTACCGGTTACACTGATCTGAATAAAAAAACCAGTGGTCTGCAACCTTCCGACCTGATTATCGTTGCGGCAAGACCGTCTATGGGAAAAACCACATTCGCGATGAACCTGTGCGAAAATGCCATGATGACGGAAGATAAACCCGTTTTGGTATTTAGCCTAGAGATGCCTGCCGAGCAAATCATGATGCGTATGTTGGCGTCTTTAAGCCGTGTGGACCAAACCAAAATCAGAACCGCGCAACTTGATGATGAAGACTGGGCCCGTATTTCAAATACCATGGCCAGCCTTAAAGACAGAGACAACTTGTTTGTGGATGACTCATCTGGCTTGACGCCTATGGAGCTGCGCTCTCGTGCAAGAAAGCTGGCGCGTGAGAGAGGTGGTATCAGTTTGATCATGGTTGACTACTTGCAACTCATGCGTGTGCCTTCTTTGTCTGATAATCGAACCCTTGAGATTGCCGAGATATCGCGCTCTCTTAAGGCCTTGGCTAAAGAACTGGAAGTTCCTGTTGTGGCATTGTCTCAGCTCAACCGTAGTTTGGAGCAACGTGCAGATAAACGTCCTGTTAACTCCGACTTGCGTGAATCTGGCTCCATAGAACAAGATGCTGATTTAATCATGTTTATATACAGAGACGAGGTTTACCACGAAAACAGTGAAGATAAGGGCATTGCAGAAATCATTATTGGTAAGCAGCGTAATGGTCCAATCGGAACGAGCCGACTGACGTTCCAGGGGCAGTTTTCGCGTTTTGACAATTACGCAGGTCCTGCAAGGCCAGATGACTATTAAAAAAGCCCGCGTTTAACGCGGGCTTTTTGTATATCTGACTATTCAGCCTATTTAGTCAACTTCACCTTAATTACCTCAGAAACATTTACTACGATTCTGCGGTTTAGGCGATGAGCAGCTGCTGTATTACTTGAATCCAGCAAGCGTGTTTCACCATAGCCTTCAGTAGAAAGGCGTGATGCGTCTATACCCTTGTCAACAAGGACATCTTTGAAGGCATTAGCACGGCGCTTTGACAAATCCATATTATAGTCTGCGTCACCTGGCGTAGAAGCATGGCCTTCAATGACTGCTTGAACCTTGCCATAACGCTTCAAGAAGTTAACCAAGTCGATAATTTCACTGTCGTTAGGTTCTTCAACTTTGGCACTGTCGTTCGCAAACAATACACGAACCGTTTTAGATACTTCTTCTTCACCGAAACGGGTACAACCTTCTGCGTCTACAACGTCGCCTCGAGGTGTATTCGGGCACTTGTCTGCGCTATCTGCTACGCCATCGCTGTCGCTGTCTTTTTCCATCGGGCAACCATTGGCATCAACATTGACGCCTGGTGCAGTGCCAGGGCAACGATCATTTCTGTCTAATACGCCATCGTTATCAGAGTCAAGTGGTGCAACTGCAGCTGGCTCACTGGAAGAAAGGTATCCGCCGGTGCCAAAATTAAACGCAATGCCTACTTTGAAGGCTACGTCTTTGGTGCCTTGACCAAAGTCACGGTTAGCAGCTACCTCTGTGATCACTCTAAAGTAATCACTGCTTCCCCAATGCTTACCTACACCGATGTTGAACAGTCCATAGCTTTCATCCAGGGAGAGTTTTTTTACACCTGTGAATGCATAAAAAGTGTCTTCGGGGAAAAAGTACACGGCATCAACGCCATAAAGGCTGCCACTTTGTCTGCGATAACCACCGTCCGTTTTGATATTGTATTTGGTAAACTCAGCGCGCAACCCCCATTTAGGAGTGAATTTCCAGCCCGCTTCAATACCTAGACCTAAGCCGTTGTCGAGGTAGTCGCCAGGTTGGCCGTAAGGCTTGTCTTTATTAATGTCATAAAGTGAGCCATACACACCAACCCATTTATAATTGTCGTCTCCACCGTTAGAGTTAGCTAACGCTGCTGCGCTGCCGAGCGAAAGAGCTAATGTGAGTGCTGTTAATTTTGTTTTCATTTTTTTTCCTTGATTCGTATTTTTTTTAATCTTTCTCAAAAACGTTATTTGTCAAAGCATATTTCCATGTGAGCACTGCCCTCATCACACATGAATGGCAATATAATTTTCGGGCCGTCCACCTGGTGACTGATAGTGTGGTCTTTACCTGAAACAACAACAGGTGTTGCCATACCAAAATCGTAGCCAACGTCAGCTAAATCGCGTTTTGCGCTCCCGGCGATCATATTCGTCACTTCACCCACCATATCACCGACATCAGCGTCTAATTTTGCGGGCCTCTCGCCCACCATTCTTTCCATAATGGTCAACGCTAGGCTTTCATCAAATGTGATAGACAATGAGCCTTTGGTTTCCGGCCCTATCATGCCGATTAGCCCAGATACGTCGCCCTTGGCCACTTCATTACTTTTTCTTTGAGGTCTTCCTGGCTTGAGGGTAGTTTGAGCCATGGTTTCCATTACATTAAGAAGCCCCTTAATAAAGGGGTTAATAAATTCTGCGTTCATCTTCATACGTCCTTAACGCGATTATATTCCGCTATTTTCATCCAATTTACAGTCACTGCAGAGGCCATGTGCCTCAATGGTCTGCTTGGAGATTTTAAATCCTTTTGCCTCTGCCTGAGTTCGTAAGGTGTCTTCCAGCCCTTCAGACTGAATTTCTACTACGTGCCCGCAGCTATCACAGATTAAAAATTGTACCGGATGCTGGCAGCCAAAATGATGACACGCGACAAATGCATTTGTAGATTCCAAGCGATGAATAAAACCAAAATCGAGTAAAAAATCTAATGTTCTGTAAACTGTAGCAGGTTTCGCACTACTTTCCGTTTCTTTCAAAGCATCTAGAAGCTCGTAGGCCCCGATTGGGCCGTGTTTGTCGAGCATCAGAGCATAAATTTTCTCACGCAACGGTGTGAAACGTGCCCCTCGATGCTCACAATAGGCGCGAGCTTTTGTCAGTGTAGCCGTGCTCATCGTATTTGCTTGACTCTAGTGATATTTTAAACCTCCATGATAAGTGGGTTGGTTAAAAACCGCTACCAAATTAATCAATAAAAACGCTGTTATATGTTAGCGTGTAGCGCAGTATTTAGATCTATTCGAGCGATATTCATGTTATCACATGTAGCAAACCCTAGCCTGTGTTCCCAGTCGTCAACCTGGATTATCGTTAGCAAAGGCAACGTATTGGTGAGCCAGGAAACAGGGCAACTGCCCGAACTTGGCTGGGATGCGTTGGTACCACTCCATGCCTACCACGACGAGATTGCTAATCTTAAAGACTTTGATGGAAACGAAACGGGTTTCTATTTGGTTGATGTAGGCGCCGAACCGCTAACCTTACAAGGGTACGAATTTGTTTCTCTGCGCCAGGCAATGATGAACACAAACCACGAGCCATTTGGTGTAATTGGCAGGGCTTGGCAGTTTCTTCATTTTTACAATACTCATAGATTTTGTGGCCGGTGCGGCACTGCAATGACCCGCGTAGATTGGGAAGTTGCAGTGCATTGTCATCAGTGTGGCCATCGTTGTTACCCTCGGGTTTCGCCCTGTGTCATCGTAGCAATTTATCGCAAGGGGCAAATCTTATTAGCGCAGGGCAATCGGCATCAAACATCGGGGTTTTTCTCAACCATAGCCGGATTTGTAGAAAGCGGTGAAAGTCTTGAGCAAGCAGTAGTAAGGGAGGTGTATGAAGAGGTCGGTGTAAGAATCAAAAAGCCTGAGTATTTTGGTAGCCAACCTTGGCCTTTTCCCCATGCTTTAATGGTCGGTTACTTGGCTGAATGGCAAGAGGGCGATATTGTGATTGATGAACACGAGATAGCTCAAGCACATTGGTTTGATGTTGAGAATCTACCCAAAACACCGCCTAAATTTAGTATTGCCGGTCAGTTAATTGAACAGGTTGTTCAGCGTCAGAACCAATAAAAAACCCCGCAAAGCGGGGTCAGAATTTTTACAGCGCTCGGCTTGTATGCAAGCTTCTTTATTTTATTGTTTAAAGTTGTAGCAAACACTTACTCCAAAGGCAAGATTTCCTGATATACTTTTGCCAAATTTTTTCTTCGTAAGAGTCATGGAATTAAAAAACGATAGATACTTGCGCGCATTGCTCAAGCAACCTACAGACGTCACGCCAGTGTGGATGATGAGACAAGCTGGGCGATACCTTCCTGAATATCGTGCAACACGAGGTGTGGCAGGTGACTTTATGTCCTTGTGTAAAAATGCAGAACTAGCCTGTGAAGTCACGCTTCAACCGCTAAGGCGTTATGAACTAGACGCTGCAATTCTGTTTTCAGATATCTTAACTATCCCTGACGCTATGGGATTGGGTTTGTATTTTGAAACCGGTGAAGGGCCTAAATTTGAACGCCCGGTATGTAGTGAGTCTGCTGTCGATGCACTACCTATTCCCGATCCCGAAGATGAATTGGGTTATGTCATGAATGCAGTGCGCACTATACGCAGAGAACTCAAAGGCAGCGTGCCTTTAATTGGGTTCTCTGGTAGCCCATGGACGTTAGCGACCTATATGGTGGAAGGGGGCTCGAGTAAAGCCTTCACTAAGATAAAAAAGCTGGCGTTTGCGCAACCCAAGGTGCTGCATAAGCTGCTAGATAAGCTTGCCGATGCTGTTGTGCTATACCTGAATGCACAAATTAAGGCTGGCGCGCAGTCGGTTATGATCTTCGATACCTGGGGAGGCGTTTTATCCCCACGCGACTACAAGCTATTTTCATTGCAGTACATGGAAAAGATCGTAAATGGATTAATTCGAGAGCATGATGGACGTAAAGTCCCAGTGACGCTTTTTACTAAGAATGGCGGTATGTGGTTAGAATCAATTGCTGCAACCGGCTGTGATGCAGTAGGCCTTGACTGGACTATTGATATTGCCGATGCCAAAGCCAGGGTAGGTGATAAAGTGGCACTTCAAGGTAATATGGACCCTTCAATGTTATACGCACCCGCAGCTCGCATTGAAGAAGAGGTTGCTCATATTCTCGCCGGGTTTGGTGAGGGAAGTGGTCATGTGTTCAATTTAGGGCATGGTATTCATTTGGATGTGCCACCCGAAAACGCCGGCGTGTTTGTAGATGCGGTGCATCGTTTGAGCAAGGCTTACCATAAGCGCTAAGCGTCTCGGGGTAAGCCCTTTTCAACAATGCGAACGAGTCGCTGCGTAAGACGACGTGGCGATGCGTCGTTTTTCTTTTTTTGTTGCTGCTCAAGTGCCCACTGTATGTGCCGTTGCACCATGTCTGAAGACGTAATAAGGGCCGCTTCGAGCGCTGTTACAATGTCGGGCTGATAAGGCGCATTGCCTAGCGCAACAGCAAGATTGCGTTGCCATCTTTCAAAACCAATCCGGCGTATTGCACTGCCTTCTGTATTGCGCAGGAAGGTGGTCTCGTCCCAATTAAAAAGGGCGAGTAGTGTTTGGCCATGAAGCTGTTTCCTGGGTAAAAAGTCTTCTTCTTCCGTGATCTTTGCATAGCGATTCCATGGGCACACTAATTGACAGTCATCACACCCATAAATGCGATTGCCCATTGCCTGTCTAAACTCGACGGGAATGTCGCCGCTGTTTTCTATTGTTAAGTAAGAGATACAACGCCTTGCGTCTACGGTATACGGTGCGACGATTGCCTCCGTAGGGCAAATAGTCATACAGGCGTTACAGGTACCACAGCCTTCCTCAACAGGGAGATCCACAGGCAAGGGTAGATTGATAAAGAGTTCCCCCAAAAAGAACCAAGAACCTGCCTCGCGATTTAATGTTAGTGAGTGCTTGCCAGTCCAGCCAATCCCCGCTTTTTCTGCTATAGCATGTTCCAATACAGGTGCAGAATCCACAAAAGGGCGAAACGTGGTTTGGGCGAGTGACTGCGTGATCTTGTCCCCCAACTGTTTTAATTTATTGCGCATAACTTTGTGATAGTCGCGGCCCAGCGCATAACGACTAATGTACGCTACCTCTTGCTGTGAAAGGTGTTTGGCAAACGAGGCATCAGGGGGCAGGTAGTCCATGCGCACACTAATCACCCTCACTGTACCCGGCACTAACTCGTTGGGACGAGAGCGTTTGGTACCGTGCCTTTCCATAAAGTGCATTTCACCGTGATAGCCACTTGCCAGCCACTTCTCCAAGTAGGCTTCGTGTTGAGACAGATCAACATCTGCGATGCCGACTTGCTGAAAACCTAGCGCACGGCCCCAAGCCTTGATATTGTCTGTAAGCCTGAGTAAATCCACCGACTCTATATTGGACATATAAGCATGCTGAAACTTCAAGAATCCTTAAGCTTAACACACAAAATATACCGCGCCGACCAGGTTCGTGAACATGAACGAGTGGCCGCCGAGGCGAGTGGTTGTGATATGTACAGCTTGATGGCACGAGCCGGTGCCGCTGTGTTCAATCAGTGTCAGTTGCTTATTCCCAATACAGAAAATTTTCTTATTCTGGTTGGCCAGGGGAACAACGCAGGTGATGGTTATGTTGCGGCAATGCATGCAAAAAATGTAGGTAAGAACGTCTATCTGTGTGCTGTTGAACCTGAACGAGTATTGACGGGGGATGCGGGACGGGCCCAGCAAGCATATTTAGATGCAGGTGGAAAGGTTGAACACTTCTCAAAAGCGCTATTAGATAAAGCCGATATTGTGATTGATGCCCTTTTGGGAACAGGTATCACTACAGCAATCAGAAATGAATTTGCCGATATTATTGACGCGGTAAACGAAGCTGAAGTGCCTGTTGTGAGTATTGATGTTCCCTCAGGCCTAGATGCCAATACCGGAGAATCAAAAGGCCGGTGTATTCAGGCCGACGTAACCGTGACGCTAGTGGGAATAAAGCCGGGTTTGACAACGGGGGCGGGTAAACAATCCTGCGGAAAGCTAGTGTATGACGATCTCGGTATTGGGAAAGCGTTTATGGAGCGGGCTAGAAGTCATGCTTCTCTGCTTAGTTTGTCTATGTTTACCGGCATGGGGCCCAGGGATGTCCATAGTCACAAAGGTGATTATGGTCGCTTGCTGTGCATCGGCGGCAACCGTGGCACTCCAGGTGCAATTAGGTTATCCGCAGAAGCAGCCATGCGCACAGGCGCAGGTCTGGTCAAAGTGTTTGCCCATGAACAATCGCGTATCCAGGTCAGTGCAGGCTGCCCTGAGCTAATGGTCACCAATGAAAGCTTGGATGAGGCACTAGCTTGGTGTACAACCGTCGTATTGGGACCTGGTCTTGGTCAGGACGAGTGGGCAAAAGAAATATTTGAACGCACTATGTCGTATTGTGAAGGAGCGCATAAGCCCATGGTACTCGACGCTGACGCGCTAAATCTCTTAAGTCATTCATCAGTTTCATACAATGTCTCTGAATGTCTAATAACACCTCACGCCGGTGAGGCTGCGCGATTGTTAGGTGTCAGTGTTGATGAGATCGAAAGCGACAGGTTTAATTGTGCCAGACAGTTGGCGCAAAAATACCATGCTACCTGTGTATTGAAAGGGGCGGGAAGTGTCGTGGATACAGAAAGGCATGCCTATGTATGTCAACACGGAAACCCGGGTATGGCTACCGCTGGTATGGGTGATGTACTTACAGGTATACTGGGAGCATTACTGGCACAAGGCATCGACCAAGACTTAGCTTGCAAATACGGCGTAAGTTTACATGCAAAAGCGGGTGACTGTGTAGCTGAACAATTTGGCGAACGGGGAATGATGGCGAGCGACCTCTTTCATTATATTCGCATGTTAATTAATGGTAAGCGTTAACCAATATCTAAAACTAAAATGAGTACATCTGTTACCTTTTCAATTGATGACCTAGAGCAAACCGCGCATGTTGGAGCATGTTTAGCTAAGGCGATTGCTCCACATTGGGAAAGTGGGGTTATCCTCTATTTGTCTGGCGATCTTGGCGCTGGGAAGACCACCTTGTCACGCTACATTTTGCGCACGCTTGGGCATCAGGGAAATGTTAAGAGCCCTACTTATACGCTTGTTGAGCCTTACGAGCTGGAAGCAGGCAATGTCTATCACTTTGACCTTTATCGCCTGGCTGATCCGGAAGAGTTGGAATTTATGGGAGTGAGGGATTACTTCGGTGAAAAATGCATATGCCTTATAGAGTGGGCTGAAAAAGGAGCGAATTACTTGGCCTCAGCCGACTTAGCGATTACACTGGAATTAGGCGAAAAAAGAAGCTGTACGATTGGGGCAACTTCTAAACGAGGCGAAACTATTGTTGAAGTTTGCCGTCGTAATAAAGAATTAGCTTAACTCACTATAATAAAAAATGATGTGGCGCTTTCTCACAACGATTCTGGCGATTTTAGCTTGCTGTATAAGTAGTAAATCGCTGGCGACTAACACTATCCATAACGTTCGTATTTCAGAACAGGGCGAGATGGTGCGCGTCGTATTCGAATTTCCTAAACCCGTTAAGCACACCTATTTCCAATTAAAAAATCCTGAACGTCTGGTGATTGACCTCCCTAATACGTCCAGTGCAACGCCTTTAAAGCCATTCAATGCTACTTCGTCACTTATAAAAAAAGTGCGTTATTCCACGCCAAAATCCAAACTGGACGCCCGTGTTGTGATTGAATTACATCGTTCGGCGAAACCAAACCTCTTCGTGTTACCTGCCGATGCTAATAATAAAAACCGGCTGGTTGTTGACTTTGTTGACAGTAATCCACCACAGACTTCAGTGCCTGTAGTGACGGCGCAGGCGCCCTCGAGCAACAGAGACATTATCATCGCTATCGATGCGGGTCATGGTGGTAAAGATCCGGGCTCTATCGGGCCTGCCGGCACCTATGAAAAACATATCGTCCTGAGCGCCTCGAAAATGCTGGCAGACCTTATTAACAACACCGAAGGGATGAAAGCTGAACTTATTCGCACCGGAGACTATTTTGTTCCACTTAACCGTCGACCTGAAATAGCCAGAGAGCGAAAAGCGGACTTGTTTGTGTCGATTCACGCAGATGCTTTTCATGAGCCTCAACCACGAGGTGGGTCTGTTTGGGTGCTTTCCATGGGGCGAGCTGATAACGAACTTGGTCGCTGGATGGAGAGAACAGAGCGTCACTCAGAGCTTTTAGGAGGCGCTGCGGAAGTCATTAACGACAAAGCTAGCGAACGATATCTAGCTGAAACCATTCTGGGTTTGTCTATGGATCACTCAATGGCATCGAGTTACGACTTGGGTGAAATCGTTATTGGTGAGATGAAAGGCGTTACCAGAATGCATAAGAGCCGCCCTCAGTCAGCAAGCCTCGCTGTTTTAACGTCACCTGATATCCCCTCTATTCTGGTGGAGTTGGGCTTTATATCTAACCCGCAGGAAGAAAAAAACCTAAATTGGGCAAAGCATAGAAGAAGGCTGGCCAGCTCTATATACGATGCGATTAAAACCTACTTTGCGCAAACACCGCCGGATGGCACCCTGTGGGCGTCACGGGGGAGACAAATAAGAACCCATAAAGTACGCAGCGGTGAGTCTCTCTCTTTGTTAGCTCAGCGCTATAATGTTTCCGTCAGAAATATTAAAATAGCCAATAACTTATCGTCGGATAATGTCCGAATTGGTCAGGTTTTGCAGATTCCGCGAAGCTAATCGTCAACTTTTTTCTCTGTACTGGAGCAACTTTTTGCCCATTTTAAAACTGCCTATTCAACTCGCCAACCAAATTGCTGCTGGTGAAGTGGTCGAGAGACCGTCTTCTGTTGTTAAAGAATTAGTGGAAAACAGTTTAGACGCAGGTGCTTCGTCGATTGAAATTGATATTGAGCGGGGAGGGCACAAGCGAATTCGCATACGCGATGATGGAACCGGTATTCCAAAAGAAGAGCTAACACTCGCATTGTCGCCCCACGCAACCAGTAAAATAGCGAGCTTGGAAGACCTAGAAGCAATTGGATCGCTTGGATTCCGAGGAGAGGCTTTAGCCAGTATCAGTGCGGTCAGCCGCCTTACTCTGACAACAAAGCCGCAAGCGCAAAGCGAGGCTTGGTCAGCTTATGCTCAGGGGCGGGAAATGGGCGTTGAAATTGAGCCCGCTGCACACCCAGACGGCACCACCATTGATGTCGTGGACTTGTTTTACAACACACCTGCAAGACGAAAGTTCCTGCGTGCCGAAAAGACTGAATTTCAACATATTGAGGATACCGTTAAACGCATCGCGCTCAGTCGGCCGTTTATTACCTTTGTATTGAAGCACAACGGGAAAGTAGTAAAGCGATTTTTAGGCAACAAAAAACAGGCGCTGGAAAACAGAATTTCACAGGTATGCGGCAAAGGGTTTCTTGATCAGGCGGTGTATGCAAGTGTTGAGTATGACGGGGTAACACTCAACGGTTGGATTGGCGCACGCAGTGCAATGCGCTCTTCTACTGATATGCAGTTTTGTTTTGTAAACGGCAGGGCAATGCGTGACAAATTGTTGTTGCATGCAATCAGGCAAGCCTATGAGACTGTATACTGTGACATAGAGCAACCGTCATATGTACTTTTCCTGAATCTGAGCCCGGAAGAGGTCGATGTCAATGTACACCCAGCAAAGCATGAGGTGCGCTTTCATAATGCACGGCAAATTCACGATTTGGTTTGCAAGTGTATTCAGGATGCTTTGGTCGAAGACGAAGGCGCAACGCTGCCGATACAATCGCCCACAGCTTCACATGATTACATTAGACCCCTCGAAAAAACCTCGCCCGAGCCTGTTGGTAGTGTCAGTGACGGGCAGGTGAAGCGTGAACTGGGAAGTGCGCGCTCGTTCAGTGCAGGTGCGCTAAGTCGGCAGGCAGCTATGGGTTACCAACGTTTAATGACTGCAACGCCATCAACCTCATTAACGTATCGAGCCGTCGATCATCATGGTTTGGTTTTTTTGGGCGACGAGGATATTCAATGGATCGGTGCTGATCGCTTAGTCAAGAAATGGCTAAACTCTATTGATTTAGCCGCCAGTGTAAGCCAGCCCTTACTTATGCCAGTTTCTTTGCAGCAAACAGAGGTTAATGTGTGCATTGAAACGCTCGAAAATACGGCATTCGTGGTGGCGAAGCAATCCGGGAAATTGATTTTAAAAGAAGTACCGTCTGTATTTCGGGCCTTACATTGGGTAAAGCTATTTCCTCTGTTATGTGAAAAGTACATTGATTCAGAGCAGACATTGATCGATGAAATGAGCAGCTTGCTGTGCGAAGAAGAGCATGGACAGACGCTGGCTATTACCTGGTTTATGCAGCTAAGTCGTGACGAGCAGGATGAGATAGTCAAAGACCTTAAAGTGTCTAAGCCACTTTCTGCATTGCCAGAGTGGTTTTCATCATGAAGAAAACGCTACCTGTAGTCGCTTTGATGGGCCCCACCGCTTCAGGTAAAACGGGCCTTGCGATTGAATTAGCAAAGCATCTTGACGGAGAGGTGGTCAGTGTGGACTCGGCACTGATCTACCGAGGAATGGATATTGGCACCGCCAAACCTACTGAGGAAGAGAGAGACGGTGTACCTCATTGGTTAATTGATACCCATGACCCCAGTGAATCTTACTCGGTGTCGGCTTTTTTTGATGATGCGATTGCCAAAGTCAGTGAAATACAAGACAGAGGTAAGGTCCCACTTCTTACGGGCGGTACTATGATGTACTTCAATGCCTTGGTTAATGGTATAGCGGCATTACCTGCAGCAAACCAGGCAATTAGGGAGCAGATTGAGGCCGAGGCAGTTGAGCTTGGCTGGCAGGCATTACATACACGTTTATCAGAGATCGACCCTATCTGTGCAGAAAAAATTCACCCAAATGACCCTCAGCGATTAATCCGTGCATTGGAAGTCTATTTAAGTTCCGGCAAACCCCTGAGTTGGTGGCAGGCACAACCTCATAGAAAAGCGCCTTTTGAAATGATTCAGTTTGCTATTGCACCGATTGAGAGAAGTGATTTGCACGCCCGGATAGCGCAACGCTTTGATATTATGCTGGACAATAATTTTGTGGAGGAAGTTGAAAAACTGCATGCTAGGCCACAACTCCACGTTGACTTGCCAGCAATAAGATCGGTAGGCTATCGTCAGGTATGGGAATATCTAGACGGCGTTGTTGATTATTCAACAATGCGAGAAAAAGGGATCATTGCTACGCGTCAACTGGCAAAACGCCAAATTACTTGGCTCAGGGGCTGGAAGTCATTGTTTTGGCTTGATACATTTGCAGATGACAATTTAAAGAAAATGCTGGGAAAAATAACGCCTTGAGCCAAAAGGTGTGATATAACGTATTTAATTGTAACTTTAACGTCGTAGTCATCGATTAGTTGGCACCAATAATAACAACAACGAAGGACATGAAATGGCTAAAGGTCAATCATTACAAGATCCGTTTTTGAATGCACTTAGGAAAGAACGAATTCCGGTATCCATATATCTTGTAAATGGAATCAAGCTACAGGGGCAAGTGGAGTCGTTTGATCAGTTTGTGATCCTGTTAAAAAATACAGTGAGTCAAATGGTCTACAAACACGCAATTTCAACGGTAGTCCCCTCACGAGCGATAACTATGCCTAGTCAAGGCGAAGGCGACGGCGCCAAACCTGAGTAGGCCCAAAATAAGGGTAATTTGTTGTTTGATCGTTATGAAGGCGGTGAACGCGCGGTACTTGTTCACGTCGACTTTGCGGAAGAAACCAATAAAGAAGATCTCTCTGAACTCAGTCTTTTAGTATCCTCAGCTGGAGTCAATGCAGTTGAGGTCATCACTACTGCGCGGAATGCGCCCCTTGCAAAATACTTTGTAGGTTCGGGAAAAGCCGAGGAAATTGCGTTGGCGGTAAAAAATGCTAATGCAGACGTGGTGATCTTCAATCATGCGTTGTCTCCCTCCCAAGAAAGAAACCTTGAAGCGCTGTGTAAGTGTAGAGTACTCGACAGAACCGGACTGATTCTTGACATCTTTGCTCAACGCGCTAGGACTCATGAAGGTAAACTTCAGGTTGAATTGGCGCAACTGAGACACTTATCTACGCGCCTTATTCGTGGCTGGACGCACCTTGAGCGCCAAAAAGGGGGGATAGGTCTGCGTGGTCCCGGCGAAACACAGCTCGAAACAGACCGGCGTTTATTACGTGGGCGCATTAAAACAATTCTGAAACGGCTCGAAAAGGTCGCAAAGCAGCGTGAGCAGGGCAGGCGAGCACGGAAAAGAGCTGAAGTACCAACCTTGTCTCTAGTAGGGTATACCAACGCCGGTAAATCAACCTTGTTTAACCAACTGACACAAGCGCATGTATATGCCGCCGATCAACTCTTTGCTACCTTAGACCCAACATTGCGCAAAATTGAGTTAAAAGATGTTGGACCAGCTATTTTAGCGGATACGGTTGGTTTTATCCGACATCTCCCCCATGATCTAGTGGCAGCATTCAAAGCGACACTGCAGGAGACGCAGGAAGCGGACCTTTTGCTTCACGTTGTCGATTATTCTGCACAAAATTACCTGGAAACCATGGATGAGGTAAATGAAGTGCTCGATGAAATAGACGCAGACGAGATACCCCAACTGATAATTTGTAACAAAATTGATCGATTGGAGGGCATTGAGCCGCGAATTGATTATGATGACGAGGGCATGCCAATCCGTGTGTGGGTGTCGGCGCAGCTCGGGCAGGGAATGGCATTGTTAAGTCAGGCTTTGACAGAGCGATTGAGTCAATCGATAGTTAATTACTCGTTGAAAATACCGCCTGCTTTCAGTCGTTTGCGAGGCGTTTTGTTTGGACTGAACTGCATTGCGTCTGAACATTACAATGACGACGGCGACTGGATGGTTGACGTAAGAATGCCTGCTGCTGATTGGAACCGGCTAGAGAAGCATCTTGAAACAGGGATATCAAGTTTTGTTGTGAAACATTGAACAAACTCGCTAACATTGCGTGGTTTTACGATGAGCTACACAACCAAACGTATCGATTTTTAGTATACATTCACAGAACTATTATTAATTGGAGTAGTGACATGGCCTGGAACGAACCGGGTGGCAACAACAACGACCCGTGGAAAAACCGCGGGGGCAAAGACCAGGGACCACCCGACCTGGACGATGTGTTCAAAAATTTGTTTGCCAAATTCAATAAATCAGGTGGCGGCTCTGATGGGCCAGGTAAAAGCCTAGGCGGAATGGGCATAGGTTTGTTGCTTGGCTTGTTGGTTATTATTTGGTTTGTGACTGGATTTTATACCATCCGCGAAGCAGAGCGGGGTGTGGTGTTGCGCTTTGGCGATTATCATACGCAGGTAGAGCCCGGGTTGCGTTGGAAGCCAACGTTTATCGATACGGTCGTGCCAGTCGATGTGCAGTCAATTCGCGATCAATCATCAGCCGGCTCTATGTTGACTGAAGACGAAAACGTGGTGCGCGTTCAAATGGAAATGCAGTATCGCGTCGTTGACCCATACCGTTGGGTATTTGCCGTTGCGAATCCAGAACAAAGCTTAAGTCAGGCACTGGATAGTGCTATCCGCTATGTCGTTGGTCATTCGGTTATGGACGATGTGCTTACAGACGGGCGTGAAGTGACCCGTCAGCGCGTGTGGGAAGAACTCGAAGGCATTATTGAAAACTACAATATGGGCGTATCAATCATTGATATGAACTTCAAAGACGCCCGTCCGCCTGAAGAAGTTAAAGCGGCTTTTGACGATGCGATAGCTGCGCAGGAAGATGAGCAACGCTTCATCCGCGAGGCGGAAGCGTATGCGCGCGAAATTGAGCCGCGTGCACGTGGTCAGGTTAATCGTATGAACGAAGAAGCTACCGCCTACAAAGAGCGGGTTACTTTGGAAGCGCAAGGTGAAGTGGCTCGTTTCGAAGAGTTGCTTCCTCAGTATGAAGCAGCCCCTGAAGTTACACGTCAACGCATTTATCTTGAGACCATGGAAGAAGTGTTTGGCAGCACCAGTAAAATCATGGTCGACAGCTCTGGTGGTGGTAGCATGATGTACTTGCCGTTAGACAAAATCATGGAGCGCCAGGGAACCGTACCTGTGCCTACACGCAATACGCTTGAGGGGTTAAGAAATACCAGTGACAACAATAACAACATCAATGTTGCGCCTCCAAATAGCGGCCTGCGTTCTGATCGCTTTCGCAGTGGGAGAGACTAAGCCATGAAAAACATCATAATTGCTGTAGTTGCAATAGTGGGCATTCTCGCTTCTGGCGCAATTTTTGTGGTCAAAGAAGGCGAAAAAGCCATTGTTATTCAGTTTGGTAAAATACAACGAGACACAGCCTCGGATGAGACCAAAGTGTTTGAACCTGGTTTGCATTTTAAACTGCCCTTTATTGATACGGTTCGTCATTTAGATGCACGGATTCAAACCTTGGATGATGCACCAGACCGATTTGTGACGTCTGAGAAAAAAGACTTGATTGTAGACTCTTACGTTAAATGGCGAATTGAGGACTTTGCGCGTTACTACCTGTCAACCGGTGGCAACAAGCTTCAAGCTGAAGCGCTTTTGAAGCAAAAGGTCAACAATGGTTTGCGGTCAGAGTTTGGTGCCAGAACGATTTCTCAAATTGTATCGGGTGAGCGTTCAGCACTCATGGATCAGGCGATGGAACAGGCGTCCAGCAGCTCTGACGAGTTGGGTATCGAAATTGTTGATGTCCGTGTTAAGCAAATCAACCTGCCCACAGAGGTGAGTAACTCTATTTTCCAACGTATGCGTGCGGAGCGAGCAGCAGTAGCTAGAGAGCACCGCTCGGAAGGGCAAGAGCAAGCTGAAGTTATTCGTGCGAATATTGATGCAAAAGTCACTGTTATGTTAGCTGACGCTGAGCGTAACGCGCGACAACTTCGCGGTGAAGGCGATGCATTGGCGGCGCAGATATACGCCAATACCTACTCTAAGAATCCAGAGTTTTATAGCTTCTTGCGTAGTATGGACGCCTATCGCAATAGCTTTAATTCTAAAAATGATATTTTAGTTGTGGAGCCTGACAGTGAATTCTTCCGCTATATGAACGCGCAGAGTGGCGATAAATAGTTTAAATACTTGAATAAATGAATGAAAGCCTGCTCGCAAGTGCGCGCAGGCTTTTTTTGTATCCACTGATTCGGTAAACTAACTAAAAATATAAATACAATAATAGATAAAGCCAAATACCACCTGAAATGGTAGATAATTGGCACATGACAGAGGCTTCGTTTTGACATCCAAATCTTCTTCTAGTGCGACGGACGCGTCCGCAAATCCGCCGTCGGGATGGTTTTCCCGATTTTTAGCGACAGTAGAATGGCTCGGTAACCTACTACCACACCCTGTTACCCTGTTTGCGCTGCTTTCAGTTTTTATTGTTATTTTGAGTGGCATATTGGGCTATTTTGAAGTCGCGGTAGCCGATCCTAGACCGCTTGACGCTGCAGGCCGTGACCCAGATGGCATGATTGAAGTAATTTCACTGATGAATGCAGAAGGGTTGCAACGTATTGTGATGGGGTTGGTAACTAACTTCACTGGCTTTGCACCATTGGGCACAGTATTGGTTGCCTTACTAGGGGTGTCTGTAGCTGAACACAGTGGTTTGTTGTCTACTGCCATGCGCGCACTCGTATTGAATGCGTCAAAGCGTGGCGTCACATTTGCAATAGTATTTGCGGGTATTGTTTCTAACACCGCGTCTGAATTAGGCTATGTGGTCTTAATTCCACTAGCGGCCATGATTTTTCATTCCTTAGGCAGGCATCCCCTGGCAGGTCTAGCCGCGGCGTTTGCTGGCGTGTCAGCGGGTTATAGCGCGAACTTGTTACTTGGTACCGTTGATCCTCTTTTGTCAGGTATTACAGAAGCCGCAGCACACATGATTGACCCCGAGTACGTAGTTGGCCCTGAAGTTAACTGGTATTTCATGTTCATCTCCACCTTTGTGGTAGCCCTAATGGGGACATTCGTTACTGAAAAAATTGTAGAGCCCAGACTAGGGCGCTTTGATCCAAAAAATGCATCTGCTGATTTAGAGCCACAGTTAATGGAAGCGCCAACTACACAAGAGAAAAAAGCTCTCAAAATGGCGGGACTAGCATTTTTTGGTATGTGTGCGCTGCTTGCTCTTACTATCGTGCCTGAAAACGGTATTCTGAGGCATCCTGAAACTGGAGCCGTAGCCGGCTCACCGTTTCTAAAAGGCATAGTAGCATTTATTTTTGTGACTTTTGCGGTACCGGGTTTTGTGTATGGTCGGGTAGCTGGCACCATGAAAAACGACCGCGATATCATAGATGCCATGGCAAAGAGCATGAGCACATTGGGTTTGTATATTACGCTTGTCTTCTTTGCCGCGCAGTTTGTCGCTTTTTTTAAGTGGACTAACCTTGGAACCGTTCTTGCGGTCAAAGGTGCGGCCACATTGCAGGCTTTGGGGTTAGACGGACCTGAAGTGTTTATTTTGTTTATTCTTATGTGCGGCGTAGTCAACCTGTCATTGGGTAGTGCGTCAGCTCAGTGGGCTGTAACTGCACCCATATTTGTGCCTATGCTCATGTTGATTGGCTTCGCGCCAGAGGTTATCCAAGCGGCCTACCGTATTGGTGACTCAGTAACCAATGTCATTTCTCCTATGATGAGCTACTTTGGTTTGATTCTGGCTATGGCCTCCCGATATCAGAAAAACTTAGGGATGGGCACCTTAATCGCGACTATGCTGCCTTATAGCCTTGTTTTCATACTCGGTTGGACAGTACTCTTCTATATCTGGGTATTTTTACTTGGGATGCCTGTAGGTCCAGGTTCGGCGACTTACTATCAACCATGATAGTAAGTCCGAAAGGACTATTTCTGCGTACCAGCATACAACGATAAAATATGGATCTGTTACATAGCTATGAAGTACCAGTCTCAAACAGCATTTACGCACAAGCAAGCAGACAAAATCGGCGTGCTAATAACAAACTTGGGCACGCCAGATGCGCCTACACCTAAGGCACTAAAACGCTACCTGAAAGAGTTTCTTTGGGATCCAAGAGTAGTTGAGGTACCCCGACCTATCTGGTGGATGGTGCTAAATTTAATTATCCTCAACATTCGTCCACGTCGCTCAGCAGAAGCCTATTCAACTGTGTGGACCGATGAAGGCTCACCGTTAATGGTGCACACTAAAGCGCAGGCAAAGGCAATCAGAGCGCGCTGTGAGCAGGTATACGGCAATGATGTGGTTGTTGAATTCGCCATGCGGTATGGCAATCCGTCAATATCCAGTGTACTAGATAAGATGCTGAACGCTGGTGTCAGGAAGCTGGTGGTACTGCCGCTCTATCCGCACTATTGTGCATCAACCACAGGCTCTACGTTCGATGCTATTTCTCATGACTTCACACAGCGCCGTTGGATACCTGATATGCGTTTTGTTTCGCATTATCACGACAATAGCGAATACATTGATGTATTGGCTGCAAAGGTGAAAAAGCATTGGGAGGCACATGGTAAAGCAGATAAGTTAATACTTTCTTATCACGGTATTCCCAAACGTTATTTGATCAACGGTGACCCCTATCATTGTGAATGTCACAAAACCAGTCGGCTAGTTGCGGAGAAGCTCGAACTAGGGCGTGATGAGTATATGACAACCTTTCAGTCTCGGTTTGGTCGTGAGGAATGGCTAAAGCCTTATACCGATGAAACCTTAAAAAGCTTGCCGGGTCAGGGCGTAAAGTCAGTACAGATCATGTGTCCAGGTTTTTCAGCAGATTGCCTTGAAACTATCGAGGAAATAGGTGAAGAGAACCGTGACTACTTCATGGAGTCTGGCGGAGAGCGATTCGAGTATATTGAAGCTTTGAACAGCGACCCTGCACATATAGATATGTTATTTAACATTATCGCCACTAACCTGTCCGACTGGACTGTACAATCGGATAATACTCTCAGAGATAAACTCGCATCCGATTTAGGAGCATAACCGGTGACAGACCAGCATGCGCATCCGGCGCCCAAGGAATTGCTTCAGGCACAACGCCTGGCCAACACGTTAGATACGGCGGTTAAACTGCCTGTTGTCGGTATTGAGGTCGGCTTGGATTTTCTGCTGGGACTCGTGCCTGTCGTCGGTGACGCATGCATGCTTTTGTTGTCGCTACGTATTATCCACCTTGGTAAAAAAATGGGTATGCCATCTGCCTTAATTAAAAAAATGGTGCGAAATGCAGGGATAGATATGGTGTTGGGCTTTATTCCTTTTGTCGGGGATATCGCCGATATTTTCTATAAAGCAAACCGTGCTAACGTGCGGCTCATGGAAAAATGGTGGATCAGCAACAATAAGCAAGAAGTAGACAATTACGCCGCCAAGCAACTCGCCAAGTGGGAAAAAAACCAAAATAATATTTGATCAATACTGCCCGCTTTGCCTTACTTAACCCAACAAACTTTAAAAGTGAGGCATCATGAAGGCATCCGATCTGTTTGTGCAAGCTTTGGAATCTGAAGGTGTGGAATATATCTTCGGCATTCCCGGCGAGGAAAACCTCGACCTATTAGAATCTATCAGAAACTCTTCGATTAAACTTATACTGACCCGCCACGAACAAGGTGCAGGTTTTATGGCCGCAACCTATGGTCGACTAACTGGTAAAGTGGGTGTGTGTTTGTCAACGCTGGGTCCCGGAGCCACAAACTTAGTTACGCCTGCCGCCTATGCGCAGTTGGGCGCTATGCCGATGCTTATGATTACTGGGCAAAAGCCCATAAAAACCAGTAAGCAGGGGCGTTTCCAGGTAATAGACGTAGTAGATATGATGCGCCCCATCACCAAGTATACTACGCAAATTGTGAGCCCTGATCGCATCCCCTCTTCGATCAGAGAAGCATTTCGACTTGCTCAGGAAGAGCGCCCGGGTGCGGTACACATAGAGTTGCCAGAAGATATTGCAGCCGAGCATGGCAATACACCCGTGCTTACGCCCACTTCACCACGACGCCCCATTGCCGAATACAAAGCAATCAACCGCGCGGTAGAGATGATTGAAGCGGCCAAATCTCCCTTACTATTAATAGCAGCGGGTTCAAACCGCAAACTGACGTCAAAAATGCTGAGAGAGCTGGTAGATAAAACGGGCATTCCTTTTGTGACTACGCAAATGGGAAAAGGCGTGCTAAACGAAGAAGACCCACTTTTTATTGGTAACACCGCTTTGTCTGATGGTGATTTTGTTCACCGTGCCATCAAGCGCGCCGACCTGATCATCAATGTTGGGCATGACGTTGTTGAAAAGCCCCCCTTTTTTATGGAACCAGGTGGTCAGCAGGTTATCCATGTTAACTTTGCATCGGCAGCCGTCGATCCTGTGTATTTCCCGCAATTGGAAGTTGTGGGCGATATTGCGAATAGTATCTGGCAGATAAAAGAAAAAATTACCCCGCAAGCTCATTGGAAAACTGATTTTTACAAAGATGTGCACAGTGCGTTGGTGCAACACAGGGATGAAGCACAAAGAGATGATAGATTCCCCGTATTGCCTGAAAGGCTGGTTTGCGATATTCGTAAAGCCATGCCAGACGACGGCATAGTCACCTTAGATAATGGTGTGTATAAAATCTGGTTTGCCAGAAACTATCCCGCATTTTCGCCGAATAGCCTATTGCTTGATAATGCGTTGGCAACCATGGGGGCTGGCTTGCCGTCAGCGATGGCTGCAAAAATGGTCTACCCAGATCGGGCGGTGCTCACAGCATGCGGCGACGGTGGTTTCATGATGAATAGTCAGGAGATAGAGACTGCAGTCAGATTAAATCTGCACATAGTCGTACTTATTCTGCGCGATGATGCTTACGGTATGATCAAGTGGAAGCAGGCCAATATGGAATTCGAAAACTATGGTTTAGATTACGGCAACCCAGACTTTGTTAAGTATGCAGAAAGCTATGGGGCCAAAGGCTGGCGAATCAGCTCTGCCGATGAAATTGTAGGGAGAATTCAACAGTGTCTGGATGAGCCTGCGGTTCACCTTATTGATTGCCCGGTTGATTACAGTCTCAATGATGAAACTCTCAACAAAACCATAAAGCAACTCAGTCAAAAACTATAAGGAAGCCCAATGTTGCAATCAGCGTACCCCTACTATCTTGCTAACGAAGCGGTTTTTGCTAATAAAGATCTGGCAGTCACAGACAAGTATACAGGTGAAACTGCTAGCTACGTCGCCAAGGCAGATTCAACAGCTATTGATAAAGCGATAGCGGCCGCTGTCGCGGCGCAACCTGCCATGACAGCATTGCCCCCCTATGAACGTCAGGCAGTATTGGAACATTGTGTTAAACGCTTTAGGGAGCGCTTTGACGAGATGGCAATGGCATTATGTATTGAAGCGGGGAAACCCATTAAAGATGCCGAGGGCGAGGTAACGCGTCTTATTGATACTTTTAAAATCGCTGCTGAAGAAGCGGTGAGAATAGATGGCGAAGTACTCAACCTAGAAATCACGCCCAGAGCCAAAGGCTATCAGGGAATGACCAAAAAAGTCCCGATTGGTCCATGCTCATTTATTTCGCCATTTAACTTTCCGTTAAATCTGGCGGCACATAAAGTCGCACCCGCCATCGCTGCAGGTTGTACCTTTGTGCTTAAGCCAGCCTCGCGCACGCCCATTGGTGCCTTGATCATTGGAGAGATACTTGCGGAAACCCAATTGCCCAAAGGTGCTTTTTCAATACTACCTTGCAGTCGAGATGGGGCAGACCTATTTACCGAAGATGAACGACTTAAATTACTCAGCTTTACCGGCTCACCCGATATAGGTTGGGCGCTAAAAGCACGAGCGGGTAAAAAGCCCGTTATTTTAGAGTTAGGTGGTAATGCTGCTTGTATTGTCGACGAAGATGCAGACCTTGAAGACGCCATAGAGCGTATCGTATTTGGTGCTTACTATCAGTCTGGTCAAAGCTGCATAAGCGTGCAGCGTATCCTTGTGCATCAATCTCGCTACGATGAATTTAAACAGTGCTTTGTAGACAAAGTTAGCGCTCTAAAGTCAGGCGACCCTAAAGACAGAGATACCTTTATTGGGCCCATGATTGCCGAATCTGAAGCTGAAAGACTCAAACAGTGGATTGATGCGGGTGTGGCTGCAGGTGCAACTTTATTGTGTGGCGGGCAGCAAAAAGGTGCAATGCTTGAGGCAACTGTGCTTGAAGGCGGCCCCTTAAATACAGATATCAATACAGAGGAAGCGTTTGGGCCGGTAACTGTATTGCATGCCTTTGACGACTTTGAAGAAGCGCTCGCGCAAACTAATAACAGTAAGTTTGGTTTACAAGCGGGTATTTTTACTCGTGATATTTATAAAGCACACAAAGCATGGGACGAGCTAGATGTCGGTGGCGTAGTGATTGGTGATGTACCCAGCTGGCGTGTAGACAATATGCCATATGGTGGAGTGAAAGACTCAGGTCTTGGCCGAGAAGGGATCCGCTGGGCCATTGAGGACATGACGGAAACGCGGTTGATGGTAATACGAACGCCTCAGACCTGATGGGGTTCAGCGGCGTATTGCTCCAGTATTGCCAAGGGGATAATATCGAGTGCCTTAACATGTGTAGCATTTAAATCGACGAGAGGGGCTACACCGGCCTGATAGGCTTCCCACCATCGGGAGGCACATAAACACCACTTATCCCCTGCTTTTAGCCCAGGAAAACTGTACTCTGGCACGGGTGTAATTAAGTTATTGCCGCGTGAATAAGAGAACTGTAAAAAGTCGTGGGTCATAATGGCACAGACACTGTGATTACCAATATCACTTTCTGGTACATAACAAAACCCTTCTCGGGTAAAGCCTGTGTTACCACAGCACAGCATAAGTGGTTTTCCGAAAACGTTGGTAGCGTTAGGCATAATTTTGATACTGTCCTCTTTCTTTTACATTCTAATCATAAGGCCTAAAGCGATCGAAGCTTAACCTTAACGAGTAAATAACTTATAAAACCTGTAAACTTCCCAAAATGTTAGACAAAAGTACACTGAGTAAACCTCTTTCAGACAATAAGACAATAGATCCGACCGAGGTAGCCAAATTCGATAAGCTGGCCCGAGAGTGGTGGGATCCGCAAGGTAAAATGAGAACGGCGCTTGAGTTTAATCGGGCTAGACTTGGGTATATTAAGCGTTCCATCGAGTCTCATTTCACGTTAGACGACAAGACCGCCATACCTTTACATGGGATCAGTATCTTAGATGTCGGGAGTGGTGGAGGCTTAATAAGTGAACCCTTGGCAGCGCTGGGCGCAGATGTCACAGGCATTGATGCCAGCGCTGTCAGTGTGGAAGTGGCCAAACGTCATGCTGCGCAAAGTGGGATAACCGTTGACTATCAGCACACCCTGTCAAGTGAACTGGTTAAACAAAAACGCAAATTTGACGTAGTGATCAATGCAGAAGTTGTCGAGCATGTAGCCGACCAACAGCAACTGATTAATGAGTGCTGTCAATTGGTGAAGCCCCAAGGCCTTTTGATACTCGCCACGTTAAACAAAACACTAAAGTCATTCATAATTGCCATTGTAGGGGCTGAATACGTTATGCGTTATTTGCCCATCGGCACGCACGACTGGCAGTACTTTGTTAAACCGGAAACATTGCAGAGCTGGACTCAAGCGCACCAATTTTCTTTGCTGAGCCAAACGGGCATGAAGCTGAACCCTTTTTCTGGGAGCTGGTCGGAAAGCAGCGACATGTCGGTTAATTACATACAGAGCTATTCAAAAGTGTAATTTGGCTAAGCTTAACTCTGACCAGAAACAGCAAGTCCGAAAACAATACAAAGCAGTAATGAAAAACCTGTAGCACATGCTAGTCCAGCAGCTCTCGCACGCCCTCCTTTAGCTTGCATCATTGGATCGTCAACTTTCCTGTACCCCGCTTTCAGTATGAATGTTGCGTAAGAAGACATGCTTTTTAATTCATCAAAAGTGTAGATATTTTGGATATTAAGGCCAGATCCGGTGGCGTGTACCCTTACACTTGAGCTTGATGATTTGGGAAAACGCCAAAAAAGGATATGAATAACGGGATGACCCAGATGCTCATACAAAGTGGGATGTTTATCAGATATGTACTGTATGAACTGAGTAACAAAGATTAGCCAAGACATCGCACTGATAAATGAAAGGGCAAAAATAGGAAAAAAGATATAGTAGATAACAAAGTCAAAATCACTCATCTAGCCACCCTTTTAATAAAGTTTGCCATGATTGTGTAACTGTTCTTATGTATTTAGATGCTCACCTAAAGAACGCAAGGTGTAATCATCAATCGCAAATTTAGAAACGTAAGATTATGAAATTATGGCTCAATTAGACAGGTTTTTCCCGAAAAAGGTCTTGTTGCGCTATCTACTTTGTTTACTTCAGGGAATCACAGACCCTAGTTCAGAGCAAAGAGGAAATTGACTTTATTCACATCTTATTTTATCGTTTTCGCGTTAACCTGTTGAATTAATAAAGGATTGTAATGAAACGGTTATTCGTAGTCACATCTGTTCTATTTGTCTCACTATTAGCCCCCGTTTTGTCTCAAGCAAGTGAATTGGTTGAGAAAAAGCTTTTTGTATGTAACACCGTTTCCCCTGTTAATAACGAAAGTTGCTCAACGTACAGCGTTCAAAATTTATCTAACCTTGCTGCGGTATCACTTTATAGCAATGGCTCTAAACGCGTTGAGTCGGCTATCACTGAGGTTACGATATTGGTTGTAAATGCGAGTGCGGCTAGTTCTACATTTTATTCTTTCATCAGAAGCTCTTCAGGCTCGATGGTCTCATATCAAATCTTGCGGAATGGACCAGACGAAACGGAAATTGTGGATTCAGTATTAGAAGCTGAAAATTTTTACGAAAGAGTAGAACAAGAGCTTACCTTCAACGTGTCTGCGAGGGGAAATGCAACTAGTCTCTCAGGTGAAAGCCTAGCCGCATTTTCAAATGCGGGTGCTTATTCGTCATCTTCATCGAATCCAGTGGGTGACGTCTGCCCCAGTGCGATTGCCTATGAGATCAACATGGTTTGTAGTGGGGCTCTGAATACACACTTGGATGATATGAATGAACAAGTCGATTCATATTTGAAAACGTTTACAGAGGCCATGTCTAGACTCAATATTTCCCTGGCAGTCAAAAATGTTAATATCAACCCATTCTTGAACGACAAGTGGAAGACGAAGTTCAATTTTAGCGATGGATCTGTGCTGATTTTAGATATTGAGCTGGGTCAAACTCTCGGTATATCAGTAAATCAATTCGAAAGTTCATTGGCCAATGGAACTCAATTTGATAATTACATAAGAAATAAGAACGACATTTATGCTCTAGATGGAGGTCGATTTTCTGGCGGTGAAGCAAAAGCCATCTTTCGTACATTAGGACTTGAATGCTCCTCGATATTACATAGTTTCGGATACGATAGAGAGTATTTAATAACAAAAACAAAAGATGGAAGAATAATCGCCGTTGAAATGATTGACGAAACCCCTACCACAATTGATGGCCATATTGGCTGCGACTTATAACTTAAATCCGTTATCACGCTATACCTGAAGTAAATTACTGAACAGAACCTGTTTCAAACCTCACGTGACGGTGGCACCTGAAAGAATGTGCCGCTGTCAAATTGAGTCTAAGCTAGTACTAATTATTCTACTTTCACGCAGCGCATTGGCGACAGTGAGTTGCATATGGCACCGCAGTTAAACGTGCTTCGGCGATATCTGCACCGCACTTCTCACACACACCGTATTCTCCTGCGCGCAGTCTAACTAGAGCATGCTCAATCTGTTCAAGTTCGAACTGCGCCTCATTCTTGAGATTGTGTAACACATCATCGTTCTGACCGCCGGTTACCTGTTCTGAAAACTTGCTGCTGGTTTCGCGACTATGAAAATCCTTATCGATTTTATTGACTCGCTCAGTAAGTTCGGCCCTAAGTGCAAGTAGCCTTTCTTCTTGAATACCCATGTGCATGTCCTAAATTTGCAGTTATCTTTCAGTACGATTGTATTCAAGGTAGGCTATTTGTAATTGATTTGTATCAATTATACGGTCAGTTCTACTCACGCTATTATCTGGTTGTTATAAGACGTCTTACGGTGTCCAACGTGTCTGCTTCATTCGCAGGCTTGTCCCAACGGATGCGATGAATACGGGGAAAACGCAGCGCTAGCCCCGATTTGTGGCGTTTTGACTCGTGTACTGAATCAAAGGCTATTTCAAATACCAGCGCCTTTTTTACTTCTTTGACAGGGCCAAAATGACCTACAGTGTTCTTGCGCACCCATGTATCCAGCTTTTTCAGTTCTTCATCAGTAAAGCCCGAGTAGGCTTTGCCAATGGGCAATAGCGTATCACCTTGCCACGTACCAAAGGTGTAATCTGAATAAAAAGACGATCGCTTCCCATGGCCGCGCTGTGCATACATGATAACCGCGTCGACAACATAAGGGTCACGCTTCCATTTATACCATTGCCCGCTGGGCCGACCGTTGACATAAACACTGTCGAGACGCTTTAACATTAGCCCTTCAATGTGCGGATGTGTAATCGCGTGTTCGCGTAACTGGACACAGGCGTCTTTGTTGGTCACAGTAAACTTTTCTGATAAGTGGAGCCTAGGGTGTCGTTTGCCTTCAAACCAAGCGTCGAGTTGCTTTCTCCTTTCTGATAAAGGCAGAGACGTCAGCGTATTCCCGTCGAGTGTTAATGCGTCATAAACAATTAAATGAACGGGTAGCATCTCCATTAAACGCTTGCTGGGCTTCTTTTTGTTGAGTCTTTGCTGCAAATCATTAAAAGGCGCGACCTTACTGTTCAGCATGACGACGAGTTCACCGTCTAGGCGTCCATTGAGTTCAACGGAATCCAAGAGATCACCGAATGAATGGCTAATATCATCGCCCGTGCGGCTATACAGAGCTTTTCCTTTGTCGCTAACGTCCGGTATTGGGGCGTGGCCATCCAACCAGGCCATTAAGTCGGTGTAGGGTGGAGTAAGACCATGCCAAATACGTTCAATATCACTCACATCTACATTGCCGTATTCAGCCAAACACTGTTTCAATGCTCTGGCAGACACACCGACACGTAAGCCCCGCGTACCGAGTTTGAGGAGAGCCCAGCGCTGAGAGGCGTACATTCTACTGAGATAGCGTGTCAAAAGCGTCGGCACTTCAGGCTTTTTACAGTGAGTGAATTGCATCACTATCTCATGCAAGCTCGGCAGTGGTTCATCGCTATTGATGCTATGAGGCCACAGATGCGCCACCGTCTCGCTCATCTCACCCACATAGTCATAGCTCAAAGCGAACAATGTTGGGTCAACGTGGTCGAGGATCAACTTTTTTACGGTGTTACGTTTGAAAAAATCAAAGGTCAACGTGCCTGCAATAGCAGCAATGGCCCAGCCTCGGTCGGGGTCGGGTGTTGCGTGCAGATAAGCCTGAATGAGTGCAGACTTGGTTTTTGTGCTATTGGTGAAATAGAGCTGGTCGAGCAGCTGACTGAAGGCGTCCATCAACCGGTTTCCTCAGTATCTTCATAGCCGAGCAACGATAGCGCCTTCGCACGTATACCCATTTTTTCAATCTGATGGATAAGTGCTTCTTCTCTGCCATGTGTGACCCAGACCTCGGGCGCATCGACCTCTTTAACAGTTCTGAGCAGCTCCGGCCAGTCGCAATGATCAGAAATAATAAGTGGCAGCTCTGCCTGCCGCTGTTTTGAACGCGCTCGGATTTGCATCCACCCTGAAGCCATAGCTGTGCGAACATTTGGTAGTTTTCGAGACCACCGGTCATTCAACGCCGAGGGTGGAGCAAGCACAATTTCGCCCGCCAGTGACTTTTTATTCGCCACCTCACTAACCGGGATGAGCTCACCAAAGTTATGGCCGTATTCGCGATAGAGCGCACACAGATTTAACAGCGCACCATGCAGATAAACGGGTTTGCTATAGCCCAATTGACGAAGCCCATACAGTACACGCTGACATTTTCCCAAGGCATAAACCCCTACCAAGTGACAGCGTTCAGGAAAAGTGTCCAAACTGTGCAGCAGTTTTTGGATTTCGTCTTTCAACGGGGGATGTGTGAACACGGGTAATGCAAATGTTGCTTCTGTGACAAACACATCGCAGGGCGTCACGGCAAAGGGTTCACAGGTAGGATCGTGACGTCGTTTATAGTCACCGGCAAATATTATACTGTTGCCCCGATAGCTGAGTTTTACTTGCGCTGAACCCAATATGTGCCCGGCTGGGTAAAGGGTAAGTTTGACGGGATCGGCGTCCTCACCAAGTTGATAATCCTCTCCATACTTCAATGCGACCGCGTCTTTTGCCATTTCTTCGCCGTATCGCACGCGCATGATATCCAAGGTGGCCTTTGTAGATACTACGCAATGGTGACCGGGGCGTGCGTGGTCAGCATGACCATGAGTGATTATCGCTCTAGATACAGGCTCCAATGGATCTATGTAGGCGTCGGCGGGATGACAATAAATCCCCGCGTCCCGCACTGAAATCCATTCTTTAGGGTGCAAGCTCAACTCCGCTTCAAAAGTTTGATGCGAATGTAATTAGCAATGGTGAAAATTATAAATACACCAACCAGAATCTTTGCTACTAGAACTGCATCACTCGCAAAGTCTTTGAAGCCAAAAATTGCGGCGGTGATGGCAACAATAAAAACGACAATGGCGGCATTTAACACAGGCATGGCGACTCACAATAACAACATCCACTCTTTTCTACGCACAAATTGTTACCAAGTTCACCGTAAGCCGCATTGATAAAGCAATAAAAAAGAACTCAAGCGCATGTTGAGAAGTATACAGGGCATGACAGCAAAAAAATCAAAACTCGCCTCTATCCCCAGAGTATTTAGCCGGTGGTTCAGCCAGCGTGGGTGGTCTATACGCGACTACCAAAAAAGTATGATTGCTGCGGCTGAACAAGACCACGCTACTTTGCTTATTGCCCCCACAGGTGCGGGTAAAACCTTGTCGGGCTTTTTGCCGTCATTAATTGACTTGTACAAGCGCCCTCAAGCAGGCCTGCACACACTTTATATCTCACCACTCAAAGCCCTCACCCAAGACATTCACCGCAACCTGACGGTTCCGGTAGAAGAGATGGGGCTTGATGTCAGCATTGAAACGCGAACAGGAGACACGCCCTCACACAAGCGGCAAAGGCAGCGTCGAAAACCGCCCAACATTCTGTTAACTACGCCAGAATCACTGATGCTCATGTTGTCTTATGCAGATGCAGACAAGCTTTTCGGCAATGTGAAAACCGTCATCATTGATGAAGTACATAGCCTGGTAGGCAATAAAAGGGGAGACTTCACGGCTCTGGCTTTATCGCGTTTAACGGGGTTTCAGAAAACATTGTATAGAGTGGGATTGTCAGCGACCGTGGATGCGCCAGAGCAGGTTGCCAAATGGTTAGGTCCATCAGGCCAACCAGCCAATCTAATTGAAGTGCCAACCCCTTCAGTGCCAGTGGTGAAATTGCTCAGCGTCAATGCGCGTATTCCCTTTGGTGGTTTTATGGCGAAGTATGCGATGGAGGCTATCTATCAAAAAATTGCTGAGGCAAATACTACGCTGGTTTTTGTGAATACCAGAGCTCAGGCCGAACTCATTTTCCAGATGTTGTGGACCGAAAACACACAAGCCTTGCCGATTGCGTTGTATCACGGATCGCTGAGTAAAGAGCAACGTCGCAAGACCGAAAATATGATGGCAAGTGGTCAGCTTAGGGCTATTGTCGCTACGTCTGCACTGGAATTGGGTGTCGACTGGGGCGATGTTGATTTGGTTATTCAGGTGGGGGCCCCGAAGGGGGTGAGTCGGCTGTTACAGAGAATAGGACGTTCTAACCACCGACTAGAAGAAGCGAGCAAAGCCTATTTAGTACCATCAAATCGTTTCGAAGTACTGGAGTGTCAGGCTGCGATAGATGCAATAAACCAAGGCAAACTTGATGGTGACCCTATGCATCCTGGTGCCTTAGACGTTATTCCGCAATTCATAATGAACTGCGCTTGCCACCAGGCTGTGTGTCCTGAACAGTTGTTTCAACAAATTACCCAAGCTTATCCTTATCGCGATTGCCCCAAAGATTACTTTGATAAACTCTGGCAATTCACCGTGGATGGCGGTTATGCACTTCGGGCTTACGACAGGTACAAACGATTAACACAGGACGATCAGGGCTGCTTCGCACCGGTGTCAAAACGGGTAATTCAGCGACATCGTCAGAATGTAGGGACCATAGTCGAAGCAGGCCGGCTAAAAGTTAAGCGCATAAGGCGAGGAAATCAGGGCAAAGTGATTGGTGAGGTTGAGGAATATTTTGCCCAGCAGCTGGTACCGGGTGACACCTTTTATTTTGCTGGTGAGATATTGCAATTTGAAGCCATTAGAGACATGCAGGTGCACGCCAGACCAAGTAAAGCAAAAGACCCCAAAATACCTAGCTATGTTGGGGGACAAATGCCGTTAAGCACCTTTTTAGCTGATGGTGTACGCGCGTTGTTAAATCAGCCTGAACGACTAGCGCGACTGCCCGAGCAAGTGCAAGAGTGGCTGATACTGCAACGGGATTTTTCTCAGCTTCCCACTAACAATCGGGTATTAGTTGAACAATTCCCGTATCGAAAATCCTACTACACGCTGTATTATACGTTTGAAGGACGCAAGGCTAACCAAACACTGGGAATGCTGATCACCCGGAGGATGGAAAAACGCAAATTAAAACCACTGAGCTTTAGTGTAACGGATTATGGTTTGTCCATCTGTGCCCTGAAGCCTCTAAACCAAGAGGATATTCTGGCCCTATTTCAGCCAGATATTTTAGGTGATGAGCTGGAAGACTGGATGCTGGCTTCCCCCATGTTAAAGCGCGCATTCAGGCAAATTGCTGTGGTCAGTGGTTTGACAGAGCAGCGTTATCACAGCGCTCAAAAAACCATGAAACAAGTCACTTTTTCTACCGACCTAATTTACGATACCCTACGGGAATATGACAGGGATCACATTCTATTAACCGTAACGCGAGCAGAAGCTGAAAGGGAATTACTTGACCTGAGCAGACTGGCAGATACGTTAATCCGTTTTGTGGGTAAAATAGATTTTCAGGATTTGCCCAATGTTTCTCCCATGGCTATTCCCATTGTATTGGATGTAAGAAGTGAGCAGGTAAAGGGTGCGACGGCAGAGGCGTTTGTCGAGCAGGCTAACCTCTACGCTGAAGCTGAAGCGATGCTCGATGAAGTAAAGGCGTTATTAAGTGGCAATTAATGCAAGATGGCTGGCAGGAATGGTTGAAAGCCGGCAGGCCCTACCGTTTAAATTCGCAGGTCAGGTGTTTATTAATGATGGGCGTAATGCTGTTTACTGGCCTGGGCAAGACGTGCTGATTGTCTCTGATATGCACCTTGAAAAAGGCAGCTTTTTGGGCAAGTTTGCTAACCCGATTCCTCACTATGATTCGCGCAAAACACTTGAGTTATTAAGCGCGTTAATTGCCGACTATTTACCCGCCACCATTGTGTGTCTGGGCGACACCTTTCACGATAATGCCGCATTTTCGAGAATGCAGCGAGCCGAGTTAAACCAGTTGTTTCTGCTTATAGAAAAAGTGCCTAACTGGATATGGATACTGGGTAATCACGATCCTAAACTTCCTCAGGAGCTGGGTGGCATACAAACGCTTAAATGGTGTCGAGAAGGCATCCTTTTCTTGCATGAGCCAGACGAAACTATTGAGCCACAAATGATCGGTCATTTTCATCCCAAAGCACAGGTGAAAGAAAAGCGAATGACCCTTCGGGGGCGCTGCCTGGTGCATTCACAACAATTACTTATTATGCCGGCTCTTGGGCAATATACAGGGGGATTGACAGTGGAAGATGAAGCCATCGCGACCTTACTCGACAAGACGGCTTCCGGTTACATTAACTATGAAGGTAGGGTGTTTCCGTTTAATCTCTCCAACGTTTGACTAAGTCATCATAAGCGTCAATTCTGCGGTCGCGGAAATAGGGCCAAATCCGTTTTACTTGCTCAGTCCTGTTCATGTCCAGCTCTACCATCAGGGTGGTCTCTTCTTCCTTACCTGCCTGGGCCAGTACTTCACCCTGAGGACCTGCAATAAAGCTCTGCCCCCAAAATTGGATACCCGGGTCGTTCGCCACGGGTGAGGCCTCAAAGCCGGTGCGGTTGGCCACTACTACAGGGACTGAGTTAGCAACCGCATGGGCGCGTTGAATAGTGTGCCACGCATCGTGTTGACGCTGCTGTTCGTCGGGCGTGTCATTTTTATCCCAACCAATAGCGGTCGGATAAAACAATATATCAGCACCGGCCATGGCCATTAAACGCGCCGCCTCCGGATACCACTGATCCCAACATACCAGCACACCCAGTTTACCCACACTGGTTTGTATGGGCTCAAATCCCATATCACCTGGTGTGAAGTAAAATTTTTCATAAAATCCTGGATCATCGGGTATGTGCATTTTGCGGTATTTACCTGCGATGTCTTTACTTCTGTCAAAAACAACCGCGGTGTTGTGGTAAAGACCCGACCCGCGCTTTTCAAACAGTGATGTCACCAATACGATATTGTGCCGCTCCGCAATTTCACCAAAGTAGTCGGTTGCCGGGCCAGGGATGGGTTCAGCTAAGTCAAACGCGTCAGTGTCCTCTTGTTGGCAGAAGTACAAGGTACTGTGCAACTCTTGTAATAAAATGCATTCACAGCCTTGTTTTGCTAATTCTACAATTGCCTGAGCACTTTTTTTCCAGTTAACAGCTTTGTTGTTATCAGCCACCGATTGCTGTACTAGCCCAATTTTCAATTTATCAGGGCGCATAGATACACACTCCATTATTTACTGCGGCTACTACTTCATCGTTAAGTGTACCGCGGGGAACTTGCATGGTGATGCAGTGTAAGCTCCCAAATTGATTTATTAAAGTTGAACAATCGACATCAACAATTCGATAGCCCGGGTAAGCGTTCCTTATACTGCGCAGCGCCTCAGCGTCTTCACGTTGATTGTAGACAGGGACTAAAACTGAGTCGTTGCATATCAGATAGTTAGCATAAGAAGCTGGAAGCCTGTCACCATCTTGGTTAGTTATATTTGGCAATGGTAGGGTGAATGTTTGGTACTCAGGAAAACTTGTTTTACATTCTGCTACCAAATCGCAAAGCCCCTGATAATGGGTATCTTCAGGGTTGTTGTCACAGGCTTGAATCACTATACCTTGTGATGGTGTAAAGCGAACCAAAGTATCGATATGGCCATCAGTATCATCGCCGTCCAAATGCCCGTTCTCAAATGCAGTAAACGAGGAGCAACCCAACATGTCAGCAAAAATATCATGATACTCCGATAGGGACATCGCACCATTGCGTTTAGGATTGAGCAGGCACAGTGAAGTCGAGATTAGGTTTCCGCTATCGTCTATCTCCAATGCACCACCTTCAGCAATGACCTGACTACTCTCCAAGGGTTTTCTACACAATGAGGCTAATACCTTCTTATTGATCATATTGTCTTTTGACGCATCAAACTTTTGTCCCCAACCATTAAAGCTAAATTCCACAGGGGTAGGGCCATCTGGGCTTTGACATGTCAAGAATGCATAGTCTCTAACCCAAGTGTCATTGTAACTTGCTTCTACAATAAGGACCCTCTGGGATGCTGTCAGCATGTCTTTTACGCGCGTCATTGATGCGTCTTTACACAGTAATATCACCATTGCGCCAGCAGCATTGATGACATCGATTAGGTTTAGATAGGTCTGTTGAGCGTCTGCTAACCAGGGAGCCCAATCTGTGTGTTTGTCTGGCCAGGCAAGTATAACTGCCTCACAAGGCGCCCATTCGGGCATGAGCTGTTTCATTTTAGATGTCTTCCGCCGTTAAGGTGTAGCGTTTGGCCTGTTACGTAGTCACTATTCAGCAAATACTCAACGGCTTTTACCGCTTCTATTGCCCCTGGCACTTTCTCGAGCAGTGACTTTTTCTGTGATTTTTCGCGGTATGCGTCATCATCCCACTCGTTAAACATAACCAGAGCAGGCGCAATACTATTCACTTTTACATCAGGCGCCAGCTTTTTCGCAAAGGAGAGTGTCAGGTTGTGCAATGCGGCTTTGCTTGCTGCATAAGCAACATGTTTGGCGCTGCCTGTCTCCTGAACATAGTCTGTCATGTGGATAATATCGGCAAATCCGTTGAACTGCCTTAAGTTGCCCTCCAGCGCCCAGTTAATCAAATACGGCGCATTAACGTGAACTTGCATCATTTTTTGCAGAATCTCAGGGCTTGCCAAATTGTCCTTCTCGGCATCCCAATCTGAAGCATTGTGAATAATACACTTCAGCACAGGAGCTTGATTGCGCACCTGTGCTATTAGGCTTTCAATGTCCTCCTGCCGTTGGAAGTCGCACTGGATCATAGTGGCGCCTTTCTTGGCCAATAAATCTACTGCCGGTTTTGCGGTGCGGTATGTTATGATTAAGGTCTCGCCTTTGTCTAAGAGCATCTCTGCAATGGCGAGTCCAAGGCGTTGTGTACCGCCAGTGAGTAGGATCGGTGAAGTCAAAATTCATTCCTGACATGCTGTATTTGAATAGCTTATAGTACCGTTCGCCGAAATTCGATTAAACCTTATATGGGTTGTGTTACGTATCAGTCTAAAAATACAACACCGGAAGAATACATGTTGTCAAAAGAAGCAGTCGTAATGCGTAGTCGTAGTGAACCGTCTCTTACTAAAGAGGCCGTTATCGTGCGCGATGCGCTTATCAGCCAAGGGCTTGAAACGCCGATGGTAGAAAATCACCTCAGTGACGAGGCGAAGCGTGCTAAGATTGAAAATGCGATGCGAGATGTAATGGAAACTTTAGGTCTGGATTTGACCGATGACAGCCTAATGGACACGCCGAATCGAATCGCAAAGATGTATGTGAATGAAATTTTTTCGGGTCTAGACTACAGCAAGTTCCCTAAAATCACGCAAATTGAAAATAAAATGCGTTTGAATCAGCCAGTGCAAGTGTCAGACATTAGTTTGACAAGCACTTGTGAACACCATTTTGTAACCATCGATGGCACTGCCAGTGTTTCATATATTCCAAAACGGACCGTTTTAGGTTTGTCGAAAATAAATCGGCTCGTTGGCTTTTTTGCACAGCGACCGCAAGTTCAGGAACGGTTAACACAGCAAGTTATGGTGGCAATCCAGGCGCTCACGGGCACTGAAGACGTGGCGGTGAGTATTAATGCCACGCATTATTGTGTAAAAGCTAGAGGGATCCGTGATAGCAATTCATACACTAAAACGTCCGCGCTGGGTGGTGTATTTAACACTGACCCACAGATGAGAAGAGAATTCTTCGAAAGTTAAGAAGGTGCGGCTACCGGGTAGCCGCGTTGGCATCACAATCAGATACAATCAAATTCACTGAATTATCAACGCCTGCTGCCGGGATGACATTGATGGTCTCTCTACAGTGAACACAACACACCAATTCCTCCTTAAGTGCACAATTTTCACCGGTAATATAAGTGTTCAAACCACCACAATGAGGACACAAAAATTCTTGTTTTACGCCTGCTAGCATGTACTTCTCCATGTAATCAGTAAGGGCACTACTCAATCCCCTAGCCACCTTAAAAGTATAGGCCGTAAACAGGAGTTCGCTAGCAATTAACACACAATTTTTTACGGCAGAGGCTTACCCAAAGCGGTAATGAGGAGTTGGTACCAGTGCTCCCTAGTTAGCCAAATATCCGCCGCCTGCATGCATGCAGTTAACCGTGCAGGGTTGGTGGTGCCCAATACAGGTGCAATCTGTGCTGGGTGGCGCAACAACCAAGCGATAACAATGGCTTCTTTTGAACAGCGGTACTCTTCGGCTAACTGCTGAACCAATTCTGCTGTTTTCATCTCTGCTTCTGAAGTGGCTGTACCACCGGTTAGTTTTCCTTGTGCCAGACTCCCCCAGGCTTGAATGCTGACCCTATTAGCCTGACAAAATGCCAACGTATCTGCGCCGTTTTGGCTCTCTCCCGTATTAAAGAATAAGCCTTCTTTAATTAAATCAGCATGTAGTAAGCTGATTTCTAACTGGTTGGCTGTAATTGGAAAGGGTAGTGAAGACTGAAGCAGTGCAATCTGAAACCGGTTCATGTTAGACACACCAACGTGTTTTATTTTACCGCTATCTATGAGTCCGCTGAGTGTCTCAGCGAGTTCATCGACCTCGACGAGAGCATCGGGACGATGTAACAACAAGGTGTCTATTTGCTCAATTTGAAGACGTTTTAGCGAACCATCTACGCTAGCTTCTATCCAGGCCTTAGAAAAATCATAGCGCCCTGGTGCAGTCTCAGACTGAAAGCGTATGCCACACTTTGTCTGAATCTGAATCTTATCTCTGAGTGCAGGCTGGGTGCGTAACACATTGCCAAATACTTCCTCTGCTTTGCCTAGTGTGTAAATATCAGCATGGTCAAACGTGGTTACGCCTTGCTCTATGGCTGTTTCAATCAAGGTGGTTGCTTTTAGTTGGTCGGCCTTACTTATTGGCGCTGTACTCCAATCTCCACCGAAACCCATGCATCCGTATATGATCTCGCTTCTGGCTCTTTGCATATTTATTAACTCACATAACTAGAATAATGAAATAGTACTCTAACTATGAAAAAGATTGCTGGCTCTTTTGGATTAATTTTTCTATTAGTGTTAACCGCGAGTTGCACTTCGGTACCCGAAGGCATAACGCCTGTTGATGATTTTCAGGTAAATAGATACCTGGGGAAATGGTATGAAATAGCGCGTTTTGACCATAGCTTTGAGCGTGGAATGTCAAATGTCACCGCGACCTACACACTTAGGGAGGATGGTGGACTGGATGTCCTCAATGAGGGGTTTATCGACAGCAAGGGGTTGTGGGAGAGTGCCGATGGCAAGGCCTACTTCGTTGGTGATCAAAGCCGAGGGCACTTGAAAGTGTCCTTCTTTGGCCCCTTTTACGCCAGTTATGTAGTGTTTGAACTAGATAAGAACAATTATTCTTACTCTTTAGTCACCGGACCTGACAGGAGCTACCTGTGGATTCTGGCCCGAGATCCAAATGTGAATGAAGCGACCTACAGGGAGCTTGTGAAGAAAGCGGAAGAGGAAGGGTTTGATGTATCTAAACTCATCCGAGTAGCCCATTCGGCATGACATTTATCTTCAGATGTGTCACCTTAATATCTGATCGCTGGCGCGTCGTATGAAAGCAATAACAGAGTTTAGCGGTCTTTACACCTATGAGAAAAAGAGCTGACAAGATAGTTAGCGTAGAATAAGGAACATAGGCACGTGACAACATCTGCCGCTACCCCACCTGTTGATAGCTTTTTGGCACCCGTACATCACGCCAATATTATCCTTAAATCACTGTCTAATGAGCAGTATGACGCGATACCGCCAGGCCCTTTTAATAGCTCTATTGGTGAACATATTCGTCACATTCTTGATCATTACCAAGCGCTTATGCTGGGTTTAGGCGCGGCCTACATTGATTACAACCAACGTGCTCGGCACTCATCAGTGGAATCGGATCTCTCAATGGCATTAACGTATTGGGAGCAGGTGAGTGAATGGTTAGCAAACTTGTCTGAGCAAGAGCATGAGAAAAAATTGAAAGTCGTCACTGAGCACAACACAGTATGGTCTACACTAGGGCGTGAACTCAGTTTTGTGAGCAGCCATGCTATCCATCACTTTGCATTTATCAAACAGCTTGCCGCAGCATTTGCGGTGTCGCTACCATCACATGTGGGTGTAGCACCTGCTACCTTGAAAAGCCAACAAGCATAGCCAATCAATCAGCGTGCTATTTTTTGCCAGTTTGGCCCTAAAAACTGTTTGAGTCGTTTTTCTGGTGCTTGGCTCAAATCTACACTCAAAAGCAGCCCCGGTGTGTCTGCAAAGTTTTTATCAACGCCAAGACAGTGAAATGTGGCACCTAAACTGGCGTATTGGCGAAGCAAAACAGGCAATTTCTTTTGATCTGTTTCTGTGAAGCTAAGCCAGGTGTCTAGGTAGGCAATAACATCAGTTGCCTGAGAAGCGCGTGCCAAAAACAACTGCACCTCAGGTGAAAGTGTATAGTCAAAGCTTGCATGAGGAGCAACCCTGTTAGTTTTAGTAACAGCCAAAGTTTCTATCAGCTTAATACTGCGTTTGTCGTAGAGTTTACTTAGCGAGACAGTACCATATAACACTTTGTATTGGGGGTGCCTGACCACAAACTCACCGATAGCACGCCACAGCATGAACAACCCCAAACGCGATTTTTGATATGCTGGCATTAAAAATGAGCGGCCCATCTCAAGGCAGGGTTGGCGGTGGTTAACAAACGCTTCTTCAAACGCAAACATTTGCGAAAGATAAAGCCCGGCGCTACCCGATGTGGCTAACAATTTATCGGTTTGCCCCATACGATAGGCACCTGCAACCTCACCATTTTCACCGTCAATTACAAAAAGGTGCGTGTACGTGGTGTCAAATTTGTCAGTATCTACAGGCTCACCACTGCCTTCATTGTGCATGCGGAAGACAATTTCTCGTCTTCGGGTTATTTCGTAAAGGATGTCAGGTATTTGATCTGCGGAAGCAAAATAGGCGGTCATTTTGCCTTGTGAAAACAGACATTGTGCTTTGGGAAGCGCGTTGGCTTCCAATAAGATACGCGCTTTGGGCAAGGCACTTGCAATAGGCTTTAAGTGTTGTTGTGCAGTGGTCGGCCATTCCTCAATGTACTCAGGATGATGAATGTAACTTAATGCACGGCAAAATTCACTTCCCTCATCATCGTTCATTTGACTGACAGTCTTACTAATATCGTTGGCATGCGAACAATGCAATGACACGCTTGCATTATGCTTATTGGTTAATTCTCGCGCTAGCATGAGTAATCTGAAGCGATACCAAACTTTACCTAAGCGATAAAACAACGGACTGTTTTGTCCATGAATATAAACAGGGCAATACTTGACATTAGGAAGGCTTACAAATCGGCTGATTATCCTGTTCCATTCGTGATCGGCAATTCTGCCCCGATCTTTGCGAAAGTATCCCACCCGTCCTGCTGGGAATAACAGTAAAGCGCCATCATTGAGAAGATGTTTTTTGCACGCTCTGAGAGACGGTGCGTTTTTAGGGTTGTTTGCTTTTAACGGGTTCGTAAAAATGCTCCACATGGCCATTTGTGGGAAGAGTGATAACCCTGTATTAGCCAATACTTTTATATCAGGTCTGACTTTGGTGATCACGTGCAACATGATGACACCTTCAAGCCCGCCAAAAGGGTGGTTTGCGGCAATAATGACCGGACCAGTTTTTGGGATAGTACTGGCTAGGCTGTCAATGCCTGTCAGGTTAACGTGCAGTTTCGCCAATACCTCTTTAAGAAATGTTTCGCCCTCCGTGTCTTCCAATTGATATTCATCATACAAATCGCTCATTTTCTTAATACCCAACATCCTGTCTAGTGCACTGGCGACTAATTTTTTTAAGAGAGGCGTTCGGGGAGCAGTAAGAAAAGGTTCTATGGATAACGGCATAATGTAATGGTGAATGATTGACTAAGTAATAAAGACACGGACTTTGTGCAAAAACATTCTGAGTACACCCTATTTTCTCTAATTTAAAGCACAAGGGGTGCGCAAAAAGCCCATTTCTGGCATAATTTAAGTACTATTACTCGCTTTGTATTTTTATGCAATCAATTACCCTTATTCGCCCCGATGACTGGCATCTTCACTTTCGAGATGGTGAGATGTTGAAAGAAACTGTGCCTGCTACAGCGCGCTGCTTTAACCGTGCTATTGCCATGCCCAATTTAGTCCCGCCTGTTACCAATGCAGACATGGCAATGGCGTACAAACAACGCATCCTGGATGCTGTACCAGAAGGCCAGACCCTCGAACCTCTGGTAACCTTATACTTGACTAATACAACCACGGCCGAAGATATTCGCGAGGCCAGACAAAAAGGTATAGTGGCCAGCAAACTTTATCCGGCGGGTGCAACAACCAACAGTGATGCCGCTGTAGAGGGTATTAAGTCATTGTATCCAGTCTTCGAAACCATGGCTGAAGTGGGCATGCTCTTGCTTATACATGGCGAAGTTACCGAATCGCATGTCGATATTTTTGACCGTGAGAAGGAATTCATTGATCAGTATTTGGTAGATATCACAGCGACATTCCCTGATTTGAAGGTTGTGTTTGAACATATCACAACCAAAGACGCGGCACAGTTTGTTCTGTCCAGTTCAGACAAGGTTGCCGCAACCATTACTCCACAGCATTTGTTACTGAACAGGAATGACCTGCTGGTAGGCGGCATTAAACCGCATAACTATTGCTTGCCCGTGCTCAAGCGCAATATACATCAGCAGGCGTTGCGTGATGTGGTGGCGTCAGGGGCAAACAAATTCTTTTTGGGGACGGATTCAGCACCTCATGAAAAGCACAAAAAGGAAAATGCCTGTGGATGCGCAGGGTGCTATAGCGCATGGAGTGCCATAGAGCTATACGCTGAGGTATTTGAACAGCTCAATGCCCTAGATAAACTGGAAGGCTTTGCAAGCTTGTATGGTCCTGATTTCTACGGTTTGCCGCGAAATACAGACACGATTACGCTAGTCAAAAATGACTGGACTGTGCCAGACAGTATTGCCCTGCCGACAGGAGATGACATTGTTCCTTTCTATGCAGGTCAGACTCTGACTTGGAAACTCGCTTAGCGACTGGACGGACCGTTTTTTGAACACATTTATTGAAAAGGCGCTTCAGCGCCTTAACGTTACTGCACTGACCCCCATACAGACGGAAGTGCTGGCGCAGTGGAAATCCAGCGGTGATCTGATCGGTTTGGCGCCTACAGGCAGTGGAAAAACACTGGCATTTGCTCTATCCAGCATTGCTCTTTTAGACACAGCACTATTCCGCCCGCAAATTTTAATTTTGTGTCCAACCAGAGAATTGGCGCAACAAGTAGCCAGGGTATGCCAGCATGCTGCGCAATCACTTGACAACATCCATACAGTGACTCTGATTGGTGGCGACTCTGTAGGGGCGCAAATTAAAGCATTGAAAGGCGCCTGTCATATTGTTGTGGGTACACCGGGCCGTGTTCTAGACCATTTGGAAAAGAGAAGACTGCAGTTAGATAAAGTGCATACCCGCATTCTCGACGAGGCAGATCGCATGTTTGAAATGGGCATGCGCGAGGAAGTGGCTGCCATTTTTAGTCACACTCCCAAGGTTTGCCGTACAGGCCTTTTTTCTGCAACTTACTCAGACGCCATTGCTCAGTCGGCAGAGCAGTGGCTTTCTTCCCCTGTAACCGTTGATGTGCGCGAGCAAGGGAATTCGCCAGATATCGAACAGTTCATTTATAAGACTGACGGTGGGCAAAAAGAACAAGCTGTTAGTGCCATTCTTACCGACCGCCAACCGGAAAAATGCATTGTTTTTTGTCAGACCAAAAAAGGGACCCAAGCGCTCTATGACAATTTGAAGGAGCGGGGTTTCAATTTGGTGACTATGCACGGTGATATGCAACAGAACGAACGACAGCGTGCACTGATGAAGCTATCACTGAATGCCACAAATATCCTGGTCGCCACTGACGTGGCCGCAAGAGGGTTAGACTTGCCCAAGGTAGACTTGGTGATTGCTTATGATATGAGTGAATCGCCGGATACACATATTCACAGAATTGGTCGCACAGGTAGGGCTGGCCAAAAAGGTGTGGCTATTACGCTGGCTACAGATAATGAGCTTGAGCGCGCTAAGGCATTTTGTGACAACCCTGAAAGCAGCAGAATAAACGGTGTTCAGCATCTGCGTTTTCATGCGAACCGTGTAATGACTGCAAGCAATGTGGCTATTGAAATTCGAGGTGGCAAAAAAGACAAGCTGCGAAAGGGCGATATTGTGGGCGCGTTGATTAAAGAGGCGAGCGTACCGGGTGAAGATATTGGCGATATTGTGCAAACGTCCAATACGACCTTCCTTGCGGTTGCTGTTCGCAGTGCGAAAAAAACGCTGAAGCAGTTTCGTGAGGGAAAAATCAAGGGCAGACGCTATTCCGCCGTCAAAATTTAGCTCAAACTTTGCACGCTGCCGCTTTTTGTAATTTCTTTGCTGTTATAGTGGTCTTAATTCAGTGGTTATCAAATCTAATTGAGGAATTACCATGATGACAGAAACGGGCATTGCTCTACTTGGTTATATTGCATGGACACTGGTCTTGCTTATTGCATTAGCTGTGTATCGAACGAGTTTGGTGCAAAGCAAGCAAAAAAAAGGGTTAAAGTTTGCTGCCGATGGCAGTGATGTGCCGGATTTTGGTTTCAGACTTACCCGTGCACAGGCCAATTGCTCAGAGAGCTTTGCCATTATTGGAGGGGCCTTGCTGTACTCACTTGCAACCGGTTCAACGGCAATAACCGACGCCTTAGCGCTAGTGCTATTGAGTGCCAGGATAGGCCAGTCTATTGTTCACTTGATTTCGATCAGCAACCTAGCGATCCAAATTCGATTTGTATTGTTTTTAATTCAAATAGGTATTGTGATTTTCTGGCTTTACCAATTCTTTATTCACTAGGGATACTTTTCTTGCCACATGTTTACTTTTTTTGAGCGTCTAACTCAGCCTTTCCCGTCGGCAAATCCAGAGCAACCTCCGACGGGGTTATGGGCATTTTGTCGTCATTATTCAAAGGGCATGTGGCCTATCTTACTGACAGTATCGCTGTTGAGTGCAACCATCGCAGTGATGGAAGTCGCTTTATATGGCTTCTTAGGGCAATTGGTTGATTGGTTTGCAACGCAAAATCGAGAGACCCTGTGGCAGGACGAAAAATGGACACTCATAGGCATGGGTGCCATTGCATTGGTTGCCATTCCCGGAGCCGTGTTTCTCCACTCAATGATAAAACATCAGGCGTTAATGGGTAATTATCCCATGGCCATTCGATGGCAAGCACATCGGTACCTGCTAAAACAGTCGTTGTCTTTTTTTCAAAATGAATTTGCCGGCCGGGTGGCCACTAAAGTAATGCAAACGGCGCTTTCAGTGCGCGAAACTGTGATGAAAATGCTTGATCTGGCTGTTTACATTGGTGTGTATTTTGTCAGTGTTATTACTTTGGTTTTTGCTGCTGACTGGCGCTTATCTATTCCTTTGTTTGTGTGGTTGGTGGTCTACGCCAGCATACTGCGCGTTTTGGTTCCGCGCCTGAAAAAAGTATCACAAAAACAGGCTGATGCCCGGTCTCTAATGACGGGAAGGATCGTCGATAGCTATACCAACATGATGACTGTGAAATTGTTTTCGCACAGTAATCGCGAAGCTGAATATGCCAAAGAGAGTATGGACGGTTTCCTAAAGGCGGTTTACCCACAGATGCGTCTAGTCACTGTACTCGAACTGTGTGTAGAAATCGCCAGTGGGCTGCTTATCTTTTCAGTGGCGGCTTTGTCAGTGTTGTTCTGGATACAGGGATCAATAACGCCTGGTGAAATAGCCGTCGCCGTGAGCCTGTGTCTGCGGCTAAATGGTATTTCACATTGGATAATGTGGGAGGTGTCTTCCCTGTTTGAAAACCTAGGTACAGTTCAGGATGGCATCAATACTCTGTCACGCTCTATTGATGTGGTAGACCCTTCGCCAGCTAAAAAACTGAACGTACACGGAGGGGAGATTCATTTTAACGCGATTGAATTTTCCTACCCGGGTAAACATCAGGATATAAACGTTTTTGAAGCACTTAACCTGACCATAGGTGCTGGTGAAAAAGTAGGTATTGTCGGGCGCTCAGGTGCGGGCAAGTCTACATTAGTCAACCTGTTGTTGCGCTTTTATGATTTGAACAGTGGAAGCATAACCATAGATGGACAAAATGTGGCACAAACACCGCAAGAGCTGTTGCGAGAAAAGATCAGTATGGTGACGCAGGATACCTCGCTGATGCACCGCTCGGTAAGAGACAACATCATGTACGGAAAACAGGATGCCACAGAAGAAGAAATGATATGGGCGGCCAAACAGGCAGAGGCGCACGACTTTATACTAACGCTCTCGGATAAGGAGGGTCGCACTGGGTATGACGCGCATGTTGGAGAGCGTGGCGTTAAACTTTCTGGTGGCCAGCGTCAGCGTATTGCGATTGCACGAGTACTGCTAAAAGATGCGCCTATTCTTATTCTAGACGAAGCCACCTCAGCATTGGACTCAGAAGTTGAAGCGGCTATTCAAGCCTGTTTAAACAAAGTGATGGAAAACAAAACGGTTTTGGCAATCGCCCATAGATTGTCCACTATTGCACAAATGGATCGCTTAATTGTTTTGGACAATGGCAAGGTGGTGGAATCTGGAAGTCATCAGGCTCTATTGGCCCAAAATGGCATTTATGCCAAGTTGTGGGCACACCAAACTGGTGGGTTTTTAGGGTTGGAATGACAAGGGCTTGAAAAAGACCCTTGTCACCCAGATATGCTTAAGTATAATACGCGTCCCTTCCTTGCGAATCTGCGCTGACTTTTCCAAAAAGATTGCTAAAAATTCACAAGGGAAGTGTAACTGTTAAACGGTGTGCGGCTGCGAGGCGGCGTACCATCAGCAGGGGTGTAGTTCGAATTGGTAGAACAGCGGTCTCCAAAACCGATGGTTGGGGGTTCGAGTCCCTCCACCCCTGCCAACTTTATAATATCGGGTAAGGCCGGAATTGAGCATGAGTGAAAAGACAGAAAACGCGTCCAATCCTTTGGACACATTAAAGTGGCTAATTGCCATTGCATTATTAGGCGGTTTGGTCACTGCTAATTACCTGTATCAGGAAGTATCAGTGCTCTATCGCGCATTGGCAGCCGTTGCGGTTGTTGTGATTGCCGGATTTATTGCTGCAACGACCGAAAAGGGCAAGCAGTTCCTAACTTTTTCTAAAGAATCCAGAGTAGAAGTGCGTAAAGTAGTTTGGCCAAGCCGACAAGAAGCTACGCAAACTACCTTGATTGTACTGGCGGCGACAGTGATCGTTGGGCTTCTTCTATGGGGGCTGGACGGTATTATCGTACGTGTAGTTGGCTGGGTAACCGGAATAGGAGTGTAATCCATGGCAATGCGTTGGTACGTTGTACAAGCTTTCTCTCAGTATGAATCTCGCGTTAAAAAAACGCTCGAGGAATACATCAAAATGCACAACATGGAAGAGCATTTCGGTCAAATCCTCGTTCCAACCGAAGAAGTGGTCGAGATGCGTGCGGGTCAAAAACGCAAATCAGAGCGCAAGTTTTACCCTGGTTATGTATTGGTTGAAATGGATATGAACGAAGACTCTTGGCACTTGGTAAAAAGTGTACCACGTGTACTTGGCTTCATTGGAGGCACTTCAGACCGTCCAATGCCTATAACTCAGCGCGAAGCCGACGCTATCCTTAACAGACTGGAAGAGTCTGTAGACAAGCCAAAACCAAAAACCTTGTTCGAACCCGGCGAAGTGGTTCGGGTTATCGATGGACCTTTCGCAGACTTCAATGGCGTAGTCGAAGAAGTCGATTACGAAAAAAGCCGCGTGAAGGTTTCAGTTCTTATATTTGGTCGTTCAACTCCTGTTGACCTCGAGTTTGGTCAGGTTGAGAAAGGCTAAGAGTAAAAGCACTTTTGAGAAAGCGACAATGAAAATTGTCGCTTTTTTTTTGCCAGTGCGAGCCAGATAAGAAATTAGAAGAGTTTTAGCTCCTGTTAATAGAAGTTCAGAAGGGAAATCGTCAGGGATTTTATAGTCTCCATCAGCATTTCGAATTATAGATGAAACGCTATGCTTACTTTGGTGTAATGCTCTGAGCTTGCAGTGGCCCATTAATCAGGCCCAATTTAAAAAATGCCTTATTGAATGCTACCCTTTTAACTATTCACTAATGTATTCGTTGGGCGACCGGCACATTGAAAAACTTAAAAGCGCTGTTGTCATTTTTGATTTTGTTTTCTGTTGCGTTGCCCGTGCTGTTATCGACCGTCATCTCTTCTTTTATTATTGAAGGCATTGCTGAGGAACAAATCCATCAACGTTTTATCTCTGAAGTTGGTCATGTCGAGCGGCACGTCACTGCCATTTTTGATCAGGTTGAGGCCAGGGCTAACTTTTTGGCCAACACAAACCTAGTAAAGAATAGCCTCGGGCAGCTTCCTCAATATCAGCAAAAAACCAACATTTCAGCGGAATCCATCGAACTGACAAGCCCGTTACTGCAACAAATTTATCAGCAGTTTCAAAATATTGGCAACAGCATGCCAGATATTGCTTATGTATATTTAGGTGACAGGCGGGGCGGTTACTTGCAGTGGCCAACGGGTTCTCTTCCTGATAACTACGATCCTACAAAGCGGCCATGGTATGTATCTGGACTACAAGGTAAGGGAAACATTGTTCGCCCTCCCGCCTATTACTGGGCGCAAGACGACACCGTAGTTATTTCCACTGTGAGATCATTGACGCTGGAAAACAGCTGGTCGGGTGTATTAGGCGTCGATGTTTCCCTTGCGCAACTAAACGACATTCTTCGAAATATAGATTTACAGTTTGACGAACGTTTTCTGCTAATTGAGAAAGGCGGGAGAATACTTGCCGATACGGGTAATAAAGACTCCTTATTCGGTAACCTTTCCGAGTTCGCCAGCGAGTCTGTGATTGAAAAATTCCGGCGCATGGGGCACACAGAAGAAGCACAAATAACCCTTGATGGTGAGTTGAACTGGGTCTCAAAATTTGAATTCAGTGAGCTGGGTTGGACCTTTTTTGTGTTGGTACCTTTCGATGCATTAGCGCTACAAAGTAGAAAAGTTAACGCATATTCCATGTACATAGCACTGATCTGTGTTGTTATTTTTTGCCTGATTGGTTATGGCATCGCCGCCAAAATCACCAATCTGATCCGAACCCGAGAGCATCAACTTGTCGATGCGAAAAGTCAGGCTGAGCAGGCCGTGGTGGCCAAGTCACAGTTTCTGGCTAACATGAGTCACGAAATCAGAACTCCACTGAACGGTGTGTTGGGCATGACGCAATTGTTAGCTAAAACGTCTATGACTCATGAGCAAAAACAAAAAGTTGATACTATTTTATTGTCCGGTAACCGTTTGATGCACCTTATCAACGAAGTGCTGGACTTATCCAAAGTGGAGGCGAATGAATTAGTTCTCTCCCCTCGCTCGGTTCAGCTTGCGCGACTTCTCAGCAACCTAGTCTTGTCTTTCAAAGCAAGTGCACAGGAAAAACATTTAGACTTAATTCTTCACGCACAAGATTTGGAACACATAGTGGCCGAGCTGGATGATGCCAAACTCGGACAGGTGATCAGTAATTTGTTATCAAATGCAATTAAGTTTACATCCAAAGGCTATGTTTCAGTGAAAGCAACAATTACCGACAATGCGCGGATGCTTAGGGTTGAGGTAAGTGATTCTGGAATTGGGTTGACTGCCGAGCAATGCGACATTATTTTTGATGCGTTTAAGCAAGCCGACAGCTCCACTTCCCGTAAATATGGCGGTACTGGATTGGGACTTGCGTTATCAGCTGCCATCATCGAAATTATGGGAGGGAAGCTTAAAGTGGCATCTGAGCCAGATATCGGTTCAACCTTTTACTTCAGTGTTCCCGTCGACATTCTAGAAAATGAAACGCAGCACGAGCAAACGTACGAGACGCAATGGGCGGGCCTTAAGGTGCTAATTCTTGACGATATAAAACCGAATCTTGATGTTCTGAGTGAAATTCTGGCCAATGTCAATGCCCATGTGGAGTGCTTTATTGAGCCCTTCAAAGCATTAGAACGGATCTGTGCAGGCGAGCACTTCGACGTTGTGATAGTGGATTATATGATGCCAGGTATTGATGGCATAGACTGGATACAAAAGGCTAACCCTGGTCCGAAGACACGCCGTATTCTATTTACCTCGGTTGAAGATGCAAGCACAACCCAAAGGGCTAAGTCGTATTTCCACAAGGTGATTTATAAACCAGCACTAGAGCGTGACATACTGTCATTAATTAATACCGAAACTAAATCCGCCCCAGTTGAGCACTCTGAGTCGCCCACACTCATGCAAGGTAAAATTCTTGTGGTTGAAGACAATGAGATCAACTTTATGATTTTGGACACACTGCTAAAAGGTATGGGCCTTCAAGTCATCTGGGCTGAGGACGGTGAAAAAGGGGTGGAATATTACGAGCAAGACTCTTTTGACGTTATATTTATGGATTGTATGTTACCGGGTATTGATGGTTACCAGGCGACTCAAGCCATAAGGGCTAGCGCTAAGCCTGGATCTACAAGTATCCCAATTATTGCACTTACAGCTGATACGACGGGAGACAATGAAGCGAAGTGCCTGGACGCCGGAATGACGGACTATCTGACTAAGCCTTTCAATGTAGACAAACTACAATCGGTACTGTGCCGTTATTTAAAACCGGCTGAACGAGATGACGCGTAACCATAGGAAAAGAACTCAGCCCTCACCAGTTTCCGAAACTATTAAACCCGTTTCACGCCCAGTGTTCAAAATAATCTCAAAACATGGTTGCACAATATTTGAACCTCAACTATAATTCGCGACCCTTTTAGACCGAACGGGAAGCCGTTTGAGCAAATATTCTCGTATTTGCAAGGCGTTAGACCCATAAAAGAGAGCGAAGACAATGGCTAAAAAAGTAACGGGCTTAATTAAGCTCCAGGTTGCAGCAGGTGCTGCTAACCCTAGTCCACCAGTTGGTCCTGCACTAGGTCAGCACGGTGTGAACATCATGGAATTCTGTAAAGCGTTTAACGCAAAAACAGAAAGTCTCGAAAAAGGTGCTCCGGTACCTGTAGAAATCACGGTATATGAAGACCGTTCTTTCACGTTCGAAACCAAAACGCCTCCTGCGTCTTTCTTGCTTAAGAAAGCAGCAGGCATCAAGAGCGGTTCTGGTCGTCCAAACACTGAGAAAGTGGGTAAAGTAACTCGCGCTCAGCTAGAAGAAATTGCTAAAGCTAAAGAGCCTGACCTAACGGCAGCTGATTTGGACGCGGCAGTACGCACAATCGCGGGTTCTGCTCGCAGCATGGGCTTGAACGTAGAGGACTAATCGCATGGCTAAGTTAACAAAACGCATGCGCACCATCCGTGAGAAGGTTGACGCAACTAAAGAATACGAAATCAATGAAGCGGTTGCTTTGTTGAAAGAACTTGCTACTGCAAAATTCGCTGAAAGCGTAGACGTAGCAGTTAATCTTGGCATCGATGCTAAGAAATCTGACCAAAATGTTCGTGGCGCAACTGTACTGCCTAACGGTACAGGTAAAGACGTTCGCGTTGCCGTTTTCACTCAAGGTGCAAACGCTGATGCGGCGAAAGAAGCGGGTGCTGACATCGTAGGTATGGAAGATTTAGCCGATCAGGTTAAGAAAGGCGAAATGAACTTTGACGTGGTAGTAGCAAGCCCTGACGCGATGCGCGTTGTTGGTCAGCTAGGTCAAATTCTTGGTCCTCGTGGCCTTATGCCTAACCCTAAAACGGGTACTGTTACACCTAACGTTGCTGAAGCAGTTAAAAATGCTAAGGCTGGTCAGGTTCGTTATCGCAACGACAAAAACGGTATCATTCACGCAAGCATTGGTAAAATTGCTTTTGAAGCAAACCAAATTCAAGAAAACCTTGAAGCTTTGCTTGAAGCCTTGAAGAAAGCCAAGCCTTCTTCAGCTAAGGGTACATATATTCAAAAAGTTAGCTTGAGTACCACTATGGGCGCAGGCGTGACTTTGGACAAGGGGTCAGTTGGTCTATAAGACTGGCCTTTGAAAAATGTGGGTTGGAGCTAAGAGGATTGCCTTTGTGGCATGAAACTAAGCTCCCGTCCAAGACCGCAGGTGCAGTGTCCCCCTACTCTGGGTGAGGTGCCGCTTAATGTAACAGCCTGCGCAGACGGTGATTTCATACTCAGACCTTCTGGGAAAAGAACACCGTAGAGCGGTGTAAAACAGTTGTTTTACATCAATCTGTGAACCCTGACTTCACAGTGAGTTTGTGTATGTCAGATAAAAAGAGGTGAACTCAGTGGCACTAGGCTTAGCAGCAAAAAAAGAGATCGTAGCAGAGGTTAGCGATGTTGCATCTCGAGCTCTATCCGTTGCCGTCGCTGAATACCGTGGGATGGAAGTTGCAGAACTGACTGACCTACGCGTTAAAGCACGTGAGCAAGGCGTATATCTACGCGTTGTTCGTAATACGCTTGCAAAACGCGCGTTGGCAGACAGTAAGTTTGCAGACCTTGATAGCGCCTTAACCGGTCCGCTTATCTATGGTTTCTCTATCGATGCACCAGGCGGTGCAGCACGTCTTTTCAAAGACTTTTCGAAAGAGAATGACAAGCTAAAAGTAACTGCGCTTTCAATTGGTAGCGGTCTATTGGGTCCAGAAAAGTTGGACGCAGTGGCTTCACTACCGACTCGCGACGAAGCACTTGCAAAACTACTTGCAACCTTCAAAGCACCGGTTGGCAAATTCGTTCAAACAATCAACGAAGTGCCTACCAAATTTGTGCGTGTATTGGCGGCGATCAAAGACGAAAAATAATTTTCGTTTTTGGCAAATTGAATTTTTTAACTTATTAAACCCAGGAGTTTAGAGAAAATGGCTCTAACTAAAGAAGATATCTTGAACGCGATTGCTGAAATGCCAGTTATGGAATTGGTTGAGCTAATCGAAGCAGCTGAAGAGAAGTTCGGCGTTGAAGCAACTGCTGCTGTTGCAGTAGCTGCAGGTCCTGCTGCCGGTGGCGAAGCTGCTGCTGCAGAACAAACTGAATTCGACGTTGTTATGACTTCATTCGGTGGAAACAAAGTTGCGGTTATCAAAGCAGTTCGTGGCGCAACTGGCCTAGGCCTTAAAGAAGCTAAAGAAGTAGTTGAGTCTGCTCCTAAAGCAATCAAAGAAGGCGTAAGCAAAGAAGAAGCAGAAGAGCTTAAAGCAGCACTTGAAGAAGCAGGTGCTGAAGTAGAGCTTAAGTAATCTGACGTTGTCAGTTTACTTGCCTTAATTGGCATAGGCTGGTGGTTTTTTGAACCACCAGCCTTTTTGCGCTGTAGCGTTATTGAGTTTTTTATCCCTTCTCATAACGCAACATAAGCGCAAATCGGACAAATTTCCGGCAACTTATGCGTGGTCTTGGCTACCAACTGAAGCATAAAGTGTTGTATGCTGGTGAAATTGCCCGAAAAAGGGTGAAGGAAGTTTGTTACTTGTTCAGTTCAAGTAACAGGTTGGGTCTAAAATCAGCAGGCTGAGGAACCCATGGTTTACTCTTATAGCGAAAAGAAACGTATCCGTAAGGATTTTGGCAAACGCCCACAGGTACTGGAAATACCATACCTCCTTTCAATTCAGCTAGATTCATTTAAAAAGTTTATCGATATCGATGTCGACGGCCAATATGGGCTTGAAGCGGCATTTCGTTCGGTTTTTCCTATCAAAAGTTACTCAGGCAATAGTGAGCTTCAATTTGTAAGCTATCGCTTGGGCGAACCTGTTTTTGACGTAAAAGAATGTCAAATTCGGGGCGTCACCTATTCTGCGCCGTTAAGAGTAAAACTGCGTTTGGTGTTGTTTGATAAAGAAGCAGCACCAGGTACGGTAAAAGATATTAAAGAGCAAGAAGTCTACATGGGTGAAATACCCCTTATGACTGAGAACGGTACCTTTGTAATTAATGGTACTGAACGTGTAATCGTTTCTCAGCTTCACCGTTCACCGGGTGTATTCTTCGACCACGATAAGGGTAAAACACACTCTTCTGGCAAGGTGTTGTACAACGCACGCGTTATTCCATACCGTGGCTCTTGGTTAGATTTTGAATTCGACCCGAAAGACAATTTATTTGTTCGTATAGATCGTCGTCGTAAGCTTCCTGCGTCAATTATTTTACGCGCGCTGGAAATGTCTACCGAAGAGATATTGGACGAGTTTTTTGACTCCGTATCTGTCCGCATAGACGACGACAAATTAAAAATGGAAGTCGTTCCAGACCGTTTACGCGGTGAGACTGCGCAGTTCGACATCATTGATGGCGACGGTAATGTGTTGGTTGAAACCGGCCGCCGTATTTCGGCACGTCACACACGAGCACTTGAAAAAGCGGGTATTACTGAGCTGGAAGTACCGGCTGAATACCTTGTGGGCCGTGTTTATGCCGCGACTTACGCAGACGAAGAGTCTGGTGAGGTGGTCATTAATGCCAATGATGAAGTGACATTAGAGAACCTGCTTAAATTGAGCGATGCAGGGGTAACGTCTTTTGACACGTTATACATCAATGAGCTGGATCACGGTGCTTACATGTCAGATACCCTACGTATCGATGGCACCAGTAACCGCTTGGAAGCGCTGGTAGAAATTTATCGCATGATGCGTCCGGGTGAGCCACCTACTAAAGACGCAGCCGAAACCCTGTTTGACAATCTATTCTTCTCTGAAGACCGCTATGACCTATCTTCTGTTGGTCGTATGAAGTTCAATCGCCGTCTTGGCCGAGAGGAATTGACGGGCGAAGGAACTTTGGATAAGGCCGACATCATTGCGGTGATGAAGCAACTTATCCAAATCCGTGACGGTAAAGATGAAGTAGATGATATTGATCACCTAGGTAACCGTCGTATCCGTTCAGTGGGCGAAATGGCAGAGAATCAGTTCCGTGTAGGTTTGGTTCGTGTTGAGCGTGCAGTAAAAGAGCGTTTGAGCTTGGGCGACCTAGACAACGTGATGCCTCAAGATCTTATCAACGCTAAGCCTATTTCTGCGGCGGTTAAAGAGTTCTTTGGTTCAAGCCAGTTGTCTCAGTTCATGGACCAAAACAACCCGCTTTCAGAAGTGACGCACAAGCGCCGTATTTCCGCTTTGGGGCCGGGTGGTCTGACGCGTGAACGTGCAGGTTTTGAAGTACGTGACGTACATCCAACCCACTACGGTCGTGTGTGTCCAATCGAAACGCCTGAAGGACCAAACATCGGTCTAATCAACTCGCTATCAAGCTTTGCGCGTACCAATGATTTTGGTTTCCTAGAAACGCCTTACCGTCGCGTAGACAATGGCGTGGTTACTGATGAAATTGATTATTTGTCAGCTATCGAAGAAGGGCAGTTTGCAATAGCACAGGCCAACGTTGCGCTAACTGACAACGGTGAATTGGAAGAAGACCTTATCCCTTGCCGTTATCGCGGTGAGACTACTTTGATGCAAAAAGATGACATCAAGTATATGGACGTATCACCGCAGCAGATCGTTTCTATTGCCGCTAGCATTATCCCGTTCCTTGAACACGATGATGCTAACCGTGCATTGATGGGATCAAACATGCAACGTCAGGCTGTTCCTACATTGCGTGCCGACAAGCCGCTGGTAGGTACAGGTATGGAGAAAACCGTTGCGGTTGACTCCGGTGTAACCGTTGTTGCTAAGCGTGGTGGTGTTATCGATTACGTTGACGCCAGCCGTATTGTTGTGAAGGTAAACGAAGAAGAGATGCTAGCTGGTGAAGCGGGTATCGACATCTATAACCTTACCAAATATACGCGTTCCAATCAGAACACCTGTATCAACCAACGTCCTACTTGTAACGTTGGCGATCCAGTTGTCGTGGGCGATGTGTTGGCAGACGGTCCGTCTACTGACTTGGGTGAGTTAGCCCTTGGTCAGAACATGCGTATCGCCTTCATGCCTTGGAACGGTTATAACTTTGAAGATTCAATCCTTATTTCTGAGCGCGTAGCGCAAGAAGATCGCTTTACAACGATCCATATTCAGGAACTAAGCTGTATTGCGCGTGATACTAAACTTGGGCCAGAAGAAATCAGCTCTGATATCCCTAACGTAGGTGAATCTGCGCTAGGTAAGCTCGACGAGTCAGGTGTTGTATATATTGGTGCTGAAGTGAAAGGCGGCGATATCTTAGTGGGTAAAGTGACACCTAAAGGCGAAACTCAGCTCACACCTGAAGAAAAGCTATTAAGAGCCATCTTTGGTGAGAAAGCGTCTGATGTTAAAGACACCTCACTACGTGTTCCAAACAGTGTTCACGGCACAGTAATCGATGTACAAGTCTTTACTCGTGACGGTGTTGAAAAAGACAAGCGTGCGCTAGAGATTGAAGACATGCAGCTTCGTCAGGTCAAGAAAGACTTGGGCGACGAGTTTTCAATTCTTGCAGACGGTATCTTTGCTCGTGCCGAGAATCTATTGATTCAAGGCGGTGTAGACCAGGCCAAACTGGAAAGCATGCCGCGTGAAAAATGGTTCGACATCACGTTGAAAGATCAGGATGCACAAGACGCACTTGATCAAATTGCTGAACAGCATGCTGAAATCAAAGCTGACTTTGATAAGAAGTATGAGATTAAGCGCCGTAAGATCACGCAAGGCGATGACCTGCAGCCTGGTGTACTCAAGATCGTTAAAGTATACCTTGCAGTGAAGCGTCACATTCAGCCTGGTGACAAGATGGCCGGTCGTCATGGTAACAAAGGTGTTATTTCTACCATTGTCCCTGTTGAAGACATGCCACACGACGAGAATGGTACCCCGGTTGATATCGTGCTCAACCCATTGGGTGTACCGTCGCGTATGAACATTGGTCAGATTCTTGAAACTCACTTAGGTATGGCTGCCCATGGTATTGGTGCAAAAATCGATGCCATGATCAAAGAACAGCAAGAGATCGCTAAGATGCGTGACTTCCTCAAAGAAGTATATGCATTGGGCAACGTGCGTCAGGAGGTCGATATTGACAGCTTCACTGATGGCGAAGTCGAGCGTCTTGCACAGCACCTGCGCAAAGGTCTTCCAGTTGCTACGCCAGTATTTGATGGCGCAACTGAACAAGAAATCAAAGCGCTGCTTAAGTTAGGTGACATTCCTGAAAGCGGCCAGATTACCTTGTTTGACGGTCGTACAGGCAATGCGTTTGAACGTCCAGTAACCGTGGGTTACATGTACATGTTGAAACTCAATCACTTGGTTGATGACAAGATGCACGCGCGTTCTACCGGTTCTTACAGCTTGGTTACTCAGCAACCGTTGGGCGGTAAAGCTCAGTTTGGTGGTCAGCGCTTCGGTGAGATGGAAGTGTGGGCACTTGAAGCATACGGTGCTGCTTATACCCTACAAGAAATGTTGACCGTTAAGTCTGATGACGTTAACGGCCGTACTAAGATGTATAAAAACATCGTTGACGGCGACCACAGAATGGAGCCAGGCATGCCTGAATCATTCAACGTATTGTTGAAGGAAATCCGTTCATTGGGTATCAACATCGAGCTAGAAGAAAACTAAGCCGACGCTGAAAATTGTTAGGATGGCCCGGCATTAGTTGGATTAATGCCGGGCTGTGAGAAACTGACTCCGCTGGGAGAAAAATGTGAAAGACTTACTCAAGTTTCTAAAGCAACAAAACAAGACTGAAGAGTTCGACAATATTCGAATCGGTCTTGCATCACCTGATATGATCCGTTCATGGTCATACGGTGAGGTGAAAAAGCCTGAAACGATTAATTACCGTACGTTCAAGCCAGAACGCGACGGGTTGTTCTGTGCCCGTATCTTCGGACCAGTAAAAGACTACGAGTGTTTGTGCGGTAAGTACAAGCGACTTAAGCACCGTGGTGTTATCTGTGAGAAATGTGGTGTAGAAGTTACGTTGACGAAAGTGCGTCGTGAGCGCATGGGTCACATTGAACTGGCTAGCCCAGTTGCACACATCTGGTTCCTCAAATCACTACCGTCTCGTATTGGTTTGATGCTTGATATGACATTGCGCGATATTGAACGCGTGCTGTATTTCGAAAGCTACGTAGTGACTGAGCCTGGCATGACTACGCTTGAGCGCAGCCAACTTCTTTCTGAAGAAGAGTATTTGGATTCTTTAGAAGAGCACGGCGATGAGTTCGACGCTAAAATGGGTGCAGAAGCCGTATTTGAATTGCTCAAGCATCTTGATGTTGACGCTGACGTTGCTGAAATGCGCGAAGAATTGCCAAGCATCAACTCTGAAACTAAACGCAAGAAAATCACTAAGCGCTTGAAGTTATTAGAGTCTTTCCAACAATCTGGCAACAAGCCAGAGTGGATGATCATGACAGTACTGCCTGTATTGCCACCTGATCTTCGTCCGTTGGTACCGCTTGATGGCGGCCGTTTTGCAACGTCTGACCTGAACGACTTATACCGTCGTGTTATTAACCGTAACAACCGCCTTAAGCGTCTTCTAGACCTTGCAGCGCCTGACATCATCGTACGCAACGAAAAGCGTATGTTACAGGAAGCGGTAGATGCGTTATTGGATAACGGTCGTCGCGGTCGTGCCATTACTGGCTCTAACAAGCGTCCTCTTAAATCTTTGGCCGATATGATCAAAGGTAAACAAGGTCGTTTCCGTCAGAACTTGCTTGGTAAGCGTGTAGATTACTCAGGTCGTTCTGTAATCACCGTTGGTCCTACTTTGCGTCTTCACCAGTGTGGTCTTCCTAAGAAGATGGCATTGGAATTGTTCAAGCCTTTCATTTACGGCAAATTAGAAGGCCGTGGATTAGCAACAACAATCAAGGCTGCTAAGAAGTTAGTAGAGCGCGAAGCCCCAGAGGTATGGGACGTCCTGGATGACGTTATCCGCGAACACCCTGTATTGCTTAACCGTGCGCCAACGCTTCACCGCCTTGGTATACAGGCATTTGAGCCAACCCTAATTGAAGGTAAGGCCATTCAGCTACACCCATTGGTATGTGCGGCGTACAACGCTGACTTCGACGGTGACCAAATGGCCGTGCACGTACCTTTGACCATCGAAGCACAGCTAGAAGCTCGTGCCCTGATGATGTCTACCAATAATATTCTTTCACCAGCCAACGGTGAGCCGATTATCGTACCTTCACAAGACGTTGTATTGGGCTTGTACTACCTGACACGCGATAAGGTAAACGGCAAAGGCGAAGGCATGGTGTTTACCAGCCCGCACGAAGCGGAAAAAGCATACCGTACTGGTAATGCTGAATTGCATTCACGCGTGAAGGTTCGTATCACAGAATACGATGTTGCTGAAGACGGTTCAAAGGTAGAAAAGATTACCCTAACTGATACCACAGTAGGTCGAGCAATATTCTCACTGATATTGCCACAAGGTTTGCCATTTGAAATCATCAACCAAGCAATGGGCAAAAAGCAGATTTCAAAACTGTTGAATGCTTGTTACCGTACACTTGGACTGAAAGACACCGTTATTGCTGCTGACCAAATTATGTATACCGGTTTCCACTACGCGATGATCGCGGGTGCGTCTGTTGGTATTGATGATATGGTTATCCCGGAAGCGAAAAAGGACATTATCGACGCTGCTGAAGCCGAAGTTGTTGAGATTCAGGAACAGTTCCAAAACGGTCTTGTTACCGCTGGTGAGCGCTACAACAAAGTTATCGATATCTGGTCAAATGCTAACGAAAAAGTCGCTAAGGCCATGATGGATAACCTGAAGACTGAAACCGTTATTAATCGTGATGGCGAAGAGGAAGAACAGCAGTCGTTCAACTCTGTCTTCATGATGGCTGACTCCGGTGCTCGTGGTAGTGCTGCTCAGATTCGTCAGTTAGCGGGTATGCGTGGCCTAATGGCTAAACCAGATGGCTCAATCATCGAAACGCCTATTACGGCTAACTTCCGTGAAGGTCTAAACGTACTTCAGTACTTTATCTCTACGCACGGTGCGCGTAAAGGTTTGGCCGATACGGCACTGAAGACGGCTAACTCTGGATACCTAACGCGTCGTTTGGTAGACGTTGCACAAGACTTGGTAATTACCCAAGAAGACTGTGGTACTTACGAAGGTGTGACCATGTCACCTCTCATCGAAGGTGGAGACGTTGTTGAACCATTGCGCGAACGCGTACTTGGACGTGTTGTAGCGGAAGACGTTGTTAAGCCTGGTACTGACGAAGTTCTGGTTGAGCGTAACGTAATGCTAGACGAGCAGCTGGTAGACATGCTTGAAGCCAATTCAGTTGATCAGGTTAAAGTACGTTCCGTTATTACCTGTGACAATGACTTTGGTGTATGTGCTAAGTGTTACGGTCGTGACCTTGCACGTGGACATATGGTCGGCCACGGTGAATCTGTAGGTGTTATTGCTGCTCAGTCAATCGGTGAGCCGGGTACACAGCTTACCATGCGTACCTTCCACATTGGTGGTGCGGCATCAAGAGCGTCTGCTGAAAACAGTGTGCAGGTTAAGAGCGACGGTAGCCTTAAGATGCACAACGCTAAGTTTGTCCGTAACTCAGACAACAAAGTGGTGATTGTTTCTCGTTCAACTGAGCTAACTATCATTGACGACCATGGTCGTGAGAAAGAGCGTTATAAGGTGCCTTACGGCGCTATTTTGACCACTGATGACGGTGCAGCCGTAGCAGCGGGCGAGATTGTGGCTAACTGGGATCCGCACAGTCACCCCATCGTACTTGAGCGTGATTCAAAAATCAGTTTTGCTGACATTGATGACAGCAACACGGAAATGCAGCAGGACGAGCTCACGGGCCTAACACGTATTGTGGTTAAAGACCTTACGAAAGTGAATGCTAAAGAGCCTAAACTTATCCTCGACAGTGACGAAGTGGGCTTGCAGGAAATACGCCTACCTAGCTTCACGACTATCGAGGCCAGTGACGGTAAGGTAGCAAATACGGGTGACGTGTTAGCGCGTATTCCTCAGGAAAGCTCAAAAACACGTGATATTACCGGTGGTCTACCAAGGGTTGCGGACTTGTTTGAAGCGCGTAAGCCTAAAGAGCCTGCCATTCTTGCTGAAATCAGCGGTAGTATTGGTTTCGGTAAAGAAACAAAAGGTAAGAAGCGTCTTGTTATAACACCGAAAGACGGCGATCCATATGAGGAGATGATTCCTAAGTGGCGTCAGCTTAACGTGTTTGAAGGTGAGTCTGTAGAAAAAGGCGAAGTTATTGCTGATGGCCCAGAGTCACCGCATGATATCTTGCGCCTACGTGGTATTAGTGCTGTCGCAAACTACATCGTTAACGAAGTACAAGAAGTTTACCGCCTGCAGGGTGTAAAAATTAACGATAAGCATATTGAAGTTGTTATTCGTCAAATGCTTCGTAAGTGCCTTATCACAGCGCCAGGCGACAGCCAGTTCCTTGAAGGAGAGCAGGTTGAAGTGTCAGCTGTGAAGATTGCCAACCGTGAACTTGAGCGTCAGGGCAAATTGCCAGCGCTTTATGAAACACAATTGCTTGGTATCACTAAGGCATCACTGTCTACTGAATCGTTCATTTCAGCGGCGTCGTTCCAGGAAACTACGCGCGTATTGACCGAAGCAGCAGTGCAGGGCAAAGAAGACGATCTGCGTGGTCTTAAAGAAAACGTTATTGTTGGACGCTTGATCCCAGCAGGGACTGGATTTGCTTATCACCAAAAACGTGCTCAACAGCGCGCAGCCGATATCGAAGAGCTAACGGTATCAGCAAGCGAAGCTGAACAGGCATTGACTGAAGCATTAAATGCTGAGGTAGAACAAGGCAGCGACAGCGAATAATTTCTGTACAGTCCGCTGTAAGTCTTGACAGGGCGGTAGTTGATCTTTAATATTCCGCGACCCAATTTTGGGTGCGGTATTGACGAGCATCACTACCGCCTTATGAATATGACCCGACATAGTCGGGTTTTTGTAGTTTTTAATCAGGAGCTAGTTAATGGCAACAGTTAACCAGTTAGTGCGCAAGCCGCGTAGAAAGCCCGTTGAAAAAAGCAACGTTGCTGCTCTACAAGCTTGTCCACAACGTCGTGGTGTTTGTACCCGTGTGTACACCACTACGCCAAAGAAACCAAACTCTGCACTGCGTAAAGTTTGTCGTGTGCGTTTGACCAACGGTTTTGAAGTTTCTTCATACATCGGCGGTGAAGGCCACAACCTACAAGAGCACAGTGTTGTACTAATCCGTGGTGGTCGTGTTAAAGACCTTCCAGGTGTACGTTATCACACTGTTCGCGGCACGCTTGACTGCGCTGGCGTAAACGATCGTAAGCAAGCCCGTTCTAAGTACGGCGCGAAGCGGCCCAAGTCTTAACGGTACTCCGTTAGTAAGGCCAAACTGAAGTAATTATTGTTTTGGGTTATACCTGAAATTCTACGGAGATTAGAGAAATGCCTAGAAGACGAGTCGTAGGTCAACGTAAGATCCTACCAGACCCTAAATTTAAGTCGCAATTGCTGGCTAAATTCATGAATGTCGTTATGTTAGACGGCAAAAAATCAACTGCTGAGAAAATCGTATACGGCGCGCTTGATATTGTTGCTGAAAAAACTGGCAAAGAGCATCTAAACGTATTTGAAGACGCATTGGACAACATCCGCCCAACAGTCGAGGTTAAGTCTCGTCGTGTTGGTGGTTCTACTTATCAGGTTCCTGTTGAAGTACGTCCAGTTCGTCGTAACGCGTTAGGTATGCGCTGGCTAGTAGAAGCCGCTCGTAAACGTGGTGAAAAATCCATGGCTCAGCGTCTTGCTGCAGAAATGCTCGATGCAGCTGACAACAAAGGCTCTGCGGTTAAGAAGCGTGAAGACGTTCACCGTATGGCTGAAGCAAACAAAGCGTTTGCTCATTACCGTTGGTAATCCAAGGTTAATAAGGACTGAGAAATACAAATGCCCCGTCAAACCCCGATTGAACGATATCGTAATATTGGCATTGTGGCGCACGTGGATGCGGGTAAAACCACTACCACCGAGCGCGTTCTGTTTTACACAGGTCTGTCTCACAAGATAGGCGAGGTCCATGATGGCGCTGCTACTATGGACTGGATGGAGCAGGAACAAGAGCGGGGCATTACGATCACCTCTGCTGCAACAACTTGCTTTTGGCAAGGGATGGAGCAGCAGTTTGATCAGCACCGTATTAATATAATTGATACGCCTGGACACGTTGACTTTACCATTGAAGTAGAGCGCTCACTGCGCGTACTTGATGGTGCTGTGGTTGTGTTTTGCGGGTCATCTGGTGTTGAACCTCAGTCTGAAACCGTTTGGCGTCAAGCTGACAAGTATTCTGTACCTCGCATGGTATTCGTTAACAAAATGGATCGTGCGGGTGCAGACTTTGACCGTGTTGTTAATCAAATCCGAGATCGTTTGGGTGCAACATGTGTCCCTATTCAATTAAACATTGGTGCCGAAGAAGAGTTCAGTGGCGTCATTGATTTGATCAAAATGAAAGCCATTAACTGGAATGCTGCCGATCAGGGTATGACATTTACCTATGAAGACATACCGGCTGCGTTAATGGACAAAGCAGAGCAATACCGCAATGAATTAGTTGAAGCCGCCGCTGAAGCTAATGAAGCCTTGATGGACGCTTATCTAGAAGAAGGTGAGCTCAGTGAATCCCAAATCATCGAGGGCCTTCGTACACGTACCCTAAATAACGAAATCGTGCTTGCTACTTGTGGTAGTGCATTTAAAAACAAGGGTGTACAAGCGGTATTGGATGCAGTAATACAATTTTTACCGTCTCCCACGGATATTCCTGCAATTAAGGGCGTGTTAGACGATAAAAATGAAACAGAATCAGAGCGTCATGCAGATGACAATGAACCGTTTTCTGCGTTGGCGTTTAAAATTGCTACCGATCCCTTTGTCGGCACGCTGACTTTTTTCCGTTGTTACTCGGGTGTCGTTAAAACAGGCGATACTGTCTACAATCCTGTTAAAGGCAAGCGTGAACGTTTCGGCCGTATTGTGCAAATGCACTCAAAAGACCGTGAAGAGCTGAAAGAAGTCCGTGCGGGAGATATAGCTGCTGCTATTGGACTTAAGGACGTCACCACCGGTGATACGCTTTGTGACCCAAACAGTGTCATCACATTAGAGCGGATGGAGTTCCCGGAACCCGTGATTTCCATCGCCGTTGAACCAAGGTCGCAAGCTGATCAGGAAAAAATGGGCCTAGCACTAGGTAAGCTGGCAGCAGAAGACCCGTCCTTCCGAGTGAAAACAGACGAAGAGAGCGGCCAGACCATAATTTCAGGCATGGGCGAGTTGCACCTCGACATTATTGTCGACCGCATGAAGCGAGAATTTAAAGTAGAGTGTAACGTGGGCAAGCCTCAGGTTGCCTATCGTGAGACCTTGCGTTCCGCAGTAGAAGTAGAAGGTAAGTTTGTTCGCCAGTCTGGTGGACGTGGCCAGTTTGGTCATGTATGGCTCAAAATTGAGCCACAGGAAGAAGGCAAAGGATATGAATTCGTCAATGAAATTGTTGGCGGAGTAGTGCCAAGAGAGTACATTCCAGCTGTAGACAAAGGCATCCAAGAGCAAATGCAAAATGGTGTCTTGGCGGGCTATCCCGTTCTGGATGTAAAGGTTACTTTGTTTGATGGTTCATATCATGATGTTGACTCTTCTGAAATGGCGTTTAAGATCGCCGGTTCTATGGGGTTCAAAAAGGGAGCTTCTGAAGCTAACCCAGTGTTACTTGAACCTACAATGAAAGTAGAGGTCACTACACCAGAAGATTGGATGGGTGACGTGGTTGGCGACTTGAATCGTCGTCGCGGCATCATCGAAGGAATGGAAGAAGGGGTCGCTGGCATTAAGATAGTACGTGCCAAGGTACCACTGTCTGAAATGTTCGGATATGCGACGGACCTGCGTTCACAGACGCAAGGCAGAGCGTCCTATTCGATGGAGTTTTTCAATTATTCTGAAGCACCAAACAATGTGGCTCGGGCAATAATTGATTCAAGAATGTAAAAGGTTCGGTCCGGTCTATTTTGGGTCGGACTTTTAACTTAGGAAACGAGAGCAATGGCAAAAGAAAAGTTTGAACGTACGAAACCGCACGTCAACGTTGGTACAATCGGTCACGTTGACCACGGTAAAACTACACTAACTGCAGCAATCACTACAGTACTTGCAAAGACTTAC
>NZ_RPOK01000004.1 GCF_003820355.1 Paralteromonas sediminis | reverse complement strand
GCTATCCGTGAAGGTGGCCGTACCGTAGGTGCGGGTGTTGTATCTAAAATCTTGGACTAAGATTTAGACACAGCTGCAAAGCATAAGAAAAACCCCGCTCTTTAGCGGGGTTTTTTGTTTGTAGCAATATTATCCCTCCCAGAATATGATCTACAGTACTAAGCCTCTGGTATCTTCTTAAGCATTGTCAGCATAAAAGCAGTGCTGAAAATGCATGCAAGTGATACGACAACCTGAAGAGAAAAAGGATAACTGACCTATGCAATATCATCCCCTTGGCACAAGTGGTTTACGTGTTTCTGAGATTTGTCTTGGCACTATGACCTGGGGTGTGCAAAACACGCAGGCTCAGGCTGACAGCCAGTTGGCACTGGCATTGGACTCGGGTATTAACTTTATCGACACAGCCGAAATGTACCCTGTGCCTCCCAGCCAAAAAACCTATGGTGATACCGAACGTATCTTGGGGAACTGGTTGGCCCGTCATTCAGATAAACGCAGCGATGTTATTGTGATGACAAAAATAGCGGGCTCTGGCTTAAAGTATATTCGCGGTGGCGGCGAGATCAGTGAAAATACCCTTCCACAAGCTATTGATGAGTCACTATCACGCCTGCAAACAGACTATATCGATGTATATCAGTTGCACTGGCCAAATCGGGTATCACCACACTTTGCTAAACACTGGCCTTGGCGCACCGATCCAACTGCCACGAATGTAGACGAAGAAAAGGAAAAGATGGCGGGCATCGTTCGCGCGCTGGGAAGAGCGATTGAACAAGGTAAAATATGTCATTGGGGGCTATCCGATGATACGCCTTGGGGTATTCATACCTACTTAGATTTGTGCCGCGAGTTAAACGTACCCAAGCCTGTGTCTATTCAAAATGAGTTTAGCCTAGCGCACTTAAAAGACTGGCCTTATCTGATAGAAACCTGTGTATTCGAAGACGTGGCTTATTTGCCTTGGTCACCTTTGGCTGCGGGCCTGCTGACAGGAAAGTACCTCAAAGGGGCGCGTCCTGAAGGATCACGCTGGTCCATGGAACAGCGAATGGGCTTATTCAGGGACACCAAACAGGCACAGGCGGCAACGCAAGAGTACGTGAATATTGCTGAACAATACGGCATTACACCTGCTCAGCTAGCGTTGAAATGGGTACAGCAAGTTAATGGCGTTACCTCAACGATAATCGGTGCGACCAGTGACGCTCAGCTTAAAGAGAACATTGCCGCGTTTGCATTACCAGACAATGAGGCCATGATTGATGATATATCAGCAATAATCAAACAATATCCGGTTCCATTTTAATAATCGAACACTATAATGCGTCATCCTTGTGTCACAGTTCATCCATACCCTGTGCGCAACATGATTTTGGAAGTTGTTTTATGTCAGTAGATAATCATCAAACGGTGGCGCCGCAAGACATTAATGGTCCCGCTTATCAGCGGGTCTTTAAATGGTTTACCTTGTTGTTTTTAGTGTTCTTAATGCTTCAAGCGGTCAGTTTGATTGGCAGTGGGTTTAAGCTTGCTACACTAGAGCACGCAGAAACCCTCTTTGAATTTGCTTCAAACCCACTTATGGGGCTGGTGATTGGGATGGTGTGTACCGCCCTTATTCAGTCCTCTTCAACGGTAAGCTCAATTATTGTCGCTATGGTTGCAGGCGGCTTGCCCATTACTATTGCAGTTCCCATGATGATGGGGGCCAATATTGGTACCAGTATTACCAATACGATTGTCAGCCTTGGCCACGTTGCCAAAAAAGATGAATTTCAACGGGCATTTAATGCTGCGACAATTCACGATTTTTTCAACGTGATGTCGGTTCTGATTTTCCTGCCACTAGAGATTATGTTTGGTTTCCTTGAGAAGCTGAGCGGAGCCATGGTGTCACTCTTTAGCACAGGCGCAACGGCTGACGTCGGGGGCTTTAATCCCATTAAGGCAGCCACTAAACCCTTCACCAACTTAGTCGGCGATACGTTTTCATTTTTGCCTTCGTTTTACCCTGGCCTGATCAAAGTCGTTATTGGTGTGGGGTTGATTATTGTTGCTATCACTTTCATGGGTAAGATCATGAAGTCGCTGATGGTAGGCAAGGCAAAAGATGTGTTGCACAGTAGTATCGGTAAGGGGCCTGTAACCGGTATAGGCTCAGGCACAGTGGTTACTGTACTGGTGCAGTCTTCGTCAACCACTACGTCATTGATGGTTCCACTGGTCGGCAGTGGTGTACTCAAAGCCAGAGACATTTATCCGTTTACGCTTGGGGCGAATATTGGTACGACAATAACAGCGATTATTGCGGCATTGGGTGCAACGGGTGATAACGCGGTGTTTGCATTGCAAATAGCCTTAGTGCATTTCCTGTTTAACAGCATAGCGGTCATGGTGATCTATACCATTCCTTTCTTGAGAGAAATTCCGCCTAAGTTGTCTTACTGGTTATCATTGAAAGTCGCTCAAACTAAGCTTTATGGTTTAGGCTACATTCTAGGGCTGTTTTTCGTGGTGCCTCTGACAGCTATTTTCTTATCTCATTAAAAAAGCCAGGCGATGGCCTGGCTTGCTGTTATACGACACTCAATTAGAAGGCGTATTTCGCCGAAAACTGAAGGCGGTTCATGTCGCCTTCTATACCATTTTCTACTTCGCGCTTGGCATAGGCATATTCCGCACCCACGGTAATGGCCTTGGTCGGTGAGTAAAGCAGGTTAACCCGAGTACTGTACGTTGACTCTGTTACACCTGTACCCGTTAATGCGGTGTCATTATCAATGTCGAGTGCAGAAAAAGTAATACTAGAGCGCATTTTCTCATTCCATACATGGCGATAGGCAATGGCGTACCCGGTTGAATCGATGGCTTCTAATTCACCGGCTGCATCAATAACGGCGCCGTTTGCTGTATTAAGGCCAATATAACGCCCCATGCCAGAGCCCGTATTAAACATTAAGCGCAAGTCGTCACCGTTATCAAAATTCACTTTGCTGGTTACGCTCAGACCAAAACCAGTCACGCTATCGTCAATAGTACCGCCGTCATCATAGGTAAGTTGCCTGGCAAGACCTGCTACCTTGATGTATCCCCAGTCTTGTTTGAAGGTATATCGTGCTACGATATCCGGTACAAAGTTGTCATCTGCTACGATACGGCTGCCACCGCCAAAAGGGGTGATAGTCGCTTCAGGATTTTCCAGCGCCAACTCCCAACCGCCAGCAGAATACTTAATTAAAGCCTGACGGTTAAAGATAGTACCATCAGTCACACCGACAAAATCTAGCGTTTCAGGAAGGGTCCCAACATCCTGGAAGGTCGACCAGGTCTGACCTACTGTCCAGTTGCCATATTTGATGAATGCATGGCGAATTCGTGGAACGTAACTGTTACTCACGCGTTCATTGCCACCGGGCGTAACCAGAAAGTCAAACTCAAGTACACCTGTAATGACTTTGTCGTCTTCAGTTTTGGTTTGGGTTGTGAAGCGAAAACGAGACTGTTTTATATGAGCATCAAATTGAGAATCTTCCTCATTACCGCTGACTGGAGTCAAACCTGGAATATAAAAATCTCTTCCCAAGTTTTGCGAAGCCAGTGGCCCTTCGGAGTAGTTGCTAAACATAGCATCTGCTTTGATATATCCGGAAAATTTCACTTTTGTGTCGGCGAAGTTTGCACTGGCAGCAGGTGCCATTCCTAGGCCCGCTGCGGCAATAGCCGCGGTGAGTAATGTTCTTTTGCTGTTCATAGTTGGCGTCCTCAATTTGCACCTGAATCTTGTGTATGTGGTTAAAAATATGTAAAGACATAGTTAACAGAGCTTAATTGTGCGCATAATGCACAAAAAGCCAACACTCAAGTACACTTTTCAGACTAAAGTCTTATGTGCTTGTCATTGTTCACTTTTTGTCGTGAACTAATGCGTACTACTAAAGTCGAATTCACGTTTTACATCGGTTAAGGCTACATTTATCCTGTAACAAATTATTCAATTGGACTGCCTGGCGGTCAGGAGAAAAAACCTATGAACGCGAAAACGTATCCAGTGCCAGCGGCGACTCAAAGTCGTGCTCTTCTCAACAATGAGCAATACGAAAAGATGTATCAAGATTCTATTCAGAACCCGGACGCTTTTTGGGCAGAACAGGCAAAAATTGTAGAGTGGTCAAAAGCACCATCGGTAATCAAAAACACCCGCTTTGACGCTGGCGATGTTTCTATCAAATGGTTTGAAGATGGGCAGCTAAATGCGAGTTACAACTGTATTGACCGGCACTTGGCTAATGATGCTAAGAAGACCGCTATTTTATGGGAAGGCGATTCGCCTGATGACAGTCAGGAGATTACTTTTCAGGAACTGCATTACGAAGTGTGCAAATTGGCCAATGGACTTAAAAAATTGGGTGTCAAAAAAGGTGATCGTGTAGCGCTATACATGCCTATGGTCCCACAAGCTGCCTATGCCATGCTTGCTTGCGCTCGTATCGGCGCGGTTCACAGCGTTATTTTTGGTGGGTTTTCCCCTAATGCACTGGCTGACCGTATTAATGATAGCGAAGCTAAAGTGGTAATTACCGCAGATGAAGGCCGTCGAAGCGGTCGCGTAGTTCCACTAAAAGACAACGTTGACGCAGCACTTGCCAATAATGCCTGCCCTTCTGTTTCAGCTGTTGTCGTTCATCAGTTAACAGGTAATAACGTTAACTGGGGTGGTGTAGATGTATGGTGGCATGAACTGATTGAAGACTGCTCAGGGCAATGTGAACCCGAAGTGATGGATGCGGAAGATCCACTGTTTATTCTTTACACCTCTGGCTCCACTGGCAAGCCTAAAGGCGTCGTGCATACAACGGGGGGTTATCTTGTATATACCGCGTTAACGTTCAAATACGTGTTTGACTATCAAGACGGCGACATTTACTGGTGTACCGCAGACGTAGGTTGGATAACAGGGCATAGCTACATGGTCTATGGTCCCATGATCAATGGTGTCACTCAGGTATTTTTTGAAGGTGTGCCTACCTATCCAAGTGTTAAGCGCATTGCTCAGGTAGTTGAGAAGTACAATGTCAATATTCTGTACACGGCACCGACGGCTATTCGCGCGCTGATGGCACATGGCGATGAGCCTGTTTCAGGCTGTGATTTGTCTTCGCTTCGGGTGTTGGGTTCTGTGGGAGAGCCGATTAATCCAGAAGCCTGGGAGTGGTATCACAAGCAATTTGGTAAAGAGCAGTGCCCGATTATGGATACCTGGTGGCAAACTGAAACGGGCGGAGTCATGATCACACCATTACCTGGTGCAACAGCGCTCAAGCCAGGTTCTGCGACCAGACCGTTCTTTGGCATTCAGCCTGCACTCTTTGATTCTGAGGGTGCAACCCTTGAAGGCGCAGTAGACGGTAATCTGGTTATTACTGACAGCTGGCCCAGTCAGGCCCGAACCGTGTATGGCGATCACAAGCGCTTTATCGAAACGTATTTTAGCGCTTACCCAGGCGTGTACTTTACTGGCGACGGTGCCCGTCGTGATGAAGACGGTTATTTTTGGATCACAGGCCGTGTTGATGACGTATTAAACGTCTCTGGACACAGACTAGGTACTGCCGAAATAGAAAGCGCTCTGGTGGCGCACGAGAAAGTGGCCGAAGCTGCCGTTGTTGGCTTCCCACATGATATTAAAGGTCAGGGTATTTACGTGTACGTCACGCTTAATGAGGGCGAGGAAACCAGTGATGAACTAAATGCCGAGCTGCGCAAGTGGGTGAGAACCGAGCTAAGCCCAATTGCAACGCCTGACATGATCCAATGGGCGCCGGGCTTACCGAAAACACGCTCAGGCAAAATTATGCGTCGTATATTGCGCAAAATCGCCGCCAATGAGCATGAGCAATTAGGTGATACATCAACATTGGCAGATCCGAGTGTGGTTGATACACTCGTTGCAGGGAGATTAAACCAGTAACGGGTTACACGTGACAACAATACTCATTGCAGACGACCATCCACTGTATCGCGATGCATTAAGGGGGGCACTTTCACAGCCCCTTAATTCAATTACATTGGTGGAGGCCTGCGATTTGCCTGAAACCGTGTCTGTTTTAGAGCAGCAAGAGGTGGATCTTTTGCTGCTTGACTTGCATATGCCGGGCAGTCAGGATTTATTTGGTTTGCTTCACATTCGAAAGCTTTTTCCCGATGTGCCGGTTGCCATTGTCTCTGGTACTGAAGACCCCGCGATTATTTCAAAAATTATTGGGGTAGGGGCACTTGGGTTCATTCCAAAAACAGCAAGTAAGCAGAATATTAAAGACGCGATTCAGGCCATATTAGCCGGTGATATATGGCTACCCGAAAACATCTCAGATAAGGTGGAGTCGGTAGACGAGTCCTTCTCGCAACTGGCCGAGCAGGTGGCTAGCCTGACCCCCTCTCAGTATAAAGTACTGTGCTACATGCGCGACGGTCTACTCAACAAGCAAATTGGCTACAATCTAGATATTGCTGAAGCGACTGTAAAGGCCCATGTCACGGCTATTTTCAGAAAACTAGGCATCAACAACCGCACACAGGCGGTACTTATCGCCTCTCAGTTAGAGCTTGAACCTCCCGCCCATTAACAGTTTTCTACTTTATTGCCATGCTCAGACGCTGCAGTAATGCCCTGAGCTTGGCGGGCTTCAATGGTTTGTGAAGCAGGTGGATGGTAGACGCCTCACAGCGTGCTTTTAGATCTTCTTCCTGTGAGGCAGTTATCATTACGGCTGGAACCGCAAGCCCGAGTTTCTCACGGATAGCATTGGTCAAATCAATGCCGTTCTCATCCGGACTCAGGTAGTAATCTACGATAAGTACATTGGGTTTAAATGTCTTAACCGTCTCCAGCGCCTCGTGTTGAGAGGAGGCCAGAGCAACCTTGACCCCCCACTTAGTCAGCAAGGTTTCCAGTGCGTCCAGATTTTCGCGCTGATCGTCAACACAGAGAATTTCAAATTGCTCGAAGGCGGCCGTCTTACTGATTATTGAACGACTCGGTTCAGCCGCGGCCTGTGCGATGGGTAATTCAAAATGAAATGATGTGCCTTTTCCTTTGCGTGAGCGCATGGTTAACTGAATACCCAACTGCACGCAAAAACGTTTAACAACACCCAGCCCTAAACCTACACCTGTTTCACCTTGACTATCACAGCGGTAAAAGTCTTCAAAAATATGACTTTGCTCTTCATCAGTTAGCCCTACACCGGTATCCATAATGCTAAAGTGGGCGCGATTATGACGTTTTCTAACAAAGAATATAACTTTGCCACTTGGTGTGTATTTTACTGCATTTGACAGCAAGTTAAGTACAATTCTATACAAATAAGTGCTATCTGAAGAAACTGAAAGCGCGTGCATTTTGCCTTTAAATACCAGGCCTTTCTCGTTGGCTCGCAGGGTAAATTCATGCATAAGTGGCTGCAGGAGTGTGTGCAGATTAACCGTCTCAATAGATGGCTGCATTCTCCCCTGATCAAGACGAGCGATATCCAATAACGTACCTATCAGTGTTTCACTGGCATTTAGGCTTTGTGAGAGCTTTTCTACGGTAGCGTGAGTATCGGCTTCCAATGGCGTTTCAATGAGCGAAGAGGCATACAGCTTCGCGGCATTGAGCGGTTGCAATATATCGTGGCTAGCCAATGCCAGGAAACGGGTTTTACTGTCATTGGCAAACTCAGCAGCTTCGCGGGCCCGAATAAGTTCAGCTTCTACTTCTTTACGCTTCTCAATTTCCAAACGCAGCTCAGCATTAATAGAGTGGACTTCTTCGGTGCGCTTTTTCACGCGGTGTTCCAAATCAATTTTGGCCTCTTCAAGGGCTTTTTGAACCTCCATATAGCTAGTAATATCGGTAAAGCTGGCAACGAATCCACCGCCCGGAAGGGGGTTGCCTACCATCTCGACGACCCGACCATCCGCTCGTTGCCGTGTAAATCGATGATGGTTACCAGCGCGAAGGTGTTTCATACGCTTTTCAACGTGCTCCTCAACAGGTCCAGGTCCAAATTCTCCGTTTGTGGCATTGTGACGGATAAGTTTTTCAACCGGCGTACCCGTTGCCAAAAGGTTATCAGGATATTGATAAAGGGCGGCGTATTGCTTGTTCCAGGCGACCAGCTCCAAGTTCTTGTCAATCACGATAATGCCTTGGTCGATGTTCTCCAGCGAGGTGATCAATGCGGTCATGTTTTGCTGAACGGTTTGGGCGGTGTCGTCAAAAAAGCTGATCACGTCTGTGAAGTCTAACTTTTTACTTTTCAACACACTGTCGATGAGTGTTTTCGCACTGGCCGCACCAATAACTCCGCCCAGTGCTCGCTCACAAAAGGCCAAAAACGCAGGTTCAGGATCACCTTCTTTATTCAGTGTGTAGTTGTTATGTCGCTCGAATTCATTGATAAGCTGGTCACAGCGCCCCGTGCCCATGAAGGTTGAAAGCAATGTAACCAGGTCGCCAGCGGTAACATTAACTCCCGGCGATTTTTTAAAGGCCGCAGTACGGGTTTCATTTGGAGAGACAAACGCAGCGGCCTGGAGGCGGTCGATCAGTCTAGGCTGGGCAAAGTAGGAAAAGGCAATGTAAAAAATGATGTTGACAGCCAGGCTGAGCATCGCCCCTTGGCTAAGTAGCATGCCCTGCTGCATACCGGGTTCAGCTTCTATAATAAGCGGCAATACCAGCCAGCTAAACCACACAACCAAGCCCGCAAAAAGCCCCGCATACACGCCCTGAGCATGACCGCGTTTCCAATAAAGCCCCCCAATAATAGCGGGCAAGAGTTGAATAACTAATGAAAATGCAATCAGTCCAATTGAATGCAAAGAGCGGGTATTGGCTAACTGTTCATAATAAATAAATGCGAATAACAAAATAAAGCCAATGACCACGCGACGAATAAGACGAATATTTCGGCCTAGATCTCCGCTTTTTACCCGCTGATTAGAGGTTAAAAAACGCGGCAATATTACATCATTGGTTAGCATGGTGCTTAAGGTCAATGTAGCGACAATAATCATGGCCGTTGCCGCTGACAAGCCGCCCACAAATACCAGAACTTGTAAGAACAAGGAATCTACATAGCCGGCCAGCGCAATCACATAGGTGTCGGGTTCAATACCCTGGCCGGCAAAAAGCGCATCACCACTGGCCGCAATAACAGGGATCATGGTTGCAATAGCAATGAGATAAACCGGAAACAGCCAGCGTGCCGTTTTTAAATGACCGAGATCTAAGTTATCAACAATCGCGATGTGAAATTGCCTGGGTAAACAAATCACCGCGGCCGCGGCCATGATCGTCTGAAAAATAAAGTTTGTACTGGAAAATTGAGCAATGGCTTCCTGCGTAACGAAACTGGCTAACGCATTACCTTGATGTTGCGCTTGCCATGTCAAATAGCCGACAAATGCTATGCATACTAAAGCAAGTAGCTTAAGACACGACTCAAAAGCAACCGCCAGTATCAGCCCTCTGCGGTATTCGGTGACATCAGTTTGCCGGGTACCAAAAAACATCGCAAATAAGGCCATCCCTACTGTTGTTACCATAGCGATAAGCGCACCGTTTTCACTTTGCGTTAATACCATAAAGGTCGAACCGATGGCTTTTATTTGTAGGGCGATATAGGGAATAGTGGCTAGTAATGCCAGCAGCGTCACAACTAAGGCAACCGTTTGACGTTTGCCGTAACGCGACGCAATAAAATCAGCAATAGTATTAATGTGCAGTTTTTTACTGACCAGTGTCATTTTAAAAATAAACCGGTAACCAAACACATACACTAAAACCGGCCCTAGCAGAATAGGTAAATACGCCCATTGATCACGAGAAGCTTGTCCTACAGAGCCCAAAAATGTCCACGCTGTACAATAAATAGCAAGGGCGAGTGAATACACCATAGGGTGCGACGTAATGCGCCTTGCAAGGGGAGTATCTTTGTCTCCCCAGGACGCGATATAGAACAGTAAAGTTAAGTAAACTAGCGCGAGCGCTATCCATCCAAACGTCATTGATTACCAACAATTAATTTACATTTCACAGGCAGTATAACCGCCAGTACGACCTAAGCACTACGACTATAGTCTCATTTTAAGCTGTGCTCATGCGGTCTAGAGTGATATTACGCAGCAAGAGCACAGTGTGCAGGGCGCTGTGATGAAAATGTTAAAAATTCGAATCATAACCTGTGAGGAGCGAACAATGGCATTTAAGAACGAGACAGATAAAAAAGCCTATTGGCGGGAAAACCTCCGCCTGCTTTTAATATTATTAACGATTTGGTTTGTGGTGTCATTTGGCGCTGGCATTCTTTTTGTTGATGCCTTGGATCAAATCCAGTTTTTCGGTTTTAAACTGGGATTCTGGTTTGCACAACAAGGGTCAATTTACGTATTTGTAGCGCTGATTTTTGTATATATGAGCAAAATGAATGCACTAGACAAAAAATACGGCGTAGACGAGGACTAAGACAATGGACGTACAATTACTCACATTTATTATTGTCGGTGCCTCCTTTGCGCTGTACATAGGCATCGCTGTTTGGGCGCGTGCTGGATCAACGAACGACTTTTATGTTGCAGGTGGCGGTGTACCACCTTTCATGAACGGTATGGCTACAGCGGCCGACTGGATGTCAGCAGCATCCTTTATTTCTATGGCTGGCCTTATCAGCTTTATGGGTTACGACGGTGCGGTTTATCTAATGGGATGGACCGGCGGTTACGTGCTGTTAGCCTTGTGCCTTGCACCCTACTTGCGCAAGTTTGGAAAGTTCACCGTGCCAGACTTCATCGGTGACCGTTACTACTCACAAACTGCCCGTACAGTTGCCGTGTTCTGCGCCATCTTCATCTGCTTTACTTATGTGGCAGGTCAAATGCGTGGTGTAGGTGTGGTATTTAGCCGCTTCTTGGAAGTAGACATTGTTACCGGTGTTATCATAGGTATGGGTATTGTGTTCTTCTACACAGTACTCGGTGGTATGAAAGGCATAACCTATACTCAGGTAGCACAATACTGCGTATTGATTTTCGCTTACATTGTGCCTGCGGTATTCATTTCAATGATGGTTACCGGTCACATTCTTCCGCAAACTGGTTTTGGAGCAACGCTGGCTGACGGTTCCGGTGTTTACATGTTGCAAAAACTCGATGGGCTATCTACACAGCTAGGCTTTAATGAATATACTTCCGGCACTAAGAGCACGGTGGACGTATTCTTCATCACTTTCGCTCTGATGGTAGGTACAGCAGGTTTGCCTCACGTTATTGTGCGTTTCTTCACAGTACCTAAAGTCCGTGATGCGAGAAAAAGTGCTGGTTGGGCGTTGTTACTGATTGCTGTGCTTTACACTACTGCACCGTCTTTGGCTTCTTTCGCTCGTGTGAACATGATTGAAACCATCAATGGTTCAGAAATGACAGGTACGGAGTATGCATCAGCCCCATCGTGGATTAAAAACTGGGAAAAGACCGGCTTAATCGCGTGGGATGACAAAAACAACGATGGCAAGATGTTCTATTCAGGTGATGATCGCAACGAAATGAAAGTTGACCGCGACATCATGGTATTGGCCAACCCTGAAATTGCGAACTTACCTGCGTGGGTTATTGCATTAGTTGCAGCCGGTGGTGTAGCGGCGGCGTTATCAACGTCTGCAGGCTTGTTATTGGTTATCTCCACCTCAGTGTCACATGACCTGTTGAAAAGGACATTTGCGCCAAATATCAGTGATAAAGCCGAACTGGGCTATGCCCGACTCGCTGCTGCGATTGCCATTTTAATAGCGGGTTACTTCGGTATTAATCCGCCCGGCTTCGTGGCCCAGGTGGTGGCATTTGCCTTCGGATTAGCAGCGTCAAGCTTCTTCCCGGCCATTATCATGGGTATCTTCTACAAGCGTATGAATGATAAAGGTGCTGTAGCAGGTATGTTAAGTGGTATTACGTTCACTGCTGCTTACATCATTTACTTTAAATTCATCAACCCAGGTGCGAACGTACCCGCTAACTGGTGGTTTGGTATTTCACCTGAAGGTATTGGTACACTGGGTATGCTGGTTAACTTCGTGGTTGCCTTTGCGGTCTTTAAAGTAACCGAAGAAGCACCAGAAGAAATCCAACAGCTTGTTGAAGACATTCGTTATCCCAAAGGTGCAGGCGAAGCCTCAGCACACTAAATGGAAACTTGTGTTTTTCGATTAAGGCCCGCTCGCGGGCCTTTATTCGTCCTAGCGTAAATTGTCTGGAGAGATAACATGACAGCCTTGCCAACCGCTATCGATACCTTGTTGAACGACACAGCGCCGTTTGACCAGTTGTCTGCAGAGCGCAAATACAAAATAGGTACAGAATCTGATTGGGTGTACCTGGCCAAGGACAGTTTGGACGAGTTTATCGCGACACACAGTAAAGATGTTTGTGTGATCCACAGTGGTCAGTTTCTGGTGGATGACAACGAGTCAGGTGTGCGTCATCTAAGTGAAGGTGATATTTTTGGGTTTGCCCAACACATTCAGAACACGCCTCACCCATTGCGAGTAGAGGTTGATGTGGCGGGGCTCATTCTGTGCATACCGCCAGAATTGTTCGCCTTGTGTATGCAGCAAACGATGTTTGCCCGATTCTTCAAACAAGGGCAAGACGATGCGCTCACTCAGTCACCGGTTAATGATGCACAAGCGATGTGGATGTACCGCACTTTGGGCGAAACACAACATCACGAGCCCATCTGTATCGATGTATCAGCGAGTATTTTTGATGCTTCAAAACGCATGACTGAGTCAGGGGTATCGTCTCTGCTTGTCACCGAAGAGGGGAAACTGGTCGGTATTTTAACTGACAGAGATCTTCGCAGCCGTGTGCTGGCAGCCCAGCGTAACCCTGACGACCCTGTTACCACGGTGATGACGGAAAACCCCCACAAAGTTCAAAATGACAGAACCGTGTTTGATGCCATGTGTGTCATGAACGAGCATGCTATTCACCATTTGCCCATAGTGGCAGAAGACAACATCACCCCGGCAGGTATAATCACAGCCACAGACGTAATCCGCTTGCAACGCAGTAATGTGTTGTATTTGGTCAGTGAACTAGGTAAAGCAACAAGCCTGTATGCGTTGTCGAACGTCGCCTGGCAAATCCCACACTACTTTGCGTCAAATGCCAAACGTCCAAGCGATTTTGATATTGCAGGCAAAGTACTGTCTCAAGCCACTGACATTATGACCCGTAAGCTGATTGGATACTTTGAGCAGGCAAATGGTCCAGCACCTATGGCCTACGCGTGGTTGGTGTATGGGTCGCAGGCGAGGGAAGATCAAACGTTAGGCTCTGATCAAGACAACGCTTTGTTACTTGCAGAGGAACCCAATGAAACACAAGCTAGCTATTTTGCGCAGATGGCCAGTTATGTCTGTGAAGGCTTGCACAAATGTGGCATTAAGTTGTGCAGTGGCAATATTATGGCCTCTAATCCACAACTCAGAGTGTCGCTAAAAGGTGCCATAACAGAAGCGCAAAAATGGGTAAGAGAGCCCACCTTGCAGGCTATTTTGCATTTTAATATTTATCTGGATGTACGCCATATCGCAGGCAATAAGCAGCTTTTTGACCAGCTCGCTGAAGCCCGGTCACCCTTGCTGAAACAAAAGCAATTTGTGGCAGCCTTGGCCAGGCAAACCAATGATGTGACAGTTCCACTTTCCTTGTTTAATCGGTTCGTGTACACCAAGCACGGTGAGCACGAGCACTGTATTGATGTGAAAACACAAGCGGTGGCCATTATTAACAGTATTGTGAGGAATTATGCATTGTCAGCAGGCGTTCGCGAACCCAGCACGATTGAAAGACTGAAAGTTCTGCCTGAGCTAACCACGCTGTCAGCACGCGATGCTAAAAATTTAAAAGAGATATGGCTCTTTCTGAACCGGTTGCGTTGGCGTCACCAAATTCAAAATAGCGTGACAGACAATTTTATTCGTGTGGACGATTTGTCTTCCATTGAAAAGCATCAGTTAAAGCAAGCATTTAAAGCCATAGAACGCGCTCAGCAGGCAGCGCTTAATCACTTCGCGGGTGGTATGGGGTAGGGCGAGATGGGGTTAATATCACGACTAAAACAATGTTTCGGTCAACAATCACTGCCTGCAAAGTGGGCCAATTTACCAATCAGAGATATTCCTTTGCTCGCTCTTGATTTGGAGCTCACATCACTAGATACAACGTCGGCTAAAATCACCTCAATAGGCTGGCTTTGTGGAAAGCACCTTCATTGTTATTTGCATTCGGCACGTCATCACGTGGTCAGAGCGTCTGGCTCTTTGCAGCAGAGTCCGGTCATTCACGGAATTACGCAGGAAAAGCTATGGCAAGGTGAAAAGTTGGCCGATGTTATTGAAACCCTAGTCCCCCTATTACCCGATCATATTCTTGTACTGCATCATGCTCACTTAGACATGGCTGTCATTAAACGCCTTGCAACGAAGCTTGAGCTTAACGTTGACGAGGTATGGGTAATCGACACTCTGATACTATGTAAGTACTTACTTAGCAAAACGTCTTTGGTGATAAAACCCGACAGCTTAACGCTTACTAATTGCCGCGCCCGATACGCGTTGCCGGCAATTAACGCACATAATGCACTCGACGATGCTATGGCAACATTGGAGCTATGGTTTGCCTGTCAAAGTGCCATGAACATAAAGCCAAGCGATACACTAAGAAGCCTTATGCACACTGGGGCACTAAAACCATATCGCCTAATTCATCCGAATTGATAGCATAAGCTCAGTCAAGCGTTTCTTCCATGCCCTCAACGGTGAGTTCGTGTTGCTCTTCAACTACAGGCAGGCGCTTTACCACATTGATTTTTCGCAGGTCTTCAATTTTAAACAGCATTTCGCCTTGGTAGGTATCATCTTCATAGGGATGAACAGCATTGTCAGACCAATAGTGCACGTCTGTCAGGCGCAGAAAACCCTTATCAACTTCATTTGCATAAATGGCCTTATATAGCGTTTCAGACATGCGCCCATAATACCAATAAGACTCCATGGCCTGATCTTCTTCTGGCACATTGAACTGAGAAAATACCCAAATTAGCTTTTCGGGAGGCGTTGGCGCGGGTGGGTTTTGTGTCTCTTGATTACAGCCAATTAACAAAACGCTGAGCGTCAAGACTAAAAATAGCGTCCTTAACATCACTTTGTCCTTTTATTTTCGTTTTCCCCGTTTGTGAAAACGCTATGTATGTTCCCAAAAAGTATCTGACTTTTCTATTGTTATTTTCTCATTAAATCAATGGTACATAGACACGGTTATTGGTCACAATATCCGCCTAACGCTTTCTAGCCTTCTTAATATTGGTGTCAAAGCGAAAATCGGTTTAGGCTCACATACTAGTGAGACGCTTACGCCAGTTTCCCTGATGCTGCCTATTACAGTCTTCTTCTGTGTCGAACAGAATATGCTTCTTAGGGTTTTTTAATGAAACACCAATATCGTTTAGTGCCCTCGCAATTGAACTTTGCAACGTCTGTTTGTTGTCAGAACGCAGATATTCTTGGAGGTGCTCATCCGTATCAAAAACGCAAATTACACATAAACTTTGAGGAAAATGGTCGTAATTAACAGTGTGAGTAAGCCACCGAAAACCAGGTATGTCTTTCAGGGCAAGCTCACACACCTGCGTGAGCGATAAACGAATAGCGTTGTCTGTCTTTTTATCAGATTTACGCATTAAGACAGTTTGTTTATTTGACTGCTGATTTTAATGGTTTTAAAAGCTCCCCAAGCCATAATAATGGCACCAACCGCCAGCATAAAGTTCACCGTACTTGGGTCATTTAACAGAGGCAAAAAGGCGTCACCATTGGCACCAAACTTTCCATACAAGCCTAAACCAACCATGATTGCTCCCGGTGCCTCGATAAGCTGGGTTTTTATCAAGCTGGCTTTCAGTGCTTTAATTTGTTCGCTATTTTTTTGTGATGACATCTTTTGCTCCTGCAATGTTTAATCCCGAGTAATACCGGGGCGGTAATCTCCCAATGACCACAACAACAAGCCCAATGGTAACAAGCCTATCAGCAAGGTCGTTTTTAGTTGCTGTACCGTAAACTCAATACCAAGCAGTGCCAATGTTTCAGCCTCTCGACCTGAGCTTCGGATGAAGTCAGTGTCTGCGCCTCCATAGAGCACAGCGTAGGCCCAGTAGCAGATACAACACACACCGGCTATCCGCCATAGTATAGGAAACATAGTGTAAGCCCATAAATAAAAACTACTATCCTAACGTGCTTGATTGACGATCGCGACTCACAGGCCCGGAATTATTCATCAAACGCGGCGCTAGACCGTCTAATAATATTTACTTGTAAAGGCTTCTTACGGAGTTGCCATTTCGGTCTTTCAATACCCGGTTTTTAAGCGTCGTCTTATGTCCTTAATACACACTAACTCTTGTCACTCTGGTTGTTATTGCGTTCTTGCTCAAGAATATGAGAAATCTTTTTATTTTCCCAAGAGGCGCCAAAGGGTTGAAATACAGTGATGGCATGACCACAAATTAAGATAACAAATGAAATGAATACCACAATCAAAGGGCCTAAATTTTCACCGTCATTGTAGTTAGGCACCATAAACAATACAAAAATCGCCGTTAAAAATGTAGAAGAGAGATAAAAATACTTAATCGACTTGGCTTTTTCTCGCGCTTTTTCGCGTTCCGTATCATCAATTCGGGTATTATCTTGTACTGATTCTGGCGGGAGGCCCTGATCTTTAATCGACTGAATAAGCGCGTCGGTGGAAATTTCAAAAACGGCCGCCAAGGCTTTGAGACTTTCAATGCCGACACTTTCCCCTTTTTCTACACGTTGGATAGTACGCACATTCAGTCCGCTAAGCTGTGCCAGTTGCTCCTGAGACCAGTGTTTCTTGACTCTCAATGATTTCATTAGGGTAACCTTTATTTATAGAAAGCCCAGTATTCTATAGTACGCCTTTGGTGTCGGTAGTGACAAACACATGACAGCGGCCTGACAGATGCCAGACATCCCGTTGCGGCTTACTGTGCGTTGGTTGACTACCTTCGTTTTGCTCGGAAGAAATAAACCAACTGCAATACTCTTAAGCCTCAATCGCGCTATGTTTCTCTACGCTGAGGCTCCAGTCCATGAATAAACGCGCCGTACCCGTCTATTGGGTGAGGCACCCTGGCTAAGTCTAATGCATGAGCAATGTTTCCACGATGGTAAGACCCATGATTAATAATGTGAAACAAAATTTCACCAACTGACATTTTTCCTCTTTGACCATCAACAAAAACAAAAGAGATTTCTGGTGTTAAGTCTTCGCAGCTGGTAATAAATTCTACATACCAAGTACCGGATGCGATGAGCCTGCGTTGCAGTGTGTCGAATGAGGGGATGTGTGCACTATTTGTAGCCGAGTGAGGAGAGGGTAAGGCGCACAGCCTGCTTTTAAACAATTCTTCGACGATCACCATATGGCTTATTTGTTGAAGCGAAAAAGAGTAAGCATTAGCAAACATCGTTCGGTCAATACTGCTTATGGCGTCAAGGGTACGTTGATCAGCCCATTGTTTATATTGATACGTTTTTACATCCATTACATGCTCCAGAAAATCGAGTGCTTTATTTCGTGCTTGCTCGTATTTTTGCTGCTCTAACCTCTAATCCCCTATCTATTTTTGTAATTCGAGCGTTCAAAACGAGGGAGCCTTGCATGTCTGCGTCCCAGCTCAAGGGTTGGGCGACTTGAGCGCCTATATTTAACCAAATGAAGCATAAAGAACAATTCCCTCTTCGTTAAAGTTTATATTACAGCTAGCCAAGCGAAGAACAAGCCAACTACTGTGAGATATGCTTTTACCCGCTTGATTATCTGCCAGTTTATACGAAGACAGTTTTGCTGTGTCTAGCTGTGAACGCACACTAGAGAGTGATATGCCTTCTTTAAAGTTGCCACAGAGGAAATAGATCTCTTTTCTTGCCTCATTGGAAAAAAAGCCCAGAATTACTAGCGCCAACACGCAGGTAAAGCTGATGATAACTTTTCGGTTTAATAAGGTTTTACCATTCATTTTATCGATGCTTCTAAGAAACTTAACTTTAAGCTAAAGGGTGAAGCCGCAGCGCGTTTGTGTCCCAAGGCACGAAGTGAGTGACTTAAGGGCTTTGTTATGCGCCATTGACTTACGGAGTGCATGTACCATAATTAGGTATATATTGGTATTTAAGGCTTTCGATATGGCTAAAAACACAAGCATTACTCTTGGTGATCACTTTGACAGTTTTATAGCAAACCAAATCCAAAGTGGCCGTTATGGCTCCGCAAGCGAAGTTATTCGCAGCGCATTACGTTTATTAGAGGCACAGGAAACCAAAATTAACACATTGCGTCAATTATTGGTTGCTGGTGAGCAAAGTGGTGAATCTGATTATGATTTAGATAGTTTAATTGCAGAAATTGATAGCGAATCCAAAAATTGAAGCTATGCAAACTGTCGGTGCTGGCAAAACAGGACTTAAAAGATATTGCTATATTTACGCAACAAAAATGGGGCCGAGAGCAAAGAAATAGTTATTTAAAGCAGTTTGATGATTCGTTTAGGTTGCTGGGAGAAAACCCCGATGTAGGAAAAGCGTGTGATGAGCTTATGCAAGGCTACAAGAAATTCCCACAAGGTAGTCATATTATTTATTACAAGCGAATGAATGGCTATGTCTTAGTGATTAGAATTCTTCATAAAAGTATGGACGTCAATCCTGTTACTTTTGGCGCATAATGCCCGCATTTTCGGCTGTTTTGTAGTGCAGCGGATAACCACTCCGACAACATGCGCTTGTTAGCAACCTTTCTTCATAGCATTTCGGATCCGAGCCTTTACAGATGGAGCGTCATCACGCATGGCCATTTCGAAATATTTCTTCGTTTCAACGACGTACTTTGAGTGCTGCCTACTTAACTCATAAAAGCCGTTGTATGACCAAGCACGTACGAATTTATTTGGAACAGTGAGCGAGATTCTCAAGAAGGCATATAGATTACCACTCACGGCATCAGTGATTGGCATTAAAGGTATACTTTGAAGTACATGCAACTTTGCTTCCCAGTGGTTCAATTGGTCGATGGAACCATATATTTTTTGACCTGGGCTTGCTCTAACTCATTTCCAGCTTCAAGCCATGCCTTTAGCAACCAAGTGGCTCCTTTTTCACAGTCTTCTATTAATGAAAGAGCTATTAATGTGTCGGAAAAGTTATCTTCTGCATTGTGCGCATCATATATCGCCTTAATATCATCAGCTGATTTTCCGTCCCACGACGCTATTTCTTGTTCAATGTGAATAAGTCTACCATGGGTTTCTAACGCTAAGCTAACGGGCAGTGACGTGGAGGTATAATCGCGAAGCGCTGTTGCGTTACTGGCCCAGTGACCGAAGGGAACGTGTTTAGCGCCTTGTTAGAGTGCGTTGCCAGCATGTTATTCAAGATGCTGATATATCCTTTGTAGATTGTACTTTAATACCATCTTGTCTAATGGTGACAGATTGAGAAGATTTATCGTTGAATCTTGAAGTTCGTAGGTCCCGGATTTTTCAATAACGTACTTACTTAAATCTAATGCGTTCTTAAAGTGAGTAAATGTCTTTGATAATTTCTGATCAGTGATTTGTATTTCACTAACAGACCACGACCACTCCTCTCTTTTTATTACAAATAAGTTGCTTAGTTTTGCTGTATTGCCGTTCAATTTATAAGACAGGCCAACCTTAAGATAGTCCTCAGTAAGGAATGGTATCCAGTATTGATTCACTTCTGTTTCAAAACCAATATCTTCGGTTTGTTTGAAATCGGAATTTGATAAAAGAGATACCATAAAAAGGAAATTCTTGTCTTCGCAAGACAAGCCTCGGGTAACAGCTTCATGTTGCGGAAGGAGCTTGACTGGAATACATGACGAAGAAAAGTTACCAGCAGCTAAATCTTCTATGAAAGTTTGTATGATTTCCCTAGCTCTATGGTTTTCACCTAAGAGACTTGCAGACAATAGCAATACAAAAATAGGAAAGACTAAAGTCCCTAGTAGCAAATGTTTCTTATTCAAGTTGTATCAATTCCTTTTGAGCACTCTAACGCAGTTTTAATTTGCCGAATTAAGCGAAGCGGAATTTGGTCAAATTGCAAACTTTGTTAGCTGCAATCTCAAAGTGCAATAGGACCATCAGTTTCGCCCTCCAACTTAGAGGATATTTCATTTAAAGAGATATTTTCTTTAAATATACAATCCTCTAGAAATCCAGAGTTCTTTTTAAAAGCAAACTCTATTGCATCCGAGTATTTGCTTAAAAGGTATTCCTGACGATCTATATCTTCACATTCTACAATATCTTTAACAATTTCTAATGCCACACTCTTATTTAAAGAGTTGCCATCACAAGGAATTATTGCAAGGCTTCTGCAAAATTCTTCGAGACTACATGATCCATAATATTCGTTGACTTCAAACTCACCAACTTTCACTATTTCATTGATCTGCTCTAGTACAGACTCTCTTTCACTCGAATCTGTTTTGGATTCGTATGCCTCCATCAAAGATAATATTTTTTTGTACCTATCTTTCTCTATGTCGTTCATATTCTTAGCTTTTGTAGTTTCAGCTAACGGGCAGTGACGTGGCACGAAAATGGCGAAGCTGCAGCAAGTAGGCGTCCCTGCGAGCGCAGTGAGTGGCTTGAACGGTTTGTTATGTGTCATTCATTCCTCAAGTTTATCTCCTTCAAACTCTCTTATCATTGAATCTCTCCAGACTATCACATTAGTCCATTTTTCATCCGTTGAGCCATTGTGAGACCAATAAACCACTTCTCCTAATTCATTCAAATAATAATAGTCACCATTGTCTTTACAAATTGGCAAGCCGGTTTTTGGAAATCCATCTCTTTCATGGGCCTCTTTTGTCGCAATATAAATGTCAGCATAAGATGGTGGGTCAACTATTTCGAGAGCATCTATCGGTATATCACCTAAATCATAACCAGATTTCAAAAATTCAATATATTCAGGCGGAAATTTGAAATTGAGCTTCTCTTGAGCTTCATCAATCTCATTATCAGTAGGGGGCACAATAGGAAATTCATCCATTAGAAATTCAATCCTCCAAATTATTCAAGACACATAACTTTTCAATAACGGGCGCAGGCACGTAGGGCATAATGACGAAGTCGCGCTGCGTGTATGCGTTCCAGCGAACGAAGTGAGCGAGTTAATTGAGTTGTTATGTACGTTACTCAAAAAGATCTCCTGCTGCGGCTTCTATATCCCCACAATCAGATATTAAGTCCCCATCTTCTCCGAAGATTTTATAGGTTTGTTGATCACCGCCAATTTGAGCACAGCCGTCTAACGCCAGAAGAAATGTATATGCAGTATCGTTTAACATTACTTCCGCAACTTCCCAGAAAGTTTTCTCTTGTTCAGGTGTAAGGTCTAATTTTTGATACAGAGCCTGCACTAAAGACTCTTGATTTGGGTCTTTGTACAGATTTAATGAAGAATCTATTTCTTCTTTCCAGAGGCTGACAAACTTCTTTGCATTCATTTTATATCCTTGAGTACATAACGCTAAGCTAAGGGCCAATTACGCAATGCGATAATGCCGAAGGCGCATTACGTAATTGTCCCAGTGACCGAAGGGAACATGTTAAGAGCTTTGTTATACGAATTTTCCACTCTACACATCACGGCTCATAAAGTGGCTGTTTGGATCTAATTTATAGTCGCTAAATGGTCCACAGTCTGAAAAGCCAAATTTTTTATACAGGTTACGAGCAGCAGAGAAATAATCTTGAGTCCCTGTTTCCAAACATATTGTTTTATACCCTTGGTCTTTTGCAAAATTAAGAACAAACGCTAAGAGTTCTGATGCTACACCTTGTCCTCTAAACTGATGAGATGTACGCATTGATTTAATTTCTGCACTATGTGAGTCAAGGTTTTTAATAGCAATACACCCAGCAAGAGAACCATTTGACCACGCACTGAAAAAAATAATATTGGGAGATTTGAGCGCTTGGACGTCCAAAGCGTGAACACATTCTGGAGGAGAAGTGGCATACATATCAGAGAGATGTTCTTCCAATAATGCAATGACTTTGCTGCCGTTTAAATTATCCCTTTTTATTTCCATCTCAAAACTTCCTTAAAATTTGTATAACACTAAGCTAATGGGCAAATGCGTGGGGCGAAAATGCCGAAGGCGCGCCACGTTAACGTCCCAGCGAACGAGGTGATCGAGTTAGCACCTTGTTATGTTCACTGCATATTCGAAGAGAATCTGACTTTTGGGCCACTAAATTGATTGAATAGTTCTTCATGCGCTGCTTTGCTAAATGTATCGTTTCGGCTTTCGTATTGTCTTATCCAAGTGATGAGCATATTCAAATTAGCATCTTGAGCTTCCTTGGATTCGTATTTATGAGGCTCCCACGGTCTGTCCTTGGCGTTTTCAACACAATGCTCGATTGGAAGAGCAAGGTAAATAGCCTTTGTTGCTTTTTCTAATGGAAATTTGAGCAAATCTGAGTAACAGCCTTCAATTACCCAGTTATCGTTGCTATCCATGAACTGACTAATAGATTCCATTGATTTGGCAATCGTTCGACGAACAGGCGGAGACACTGGCTCCCAAGCTAAAGTATCGAGGTCTAGGTGTGCAAGCGTATTTTCCCCTGGACAATTTAGCTGCCAGTGTAGATTTACCCGAGCCGGAGTTGCCAAAAATAACAATTCTTGTCATGGATTTCCTTGAATTACATAACGCTAAGCTAAGGGGCGCGAACATGCGGCGAAACTGGCGAAGCCGCGCCGCGTTTGCGTTCCAGCGACCGAAGGGAGTGGCTTGAGCGTTTTGTTAGCTGCCACTTGCGATTTTCTTCCATTCAGGATTAATGTTTTGCGACGAAGCATCCACATACTGGGTGAGTTTGGCACCTAGAAACAAGTACTCAATAGAATGTGGTTTAAAGTCCAACTTACCCTCAAATTCTAAGCCGCTTTCTTCAATTCTTGAGTGGCCTTCATAGGGTACGCTTCTTAGATTTTTTAGCATGAAAGCGCCATCTTTCCATTCAAATCTAAATCCTTCGAATGCTCCCAATTCCGATGTTCCCAGAATATGCTTTTTCCCATTCTTTGAAGACTCGATAGTAAGTTAGGGCTCCTTTTTTCTTTGTTAGCGTCGATTCCGAATAAAATAAATTCATGTCTAGCTGCGTTCCATACTCGGTACATTGCGCCAGATTCATTTGATGATTCGAAGTCCAAACTTTTAACTTCTAAAAACATGGTAAAAAAGCAGTCATCATCACAGTACACCAAAAAAGAATTTAATTCAGCTTGCCCAGCTGGAGTGTCGTGTTCTGACGGATAAAGAGTTTGCGCACCAGTAAAGTGCGCAACCAGGCAAAAAATAAACAAAAATTTTTTTACAAATCATCCTTGGGTGTTAGCTGCCACCTACTAGTAATGATAACGACACGAGATAACCGTAACCGCTGTATCATCCACGGCATATACCAAACGATTGGTATCATCTATTCTGCGAGACCAAAAACCTGAAAGATTTTCTTTGAGAGGTTCCGGTTTTCCAACCCCCGCAAATGGAGAGCGCTTAACATCGGCAATTAACTTATTTATACGTTTCAAGGTCTTCTTGTCTTGAGTCTGCCAATACACGTAACTACTCCAAGCTTCATCAGTCCATGATAATAACCTGTCACTCACCAATAAGTTCTCGCTGGGTTGTTTTACCCGCTTTAAACTGTGCTATTGAACGATTTAAGTGTTCAGCGTTCGCAGGGGAACGAAGTAAATGAACAGTTTCCATAAGGCTGTTGTAGTAATCCAATGACATAACAACAGCATCTTCAGAGTCACGACGGGTGATTACAGTAGTGTCCGCATCGTTAATTACATTATCTAAAACGGCTTTAAGTCCATTTCGGGCTTCGGTAAAAGAGACTATTCTCATTTTTCACCTCACATGTACAATATATGGAACAAGTTTAGTTTAAAATTAATTACATGTACAGGATGTTGTGCATTTCTTTGCCGTGGTAGCTAACGCTAAGCTAACGGGCGCGAACGTGGCGCGATAATACCGAAGGCGCGCCGCGCTTGTGTCCCAGTGTGGCACGCAGTGACACACGTGTTTAGCGCCTTGTTAGGCCCCACTACGCAGCTTCGAAGTCGTAAGGCGAAACGTTTAGTTTTTCTTTTTCCATTCTCGTTTGCCAAAGGTCGTATGCATTTTGAACACGTAACCAGTGATCTGCGTTTGGTTTAGAAAACACCAGTTCCAATCTGACCGCCATTTCTGGACTTATTGCTGCATTTCCATTAAGTATTTTGGATAGTGTTTTGCGGCTAACTCCAAGATGTTCTGCGGCGTCAGTAATAGTTACCCCAAGCGATTCTATAACCAATTCCTTTAGAATTTCACCGGGGTGTGCGGGATTGAAAATTTGCATTAGTGATAATCCTCATAGTTAACGATTTCGGCATTTTGACCTTTAAACCGAAAGGTCACACGCCAATTCCCACTGACTCTAACGGACCAGATTTCTTTCCTATTACCTTTTAGCTGGTGCAGGAATAGGCCAGGTAAATCCATATCGTCCGGTGAAATAGCCTGATCCAAGTTGGAGAGAATAAGCCGAAGTTTTTTCTTATGTTTCTTTTGAATCCCAGACGTTTTACCAGTGGAATAAAACTTCTCAAGACCTTTGTGAATAAAGCTAATAATCATAGTTTGATTGTAACCTCTGTGGTTACAATGTCAATGTTTGGTGGGCAAGGGCCAAACTTTTAAATAAGGGGCGCAGACATGTGGGGCATAATGGCGAAGCCGCCCCGCATGTCTGCGTCCCAGCGAACGAAGTGAGTGACTTAAGCGTTTTGTTATCTTCTTCCTTGATTGCCCAAAAGAAGCCCATTTATACTTAAATCCTCATCCAGTTGGGGCCAGTGAATACCTTCCCCATCCCCAAGTATTTCCCAATCTCTGAGTTGACTAGCTGTCGCAGATGACAGAGTTGGAAACCAAGCTAAAGGAACAGATAAAGTGCGCCCGTCTACCAGGCTGACAATAAGTGAATCGGTATCGAAACTTACTGAATGAGCAAGAGGATGATGTTCAACTGCTAAAGTAACCATTCCAAGCCTCCAAAAAAGTATCTTTATTTTCGACCACCAATTGTTCGAGTTCTCTCAACTCTTTTGGTGGAAAGCGAGTAGAGCTAGCCAGCGCGACTGGCTTTAGCCAGAATTTAGCAAGCATCTTCTCGCGTTGAATATGAATGTGAGCAGGCTCACCGTTTTCATTACTATAAAAGAAGAAACGATAAGGTCCTAGTCTTAATACTGTTGGCATAGTTGAAGGTTATCCCAGAAGAGCATAAATGCCAATCGGAAGATAACCTTAAGCTAATGGGCAATTACGCAATGCGATAATGCCGAAGGCGCATTGCGTAATTGTCCCAGTGGCCCGCCGCGCGGGCTACGACTTAAGCGTATTGTTATATGCCATGCTGAGAAGTGCTACGCATTAGATTGCTGTTTCAATGGGGCCAATAGCAAATAGAAGACCCATGCAAACCAAGAGATGAAGATGACTGCTAGTATCCATGCAACTTTTTCTCCTCCATGGGTTCTGTCTGACTTAGCAATCATTATGAGAGGGATGACCCAAAATAAAGCGAGTATTAGAAAAGAAAATAAAAAAGATATTCCCATGACTCTTCCTTGTTCTACTGTTTACATCTCCGATTTCTACTTAGCATAAAATTAAATTTAAAAAATGTCATTTATCTTTGACTATATAGAGGCATATAACACTTAGCTAAGGGGCGCGAATGTGCGGCGAAAATGGCGAAGCCGCCGCGCGTTTGCGTCCCAACGAACGAAGTGAGTGACTTAAGCGCCTTGTTATGTCCGTTTTCCAAAATCGTCCTTGAACCTGCTGAACTTATGCTCGTTTACTACAACAAGGAGCGTCACGTAAACGACGAGCAAAACAACAGCACCTATAATTTGTTGATTAGTTGACCATTCCAGATACTGCATAATTCTGAAAGATATGAATGCAATTACTGCACCGCGTAATATTTTCCACGCTTGGAACTTTTCATTTTTATATTCGTTAAACAGTTCTCTCATTGCTTCCTCAGACTTTTCCTTTTTTTGCGAATCAACCACGTTCGGCTTCGTATTTTGTTTCGCAAGTGCAGCGAGAAGATTCTCATACCTGTCTGGATACTTTTCTTTGTCCAAGCGTTCTTTGATTTCGTTTAACTCTTCCAGAGTATATTTAGAAAAATCAGGTTCCATCTAATCTCCAAGGACATAACGCTAAGCTAACGGGCAATAATGCTGCGCTAAAATATGCGAAGCATAGCGCAGTTTTATTGTCCCTGTGACCGAAGGGAACGAGTTAAGCGCTTTGTTAGGCACGATATTTTTTAAACCTCTTTTTCCAAACGGAAAAAGCACTGCATACGAATAACCACCCGATAACCCCAACAAATATATAAAACATTATCGGATTTTCTTCGCGTAAAAGGCCGTCACCTGAGCGAGTTGGGATTTTTCCAAAATACAAGTATAGAGAGCACAAGATTGCTCCGATAACGAGCGTTAAGATGCCACCTATGCGACCACCCCTGTCCATTTTTTCTCTCTCTTGTTCAGGAATATTATTTATACGCTCTTGTTCTTCTGCGTAGAGAGAATCTAATCTTTCTTGAATTATGGACACTCTTTCTGGATATTTGGAATGGTCAATGCTCCTAAGGCACTCTTCCAGTTCCTCTAAGTCATATTTTGAAAAATCTGGTTGCATCAGTCTTTCCTTGAAGTGCCTAACGCTAAGCTAAGGGGCGCTAATGCAGGGCGATAATGGCGAAGCCGCCCTGCGTTTGCGTCCCAACGAACGAAGTGAGTGACTTAAGCGTTTTGTTGTGTACCATTCTCAAAATATCCATTTGAAAAGATAGGGCAGAAATTCTGGCAAAAATACACCTAGAGCGAAACCCCAAGTAAATCCTTTAAAAACTCTTTCTTTGATTTTTCGTTCTGCTTTTTCCCGCCCAATAGCTTTTATTATTTCCTCAACAGAACCATTTTCTACAGCACTCCTATTTAATTTGAACTTGTACTTTTCAATGGGGAGGCAGTATTCCTTGTTTTCTTTGAAGAACTTTCTGAGTGACTCTTGACTGATGCCAGTCTTCAAGGAGAGAGAAATTAAACCGCTGCCATTTTCTCCGTGCTCACCGAGTGCTTCTATAATAGCTTTGGTATGGTCCGTCATATTAATAGTTACTCTGCTATTAGAACGTCAAGTGGTACACAACGCTAAGCTAACGGGCAGTGACGTAGCGGCATAATGGCGAAGCCGCCGCGCGTTTGCGTCCCAGCGAACGAAGTGAGTGACTTAAGCGCTTTGTTGTGTGCGTTACCCAAAATGAACCACCAGTGACGACAATATGAATCCCAAGCCAATGTATTTAAAAGCAGCTTGAAACTTAGTATTCACTATTTTTTCTACCTCTTGTAAAGAAGGCGAGGTTTGCTTCGCAACAACGCTAGCAATTAAAACATCTATGGTGCTTAGGCCAAGAAGTAGGAAGCCAATTGCCCCAAGCAAATAATTACTTTGATGGCCTTCCAAGAAATCTATGCCGTACTTTGCTGCAATAAATAAGAAGAATAAGCTACTCAGCCAATCGAATTTAACGTGTCCTGTTTTCGGAGGGCTCCAAAAACCAGTGTATTGTGCAGTCAAGAAATATATTCCAATTCCTATTAGCACCCATCCGATGCCACTCGAATATTCAGACACCAACTCCAAACTTCCCAAAACTACTGGGATTAATACGATTAAAATCCTCATTATTAAAAGTTCCTTCTAGCACATAACGCTAAGCTAAGGGGCGTGAACGTGCGGCGAAAATGGCGAAGCCGCCGCGCGTTTGCGTCCCAGCGAACGAAGTGAGTGGCTTGAGCGCTTTGTTATGTGCACGTGCCAACAACTCCAGCTGTTCTGAAATAGAAAAGAGGATAAGTTATCTACTCTTCTTCAATAGTTCGTTTGAAAAATAGTGTGTATTGTGTGCTAAGCCAGTGGTACTTAGTACTTACAAGTTCCCAGCCAATTTTTCCATTGCGCTCGCAAAGATCTTGGCATTTTTCGATATTATGAACTCTGGGCCCAAATAGATTACCAGCATTAACAACTTTGTATTCATACCTTTTCATTGTTTAATTCTTCCTTGTGTACATAACACCCCAATAAGGGGCAGTTGCTTGCCCGCGAAAATAGCGATAGCGCGGGCGAGTAACTGTCCCAGCGAGCGGAGCGAGTGAGCTTGATTGGTTTGTTATACGCATTGCCCACTAGTGCGCACCGCTATTTAGCATTATAAGCATGTAAAGAAGTAGCAAGCCAGTAAACGCCAATGGCAAAATATATAACCAAAGCTTTAGTTTGACTGGAACAGGTTTTGACTTAGCAAAGAGCAAAATACTAGTTGGTACTATTGCGATTAGAAATGGAACGATCGCTATTGCGACCAAGTAGCCGGTTAATTTTGCAATTTGATCTGCTAAATCTCCAATAATCCAGATCTGCAGCAGGAAAGTGAAAAAACAGATAAAGAATATTGATGTAATAAATTCCTTTTTACTCATGGTTTCCTTAATGCGTATAACTTTAAGCTAAGGGGCGTGAACGTGCGGCGAAAATGGCGAAGCCGCCGCGCGTTTGCGTCCCAACGAACGAAGTGAGTGACTTTAGCGTTTTGTTAGCTGCCAACGTTGTAGCCTGCAATTTTATCCCGTGCAAATTTCTGAAGTTCTTCATCTATTTCGTCGTCGAATGAAAAAGAATAAATCACCCAATTTTCTTCGGGTTTATAAAACACAAACTCTAACCTTACTGGTTGGCGCTCATAGAGTGCGAGGTAGGTAATGTGATAAAGCCTTTCTGCAATATGTTCCTCGCCTAATTTGACTTTGCTGTGAAATTTTCCAACCAAGCTGTTTAGGTTTTGAAGTTGAGATTTTACATGTTGAACGTCGTCTTTTTTTTGCAGAATCCATTTGTTGGATGAATAAATAGAATCTACAGCTTCAAGCACTTTCCCTGATTCATAGAGGCTAAAAAATTTATCTATTTCATCCTGATATGCAAATGACACCTGACTGAAACTTAGAAGGCATATAAGCGTAAAAATTTTCGTTTTCATAAAACTTCCTTTTAATTGAATAAAGCAGCTAACTTTAAGCTAAGGGGCGCGAATGTGCGGCGAAAATGGCGAAGCCGCCGCGCGTTTGCGTCCCAGCGAACGAAGTGAGTGGCTTCTTAAGCACCTTGTTAGGTTGCATTCTTTTTAAGTGGTACATGTCCCACCCTAAGTATTTTGGGGGGTTCTTGGCATATTACCTCTAAACATTCGTCGTTTGTGACGAGCATGTGCGACAACTCTTCTTGATGGCCCATGAAAAATGTTAAAGGACTTTCTTTGTGCCAACCATGATTTTTTACTAAGAAAGTATTCATTTGTGGCCTGTTGCTATTCCATATCTCAGTTAAACCATGTTCGTCTAAACAACGAAAACCGTTAACTACGCCATAGTAAACTTTGTACAAAGTTTCCGTATCTTCGTGGAAAATGCGGGCAACTAAGTCACAATCTAAATGGGTTTCCGAGCCACTAATTTCGTATTTCGAACCATCTGGTTTTGTAAGGGACCATGTTTCTGTTCCCCATGATAAGTCAACTAACCAAATTGTTCCGATTTCAAACGGAGTTGACCAAGTTTCGAATTCCATGTGCAACCTAACGCTAAGCTAAGGGGCGCGAATGTGCGGCGAAAATGGCGAAGCCGCCGCGCGTTTGCGTCCCAACGAACGAAGTGAGTGCCTTAAGCGCCTTGTTATGCACGCCTACCACTTAACCATATGACAACCATAACTGCTAATGGTAACGTTGCCAAACTATGAACCCAACCTATAGCAACGCTTTGCCATATTTGGCTGAAACCTGGGTCATTGATCCAGACCGAATGTGTCCACAAAAAGCCTGGTAAAACTGCAACAGCACCATGAATCCAATAAGACTGTGGGCGAAGATAGTGAATAAAGAGTGCAAGAGGAAAAGACAAGACGGTATTTATAATAAAGTCTTGAATGAACAAAAGTGGGCTAAACCATCCCGTTCCAGCAAAATGTTCTAACAGCCAATCCATTGTTGGGTTGTATAAAATAATTGGACGCCAAAACATAACCAATGCAATGTTGAGGTACAAATATCCTACAACTGCGGTTATCAACAAGGATTTAATATTGCTCATCTGCATTGCTCACTCCTTGCGTGCATAACAATTTAATAGATTTAAAAGTGGTGTAAATGCTTGCACCTAAATGGTGTGTTTTGTTGCGGCCACTTCCTTGTTTGGTTTCACTATAGCCGCATTGTGTGGCTTAGTTCAATATTTTGCTGAGGTTTTAATTGGCGTGAAATGCGTCAAACTGACAAGTTAATTTTTTGATTCAATCTGGGCTTTGGTTCAGTAGTGTAATTGTAATCGTTACCGTACATTGGTTGTATCCTCTGGTTAGCTGAATTGAACGGGTAGATGCGCTCAAAGTTTTTAACCTCTGTTCGCGACTTTATGGTGTTTAAACGCTATTCGCGGCGTACTGTAGAGCTCTACTTGAAATGGGTAGCTGACTTTATTCGTCACAATGATTACATTCACCCTAAAAAAATGGGCGACGAAGAGGTTCGCAACTATCTGACTCACCTTGCCGTTAAACGTAATTATGCCGCTAGTTCCCAAGCAAGTGCATTGAATGCACTTGTGTTTCTGTATGCAAAGTATTTGGAAGAACCGCTTAGTCTTGAACTTGATTTTGTGAACAGTTCTCGCCCTAAGAAACTGCCTGTCGTTCTGACCATGTTGGAAGTAAAAAAGTTGCTTGCCAATATCCCATCATCGAAATATCTACCTGTGGCTATGTTATATGGGAGCGGTTTAAGGCTGATGGAGTGCGTTCGTCTGCGTGTCCAAGACATCGATTTTGATTTTCGATGCGTCAAAATTTGGAATGGAAAGGGCGGCAAGCACAGGGTAGTAACCCTATCTGATAGCCTCGTACAGCCCTTAAAAACACAAATTGCGGTTGTACAAGGTATTTTGCAAAACGATTTGGACGTTGAGGATTATGCTGGCGTTTGGTTACCGTCGAGACTGGAAAAGAAGTTTGGCACGGCAAATAAAACGCTAGGCTGGCAGTATCTGTTTCCGTCCATAAAACTGTCTGTCGACCCTGAGTCGAATAAAATCAGACGGCATCATATTGACGAGAAGCAGTTACAGCGAACGGTGCGAAATACGGCCAGAGAAATTGGACTAGAGAAACAGGTTACGCCCCATACATTGCGACACTCTTTTGCTACGCATCTATTACTAAAGGGCGCGGATATTAGAACCGTTCAGGATCAGTTGGGGCATTCAGATGTCAAAACTACGCAAATCTATACACATGTGTTGCAGCGTGGCGGTAACGCGGTAGTTAGTCCATTAGAATCGATAGGCTAACGCAACAAAAAAGCGGGGCGCTTGGCCCCGCTTAATGAGTTAACAATAAGGTGTATTAAACGCGTTCAAAAATCGTCGCGATCCCCTGACCTAAGCCAATACACATGGTTGCAAGGCCAAGTGTCTTGTCCTCAGATTCCATTAAGTTAAGCAGAGTAGTACTGATACGAGAACCCGAGCAGCCTAATGGATGTCCTAGGGCAATAGCGCCACCGTTTAGGTTCACTTTCTCATCGTAATTGTCAATCCAGCCTAGCTGTTTGATACACGACAGAGCCTGCGCAGCAAAGGCTTCGTTAAACTCAGCCAGTTCGATATCATCCATGGTCAAGCCTGCACGTTTTAGTGCTTTTTGTGTCGCAGGTACCGGACCAAAACCCATAATCGCAGCATCACAACCCGCCACGGCCATCGCGCGAATTTTTGCACGAGGCGTAAGACCAAGTGCCTTGGCTTTGTCCGCTGACATGACCAGCATAGCTGAAGCGCCATCACTAATGGCTGAAGAGGTACCTGCGGTTACAGTTCCGTTAACGGGGTCAAATACAGGGCGTAGTGCGGCCATGCTTTCAACCGTTGAGTCTGGGCGTACCACCTCATCGTAGTCTACTTTGACTAGGCGCCCATCAGCATCGTGACCTTCAAGTGCGACAATCTCATTAGCCCAGCGGCCCTCAAGGTGCGCCTGGTGGGCGCGTTGGTGAGAACGTGCACCAAAGGCGTCTTGCATTTCACGGGTAATACCATTTTGGCGCCCGAGTAGCTCTGCAGTCATACCCATCATGCCAGAAGCTTTTGCCGTATATTTGGCCAGCCCAGGATGAAAATCAACGTTAAAGTTCATGGGCACATGGCCCATATGCTCTACGCCGCCGATCATATAAATATCACCGCGGCCAGTCATAATGCCGCTGGTGGCGTCGTGCAGAGCCTGCATAGACGAACCGCATAAACGGTTGACGGTCACTGCCGCAGTTGAGCGAGGAATGCGAGTCATCAACTGAGCATTACGCGCCACGTTGAAACCCTGTTCTTTGGTTTGCTGTACACAGCCCCAAATGATGTCTTCGACTTCCGCCGGATCGACATTGGGATTGCGGTCAAGCAAGGCGGTCATCAAGGCCGCAGATAAGTCTTCTGCGCGTACATTGCGAAAAACACCACCCTTGGAGCGGCCCATGGGGGTACGAATACAATCGATAACGACTACGTCTTTCATGTTGGTCTCCTAAGGGTTAAGCGAAGTAAGATTTGCCATTGGCGGCCATGTCACGTACACCGTCACTGATTTGATAAATCGGTCCCAGATGTGCGTACTTGTCGGCTAATGCAACAAAATTAGCCAAGCCCATGGTTTCAATGTAACGGAAAATACCGCCGCGGAAGGGCGGGAAGCCCAATCCGTACAACAGGGCCATATCGGCTTCTGCCGCACTGTCTACAATGCCTTCTTCCAAACAGCGAATCGCTTCGTTAGCCATTGGGATCATTAAACGAGCTATAATCTCGTCTTTATCAAACTCTTTACGCTCAGCGCTAACCGGGTTGATAAGTGCATAAGCCTCATCAGCGGCGGTTTTGGTGGGCTTACCACGTTTATCCACGCCATAATTGTAGAACCCTTTACCGTTTTTCTGACCAAGTCGGTCGGCTTTGTACATAAGGGTGCTCGGGTCATTATCCAAACGCGCCATACGCTCCGGGATACCTTCAGCCATCACATTGGCAGCGTGATCTCCGGTATCGATGCCCACCACATCCATCAGGTAAGCCGGGCCCATCGGCCAGCCAAACACTTTTTCCATCACCTTATCAACAGCCGTAAAGTCTGCGCCATCGAGTAGCAATTTGCCAAAGCCAGCAAAATAAGGGAACAACACGCGATTGACTAGGAAGCCTGGGCAGTCGTTGACCACGATCGGGGTCTTGCCCATCTTCAACGTAGTCGCCACAACCGCAGCGATGGTGTCATCTGAAGTATCTTTACCCCGGATGATCTCTACCAGTGGCATTTTATGCACGGGGTTAAAGAAGTGCATTCCACAGAAACGCTCAGGTTTTTCCAAGCTTTCGGCTAGCTGATTGATAGAAATAGTTGAGGTATTCGAGCAGATAATCGCATCATCGGCCACCGTGTCTTCTACTTCTTTAAGTACAATGCCTTTTACTTTGGGGTTTTCAACCACAGCCTCAATAACCATGTCGGCATCTTTCAATGTGCTGTATTCAAGTGTGGGGGTAATGGCATTGAGGGTGGCGGCCATTTTGGCTGCATCCACTTTGCCTCTCTGCATGCCTTTACCTAAAATAGTCGCCGCTTCTTTTAAACCTAAATCAAGTGCGTCGCGGTTAATGTCTTTCATGACCGCAGGAATGCCTTTCACAGCACTTTGGTACGCAATACCGCCACCCATAATGCCTGCACCTAACACAGCATTGAGTTTAACGTCTTTGGTTGCAGACTTAGCTTGTTTTTTGCCTTTGCTCTTAACCAGCTGGTCAGCCATAAAAATGCCAATCTGTGCTTTAGCGGCATCCGTTTTGGCTAGCTTTACAAACCCTTGATTTTCAAGGGTAAGTGCGCCATCTCTGTCCAGTGTCGAGGCTTTTTGCACTGTCTCTACCATCATATGCGGAGCCGGATAGTGCTTACCAGCCTGCGCGGCAACCATAGCGGCTGCGGTCGAGAAACTCATCATGCTCTCGTTTTTGTTTAACTGAAGCGGCGCTTTTTTCTGTGCGCGACGAGCTTCCCAGTTCAGTTTGCCTTCTGCCGCATCTTTTAGCATAGCAAGTGCGGCTTCACGTAACTTGTCAGCGCTCACAACGGCATCAACAGCACCTTCTTTCAGTGCTTTTTCACCGTTGCGGTCACGGCCTGTTGTCATCCACTCTAGCGCATTATCTGAGCCAATAACCCGTGGTAAACGAACTGTGCCACCAAAACCAGGCATAAGCCCCAACTTTACTTCTGGCAGACCAATACGAGTAGTGTTGTCGGCAACCCGCATGTCACATGCCAGGGCCATTTCACAGCCGCCGCCAAGGGCAAAGCCATTCACTGCGCATACAGTGGGGAAAGGCAAGTCTTCAAAACGGTCGAATACCCGTGAGGTATTGCCTACCCAAGTAAGCACTTCTTCATCGGGTAGCGCAAATAGGCTGGTGAATTCAGTGATGTCTGCACCTACGATAAAAGCGCCTTTATTACTGCGAACTAATACACCTTTAACGCCGCCATGGCTGGCGAGTGCGGCTGTGGCTTCATCAAGTTCCGAGACGGTTTGGCGGTCGAATTTGTTTACTGAACCTTTGGCGTCAAACACCAGTTCAGCAAAACCGTCGTCGAGCATCGACACGCTAAGACTGTCGCCTGAGTAGATCATAGATTTCTCCTTCGGCAAATGGCCTGAATGCTGTTCCCAAAAATGTAGGGTGAGGAAGCAGCGATGTAATGAGTAGCCGCATATTGTCACGGCTACAGAAAAATTCAATTAAAAATTCAAACAGGCGTTTGAAATGTGTAAGTCAATATGTGGCCTCTTAGGCAGAACACAAGGCATATACTGTTACAGGGAGGTTTTTTCTCATTAACCCAGTAAGAACAAACACCAAAATTAACAATTCAATACTTATCAACCCTACCCATTACGTGCTAATTTAGTGTTTAGCGCACAGAATAAGTTCCAAGGTGAAATGACAACCCAAAATCTGCTCGTTACCTTCATCATTCTGCTTATCGGAAGTACCTTCCACAATCCATCTTATGCGCAAGACACTTCCCTTGAAGCGCAGCGTGAACGTTATGCTTATTTACAAAAGCGCATAAGAAGTGTGCCCGTGAGTCGCCTGCATACACTGGAAGACGATGTTCAGGACATGGCCAGTTATCCTTTGTTTCCGTATCTTTATTATGAACTGGTCAACCGGCAGGTAAGTTACAACAATCGCAAACAAATCCGTGCGTTTTTACGTGATACCAAAGGCGTGCCCGTGCGTCGTCAACTGCTGCGAAAGTGGTTGCGATATCTTGCTAAACATCATTATCAAACGGTGTTTTTACAAGAATATGAGCCTGGGTTAGGCACTGAGCTACTATGTAGGCAGCTTCATTTTACTCGCAAAAAGCATGGTGCAGATGCTGCCTGGCACGAGCAGGTGGAAGTACTTTGGCTAGCAGGGTTTTCCCAACCAGAGGCATGTGATCCGGTTTTGCATTATTGGCGCACCAACGGCAAGTTAACGTCAGAATTGGCGATTCAGCGTATAGGCCTTGCCGGAGAGCAGGGGAAAACTGGCCTTACGCGATATTTAAGGCGCTACGCCCCCGAAAATGCTCGCTTTCTGTCAGACAAATGGGTGGATGTGCACCGCAATTCTGCCACTGTTCTGTCACCGCGTTCCTTGCCTTTTACTCTGCCTGAGCAAGAGCGAAAAATTGCCAAGTGGGGTTTAAATAAAGCCAGCTGGCGTATACCAGAACGGGTTGCTACTAACCTTCCAATATGGGAAGCCTCCGGAAAGTTGCCGCAAAACGATCTTCAGTCGATTACAGAAACACTGGCAATCAGCCTTACTCTCGATGCCCATCCGAGTTCTCAGCAATGGCTAGAGAGAGCGTCTACCGCAAATGCCGGTAATAACGTATGGCGCTGGCATTTGGCCCATGTCGTCAAACAGCAGCAGTGGAAAGCGGTACTTGACGTAGTCGAACAAGCGCCAGTATCGGTAAGAGAAACAGGCGAGTTCCGATACTGGAATGCCAGAGCGCTGGAATCGGTAGGGCGTATTGCAGAAGCCAATAACATCATGACAGCACTGGCTACAGAACGTCATTATTATGGGTTTCTTGCCAGTGCTAAACGGGCGGTCGCACCGTCATACAATCTCGCCGCTTTAGCGGTCGATGAGCAGGTATACAACAACATTATGCAGCACCCTCAGGCGCAACGAGCACGAGAGCTTTTTTATCACAAAGAATACACACCTGCCCGTCGCGAATGGTATGCACTGAACAGAGAGCTCAACGTTAATGAAAAGCGCGCAGCGGTAAAACTGGCGTCAGAGTGGGGGTGGCATGATCAGGCAATTGTGGGAGTGCTGAGAACCGGCGACCGCGATGCCGTCGACCTCAGGTTTCCGCTAGCTTTCGCAGATGAAATGGTGGAGCAGGCCAACAGGTATAACGTGGAGCCCGCCTTTTCACTGGCCATCGCCCGCAGAGAAAGCTCCTTTATGGTTGATGCTGTATCCAGCGCCAACGCGCGTGGACTCATGCAGGTATTACCCTCAACAGCGACCTATCTGGTTAAACACGCAGACGTGTTGTCACAAAGGTTGCAGAGAAAGCTCGACAGCGGGCCAATACAGCGTTATTTGTTTAACCCCGAAACCAACATCGAATTGGGGTTGGGGTACTTAAAATATCTAGAACAAAAGCTGGGCACAAACCCGGTATTAATCGCAGCTGCCTATAATGCGGGCTGGCATAAAGTGATCGAGTGGCTGCCGCGCGACAAGCCCGTTCCTATGGATATTTGGATAGACAACATTCCGTTCAAAGAAACCAGAGAATACGTAAAAGCAGTAATGGCATATCAACAAATTTACGAATGGCAACTTGGCCACAATAGTCATTTGTTTGCCAATCTGTCGGCTATGCAAGTGCCAGTTTACACGCAGTAAGGTCTGAACACTTTTACACAGTGCAATTCAGGCCTTACACTGTGCGCCTCAATTAACGAATAAAAAAGAGCCCTATGCAAAATCAGCCATCTGTTTCTGAACTGTATCGCCAGCATATCGACACCCTACAGCAACGCACGCGTGAGGCCATTGAGCGTGAAGGTATTGACGGTTTAGTTATTCACTCTGGTCAAGGCAAACGCTTATTTTTGGACGACAATCATTATCCGTTTAAGGTAAACCCTCAATTTAAAGCCTGGGTACCGATTGTAGACAATCCAAACTGCTGGCTGGTGGTAAACGGCACAGACAAGCCCACGCTGATCTTCTATCGCCCTGTTGACTTTTGGCATAAGGTACCGCCAGAGCCTTCCGATTTTTGGGCTGAATTTTTCGACATAAAGTTTTTAAAGCAGGCCGATGCAGTGGAAAAGTTACTGCCATTTGACAAAGCCCGCTATGCGTATATCGGTGAGTACTTAGAGGTGGCCAGAGCGTTAGGTTTTGACAATGTAAATCCAGACAGGGTCATGCATTACTTGCATTACCACCGAGCTTATAAAACCGACTACGAACTCATGTGCATGCGCATGGCCAATGACAAAGCCACTGCAGGCCATGTGGCGGCGAGACAGGCGTTTGAAAACTTCGAAAGTGAACTCAATATTCATTTGGCATATTGTCGTGCGGCGGCGCAGTCAGAAAACGATCTGCCCTACACCAGCATAGTCGCGCTAAATGAAAATGCCGCTATTTTGCATTACATGTTTTACGACAATCAGGCGCCCATTCAGCACCGCAGCTTTTTGATTGATGCAGGCGCAAGTTACAACGGGTACGCAGCCGATATTACTCGTACATACACGCCTAAAGGTACCTTGTTTGCGGAACTTATCGAACGCGTCGACAGGGTCACACTGTCGCTAGTGGATGCACTAAAGCCCGGCACCTTGTATTCCGATCTTCAGTTCTTCGCCCATGAAGGTATCGCGCAAATTTTGCAAGACTGCAACATCGTCAACCTAGATGCGCAAGCCATCGTCGATACGGGAATAAGCCGGACTTTCTTTCCCCATGGCATTGGCCATTATCTCGGTTTACAGGTGCACGACGTGGGCGCGCTGGTGGCTGATGACAGGGGCACTCCAAACCCTGCACCAGACGAGCATCCGTTCTTGCGCTGCACACGTCCCATAGAGTCAAAACAGGTGTTCACGATTGAACCTGGCCTATACATTATCGACTCGCTGCTTAAAGAGCTGCGCGCATCTGAAAACGGCAAGTATGTGAATTGGGACCAAATAGACGTGCTGCGTCCGTACGGCGGTATTCGTATAGAAGACAATGTCATTGTGCACAGAGACCGCAACGAAAATATGACGCGCGAAAGAGGCGTTTGATGATCTGAGCGGATAGGGGTACGTATTGCTATGCATTAAACACAAAACGGGCCCTAATTATGTTTGGATTATTTAAATCAGACCCCAACAAAAAACGTCGTAAACAACATGCGTCATTGCAAGAGCAAGCTATGCATGCCCAGCGCAATGGCGACATGAGAAAGTTTGCGGAGTTGACGTCTCAGGCCGAAGCCCTCTGGGCAGAAATAGAAGCCAGTGAAAAGAAAACGGGATAAGGTTAACTATCCCGTTTTGCTGCGATTTTTGCCAGTGCGATAAGGGCGTCTTTGTAATCGGAGTCAGGCACAGGAGACAGCGATGAAATCGCGTGTTCAGCCGCTTCATCGGCTTTTTTCTGTGTGTAAGTTAACGCATTGGTGTCGTGCATAATGCGCTGGATCTTTTCCAGGTGAGGCAGGCCATCGGCATTTTCTATTGCGCTTCTTATCAGTGCGGCATTGTCATCACTGGTATGCCACATGGCATAAAGTAGAGGTAAAGTCGGTTTACCTTCTGCTAAGTCATCGCCTGCGTTTTTGCCCATGTCGCCGCTCTGGGCGGTGTAATCGAGTATGTCATCAGCAAGCTGAAAAGCCGTGCCCAGATACTTGCCGTAATCCAACATGGCTTTTTCTACTTTTTCATCTTGCCCCGCAAGTACGGCTGAAAGTTGTGTTGCCGCTTCAAACAAACGCGCGGTTTTGCCGTAAATAACGTCAAAATAGCTGGCTTCTGTGGTGTTGGGATCGTTACAATTCATTAGCTGTTGCACTTCACCTTGGGCAATGCGGTTAGTGGCGTCAGACAGCACTTCCATCACTCGCATAGAATGTAAACTCACCATCATTTGAAAAGAACGAGAATATAAAAAGTCGCCAACTAACACACTGGCCTGATTACCAAAACGTGCATTCGCGGTTTCTCGACCCCGACGTAATGTAGACTCATCCACCACGTCATCGTGAAGTAACGTTGAGGTGTGAATAAATTCTATAATAGCGGCAAGCGTGTGATGGTCGTTGTTCTTTATTCCGGCTGCCCGTGCTGCCAACACTGTAATAAGCGGACGCAAACGTTTACCACCGCTGTTAATGATGTAAAATCCAAGCTGGTTGATTAACGCAACATCAGACGTAACTTGTTGTTGAATAAGTGAATTAACAGATTGCATATCTGCGTTTGCTAAATCACGTATCTTGGCAAGGTCCATCATGCAAAAACATTACCCGAATGAAGTGTAAATGATTGGTCGTGATTGTACCGAAAATGGCTGCGTAAGCCACCTATGGCTGTAACTTTTAGGCATTTGTTAGAAGAAACTTGTAAAAAGGGTAAAAAATAATCATTTTTCTATGATATCGGGCTTGTTATCGAAAATCCTTTCACGTACAATTCGCGCCCTGTTTTTGAAATGAAGCGTCAAGAGACGCAGAGCGGAGTAAGATATGTACGCGGTTTTCCAAAGTGGTGGTAAACAACACCGTGTGGCCGAAGGTCAAACCGTTCGTCTGGAAAAGATTGAAGTTGCCCCGGGTGAAACTGTTGAGTTCGACAACATCCTGATGGTAAGCAATGGCGACGACGTTAAAATCGGTACACCTGCTGTAGCGGGTGCTAAGGTAACAGCTGAAGTTGTTACGCACGGACGTGGCGATAAAGTTAAAATCGTCAAGTTCCGTCGTCGTAAGCATTCACGTAAACAAATGGGTCATCGTCAGTGGTTCACTGAAGTGAAGATCACAGGCATTAGCGCATAATAGGAGCACGAACACATGGCACACAAAAAGGCTGGTGGTAGTACCAAAAACGGTCGTGATTCAGAAAGTAAACGTCTTGGCGTGAAGCGCTTTGGCGGTCAATCTGTGCTTGCAGGCAACATCATCGTTAGACAACGTGGTACTAAGTTCCACGCTGGTGACAACATGGGTATCGGTAAAGACCATACTTTGTTTGCACTTAAAGACGGCAAGGTTCAGTTTGAAGTGAAGGGTCCTAAGAACCGTAAATACGTAAGCATCGTAGCTGAGTAATTTGGTTCGGGGTTTCCCTGAAAGAATTGAAAAACCCCGCTGATGCGGGGTTTTTTATGCTTGTCTTATTTTAAGGCATAGCTAGACTTTAATAACTTGTTTTGGCTGTTTGAATAAACACGCACTAAATAGGAGAAGGGTTTTGTTTTCTGCCACGCCGTGCACCCATCCATGGGGGCTCCGCTTCGGCATCCATGCCTTAGAGGGGCAGAAAACAAAACCCTTCTCCCATTCAGTGCTTCGCAAGCAGGTTTGCCAAATTTCTTCGAAATTAATTATAGAGTTTGGCTAATGGTAGATTTGTGAATCTATGCTTTTTAGCGAGCGCAGAACATGGTTAGATCGAGGATGTAAGAGAAGGAGCATTTTTATTACCCTTCCGAGGCATGGATGCCGAGGCAGAGCCCCCATGGATGGGTTTATGGCGTGGTAACAAAAATGCTCCTTCTCTTACATTCTTGATCGGATTCAAAACAATCAAGCGAGCAAAAAATGAAGTTTGTTGATGAGGCGGATATCCGCGTAGAAGCGGGCGATGGTGGTAATGGTACTATCGGTTTTCGTCGTGAAAAGTATATTCCCAAAGGCGGCCCTGACGGTGGTGATGGCGGTGACGGCGGCAGTGTTTATCTGCAAGCTGATGAAAACCTGAATACCCTGATCGACTATCGGTTTGAGCGATTCCACCGTGCTGAACGTGGACAAAACGGGCAGGGCAGTAATTGTACTGGCCGAGCGGGTGCCGACCTCACTATTAAGGTGCCTGTAGGAACCCGTGCTACCGATTCCGACACAGCGGAAGTATTGGGTGACCTGACCAAGCATGGACAACGTCTTAAAGTCGCACAAGGCGGCTATCACGGTCTGGGTAACGCCCGGTTTAAAAGTAGTGTAAACCGGGCGCCTCGACAGAAAACGAATGGCACGCCTGGTGAAATCCGCAACTTAAAACTTGAACTTATGCTTCTAGCTGATGTTGGTTTGCTGGGGTTGCCCAACGCAGGAAAATCAACCTTCATTCGTTCAGTGTCAGCAGCTAAACCTAAAGTTGCCGACTATCCCTTCACCACGCTAGTGCCTAATTTAGGTGTTGTAAGGCAAGATGCACAACGTAGTTTTGTGATAGCTGATATACCTGGTTTGATCGAAGGTGCAGCTGATGGTGCCGGGCTGGGGATTCGTTTCCTTAAACATCTTGAACGCTGTCGTGTACTATTGCACTTGGTCGATATCATGCCAGCTGACGGCAGTGATCCCGCACAAAATGCGCAAACCATTATCTCGGAGCTTGAGCAATATAATCCTAAGTTGGCTGCCAAGCCTCGCTGGCTAGTATTTAACAAGATAGACTTGATGCTTGAAGAAGAAGCAGAAGAGGTCTGCCAGCGCATCATAGAGGCACTTGAGTGGGAAGGTGAAGTGTTTCACATTTCCGCCTTCCAAAAAATCAATACTGACGAATTGTGTAAGCAGGTTATGAATTATCTGGAAACCCTGCCGGCAGAAGATACTACAGGCGAAGACGCTAAAAATACCGAATTCCAGTGGGATAGCTCAGCGCATGAGTCAGTTGACGATGGCCTTGACGACGACTGGGACGACGATGATTGGGATGACGAAGACGACGACGGTGTAGAGGTTATTTACCGCAAATGAGTAAACTGGCAATGATAGCCGCCATGGCGCACAACCGCGTGATTGGTGCAAATAATGATATGCCGTGGCACATGCCAGCTGACCTGAAACATTTTAAGCAGGTTACACTCGGCAAGCCTGTGATCATGGGCAGAAAAACCTATGAGTCTATTGGTAAGGCTTTGCCAGGGAGGCAAAATATTGTGATCACCCAACAGGCTGAATTTACGTTGCCCGACGCACAGGTGTTAAACAATATTGACGATGCAGTGACATTGGCCAGACAAAGTGACGCAGAAGAAATCATGATCATTGGCGGCGGTACGTTATATCAGGCCATGCTGCCCCACGCCGACAGGTTATATCTGACTTTTATCGACCTCGATGTCTCAGGAGACACTTACTTTCCTGACTATATGTCTGCTGCAAAGTGGCGTGAAACATCTAAAGAATCCCATCATGCGGATGAAAAAAATCCACACGATTATACCTTTGTTTGCCTGGAAAGAGCCTGAATTTACTCTTGGTTACGTTTTTTATACAGTGCCAGTGTATACAGGTAACCATATAACCCACTGAAAAATATCGAAGGCGCGACAGTGAGCCATAAATTAGGGGTGGCGTTAACCACGTTTACGCCTACGACCAAGGTAGATTGAATAAGCAGAGGCAAAAGAGGCGCAACAAAAACGGCTGGCCAGCATGTGCCCTTAAACCAGTTTGCAGCGTCGCTCAGTACGCGATTGAAGCTTTGTCTTATATAGTGAGCATGCTCAGAAGGGCTGTGCGGCAGGCAAACCAGAGGCACCACAAAAGCAAAAGAGAAATGCCGGGTGCCAACCTTTGCATAGGTAGTTTCCAACAGCCAGGTAAACAACAGCGTCACACCCCCGCTATACAAGCCTTGCACCAGCGCTGAGCGGATTACCAATTGCAGGTCGTTGCTAACAAGTTGGTTGGCGAAAAAACTCCAACCACCATAAAAAACGGTTGCAACAATGCCTGACAGCCAAAGTCGTCTAACGCGTTTACGGGGTGGTGTCATGCGTAATGCTCAAATAAAAAACCGCGCCTGAGCGCGGTTTCAATCTAAACACTCATGCGGTCAAACAGACTCTCTATACTGAGACCTTGATGGCTCAGAATATCTTTAAGGCGACGCAGTGCTTCTACCTGAATTTGTCTTACTCTTTCCCGGGTCAGGCCAATTTCTGCCCCCACATCTTCAAGGGTTGAGGGCTCGTATCCCATTAGGCCGAAGCGCCTTGCCAGCACTTCCCGCTGTTTGGGGTTGAGTTCGCCTAGCCATTTTACGATATTACTCTTGATGTCGTTTTCTTGAAGATTATCTTCAGGGCCACAGTCGTGCTCGTCGGCAATCACATCAAGCAAGGCTTTGTCGTTTTCACCCCCAATAGGTGTGTCAACAGAAGTAATACGCTCGTTCAGTCGCAGCATTTTGCTAACATCATCAATTGGCTTGTCTAATGCTTGTGCTATTTCCTCTGCAGAGGGCTCGTGGTCGAGCTTTTGTGACAGTTCACGCGCAGTTCGCAGATACACATTCAGTTCTTTTACAACATGTATGGGTAAGCGTATGGTACGTGTTTGGTTCATGATGGCGCGTTCTATGGTCTGGCGTATCCACCAGGTTGCATAGGTCGAGAAGCGGAAACCGCGTTCTGGGTCGAACTTCTCTACTGCGCGGATGAGGCCTAAATTGCCTTCCTCAATTAAATCTAACAGTGCTAGACCACGATTGTTGTAACGGCGTGCAATTTTCACCACCAGTCGTAAGTTACTGACAATCATTCGTTTGCGGGAGGCTTCACAGCCTTTCAATGCGCGTCGGGCAAAATATACTTCTTCTTCTGCACTTAGCAGCGGAGAATAGCCAATTTCACCTAAATAAAGTTGGGTAGCATCCAGATTTTTACTGTTTGCTTCTTGATTGAATAGAGAGCTTTGAGATTCTTCGACAGTGTCTGCCTCTGATGCAGTTTCACTTTCTTTGAACTCGTCGAGGCCTAAATCTGCCTCGATAGACTTATCGTTTGGTACAGCTTCGATCACAGCGTCTTGGTTTTTCACAACTGCATCTCCTGCTCAAATTTTGTTAATGTGTTATTGCTCCTGTCATTTCTTATTATTATTTCTTGTTATTGTTGTGACGGTAGGTAACGCATAGGGTCAAGTGACTTCCCGCGATACCGAACTTCAAAGTGAAGTTTTACCAAATTTGTTCCGCTATTCCCCATGGTGGCAATCTGTTGTCCGGCTGCCACCCACTCACGCTCGTTAACCAAAATGCGGTCATTGTGAGCATAAGCGCTCAAAAATGTATCGGTGTGTTTTATTATTATTAGATTACCGTATCCACGTAATGCACTGCCCGTATAAACTACCCTGCCAGCTGCAGCGGCAACGATGGGCGAGCCCTTGGAAGCTTGAATGTCAATTCCCTTGTTTACATCACCTTTAGCTTTAAAGCGCTCAATAACTTTTCCTTGAGCGGGCCATGTCCATTTGGCTACCCTTGCGGGGAATTCGCCTATCTTTGGTGTTGTGGTGGCAGCGTCATTCGGAACAGATGTTCGTTTATTAACCACCTCTTGATTTCCACCATACGCCTGCTTTTTAGAACTTGCAACAGGTGTTTTATGAGATTTTTCGCTGGTACGACCACTGGGGTTTTTTGCTACTGTTTGCGCCTCAGGAGGCCTTAATTGCAATTTTTGTCCTATTGAGAGGGTGTATGGAGGATAAATATTGTTCCATTTCGCCAGATCGCGATAATCATTCCCGCTGTACCACGCAACGGCAAACAAAGTGTCGCCTGCCACAACTTCATAGGTCTCTACGTCGAATGCTGAAGGAATGTGCTCTGGTTGGCTATTGAGAATGGACAATGGCGCAGGCGCTTTTCGGCTGCTGCACCCTGATACTATTAGAACAGTGGCTAACGCTAAGAGCCAATGTTTCACAATTACCAACGCAGTGTGGAAGCGATCATTGAATGGCACCTGCCACTAGGGGAACAAACCTTACCGCTTCGATTGTGTCAGTGCTTAGCTCGCCATCAATTTTGTCAATACATAACAGAGATTGCTGCATTTCACCCACGGGTACAATCAAGCGTCCGCCCTCATTCAATTGATCACATAAGACTTCAGGAAGTGCAGCAGCAGCTGCCGTTACGATGATGGCATCGTAATTGCCCTTGCTGGGCCAGCCTTGCCAGCCATCACCATGCTTCATTGAAACATTGTGGAGGTCTAGTTGGTTCATACGTCGTTTGGCTTGAAACTGCAGCGATTTGATGCGTTCTACACTGAAAACCTGATTAACGATCTGTGCAAGAATAGCCGTTTGATATCCAGAGCCGGTACCTATTTCTAGCACTTTTTCTGGCTTTTTGGCGGCATTTAGCAATAGTTCGGTCATTTTGGCTACAATATAGGGCTGAGATATAGTTTGCCCTTGGCCAATCGGGAGTGCGGTATTTTGGTAGGCCTTGTGTTTTAGTGCCTCTGGCAAAAATAATTCCCGCGGTGTGCTCGCAATGGCTTTAAGCACAGCTTGATTACTGATCCCTTCTGTAGCGAGCACTTGCGCAAGTGACTCACCTCGGCGTGTTATTCTCATTTACTGTCCAGCCAATTACTTAAATCACTGAGGCTATCGTAAGCCGTCATATCAACACTTAGTGGGGTAACCGACGCGTAACCGTGGGTTACCGCATAAAAATCTGTTCCTTCTCCAGCGTCTTGCTCACTGCCAACTGGCCCATACCAGTAGAGCGGTCTGCCAAAGGGGTCTGTATCACGTACCATGGTTTCTGCGCGATGACGGCGACCCATGCGCGTTACCTGTACGCCCTTTAGTGCCTCATAGGGTACGTCAGGAACATTCACATTCAAAATTTGATTCGCAGGCAGAGGATGTGCCGGTAGCTTTTGAACGATGTCAGCGACTACCCTGGCTGCAGTCTCAAAATGTTTGCCTTGCTTACTGGCCAAGGAAACTGCGATGGCAGGCAACCCCATATAGCGTCCCTCTGTTGCAGCTGCAACGGTACCAGAATATATCACATCATCACCCAGGTTGGCGCCGTGGTTAATACCAGATATGACCAGTTCAGGGTCTTCTGACATGAATTGGTTTATACCTAAATGTACACAATCTGACGGAGTGCCGTTCACGGAATAAAAATTATTATGCATTTTTTGAATTCGAAGGGGAGTGTGCAGTGATAGTGCATTACTGGCACCACTGCAATTGCGGTCGGGGGCAATAACGGTTAAATCATGGCTGCCGCTTAGCTGCGTGAATAGCACGCTCAGTCCGTGGGCAAATACACCATCGTCATTACTTAAAAGTATGCGCATTCTATTCGTTTCCCGATTCCTGTGTTTCATTGAGGTTGATACATTCTCGTAACACTGAAGTAGCAAAGCACCCAGACGGTAACCCAAAACCCACAATTAGGGTGTCATTGTCACGCTGCCAGGTGAGGTTTTCAGGCCACACTTTAATGGCCCGTCTAAGCGTTTTTACGCCTGCCGCTTTGAGGCTGTCTGCCAGTCGTTGGTAGCGTTCGATGATACTGCTTTCCCACTCACCAACCATCTCTTTTGTTGGGTTTTCACCTTCACCTACGAGTGGCGCTGAAGGCGATAAATCTTTGGCAATATAACGGCTATTGCTGTCAGAAAGAGTGTCTTCGGTAGCGATAAAAAAGCTGTTTGAACCCTGCAGCGAGCAAGCATCACCTAGGTAAACCTGATCAAACATACCGGCTTGAATACGTTCGCTAACCAAGGTGTTGAACAGGGCACTTCGCAGCGCTGAAATGGCCATGTTGCGTTTATTGCGGTTGCGAATTACTTCGCCCTCAACCATTCGCATAGCCAGTGTCAGGGTACCTCCCATAGAAACCGTTCCGTCATCGTTTCGGCGCACGCCAAAACGTTGATCGCCAAAGTAATTGGGTACACCTTGATGTTTGACTGTTTCCAAGCGCGCGATGGTGGCATCGATATCGTCAATGCCGCGCAAGGTGAGTGAAAAATGATTGCCTTTTAATCCGCCTACGCGCAGTTTTTTGTGATGTCGCGTGTGTGACAATACGGTAACGCCTTCAATGCGAAGCGTCTCTGGCGACATGGCTATGCCTTTGGGCGCGTGCAAACCAAACCACTGTCGGGTGAGCGCAAATTTATCTTTTCGCCCTGCATAGGTTACATTACGCAGCGGCAGACCGGTTTGTTTTGCCAGTTGTTCGGCCACAAATGCGGTGTTCTGGCCTTGCTTTTCTACCCATAAAAACACGTGTTCGCCGTCGCCACTGGGAGCATAACCCAGGTCTTCAGTAACAACGAAGTCTTCTATGTATTGTTTAAGTAAGCCAGAGGCAACAGGGCGCCCCAAGTTGTGCTGCCATTCTGAAAATGTCATGGCTGTCACTGTATTAACACCACCGCATGTGCTGCGATGCCTTCTTTGCGACCTGTAAAGCCAAGTTTTTCTGTGGTGGTGGCCTTCACGTTAATCGCATTGAGTTCAACCTTACAATCTTGTGCGATCTTAGTGCGCATGGTTTCAATATGCGGAGCCATCTTAGGCGCTTGTGCAATAATGGTCATATCAGCATTGACCAGCTGATAATCATGTTGTGCCAGTGTTGCGATCACATGGCGAAGTAACGCGCGGCTATCTGCGCCTTTGTAGGCGTCATCGGTGTCGGGAAAATGTTTGCCAATATCACCTAACGCGGCTGCGCCCAGCAAGGCATCACACAATGCATGTAGCAGCACATCGCCATCAGAATGAGCCACTAAGCCCTGATCGTAGGCAATGCGTGTGCCACCAATGGTGATGGGGCCCTCACCGCCAAAAGCGTGTACGTCATATCCGTGGCCAATTCGCATTAGTCACTCTCCTGTTGTAAATAAAATGCGGCAAGCGATAAATCATCGGGATGTGTAATTTTTATATTGCCAGCGTGTCCGTTAATCAGCTTGACCTTGTGCCCTGCGAGCTCCATGGCTGAAGCCTCATCGGTCACGGTTAAATGATTCAGATGAGCTTGCCGGTATGCATTCAGCAGGGTATGAGCGTGGAAAAACTGTGGGGTCAATGCCCGCCAAAGTTGGCTGCGGTCAACGGTATCAGACACATACCCATCGCTACCCCGCTTGAGTGTATCACTCACCGGTGAGGCCAGAATTGCACCGATTGTTGGACTTAAATCTTCGGTGTCAATAAGGCGTGTGATGTCTTTTTGGCAGACGCATGGCCGAGCGGCATCGTGTACCAGAGCCCAACTGTCATGTGGCAGCGCTTGCAACGCATTGCTCACAGACTCACTTCGCTCACTGCCACCTGTTACTGTGCTGATCTTAACATGCCGTGAAATGGGCAAATTAAAAAACAGGCGGTCATCGGGATGAATAGCAACCACAACAGAATCAACAAGCGAATGAGAGGAAAGCCTTTCCAGTGTGTGTTCTAAAATAGTTTTGCCGTGCAGTGTCAGATATTGCTTGGGTATGTCTGATTGCATACGGGTGCCGATGCCTGCTGCGGGGACAACGGCGACGATATGACGTGAATTCATGGTTAGTCACTGGGTAAAATGCGGTAAAACGTTTCGCCTTGCTTAATCAGTCCTAGTTCACTTCTGGCCCTTTCTTCTATTGCGTCCATGCCAAGCGTTAAATCTTCAATGTCAGCTTTTAGCAACGCGTTGCGCTGTGTAAGGTTGGCATTTTGCTGTGCTTGTTGGGCCACTTTATCAGTCAGGTTTTGATAGTCGGGCACGCTGTGTTTGCCAAACCACAAACGAGCTTGGAGAAGGATAAAACAAGTCACCAGTAGAATATTCACCCACTTATCGCGCAACATAGCCTTTGCTAACAGTTAAACAGTTTAGAACGTATTATGCCTCTATACCTTCCATTGTTCAGCAGTTTACCGCGTTGCGCAACTACTTCCTGTATGCCTGAGCACTGCTGTGTACTTTTATCTTGCTTTGGCACCTTCGTGATTGATAGTTCAAAAAGCTGTACGCTCTTTCAACATTATGACCTTACTGTCGAAAGACTTCTCTTTTAACCTCTTGTTTTGTTGGTACAATGCGTGATTGTTGAGGAGCACTAAAACAATAATAATCAACAAGACAATGAGGCCTAGGTGTTGGCGTTGAGTTGCGTTTCTTGAACGTATTCTTGAACCCTCCGAAGCTAATGTTTTTTTAAAGAAAAACCTACGACGTTATCGGACATAAAATGCTTTTAAACGACGAAATTTTGCACGCAACGCCATTGCGTCAAACCATTCGGGACTATTACCGCATCAGCGAAGAAAAAGCGGTTGATACAATCCTGCCAGAAGCCGAAGTTAACCCGCGAGCTCGCAGTCGTGCCTGGGAGCGTGCGCGTAAAATGGTGCTCAGGATCAGACAAGAGCAAGAAGGACATGGCGGTGTTGATGCCCTGTTAAACGAGTATTCGTTATCTACTGCCGAAGGCGTTGTGCTTATGTGTTTGGCCGAAGCCTTGTTGCGTGTACCCGATAAAGCGACGCAAGATGAGCTGATCCGCGACAAGCTCTCCCAGGGACAATGGACACCGCATTTAGGCAACAGCGACTCGTTGTTTGTAAACGCGTCGTCTTGGGGCCTCTTGTTCACCGGCAACATGGTGAATTATTCCGATAAGCGAAAGAAAGAGCAGTTCGGATTGTTGAAAAAAACCCTGGGACGCTTGGGTGAGCCGGTCATACGTCGCGCGATGAACATTGCTATGAAAGTAATGGGGCGTCAGTTTGTCATGGGAGAAAACATTCAGGATGCGGTGAAGCGTGCTGAAGAGAAAGAGCAAAAAGGTTATGTGTATTCCTATGACATGCTCGGCGAAGGTGCACGTACCATGGAAGATGCCAACCGTTATTACGACGCTTACATGAAAGCCATCGACGTTATCGGCAAGGCGGCCAAATCAAAAGGACCCCGCCTTTCTCCCGGCATTTCGGTAAAATTATCGGCGATACACCCAAGGTATGAGTGGACCCACTACGAGCGAGTCATGACAGAGATACCCGCTCGGCTTAAAGCATTGTGTCTCAAAGCCAAAGAGTACGATATAGGGCTGACCGTGGATGCGGAAGAAGCCGATCGCCTAGACATTTCCTTAGACATCATCGAAACCGTATTTCGTGACCCAGACCTGGCAGGGTGGGACGGTTTTGGCTTGGCTGTGCAGGCTTATCAAAAGCGCGCGCTCTACGTAATCGAGTGGCTGCGAGAACTCTCTCTGGATGTGGGGCGGAGAATAATGGTGCGCTTGGTGAAGGGCGCATATTGGGACACAGAAATTAAGTTAACACAGCAAGCTGGTCTTGAGGATTTCCCTGTATTTACCCGCAAATCATCGACCGATGTCTCTTACCATGCCTGTGCGAACCGGTTGCTTGATTACCGTGATTCAATCTATCCGCAGTTCGCAACCCATAACGCATACACGGCGTCTGTGATTATCGAGCTGGCCGGCGATGACAAAGAAGGTTTCGAATTTCAGTGTCTGCATGGCATGGGAGATACCTTGTATGATCAAGTGGTTTCTGATGAAAAAATTCAATGTCGCGTGTATGCGCCTGTAGGCATTCACGAAGATTTGCTTGCTTACTTGGTCAGGCGTTTACTTGAGAATGGTGCGAACTCTTCTTTTGTTAACGCTATTGTGGACGACACCAAAGCGGTGGAAACTTTGCTTGAAGATCCCGTAGAAAAGACGCAACGTCTGACGCAAAAAGCGAACGCGCAAATCAGTCAGCCTATTGCGTTGTACGCGCCCGAACGGGATAACTCCAAAGGCATTGATATTGCAGATATCAATGCAATGAATCAGTTAAAACAAGACGTCACACGCTTCGCAACTAAACATCAACAGGACATCAACAGCGTCCCCGAGTCAGCAGTGCCCGTCTTAAACCCGGCAAATCTTAGCGATGCAGTAGGTTTTCACCAATACGACTCTGAAACTTCAATGGTGGAAAAACTTGACAAGGTGAGTGAAGGGTTTAGCAGCTGGTCTCAGCTGAGTGTTGAAGAACGCGCTGCGATCCTCAACCGCACTGCCGATGCGCTTGAGCGCCATATGCCTGAGTTGATTACGTTGTGCATCCGTGAAGCGGGCAAGGTAACCCAAGACAGTATTGATGAAGTTAGAGAGGCAGTCGACTTTTGTCGCTATTACGCGGTGAGAGCAACAGAGCTTTCTGCTGATGACAGGTTAGCACCTCGAGGCGTCATTCTTGCTATTAGCCCGTGGAACTTCCCGCTGGCTATATTTTTGGGGCAGGTGGTGGCTGCATTAGTCACTGGCAATACGGTCATTGCTAAACCTGCTGAACAAACCAGTCTCATTGCACTTCGTGCGGTGGATATCATGCGCGAGGTGGGGTTACCTGACAACGCATTGCAACTCATTGTCGCGCCCGGTAAAGGGGTTGGAGAACTGTTACTACCTGATCAGCGTATTCAGGGTGTAATGTTTACAGGTTCAACCCAGACCGGAACATTGATTTCGCAGACGTTGGCCAAACGAGGTACCGAGCAGCTTCCGCTCATCGCTGAAACCGGTGGCCAGAACTGTATGATCGTTGACTCTACGGCCTTACCAGAGCAGGTCGTCGACGACGTGGTTCACTCTGGCTTTCAAAGTGCAGGGCAGCGGTGTTCAGCCTTACGCGTTTTGTTTTTACAAGAAGAAATAGCAGACCATGTGATTACTATGCTCAAGGGAGCAATGAAAGAGTTGCACATTGGCGACCCCAGTGTGTTGTCGACGGATATTGGGCCGGTTATTGACGAAAAAGCGCTGCGAGCATTATTGGCCCATGAGTCAAACATGAAAGACAAAGCCAAACTGCTTTATCAGTGTCCGCTGCCAAAAGCATGTGAAAACGGGACTTTCTATCCTCCGACCTTGTATGAGATAGACAGTATCGATGTGTTGCAAAAAGAGGTATTCGGCCCTGTGGTACACGTTGTGAGGTTCAAGGCTAAAGACCTAGACAACGTGGTAGACGCCATCAACGGGACAGGTTTTGGCTTGACCATGGGAGTTCATTCAAGAATTGAAGAAAGAGCCACCGACCTAGCCAGACGCAGCCGTGCGGGTAATGTGTATATTAACCGCAATATGATAGGCGCTATCGTTGGTGTACAACCGTTTGGCGGTAGAGGCTTGTCAGGTACAGGGCCGAAAGCGGGCGGCCCTAACTATCTCACACGTTTAATGGTGGAAAAAGCCACACCACAGCCTACACAGCTGGCGTCTGGTGATGATATCGATGATGCCTTATCGGGCGACCAGCGTGCGGCCGACGACGCTGCAGCAATGATGCTGGAGGCGCAGCATGCTGATAATGGCTGGCGTGGCAAAAAACTCATTGATCGCATATCCATGGTAAGGCAATTGCTCGCCAAAGTGGCACAGGTTGATATTGTCGAAGAGTTGGCAGACGACTTAAACCGCACCCTAGCAACTGCGCGTGGGCAGTTAATAGCCGTAGAAAAGCGCATGGCTAAGCCCAAAGTACTACCAGGTCCCACTGGCGAGAGCAATATGCTGTATCTTGAGCCCAGGGGCGCCTTGGTGTGTTTTGCTGACAGAGAAGTTACCTTTGAATACTGGACCTTGTCTATTGTAACCGCGCTGGCTACGGGCAACACAGTGGTAGCTGTTGTGTCTGACTTGTTTTACGAAGAAGCCAAAGCATTCCGAGACAAGTTTGTAGACGTGGGAGCAGAAAAAGGGGTATTTCAGGTCGCGCGACTTGCGCATTTGGAGGCTTTACTTCGGGATCCCAGCTTGGCCGGTGTAGTGGTAGACAGTAATACGCAAAGGACAGCGGATATCACGGCCATGCTCGCTGACAGAGAGGGTGCTATCTTGCCAGTAATCACGGCAGAATACAGTGACAAACTTATTATGCGCTTACTAACGGAAAAAACTGTGAGTATTGATACTACGGCGTCAGGGGGGAACACCTCACTGATGACGTTAGATGAGTCAGAGGAATAAGCGATAAAAAAGTGGCATTAACAATGCCACTTTTTTTTAACTGTAAATTTAGTTCATCCAGTTATCGCTTCGTTTGCGTCGTTTGGGTAAATAGGTCAGTAAAATACCCAAGATAATGCAGCCTACTGCTAGCCCTCCACCGTTGAGCAACCATTTCATTTGCAGGGCATCTTCGGCGTCCGACTGGGCCGATTGTAAAGCGGTAATGCGTTCGTTGGCGCTATCAAGTTCAGACTGTAATTGCTTAGTGGTGGCGTCTTTTGCTCTTACTTCTTGCTCTAGCGATGAAATACGCTGTTGCAATGGCGCAACCGATGCAAGGGCTTCGGTCAATTGCTCCTGAAGCTGAGGGAGTGTTTCGCGAAATGAAGGGGTAGTCACCAGATATTCAGACTCGATCCAACCTGTTCTACCTTGCGAGTCAATCACTTCCACAAAGTCGCCGGTTTCATCACTGTCGGTACGGGTTACGGGCATACCTGCAGCTACACTGCCAAGAATACGGTAATTTCTGCCTGGGCCAGCGTGCATAAAAATGAAGACTTCTTCGCTGATAAAGTGTGTCGCCGTATTGGGGGCTTGCTCACTGTTTTGCTGGGCAAAGCCAGTCGTCACGACGCACCACCCTAATATGACGGCAGCTAAAGCTCGCATAAAAAAACCTTTGTTAATTTACTCTTTTCCGATGGTAGGGAAGCAGGGCATAGAGTGCAAGTATAACCTTGCCCGAATTGCACTCCTAAGGCCAGCTAGGGTATTGTGACGACATAAAAAGAAACCTGCTAAAAATCATGTCAGAAATTGAGTTAGAACTAAAGTTTGTCGTCGGCCAGCCTGCTAGTTCTCTGTGGGATGATGCCCTTAGGCGCGCCCTGGAAAAAAACGACTTCACAGTTGTTGGTACGCAAAAATGCGAGTTGGAAAATACCTATTTTGATACAGCCAAACACATTTTTGAGCAGCATAAAGTAGGGATGCGAGTCAGAGGCAGGGACGGCCAGTATGAACAAACACTCAAAACACAAAAAGAAATAAAGGGTGGGCTTCATGAGCGCAACGAGTTTAATGTTGCCTTAGCCGATGCAACACCCGACTTAAGTGCATTTCCCGCACACATCTGGCAGGACCTCAGTTTTGCCATGCCGCAAAATGACGAGCTGGAGAGGCAGTTTACTACACATTTCACACGGCTAACTATCTACCTCAAGCATCCTTTGGGAGAGTGTGAGCTAGTGTTCGATGAGGGCAGCATTGCTTCAGACTCCGCCAAACAAGCATTGAATGAAGTGGAGATTGAACTGGTCAGCGGCAGTGCGGCGGTATTGCTGCAGGTGGCGCGGTTGTTCACAGACAAGCAGGTGCGCCTGAGTGATACATCAAAAGCTGCCCAGGGCTATCAGCTATTGCAGGGGCTTACTAACAAAACATTGCCTTTACCGTCACACTTGATGCTAGACGATCGCATGTCAACCGAAGCTGTATTTTGTTTGGGTTGTGAAACCGCTATGGCCCATTGGCAATACCATGAACATCGCTTCTTTGCCGCTGATTCAGCAAAAATGTTGCCTGAGATTCAGATGAGCTTGCGCTTGTTATTGCAGACATTGTCGCTTTTTCTGCCCGTATTACAGTGCCAACCCTTGTTGGATTTACAACAAAGGGTATTGGCATTTTCAGATAAATGGATATGGGTAGACGAGTTACAAAGCACGCGCTTTTTACTCTCAAAGAAAGGGCCGTTTCACAAAACGCTTGGTCGGCAAGGGGCAGTGGTGAGCTATTTACAAGGGCGCCAGACAGGCCTAATTAACTCACATATTCCCGAAAAGCTGCTGTGTAGCAAAGACGCGAATGAGATCAAGCTGGCCGTCATTGACATGCTGCTAACCAAGCCTTGGCGTGAACATGCGCAAGGGGTTGAGCAGCCCGTTATTGAGCATGCAAAAGGTTGGCTTTCCCAGGGGCGGCAGACGCTCCATCAGTCATTGCAGTCTGCAAGGCCATTGCCCGCTGCCAATTACATTGCGATAGAAACCTTACTCCGACAAACCTTGCTTAATGGCTTTCTATTGTCGGATTTATTCATGCATAGCCGGGCAGGTAGAGCGCCTTGGCTTGATATTTTGATAGGCATTGATGAAATTCGTGCGCTAGTCTTATTGAAACAGGCGTTGTGCGATGCTGAACTAGACTATGAGGAAGGGTTAATAGAATGGGTGGACGAAAAAATGAACCACTTGTTGCAAATAATGGAGCGTACGCGTCAGGTCGCGCTGAGCAAAGATGTTTATTGGTAAGGCAGCGCGTGTGATTTTAACCAGCGCCTATTTTATTATTCTGTTACTTTTGGTGTTCTGGCTCTACATTATTTATGTAGGTTGGCAACATACAGACAAACAGCAAGGCTCAGAGCAGTTGTATGCGGCCATTGCGCTGTGGCCGATGGGTCTGGTAGACAGCATTATTCGGGTGCTTTCCATTGAGGCATGGTTCCCTGTAGCGGGCGTTTTTCACTTTATACCCGTGGCTGTTGCGGGCGCCTTGCTGCATCATTTACATAACAAGACACAGCCTAAATACCGACGCGCCGGATGGATTACGGCTCTACTGGTTATTGCTAGCATAGGCGCGCAGGTCCCGCTATTGCTGCACCCTGTAAATGCCGAAAATTGGATAAGCACCGACCTGGCGGGCGCACCGATTCAGCTGTGGTGGATATACCTGCCCTACCTGGTGACACTGTGTTGTTTGCTTATCCTTTCTGGGCAAATGCTAGACATTGGACGGCGTTATCACAAGTATCTTCCCTGGCAATCAGTGGATATTCACAGGTATAAAATTTCCGTCATTATGCTGCTGGCGGGTTGTCTGTTAGCCGTGTCATTGACAGGGCTACTGATACTGGTGGTGATTGGTGCCGGTGGCGTTGCCATTGAGGGCTGGACCTTGGGTATTGACCTATTCTGCAACATGCTTCTGTTGTTTTTACTGTGGAGTACGGTGGTTGCTGTGCATGTGTTGCCATCGCCGATTGAATATAACCGCGTGTTTTCTGCCAGCATGAAAGCCACGGAAAGGGATACGGAAACCCTGAATCGGGCCGACAAAGTCATGATTTCTGGCAAGTGCTACAAATCCATTGGTTTGACCATTACTGAGTTTGCCAGAAAAGCGGGCGTAGAGCCTACCGACTTACTGATCGCACTAAAAAGAATCAAGAAACACGATTTTCGTGGCTATATTTTTCACTATCGAATGGAGTACGCCCGAAATGTAGTAATGAATACAGATACATCCATTGCAAATGTGGCCAAACGTTTGGGTTTTAACTCTGAAAAATTTCTCTCCGGAGCCTTCTTGCACTACCTTGAAAAACGTAAATAAAGCTGCTGCTATCAGTGCGATGTGAGTACGGCAAATTTTGGCTCTGTTAAACTGCTGATGTAGAGTTGTTCACCGACTTCGATTACCCCTGTTGTCATTCCATATTTGCCAGAGGGATCTTGCAGGCTTAGTTTGACAGTGCCCGCATCATCAAAATTGACCACATGCCCATAGCGCACAGGCTTGGGGCGCAAGGTGGCAGGCAAACGCTGAATAATTTTGCGCAGTTCAGGCCAGCTGGACAAGCCATCTAACAGCGTATTTCGTGGAGACGCCAGTCCCAGCCAATACGTGTTGTCGGAGCCTCTAGATAGGTTGTCAGGAAAGCCCGGTAGGTTGTCGATCAGAATACTTTTTTGGCCGAAGTTGTTATCGTCAATGGCCACACGGGTAACCCGGTAACTTCCGGTTTCTATGACCAGTACTGATGTTTGCTCATGCGAAACGGCAACGCCGTTGGCGAAGTTAAGGCCGGTAGCTACTAACCGGGTTGTCCCTTGGGCTGGATCATACTCCAGCAGTCTGCCATTACCGCTGTGCTCCATGATATCTAAAACACTTGCGGCTAGCGTGCCGCCATGCTCTGCAGGTGAAAAGCGCGTTGATGCGTCACTAAAATACACCTTGCCGTTGGCGGCAATATCAACATCATCTGCATACAGGATCGGCGTTCCTGCCATGTCAGTGGCCAGAGCCTGTATACGTCCCTCGGGTGATATCGACAGTAGCCCTTGGTACGCATCAGCGACAAGTAAATTGCCCTTTGCATCGAACTCAATACCAAGTGGTCTGCCCTTAGTATTCACCCAGCGGCTAAATGACTTTGTCGTGGGATTGAATATACCAATAAACCCTGAGTGCAAAGACATGAATATACGACCGTCGGGGTGCAGTGCAAAGTCTTCGGGGCCATGATCATCTTTGGTAGCATAAAACGTCGCATCAGAAAGTCCTTGGTTTTGTGCAAAGTCACCGGTTAATCCATTGTCTACAGGTGCTTCCCAAGCAACAGGTTGAATACTTACCGGCCACAAAAGTAAATACAATACACTCAAAAAAAGTATGAACAAAAGGGCTCGTTTTCCGGTTATCCGCATTGTCACTCCTGCTGATAAAAAGCGCGATGTAAAATGGCCTGTGTAAAGGTCTTTCGTAAATAATAACCCCGCGGTCGCGTTTTAATGCGTTGTCCTTCTTCACCAATGGCATCTGTAAGTACCCGGCCATTTGCGGCTTTCGGCCTCAGTTGCAACACTTGTCCGTGACGAGAGGTAATGCGTTCGATCTGACCGGCAATGATCAAATCGTTTAGCTCATTCCAATCCTGTTCAAGCAAACTGAGTTCTTCTTCTGTGGGCGACCAGAGCACAGCCGAGCCCACCCGTCTGTGTTCTACAGCAAGCGTACGTTCACCCTCTACCGGCACCCAAAGTACACAGCTGAGCTTGTTACGCACATTACTGCGTTGCCAGGATGAGCCAGGCACAGGCAATAGTGGGGTGTAACAGACATAGGTGGTTTCAAGCGGATTACCCGCCGCATCAATAGGAATCGTTTTTAGCTCGACGCCTAATTCGGGAAAGTCCTGTTGGGGTTTAGAACCGGCTGTCGCTCCAAGCCATAACTCGATAAGCTGTCCCGTCCAGCCTTTGTGCCGTTTGAAGTGCTTAGGTATCTCAATACCGGCCATAATTGCCAGCTCTCCAAAAGACCAGCCAGCAATACTGCGGGCCCGACTTAAAAGGTCCGATAGGTCGTCGGGGGGAGTAACGGGTGGTTGCACACTCAACCTCTTTGTAACATTAAAATATGTGGGCTATGAAAGATGCCAAGCTTATGCCAGAATGCAATTACATAAAAGTTTTGTATGCCCTGGAGTCTACGTGATAGATGCAGACGGATTCCGTGCGAATGTGGGCATAGTGATTTGCAACAAAATGGGACAAGTATTTTGGGCAAGGCGTTATGGTCAGCATTCATGGCAATTCCCTCAAGGTGGTATCGATGACGGGGAATCGCCACAGCAGGCAATGTATAGAGAGTTACATGAAGAAGTTGGGTTAAGCCCCAAGGATGTAACTTTGCTAAGCGTAACCCGCAACTGGGTGCGCTATAAATTGCCTAAGCGGTTAATCAGGCAGGGTTCTAACCCTGTGTGTATCGGCCAGAAGCAGAAGTGGTTTTTACTACAGCTAACCTGTGCCGAAAAAGACGTTGACGTACTCAAAACCGGTCACCCTGAATTTGATGACTGGCGCTGGGTAAGTTATTGGTACCCCATCCGCAATGTAGTGTCGTTTAAACGCGATGTTTACCGGCGGGTTATGAAAGAGTTTGCGCCTGTTGTGATGTCTGCGCAAACACGCCCACAGCACAATCAGAAAAGACACAGGCGACGTAAGCGAGGGTAAATAGCGATGAGCGTATTAGAAAAAAGCAATATGCTCGCCGTGCTCAAACGGTTGGTTCAGGAAGTAGCCAGAATACCGCATTTGGAGCAAGCTTTGTTACACCTAACCACGCAAGTAAAACAAGCTGTTGGTGTGGATTCCTGTTCTTTGTATCTTGCTGATTATGACAACCAGGCCTTTGTGTTGCGTGCTACAGACGGCCTGTCTGTGAATGCGATAGGTAAGGTATCAATTGGCTTTGCCGAGGGTCTCATAGGTTGGGTCGGACAGCGTGAAGAGCCGGTTAATATTGAAGACGCACCAAAACATCCCCGCTTTAAAGTCATCGATGAAGTGCAGGAAGAACACTATCACGCCTTTTTAGGTACGCCTATTATCCATCACCGAAGGGTGTTAGGCGTGCTCACGATGCAACAGGCAAAAAAGCGAAAGTTTAGTGAAGACGAAGAAGCTTTCTTAGTCACGCTTGCCGCACAGATTGCCCTTGAAATTGCCAATGCAGACATGCGTGGCGCATTAAATTTTGAACACTCAGGCACCGCGCAACAGCGACGACTCAATGGTATTGCAGGGTCGCCAGGTCTAGCCATTGGTAAAGGTGTCACTCCGGAATTAGCGACGAATTTGCGCAACTGGAGCTTGCGCAGAAGTACAGAACACGAGCAGGAAATTGGCTTCTATCGTAAAGCGGTAGAACAGACCAGAGAACAAGTGCGCTCGCTGTCAGGCGAACTTGAAGACGCTATACCTGACGACGTCAGAGCAATATTTCAGCTCTACCATCATCTGCTTGATGCCAACAGTCTCGGTAGAGAAGTGGAAGCGATGATCAAACAGGGGTGGGATGCAGCATCGTCATTGAAACAGGTAGTGGAAGATTATGCGGCCCGCTTCAGAGCGATGGAAGACAGTTACATGCAGGAACGGGCCATCGACATTATCGATTTATCCGATCGCATACTGGTAAATATTCTCGCCCTTGTTGAGGGCACAAAACCTTCAACATCAACGGTGAGTGAACCCAGTATTCTAGTAGCTGAAGAAGTTTCCGCGACTATGCTTGCTGAATTTCCAAGAGAATTTTTAAACGGTATTTTGTCAATCAAGGGCTCGAATAACTCCCACGCTGCCATTCTTGCCCGCGCAATGGGTGTACCCGCTGTCATGGGGGTGCAAAATGTGTCCCCCAGTTTGCTCAACGAGAAGCTCATCTTGTTGGATGGCTATTCCGGCGACGTCGTTGTGTCACCGCAAGGGGTGATACTCGAAGAGTTTGAGCAGCTAGTACAAGAAGAGCAGGTACTGGCTGAACGCATTGATGCAGAGGCAGGCAAGCCAGCCCAAACTCGCGATGGTCATGCCATCACACTCTTAATCAATGCAGGGCTATCGGCACAATCTGAAGAATTTCTGGCCAGTGATGCCAAAGGGATTGGGCTTTATCGAACAGAGATCCCCTTTATGTTGCGGGATCGCTTTCCTTCAGAAAGTGAGCAGATAGCACTCTACAAACGCATTTTTAAAGCGCAGCCCAACGCTGAGGTCACATTAAGAACATTAGATGTTGGTGGTGACAAACCCTTGCCCTATTTCCCAATTATTGAGGAGAATCCCTTTCTGGGATGGCGAGGGGTGCGAATGACCCTGGATCATCCAGAAATATTTCTGGTACAGGTTCGTGCTATGTTGCAGGCCAGTATTGGTCTGAAAAACCTCCAGATCATGTTGCCCATGGTTACGTCTGTCAGTGAAGTCATTGAAGCGAAGCGACTCATTGGACAGGCATTTCATGAGGTCTCAGAGGAAGCCAAGCTGCAGGGTAACACCCTGTATCAGCCTCGGGTGGGCATCATGCTTGAAGTACCCTCAGTGTTGTATCAACTGCCACAGCTAGCCAAGCTCGTTGATTTCTTCTCTGTTGGCAGTAACGATTTAACGCAGTATTTACTGGCTGTAGACAGGAACAATCCGCGTGTCGCTGAGCTGTTTACCAGTTATCATCCGGCAGTGTTGTCAGCATTAAATAGCATTGCCAAACAGTGTAGGGCAATGGGTGTGCCTGTAACCGTATGCGGAGAGTTTGCCGGTGAGCCCGGTGGCGCTTTACTGCTCATGGCGATGGGATTCACTAAACTCAGTATGAGTGCGCACAACTTGCGTAAAATTAAATGGGTGATGCGTAATATCGTATTAACTGATGCACAGGCTGTGTTGGAGCATGCCCTTCAGGCAGATACACATCTGCAAGTCTTAGAATCAACAAATTTCTACCTTGAGTCGCGCGGGCTAGGCGGATTGGTTAGAGCAGGAAATTAGCATTTGGATCCCATAATTTTGTTAGTCATAGCATGTCTGTTGACAGGCATCGCTGTGGGTTGGTTAGCCGGTTTACTGGGCATTGGTGGAGGCTTGATAGTCGTACCTGTGCTGGTTTGGTTATTTATCGAAAAGTTGGATATTGCATTGTCACTTGCCATGCCAATGGCCATCGCTACCTCACTTTCAACGATTGTCTTTACTGGTTTTTCTTCAGCGCGCGCCCATTATCAGCTGGGAAATCTAGACCGTTCATTAATCATTTTTTGTGGTTCTGGAGTGGCATTAGGCGCGGTTTTTGGTGCCATAGTGGCCAGTAAAATGAGTGGTGAGGTGTTGTCTTATATCTTTGCTGGGCTGGTCTTGTTGGTGGCACTTTATATGTTGTTTGGTAAGATACGTCACCGTGACCACCAGCCCGGAAGTGCGCTGTTAAGCGCGATTGGGACAGGTGCCGGTGGGCTGTCTGCACTGATGGGTATTGGTGGTGGTGCCATTTTAGTGCCTTGGTTGTCTTGGTTTGGTGTTCCTATTCGAAAAGCCATAGGGTGTGCGTCAGCCTGTGGTTTAGTCGTTGCGATATTTGGCGCGGCTGGATTTATTTATACGGGGTTAACACTCACGACGCGTCCAGACTTTAGTGTTGGCTATATTTATTGGCCTGCCACGATAAGTATAGCGGCCACCTCGGTGATGTTTGCGCCCATGGGGGCAAAGTTTGGGCAGAAGTTAGACACCGCAAAGTTAAAGAAGATCTTTGCTGTTTTCTTAATTCTGGTCAGTATTCGAATGATTTGGGGAATAAGTTAATACATGAATACATCTGACTATCTGGTTTTTGCCGGTATCGATCCGGTTATTTTTAGTATCGGCTTTTTAAGTGTGCGCTGGTACGGGTTGATGTATTTGATTGGCTTTATTGCTGCCTGGTATCTCGCACACCGTCGCTTGTCTCGAACGCCTTGGTCTAAAGAGCAGTTGGGTGACTTGCTATTTTGGTGTTTTGTGGGCGTAATTGTGGGAGGGCGCGTTGGCTATGTCCTGTTTTATCAGTTTGGTCTGTTTCTCGATAATCCGGCTTACCTATTCCAAATTTGGACCGGCGGCATGTCATTCCACGGTGGCTTATTAGGCGTATTAGCCGCGATGTTCTGGCGTGCCAAAAAAATGGGTGCGACCTTTCTCGAAGTGGGTGACTTTATTGCACCTCTTGTCCCAATTGGTTTAGGGGCGGGACGTATAGGTAATTTTATTAATGCCGAGCTATGGGGCCGGCCTACAGAGGTTGCCTGGGCCATTGTATTTCCCAACGCGGGGCCAGAACCCCGTCATCCTTCGCAGTTGTATCAGTTTGCGCTGGAAGGTGTGGTGTTGTTTTGTTTACTGTGGTTTGCCTCGGCAAAGCCCAGACAGCGCGGGTTTATCAGCGGACTATTTCTTATAGGCTACGGTATCTTTAGATTTGTCGTTGAGTTTTACCGCCAGCCAGATGCCCATATTGGCTTGTATGAAAGCGGGTTAAGCCAGGGCCAGCTATTATGTGTTCCCATGATTATTGCGGGCGCATTTCTAATGTGGCGTTCAAAAAGCCAGCCAGTCAGTAAAGCAACAGGAGGCGCTAAGGCATGAAAGAATACCTAACCCTTTTACAACACGTCCGTGACAACGGCATCAAAAAAGAAGATCGCACCGGCACGGGTACCCTGAGTGTTTTTGGTTATCAAATGCGCTTTAATCTTCAGGAAGGTTTTCCTTTGGTGACAACCAAAAAATGCCACTTGAAATCGATTATTCACGAGCTGTTGTGGTTTTTACAGGGTGACACCAACATCAGGTACCTGAAAGATAATGGAGTATCTATTTGGGATGAATGGGCAACCGAAGAAGGAGAGCTTGGACCCGTATATGGACAACAGTGGCGCAGTTGGCCCTGTGCGGATGGCACAACGATTGATCAGATCAGCGACGTCATTGAGCAGATTAAGCATAACCCTGATTCACGGCGTTTGTTAGTCAGTGCCTGGAACCCAGCGGTGCTGCCAGATTCGTCAATCTCACCTAAAGCCAATGCAGCACTTGGTAAACAGGCGTTACCGCCTTGCCATACTATGTTTCAGTTTTACGTGCTCGAAGGCAAACTGTCTTGTCAGCTGTATCAGCGCAGTGGTGATATCTTCCTCGGAGTGCCTTTTAATATTGCCAGTTATGCATTACTGACCATGATGGTGGCGCAGGTGTGTGATTTAGCGCCGGGAGATTTTGTGCATACATTGGGCGATGCGCATTTATATCTGAATCATTTGGAGCAAACCGACATACAACTGGCTCGTACGCCGTTTCCGCGCCCCACTATGCAGATCAATCCGCAAGTAAAGGACATCTTTTCTTTTTCATACAGTGACTTTACACTAGAGAATTATCAGGCCCATCCACACATAAAGGCGCCAGTTGCAATATAACGACAAAACACATTAGGCTCGGTATGACCACTCCTGTATTAATTTGTGACGACTCGAGTTTTGCTCGTAAACAAATGGCCCGTTCCATCCCAGACAGCTGGGATGTCGAAATTAGTTACGCTGAAAATGGTCAACAGGCTATTGAGCTGATTAAGCAAGGCAAAGCGGATGTCATGTTTCTCGACTTAAATATGCCTGTGATGGATGGCTATCAGACCATGCAGGTCATTCGAGAAAACGATTTACCTTGCCTGGTGATCGTGGTGTCTGGTGATGTTCAGCCACAAGCGAGGCAACGCATGCTTGAAATGGGTGCGCTGGACTTTATTCGCAAACCGATTGATAACAGTAAGCTGGTCAGCCTATTGCGTCAGTACGGTATTTATTCGGGTGAAGGTAGTGCAATAAAACGTCAGACCGAGACGTTAAAAGCACAGCCTGTAGTGTCAACCGAAGAACAATTTGACGCGTATCGCGAGTTGGTTAATGTAGCTATGGGACGTGCAGGTGAGAGCCTTGCCAAGCAACTGAATGAATTCATTGAGCTTCCCATTCCAAACGTGAATGTGATTGAAACCAATGAGCTGCAAATGGCCATTAACGATATTAATGTTGATGACAGAGTATCAGCCGTATCAAAGGGGTTTGTGAGTGCTGGGATCAGCGGCGAGGCCCTAGTTATTTTTAGTGACGCCAATGTAGACAGTATGGTGCGCTTGCTAAATTACCAAAGCGCCAACACAGAAGAGCTGCAAATTGAAGCCCTGATGGATATTTCCAATATCCTAATTGGCGCTTGCCTGAATGCGTTATCGGACCAACTCAATGTTAACTTCAGTCATACCTCGCCGATTATATTGGGCAGGCATTGTGACCTCGAAGCATTGATCAGCAACAATATTTCCCGCTGGCGCAAAGTCATGGCCATAGAGATTGCCTATGCAATAAAAGATCGCGATATTCACTTTGATCTTCTGCTGCTCATCCCTGATTACGCCATGGAGCGTGTTTATACTCGACTTACCGACGTTATGGAGCTTAGCGAATGAGCAGTGAACAAGCGATCGCCGCCCTCCACTGGCAACATGAACTCCTCAGCTCTCTGGAAGTAGGTATTGTGGTGCTGGATAAAAACTTCAAAATCGAAGTGTGGAATCAGTTCATGGAAAATCACAGTAACAAGCTGCCGCGAAGTGTTATCGGGCAGTCACTGTTTTCTCAGTTTCCTGAAATTGATGAGGGATGGCTTAGAGCGAAAGCTGAGCCTGTATTTTCTTTGCGCAGTCCCACATTTATTGTTTGGGAGCAACGACCCTATCTGTTTAAGTTTGCCAGCAATCGTCCTATTACGTCAGCAAGCGACACTATGTACCAGAATGTCACCTTGTTTCCTCTGACTAATACCCATGGTGACATCGATCGTATTTGTTTGTTGGTATACGATGTTACTGATCAGGCTCTGGCAAAAATTCGGGTCGAAAACCTCAATAAACGCTTGGAAGTCATGAGCCGAATTGACGGTTTGACGGGGTTATATAATCGGCGATACTGGCAAGAGCGTTTTGACAAAGAATACAAATTGGCTCGGCGTAGAGAGCGTTCAGTGACTGTGGTCATGCTCGATATCGACCACTTTAAAAAGGTCAATGATACCTATGGTCACCAGGCTGGAGATAAAGTCATTCAATCACTGGCTGACGTGGTGAAAAAATCCATTCGAGAAACAGACTTGGCAGGTCGCTATGGCGGAGAGGAGTTTGTCATTGTCTTGTCAGATTCTAACGCAGAAGGCGCTTATCTAGTAGCAGAAAGAATACGCGAGGTTGCTAAGCAGCAACGGGTCGAGCACGACGGCAATCATATCAGCTATACGGTGAGTATCGGGCTTTCAGAGCACAGTATTGCTTGCCCTTCTGCGATGGCATGGTTGGAAATGGCCGATCAGGCCTTGTACAAAGCCAAGGAGAGCGGCCGGGACCAAACCGTTGTGGCCAATATATAAGGCGAGTTAGGCATTCATCGACAATACTAGCTTCAGTGTGTTGTTGAGTTCTTGAAACGGCACAGGCTTGAACAAGTAATACCGTATTCCCGCTTCTTGTGCCGCTTGTTTTGTCGATTCCTCTGTGTCGCCACTTAGCGCCACAATTTCAGCAGGGTACTCACGTTGCTTTAACTGGCGGGCTACCTCCAGACCGTCAATGTCTGGTAGGTGAATATCCAGCAAAATACAGTCAAAAGTATAATTGGTGCAAAGGGTTAATGCGGTTTGTCCATTGGCAGCTATTTTCGTTTTGTAGCCCATTGATGTGAGCATATGCCCCAGCATTTCCGCATTAATTTGCTCATCTTCCACTACAAGAATGGACGCGTTAGCCTGCGCAACGGGCTCCCCTGATGCTTCAGCCAGTTTTTGTAGTGCATCAACAAAACGCGGTTCCATAATGGGTTTAGTGAACACCTGCCAAGGTTTCACCGGACCATTGCTAACAATATTGGCCACGTCGGGTGACGCTGACACCATAATAACCGTTGGCATTTTATCACCCAGCATGGCAGATAGGGTGATCACCAATTCCTCGCCATTGAGTCCGGGCATGTAGTAATCAACAATTAAACCTGTGTAACTGCTAATGCGGTCTTTATTGTCAAAGAAGTTAGTACTGGAATCATACAAATCGCAACTAAAACCGGCACTGCGCACGAGTTTTTGTAGATGTTGGCGGCTTATTGCTAGGTCATCAATAACTGCGAATTTCACTTCCTCATTCACGGATCTGCCTTGAATGCCTTCTGTGCTGACCTTCTGCAACGGAAAACGCAGGTTAAACGTAGCGCCTTGCTCTAATGCACTCTTTACTGATATTTCGCCGCCAATGCCATCAATGCACTCCTTAGCGATGGCTAACCCTACTCCTGTGGTGAAATAAGTGTTGGCCTGAGTGTCAAATAGTTGGGTGAAGCGCTTAAAAATAGCCTGGTGATACTGCTCATCAATACCTACGCCCGTGTCTGTAACTGAAACCGTTAAAAACACTTGTTCTGCCTCTTGTGAAATCGAGAGCGTTAATGTGATGCTGCCTTTTTCGGTATATTTAACGGCATTGTTAAGCACATTCATCATGCTCTTTTTCATGGCTTGAGGGTAACCAATCACTTCGCCCGGCAATTCATCTTCGCAGTGCATATGGAATACGAGGCCTTTGAGTTCTGCGGCATTCACTGCTTTGGCGATAACGTCATCCAGTAAAGCGATTAAATCAAAATCACGACGGCTACCATAATCCGCGCGATCCTTAATAATGTCGGACAGTGCATCGGAATATTTAAGCAATCTGAAACAGGCTTCCTCAGCGTGCCTGATAAGTGTTTTACTCTCTCCTCTACTATTTGGGAGTAATTCAAGGATGGAAATGATAGCGCTTATTGGACTGCGTAGGTCATGGGTCAGTTTAGCTACATACAAATTTCGCTGTTTTTCATTAATGTCTGCACTGGCTTTGGCTGCGGCAAGGGCTGTTTCCGTTTCTTGTTGAGAGGCTTCCTGGGCACTCACTCTGGCTTTTAGTGGTTTGAAGGTGCTACGCAATACCAGCGCAATCAAACACATAAGCAAAAACCAAATAATGTAATCAACTATTTGCTCCTTTCGCCGTTGTTCAACACTGGCTTGTTCAAACAGGGCAACGACCTCGTCGAGCTTAAACAGTAGGTTGGCACTTTGTGCCGGGGTGTAAAACGTGTAGCTGTTTTCTGTACTCGTAGCCGTTTGCTGATTAATCTGGATAAATTCCCGCACCAGAACATCGACGCTCGACGCGCCATCAAAGTAAGCACTTCGAACAGGAGCCGGTAGACGCAGTGTAAAGGCCTCTGAAAATGGGAGTTGTGCGCTTAGGCGTTTATGACTGGAATCAAATTCCTTTATTAGACGGGTCATTTCACTTTGCCACTGTCTGACATAGTGCGATTTACCATCGGTAACGACTAAATGTTGTAAATAACTGATGCGTTGCGACAGCATGCGCTGCTTTCCCGCAATATTGATAATGGTCGGATAATAAAGGCTTTGCTGGGCTCGTGATTGTTCGTAAATAAAAAGCAATGCGATTAACGCAGAGACTGCAACGATAGCCAGTGTCTGATAGTGATGGGCATTGATTGTGCTTTTTGTGTTACTCATGGTGCCGGAACACTCCCTGTTGAGCCTGTCAGTTAGTCAGCCAGAACAGCAACGCGAGAGCGTAAATGGCGAAGTAAAATTAAAGCAGGTATAACCATAATAGCCGTTATTACGAAAAATACCGACCAGTTCCCGTCAAGTGCATCGACCATAATACCACTTGTGCCGGCTAAAACGGTTCTACCCAGCACACTCAATGATGCCATGAGTGCGTATTGAGTAGCCGAAAATGTATGATTACACAGTAGAGAAATAAAGGCGACCATCGCCACAGTACTCCATGCCGCGGTAAACCCGTCAACAATGACAGTGGCGATAAACAGGCTTGGATCTGGCCCTACTTGTGCCATCCAGGCAAACATCAAGTTACTCGCCGCCATAGCGATACCCGCAACCATCAGGCCACGGTAAATACCGAAGCGAATGGTAAATGCCCCCCCAATAACAGCAAAAACAATGGTTACCCACCAATTAATTAGCTTTGAATAGGCACCAATTTCACTGTTACTAAACCCAATTTCTTTATAGAAAACTATGCTCATACGTCCCAGAAAAGCTTCACCTATTTTGAAAGAAAAGATAAACAGCAAAAGTGTCAATGCGACCGATACGCCGTTGCGGGTGAAAAATTCCTTAAATGGCATTATCAACGTATCAAAAAGCCAGTTAGATAATGTAGACGTTCGTTTTGAAGCCTGAAAAACTGTTGTTTGGCTGGAGGTAGGCTCTGGGGAAATTAGGGTAAATGCCATTAATACGGCAACCATAATACCCAGCACAACATAAACGGTTTGCCAGCCCCAACCCGGTAGGTCAGCGATAAAAAACGGAATCGCGCCAAGGCCGCCATATCCGGTCCACCAGCCTGCTGTGGCCATTGACGAAGATGCCGCCATGGCTTCTTTATCACCACCTATAATATCAATGCGATACGCATCAATTGCAATGTCTTGTGTGGCAGAAAAAATGGCAATACACAAGCCCAAAAATGCGAGCCAGTAGAGTTGACTGGACAGGTCCAGCGTGGCGATGAGCAGACAACAACAGCAAATAAGTGCCTGCATACTGACAATCCAGCTTCTTCGCCTGCCCAGACGGCCAACAAAGGGAAGGACGATTTTATCGATAAACGGCGACCACAGAAAATTCACAGAGTAGACAGAAAAAATTAACCCAAACAGACCAATCGCCGAACGGGACAAGCCTTCATCTTTTAGCCAGGCCGATAGCGCAGAGCCAATGAGGATCCAGGGAAACCCACTGGCGATACCAAAACAAAAAATAGTGACTAGGCGTTTATCTCGGAAATGAGCAAGGGTGTGAGTGATCGAAGACAAGGTGGATTCCTGATATTGCGATTGCCTTCATTGAACACAGTAATGAATGAAATAACAACCCCAGTGATTCTTAAGGGCGAATACCTACACAATCAAATGGACAAAAACCACCGTTTTCTAAAAAGTTGACGCAGCGGTTCAATTCTTCTTTAAGTACGGCATCGCTAAGTAACGTATCTTGTGGCCAAAAGTGGATTTGGTGCATTAAGTGCCAAAACACGCGCTCTTGAGAAGAAATGGGGGTAGCGTTACGGTTGGACATGTTGATCCATTCTTCCAACGTATCCCAAAAAAATAGATTGACCTCGCGATAGGGGAGATCGCCGCGCCAGAAGGCCTTGATATAGTATGCTAATTGACGTGCTTTTCTTTCAATGAAGGCGGCGACTGTCATACTGCTACCCCGGATGATGATAAACTAATCCAAGTATAGACAAGAATTTTGAAAATGCCTGTTACCAGCCCAAAGAACGTGTCCAGCCTACAATTTCGCCAGATAACCAGTCTGCAGCCTGTCGCCCGACAAGGCGTGGAAGTTGTCGCTGTCTGTAATGCATTTTTATTTGAACATTAGCCTGGATTAGCCTGGCAATATTGGTAGCGCGACTCCAATTATTGGAGGAACTGTACGCAACGTCCAACACAGGGGCCGGATACTGGGCGCTGAGTTCTGGTAGGGTATCGTTGACTGTTGCTTCAGGCCAGAATGGAGACACTATGGTCAGTGCGTCAGGTATAGGCGTGTTGAGATCCTGGCCTAGTGCCAATAATAAAGAAGCTGCCATTCCTTCCGCGATAAACATTCGAAAGCCTGCCTTGTCCCGGCTCAAGTCTACGAGTTGCGGCAAAAAAGACTGTAATTGAGCACGCGCGTCAGGGAAAGCAATACTGGCTGTTTTGACACTTTGCCACGGCTGGATGGGGTCAGTTGCTATATTTTCGTTGTTTTGAGATTGTGCAGACGTAACTGCAGGCGAACTTGTCATCCATGAAGGCGAGACCATTACCACATGCCACCCTTTGTGGGAAAGCTCATCGGCAAGACGTCGGGCTGCCGCAAAGCTCAGTTTACCTTTCCCGTCTGTTACGAATAACCAACTCACACCAATGGGCAGTGGCGTTTTGGCATCTACCTCATAGGTATAATGCACTTGCTCGCCGAGCATGACCGCGTTCAAGTCGTCTGAATGCAGCTGCCGGGTAAAGTCATCAGCCCAGGCTTGGAAGCCCAGTAAGATAACAAAAAGACCGAAAAATCGCATAAGCTATATAGTCAGGATAAACGTTTATTCTAATTTATCGGTTGCACCGAGCAAGTCTTTAGCATAGCCATAGGTTTCTTCTAGCGATTTAGGTTGATAGTCAGAAAACGGAATAGGGGCAGAATACATCATTTTTTGCGCTGTTAGCGGATGCACAAACTGCAAACACTGTGCGTGTAACTGAAGCTTGTCTACCGCCTCAACCGATGCGGGTGGCGAGTACAAGCGGTCACCCAAAATGGGTGTGCCCAGTTCTCTCATATGCATTCTAAGCTGGTGGGAGCGGCCGGTAATGGGGTGTAACTCAACCAGCACGCCGTGCGCCTCCTGCTGAATCACCCGAAAGCAGGTAACGGCTTCTTTACCCGATTTCCAGTCTACTTTTTGTTTTGGTCGATTTGGGTAGTCGACGCTCAAGGGAATATTAATAACGCCACTGTGCGATGTGGGCGTCCCATACAACCTGGCGTAATAACGCTTTTGTGTGATGCGCGAAGCAAATTGATAGGACAGGTGTTGATGGGCAGCTTTACTTCTGGACAGCACCATAACGCCAGATGTTGCCATATCCAGGCGATGCACAATACCGGCCTCTGGATAGACGCGACTGACCCTGTAGGCAATCGAGTCCTGATGCGCCTCTACACGACCTGGCACACTCAATAGGCCACTGGGCTTATTTACCACAATAATGTGTTCATCAGCGTGTAACAGGGTTAAATAGGGGGCCTGTGGTGGGTCATAGATAAATGTCATGGTCATAGTTTACTGATTGGTGAAAGCCATCATGCTCAGTGTATGATGACTGAGCGATGATGGAAAACTGCCTAACGATTAGGGGTTGTTAATAACTACTCTGACCGCATCTAAATGAATATCAGCATCTTTGAGCAACTGACTGAGGGCAGCCTGCTGCTGTTCAAAATACACAATCTCACTTTCCCGTACAGAGGGGTTAGTTTGTCGCAAATCTCTTAAGCGTTGTACTTCTCCGCCTACCTGAGTATTCATCAAGACCAAGGCATCGTGTTGGCACTGATTTGCTATTTGATGGGCTCGCTGTTTAGCGGTAGCCAAATAATGTTCTATGGGGGTTTGCAATGCGCCAATCAGCTGCTTTGCCATTTTCCGCGGTACTTTACGGGTTACATCGAAAGTTAGGTCGCAAGCTTGTCCGTTAGCATCAATAACAACTCTGATGGGGGTTGGCGGTAAATAGCGGTCAACCTGAAGTTCTGCTGGTGCATTAACTTGTAATAAAAATACGGCTTCAACCCAGTATGCGCCTTTAGGCAGGGACAAGTCTGCCATAAAGCCCATAGCACTTTTTCCATGTACGTCCAAAAGCACTGTGTCTAATGCTGAATGCACCAGAGGATGGTCCCAAGACAAAAAGTGCACATGTTCCAGTGCAGTGGCTGTATTACGTCGATAGGTGACAGTCATGCCGTCAGGATCAAGCCCAGGTAAATGATTAACCATGGTTTCTGTAGGTGTGAGGATAAAGGTCTCACTGTCTCTCTCTTCCTGCTGAACGCCAATGGCGTCAAACAGTCTGCCCATGAGTCGTGCCAGCACAGGTGAGGTGTCCTGCTCAACAATGGCGTCTAGTAGGGGATCAACGCGATGCAATCCAGAGGCACTTAATTCCAACAAGCGATCTCTGCCTGCTTCAAGCTGTGCTTTAAGTGTGCTATTCAGAGCATGCGATTCATCAACAAGTTGATTCACAAGGGTCGCGTCAGCAGGGTTATTTAGCGCCTTTTCGAGGACATCGCCAAGCTTGTCAGACACCGCTCGGCCAGTGGGACAGGTTTCCTCAAACGCATTGAGACCATCATGATACCATTTTAGAAGCGTTGCCTGGCGTGAATTAGGAACAAAGGGCACGTGAATATTCACGTCTTTCGTTTGGCCGATTCTGTCCAGGCGGCCAATGCGTTGTTCCAGTAAATCAGGGCTTTCTGGCAAATCAAACAACACTAAATTATGTGCAAACTGGAAGTTGCGTCCCTCACTGCCAATTTCTGAACACAGCATGATTTGAGCGCCTTGCTCAGGATCAGCAAAATAATGCGCCGATTTATCACGCTCTACAATGCTCATTCCCTCATGAAAGACGGTATAACGGATCCCTGTTTTTGTGCGTAGGGTTTCACCCAACGCGATTGCTGTTTCAGCATGCTGACAGATTAACAACACCTTTTCAGGTTTTAACTGTTCTACATGTTCAATCAGCCATTGGACGCGCAGGTTATAGTCACCAGTCTCAGCTGGCAGAGGATGAGCGAATAGGTGGCGTTGTGGAAAGCCTTCTATATTGGCGCGTCGGTTTCTGAATAACAGTCTGCCCGTACCATGACAGTCAATTAACTGATGCAATAACGCATCGCGCTGCGCTGGCGTGTCGACAGTCGGGTGATGTGCTAGCACTTCCGGCGCAAGCGTTTGCAAGCGTTCTATGTCCTCTTGTGCAAGCGTGTCATTAGAAAGCAATGGCAGGACAGCATCGGCTAGCGCGCTATATTGCTTTTCTTCCTCAAGGAATGCCGCATAGTCATAAAAACGGTCAGGGTCGAGCAAACGCAAGCGTGCGAAATGGCTTTCATGCCCTAATTGGTCTGGGGTAGCGGTCAGTAATACTAGACCCTTGGTATGCGCTGAGAGTAGCTCTACCGCGCGATAGGCCTCAGAGGGCGAGTCTTCTGACCATACCAGATGATGCGCCTCGTCAACGACAACTAAGTCCCAACCGGCTTTGGCACAGGCTTGAAGTCGCTTTTCAGAAGCCGTAAGAAAACTAGTACTGCACAGCACTAATTGTTCACTGTCGAATGGGTTTTCAGCGAGTTCGTTATCGTCATCTGTCATTGCCTCCCAACGACTCTCATCGAACAGCGAAAATGCCAGGTTAACACGCCGCAACATTTCAACCAGCCATTGGTGAACAAGCGAATCGGGCACCACTATCAACACACGCTGTGCCCTGTGGGTAAGCAGTTGTTGATGAATGATTAATGCGGCCTCGATTGTTTTGCCCAGTCCGACTTCATCTGCCAGAAGCACCCTTGGTGCATAGCGAGTTGCAACCTCAGAGGCAATGTATAGCTGATGCGGGATCAACGAAATGCGCGCACCGGTCAACCCACACACGGGAGAAGTGGCATGGCTGTGACGCTGCTGCCAGGAAGCCAGCCTCAAATCGAACCATTTGGGACTGTCCAGTTGCAGATTGAACAAGCGTTGCTCGGGCTTGTCAATTTGCAGTGAGTGGTCAAGCTGCGTTTCTGGCAGTAAGGCATCAGATTTATCATCTTCTCGAATACCTGAATAAATCAGTAGGCCGTCTTGCTCAAGCACTTCAGTGATAGCCAGTTGCCATCCATCTGCACTTTTCGCAACATCGCCCACTGACAGGGTGAACCGGGTCAACGGTGCATCGTTTTTTGTATACAGTCGGCTGTCATTGGCCGCGGGGAAAAGCACTTCAATCGTGCGAAAGTCGACGCTGGTGACAATGCCTAGTCCCAGCTCACCTTCTGTATTGCTCAGCCATCGTTGGCCTGTTGAATATAAATTAGTCTTGCTCATAGTGTACTCAGCCGTTAAAGCGGCGCGTATTGTAGGAAAGCGTGGTTTACATTGCAAAAAACTGCAAGAAAGCCGTGCGAATAAATGAAAACTACATTAATGTGAGTATGTAGACTAAGCAGGAGTGACGGATGCCCAGAAAAAAAGCCGCAGATACCAAAATCTACGTTCTAGATACTAATATTCTTCTTCATGAACCTCTCGCCTTTATGTCCTTTAAAGAACACGATGTCGTTATCCCGATGACAGTGTTGGAAGAACTCGACTACATAAAAGACAGTAAAAAAGACGTTGCACGCGATGCGCGCGTGTCCATCCGATCAATGGAAGACTTGTTGCGTGACGCTTCCCCTGATGACATGGTTGAAGGCGTGTCAATGAAAGGGTTGGGGTCGGGACCTTCGGCGCCTACCGGCAGTTTGAGTATCTTTACCGATCTGACTATGCCTGAAGGTCAACAGGTATTCACCAGCAACGAAAACGACAACCGAATTATCAATGTCGCCTTGAACCTACAGGCCTCACATAAGCCACAACAGGTTGTTCTGGTGACTAAAGACCTCAATATGCGCCTTAAAGCTAAAGGCGCAGGTCTAGCGAATGTTGAAGATTATCGCACCGATCAGCTCATTACTGACATCAAATATTTGTCTAAGGGCTATCACAAGTTCGAGGGCAATTTTTGGGATAAGGTCAAATCGGTTGATAGTCAGACGGAAGGGCGTGACACCGTTCATACGATTGACAAAAAAGTTTTGCCCGAAGCGTACATCAACGAATTTTTAATTGATGAAGAAGGCACTTTTGCTGGCCTGGTTGAGCATATGACCGACGAGCACCTTGAGGTGCTTGATTTAGGCGTCGAGCGCATGATGGGGCGCCACGCTTGGGGGATCAGCCCTAAAAATATCGGCCAGGCAATGGCAATGCACGCATTACTCGACCCGCATATCGACTTGGTGATCCTCACCGGACCAGCCGGCAGTGGTAAAACACTGCTAGCCTTGGCGGCGGCACTGGAAATGGTGGTTGAGCGTAATATGTATGACAAAATTATTGTTACCAGAAGTACACCAGAAATTGCCGAATCTATTGGGTTCTTACCGGGTACCGAAGAGGAAAAAATGGCGCCTTGGCTTGCCGCTATTACCGATTCGCTGGAAGTGCTTCACAAGAATGATGAAAACGTCAAAGGGTCCATGAACTACATCATGGAGAAAGCCAATATTCAGTTTAAATCAGTAAACTTTATGCGTGGCAGAAGTATTCAAAATGCCATTGTTATACTGGATGAGTCACAAAACCTGACCGCATCTCAGTTAAAGACCATCATCACTCGCTGTGGGGAAGGCACCAAATTGATTTGTGGGGGAAACCTTTCACAAATAGACAGCAATTACCTCAGTGCAGTGACGTCGGGTTTGACCTATTTGGTTGAGAAGTTTAAAAACTTCTCCGGCAGTGCGACGATTAATTTGGATGGTGTTGTGCGCAGTAGGCTCGCTGAGTTCGCCGAAAAAGAGCTTTAAGGCACCTCTTCTAATACATACAAGTCGCGGGCAATATCGGCCCGCGATGTTTCTGAAATCTCACCAAATGCAAAAGGGGCCGGCCCCGTAGGTTCCATCAGTACTAGTTGTAAGCCGTTTTCATTAATGATCTCATCGCCATTCGCCTGGCTGATCGCTACCCCTAAAAGCGCATGCTTAGGGAGCAGAACTAACCGAATCGGTACTGTCGGTAAAAACGCCCGAATCATAGCCGCCGCCAGCACACTCTTGCTGTCACAGTCACCGCGATTTGCATTCAATAGCTCAACGGGCGGCGAGAATCCAGAACCATTGCTTTCTGAACGGTTGCTCAACTCACTGTAGGGAATACTTTGGATCCAACTGAGTAAGAGATTGATGTAATCACGCGCATCTGTGCCTTGCCCCAACTTTTCATAGAAAGCTTGAGAGGCGGGAATGAGCGCTTCAGTATAAACTTGCACATACCTGGCATGATCGGGCTTTATAGCGTCTTGCCCGTATGAGGTTTTGAAGCTCATGTAGTAGTGATCATAGAGGTATTTTGCGAACGCTTGTTCTTTTTTGTCCATAAACTCTGCACGCAGTTGGCTGACTAGACGAGCATCCTGACTGCGCACTCCCACGTCTATTTCTTCACCCATTTGACGAATGGATATTCTTGCTTGGCGTGGGTCCACGGTCTTTGCGTGTTTGAGGAGTTCCGTCGTGACATAACGCATGGCCATACGCGGCCGATAATTTGCCTGCTGATTTGGCAGTTGGTTCATGTTCTCAGCTGTTAGGGAAAACGCAATGGACTGTGCATTATTCTGATGATCATGCCATTGGTAATTAAACTGGACATCGCCATTTTCAATGGTACGACTGAATGTTACTTGTTCACTGGGGGCGGCATGAACCAAAATGGTAACCCCCATCAGCAAAATAAACAGTTTCGTTCGCATAATACCACCCCGATGTTGAGGTGGTGTTATCGGTACCAGTTCAATGTATCTCTTAATGATACTACGCCACCTACAATAATTAACGTAGGTGGTTTCACGCTTTCAGTCAATGGGTTAGTAGTGATATCGGACAATGTGCCGATTACCACATTTTGCTGTTCCAGTGTCGCTGATTCAACAAGTGCTATTGGCGTGGACGGGGCCAGACCGTGTTCAATGAGCTTCTCACAGATGATAGGCAGACCGGTCAATCCCATATAGAAAACAATGGTTTGGTTCTGCTGCGCCAGACCCTCCCAGTTCAGGTTGATCGTATTATCTCGCAGGTGCCCAGTGGCAAATACAACAGACTGAGCATGATCTCTGTGCGTTAATGGAATACCAGCATAACTGCCAGCACCAGCGGCAGCGGTAATACCTGGCACTACCTGAAAGCCCACGCCAGCTTTCACCAACGTTTGAATTTCTTCACCACCTCGACCAAAAATAAAAGGGTCACCACCCTTAAGGCGCACAACGCGGTTGCCCTTTAAGGCTTCCTGTACCATCAAGTCATTAATTTGGTCTTGTGGTAGCGTGTGATTGCTCTTTGCCTTACCGACATAGATTTTCTCTGCGTCCCGGCGAACCATCTCCAAAATTGCAGGCGAGACTAAGCGGTCGTATATCACAACGTCTGCTTTTTGCATGAGTCTTAACGCTCGAAAGGTGAGTAAGTCTGGGTCGCCGGGGCCTGCGCCAACTAAGTATACCTCGCCTTTTGTTTGTGCTTCGTGAGTCGCGGCTTCAAGCGCTTCTTCAAATTTAGCTTCGGCTTTGTCTTCCTGACCTTTGACTATAGCTTCTCCAATGTCACCGTCTAATACATCTTCCCAAAAGTAACGTCTGGCAGTGACGGATGTTAAGGCTGACTTTACCTGATCTCGAAAACGTTCTGAAAATGCCCCTAATTTACTCACTTGTTGTGGGATCACTGACTCCAGCTTTTGTCTTAAATACCGCAGCAAAACAGGCGCTACGCCACCACTGCTCATCGCAATAATGACGGGAGAGCGATCAACAATGGAGGGAGTGATAAATTTACACAAGGGCGTATTGTCAACCACATTAACTAGGATGCCGCGTTCGGTAGCCAAATCATGGATTTCCTGGTTGACCAATTCGTCGTCAGTCGCCACAAACACCAAGTTAATACCATCAAGATCACTGACCTCAAAGCGGCGTCTGTAAAGCGTAAGTGTGTGTTCACTAATTAGTGCTTCGACAGTGGGCACAACCTCTGGGGACACCACAGTGATCGTTGCAGGCGTTTTAGTGATCAGTTCTAACTTGCGTGCGCCAACTTCACCGGCACCAACAACCAGGCAACGGATATGTTTTGCATCTAAAAAGACGGGAAAGTAATTCATAAAGCCTCGCACGATAATGACAGGGCTAATTGTGAAGGATTTTTATATAAACTAAAAATCACAAAAAATGATTTTTAAGTCCATTTGGTTATTAATGATATGTGCATGCCAATACAGCCCAAGAAGAATGCCTCTTGGGCTTAATGGCATCGTAACTTAATCTTTGGGTTTACGTCGCTTAGGTGGCGTGTCTGACCATTCTCTGATGTTTAGTCGCTGGCCGGCAACACGGGCGTTCTTCAGTACATCCTGAGTTTCTCTTGGCATACCTTCGGGTAAATCAACCGTACTAAAATTATCAAAGATTGAAATTTGACCGATATGTTTGCTGTCGATATTGGCTTCGTTTGCAATTGCGCCCACAATATTCCCAGGCTTGACCCTGTGATTATGACCCACTTCAATGCGATAACGCTGCATGCCCGCTTCGGTGGCTTTAGGACGGCGATCTCTTTGTTCTGAACGCTTGCCACCTCTTTCTCGTTTATCACCACGCTCGTTTCTGTCATTTCGGGGCGGGCGTGCATCGAGATTAGGGCGGTCAGACTCTTTAAGTAATAGCGGCTCATCGCCCTGAGCAAGAGTAATCAATGCGGCCATGATAGTCTCGGGGGAAGCCTCTGACTCTTGCTGGAGCATTTCTACAATTGGCATCAGGCCTTCCAGTGCGTCACTGCTGGTTGCCTCTATGACTGCCTGTTTGAACTTGCTAAGGCGGGTTTCGTTAAGCTCATTAATTGTCGGGATCGGCATGGGAGCAATGGTTTGCTTGGTCGTGCGTTCAATAGTATTTAGGAGACGCTTTTCTCTGTGCGAAATAAATAAGATTGCATCGCCCTCACGTCCGGCTCTACCCGTGCGCCCAATTCTGTGAACATAAGACTCAGTGTCGTAAGGGATATCAAAATTAACCACGTGGCTGATGCGTTCAACATCCAACCCACGGGCAACAACATCCGTGGCGACCAAAATATCTATTTTACCGGCCTTGAGCTTTTCGACTGTGCGTTCGCGATTTTGCTGAGGAATATCACCGTTCAAAGGCTCAACATCATAGCCACGCGCAGATAGCTTATCTGCTAATTCCTGTGTTGCTGTTTTGGTTCGCACAAAGATAATCATGGCGTCAAAAGGTTCAACTTCCATAATCCGCGTTAACGCTTCTAGCTTGTGATGCGCATTTACTTGGCAGTAACGCTGTCTGATCGTACTTGCGGTAGATACTTTTGACGCAATTTTTACTTGCTTGGGATCGTGCAGATACCGCTTGGTAATTTTGCGAATTGGTTCTGGCATAGTGGCCGAGAACAACGCGGTTTGTTTCTGTTCTGGTGTTTGCGCCAAGATTTTTTCTACATCATCAATGAAGCCCATGCGCAACATCTCGTCGGCTTCATCCAGCACCATAAACTTAAGCTGGTCGAGCTTTAATGTGCCTTTGTCGATATGGTCAATAATGCGACCCGGCGTACCAACAACCACATGCACACCGCGTTTTAACTGTCTGATTTGGTTGCTGTACGACTGTCCGCCGTAAATCGGCAATACGCGAATGGCTTTAGAAAAGCTCGCATAAGTTTGAAACGCTTCCGCAACTTGGATGGCCAGTTCTCGGGTTGGTGCCAATACCAAACATTGCGTGTAATTAGCTTCAATGTCTAGGTTGTTGAGCATAGGCAAAGCAAAAGCAGCGGTTTTACCCGTTCCCGTTTGTGCCTGGCCAAGAAGGTCATGACCTTCTAACAATAAAGGGATACTTTGCGCCTGGATAGGGGAGGGTTTTTCATAGCCTACTTTTTCAAGTGCTTTTAGCAGGTTGTCATTAAGCCCAAGGTCGGCAAAAGTCATGTCTGTAGAATCAGTCATTCAGTGTCCAAAAATAAGTTTTAGTACGGTATCTGGCAGAGAGCTGGCGAATGCGTTCGGGTGCATCGAGAAAGTCTGTGCAAACAGTGCAATTTCCCAATTATATGACATCATGGCAATGGTTGCCATGATTGTGAATTTGAGAGACACTTTGAAGACAAAAATATCAGGAGGTCAGGGAAGTATGTTGAAAGTCGTATCGCGTCTCGCGGTTGCTGGTTCTGTGTTGGCACTTGTTGCCTGTTCAGGACAAACATCCGAAGAACACTTAAACGCCGCCCGTCAATTTATACAAGCAAATAATAATAATGCAGCGGTTTTAGAATTAAAAAATGCGCTTCAAAAGGATCCTTCATCCGCAGTGGTGAGATTTGAGTTGGGCCGTATATATGTGGAGCAAGGCCAATTTGAAGGCGCAGAGAAGGAGCTTAACAGAGCCCTAGAGCTCGGATACGACTCCGCTGAGATATTGCCTTTATTGTCTGTGGCTTATAAACGTACTGGGGCGCAAAATGCGTTGGCAGACCTGAACCACGCTGAGACGGGTTTATCATCAGAAGAATCGGCAAAGGTTGGTTATTACAAACTTTTAGCATTGGTAGATTTGCAGAAAAACGATGAAGCTAACGCACTTATCGACGAGGTGGCTGCGTTGTCTACGTCATCTGTTTACAAGGGACTGGCAGAATCTTACCGCGCAATATTAAATGAAGACTTTGCTGGTGCGTTAGAGCAGGTTAAGGCGTTACGCGCACAGTCTCCGGATAATGAAGATATTTTAGACCTCCTAGTAAAACTGCACTTAAGCCAGCAGCAGCAAGAAGAGGCCGTGTTAGTCTTCGAAGATATGCTGCGGGTAAACCCAGACAATGTCGAAGTGCAATTTACGTTTATGGCCTTGTTGATGGACATGCGTCGATTTGAACAAGCCAAGCCAATCATCGATAAACTGATTGCGCTAAGTCCTGACAATGGCCTGCTAAATCAGTTTAAGGGCATTGTTTTGTCTAGTGACGAGGACTATGAAAATGCCCTTGTTCATCTTGAAAAAGCATTATTAAACGGCAATGACAATAACATTGTGCGTCTCCTCGCAGGTTTTGCTGCATATAAGACAGAGCTTTATGAAGATGCTGTGAAACACCTAGGGCTGTTGGTGAATATACTCCCTGCTGACCATCCTGGTTTGCGCGTGTTAGCAGACAGCCAGCTCCTGTTGGGACAAAGCCAAGATGCGACCAGTGTGCTTGACCGTATTGGCGGTGAGGGGCAAAGCGACGCTCAGTTATTCACCCGCGCAGGCTACCAGCTGGTACGCCAGGGCAATCTTGCTGATGCCAAGAAAATGGTAGAGAGAGGCCAAGAAATTGGTGCCAGCTCTGAAGAGCTTTTGCAACTTGGTGTGCTTCAGCTGTCGCTTAACGACTTAAGTGGTTTGATTAACCTTGAACAAGCCGCAGAAAAAGCTCCCGAGTCGGTTGTCACCCAGCAAACTTTGGCATCAGCTTATCTGCTTTCTAGTCAGTTTGACAAAGCGGCACAACTGGCTGAAGAGTGGAAGGCCAGTCAGCCAGATACCATGAAACCCTATCTGCTCGCCGGTGAAGTGGCGATGAAGACTGATAATCTGGAACTTGCCGAACAGGAGTTTATTAAAGCGGGTGAGATAAGCCCAGACCAGCCTGAGCCAAAACTGGCGCTGATCAGCCTTGCTGTTGTAAAAGGCGACAAGCAAAAAGCAACTCAGGATATAAAAAGTGTCTTAGCTGAACACCCAGATAATCCAACGGCACTGACCTTGAATTACTTGTTAGCTAAAGAAGCAGGCGACACCTCCGATGCCATCAATACTGCTGAAAATAGCCTAACAGCATTTCCTGACAACGAAAAAGTCAGACTGACACTGGCCAATATTCAGCTCTCAGAGCGTGCGTATAGTGATGCCGTTGCAACTCTAGACCCTATTGAAGCCGATGGGAATACTTCCATTGAATACTGGGCTTTGAAAGGTCAGGCTTTGCTGCGTGCAAACCAGCTTGACAACGCACTGGCGCATTACACCCAGTGGCGTTCCATTGCCCCCTTCAATAAAGACGCGACCTTGGGTCAACTATTGATCTTGGATACACAATTGAAGTTCGCCGATGCGCTTGAAGTGACCGAGGGTTTTCTTGAAAAACGTGCCGATACACAATTAGATGTTTTGCATGCTTACTTCCTTACTATGACCGGACAAGTAGAAGAAAGTCGTAAGAAGATTGACGGTTTGCCCACAGAGGTCAAAGCATTGCCGTTTATCCGTGGCGTAGAGGCAAGAATTGCGTTTCAGGATAATCGCTTTGCCGATGCCGCAGAGCACGCTGAAGTGGCTTATACCGCAACGCCTAATCTACGTAACTTAGCATTGTTTGTTCGCGCTCTGGAAGCCAGCAAACAAGGAGAGAAAGCGTACTCCACGCTGTCAGCGTACACAGAAAAAAATCCGAATGATCCTAGTGCTCGCATGATGCTTGCGGAGCGCATGATAGGTCGGGATGTTGATAATGCGGTTACCTTGTACCAGGAAGCGCTTGAGGTAATGCCGCAAAACTTCATCGCATTAAATAACCTTGCCTACTTGTATTTAGACAGAGGCGATTATGAAAAGGCGCTGCCTCTGGCCCAGCGTGCGGTAGAAATCCGCCCTAGTATGCCTGAAGCTGTCGATACGTTGGCACAAGTGTACGTGGCGCAGAATGAGTTGAAACGCGCCCGCGATCTGTACGAGACGGTTATAAACAACAACGTCCGCAATGACGAAGTGGCTCTGCATTACATTGAACTGTTAGTGAAAATGGGTGAGACAGTGTTGGCAGAACGTCGCGTTAAAGACCGCAAATGGCAAAACCTGGAGTTTAAAGCCCAAGCTGAGGCATTATTTAGCAAATCATAAAAGCGGGTTTGAGTATCAGAAGGCCTGACGTTTTATCAGGCCTTTTTTATTTCTACTGCTTTTTCAGATTATCAATGTCTTTTCGCAGTGCATGAATTTCATGCATCAGATCTTTCATCGTCGGCTCGTGATTGGCAAGATCTTGTGCTGCTTTAACCTTTGCACTCTCTTGTTCCATAACATTCACTACTATGCCTATCACCATATTTAAAAACGCAAAAGCCGAGAGAAAGATAAAGGTTAGATAGAATATCCAGCTTAATGGATAGACGGCCATAGTCTCATACATAACGTCGGTCCAGTCTTCGAACGTCATCACTCTGAACAATGTCAGCAGAGATATGGAGATGTTACCCCATAAGGTTGCATTAACTTCTGCAAACAAGGTACTGCCAATTGCGGCATAGATATAAAAAATAATGAACAACAGCAGCATGACATAGCCAAGTTGAGGCAGGGCCTTGACCAGAGAGACCAACAAAAGGCGCAGCTCTGGAATAAATGAAATCATCCTGAGTACCCTAAATACTCTCACCAGACGCGCTATAACCGCCATATCAGCATTTTCGGCTGGAACCAGGCTGACCAGTACGATCAGCGTATCAAACCAATTCCAAAAACTGTGGAAAAAGCGCCGCTTGTTTTCCTCTGCCATGAAGCGGATCGTTATCTCTGTTAAAAAGAAAAGACTGATAAACCAGTCCATATAGCGCGTAATTTCGTTTATAAGGGGCTGGTTGTAGGTTTTTGCTCCCACCAAAAGTGCAGACAGAATAATGACGGTGATGACAAAGAGTTCGAAGACTTTGTTTGAACGGATTTGCTCAAATTTGGCTTGTAACACGGAGGCTTTCATAAACGCGTACTGGCTCTAATGTAAAAGTTAAAAATCGCAGGGATTCTGGCTAAAGTCCCTACTGAGTGCAAGAAGTAAAAGTGTCGTTTTGTAAGGGTATGTGAAAGCGGAAAAGTTTTATCTGCGTGTTCGGGGGGTAAAGCGACATACCCAAAACCTTCCGCGAAGATAAAGGGCATGCCGCAGCAGAATTAGGACTGTTGCGGAGACAGTCCTTTGTTGATTCGTTCTAAGTCTTGTTTGGTTAAGTTCCCTGCAGCGCGTTTTAAGCTAATTACTGACTCAATGAAGTCATAGCGCGCGCCTGCCAGGTTGCGTCGTGCGTCAAACAAGTTTCGCGTGCTGTTTAACACGTCAACAATGGTACGTGTACCTACATCAAATCCGGTTTCTGTTGCTGCCAGTGCGCTTTCAGCAGACACTACCGCTTGCTCAAGTGCGCGTATACGTGAAATAGCAGCTTTGATATCGTTGTACGAGCTGCGCACGCGCTGAACGGTTTGACGATAGGTTTGCTCCATTTGCTCGGAAGCAGACACGTAAGCAAATCGCGCTTGATCAGTACGAGAAGTGACACTACCGCCTGAATAGATAGGAACGTTTAGTGTAATTCCCAACGTTTTGGTATCTAGGGACGGCAAATTCGTGGTTGTACCTTGGCTGTCGATATCGCGTTTATTGCGGTTGAAGCGGCCGTTTAACGACAATGTCGGGTAGTGGCCTGCTCTTGTCGCTTCAATATCATCCTTGGCGATATCTTTCGCTAATCGCTGAACCAACAGTTCAAGATTTCTTTCCTGAGCAATATTCAACCAGTCGTCCACTTGAGCAGGTTGAGGCGGTGTCGCAGTAAAGCGCTCTGTATTCAATACATCCAGGTCAGAGTGATATTTGCCTGTAATAACGCGAAGAGCTTCGAGAGCCACTTCAACATTGTTTTCGGCAAGAATTTCCTGGGCCAGGGTATTGTCGAAATTGGCTTGTGCTTCATGGACATCGGTACGTGCCGTTAAGCCTACTTCAAAGCGCTGTTTTGTTTGCTCCAATTGACGTTCAATAGCGCGCTTTTCAGCGCGTACGAATTCTACCTGGTCTTTGGCGCGCAGCACGTCAAGGTAAGCGTTCACCACGCGAACAATCAATTCCTGCAGCGCCGCACCGTAGCGGCTATCACTCTGTTGTGCGACTTTCTCTGCTCGGCGTAAGTTGACCCAGTTGCTGTGGTCATAAAGCGACAACCCTAAGTCAAGCGTCATTGATTTTTGATCGACATCGCTCTCAAATACCGCAATGTTCAAGCCTGTGTCTGTTGCAGTGAAATCAGTCTGGTCAGATGTTGACATTGAATAGCCAATGGAACCTGAGATAGAGGGCAATAGACTCGCTCTACTCAGCGAGATACCTTCAAACGCAGAGTCTCGGTCGGCTTTGGCTCTGTTCACAACAGGGTCATTACTCAATGCCAATTCATATACTTGCGTTAAGTTGTCAGCCCATGCTGTGCCGGTAAGGGTAAAACCAACCATCATGGATATCAGTGTCTTTTTCATTTGGGCGCCTTATTACTGTAAGTGAGTCCGTTGTCGCCAATAGGAAGCGGGATTTTATCTATGTTGAGTCGAAGACTATAAAAATCAACGTACATAGAACAAGTTAAATAATGTTAACCAGACTACACAAGTGTAACAGAATATGTGATCGTGCCTACGGTAGATCACACAATGCTTGCGACCAGTGCGAAAAAAGGAACCCGAAATGCCCGTATTACCACAAAAGTTTACCCATCAAGATGTCGTCATTGAACAGACCGAGTCGCTGTATCAGGGGTTTTTCAAAATGGTGCGTTATCAAGTAAAGCATCGCTTGTACGAGGGAGGCTGGAGCGACAGTGTGCAGCGGGAGATATTTGAACGGGGGCATGCGGTGGCAGTATTGCCTTATGATCCAAATACTGGCGAGTTTGTACTCATAGAACAGTTTCGCGTTGGCGCGATAGAAACTTCATCAACCCCTTGGCTGATTGAAGTGATTGCGGGTGTGATTGATGAAGGGGAAACTGAGGAAGGGGTTTGTATACGCGAGGCCGAAGAAGAAGCTGGGCTACACATCACCAATCTGCACAAAGCCTGTAGTTACCTGGCTAGCCCAGGGGGGACCACGGAGCGCATCCATATTTTTATGGCCAAAGTGAATGCTGCGCAAGCCAGCGGTGTGCATGGATTGGATAGTGAGTCTGAAGATATCCTAGTGCATAGAGTGAGCGAACAACAAGCGAAAGTCTGGCTTGAAGAAGGCATAATCGACAACGCCGCAGCGATTATTGCGCTACAATGGTTTTTTATGAACAAAAATATCTTATTGACTAAGTGGAACGGCAGCGAGAAATAACCTGTGAAGAAGTACGTACCTCAGTTAGCATCACTACAAGCAGTTTGTTCGGCCAACTATGCGCGGCTGATGACCTTGCTGCCTGATTGTGACACCGATGATTTATCCTATCGGTTCGTTGTGAAAGCGGGCACTGAGTACGCCATTACTATTTTGGAATCGGCACCCTACACAAGCACGGTAAAAATGGAGCAATTAGGAGACGGTCCGGCTTATTTGCATCCCGTTATGGAAGTGAGACTTTATCACGATGCTAACATGGCTGAAGTAACCAGCAGTCAGCATGCTGGAGCGATCGCCCCTTCATACGACTACCCCAATCCTGACATGCGGCACAGAGATGAAAAAGAGCGGGTAAACAGTTTTTTGGCTGAATGGTTGGTTTACTGCTTAAAACACAGAGATAAAATGTCTGAAAGCCCAATGGCGTAGAGCGAAGTTCAAAAAGCCACGGGTAATGCAATGCGGATAATTCAAATAAGTGACTGTCATCTTTTTGCCGATAAAGATGATGAGGCCTATGAAGTAAAACCGTACGCCAGTCTGCGTGACGTATTGGTAGCTGCGGCCAAGCTTTCACCAGACGCCCTATTGATAACGGGCGATATTAGCGGTGACAATAGCGAGCAAAGTTATCAACACATCAATCAACTGATAACTGATTATTGCCCGAATGTACCTTGGCGTGTGTTACCGGGAAACCATGACAATAATGCACATTTCATGACGGTATTGGGTCACAAAGGGCTTAATGCGAGCCAGCTTTGGGAGCATGAGCATTGCGTCATTGGTGGGCTGGATACGCGCTGGCGAGGGGCCAGCGGTAAGCTTTACCCATCCCAGCTGGTTACGCTCTCAAAGTCATTAGCGCAAACCAGTAAGCCCGCTATTTTAGCGCTGCATCACCCTCCATACCCTTTGCAAGGATGGATGCAAAAACATCAGGTGATAAACAGTGACGTCTTCCCACCCTGGTTGGCCTTGCAGCCTAGGATTAAACTTATTGTTCATGGCCATCTGCACGCTGAAACAAGTACTCAAATTGCACAGCGCCCTGTGTTAGGTGTGCCTTCCACGTGTTGGCAATTCACGTTGTCAGCCAACTTCGGCACGTCGAATCTGGGACCAGGAATGGGCCTCATTACTATTAACGATACTGGTAAAATTACCACCGAAACTGTCAGGATTTCAGTATGACAACCATTATTTATTTACACGGATTTTTAAGCTCTCCACAATCTGAAAAAGCGCAGCTCACTCGAGCTTATTTTGCCGAACATCACCCTGAGTGTCGCGTAGTCATTCCTGAGCTGCCAAATCAGCCCAGTTTGCTCAGAGGTACTTTGGAACAACTCATTACACAAGAAAAACTGGCATTAGGCGATGGGGTAAAGGTGATTGGCAGCTCAATGGGCGGGTTCCTTGCCACCTGGCTTGTGGAAACTTGCGGGGGAAAAGCCGTGTGCATTAACCCTGCTGTAAGGCCCTTTGAGCTGTTAATGGACTATCTGGGCACCCATGTGAACCCCTACACTCAGGCTGCATTTACCATCGAAGCATCAGATATGGCGCTGATCCGCACTTTTGATACACCCACTTTACGCCGTCCGACGGACTATAAAGTGTTGCTTCAGACCGCTGATGAAACCCTGGATTACCGTGAGGCAGAAGCAAAATATCTGGGGGCTGACTTGGTCATTGAGCAAGGGGGAGACCATAGTTTTGTCGGGTTTAAAGACCACTTGCCGGCTATTGCAAAGTTTTTGTTGGACTAAGTCTCTCGAGCATTGCGCGCGGTCAACGGGCGCGCTAACATCAGTTTTACAAAGCAAGAATAAAAACCTGCGCAAAGAGAATATATGTCTACCCAGTATAATGCCGAAGCGATTGAAGTCTTAAATGGTCTAGAACCGGTTAAACGCCGTCCGGGCATGTATACGGATACAACCCGACCTAATCACCTTAGTCAGGAAGTGATCGATAACAGTGTGGACGAAGCGCTGGCCGGCCACGCAAAAAATATCAAAGTGATCTTGCATGAAGACCAGTCGCTCGAAGTGGTTGATGACGGGCGGGGAATGCCGGTAGATATACACCCTGAAGAAGGAATAAGCGGTGTGGAGCTGATTATGACTAAGCTGCATGCTGGTGGTAAGTTCTCCAATAAGAATTACACCTTTTCAGGCGGTTTACACGGTGTAGGTATATCCGTAGTGAATGCACTTTCTAATCGCGTTGAGGTGAATATTCGTCGCGACGGCAATGTGTACAATATTGCCTTTGCCGATGGTGACAAAGCTTCAGATTTAACGGTGGTGGACACCTGCGGTAAACGAAATACCGGTACGACAGTACGTTTTTGGCCCGACCCACAATATTTTGATTCTGCAAAGTTTTCTGTTTCACGATTAATGCATATATTGCGTGCAAAGGCCGTTTTGTGCCCTGGTCTGCGAATTCGTTTTGACAACAAAATCGCCAAAGATTCAACCGAGTGGTACTACGAAGACGGGCTCAAAGACTACTTGCACCAGTCGGTAAAAGAATTTATTACGGTTCCCGACGATACGCCCTTTGTGGGCGCGTTTGCCGGTAACGAGGAAGCGGCAGACTGGGCCGTTATCTGGTTGCCCGAAGGCGGCGAACTGGTGACCGAAAGTTATGTCAACCTTATTCCCACTGCTCAGGGTGGAACCCATGTAAATGGTTTGCGGCAGGGGTTGCTGGAGTCCATGCGCGAATTTTGCGAATTTAGAAACTTGTTGCCTCGAGGCGTTAAGTTGGGTCCCGATGATATTTGGGACCGTTGTGCATACATTCTATCTACGAAAATGCAGGATCCGCAATTTGCCGGGCAAACCAAAGAGCGTTTGTCATCTCGACAAGCCGCGGCATTTGTATCCGGCGTTGTCAAAGATGCGTTTAGCTTATGGCTGAATCAGCATACTGATGTTGCTGAAGCGTTGGCGGAAATGTGTATTGCCAATGCGCAGCGTCGGCTGCGTCAGAATAAAAAAGTGGCTCGTAAAAAAGTGACTCAGGGGCCAGCTTTGCCAGGAAAGCTGGCAGACTGTGCATCACAGGATCTTAGCCAGTCAGAACTTTTTTTAGTGGAGGGTGATTCAGCGGGTGGTTCAGCCAAACAGGCGCGTGACCGCGATTTTCAAGCTATCATGCCACTTCGCGGCAAGATTCTGAATAGTTGGGAAGTGGATTCGTCACAGGTGCTTGCGTCACAAGAGATCCATGATATTTCAGTTGCCTTGGGCATCGACCCTGACTCTAGTGATCTAACCGGCTTGCGCTATGGCAAAATTTGTATCCTTGCCGATGCAGATTCCGACGGATTACACATTGCCACTTTGTTGTGTGCCTTGTTTGTGAAACATTTCCGTACGCTGGTTGAGAATGGGCATGTGTTTGTTGCCATGCCACCTCTGTTCAGGATCGATGTAGGTAAAGAAGTATTTTACGCCCTGGATGAAGGAGAAAAACAAGGTATTCTCGATCGCATCGAAGCAGAGAAAAAGCGCGGTAAGGTGAACGTACAGCGATTCAAAGGTTTGGGTGAAATGAACCCTCTGCAACTGCGCGAAACCACGATGGATCCTAACACCCGCAGGCTGGTGCAGTTAACCATCGACGACGCTCAGGATATGCTTGAAATCATGGATATGCTTTTGGCGAAAAAGCGTAGCGGTGACAGAAAGCAATGGCTCGAAAGTAAAGGTAACCTTGCTGAAGTCGTTTAACCTGATACCTTAAATATCGCCGCGACGCTTAACCAGTTCTGCCTTTATATCATGAGCAGTTTGCTCTGTGAGGTCGTAACTTCGCATAACTAATATGGCGAAGAAGGCGGTGCTTGCAGGTATCACAATATCGGCTATCCGCAATTTGGTCATGGTATCCGCAGTTTGTGTTGCCAATCCAGCATCGAAACCCACAAATTTAAGCACAACGCCACCCAAGATCATGGCGAGGGCCATGCCCAGCTTTACCATTAGCCAATAAATTGCACCGAAAGTGCCTTCTTTCCGAGGCATACCATTTTTCAACTCATCTAGGTCGCACACATCGGCTGTCATGCTCAGCATAAGTGTAAATAATCCGCCTATCCCAAACGACATAAGCGGAATAGGCATAAAGACGAGCCAGGGGTTTTCAGGGTTAAAGCCGAACCACTTTAGTCCATAACCAAAAATAGACAGTATGGTTGAAATGATGAACGCATTGCGTTTACCCCATTTCCCCGACATCCAGTTTACGATGGGAATAACAAACAGTGCAGTCATAACGGCACTCATGGTAGCAAACCAAGCAGGCCAAGTGCCCGCGGCACCATAATCACCGTCAAACATGTGAAAAACAATAATGAAATAGCTGAAAGAAGACACCAGCTGGAAACCATTGAAGACTAAAAATGTGGCGGCACACAATTTAACAAAAGCCGCGTTTTGAAAGGTTTGAATGATATTGGCGACCACGCCTTTGAGGTTTTGCCAAATAGTGCGGAACGAAATTTCTGCACGGTTTTCGATTTTTTCGCTGTCTATACCTTTGCAAAAAAGCCCGGGTATTAAGCCCGCAAGAATACAACCACCGGCGACGTAGAGCGACAAAGTCTGCACCCCTTCTGCCTGCGTCGAAAACAAGTCTGGGTCGGCGATTAACACCCAGAACCAAGGCACGATCATCCAGGCGATCTGGCCCATAAACTGGGAGAAGGCCATCAATCGTGTGCGCTCATTATAGTCAGAGGTAATTTCGTATCCCAAGCCCACAAATGGGGTGGCATACATGGTATTGCCTATGGTGAAGGCAAGTGAAAACAGCAAAAAATACCAAAAGGTATAGTCTTGTGACCAGTCGGGGTTGAGTTGCCAAAGTAGTGCAAAAAAGCATCCGCTTAAAATAGCCCCAATGACAATATAGGGGCGGCGGCGTCCCCACCGGGACTTTGTGTTGTCGGTAATAAACCCCATTATGGGGTCGGTTAATGCGTCGAAAATACGTGGCAAGCCGGTTAAAAGGCCGGCTAAAACAGGGTCGACACCAAAACCTGTGATCAGAAAAAATGCAAATATCGCGAGCGAGGAGGGCAGTAAATTAAGTACAAATGTGCCCGTTCCGTAAGCGGCTTTTTGTCCTAAAGGGACTCTGTCTCTGGCTGCAGTTTGATAGTGCGACATGACACCTTTCGTCTGATTGTGAATAAAACGTTAATGTAATGCATTTGGTATTCCTGTTGCGACCTTTTCCTGAAAATATAAGCTGATATGTCCCTGGCATGCGGTAATCTGGACAAGTAACGCCGTTGATATCACGGCACTTTAAACACTTTTTTACATCTTTAGACGAACTAATCCCTGTTTTCGTTGTTAGATACAGCATGGAAATTTCAGGAAGAAAAACATGAAGAGATGTGTACAAGTATTGTTGTTTATCGTCATAGCCATTGCTACGCCCGCAAAGGCCAGTGAACCAAATTCAGCAATGCAATTATTTAAGCAGGAAAAGTACCAGGCAGTAATAGACATTCTGTTATCTAAACCAGACAAAAGTTTGAACGACTATCGGCTTCTAATTAACGCGCAATTGAAGATAGATTTGGATGATGCTGAAGAAAGTGCAGAGTCAATGAAATCCGCTTATCAAGACGATTTTCGGTCTCATTTAACGTATGCCAGTGTAATGGGAGCGCAAGCCTCGGACAGTATTTTTAGCGCGTTGGGTTACGCTAAGAAAGCAAAAGGCAGTCTAATTAAGGCGGTGGAATTGGATAACACTAACCCTGCAGCATTAAACGCGTTGTTCAGCTTTCACTTAGCAGCACCTTCTATTGCGGGTGGTGATAAGGAAGAAGCGCGTCGACTAGTCCAACGCATTAAAGCGGTTGACGTCATTGAGGGCGAACTTGCACAAGCGCGTTATTTATTATCAGAAGAGAACACTGAAGGCGCAAAGGCAATTCTGGTGGCGTTGAGTCAGCAGCCCAATAGTGCCCTGAGAGCCAATATGCAGTTAGGGCATAGATACGTTAGTGAAGAAAACTTTGGTAAAGCGATTGAAGCATATCGCCTTGCGGCGAGTGCAGAACTTGCAGCGCCAAATGAGCATGCTGATGACCAGATAAAAACCCGTTACGCTGAATGGCAACAAACAAAGCTCTTTGCCCACTATCGCATTGGTTGGGTAGCCGTCGAGAGCAAAACTCACTTAGAAGAGGGCGTTGCTTCGTTGAGAGCTTACATTATGGCTTATCAACAAGCTGAACAGGTATTTAATCTGCCAAGCCTGTCATGGGCGAAAATTCGTTTGACGGAATTGTTGTTGGAACTCGAACAATTTCAGGAAGCGAAGGTGTTATTTAGCACTATCAATGAGCTAGATGAAAGCGATTTTAAAAAGCACGTTAGACGTTTGAAAAAGCGTTTACGCAATACATAAAAAACGGGGCGCCTATGAAAGCGCCCCGTTACATGCTGGTTGATTTGTTTACAGATCGAATCTGTCCAGCTGCATCACTTTTACCCAAGCATCGACAAAGTCGTTAACGAAGTGTTCATTTGCATTGTCGAAAGCATAGACCTCTGCGATAGCTCTCAATTCAGAATTAGAGCCAAAGATGAGATCTACTGGTGTCGCAGTATATTTCACTTCACCTGTTTTGCGATCAAAGCCCTCATAAAGACCGGCTGTATCTGCCTTTCGCCATTGCGTTGCCATGTCGAGCAGGTTAACAAAGAAATGGTTATTTAGCGTACCAGGGTTGTCGGTAAAGACGCCATGACTGCTGCCATCCCAGTTGCCACCCAGTACTCGCATACCACCTATGAGTGCAGTTAGTTCAGGTACTGTCAGATTCAGTTGATCAGCTTTGTCCACTAGCATCTCTGTTGGTGGACGGTAGCTATTCGTCTCGTCGTAGTAATTTCTGAACGCGTCAGCGGTTGGTTTGAGTAAGTCAAATGAAACCACATCAGTATGCTCTTGCTTAGCATCGCCACGACCAGAAACAAAAGGCACAGTAATGTCTACACCCCCTTTCTTCGCAGCCTGTTCGATGGCAGCAGCGCCGCCCAGTACGATGAGGTCAGCCAAAGATACGGATTTCTTGCCTGAATTGAAGCTACGTTGCACGTCTTTCAGCTTGCCCAGCACCTTGTTAAGTTGATCGGGATTGTTAACGTCCCAACTGTTTTGTGGTGCAAGAGCAATGCGTGCGCCATTTGCGCCACCACGCATGTCACCAGCGCGGAACGTAGATGCAGACGCCCAAGCGGTTTGCACTAACTCCGCAGTTGTGAGACCCGTATCCAGGATCGCTTTTTTCAGCTTTTTAACCTCACCACCACTTAGTGGTTTTGCCGTGTTCTCGGGGATAGGGTCTTGCCAAATCAGCACCTCCTCCGGTACCTCTTTACCCAGATAGTTGGCTCTTGGGCCCATATCACGGTGGGTGAGCTTAAACCAAGCTTTTGCAAATGCTAGGCGGTATTCTTCTGGGTTAGCAAGGAATCGCTCAGCAATTGCCTTGTAGGCTGGGTCGGCTTTCAGCGCCAGGTCTGCTGTAGTCATTACGGGCGGATTAAACTTCCCGTCTACGTGAGCATCAGGTACTGACTTGTGCAATGATTCGTCAGTTGGGATCCACTGAATTGCGCCAGCAGGACTGCGAGTTTGCTTCCACTCAAAGTTAAGCAGGTTAGACAGGTAGAGTGACGTCCACTTGGTTGGAGCCTGTGTCCAGGCACCTTCTAACCCACTGGTGACAGTGTCTTCCGAATGGCCCTTACCGCACTTGTTTTTCCAGCCCAGACCCTGTTCTTCGATACCTGCTGCACCTGGCTCTGCGCCTACACAATCACCAGGCTTATGGGCACCATGCATTTTACCAAAGGTATGACCGCCCGCAATAAGGGCTACGGTTTCTTCATCATTCATTGCCATGCGGCCAAAAGCTAGGCGAATGTTTTTGGCTGAGCCTGCGGGGTCAGGGACACCTCTTGGACCTTCAGGATTTACATAAATCAAACCCATGTGCGTGGCCCCTAATGGACGCTGTAGTTTACCGTCTGCATCCTCACGGTCACTGGCCAGCATAGCCACCTCTGGTCCCCAATAAACCAAGTCCGGCTCCCAATCATCGTTGCGTCCGCCTGCAAAACCGAAAGTCTGAAAACCCATGTTTTCAAGCGCAACATTACCCGCGAGTATCATAAGGTCAGCCCAAGACAAACCCTTGCCATATTTCTGTTTAATAGGCCACAACAATCGGCGAGCTTTGTCTAGGTTACCGTTATCTGGCCAGCTATTGAGTGGGTCAAAACGCATTTGACCGCCGTCACCACCACCTCGGCCATCGAGTGTTCTGTATGTGCCTGCACTGTGCCATGACATACGGATAAAGAAGGGGCCGTAGTTGCCAAAGTCGGCTGGCCACCAGTCTTGTGAATCGGTGAGAACGCTATCGATATCCTTTTTGACTTGGGCTAGGTCAAGCTTGTTGAATTCCTTGGCATAGTCAAAGTCTTCTCCAAATGGGTTGGAACGATTGTCATGGTCGCGCAAGGGTGAAAGGTCGAGTTGGTCTGGCCACCAGAAAGTATTAGGCTTAGCCTGTCCTGCTTGGACACTGCCTTTGCCCATCGCTCCCTGTGGTTTAGACATTTCTTGACTCGTCACAGGGCTGTTTATCATTAGAAGTACAGCACCTGCAATGAGGCTTTTACTGAACTTAGTTATTGTTTGCATGGTGTCCCCTTTTGATCAAGGTTCGGTTTCGGGTTCAAGTAACCGACTTTGTTACTTAAGTTAACTAACTGTTAAAACGTAGCAGCCGGATCTAAAAGGTGATAATGAGATATTACGATTATTAAAATCAGTTTTATCAATTAAGCCGTAAAAGTTAATCGCCTAAACTGTTTTTGCACGCGTCCCAATAAGGGTTGTCGCCATAGTAGTCACTTGCAAAATCGATGAAATGTCGAACTTTACTTGCCAGCAGTTGCCTGTGTGCATAAATAGCATAGAGCCACATGGTAGGGGGAGCATGATCGGGGAGTACCGATACTAGATCACCCCGTGCTAACGCATTGGCACAAATAAAAGTGGGTTGAATAGCAATACCTGCCCCGCGAATTGCCATGGCAGTGAGCACGTCACCATTGTTGCACACAAAGCTCTGCTTACCATTTTTACGCGCGAGGTCTATCCATGCCGCAAGGGCTGTTGGCGGTGAAGTCTCATGACTATAGTGAAGGTAATGATGCGATTTCAACGCGTCCAGGTTATCTGGCATACCGTGTTTCGCGATATAATCCGGCGATGCACAGAGGACCATTTTTATCGGAGTGAGTCGTTTGGCAATGTAAGAGGTATCCTGTAAATGCCCGATGCGTAGTGCAATATCAAATCCTTCATCTACGATATCGATACGCCGGTCATTGAGCTGCAAGTCGATTTCAACCTGAGGATTGGCGCACTGGAAATCTGACAGTAAGGAGGCCAAGTGACGCTCTGCAAATGATACTGGCGCATTGATCCTCAATCTCCCTGTTGCTTGAGATTGGAGCTGCCCCATTTCATTTTCCATATCATAAAAATCAGCAAGTATTTGTTGTGCTCTGACTAGGTATCGTTCCCCGCCCTCTGTCAAACTCACCTTCCTTGTGGTTCGGTTGAGTAATCGCCCGCCTATGCGCGCTTCGAGTTGTGCGACATATTTGCTCACCAGCTGTGGCGATATATCAAGCCTGTCTGCTGCCGCTACAAATGAGCCCAAGGTTGCTACTTGCACGAATGCGTTGATGGTGTCGAGTCTGTCCATGTTAATTATCAATATTTTATTTATAATTAAACAATAAATTCGATCTTAATCAATATCAAGTTTGTCTCTACTATTAACTCATCCTTTGATTGGCAAGTTCAAAGGCGCTGAATAATCAATATGACCTGAATTTTATTGGAGAGAGACAATGAACAAGCAATTTCTACAAAAACTATTTTCAACCACAGGTGGCCATGGTGCATTAGCCTTACGTATTCCACTGGGTATTATTTTGGCCGCGCACGGCGCACAAAAGCTGTTTGGCTGGTTCGGTGGCTACGGTTTGGAGGGAACAGGGCAGTGGATGGCAAGTATCGGCCTTGAGCCTGGCTTTTTGATGGCGCTTTTAGCTGGAAGTGCTGAGTTCTTTGGTGGTATCGCATTGATAATAGGGGCGTTCGTTCGACCCGCTGCTTTGGTTTCTGCGTTTACCATGCTAGTGGCGATATTTGCGGTACATTTTCAAAACGGATTGTTCATGTCAAACAATGGCTATGAATTTGCACTGGCATTGTTTGCCGCGTCTGTGGCACTAACTTTTCAGGGAAGCGGCAGTGTGGCCGTAGATAACCTAATTGCCAACAAGTTGTCAGGAGAATCTAGCAAGACAAGCACTGCTTCACAGACTGTAGGCTCCCATGCCTAAAAAATGAATTGGGGCTGTTACGGGCAGCCCTTTTATGCAACTGATCGCTCGCCTTATCGTTCAAAATCATACAAAATAACTCGCCATCGTTCTGACCTTTAGCAGCTGCACAACCGTATTTTTTGTTAAGATGCTACCAAAAAAGGTTTTATTTTCATGGCCAATGCAAAACCAGCAACCCACACACCGCTAATCACCGATTTTGGCGAGCTGGCAGCACACGCAGACTATTCGCTGCTTAACACCCTTAATGCCGATCCAGAGTCAACAGAAAGCGGCGATGACTATTATCCTCGTCAGGTGTTCTCTGGCCATTATGTCCCTGTAAAACCAACACCACTGAATCAACCCGTTTATGTTGCACACAGTGCCACTTTGTTCAATGAGTTGGGTTTTGATGAGCGTCTTGTTCAGACAGACGCGTTTACCCAGTTCTTTTCCGGTGATGTGTCAAATGTACCAGCATCAATGAAGCAATATGGCTGGGCTACAGGCTATGCATTATCCATCTATGGTACAGAATACACAGAGCAATGCCCATTTAGAACGGGCAATGGTTATGGCGACGGTAGAGCGATTTCTGTGTTGGAAGCTGTTTTGAATAATCAGCGTTGGGAGATGCAACTTAAAGGCGCAGGTCGTACTCCTTATTGCAGGGGCGCTGACGGTCGGGCTGTGCTGCGCTCAAGCGTGCGAGAATTCTTGGCCCAAGAACATATGCATGCTTTGCATGTACCCACCTCCCGCTCGTTAAGCTTGTATGTTTCAAAGACAGAAACGGTAGAGAGACCCTGGTATTTTGAGGGATCACAGTCTGCCGATCCCGAGATCATGGTATCTAATCCTGTTGCCATTACCACCCGTGTGGCTCCCTCTTTTTTGCGCGTTGGTCAACTTGAGTTGTTTGGTAGGCGGACCCGGAAAAATGAATATCCTGAGGCACGTCATGAATTAGAGATGATCGTTAAGCATTTGATCGAAAGAGAGTATGCCACTGTCATTGACCGACAACAGCCCCTGCAAGAACAAGTATTACAGCTGGCTGCTGCATTCAGAGATAGGCTTACTTCGTTAGTCGCAGACTGGGTTCGTGTTGGCTTTTGTCAGGGCAATTTTAATGCTGACAATTGTGCCGGTGGTGGTTTTACCTTGGATTATGGTCCTTTTGGCTTTTGTGAAATGTTTGATCCTGTCTATCAGCCGTGGACCGGTGGTGGACGCCACTTTGCTTTTTTAAACCAACCCGTTGCAGCGGAAAAAAACTTCGGTATGTTTTGCTCAGCCGTTAGCCATTTAATGAATAACAATCAGCAAGCTTTAGACCAATTATCACAAATCAGGCTTGGCTTTAGCGAGTATATGGACACAAAAATGGCCAATATGTGGGCGGCGAAATTAGGGCTGGATACTTATCATTCCGATTTGGTCATGCAGCTTTTGCGACTCATGGTGAAAACATCGGTTGACTACACTATTTTCTTCCGAGAGTTGTCTAACGTGCCCACTGAGTTGGCTCCACTTGAGAAAAGCTTTTATGCAATGCCTGACTCGAGCATTCTTGAACAGTGGAACCAGTGGCTTGAAAGTTGGCATGTTGAACTGAAGAAAAATCAAAATAATGGCCATCTTAGTGAACGTATGAAAAAGGTAAATCCAAAGTATACTTGGCGAGAATGGTTAATCGTTCCAGCTTATCAGCAGGCCGCGTCAGGGAACTTTACATTGATTGAAGAATTACAGCAGGTATTGAATCATCCCTACGACGAGCAGTCAGCCGATGTTGAAAGTAAGTTTTATTGCAAAAGGCCCAACGAATTTCTCTATGCTGGTGGTATTTCTCACTACAGTTGTTCATCTTAAGAACCAGGTAAATACAAAATGAGATTACCCAGCGCAATTTTTTTCGACCACGACGGCACACTAGTAGACTCTGAGGGCGTACATTTTTCTATTTGGCGCTCCCTGCTCGAAGAGCATGACTGTGAACTTACATCGCGGCTTTATGCAGAGATGATGGCGGGTATTCCATTGCGTCAAAATGCTATTGATGCAGTTAGACATTTTAATATGAGTGTATCAGCAGACTATCTGGAAGAAGAAAAACTCGCCCGTTTAAAGGCGTTCCTCGCTCAAGGTGCTCTTCCGCTCATGCCGGGTGCGAAAGAGGTCATTGATCAATGCGCTAACTTGCGTATACCTATGGCGATTGTCACAGGAGGAAGTGGTTTTGCTGCGAGGCGTACTCTTGAGACGTATGGTTGGACAGACAAAATACGGTTAATCATTGCAGCAGAAGACGTTGTCCACAGTAAGCCTGCACCAGATTGTTACCTTGCAGCAATCGCAAAGTTAAATGTTGATCCCACAACCGCTTGTGCTGTTGAGGACACGCAGCCCGGACTACAGGCAGCAGTTTCTGCTGGTCTGCCTTGCGATGTTGTGCCAACCGGTTTATCTTCTTCACAGGATTTTAGTGTAGCAAGAGCGCGATACTCCTCGTTGTCAGCGTGGAGCCATGCGGTGCTCAGCAATTAATATAGCGATAAAGCTGAATGATTCGTTTTGTCAAAGTAATGGCAGTCTTAGTACTGCTGGCTTTTGTTGGCATGGGAAGTGTTGCGTTACTTGTTTTTGAAGACGCTCCTCGGGTAATGAGTAATACCGCTCAGCAATTGGATAATGCAGAGGTCGTCGACAGCCTGCTAAAACAAGTTCAGGACAGTATCTCAAACAGAGACTATCCATCACGCATTAAAGTAACAGATTTGCAGTTAGAGAGTCTTCAGGGTGCATTGCGCAGGGCAAGACTCGACGTCAATGGAGACGTAAATACCACGTCCGAGTTGTCCATTTTGCGAGGTAGCCTTGCCTTGGGGAACGACGCCAATTCGCACTTCATCAATGTAGAAATATGGCTAAAAGAAGGAGAGGGGCTGACCGTAGATCAAGTGACGATAGGCAATTTAACTCTACCGGGTTCCGCAGCCTTATTTTTCTTTGAGCAAGGCGTAAATCTGTATACAAACAGCAAAGCGGGAAGCGAACTGATGAGCAGTGTGCAGCGAGTGGACCTAGAGGTTGGCGAAATCAATGTTGGCTTGAAGCCGCTTGCGCCTTTACTCGCTGAATTGCGAAAGATGGATACAGGCTCATCTTCACCAGAAGATACCTTGTTGGCAGAGCAAACCGCCATGTATTTGAGAGTGCTGGAAGCGTTCGAGAAAGAGAGAGGGGTAAAAGCCCGTTCATTGTCCGACTACTTACAACGCGTCTTTGAGGTGGCAGCACAGCGCAGCTCGCCACAAAATGCAGCCATACATAATAAAGCGGCTATTCTGAGTTTAGCTGTTTTTGCAGGGCATTATCGCATAGGAAATTTTATTGGTGATATTCAACCCAATAAAGACAAGCCTCTGTCACCTAATCACTGGCCCACATTGGCCGGCCGGGTAGACCTTACACGGCACTTTATTATTTCTGCTGCATTAAAGTTACTGTCTAAACAAGGTGTTTCACTGGCAATTGGAGAGTTCAAAGAACTCATGGACAGAGCGGAAGGTGGCTCCGGCTACAGTTTTGTAGACTTGGCGGCAGACCGAGCCGGGGTTCGATTTGCGGTCGAAGCTGTTGATGTTAATAGGGCATGGGCATTTCAACAGCACATGAAGCAAGCCGTGACAGAAGACTTGTTTTTTCCGTCTATATCCGGGCTTCAGGAAGGTTACTCTAAACAGGCATTTACTGAAAAATTCGGTAGCGTAGACAGTAACGCCTACTCAGATGAAGTGGCTAAAATACAGGCACGCATTGATGCTTTACCTATTTATATCAGCGTAAGTGCTAAGGCAAATTAACTTGCAATAACATGCCCACCGCAATCAATAACTGGGCAACATAATAGGTTGCGAGCAATACGGGTTCGTGCCATGCCTTAGCACCAATAAATCGTTTAATGGCAATTATTGAATCAGAGAACGCGAAACTCATTGCGCCCACCAAAACCAACAGGCTTGATAGGTTGCTCGCGCCAACCCACAACTGAATAGCAGCCATCAGCATAAGCATAATAACGCTGCTGTATAGCATAACGGCAATACGCATTTCGCCAAGAGAAGGCCAAAGCTTAAAGAGCAAAATGGTGGCATAAAGAAACGCTAAAAAAGGAAAGACAGTGATACTAAAGTCAGTGATGAGCAAAGAGAAAACCCCCACGTAAACCAGGTGAGCAAGTAAAAAACTCGTCAGCCCCGGTAAAAACTTATCTGACGGCAGCATTAAAAAAATATCACCACACAGTGAAAGCAGCAGTGCTGCTAACACCAAGTAACTCACAACCGACCAATTCTCAACATGCCAGCAAAAAAATGCAGTGATGAGTACTGTGGTTAACGGTTTAAAGACATAGCACAGGCGTGTCTTACCCAATTCCTCTGCGCTGATGTGCGCGATTGCTGAAAACGCAATCGCGGTAATCCAAGGGAGTGAGAACACGCCGAATACTTAATTCGCGAAGTATTTGTCTGGGTTTCTAAAAAAGTTTACTAACACTTTAGTGTTGGCGTTCAGCTGCTGTTCTAAACGGCCAGGAAACTGGGTTTGTAAAAAGGGAAGCTGATCAAATTCTTTGTGCCAAATATGGCCCCATTTCGTCTCTTTTTCTCTGTCGCAAGCAGTCATGGTTGCCGTGTCAAAACAGTCCCAAAGAGCGGGGTTGGTAGTCTGCGAATAACCGTCGAAACCGTCCTTTCCATTTATTGAAAAATTGGTTGCTTCCAGTTGCGCAACGGGAATACCACTGCAGGCAAACGGGGCGTGATCTGACCATCCACCCGTCTCGCCAGCAGGAAATCCTGGAAAGGGCGGGTGGATTTGGTGAGCTGTTTCATCAAAGCTGTCTTTTGAGGCCGCCAGAAGTGCGTCCCGCATCATAGTGTCAAATGAATAGCGCGCTTTGTCAGCACAGCGACGATAAGGCGTGCTATGTGCACTGTGTATATAGAGCACGTCGCCTCCAGCAACCGTGTCTAAATTTATCATGCCAAGGATTTTTTCAATTTCACCAGGCTGCTCATTGAGCTTACTAACGTATTTGTTTACCCCAACTAAACCGATCTCTTCGGCACCAAAAGCCAAAAAGCGTACGGTATAGGGCAGCGTCTTTATCGTACTCAACTGCTCGGCTACGCTGAGCAACACGGCGATACCTGAACCATTGTCCACAGCACCATGAGAGCCAAGCGTCTTCGCAGTAGAGTCGTAATGGGCACCAAGCACGATAACCTTGTCAGAATCGCCCTTGATTTCAGCGATGACATTGCTGGAAGTGATAAAACTGTCTTTGTTGTTTAATTGGGCATGTTTAAATGCGTGGATACTGACATCAAGCCCCATTTGTTCGAAACTGTCCTGAATGAATTGTGCAGTTTTCCGTTCTTTTTCACTGCCTGCTTCCCGAGCACCAATACCTTTTTCGGGAAGGGCGACTGCTTCTAGGTAAGCCAGGGGCGTCTTTCCCGAATATTCAGAAGAAGTAGCCTGCGCAGTCAATGTGCCAGTGAAAAGCGTGATGAAGCAAAAACAACGTAGAAAAAAAGTCATAGTTGGATAATTCTATTTAGCGTGATTGATATGAGCTTAACGCGCAAAGTGGGCGAAAGCGATACCAACAATAGTGATTTTTTCGGTATAGCGCTTATTAAACCGACTTAAATGTCGTGAGTGTGCGCAACATCACTTCCATTTTGTTCACCAACTTGGATAAATCCGCCTTAAACGCTTGTTCGTCTGATGTTGAAAGCGCTTCAAAGTCATTGGTTAGTTCTTCAACGTAGGGCAAAAAGCGCTTCGCTGAGGTAGTAAATCCGGCCTGCTGTTCAAAAATGGCCTTGAATTTTCCTTGTTGCTGGCTTTGCAAAGCATCGAGTTTTGCATCAGCGTCAACAGCTTTTCTGTAGATGTCTTGTAGGGTAGCTTTTATTTGTTCTTGGATAGCGTGCATAATTTCTCTTAAAGTTACTCAATGAACTGCCGATATAGACAGAAGCAGGTTATTTTGCCTGTAAACAACTATTTCTTTCAAGTTAATGAAATAAGGACTCGGTATGGATATCCAAAACAATGGAACATCCGGTGCGTCGCTTGAGTTGGCCTCTCTGAAGCTTGCTAAAAATCAGCAGCAGCAAGAGGGACAAGCGACGCTTCAGTTGCTGGAATCAGCCGCTGACGTACCAAAAACGGCTTCATCAGACTTAGCAAAGGGCGCCAACATAGATACCTATGCTTAAGTGTCGATGATCCGTAAGTCAACAGGCGTTTTGCCAGGCTGGCCGCCAATTTCTCTGACGAGTTTTGGTACTAAAAAGCCCGGCAGGCGCTTGATGACTTGTTTCATCAATTGCCTTGCATCATCATCTTGCACCAAAAAATGCCCTGCACCTTGAACCTTATCTAGCAAGTGCAAGTAATAAGGCAGCACACCACATTCGAACAAAGTTTCATTCAGTTCAACTTGAGCGTCCAGGGTGTCATTAACGCCTCGCAATAATACGGCCTGGTTCAGTAAGGTGATCCCTGCCTCGCGCATTTGCTGACAACGTTTTTTCAATGCATCATCAATTTCGTTTGCATGATTAATATGTAAAACCATGACTTTTTGTAAAGGCAAATGACTAAACCAATGAATAAAATCCGAATTGACGCGCTGCGGGATCACAACGGGTAAGCGCGTGTGAATGCGAAGGCGTCGGATATGGTCAATCTCTGCAATTTGTGCACCAAGCCAACCTAAAAACTCATCTTTAGCCATGAGAGGATCGCCACCAGATAAGATGACTTCGTCCAGCTCAGTATGCTCTCGGATATAATCCAGGGTTGGGGCCCAATCGGCTCGCCTAAGCGCATTATCCTGATAGGGGAAGTGTCGCCTGAAGCAATACCGGCAGTTTACCGCGCAGCCTCCCCGCACAATGAGTAATACGCGACTTTGATATTTGTGCAGAAGTCCCTTTGATGCAGTGTCATGCTCTTGCAATGGGTCAGCACTAAACCCGTCTTGTATTTCGAACTCGTCAGATAATGGCATTACCTGCCTTAACAAGGGATCATTAATATTGCCCTTTTGCATTTTTTGCGCAAATGGACGCGGTACACGCATGGGAAACAGCCGACGTGCTTTAGCGTGTTGCGCTAGTCTGTCATCATCAATTTCAAGGTGAGCTAGTAGCTGATGAAGGTCGGTAAAGACTTGCGCTAATTCTTTTTGCCACTCAGGCTCTACTTGTACGTGATTTTTCGGTATGATTTGCGCCAATTTTGTTAATAACCTTATTCTTTTGAGGCACTATGGCTACTGTAAGCACTAACGAATTTAAAGGCGGTTTGAAACTCATGCTCGACGGCGAGCCTTGTACTATTCTTGAAAATGAATATGTCAAGCCTGGTAAGGGGCAAGCGTTTAACCGCGTCAAGATCCGCAAACTCATTTCCGGCAAGGTTTTGGAAAAAACCTTCAAATCAGGCGAATCGTTTGAAGCGGCCGATGTAATGGACACTGAACTCGCCTATTTGTATACCGATGGTGAATTCTATCACTTTATGAATAACGATACATTCGAACAAATCGCCGCTGATGAAAAAGCCGTTGGAGACAACCTTAAGTGGTTAGTTGAAAACGATGTGTGCACCATCACGCTGTGGAATGGCTCTCCCATTGCTGTGACGCCGCCTAACTTTGTAGAGTTAGAAATTACTGAAACTGACCCTGGTCTTAAAGGTGATACGGCAGGAACCGGCGGTAAGCCAGCAACGTTGAGCACAGGTGCTGTAGTACGTGTACCGCTGTTTGTACAAACGGGCGAAGTGATCAAAGTCGATACCCGAAGCGGCGAATACGTGTCTCGCGCTCAAAAATAAGCCATGTGGCAACCCACAGCCCCGCTTGACAATCTGCGCAAGCGGGCAGCACTACTGACCGCTATCAGAGACTTTTTTTCCGAGCGTAACGTGCTTGAAGTCGACACCCCGCGATTGTCCAATTCAGGTGTCACTGACGTACATTTGGATAACTTCACTGTTGCGTTTGAACACGGTAGTCACAATCAACAAAAACTCTATCTGCAGACTTCACCCGAGTATGCCATGAAGCGTCTTTTGGCCGCCGGCAGTGGCTGCATATACCAGATTACGCCCGCGTTTCGTCATGAAGGTGCCGGGCGTTTGCACAATCCTGAATTTACACTGCTTGAATGGTATCGAGTAGGGTTTACTATGCCAATGTTAATCGATGAGGTTAAGGCCTTGCTCATGACTACATTGCATTGCTCTGAGCCTAAACAAATAACCTATCAACAGGCATTCTTAACGCATACTGGCTTGGACCCACTTTCCGTCAAAAAAGACGGCCTGGCTCGCTATTGTGTGGCGAATAACATTCCGCTTTATGATGACGAAAATAAGCTGAGTCACGATGACTTGCTGCAAATGATCTTCAGCTGGGTTATTGAGCCCGTAATTGGTCGCGAAGTACCCTGTGTGGTTACGCATTTCCCGTCGTCTCAAGCCGCATTGGCTAGGTTGACCGAAGATGACCCACGCACTGCTGAGCGCTTTGAGGTATATTACAAAGGCATTGAACTGGCGAATGGCTTTGACGAGTTAACCGACATCCATGTTCAAAAAGAGCGATTTGAAGGGGACAATGAAAAGCGTCTTAAAATCGGTAAACCCTCTATACCTTTGGATCAACATTTTCTATCTGCGCTGCAGGCGGGGCTACCAGCCTGCGCGGGCGTTGCGCTCGGTATTGATCGTTTACTGATGCTGGCTCTCGAGGCAAGCTGCATTGACGAAGTGCTTTCTTTTCCAATCCCACGAGCATAAAAAAAGCCGGCTTTCGCCGGCTAAACACACACAAAATTTAGCGGAGAGAAAACAATCACTGCAAAAAAGCAGTAGGTTGTCTTCAGGATCCATCCTGTTGCTTCCTGCAAAAAGTGAAAGAGTCCTGCCTTTCACTGATTTAAAGTCATGATTTTGACTTTCAAAAAAGCATTTCATACCTTTGAAATGCATTTGGTACTACGGAGAACAACATAACCATAAGACCAAATTGGGTACTAACACTCAACGCCGCATGACCAGCATGTCTGAATGTTCAATTGTTCGTCGAGCAGCAACATATCTGCGCGCTTGTTTACTGCTAGTTGTCCAAACTCTTCGCCTAATCCCATATAGGCAGCGGGCGTTTCAGCTGCCATTAAGATTGCGTCTTGTAACGTGCAGTTAAGTTTTTGGACGGCAAATTTTACTGCACTCAGCATGTCCAAGTTTGAACCTGCCAATGTGCCATCTGGCGTAGTCAGTTTGTCACCAACCCTTATGATTTCGGTATCAAAAAAGGGTAATGTGTCGAGCTCCTGACCGATATGTGCCATGGCATCAGTAACCAGTATTAGCCTATCAACACCTTTGCATTTGAGAGCTACCTGGCAAACAGTGGCGTCGACATGATGACCATCAAGTATAATACCGGCATAGGTATGCGCTGTGGCCAAGGCTACACCGACCATGCCCGGTTCTCTTGATGTCATCGGTGACATGGCGTTAAACAGGTGAGTAAACCCATCAGCTCCGGCTTCAATTGCTGCAAATGCAGTGTCAGAATCGGCGTTGGAATGGCCTAAACAAACCTTTACACCGGCTTGTGTAAGTTCTCGAATAATGTCGGGAGACACGGTTTCTGGAGCAAGTGTGATTAATACCTTGCCCAAATCCTTGCGCATTATGATGTCGAGCTCAGCGTCGGTAGGAGGACGAATGAAATCTGCACTGTGCACGCCTTTTTTGGGTTTACTTAAATAAGGCCCTTCAAAGTGAACACCAACAACGGGGGCGTATTGTTCGCTTATGGCTTCAGCGATTGCATCGGCGGCGTTGGACATGACGTCTGCCTGATCCGTTATTAAAGTCGGCAACATGGCCGTTGTACCAAATTGCCTGTGCGCTTCAGCCATCGTCTTAAGACTGGCCAGAGTGGGAGTGTGATTAAATAAGGCTCCACCGCCACCATTCACCTGGATATCAAAAAATCCAGGCACCAAGCTGCCTTGACGCTGCGGTATAGGGCCCATTTCTGAACGGTACGCCAACATACTGCCGATTTTCCCGTTTTCGACAGTAATAACCTGGTCGCTTTGCCATCCAGCGGGTGTTAATGCACGCTCGACACGGATTTTCATACTAGACAGTTTCCGTCACCTTTTTCAGACCCGGAGGCTGGTCTGGATCATAACCTAAATCCTGCGCTGCTTGCTCAATATCGAGATAGAAACGCTGTAATGTTAACAAGGGTAGCAGGCGAGGGTGTAAACCCTCTACATACTCTTCTAAGTGATGGAGTTTTGCCCCGCGTTTTGATACCTCTTCTATCTGTAAGAGGTGCTGTTCAGTTGACTCGTCACGCACCGCCACATTGACAATATTGAGTTTGCGTTCAACCAGTGTCACTGGCCCGTGCAGAAACTCTGCGCTGCTGAACGCTTCTGCATGAATGCTGAGGACTTCTTTCAATTTTAACGCAATTTCTTTACTGACTGCGTAACCGAATCCACGTCCCAATACAACGCAGTGACGAACGTCGGCTAAGGAGGATGAGGACAATTGCGGTGGACGTTTTACAACCTCTTCCATTGCCGCAGGTAAGGCTTCTAATCCGCTCAGCAGCGCCTCATCTGCTTTCCAATGGCTAACAAGCTGACATATTGCACTTAGTGTTGCTAAGTAACTCTTTGTGGCGGCAACTGCTTTTTCTTCACCTGCACTCAAAGGGATAACCGCATCGACAATTTCACCTAGCGGTGAGGTCTCATCATTGACTAGCGCAATACAATAAGCGCCCCCCTTTTTCGCCATTTCAACCTGGCGAATAATGTCTGGGCTACGACCAGACTGAGAAATGACAATCACAACCCCGTTTTTGAACGACAACTGACTACCATAAACACCTGTTACAGAAGGTGCAGCAGCGGCGACGGGAATGCCTACTTCAACTTCGATTAGGTACTTCGCGAAAACGCCAGCGTGATCAGATGATCCTCTGCCAACCATCAATACAAAAGCAGGATCCAGCTCTCTTAAGTGCGCAGCAACCTGTTTGCACACATCGCTGTTTTTTGCCAGTTGATGCTTAATAACACTGGCGGATTCTCTGGCCTCTTTTGCCATGATACTAGTTTGCATTCTGCAGTTTCCTATGACTTAAATTTGTTTTGCAAAAATGAATTGCCCCCCACTCCGGGCTGTGATGAGGATCGTTCAGGCGAGCCCTGATATCGTCATCCAACCACGCGGATAGAGGTAAAGACAAGCCGCCTACCAGGCATAATTTGAGGTCATTGTCTGCGAGTAACAAGCGGCATAGCTTGCTAAGGTAACCTGCGCCTGAGACGATAATCTCTTGTGCTTGTGATACGCCCTCGAGCGCAAGTTGCAGTACTTTCGGCGCGATATGCGCAAATTCTCTGGGCAGTGCACCATTCATCTTGTCAACCAGCTCGGCTTGCGTTTTAATGCCGAGGCTGTGAGAAATGAGTTCAAACAGCTCGTCTTTGGGGTAAATACCATCCATCTGGCAAAGAACCCTTGATACTGCTTCTCGGCCTGTCCAAGCGCCGCTACCCTGATCGCCTAAGGCGAAGCCATGACCGCCAAGTTGAACCACTTTGCCATTCATAATTCTGGCTGCACAAGAGCCGGTACCCACAATTAATGTTGCACCGTCCTCACCCTCGTGAGCGCCGATACACGCTGTGTGAAGGTCGGTGGTGAAATCAAAAGAAGCAAAGGGATGTTTCCACTGTGCCAGCTTTCTCTGAGTAGATGCTAATCCTGCACCAGCGAGCCCAGCACCGACTCTTATATTTTTTAGTTCTTCTTTATCTATACCCGCGCTTTCCAGTGCTTTAATACTTGCTTCAACAATGGAAGATGATGCTTGATCAAAATCTCTGGAAACATTAGCAGAGCCGGACAGACCTTTTCCGAGAAGGCTACCGTCTTCTGCCATTAAGGCTGCGCGGCACTTAGTACCGCCGCCATCTAATCCAAGATAAAGTTGCCCTTTATCTGTCATATTCCTACCTCAATCAATGCGGGTGCTAATAAGCTTGTGTTCACATTACTGAAACCACTGGCAAACTTATTAAGCAGACTGCATCTCTGTTGTTTTTGTTTATCTACTTGATAGCGTTGTCATTTTATTGGCCAATTCCTTTATTCTGTGGTATTGGAGCTTTTTGACAGCGTTGTCATTATTTATTACTTTACACGACGACCAAACTTCATGCAAACTTTTATTAACATTAGCTATACACACCGGTAGTGTGGGTATGGGAAACTGCAGTAATAAGTCCTTAATAATCGTAAATTAAGGCCCTAGGGATCAGATTTGAAAAGCACAATAAAAGACGTAGCAAACCTGGCAGGCGTTTCGTTTAAGACCGTCTCAAGAGTGATTAATAAAGAGTCGTCCGTTAAACCCGAAACCGTCGAGAAGGTCAATAAGGCCATTGAACAGCTCAGATACCAACCCAATACGTCGGCCCGCAACCTCGCGGGGACCAGTGCCTATGCACTTGCCTATGTCTATGATAACCCGAATGCTTACTACGTTATTAGCATGCAAAACGGTATTTTGAACGAATGCAGAGAAAGAGGGTATGAACTCATCATTCACCCCTGCAATTCTAGCGATGCAAATGTGCTTGAAGAAATCATCGCTATGATCAAAAAATCCCAATTGGCGGGAATTGTGTTGTCGCCACCACTTTCTGAAATGCAGTCGGTTCTCGACGGATTAGATGAATTGAACGTTAACTATGTGCGTATAATCTCGGGCAGCAAAGCAGGCGATGAGAAAAAACCTTGTGTTTTTGTTAATGACCGTGCGGCCGCGCAAAATATTACTCGCCATCTAATTCAACAGGGGCATCGGCGCATTGGTTTTATTTGTGGTGATAAAGGCCACAAATCTACAGATGAACGCTTGCTGGGGTATAAAAATGCATTGGCCGAGGAGGGGCTTGAGTTTGACAATGCTTTAGTGGTTGACGGGACCTACTCTTTTGAAGCAGGGGTAAATGGGTTTAAAACACTAAGTGCTTTGGATAATAAGCCCACGGCTATATTCGGTTGTAATGATGAAATCGCGTCAGGCGCGTTGTTTGCCGCACGCCTCAACGAAGTCGATGTGCCTCGTGAATTGGCCATTGCTGGCTTTGAGAACAGCCCGTTTTCTCGTCAGACTTGGCCCAAATTAACCACGGCGGCCCAGCCAAACGATATGATTGCCAAAACAGCGGCATCGACACTCATTGACTTCATCAAAAAGAAAAAGAGTGAGCCTTCTGCAGCCATCAATCATCAGATTTTTGAACCTGAGTTGGTGGTGCGAGAATCGACCCAACATAGCTGATGATGAAAGGCACACTGACAAGCTGGATACAGCGCGTACAGAGTAACGACATACTGCTGGGTTACGGCAGTTTAATGAGTGCCGATAGTCGAAAACGACACAGTGCCATCGTACATGAGGGTATTCCTGTTACTGTGCAACATTTTGCACGCGGTTGGGTAACCCGTGCGTATCACGAGCAGCAGACGTACGTGGGGGCATGGCCTGAACAGCAAGCCTCGTTGAATGCACAGTTAGTGCCGGTCACCTTTAATCCTGGCTTGCAGCAACGAGAACAAGATTATCAATTTGAGTCTGTCAGCTTTTCACAGTTGGTGTTTGATAGTGTTCAAGTGTCAGAAAGTGACCTGGCGCAGCTCAAAAGCAAACAATTCTGGATTTGCCATACACTGGACATTGTTCCTGCTGACGGTGAGTATCCGGTTAATGCCAGCTATCTTGCAACCTGCCTCCAAGGTTGCCTTGAGGCAGGTGGGGCCTCTGAAGTGGAGCGCTTTATTAATACCACTCAGTACTGGCCTGACTGGATCAGTGATGACCTGGACCAGCCTCTCTATCCCAGAGCAGCGTGCCTCAGTCACGACGATAAAGCACACTGCAGAAAGGTTATTGAAAAATTAATGTCCCGGTCTGCGCCGCAACATGCCCATCGCAGTGATAGCTAAAAGCAGGTAGGCAGGGAGACTCCCACCTCCTGAACTGTTTGAAACAGGGGGTTCTACTTTAGGCGCAGGGGCGCCATCTCTGGATGCATCTAGTGGATAAACATCGCTGGTATCGGGAGTGCCATCATTGTCATCGTCCTGATCTGCATTGTTACCCACGCCGTCGTTATCGGTATCGATCCATTCTGCCGGGTCATAGATAAATGCGTCCTCGCTATCCGGATAGCTGTCATTGTCGTTGTCCGTATCCTGATCATTTGGAATGCCGTCATCGTCCGCATCCTGGACTTGACCACTATCAGCGCCAAACGCAAAGAAACCTCTTAAATGTTGAACAGTTTCACCACTATAGCCATAGGTAAGCCGTAAATCTGCAACGTGATTACCATCAATCAGCGGTAGCGAAAACGACTTGGCGTCATTGCTTTCTACAATACTTCCAAACAACTCCTTCCATTCAGAGTCCTGGATTTTGTAATCCAGTCTGAGTGTTTCCAACATTTCTATCGACGCGTTAACCACAATGTTATTACTGATTTTATTAAGGGCATGATCGAAAGGTATCTGACTATTTTTTTCCAGTGAAATACCGTTTATCGCCTCGATATAAATACTCTCAATATCCGTAATGGTATAGGTGAGAGAAGAGGAATAGGCCTCACCCTCAAGATAGTTGTCATAGGTAATTTGCAGTGTTCTTCTATTGCAGGGTAATTCTGGTATTGAGTAGGTCACCATTATATCTGCGACTATGTCCTGAGACTGGTGAACTTCATCGTCGCACAACCAGTGTAGCCTGTTATTTAACCCCGACGCGTAGTAGTTTACTCTGTTATTGGTCAGGTAAGCCTCATGCCGACCAATACTTCTTATCACGAGTCTGTCGTCTTGCTCGTAGACCAATCCCGACCATGATAGAGATGATGGTAACAAGGTGATATCGGGCAGCAACAAATCCAGCGCATTACCCGACACATCAACGGTTTTTCGCAGTTCACCATCACCAGGTACAAACTTGCCGGAACTGGCAACCAGATCGCCGCGCTCTGATTCAGTTTGGTCAAGAATTGCAAACGCGCTTATACCGATTTCTGGTTGGTTTTTTTGTGTATACAACACACCTAAATCACTGTTTTTGGGTGTCGCCCAGGCGGTACTGACACCAAAATCATTAATAATATCTTGTTTGATCAAAGGATTGTCGACCTCAAATGGCAGTGAAAAATTGAGTTCGACTGTTTCTGCTGTGGCCAAGTCCATGCTATACATTTGAGAGGTTAAATCATCGGGTTGATGACTGAAATTAAAATAGCGCGCCACCCCTTCTTCTGATAACCCGGCCAGTTTTCCGCCAAAGTTAAACTCCAAATCTGGAGTGAAATTGTCTGCGCCGACCACATGGAAATGTTTTCCTACATCGAGCATGATGTTGATGGTGTTTGTGCGATCGCTACCTATATAAGCAATCGAGTTATAGCTTTCCATTTGCTCAAAGCTGAGTGTATTGCCGTCTTCGTCAATGAGGTTATCAAGCCCAAAAGCGGCATCAAGACTATAAATATCAAATGCATAATTCTGGTCGTCGGTTAAACTGACGCTGGCCCATAATGACGTAGTGATAAATGCGTCACCCAGCTCATCAAGGCCAATATCCGATGGAGTGAGATTGTATAATTGCGCAGACATGGTTAAGTCACCAGGCGGCGCATAGACCGATACTTCTTGCCCTGAATTGAGGAAGAAGCTTCTAAAAAAGTCGCCCTCCTCATTGAGGACTAATACAAGGCCAAATGACGGAGAGTTATGCGATACGGTCAGGCTAACCGACTTTTCCAACACAATGGGTATGTGCAGATCCTGATTATCACTCACCAGATTAATGCTTGAGAAGTGAACGGGAGACCCGTCTTCAGGGTAAGGAATTGACGCCATATCCTCAATGTTAGCCGTGACTGGAATAGTCAAAGATTGTCCGCCGGTTACCGTAAACTCATTGGTGTCTCCCCAGTTAACGTCAATCCCTTCAGGTAACCCAGGCATGAGTGCAATTGAAAACGTCTGTTCGATGTCACTGGTGTTTATTACTGTTAATTGCGTGTCTATCGTATAGCTGCTCTGCGAATTGTCTATTTTACCCAAGTTAACTAAACCGTCTGCTATCAGTAAATCCGTACTTTCAATGCGTAAAAAGTCGAGCCGCCCAAACCCTTGCTCATAAGGACTCACCCCCAAATTAACCGACGCTGCCATCAGTTTCATTTCGACTTCTATCGGGCTGAGATCGGGGTAAGCCTGAAGCAATAAAGCGGCGGCTCCTGCCACATGAGGTGCAGCCATGCTGGTGCCACTTAATGACTGTTCGCCTTGGGCCAGATAGGGCGCAAGGATGTCGCTACCAGGTGCAGTGATCTCTGGTTTAAGCCCGTTCGGATATTCTCTTGAGCCCTTCGAACTAAAATCCGAAATTGTGTCTGACTTTGTACTTGAGGCGACCGTAATCGCTTTTGCAGCGGAGGCCGGCGACGACGTCCTGATATCGTCGTAGTCACCTTCATTCCCCGCTGCGACCACAACAACTATACCTGCATCTACCGCTGCGTCGACCGCTCGGGAAAGTGGGGCGTCTGCGTCGCCACCACCACCTAAACTCATGTTGATAACGTCGATAATGATATCATCAGTGGATGGGTTGCCATCGGGATCTACGGCATATTCTAAGGCGGCAATAATATCAATGTCAGAGCCGAAGCCTTCATCATTCAACACTTTATAGGCGTGTAGTCTGGCATTAGGCGCTATACCTTTCATGGTGTCGCTGTTTGCGGCAACAATGCCAGCAACATGCGTACCATGGCCGTCTAAATCCATAGGATCGTCATCTTGGTCAACAAAATCATAACCATCGACAACTTTGCAGCCCTCTCCTAGGCAACCACCTAAGGCTGGGTGGGTATAATCAATACCTGTATCCAGAATCGCAACGTCAATATCATCGCCTAATACAACGTTGTCATTTTTGTCCTTTAAGGACCACATAAAGGGCGTATTGATCAATTCAACACTTTGACTAAGTGATTTGGCGTAAATTTTAGGCTGTGAGATTGATTTTACGCCAGGTACAGCGGCAATGTGTTTGATTGTGGTCTCGTCTGCTTCTATAACAAAGCCGTTGATAACATTGACGAATTGTTTTATTGGTGCAGCCTGAACACCCATGCTTTTAAGCGTTGAAACGACCTGAGTTTGTTGCTGCGCAATAACGTGTTGATGCGCGACAACTCGCGAGCGTAGGTTTGCACCGACGCGGCTGTTCTCGCGTAACGCGACTCGTTTATCCATTAACGATGGTTCGGATAATTCAACTATGACCTGTCGCTGAGTTTTTGCATCGTAGGTAAGGTGGAATTTCCCATTATAAAGCGTGACTTGCTTAGCACCGGACACTATGTCCAAGTTTATATTGGTGCCATCTTGAAGCGTGATTTGTGCCGAACTTGCAATTATAGAACTGGCGAACAGTGCTGAACTGATCACTATGTAACATAATGCCCGAATAAGCATGTATACATCCTTGTAGTGTGTGCGAGTAGAAAACCTTAAAATTACACTACGCGCTTTTTTTCTCCGTGTAAAATATAAACAACATATAACTTATAGCTCAGGTAGCAATACAACATTTTCTAATATTATGGGCTCTTTGGGGACGTGTTGCATGCGTAATAAAGGACGATAATGGGTTTCCACTTGATTGATTTTATCTAATATTTCAGTCCCCTCAATAACCGTTCCAAACACAGTATAGCCCCAGCTTCTGCCTGGATTTAAGCCATCATTGTCATTCATATTGATAAAAAATTGGCGATTGGCGGAATGCGGGTCAACCTGACGCGCCATTGCCACTGAATAGTAATCATTTTTTAGCCCGTTGCCCGATTCATTAAAGATATCGCCAAAATCTGGCTTCTCTTTCATATCAACAGTGTAACCGCCACCCTGAATCACATAATCAGATTCCACTCGATGAAAAATCGTGTTGTTAAACATGCGTTTATCTACATAACGTAGAAAGTTGTTTACCGTGATAGGCGCTTTGTACCGATTTAACTCAATGACAAACTTACCCATTGAGGTGTGCATTGCTACGCGCGGATATAAGTTATCCGGTTGAATATGTGAGCCGTCCTCTTCCTTTTCATCGGCAATCGCTGGTGCTGAAGCTGACAAAAAGGAGAAGCAGAGTAAACAGATGAAAAAACGAACTAAACGGTGTGAATGCATAATAACTCCTATCGACGAACAGCCAATAAAATAACGAATTTCGGTTCACTTGCAAGTACCTTCACACCACCAAACAGCCGTTTTAGCTTATCGTGATAGCCCAAGTGTCTGTTACCAACAACAATCAGTCTGCCGCCTTTTCTAAGCGTTTGTTTGGCGTCGGAAAACATTTGCCAAGCGATGTGGTCAGTTACGGTGTTTTGTTGGTGGAAGGGCGGATTGCACAAGACGGTATCATAGGTATGAGGGATAGTGCCAGATAGGTGCTTCTCTAAACAGTTGTCTACCACAAATGTACAGTTTTCCTCGGCATGCGCCGTATTATTGCGCACATTTAAACGGGCGCTTTCTACTGCCATAAAAGACTCATCGACAAAGGTTATCTTGCTACCCGTAGTGTTAATCAGCACGGAGAGGCCTAAGATGCCATTCCCACACCCTAAATCCAATACCCGCTCATTGTCATTAATACGCAGATGTTTGAGTAAAAAGCGAGCACCAATATCAAGCGTTTGTCCGGAAAATACATTGGCAAGATTAGTCATATTAACCGGTCCATCTAACCCCTCCGCATCAACCGTCCATTGATGTGTCGTGGTTTGGTTTTTTGTCGAAGACAGTTTACTGGGATCAGGATGACAGAAGATAAGCCTGGCTTTTTTTACCGCCAGAGAGGTGTGAGTTTTACCCAACACAGATTCAAATATCTGCAGAACATTCGTTGTTACTGCTTTCACTTTGCCAAAAGCAAGCACGCGACTGTCATCGTGAAGATGTTGCCTGAGCATCTGCAATTGGTGTCGTAGGTAGTTGAGGTTTCTCGGTAATTTAATGAGTACCGTATCATAAACACCGTCAAGAGGCTTGGTGCTGGGCAGTGCAGATACCTGTGACTCGAGGCTATTTCGCGATATGTTTTCTTGCAGGGCGCAATGTGCAACATAGGAATCCTGTTGCCAAGTTGGCGCCGCATTATTTAGCAGGCAACCGATTACACCAAAGTCGTCATTGAGGATCAATATTTTGCCTAACGCTTGCTGCTGTTGCAGAAGATGATTCATCACATATTCATCCTCAGCGCCCCAAGCTTGTAGGGTCTTATGTTGATGTTTTGCGGGATAACGATAAAACTGGTAAGTCTTTTCGTTATACAATAATTCAGTTTTCATAAACTCCTTGCACACTCTTCACGTAGTATGGTCTATGCAGTACGAACTATTCCACTCTCACCGCACGCCGATAGCTCAACGGATACCTCTCGAGCAGGGAGACGTTAGCTACTATCCAGACTGGTTAACGACCCGTGAAGCAGATGCGCTTTACGATCAATTATTACAGGATATTCAATGGCGTCAGGATACCATTAAACTGTTTGGCAGGTGGGTGAAAATTCCGCGTCTTCAGGCTTGGTATGGTGAACAGCATTGCCATTACGGCTATTCTGGGTTGTCTTTGGCACCTTTACCTATGCCCGCATCACTTGAATCTATTAAACGTAAATGCGAGAAGACCGCCAAGGCACCATTCAATTGTGTATTAGCAAATTGGTATAGGGATGGGCAGGACAGCATGAGTTTCCACGCTGACGACGAACCCGAACTGGGTGAGCGCCCTGTTATTGCATCTGTTACGTTCGGTCAAAGCAGACCATTTGATTTTAAACACAAGCTTTCTTCTGAAAAGCACAGAGTGTTGTTGCAACACGGCAGCTTACTGGTGATGGCAGGTGACACCCAAACCTATTACAATCATGGCGTTAATAAATCAGCACGCCACATGGCTTCCAGAATCAACCTGACTTTTCGTTACATACAAAAAATATGACAAACATACACGAATTTATTACTACGACCCTCAATACAGCACTACAACCTGTGCATTTGCAGGTGGTAGATGAAAGTTATCAACACAATGTACCAGAAGGTGCGCAGAGCCATTTTAATGTCACCATTGTGTCTTCTCACTTTGACGGAAAACGCTTAATCCAGCGGCATCGAATGGTTAATGAACTGTTGGCTGAAGCATTACAGGGGCCAGTACATGCACTGGCACTGCATACTTTTACCCTGGATGAATGGGAAAAGCGGGGGGGACAGGTTCAACCATCACCAGCCTGTTTAGGTGGATCAAAGCTCGACTGAGCGCGCGACTATAAAAAAGCAATTATCAGCATGTACAGCGGTAAGCAGAGCACCGTAGTGAGCGCAATTGCATCGGCTGCCAGCACTTTGTCACCGCCCAGTTGTTGGGTTGCCGGGAAGCTGGCTGTGGCCGTGGGAGCCACACTCAGTAACAGGAGCACAACAAGGGCGTTGTCTTCAAGCGCAAACATCAGGCCAAAAAACAGAACAATGGCAGGATAGGCAAAGCACTTTGCCAGCGTGATGACAGTGAGCAGGCGGACCCGCTTACGCATATCGCCAAATTTTATAGTAGCACCAATGCATAACAGGGCCAGCGGCAAGGTAACCTGACCAATTAATTCGCCCGTTTTAAGCAACACCGTTGGAATAGGGATCGCAAGCAAAGAAACTGGAAGCGCTAGGCAAACAGCAATCACTAGGGGGCTTTTAAAAACTTCCTGGAGGATCTTCCCTTGGCTTATATAAGTCGTGGAAAAAAGCAGCAGTACCCAAACCGCCAAAAAATTAAACAGGGGTACAATAAAACCTAGGTATACACTTGCGAGGGCCAGACCGCTGCTACCCAATAAACCCTTGCAGATAGCAAGCCCGACTATGCCCATGTTTGCCCTGAAGCCGGCCTGAACAACCACACCTCGCTGCAGATGCGGTACCTTCATCCACCCGGTTCCAATTAGCAATAGTAAAAATGACAGTAATGAGCCCAGTAGGCCCGCTAGCATCATTTTGCTGTCAAATAGCGAAAACATGTCTGCCTGACTAATGGCAGTGAACAGCAAACCCGGTAAGGTTACCTGATAAGCCAGTTTATTTGCGGCGGTAACAAAGTCTGGCTGAATGACATTTAGCTTGGCTAGTAGCTTCCCCAGACAAATTAGGAGAATAACTGGGGCGACTACGGTAAATGCGGTGTGAACAGATGACATAAAAAAATCCCCGGTCTGACCGGGGATATCACATATTCGTTAAGGCTGTTGAGAGAGCCATACCAGGAGGTTGATGATATCGTCAGTGGTCATGTTTCGGGTAAACTGAGCCTGGTATTTACCGTTCACGATAAAATTAGGGACACCGTTGATGTAGTTCCGATAATCGTTTATCTGCATGTTATTTTTCTTCAACATGCTGTTTACGCCAAAACTAGCGGCCAATTTATCAAACTCTGCTGCATCGACACCATTCGCGATAAAAATGCTACGCAAGTCGTCTAACCCGGTAATTGAGGTTCTTTGTCTGTGAATAGCGTTAAAGATAGCGGCATTCAGCTTATCTTCCTGCTTAACGGCACGAGCAATCACCATGGCTCGTGTGGCAGCATCTTGTATTTCTGGTGTGGTAAAACGCATAAAATTGACGTGTACCTTATTGAAACTGACATCCTCAGGCATCTTTTCCTTTATTTGGGCTATCAGTGGTTCAACACCAAAACAAGCAGGGCACCAAAAAGAGAAATACTCACGGATCTCTGGTTTTTCCGTTGCGGGTTTATCAAGTACGGTATAGTGCTTGCCTTCCTCCCACTGTTCTACAGCAAAAGCCTGTAAAGGGAGTAAAAAAGCGAGAATAAACAAGGTACAAAGTTTTTTCATACGTCTTCCAATTCAGTCATTACAACGATATTACGCGCTAGACTACCACAGCATAAGCCATGAAGCATCGCGCAATATCGCAATTTGTTGATGATTAGACCGATATTAATGGCGATAACTTACACTGAATAAGGCACTCAATGGTCTGCCTGCATAACTCACCACATCTTGGTAGTCAGTATCTAACACATTCTCTAATCTCAGCGAAGCTAGCCAATGGGCATTAAATTGATACTCAAGGTTAGCACTGAGGAGCGTGTATGGCCTCAGGTTGACTTTGGTTGCGGGCCAAGTAGCAAAGGAGTCGTCTTGCCTGCTTCCTGTATAAGCCAATTTTATATACCCAGACCAGTCGCTGTCTTTCAAATCAGAGTAAAGCGTCATCGCACCCTGATGACTGGCTCGGCGAGTTTCGTCAACACCAGAGGGTTGTTTGGCATCCAAATAACCGTATGTTAGCTGAAGTTTTGCCCCTGGTAATGTTGCTGTCGCACTTAGGTCAAGGCCTTCTCGGTTACTATCGCCAGCCATGTTTTCTGCCGTAGATAAGCCTAGATCAGCATTAAAGGCAAACCCGTTTATTTCATCGGTAAGTTTACTGTTAAACCAGCTGACATCAACAGAGAGCGCAGGGGTTGGCTGCCAGCTGAAGCCCAGCTCCCAGTTCTGACTCTTTTCTGGTCGTAGGTTGGGGTTACCAACAAAGGAGGCGGCGAAGAAACCGAAAAGCTCCGTAAATGAAGGTGCTCTGACAGCTTCTCCGGTGCTGGCAAACAGGCTAATCTCGGTATTTATCGCCTGAGTAATGCCAACGCGCCAGCTGGTGGCGTTGTCAAACCGACTATTGTTGTCAAACCGGGCCGATGCACTGACATTGGTACTGGTCGTTAGATGTCCATTCACTTCGGTTAATACAGAGCGCGTCACATCGTCCTGTTTTTGGTTTGGGTCGCCCCAATCGCTCGCGGTGCCTCGTTGTTGGAACAAGCGTTGTACCCACTCTGCGCCGGCGGCGATTTGCCAGTTGTCATTAACATCGTAAACGTTTAGCCAGGTTGCCTGAAGTCGATTACCCGTTGTCCCGCCAGTGTTTAGTCCACTATTCACGCTATTGTTGTCGTCTTCACTGCCAATGAGTTGCAATGAAGTATGATAGTTGGTGTCTTTTGGGGTGAATTTCCACAATATCTGTAGATGTTGACGGCTGCCGTCTGTCACATTATCCGCGTCAACCTGTACGCCGCCATTACTGCTGTCATACTCTACTTCATAATCGGAATGGCGGGCAGAGAGGGTGAGTGTGTTTTCATCGTTGAGTTGAGTGCTGAATTGCACCCCCGCGGTAAGATTGTCATATCCATCATCCTCTTCACCCTGCAGTGCAACATTGGAGCCCTGTGTATTCAGTGCGGTGATATAAGCACCCAACTGACCATAGGAAACTGGTTTGGCTGCGCGAGCAGAGAATTGTTTGGTATTTTGTGTGCCAGCCGAAAGGGTGCTTTGAAATTGGTCGCCCATGGCACCAGAGACGGTCGTAATGCTGATCACGCCGCTAACCGCGCCGCTGCCCCAGAGTGCGCTTTGAGGGCCGCGCAAAAATTCAATTCGCGCAACATTGCTGCTGGTCAAATGCGCCAAATCTATCAGACCGCCTTGTGCTTCATCGTTGGCTACTACGCCATCAATAAGCACCAGCACATGGTTGGTTTCACTACCGCGAACACGAATTTCAGTTAACGCTCCTACGCCACCAGATTGTGCAACAGTAATACCCGGTAATCCACGCAGCAGGTCAGTAACAAGTACTGCCCCAGATTGTGTTATTTGAGCTTGATCAATTACAGTAACCTGCGCCGCTATTTTGTCAGCTGACACATTAAGGCGAGAGCCCGTGACCTTGATAGATTCGATTTCACTTAAGGATTGCGCGCTGGCAGAGCCAAACACTGACGTTATTGCCGCGCAGGCAAGTATAGTTTTATAGTTTTCCATTGTATTGTAATCCACGTAGCACTCCACCCGAGTGCTGATTGTAAGACTGTCTCACGCTCATCAATAAAGCGAGGTGAAACTCCTTACCAGGCCGGTATCCGGGCTCACCAACATGCTTATGGGCATGCATTCGGCCTTCCCGTTGTTAATAAACAACAGTGGCATACCGAGTCTTGCGTGGTTAACCGTTGCGGGGGCAGCGTTTGATTTTCACAAACTTCCCGTTTAACCCCGGTAAATGAGAGCCGGGGCACCTGATGCGGGGCGCACTATACGCGAGTGAGCGGGGGTTCGTCCAGTGCAGCTAATTGCTCTTTTAATGCAAGTATTTGACCTTCCCAGTATTTATCCTGAGCAAACCAAGGGAATGCTCGCGGAAAAGCAGGGTCCTGCCAACGCAGGGCTATCCAGGCCATGTGGTGAACCATGCGCATGGCGCGCAAAGGTTCAATCAACCTAATTTCCTTACTGTCAAAATGTTGAAATTCTTCATAGGCTTCTAACAAAACGTCTAACTGAAGGAGCCTGTTTGCGCGGTCCCCGCTGAGCATCATCCACAAATCCTGAATGGCCGGGCCGTTTCTGGCATCGTCTAGATCAACAAACGTAGGCCCATCTCGCCACAGTATATTTCCAGGATGACAGTCACCATGAAGTCGTAAAGATTGCCATTTTTGATCATTAAAACGCGCTTCTGTGGTTTGAATGACGGGATCCATTATGGCCCAGAATGCGGTTTGCAAATGGTGGGGAAGTAATTCACAGTTTTCTAAGACGGATTTGGAATGACTTAGATAATTCGCGGTACTGATAGTGGGGCGATGCTCGAATACTTTGACTTTCCCCACAGAGTGAATGCGACCGATAAACCGGCCCATCCATTCCAGTTGATCAAGATCATCATTCTCAAATTGCCTGCCGCCAACAGAAGGGAAAAGGGTAAACCTATATTGATTCCAATGATGCAAGGTGTTGTTGTGTATGGTTAAGGGCGCTGCAAGAGGAATGTCCTGCTCAATGAGTTCGGCAGAAAATGTATGCTCCTCTTCTATCGCTTGATTGCTCCATCTGCCTGGCCGATAAAACTTTACAACATAGCGTTTTCCGTCGTCAGCAATAAACTGATATACACGGTTTTCGTAACTGTTAAGCGCCAGCAAACCTGATGATGCGTAAACACCAATACTTTCCAGCGCATCCAAAATAACGTCGGGTGTTAACCCGGAAAAAGAAAAATCATCGTTCATCCGTTAACGATACAGGAAACGCGTCGGTTCTTTAACTGTGATTATTGTTTCGCTGTCTTTTGTTGTCACGGTAAAGTGTATCTCTGTTACCCGTTCTTCGAGGTTGTAAGGATCTGTTGCCAAAGAGAGGGGGACGGTGAGCACCTCTCCTGCTTTGACAAATACCTCTTGATCACCACTGAGTTCATACTCAGGCAGCCCTTGCACATCGATAGTGTAATGATAGTCCTGCTGTGATTTGTTCAGAACCTTCAACGTATAAACATTTTCGATCAGGCCGTCGTTAGTTTCCCGGTAGAGGGTTGTACGGTCGCGAATGATATCCAGTTCCAGTGGCACTCGAAGTACGATGTCGGCAACCAGCGCGCCTGTCATTATCATTAATACCACAAAATACCCAATCAGCTTGGGCCTGAATATCTTGGTTTCGCCACCTGCCAGTTCATGTTCAGAGGTAAAACTGATGAGCCCCTTGGGATACCCCATTTTTTCCATCACGCCATTGCACGCATCGACACAAGCGCCACAATTAATACACTCGTACTGTAGGCCATTGCGAATATCGATACCGGTAGGGCATACCTGTACGCATAGATTGCAGTCTATGCAGTCACCGAGACCTTTTGATTCGAGATCGGAATGGGCAAGTTTTCGCGAGCGTGGACCTCGCGTTTCACCCCGTTTAGTATCATAAGCGACAGTGAAAGTATCTTTGTCGAACATGGCTGACTGGAAGCGGGCATAAGGACACATATGTGTGCACATTATTTCACGCATCCAGCCTGCATTTCCGTAGGTACAAACGGTAAAAAATATAACAAAAAAGCCGGCCCAAAAAGTGACATTGAAGGTGAAGAAGTCGACAAACAACATATGTATGGGGGTGAAATAGCCCACAAAGGTTAATGCCGTGAGCAAAGATACGCCGACCCATGCCAAATGTTTAAGAGACTTTCTGATGAACTTGTCGGCATCCATTTGCCTGGCATCTAACTTCTTCCGTTTATTGCTACTCCCTTCTATCTTTTCTTCAAACCAGATAAAAATAAATGTCCAGGTAGTTTGCGGACACATAAAACCACACCAGACCCGCCCAGCAAACGTAGTAACAAAAAAGAGTGCAAAAGCACTGACAATCAAAATGTAGGCGAGTAAAGTTAAATCTTGTGGCCATAGGGTTAAGGCAAATATAGAAAAGCGTTGCTGGCCAATATCCAACAGAACGGCTTGAGTTCCGTTGTATTGTAGCCAAGGAATGATTGCAAAAATGCCAAGAAAAATAAGACCAAAAAAGCGTCTGAACGTTTCCAGCGTGCCTTCTACTTTGCGCACATAGATATGATTGCGGGACGACACCCCACTGTCTTGTTCGAGAGATTTGGGCTTGTGAACCTTGACGGGAGTCACATTCTTGACGGGGATTGGATCGTTCATAAATACCTTCAAACGGAACTGAATACCAAGTTTGCGTTCGGAAGTATAACAATGGTCGTCAAAAATTGTTTAATATAGATCAAATATAAAAGTGTAAACGCTGTGCAAACATTACACGGAGCAGAACAATAGCATGAAACGTTTTTTTTATTGGCTGGTAGTCGTTGCAGTATTGGTGGCTTTTTATCAGTCTGACCTAGCTGATGACCTGCTTAAGGGCAACGAAGTTGGTGTGGGTAACTGGTTCAACAAATTGTCTGATGCGGCGGAACAAAAAGTCCTGCGAGATTTTCGTGAGGAAGCTAAGCCGCTGCTGGCTGAATTAAGTGAGAACCAGCTGAAGTATACCGAGCACGTTATGAAAGATCGGGAAACGCTGGGCGTATTTTATCTGCGTTATTGTAAAGGCGACGATATTAACCCCTATATTTATGGCAATACCCGTGAAAAATTCTGTGAGCAGATTCAAGAAGCCGGTATTTTGCGTAATCACAGATAAGGACGAATTGTTCATGGCGTGTTCAGGTTCGGTTGTTACACTTTGATAAAGAGTAAAAAAGTACGTGTTAAGGGGAAGACCATGCGTAAATTACTGCTAGTCTCAGCATTGTCATTGAGTACGATGACAAGTGCCACTGCGATTGCCGACGAGAAAGATCAAACTGTCAAAAATGAGGAAGGCCGTGTGCTGATCACATGGCAGTCTCCTCAGGACTACTCAGATATCAGGCCTTCTCTACAAAGTCGCCGCTCATTTAGAAAGCAGGTCTTTCGAGAGTTGGACGAGGCTTTTGAAAAGCTTGCCGAAACCCTTCCAGAAGGGCAAACCTTGCATGTAACGGTTACTGATATCGATTTGGCGGGACAAGTTTGGCCAGCATCGTTTGTAGGCATAGGTTCGGGCGGTGAGGATGTACGCGTTGTTAAACGTATCCACATCCCAAGAATGACATTTAGCTATGTGCTAAAAGATGCATCTGGCAATGACATCAAGGCTGACGACGTTAAAATTAAAGACATGGGCTTTCTGGATGGATTGTCTGTTCGCTTCAGCGAACGTCCGTTTGCTTATGAGAAAAGAATGCTCAAGGACTGGTTTGGTGACACCTTCAGTGAACAGGTTGCAAAACTATAAAAAGAGAGCCAAGAGGCTCTCTTTTTTGATTGCAGACTGAAATAACTTCAATCGTTAAATGTAGTCAAATTCACTTCCTGAAACAGCCAGTACTGTGTCAGCACCGGTTTCTAGAGCCGCCAGGTGCATATCTTTGCGCGGCAACAGGCGTGCAATATAAAAATCACGGGTTTTTCCTTTTGCGCTGGCCAATGTCGTGTTTTCACTGCGAGTCGCCGTGTCTGCCATGCTGTACCAAAGCACACCAATCAGTGAGTACGCACAATAGGCTAAATAGTCACATGCTGCAGAGGCAACATCTTCAGCGCTTTTTCCAAGTTGTGATGTAGACACTGACTTCCATTCCTCTAGCAGGGCTGTCGCTTTTTCCTTAGCCCCTGTCTCTTCGATCATGCTCACTTTAGAAAGGAAAGCCTGATAGGTCGCATTCATCATTTCACCGCCATCTCTGGTTAGCTTTCTGCCAATTAGGTCAAGTGCTTGAATACCATTTGTGCCTTCATAAAGCTGGGCAATTCGTGTGTCGCGCACCAGTTGCTCCATTCCCCATTCACGAATATAGCCATGACCGCCAAATACCTGAACCCCGAGGTTACTGGCCTCAAGGCCCATATCTGTCATAAAGGCCTTACAGATTGGGGTAAGGTACTGAATAACCATGCCTGCCTGGTGTTTTTGTTCGCCGTCAGCATACTTCTCGATGTCCATCATTTGTGCATACATCATAGAAAGTGCTCTGCATCCTTCCACCAAGGCTTTTTGGGTAAGCAGCATGCGCGCGACATCAGGTTGAAAAACAATAGGATCAGCCTTTGAATCAGGTGATTGGACACCCTGTGGAGCACGGCTTTGCAGACGCTCCCTCGCGTAAGCTAGTGCGCCCTGGAAACTAGCCTCAGCGGTACCAAGCCCCTCAAGACCAACCTGAAAACGCGCATCATTCATCATAGTGAACATACAGGCGAGCCCTTGGTTCTCTTCACCAACCAACCAACCCGTCGCACCGTCGTAATTCATTACACAGGTAGGACTGGCTTTAATGCCCATTTTCTTCTCGATACTGCCCACAGACACTTTATTTTTCTGGCCAGGGTTGCCGTTTTCATCGAGCAAGAACTTGGGCACGAGGAACAAGCTGATCCCCTTAACGCCTGGGGGCGCATCAGGGAGACGAGCAAGGACAAGATGAATGATATTGTCGCTCCAGTCCTGGTCGCCTGCGGTAATAAAAATCTTATTGCCAGTGATTTCATAGCGGCCATCACCAACAGGTTCTGCTTTTGTTGAAAGCAAACTCAGGTCTGTACCCGCATGTGGCTCAGTGAGGTTCATGGTGCCTGTCCATTCACCACTAATCAGCTTGGCCAAGTACAAGGACTTGAGTTCCTCACTGGCGTGTTTGGTGATAGCAAGAATAGCACTCTCAGTGAGCATGGTGGTGAGGCGCCAGCTGAGGTTTGCTGAGTTAAGCATCTCATGCACAGGGACCGCCATGGAATAGGGAAGATCTTGACCATCATACTCAGCACTGCCAAGCATGGCATTCCAGCCATTGGCCACATAGTCTTTGTACGCTGCAGAAAATCCGTCAGGGGTAGATACTTGTCCATCTTCTAACTTGCAACCTTGCTCATCACCTTCTCGGTTTAGAGGGGCGATGACGTCTGCGGCAAATTTGCCGCCTTGCGCAATAATTTCGTTAGCGAGCTCTGCATCAAATTCTTCTACGCCAAGGCTTTTGTAGTGTTCATTAATGTCTAACCAGTCGTTGAGCAAAAACTGAAAGTCTGCAAGTGGGGCCTGATACTGTGGCATGTTCACTCCTGAATTCAAACGGTCGTTTTAATTTGTTTAGGAGTATACGTGTTTTTTCGGTTTACAGGTTAGTCTTCTTTGTGATTCTTATTGAAATGTGCCACGTAGGCTTCACGCAGAGGGATAAGCATCTCTGGATTTTTGAGATCGTTTCTTGTGAGCAAATACGGGTTCTTAGCAACCATATATTCATATTTATCCGAGGTTCGCCAAGCTGGCAGAGCTAACCCTCGTTCTGAAATGTGGATATCGTTGCTCAGTAAACAAGAAACAATGGTTAACTGAGGGGTCTGGAACAAAAGTTGGTTAACTTCAATGTTTATGCCAGTTTTTTCCCACGCATAGCGGTGTAGTTTGCACAACCCATCGGAGCCTTCTGCGGAAACACCTAAAGTAGTAGGCAAACCGTGTTTTTGTTGCACTAAAATAATGGCTTGCTGTTGAGGGATCATGCAAACCAGTTGACCTGAGTCGGGGACTTCGCTGGTTATATTGTTCCTGCAAATTGGGGAATCGAGTGGATCAGTACAACCAAAAAGCGCTGAAACCCCCAAAATTATTGATAAAAGAACCCTATAAATCATTACAGCCTGTAAACTATTTCGCCATTAATCTGCTATTAATCCTAATAGTTTGTTTGGCGTAATGGTACTGCAAAATTCCGCTGCCCCAACGTACAAATAAAAGTCTAGAAAAGGTAAAAAAATATGGGCTCAAGTGGCAAAGTTTCACCACTGTTAATTGGTATTGTTCTACTCGCTGCGTTCCTAGTGTTCATAAACTGGCCACAGCAACAGGAAGAGACTGTAAATGGGCCACGTAAAACGCCTGTTAAAGTGGCACAAGTGAAGCAACAGGCCTTTCCAATCGTCATCGAAGCGCTTGGCACAGCCCGGGCCAATGAGTCTGTAACGCTTACAGCACAAGAAACAGAATTGGTTGTTGATATAAAGTTTGATGATGGTCAATATGTCGAAGCAGGGCAGTTATTGGTGCAATTCGACGATAAGGAAGAGCGCGCTAGAGTCAATGAGCTAGAGGTGAACCTCAATGAAGCGAAACGACAATTAGCGCGCATCAGCAACCTCAAGAAAGAAAGTGCGGCATCAGAACAGCTGTTTGACGAACAACAGGCCAGAGTGAATGCCATGCAAGCGCAGTTGGAAGTCCTGAACGCTCAGTTAAATGAATTGCAAATACGAGCGCCCTTCAGTGGGCAGCTGGGCATAAGAGAAATCAGTGTGGGTTCTTTGGTTCGTCCGGCTGATGTGATCACGACCCTTGATGATGTGTCTGTGGTAAAAGTGAACTTCAGTGTCTCGGAAAGTCATCTTGCTAGTTTACGCACTGGTCTTAGTGTAGAGGCAAGTTCTGTGGCGTACCCTGGTGAGCGCTTTAACGGCACTATCAGTAGTATTGATTCACGCATCGACCCCGTCACCCGCTCTATTCTGGTGCGTGCAGCTATCGATAACAGCGAGAAAAAGCTTCGCCCAGGTATGCTATTGCAAATCACCTTGGAGAAGCGTGTCCTCGACGCTTTGGTCGTGCCAGAAAAAGCACTTGTCCCCAATGAAGATAAGCAACTGGTTTATGTACTCAATGGCGACTCAGTGACAGAAACTGAAGTAAAGATTGGCGAACGCAGACCTGGTTTTGTGCAAATCGTGAGTGGGCTTGAGGCTGGGCAGCGGGTGGTTGTCGATGGCACCCTGCGAGTGAGAGACCAGTCAAGCGTCAACGTGCTAAATGACGATGAGGAATAACCATGTTGCTGTCTGATATTTCAGTTAAACGTCCGGTTTTTGCGAGTGTTGTTAACCTCTTACTCATCATCTTCGGTGTCGTAGCCATCAGCTTGCTCTCGTTACGAGAGTACCCGGATATCGACCCACCGATTGTATCGATCGACACTGATTACCCCGGTGCATCGGCAAGTATTGTAGAGACCCGTATCACTCAGGTGATAGAAGATCGCATAAGTGGTATTGAGGGCATTAAAAACATTACTTCACGCAGCCGTAATGGTCGCTCCAACATATCAATCGAATTCAAGTTATCCCGCGACATAGACGCAGCATCTAACGATGTGCGTGAGCGAGTCAGTCGAGTATTGGACAATTTGCCTGATCAAGCCAATCCTCCTGAGGTGTCAAAGGCCAATTCCGATGAAAACGTGGTGGTATGGTACAACTTGCGCAGTACTAACCTAAATACGATGGAACTTACTGATTACGCTGAACGTTTTGTGGTAGACAGGCTGTCGATTGCAGAAGGCGTCGCTCGCGTGCAAATAGGGGGAGGACGACGGTATGCGATGAAGGTCTGGCTTGACAGAAATGCCATGGCTGCCAGAGGTGTGACCGTTGCAGATATTGAGCGTGTAATACGCTCAGAAAACGTTGAACTGCCTGCTGGGCAGGTTGAGTCAAACGACCGTGACTTTGAGGTTCGTGTTGCTCGTACCTTCCTAGATCCTGATGACTTCGCCAAGATCGCTGTCGCCACCGGTGCTGATGGTTACCTGGTCAGGCTAGGCGAGGTAGCAAATGTTGAACTTACGGCCGCTGACAATAAGACAGAGTTCCGCGGCGATGGCGTCAACATGATAGGTCTGGGAATTGTCAAACAATCTAAAGCCAATACGCTAGAGGTAGCTCGTTCTGCCAGAGAACAAATAGCGCGTATAGAGGCAACATTACCGGATAATATTTTTATCGTTCCCAGTTATGATTCTTCAGTCTTTATTGAAGAATCCATCAGCGAAGTATACAACACACTGGGTATTGCCATGTTCATGGTGATAGTTGTGATTTACCTGTTTCTAGGCAATATCAGGGCTACCTTAATCCCAGCGGTAACTGTGCCGGTGTCACTTATTGCTGCCTTTATTGTGATGTTCGCGCTGGGATTTTCTATCAACCTGCTAACCCTTTTAGCACTGGTGTTGGCTATCGGACTTGTTGTAGATGACTCTATTGTTGTGTTGGAAAATATTTACCGACGCATAGAGATGGGTGAGCCCCCCATTTTAGCCGCTTACAGAGGTGCCAGGGAAGTTGGCTTTGCCGTGATTGCCACAACACTGGTATTGATATCCGTGTTTGTTCCCTTAGTGTTCTTAGAAGGAAACATAGGCAGGTTATTTACTGAATTTGCATTGGCGATTGCCGCAGCGGTTGCCTTTTCTAGCTTTACTGCACTCACCTTATCTCCCATGATGGCCTCTAAAATTCTCAAGAAACGCAGCCGATCGGGCGGCTTTGGTCGTTGGGTCGATAAGGTCTTTAAATCTGTAGAAGCCCGCTATCACAGAACACTTGGCAAGACTTTACACCAACCTGTCATGATGACAGTGCTGCTGGTATTGTCTGTGGTCTCCGTTTACCAACTTTTTAAGCTGATTCCCGAAGAGTTTGTTCCGCGGGAAGACAGAGGAAACTTTTTTATCCTGATGCAGGCCCAAGAAGGGGCGAGCTTTGAAAGTAATGCGGAGAATTTAAAACAACTAGAAGCCATATTGTTGCCTTACCGCGAACGCGGAGAGCTTAGCAGGGTATTGGTGAGAACGCCTGGCTTTGGTGGCAGTGCGGGTATTGCTATTGTTGGTGGACCAGATTGGGATGAACGGGAACGGGATACCTTTGCGCTGATGAATGAAATCAATGCAAAAATCAGTCAAATTCCCGATGTAAGAGCATTTAGTATTATGCGCAGTGGCATTGCTGGAAGAGGGTTTGGTCGACCGGTGCAATTTGTCCTGCAAGGTGACACTTACGAAAACCTGGTTTCATGGCGTGATACTGTGATGGAAAAAGCGGCAGAAAACCCGAACTTGTTAAGGCTCGATACTGATTATAAAGAAACTTACCCTCAACTTCTGGTTAAAATCGATCGTGACAGGGCCGCAGATCTTGGTGTGTCTATCAGCGACATAGGTAGAACGCTTGAAACCATGTTGGGTCAACGCCGAGTATCAACCTTTCTGGATCGCGGTGAAGAGTACGATGTGATTTTGGAAGGTGTTGAGGCTGATTATCGAAGCCCTAACAGCATTGAAAACCTCTATGTACGTTCGCAACGAACCGGCGAACTTATTCCTATGGACAACTTGCTTTCCTTTACTGAACAGGCCACATCTGCTGAGCTAAATCGGTACAACCGCATGAGAGCCATTACCATCTCGGCTAACCTGGCCGACGGCTATACGGTGGGTCAGGCATTGGCGTTTCTGGAAGATATAGTGGCAACAGAGTTGCCTGATGCGGTTTCCATTGACTACAAAGGTGAGTCTCAGCTGTATCAGGAGTCGGGCAATTCGTTTATTTTCATTTTTGCTCTTGCTTTGGCAGTAACCTATCTGGTGTTGGCCGCGCAATTTGAGAGTTGGGTTCATCCTTGGGTGATCATGCTAACGGTGCCGTTGGCACTCCTTGGAGCCTTTGTTGGGCTCTATTTGGCCGGTATGAGCATCAATATTTACAGCCAAATCGGACTGGTTATGCTAATCGGTCTGGCGGCTAAAAACGGTATTTTGATTGTGGAATTTGCCAACCAGCTCAGAGATGCTGGTGAAGAGTTTGAGCAGGCCCTGAAACACGCGGCAGTGTTACGACTCAGGCCGATTGTGATGACCGGATTTACCACAGTGTTTAGCGCGCTGCCACTGGTACTTGCATCTGGTCCAGGTGCAGAAAGTCGCGCTGTAATTGGTATGGTGATTTTCTCGGGTGTGCTGATTTCGGCATTTATGACGCTGTTTGTCGTGCCGACCGCCTATGCCTGGTTGGCGCGAAATACAGGTTCTCCACAACGCAGAGCGAATACCATCAGTGAGTTGCAGGAGTCAGTTCCGTATAACAAAGGCGAGCTCAACTGAGAGACTCTTCGTTGAGCTTCGGCTGCTATACCTAAGTTGTCAGGGACCAGCCTGCCGATTTTTATGGTAAAGCTGTTATTTTCCAATACAGCGGCACGGCTGCTAAGCACGTAGTTCTCTACTTGATTGTCAGACATGCCGCTCTGCTGAAGTTGGTTGGCATATTGATGACTGGCACTGAGTTCCCGCAACTGTGTCAGGCCTTGTAAACGGGAAAGACGCTCTGATAAACGACTGTCCCGTTCAAAGTAGTCGAGCAACCGCTGCTGCCCTTTCGTAATGTTATCGGGCGTAGTGGCCTGCATTTGACCACTATCAAAACCAAAAGGTGGTAACTCGCTCACCCCAAACCGCTTGGCTAAACCCTCGACTTCAGACGATACCTGCTCATAGTAAAAAGCAAACATGTCATCAATAGCCTCTTGACTAAGGTTTGCCTTACCCGAGGTGATTTTGTCCACCATTTGCTCAATACTGTCAAAACTACGGGTGCTTTGTTCTATGTCGTTTACCTGTTGCCGGGTGTCGTTTCGGCTTTTGCTAACAATGGCATCGAGCCGGGAGGAATCTCCTGGCTGGTTGTTTTCCAGGTATTGAAACAAAGACGCCGATGCGAATTTACTTTGAATATCCATAGATGCTACTTATTTTGATACAATTCCCATTCATCGACTTCAATAAAATTGCCGTCGCCGTTGTTGGACTCAATCTCAAGTCTGAAGAAGCGCCCAGTCACCACACCACTAAAGGGGGTAACTGTAATTTCCTCTGCGCCGAGGACAAAAGATTCAAGATGAACAAAGTCCTCTCCATCATTGGAATACAAAATATTAACATTGCGAGGGCTCCTGCCCAGTTCGACGGATTTTGCATTTACAAATAGTCGTGTACCAATCAAAGAAACTTCTTTGCCGAAGTCGACTTGCAACCAAGGTTTGGTAAATTGCCTGTTTTCATATTCTCGTTTAACCAACCAGATCCCACGACCTATTTTTTCATCAGTATCTACGTTGGTTTTGACGTTATATACATAACCATCAAAGGCAGCTGCCGCTGCGTCTTGGCCATAGAAAGCACTGGCGGTATAACTGGCCTCACTCAGGCCATTAGTGCCAACAAGGGCAACGTTGCCATAGCTCCCTGTTTCTTTTAGTAATCCAGCACTAGGATCGCCACCCGGTGCTTGTCCATCTTCAAAGAGCTTGGGCAATGTTATTGCCGTGAGTGAGCAATGGTTGTTTTCATAACGCTTGTAATGAAAATCGACTAGGCTGTTGCCCGTTCGTGCGAGTATTAAAGTGTCATACCATTTTTCAGCAGTGTTACTGTCAAGAGAGAAGCTAAAATGAAAACCATTTTTATCACAAAGCAGCTCATCGTCTTCTTCCATCATCAAAACTGACAAATTTACGTCACCTGAAGCGTTTAGTTGAAGTTCATTGATGACTGACTTGTAAGAGGCGGTATCTGCGTTCAATAGCGGGCTGGCGAGAAGTGACGATATTAGTATCGCGTTTTTCATGTTGATTCCTTTCTTTCGTTGGAAATTTAAAGATTGAGGAAGCAACTAGAGTGCCATGATTCAGGAGACTGCTATTTTTACGGCCTACATGTAGACTAATTACACGTCGGTCACTCTGCATTGTTCAATGAAACACAAGCCGCTGAAAAATTGTACAGAAAAGACCAACAGACTCCAAAAATATGCTGGCCAGCCCAAAGGGCTGACCGAGTTATCTATTCGCCAGCAGACATTATCTCTACCTGCTTATTTTTGAATCGTCTTACGAAGTTAGACAAAGTCTTGTAGTTGCAGCTCACTGGTCCGTTAAAGTTGTGCTTAGCTCTAGCGGCTTCTTCACCCAAAGCAACAGCATCCAGGCACAGCTGAGAAGCGCTATCAGTTTTGGTTGCCACTAAACGTATGCGTTTATTTTGACTTGCATCCTCAAGAGTACTCTTCGCAGTCATTGCATATTGTCTGGAAAAAGCAGTCAGAGACTGGTTGTTACAGCTTACCGATGCCTTAAATGTATTGAAGTGAAGGCCTTGGTTTTGAACTAGCGCTTTAGCCGCTTCCAGACCTTCTGTGGCAGAAACAATACACGCTTGTGTTGCCAATCCATCGTTAAGTGCTTCAAACTTAACCTTGCTGGCAAAGGCCGTACTAGAGAATGCTAAGGCGCACATTGTCACCGTATAAGTTAATCGTTTCATCGTTACCCCATTTATGTAATTAAAGTACATCAATCATTTGTCTTTCTTCATTTTCGTTACAAAAGTACAAAGATCAAGCCTTTTAAGTAATAAAATTACATAAAAATCATTATTTAACAGTGCCTTAACTTAATATGTGTAATAAAGTTACAGGGTGGGGTTTGTTTTCTTTTTTGTAACATCGGGCAATTCTGCTATCTAACGTGGTGCTGTGCAGTCAATAATGAAATAAAGACAAAAAAAAGAGCCGCTATTTAGCGGCTCTTTATCATACTTATTGATGAGTACTATTCGTCTAAGAAGCTTCTAAGTTGCTCTGAGCGGCTTGGGTGACGCAGTTTGCGAAGCGCTTTTGCTTCAATCTGACGAATACGCTCACGGGTAACGTCAAATTGCTTGCCTACTTCTTCAAGGGTGTGGTCGGTATTCATATCGATACCAAAGCGCATGCGAAGTACCTTGGCTTCACGAGCCGTCAGTCCTGCAAGGACTTCCTGCGTGGCGTCTTTCAAGCTACCACCGGTCGCCGAGTCAAGAGGCTGTACAATAGTGGTGTCCTCAATAAAATCGCCAAGATGCGAATCTTCATCATCACCAATAGGCGTTTCCATTGAGATTGGCTCTTTAGCAATTTTGAGTACTTTCCGGATCTTGTCTTCAGGCATCAACATGCGCTCTGACAACTCTTCAGGTGTAGGCTCACGGCCCATTTCCTGAAGCATTTGACGAGAGATACGATTGAGCTTGTTGATCGTTTCAATCATGTGCACTGGAATACGGATAGTTCTCGCCTGGTCAGCAATTGAACGCGTGATGGCCTGACGAATCCACCAAGTGGCGTATGTTGAAAACTTATAACCGCGACGATATTCAAACTTGTCTACCGCTTTCATCAGACCGATGTTTCCTTCCTGAATCAGGTCCAGGAATTGTAAGCCTCGGTTGGTGTATTTCTTCGCAATTGAGATAACGAGTCGCAAGTTTGCCTCAACCATTTCTTTCTTGGCGCGGCGAGCCTTGGCTTCACCTATGGACATGCGACGGTTGATGTCTTTGATATCAGCAATGTCCAAACCGGTCTCTTGTTCGACCTGGTTCATTTTGCTGATACTGCGTTCAATTTCTTCTTTATGTACCAAAAGTTCAGGCACATAGTCTGCACCTGACGCAAGCGCTGCATTCAACCAATCTGTAGTGGTTTCATTACCTGCAAAGGCCTTGATGAAGTCTTTTTTGGGCATCTTAGCCTGAATGACACAGTGCTTCATGACCAAACGCTCCTGAATGCGGACGCGGTTCATCATGTCTCGCATGCTTTTAACCATGCGGTCAAATTGCTTCGGTACTAACCTGAACTCTTTGAAGACTTCACTTAATTCGTTTATCTGGGCACGTGCATCAGGGTGGGCTCTTCCTTTGGCTTCAATAGCACTACGGGCTTTTTCGTATTGGGTTCTCAGTGCTTCGAAGCGCTCGCGAGCGAGTTCAGGATCGATACCCGTATCTTCTTCTTCATCGTCATCGCCATCATCATCTTCGTCGTCGAGCTCCTCCTCAGACAGCTCTGAACCGACGTGTGTAGCGGTTGGTGCTAAATCCTGTTCGTCGTTAGGATCGACAAAACCTGAAATAATGTCGCTGAGACGAATTTCTTCCGCCTCGAATAAATCCCATTGGTCCAGCAATTCCGTGATTGCTTCTGGGTATTCTGCCACTGAGCACTGTACTTGATTGATACCGTCTTCAATTCGCTTGGCTATTTCAATTTCGCCTTCGCGGGTTAACAATTCGACCGTGCCCATTTCTCGCATATACATGCGAACTGGGTCGGTGGTACGACCGATTTCACTCTCTACGGTAGCGAGAGCCTGTGCAGCGGCTTCGGCCGCGTCTTCGTCGGCGGTTGCCTCTTGCATGAGAAGTTCATCGGCTTCAGGTGCAGATTCTGATACCTGAATACCCATGTCATTTATCATGCGGATGATGTCTTCGATTTGGTCGGAGTCAACAATATCCTGAGGAAGGTGGTCATTAACTTCTGCAAAAGTTAAATACCCTTGCTCTTTCCCTTTTGCTATTAGAAGCTTAATTTGTGACTGCTTGCTTTGTGCCATAAACCCTACACTATTTGAAATTCACACATTACTGCTCAGAGGTTGCCTGCTAACACAACAAAAGCACATGGATAATGTGCCTTTTCGTTCGATTTTCACCAATTTTCGGATTAGCGCAGCGAATTAGCCAGTATAGCAGGAAAACCCATTTTTTGACCAGTATTTGTCGAAAAAATATCACTACTGCTGTGATTTTATCAACAGCGCCAGTTCCTGCTTTTCCTCGTTGCTCAGGCCGCCCACACGCGAACGAGAAATCAAGGTCTCCATGCGACTTTTAACCATCCAATCAACTAACATGGCAAAGCTGTCTCTGTAAGCTTTTAACGGATCGTATTTCTCACTTACTGTTAAACTTTCCATTTGCAACAGCTTACCGATTTGCTTGATCTGGGGATGATCGCGAAAGTATTCAAGGAGGAGCGCACTACTGGCCTGTGGATGTTCGCGGCAATAAGTGTGTACATCCAGTAGTAGAGGTAGACCAGAAATGCCGCTATCCACGAGCACTTCAGGCTGTACAGACGTTTCCTGACTGGCCAAATAAGGGTATTCCACTAGCAGTTTAATCAAGGTACGAAGTGGCGTAGTTTTTGTTTTCTGTTGTTGCTCGAATTTAGCCTGTTGGTTGGGTTTCGCATGTTGATTGCGCGCCGATGCCATATCCCGAGCCAGCTGATATCGGTCGTATTCACCAGTATGTTTACTGAGGGCTTCCATCAACAACTGTTGTTGATTTTCACCGGGTACTGTCTCGATCATGGGTATAGCTTGCGCTTTCAATGCAGCTTTGCCTTCTGCTGAGCCGACATCATGTGTTTTAAGTAGATGATCAAAGAAAAATTGGGAAAGCGGCATTGCTTTGTGTAGGCGAGCCTGAAAGGCTTCAGTGCCTTCTTTACGCACCATGGTGTCGGGGTCTTCACCATCAGGCAAAAATAGAAATCGTAAAGTAATGCCGTCTTTCATAATGCTAAGTGCATTTTCAAGAGCACGCCAGGCAGCTTCTCTACCTGCCCGGTCGCCATCATAGCAGCATACAATGGTATCTGTGTTACGCATCAAAAGGTGGAGGTGCTCTGGCGTTGTCGCAGTGCCCAACGCGGCAACGGCATTATTTAAGCCATATTGGCTGAGTGCGACTACGTCCATGTAACCCTCAACGACGACAACATTGTCTAACTTACGATTATTTTGACGCGCCTGATAAAATCCGTATAACTCATGACCCTTGTGAAATAAACGCGTTTCTGGCGAGTTGAGATATTTGGGCCCCCCGTCACCCATAACACGGCCACCAAACCCCACAACTCGACCCCGTTTGTCGCGAATGGGAAACATGATGCGATCACGGAAAAAATCATAGCGTTTCCCTGCATCGTTTTGCGTGATCAACTTTAAGTCGAGAAGTTGTCTGACGGTAGCGTCATTTCTACCAAAAGTAGACAGGATTGCATCCCACGCATCGGGCGCATAGCCAATTTCCCATTGCTTAACAATTTCGCCGGAAAGTCCCCGTTGTTTCAGGTATTCAATTGCCTGAGACCCTTTCTCATGACGCTTAAGTTGATGTTGAAAAAACTTAGCGACCTGATCCATCAGTTGATAATCGGTATCACGCTGCGCTCTTTGCTGATCAGTCATAACCGGGCGGTTGGACGCTTCACGGGGCACCTCAAGGCCATGTGAGCGTGCTAATTCTTCCACCGCTTCAACAAATTCCAAACGGTCGTATTCCATTAAGAAAGACAACACATTGCCATGGGCGCCACAACCAAAGCAGTGATAGAACTGCTTGTCCTGACTCACGGTGAACGAAGGCGTTTTCTCATTGTGAAAAGGACAACAAGCTTGATAGTTCTTACCCGCTTTTTTAAGCTTCACGCGACTATCGATCACGTCCACCACATCACTGCGGGCGATTAAGTCATCAATAAATTCGCGGGGTATTCGGCCAGCCATGGTTACCTGAAAAAACGTAAAAAAGGGATGCTACTTTACTTGGTTTGGTTTGATTTGGGCAAGGTCAATCAAGCTATTTCTTTCTGAAGTCGTTAGTTACTAGGGAGAGGTGTTTGCTTTTCAGACACGCTGTAAACCCATCCATGGGCGCTCCGCCTCGGCATCCTTGCCTCGGAGGGTCTAAAAAGCAAACACCTCTCCCTAATAACCAACTCGATCCAGCGTGGTGACTAACATTATTGTTTTGAAAAGTTTGCTCAAAAAAAGCTCTTGCTTCGTGACTAATCAAAACATTTGAAGTTTGATTAAGACAGTTTCAGGAGGAGCAGGTTTATTTTTCAGACCTTTGAGGGCATGGATGCCCGAACAGAGCCCCCAGGGATGGGTTCACGGCGAGTCTGAAAAATAAACCTGCTCCTCCTGAAGATGGCTTACAACGGTCAATTCATAACTAGGACAAGCGAGCCTTAATCAGGCCGCTAACTTTGCCTATATCGGCGCGGCCTGATAGTTTGGGTTTTAGCATACCCATCACTTTGCCCATGTCCTGCATGCCAGATGCACCTGTTGCTGACATCGCTTCTTCGATAAGTGCGTTTATTTCGTCTTCGCTCAATGGTTGTGGCAAAAAGGATTCTATGACGGTGATCTCGGCCCGTTCATTGTCTGCAAGGTCGGCACGGTTAGCTGCGTCAAACTGATATGCCGCATCCTGACGTTGCTTAACCATTTTGGTTAGAATTGCCAAAATAGCCGCGTCATCCAGGGTGATTTTTTCATCGATTTCTTTTTGCTTAATCGCAGCTAGTGCCATGCGAATGGTGCCAAGACGCAACTTGTCTTTAGCGCGCATTGCATCTTTTTGTGCGTTTTTTAACTCATCAATCAAAGCCATTTGTTTTTCCTTTTAAGTTGGCGCCACAAACAAAAAAGCGCCGATAACAATCAGCGCCTTTGGATGCCCGAGTAGGTATTGCAGCTTAGTACAATTTTACGCGACGTGCGTTTTCACGAGCCAATTTCTTAAGATGGCGCTTCTTAGCAGCAGCTTTCTTACGCTTGCGTTCCCAAGTTGGTTTTTCGAAGAACTCACGACGACGCACTTCTGAAAGGATTCCAGCTTTTTCACATGAACGCTTGAAACGACGCAATGCAACGTCAAACGGCTCGTTATCTTTAACTTTAACGATGGGCATTAAATTCTCACCTCAAATACAATTTGTCTGTCGGGCTAACTGAGCGTATTCCAGCGCGCAAAGGATTCGGAGAACGCTGCCCGGGCTAAAAAATGGTGCGGAATACTAAACATTTCTGAGGCGCTTGTAAAGCCCTAAATAACACAAAAAATAATCAACCTTGCTTTTTCTATCACACATTTGATCGCGACATTACATATTCATGGGACGAGATTCATTACTGCAATTTGTGACACCTTAAACAATAGCAGCTAAATACTTCACTTTATCAACAGGGAACAATCCGCCTAGAGTGAGTTAACGGTGTGAACTATACTTTGTCAAAGAATGGTATTCTTTGTTGTAATAGCTAAGCACACATGCGTAACTACTCTGATGATAAAGAGCAGTAATGCCGCTTTGAGTTAATGGACAAATCCCAATGAGCAACAGTGTTTTTCAAACAGAGCTCTTGTTACCCTCAATGCCCCGCGGTTTTCACTTAATAACGGATAAGGTGCAATCGGCCGTCGCATCCTGTGAATTAACCGGCCTGATGAATGTATTTATTCAACACACCTCTGCGTCGCTTACCATTAACGAAAATGCCGATCCGACAGTGAGACAAGACTTTGAATCGCACTTTAATCAGATGGTGCCTGAGAATGCCGCTTATTATAAACACACCTATGAAGGTAGTGATGACATGCCTGCACATTTGAAAAGTAGCATTCTCGGTACTCAGGTTACCGTGCCCATAACGAATGGACATATCAATTTGGGCACATGGCAAGGTATTTATTTGTGTGAGCATAGAAACCAAGGGGGGAGGCGACGGTTGGTTCTAACAGTGATGGGCTGTCAACTCTAGCCTTTCAGCTTGGAACAAGCATTAAGCTCTTTCTAGTGCGAGTATCTTACCAAGATCGATTAAAAGCTTATGCTGTCTCATGATACAAATAACTGTTCCAACAGGTTTCCACAAGTCATCTAAGACGGTAAACTTCTTGCCCAAGATATAGGAGGCCATGTGCGCGTTTTAGGTATAGAAACATCGTGTGATGAAACAGGGGTAGCCGTTTACGACAGTGAAGAAGGCTTGTTGTCCCATGAACTGTATAGCCAGGTAAAACTGCATGCTGATTACGGCGGAGTGGTGCCGGAACTGGCCTCCCGTGATCACGTTAGAAAAATTATCCCATTAATAGAAAAAGCGCTTGATGATGCCAATAGCAGTAAAACAGACATTGATGGCATTGCATATACGCAAGGTCCAGGTCTGGTTGGCGCTTTATTAGTGGGCTCTTCTGTCGCTCGTGCATTGGCTTTTGCCTGGGACAAACCCACTATAGGCGTGCATCATATGGAAGGGCACCTGTTGGCCCCAATGCTGGAAGATCCTTGCCCTGAATTTCCCTTCGTTGCTTTGTTGGTTTCAGGAGGGCACTCAATGCTGGTCGATGTCAAAGGCATTGGTGAATATGAAGTCCTAGGTGAATCCATTGATGATGCTGCTGGTGAAGCGTTTGATAAAACGGCGAAATTGCTGGGTTTAGATTACCCTGGTGGTCCTCATTTAGCCAAGCTTGCTGACGAAGGGGAGGGTGGTCATTATGCGTTTCCTCGCCCTATGACAGACAGACCGGGTTTGGATTTCAGTTTTAGTGGTTTAAAGACGTTTGCAGCCAATACCATTCGAGCCAGTGATGGTCAGCGTCAGACCTATGCCAATATCGCTTATGCCTTTCAAGAGGCAGTGGTTGATACGCTGATGATAAAGTGCCGCAGAGCGCTCAAGCAAACGGGAAGAAAACGATTGGTGATTTCAGGAGGCGTAAGTGCAAATAAGCACTTGCGAGCAGCTATGAAGAAGATGCTCAATGACATGGGCGGTCAAGCGTTTTATCCAGCGTTAAACTTGTGCACCGACAATGGCGCTATGATTGCCTACGCCGGTTGTCAGCGCATGGCTGCCGGCCAAACATCCTCACTGTCTGAGGTGGCGAAACCGCGCTGGTCATTGGATTCGCTTACCCCGCTTTGACCATATGGGGGTTTCTTCGCCTTTTATCAGACGCGCAATGTTTTGATGATGCCGAAAGATGATAAAACCGCTTAACATGATGACAGGTATGGTATACAGCGGTTTGATAAACCAAGTAAAGACCGGCGCCAACGACACTGCTATTAACGCACCCAATGAGGAATAGCCGGTTACAAAAATGACACCGGCCCAAGTTAATATGAGCGCGCCGGCCAGCGCTGGACCTATGGGCAGCAAAGCACCAAAAGCGGTCGCTACTGACTTACCGCCTTTAAAACCAAAATATAAGGGGTAACTGTGGCCGAGGCATGCCGCCATGGCGATTAACCCTAAAGAGACAGGTGGCAAGCCAATCAAGTAACTGCCATAAACAGGCAGGCCGCCCTTGAGGATGTCAAATACCAGAACTAAAACGGCCGGAAACCGCCCGCCAATGCGATATACATTGGTTGCCCCTGGATTTTTTGAACCGACCAACCGCGGGTCCGGTAACCCAAACAAACGACATACGATAACTGCGCTGGACAACGAGCCCACAAGGTAAGCAACAGAAATCATTAGTATGGCGATTGCAATCATGGATTGTTGAGTTGATTAAGGTAAACTAGGGGAAATCTACTAGAAAAATCAAGCAGGTTCCAGTAAAGACCGGCATGACAGGCGACAATGCAAAAAATAGAGATTCAAAAGTTAACAGTGCCAACCTTGATAGGTGTGTATGATTGGGAAAGAGAGTCTCTGACAAACTTAGTGATGAGCTTTCAAATTTGGGCAAATCTGTCAAATGCGATGGCAAGCGACAATGTCCAAGATACCATAGATTATGCCGCAGTAGCCAACGAAGCAAAGGCATTCGCAGCGCAAACCTCATTTGAATTACTTGAAGCTTTGGGCAATGCCCTAGCCATGCATCTTATGCAGACATTCGAGATACACAAACTTATCCTATGTATCGAAAAGCCTGAAATTTTACCCGATGCACAGACAGTGAGTGTCTCAATGGGTTTCGATAAAAATGGGCCTGTGTGTTTGTGAACCATCAGATTTTCATTAGCATTGGCTCAAATATCGATAGAGCGGTCAATACACAAGCAGCAAAGACAGCGTTGGAGAAACACTTTTCTGACCTAGTGTGTTCTCAGGTATACGAAAGTGAAGCCATTGGTTTTAAAGGCGCGCCTTTCTATAATTGGGTTGCCAGCGCAACCACAAGCTATGCTGTGACAGAGGTGGTTAGTACGTTAAAGCGCATCGAAAGTGAAAATGGCCGTACGCGAGGATTAAAAAAGTTTGCCTCTCGTACGCTTGACTTGGATTTACTGTTGTACGACAACAAAGTGGCTAATGAACCCGTTGAATTACCACGAGGAGAGATCCTGTATAACGCCTTTGTGCTTCAACCTTTGGCAGAAATAGCACCAGATGCAATACACCCTGTTTGCCATAAATCATTTTCTCGATTGTGGCGCGACTTCGACAAGACTAAACAACGGCTTTGGCCGATTTCTTTTGCATGGAGCAACACAAAATGACGCTGTTAGAAATTATCATTTTGGCTATTATTCAGGGCATTACTGAGTTTCTGCCCATATCCAGTTCAGCGCATTTACTCCTGCCGGCAGAGCTGCTTGGTTGGGTAAGTCAGGGCTTGGCATTTGATGTTGCTGTGCACGTTGGCAGCTTGCTGGCAGTGATGATTTACCTCAGAAAAGACATCATAGAGATGACTCACGGTTTTTTTGTCCACGGTTTTAGTCGTAACCAAACAGAACAAAGCCGTTTGGCTTGGTCCGTGGTTATCGCTACTGTGCCAATTATTATAATCGGCTTTTTGCTCAAAGACTGGATCGAAGTCAACGCCAGAACAGCACTGGTAATGGCGGTAACCACCATAGGTTTTGGGCTACTATTATGGTACGCAGACGCGACAGCTAAACTCCAAACAAAATTACAGGGTATGCGGTTTAGCCATGCACTTATTATCGGGTGTGCGCAAATTCTGGCGTTAATACCCGGAACATCAAGAAGTGGTATCACTATGACTGCTAGCTTAATGCTAGGGTTTGACCGCGAGAGTGCTGCGCGTTTTTCATTTTTGCTTTCCATTCCTGCGATTCTAGGGGCCGGGTTACTGTCAACGGTTGATTTATTGCAGCAAGCGGAGCCTGTGGATTGGACGGCACTCTTTTATGGTGCGACGTTTTCTTTTGTGAGTGCTTATTTGTGTATTTACCTATTTTTAAGCTGGATATCTCGCATCGGCATGTTGCCATTTGTGATCTACCGTCTGTGCCTTGGCGCAATTTTGTTGTGGTTTGTGTTTGTTTAACACTGTGTGAATAAAGAGGGATAACTATGTCAGAAACCATTTTTACTAAAATAATCAATAAAGAAATTCCGGCTGATATTCTTTACGAAGACGAGCAATCTCTAGCCTTTAAGGATATTAATCCTCAGGCGCCAGTGCACTTTTTGGTTATCCCAAAAAAAGCGATAGCCACGATCAATGACATTACACCGGATGACAGAGAGGTGGTCGGGCATTTGAGTGTTGTTGCGGCTAAGGTGGCACAAAAATTGGGAATAGCTGATGAGGGCTACAGAACAGTAATGAATTGCAATGAATTTGGAGGCCAGACGGTGTATCACATTCACTTGCATGTTCTGGGCGGAAAACCTTTAGGCTGGCCGCCATATACGGCCAAAATGAAAGAACCTGAATAGATGCCATTAGCCCTCTTAGGTTCTGGCTTTGATAGTCACTAGGTAATACGTTATTCCCAAAGCCAGCACCACAATACCAATGCCATAAACATATTCCGGTGTTACCGTGGTAAAGTCCAACACGATGACTTTTCGCGCAATAGCCATTAATGCAGTGGCTACAACGAGTCGGATGTGGATCACATCATCGCGAAGGTACAGGGTGATATTGGCGAATATTTCTATAGCAATAAGTACTGCCAGAAACGAGGCAAATACTGCAAAAATGTCATTCAGTGAGAGCAGGTATTGCGGAGGCGCAGTGAGTTTTTCATAGATGACAAAGCCAACGTCAGCCACACACAGAACGATAACAACAACCATCATTACTGCCAATACACGGATAATTTGGCTAATTCCTTTGTTTAACATATTCATTAACCAGTCTCCATTCTGAGACAGGTGGTGGTCATCGTTGTGCATGATAAACTCCTGTTAAGGTTACTGCATAAAGGTTAGCTAGAATCACTGGTAAATCTTTGATTTAGAACAATAAAAAGAATCTTAATGGCTCGCTAAATGTTGATCTAATGCACGGCTTTTTTGATGTTTATCACAGTATCATTTACTGCTATAACGTCATTAACACGCCACTTGATATCCATACTATGCCAATTTCAGAATTTAACGAGCTGTTAAGAGCTAACCCGTTTTACGAATTTACTGTTTTGCTATCTATTGCGGCAGTGGCTGCGTTTATTGGGCAGTGGTTAAAGCAGCCTATTATCGTTGCATTTATTGCTGTCGGAATCCTAGTTGGGCCGTCAGGTCTGGATACAGTGCACTCCGATGACAGCATTGCGCTGTTGGCACAACTGGGTATTGCCATACTATTATTTCTGGTTGGGCTGAAACTGGATGTGAAGCTGATTCGAAAGCTCGGGTTTGTCGCGTTAGCAACGGGGCTGGGGCAGGTAATTTTTACCTCTGTTGTGGGCTTCTTTTTATGTCTCGCGCTCGGCTTTGATGCCATAACCTCACTCTATGTGAGTATTGCGCTTACCTTCTCAAGCACGATTATTATTGTCAAAATGCTGTCTGATAAAAGGGAAGTCGATTCGCTTCATGGCCGTATTGCGCTTGGGTTTCTGATCGTTCAGGATGTAGTGGTTGTGATTGCCTTGGTAGTGCTGTCTGCCATTGGTGTGGGGCAAGCGTCTGATAGTTCGCTCACACAACTATTTAGTCAGATCATACTGGGCGCTATTGTTATGTTAATGATAGTGTTTTTGTTTATTCGCTATATTGCTAACGTTATCACTAAAGCCGCAGCCCGTTCGTCGGAGCTCATGCTTGTCTTTGCGGTAGGACTGGCTTGTTTGTTTGCAACCCTCGGACACTTATTGGGGTTTAGTAAGGAGCTGGGTGGTCTCTTAGCCGGTGTGGCGTTGGCTTCAACACCCTATCGAGAATCGATAGTGACGAAGTTATCGTCACTACGAGACTTTTTATTGCTGTTTTTTTTCATTGCACTTGGAAGTCAGATTGATTTATCCGCACTCGGAGAACATCTATTTGCAGCTATAGTGCTTTCTGTTTTTGTGCTCATTGGAAACCCTATCATCGTCATGATTATCATGGGCATACTGGGCTACCGACGGCGAACAGGTTTTTTGGCCGGACTGACAGTGGCACAGATCAGTGAGTTTTCACTTATTTTTGTTGCAATGGGGATCGCGATAGGCCATTTACACAACAGTGCAATAGGTCTGGTAACCTTGGTGGGTTTGATCACAATTGCGCTTTCGGTTTACATGATTGCTAATTCCCACAGGTTGTATGACTTGCTTTCACCCTGGTTGCGAGTCTTCGAAAGAGAAAATACTTTTAGGGAATCAAATACCGGTGAAGAAACAGAAACGAACACAGATTTTGAGGTACTCGTATGTGGTGCAGGCCGATATGGTTCGAAAATCATTGATCAATTGAGCAATACCGGTTATGCACTCGGGGTCGTAGACTTCAATCCAGAAAAATACGAGTATTGGAGACAGCGTGAGATTCCCTGTTTCTATGGTGACCTGAGCGATGATGAATTCATATCAACGTTGCCATTAAAGCAACTGAAGTGGCTAGTGGTCACGTTGCCGAGAGACGGGCTAGGTTCGCGGTTTGAGGATCCGAGAAAAAGGTTACTATTGGCCCTTCAACTACATGGTTTTAAAGGAAAGTTGGCGATGGCGAGTGAACAAGAACAGGATGCAAATAGTCTTAGCCAGATGGGCGTGGATTTGGTCCTTTCTCCTTTTAGTCACGCTGCAAATGAGGCTGTACGATTGCTATTGCATGATGAGACCAATAAAGATAACCGGACGCAAGTAAAAGAAGCTAAACCATGAGTAATTTCGATTCAAAACAGGTGCTTTTAGTACTAAATAAAGCTGGCAAGCTGGATGAGAGTACCCTACTTAAAGCCGCAGATACTGCGCAAAGTCGCGATGAAAGGCTCACAATATTGTGCGTGTTGGCGGAGCCTGATTTCGCTATGCATCAGCATTTTTTACAGATGGATAGTGGTTACATTAAGCAAAAAATCAGTGAAGCGACCAAACAGACGATTCAGGCGACGGTAACAAAACATTGTCCCCAACTCTCTATTAATGTTGAAATCAGCTTCGGCAAGCTTTACCTGCAGGCCATACGGTACACGCTGAAGAATCCTGTTAGCATTGTTATCAAGTCTGCGGAAGATCCAACCTGGATGGACAGCATCTTCGACAGTGATGATATGCATCTCATGCGCAAGTGCCCAGTGCCTACATGGTTAATCAATACCGGTCGGCATCAAACTCCTGGACAAGTGGTTGTTGCTTTAGATTTTAAGGCACCTGAAGAGGAGGGAGCTATATCTGAATTCAACAGGCAGTTACTGGACCTGACGCTTACTTTTGTTGCTAAAACTGCCAGTAGCATCACTCTCATTCACGCCTGCGCAGACTCATTAGCTGATTTTGCGAGTATATGGGCGGATGACCCTGAAACAATGCAGCAGCAGATAACGCAACAGGAGAAAGTGACTAAACGAGCGGCCATGAAACAAGCGCATCAATATTTGCTCGATAAACAAATTTTGCCAACACCTGTGATTAAAACACGCTTAATCGACGGTCACCCAGAAGAGAGTGTGGCGGCATTCGTAAAAGCCAACAATACCGATATGTTAGTGCTGGGATCTTTGGGACGAACCGGCATTAAAGGCTTGTTTATGGGGAATACGGCTGAAAGTATTTTGCAACAAATACACTGTTCAGTGATCACTGCAAAACCTCAAGGGTTTGAGTCACCTATCGCATAAACTGCGCGCTTTTTTTTTCGGGAAATTGATTTAGATCGTCTAAACTCTAAAAGAGCACCTTGGATGCGTTTTCTGGTTACATTTTTTTACATAACGGTGATATATTGAAACTAGGAAGAAACAAAGCATCACTAGAGTAAAGTTGCTGTATTACTTAGCCGATAAATAGAAGGGCGAAACATGTCAACACAGAACGCATTATTGACGATACTGGTGGAGAAAATAAACAACGACACACTGGTATTACCCACCCTGCCAGCGATAGCGTTAAAAGTTAGAAAAGCTGCTGACGACCCCGATATTAATCTCCACAAAATGGGGGATGTTATCGCCCAAGATCCCTCACTGAGTGCGCGGATGATTAAGATCGCAAACAGTGCCTTTATGGGGAGAAGTGTAAAGGTAGAGTCTGTTACACAAGCTGTTACGCGAATTGGTTTGCGACAAATTAAAAATATTGCCACAGCATTGGCAATGGAGCAGCTCTTTGTATCGAAAAATGCGGTAGTCAGTCAGTATATGAAACGCGAGTGGGAGCATACCGTAGATGTAGTCGCTAATAGTATGGCGACACTTGAAAGTTACACTAAACGCACTAAAAAACGCGACATTAGTATTGATTCCATGACCCTAGCAGCATTGGTTCACAATATCGGCATATTGCCAATATTGACTGAGGCTGAGCGCCATGAAGATGTATTTGCAAATCCAACTTTCCTAGAAGATGCGATTGAGAAACTGTCTGGAAGAATTGGCGGTAGTATCATGAAGGAATGGGGGTTCGGTGATGTGTTTGTTAATATTGCTAAGAATTGGAGGGATCTCGCAGTCCTCCCAGACAATGTGTCCTACCTCGACTTTGTTAGAGTGGGAGCGGCGTTAAGTGGCCGTATAAACAGTCAAAAGGACGCCGTAATCAACTTAGCTATGCAAAGAAATGTAGTTGATAGTGTAGCCGATTTACATTCAGATGATTTTGCTGAGATGCGTGATAACGCCAAACTCATTTTCGCATAAAGGTATAGCACATAAAAAAGGGAGCACTGGCTCCCTTTTTTATTCTTCTAATTGCAACGTTTTGTCGATAAAAGTAACGAATTGGCTTAACTCTGCAGACATCAACGTAAACTCCGCGTCTAACCTTTGCAGGACATCGTCCTTGGGCACATCGTCAACTTCTTCAGTGATGCGGTCGAGAAACTTAATGCGTTTGATACTGCCGTCTTCGCAAAACATACCGGTTAAGGTTTCTTGGTACTCGAAGGCCACTTTTTGCGCTAGTTTACCTGCATCAATGTGATTTATTACTTCGTCGCTGTCTAGGGGCTGGTTCTTACAGCGAATAATACTGGCAACTTCATCATTTGATTTTAATTCGGCTTCCTCAAGCAGGGTGATGCCTTCAGGAGCGTTCCCGCTTATCCAGTGAGTCAGCTCACTTTGTAGGCTTCGTTTAGCTAGTGGTACAACAGGCAGAGAGCCCAGTGCTTTGCGCAGCATGGCGAGATACGCTTCTGCTTTACCATCAGAAGAGGAGTCAACTATAACCAGATCATCGTCAAGCGACAGGAAGCCATGTGTATAGGTGTTCTTAGTAAATGCTCGGGGCATAAGAGCGTGAATGATTTCTTGCTTCAGATCTTGCTGTTGCTTTTTTCCTACGGGACTACCTGTTTCTGTCTCTATAGCAACCACTTTTTCTGCCAGTTCTGCATTAACAACACTACTCGGTAACAAGCGCTCCTGTTTTTTTAGCGTTACCCATATACGGTTACCGCTTCGGTGAAATAGCATCGCTGAGGCCGGACTCTTAGGAGCAATTGAAAACGGTGAGCAAAAGCCCATGGTTGCCAGGTCCTGGTTACCGCAAGGGCGGAATGGAAATTCGAGTAACGCGCTTTGCAGGGCGTCATCATCAAGAGAAAGAGGCTGATTTAGCCTGTACGCCTTAATATTTTTGAACCACATAGTTAACCTGCGCTAATAAAAGGGCTGCGCAGATTAACAAGTTAAACGCGTTTAGGAAAGCGTATCTCGTAACGTAATCCTTTACCCGGTTCGCTAAAGGCTTCAATACGTCCCTTAAGAGCCTGAGTCACTAAGTTGTACATAATATGCGTCCCCAAACCAGTTCCACCCTCCTCGCGTCGAGTGGTAAAAAAAGCGTCAAAGAGTCGTTCAAGGTGTTTTTCGTCGAGTCCTTTACCGTCATCCTGATAGGTCATGAGAATATCCTGATCGTCTTCAACCACATTTAACGCAATATGACCTACTTGTCCCTCATCGAACGCATGTATCATCGAGTTCATCAATAAATTAGTGACAATCTGCGCAATGACCCCAGGTGCGCAATATACCTCCAGTGGAGAGGGGCACTGAATAGAAATTTCGTGAGGGCGTTGTTTAAAACTGGGTTTTAGAGACTGTAAAACTTCATTTAAATAACTGTTTAGTTCAAATCGCCGCTCTGCTTCACTGGTTTGGTCTGCTGCGACCTGTTTAAAACTAGCGATTAACTCTGACGCGCGATGCAAGTTATTAAGCAAAAGTTGGGTTGTTTGCTCAGCCTCCTGAATGAACAGGTTCATACTCTTGTTGGTTAGGGTTTTATCTTTGTAATCTTGTTGCAACGTTGACAATCTTTGCTCAAGAAAACTAGCGGCTGTCACACTGACACCTATCGGGGTATTAACGTCATGAGCGATACCAGCAACCAAGCCACCCAGCGAGGCCATACGCTCTGATTCCACGAGCTGGTCTCTCGCTTGGTTGAGGGTATCCATGGAATTGGCCAGTTCGGTATTCTTCTTCCTGAGTTCGGCTTCTATGTACTGCCTGTTCTCATTTTCCTGTCTCAGTTCTCGTTGGTTAATCAACAACTCGTCTTTTTGGCGTTCCAAATCCAACATTATTTGGCTCAGAGAGGCGGTTTTTTTCGCGACTTCTTGCTCCAGCAGTAGATTTTGGTCATCCAGTTTTTTATTGGCTAACTTCAAATCGTCCTGAGCACCTCTCAGTTTTCGTTGTGAATTGATCAGGTCTGAAATAACTTTGTTATATGATTCAGTCAGCTGACGAAGTTCATTATCGTCATCTATCTGCATGTCAATTTTTGAATCTTCCGGATGCTCTGGATCAAAATCAGACATTTGTCCGGTAATCGCGTGTAACGGCTCGGACAACATTCGCCTGAATGCAGTCATAAAAAGAAACACAAGGAAGGTGGTTTTAACGATGGCGTTGCCAATTAGAAAGAACACACCAATTTTAATGCGGCCAAAAATAATATCAAAACTTGAATATAGGGTGACATCACCCACTTCAGATGTTCGCCCAGAGAACTCAAAAATTAATGGAAAACTGTATCCAAACACACTACCCGAGTAGTCAACTAACTGGCCGGTAAGCGCTATTGACGTGGTTGGCATGAGTTCTTCGCCGATACCGAGGCGGGCAATCTCTTCGCCGTTTTCATCGCGAATATGCACGCCCTCGACGATGGGCAGTTCCATCAAGCCCTCTGCAATGGATGCCGCCTGGTCAAGGTTTAACTCCCAGATAGCACGGGTAAGGCTGGTGGAAAAGGTGTTTTTAAGTGTGCGAAGCTCACTTTCAATATGGCTTTTTGTGGCGAGGTATTCAGTAAATATCTGACCGACAGTAACAATCAGTGTCAACACGAAGTACACCGATAACACCCGGATGAGTAGCTTTCTCGAAAGTCCAGTTTTCACACGCGCCATGTTACAACCTATACATAAACTTATGAATCAAGAATATGCGTTAATGTGTGGATTCTCAAGGCAGTAATAGAGGATTTATTCAATAACCTTGACACTGGTCGGTGCAAGGTTTAATAAAAGTGTCACATAGTCAATAAATAATAGCGGCGTTTTTATTATGAACGGGAAAGTTACTATGTCACGGACTGTACTGGTGGTTGAAGATGAAGCCCCTATTCGTGAAATGCTTAAGTTTGTGCTTGAGCAATCTGGTTTCAATACCATTGAAGCTGAAGACTATGATATCGCACAAGAAAAAATTGCCGAGCCTTATCCGGACTTGATTCTGCTTGACTGGATGTTGCCAGGTGGAAGTGGCGTTCAGCTTGCGAAAAGCCTAAAGCAGCATGAGTTCACCCGTGATATTCCTGTGATTATGTTAACTGCCCGCGGTGAAGAGGAAGATAAAATACGTGGGTTAGATGCGGGTGCAGATGATTACATTACTAAGCCTTTTTCACCCAAGGAGCTGATAGCGAGGATCCGTGCAGTAATGCGCAGGGTAACGCCTATGGCGAGTGAGCAGCCCATTGAATTTAATGGTCTTAAGCTTGAGCCTATCTCTCATCGGGTGGTGGCCAACACAGATCCATTGGATATGGGACCAACAGAATTTAAACTGTTACACTTCTTTATGACGCACCCAGAACGTGTGTACAGCAGGGAGCTGTTGCTGGATAATGTATGGGGAACGAATGTTTACGTAGAAGACAGAACTGTTGACGTACACATTCGTCGTTTGCGCAAAGCCATTTCCTTGCATGGCCATGACGCAATGATTCAAACTGTTCGAGGTGCAGGTTACCGTTTTTCAACAAAACTTTAATCCAACCTCGCTCCCAGGACTAGGAGCTTATGTACTATCCATTTTCTTGGGTAAAGAGCTTATTTCGTATTGCCGTCTTTTTGGCGGCCTTCACTTTGATCGGTTTATTAATCGACCGAATGCTCCTAGCCTATGCGCTCGGGCTGACCGCATTGTTGATTATTAACTATTTTCAGCTTTATAAGCTCAACCGCTGGCTATGGCACAGTAGAAAGATGTCGCCGCCCACTGTGAATGGTTTGTGGGAACATATTTACGAAGGCATATACTACCTGCAACGCAGAAACCGAAATAAGCGCAAAGAACTTGGCGCTCTGGTCAAGCGGTTTCGCGAGGGGTCAGAGGCCCTCCCTGATGCCGCTGTGGTTGTGGATGAAGATGCACGCATCGTGTGGTGTAACCGTCTGGCGCGCATCGAAATGGGCTTGCGATGGCCACAAGACGCGGGGCGCAGGCTAGACAACTTGATCCGCCATCCCGAATTTATAGATTATTTCCACAAAGGGCGGTTTGACCATCCTATTGAAGTGCCCTCGCCATCAAATCCACAAAAAACCTTTGAATATCGCGTAATGCCGTATGGTGAAGAGCATTTGTTGTTAATTGCCAGAGACGTGACACGCGTGTCTCAACTTGAAGAAATGCGAAAAGATTTCGTAGCTAATGTTTCTCATGAACTGCGTACCCCGCTGACCGTGATCACCGGCTATTTAGAATTATTACCGCGGGATGAACAGGACAGTTTTGCAACCAAAGCAATGGATGAAATGTTTTCCCAGACTGCACGCATGCAAAACCTTATTGAAGACTTGCTGATACTTTCTCGGATTGAAGCAAGTGCAGAGCGCATTTTCGAAAAACAGGTAGATATGTATGCCATGCTTCAACAAATAGAAGCAGAAGCAAAAACGTTGAATAAAGATAAAAACCACAAAATCCGATTTGAGATGGACCCCGAGTTGAAGGTATTTGGGGTGGAAACTGAATTGCGAAGTGCTTGCTCGAATCTAATTTTTAATGCCATACACTATACACCAGCACCGGGTAAAATTGTCGTTAAATGGGAAGAAGATGAGCGAGGTGCACGCTTCTCGGTAAAAGACAATGGTGATGGAATAGAAGAGCGTCATCTCGCTAGGTTAACTGAACGCTTTTACCGTGTAGACAAAGCGCGTTCTCGAAAAACTGGCGGATCGGGATTAGGACTGTCTATCGTTAAACATGTGTTAAACCATCACAATTCGCATTTAGAAATCGAAAGTAAGCTGAACAAAGGAAGTGTCTTTTCCTTTCATCTTAACCAGCAGTTAATTGCAGAGCGGAGCTCAGCATAGTGCGTTTTTTACCACTGCTTATTGGCTTTTATCTGACTTCGTCTACATGTGCATCAATGCCTGATTACGAACGCCAACCCGGTGTGGCGGGCAAAATAGTGTCTGTGGGTTCTGACACTATGGCAAACATGATGGAGTTTTGGGCTAGCGAGTTTGAAACACTTTATCCGCAAACCAGTATTCAGGTGGATGCGACTGGCTCCTCAACTGCTCCTCCAGCTTTGACTGAGGGGGTAGCCAGTATCGGGGCGATGAGTCGGCCGATGAAAGACAGCGAGATCCGCGCATTTGAGAGAGAATTTGGTTACCGTCCAACCGTACTCCAGGTTGCATTGGATGCCATCGCTTTGTTTGTTGAGAGACAAAACCCCATTCCCGGTCTCACACTGGCACAGGTCGATGCGATTTTTTCGGCAACACGTTATTGCGGTCACGGCCAAGGCATCATGCGTTGGTCACAGCTCGGCTATAATGTTGACATGGATGACAACACCATAAAGGTTTTTGGGCGTAATTCCGTTTCAGGTACTTACGGCTCATTTAAAGTACTTGCGTTGTGTGACGGTGATTTTAGAAATACCGTACGCGAACAACCTAGCTCTGCTTCTGTGGTTATGTCAGTTTCTGCTAATAAGTCTGCTATAGGCTATGCCGCATTTGGTTATAAAACGGCAGGGGTAAAGGCCTTGCCTATAGGTCACACGGAACAAGAACTTGTGCCGCTAACGATTGAAAATGTGCGCGCTGAGCGCTATCCCTTTTCTCGATTCTTATACTTGATTGTTAACAAGCCACCCGGCCAAGAGCTACCTACTCTGGAACGAGAGTTCTTACTGTTTGTACTATCAAAACAGGGGCAAGCACTCGTCGAACGGGACGGGTATTTCGCCATTGGCGAAGATTTGCTGATTCGTCAGAGACGATTATTATCCAGCGCTCCTAAGTAACATTCCCCCTGAATAATTCAGCTTACGGTCTTAAGTAAGATTACTTATATCTCCTTTTATGAAAGTTTTGTGACACGTTGTGTGTGTAACAAATGTGTCATTTTGCTTAGGTAATCTCTCCCGAGTTTTAAATCAGAACACTCAATAGACCAATTTTGGAGATAACAATGGAACTCAAGACGTTATTCAAAGCTAGCGCAGTTTCTGTCGCTTTGATTCTTGCCGGCTGTGGCGGTGACATCAGCATTACGCCTACTGTGAATGACAACAGCAGCGTTGTTGATAACAGCACCAACAACTCAAACAACACCAGCGGTCAAACCCCAAGCGAAGACGTAAACTGTGCAAGTTATGAAGGCGCATCAGGCACAGTAGAAGGTGTGTTTGACGGTCTTGACTGTATCTATAACGACTCTTTTGCAAGCCGTAGTTTCTCAATCACGTCTAATATTACTTTTGAAGAGCTGCCTAACGGTGGTGTTCACTTTTTCGAAGATGCACTTCAAATTGGTGAAGATGGCGATACAACAGCTGGGTTCTCTATCCCTACAAATGGTCCAACAATGACAGTGCGCCCTGGTGCTACGCTTGCGTTCCAGTCAGGTGAAGCCATCATTCGCATCGCACGCGGTGCAAAAATTCAGGCTGTAGGCACTGCTTCTAAGCCGATTACTTTTACCTCTGCTAACGCGTTTGATCGTTTTGACAATGCAGGTGGCGGTGCGCTTTATGCTGACTGGGGCGGTATTATCATCAACGGTAACGCAATCACTGACCAGTGTTCTGATGCAGAGCGTGACGCTGGAACTTGTAACGTACCTTCAGAGGGTATTGTGAGCTACTACGGTGGAAACGACAATACAGACTCAAGCGGTAGCATCAAGTGGGCTCGCATCTGGTATGCCGGTTCAGGTCCTCGTGCTGGCGGTGAAGGTGACGATTTGAACTCGCTGACCCTTAACGGTGTGGGTTCTGGTTCTGAATTTGAATATCTGCATATCCATCAGGGCTTTGATGACGGTGTTGAAATCTTCGGTGGTGCAACAACACTTAAATACATTGTTGTTACAGACACGCAAGATGACTCTTTTGACTTCGATGCAAGCTGGCAGGGTGCAGCACAATTTTTGTACGTGAAACACGGTACAGTAACAAACCGCGAAGGCGCCGTAGTCAATATGGGTAACGGTGGTTTTGAGTCTGACGGCCGTAAAGGCGATGGTCCTTCTTCAAACCCAACTATTGCTAACGTGACGGTTGTGACAACTGACGAATTGTCCGTACGTGATGAAGACCCTTCACTAGCCTTCAAATTTGATGATCAGTTCAACGCGTCACTTTACAACGTGCTTATGGTGAAAACCGACGCTACACAAACGTGGTGTGTGAACTTCTCTGGTGATGGCGAGTTAGGTGCAGACCAAATCTCTTTCACTGGTTCAGTCATGGCGTGTGGTGAAGAATTCAATAACGATACGTTTGGTGGTGGTCCATTGGAAGGCACAGCACTGGCTACCTGGTTTGATAACGACGGTGCGAATGAGCGTATTGGGCCGGCAGCATCTGTATTTGCAGAAGACGGTTTCTCTACACTTACCAGCTCTTCTGATATTTCCGTTGCTGCAAGTGACTTGTCAGACCTTGACTCAAGCTTCTTCACACCTGCTGCTTACGTAGGTGCGGTATCTGACCAAGATACAAGTTCTGCCTGGTACCAGTGGGTTCAAGCTGCGCTTACCGCTGCGGATGCAGACTAATTAAGGTTGAAGTATCCAAAATAGGCGCCCGAGTTGCGCCTATTTTTTGGTCAAATGGCAGGAGTTGAAAATGAAATATCAACAAAGACTGAATAAAGTCAGCTACGCCGTCAGCCTGTGTTTATTAGTAAGTGCTACGCACGCACTAGCGCAAGAAGATGATGTAATCGATGAAGTTGTATCAACCGCGTCGCGTCTACAGGGAACGGCCGCAGCGGTCGTCGAAGAGCGTAAGAATCAAGCATTTGTTGCTGATATCTTGGGCGCAGAACAGCTTTCGCGAACAGGCGACAGTGACGCAGCATCTGCGTTAAGGCGTGTAACCGGGCTAACTTTAGTTGACGGTAAGTTTATTTATGTACGTGGTTTGGGTGAGCGTTACTCAAGTGCAAGACTCAACGGAGCCGCAATTCCCAGTCCTGATTTAACACGTAACGTTATTCCGCTGGATATTATCCCAGCGAGTATCATTGAGAGCCTGTCGGTTCAAAAAGCGTTTTCGCCATCAATGCCTGCGGCTTTTGGTGGCGGTAGCATTGATATTCGCACAACCTCGGTGCCCAGTGATTTTGTTGCCGGTGTTGAGATTGGCGCGGGGTATGACACGTCTGCAAGTGATGGTAATACGTTTAATGTTGATAAGGGTGGCATTCCATCAATACTTCAGGAAGCTATTCCAAGATATCGCGGTGACTTTAGCATCAACGGTATTGTTGACAGATTAAAATTGCAGAGCAATGAAAACGAAACGGCGGGTGAGCAAGCGCGCACTTTGAATCGCCAATTATTACTTCGTTTGCCGCGTGATTTTGGTGTTAAGAATGAATCGTTAGACCCGAATTATGGTGGTCAGGCTTACATCGGTAACAGTTTCGAAGAGGACCTGTTTGGTGGCACCATTGGGTTTTTGGCTTCTGTGTCCTACGACCAAGACAGTGACTTTGCTGAGCGCAGAACAGCTGTTTTATCTCAGGATGCCGCAGAAGACTGCTCAACCCAGCTTGTTACTGCAGAAGATGCGGCGTCGTCGTGTTACAACACAGTGACGGATTCAGAAATTACTACGATTAATGAACGTCTAAATGGCGTGTTTAATCTTGGCTATCGCTGGAATGCTCACGAACTGACGCTGAACAATCTTTATCTTGAAGATAACGAGGAAGAAAGTGATATTGGCTCGTTGCAAAGCCCAGCGGGCAGCACGGTCTTCAGTATTCCTGGCAGCGGAAGAGCTAATGCTACACAGCAATTTGTGTATGAAGAGCGTTCATTGCAGGTCACACAGTTTTTGGGCAAACATACCTTCCTTGAACTGGGCGGCATTGGGGTAGACTGGCAGTACACACGTTCTAAAGCGAAAACGGATATTCCCACTGACGCAACTTTCCGTTTTATCGACAGTTATGATCAACAAGGGAATTACATTGGTTCCTCTGTGTCGGGAGATAACAACCGAGCGATCTATTCCTACACTAACATGGATGATCGCTTGAATTCGTATGGCGGAAATATGTCGTTCCCATTCATGCTGAAAGGCATGGATATTGAGTTGAAAGCTGGGTTTGACGTATACGACCGAGCGCGTTATTACACCACATCGAGCTTTCAGGTGAGTAACCTCGGAAGTACACCGATTAATGCCAACGATGGCTCAAGCGATCCGCTGTTGAACAATACGTTCCTAACCGATGACCTCATTCTAAACAGCAATCTGACACTTTTGTTCAACGAGCCAGAAATCCCGGATGCCGACGACTACACTGCTGCGCAGAAAGTAGAAGCAGGCTACGGCGCATTTGATGTGTTCTTAAACAACAACTGGCGTCTGAGCGGTGGTTTGAGATGGGAGCAATTTAGTCAGGTCTCTATCGGTACATCAAGCCTAATCTTCACGCCAGAGGATCTCAATCTCATATACTCTGAACAGAGAATTGAGGAAGGCAGCGTTCAAGAAGACGATTTGTTTCCTTCATTGGCGTTAACCTTCTTGAGTGATGACAATTATCAAGTTCGTGCCAGTTACGGTGAGACCATAGTCCGTCCTGACCTGCGTGAAGTGGTACCTGTTACCTATTTTGACCCGTTAACGGATGTTCGTACCTTTGGTCGTGTGGGCTTGTTAAGCAGCCCGATAAAGAACTATGACCTGCGTTATGAATATTACGGCGCCAATGGTGACAACTATTCGATTGCGGCATTTTATAAAGACATAGACGCCCCTATTGAAACGGTATTACGTATTGGTGACGAGGACTATTCGGCGACTTTCATTAATGGAGAAACCGCAGAGGTTTATGGTGTTGAGGTGGAGTGGTTACACGACTTGACTTACCTTGCACAAGGTTTCTTTACCTCCGGAAACATTACGCTGAGTGATTCTGAAGCCGTGATTGACCCTGCACTTGCTGGTAACTTGACTAACCCCACTAAGCGCATGACGGGTCACTCACAGTACGTGGTTAACCTTCAATTGAGCTATGATTCCTCTAACGGGGAACATTCAGCTTCGTTGGTTTACAACGTATTCGGTGAGCGGATCTTGGCGGCGGGTCTAGGCGGTCGAGAGGATGCATTTGAACAACCTTTCCATTCGTTGGATGTGGTTTACAAATATTATCCTGACTTTAACTCAACCGTTTCGTTTAAAGTTCAAAACTTGTTAGACGAAAGTCAAGAAGTCACGCAGTCAGACATTGCAGTAAGAGACAGAGAAGAAGGGATGTCTTTCAGTGTCAGCTATCAATATGAATTCTAAAAAGAATTCGTAAACGCAAAATAAAAAGCCGGCAGTTTTGACTCCCGGCTTTTTTATTTTTCACAGGTAAACCAAGATCTTGGCGCAAAAAATATGACAGTTATGTAATAAAACTGTCACAGAAAATTACTACCCTGTGCGCAGATTTTAATGGGTCTAGTTGCCCCTTTTTTACAAATATTTCTAAGGTTAGGGTGTATGAAGCTGAGCAATAAGTTGCTGTTTGCAACCGCACTAATGGCGTCTTCGGCCTACGCACAGGAAAACGAAATTGTTGAGCCTGTTGTGGAAGCTGCGTCACAAATTAATGATTCTGCTGCGGCTTCGCAGCAAAAAATCAATGCTATTACGAATGAAATTGACAGCAAGCTCCAAACGTTCCGGGCCCTGACAAAAGAGATTGAAGGCCTAGGGGTCTACAACAATCAGCTGTCAAAGCAGATTGCCAATCAAGATGAAGAAATGGCTGCCTTAAATGCAGCGATTGACGAGGTATCTGTGATTGAACGTCAGATTACGCCACTTATGCTCAAAATGATTGATGGCTTAGAGCAATTTATTGCGCTGGATGTGCCCTTTTTGCCTGAGGAGCGTTCAGAGCGTATTGCCAGCCTAAAAAGCATGATGGATCGTGCAGATGTTGCGCCTTCAGAGAAATTTCGCCGCGTGATGGAAGCATTCCAGGTAGAAATGGACTACGGCAGAACATTAGAAGCTTACAGTGGCATTCACACCATAGACGGTCAGGAGCGCGACGTAGAGTTCTTGAGACTGGGTAGAACGGCGTTGGTTTATCAAACCCGCGATGCAAGTCGACAAGGCGTTTGGAATAAACAAACACGTCAGTGGGAAGAGCTGGATTCTAGTTATCGCACGCAAATTACCAAAGGCCTTCGTATTGCCAAGAAGCAATTGGCGCCTGACTTGTTAATGTTGCCTGTAGCAATCACCGATTAATAGGAAAGAAGCATGTTTAAACTAATCAAACTGATTGCAGCAAGTGCCGTAGTGGCTTCTGTGAGTTTCGGTGCTGTGGCCCAAACGGACCGTGCATTAGACCTAGATGCTCTATTAAAGCAGCTTGAAGAAGGCAAATTTGCGCAAGACAAGCAGAATACGCAGCGCGAGAAAGAGTTTATAAACAAGCGCGCAGAGCAGGATCAGATTTTGCGCGAGACAACACGTCAGCGCGATGCAGCGCTAGCAGAGTCTGAGCGTTTGGAAACCCAATTTGAAGAAAATGAATTTAAATTGGCCGATTTGCAGGGCGCGTTAGACAACCGTCTTGGCTCATTGAAAGAACTCTTTGGTGTACTCCAGCAAGTGGCCGGCGATACCAAGAATAAGTTTTACAACTCAATGATTTCAACGCAGTTCCCTGAAAGAGCGGCCTTTTTAGATGAGATGGCTCAGTCTATGGGGCAAAGTTCAAAACTGGCGTCAATTGAAGAGATCGAACGCGTATGGTTCGAAATTCAACGCGAAATGACAGAGTCAGGTAAAGTCACGCGTTTTACTACAGATGTTGTTGAAGCCGGTGGCGCGAAAGTCAGCAAAGAAGTGGTTCGGGTCGGTCCGTTTGCATTAATTTCAGATGGACAGTTTTTAGAGTTCAACGGTGTAACGGGCAGTGTTTCTGAACTTTTGCGTCAGCCTCCTGCGCGTTTTGGCGATTCAGCGGCAGCGCTACAAAATTCTAATGGTGAGCTGGTTAAATTGGGGGTAGACCCTACAGGCGGCTCTATTATGGGACTGTTGGTTCAGGCTCCGAACTTGCAAGAGCGCGTTGAGCAGGGTGGACCTGTTGGTTATATCATTCTTGTTGTTGGTGCAATTGGCTTGCTTCTGGCACTGGAGCGTCTAATTTCATTAACGCTTATTAAGCTTAAAGTGAATAATCAGCTTAAGTCGAAAACCGTGTCTGATAACAATCCGTTAGGCCGAGTGCTGAAAGTACGTGAACAATATCCAGACGCAGACACAGAAGCACTTGAGCTGCACTTAACAGAAGCCATTTTGGGTGAAGTACCGAAATTGGGACGTAATCTAACGATCATTAAGATCATTTCAGTAGTTGCACCGCTGATGGGTTTATTGGGAACCGTAACCGGTATGATCAATACCTTCCAGGCGATTACCCTGTTTGGTACTGGCGACCCTAAACTGATGGCGGGAGGGATTTCAACAGCCTTGGTGACTACGGTATTAGGCCTGGTGGTGGCCATTCCTATGACATTGCTATACGCGATGCTCAATACGCGCAGTAAAAACATCGTTTATATTCTGCAAGAGCAGGCATCAGGTGTCATCGCTGAGCGTGCTGAGCGAGGCTAAGTCATGATCGAGTTTCTCGAAGCAATACGCGATTTTACAGAAACAGGTGGCCAGGTTCTCCTGGTCATCGGGTTACTTATTTTCGTCATGTGGCTTTTGATCCTCGAGCGTGCCTTGTACTTGTTTGTGTGGCATAAAAAGGCGGCAAAAGACGCAGTGGAAGTCTGGAATGCAAGAACAGACCGCTCATCGTGGAATGCCGAGCAAGTACGCCAAAAAACCATATCAACACTAACTATACAACTCAATGGCAGTATCCCCATTATTCAGGCATTGGTTGCACTCTGTCCCCTGTTGGGATTGATGGGCACGGTTACCGGGATGATTGAGGTGTTTGATGTTATGGCAATTTCTGGCTCAGGCAATGCGCGTTCAATGGCATCAGGGGTATCAAAAGCGACCATTCCAACTATGGCCGGGATGGTGGGTGCGCTATCTGGGGTGTTTGCCTCTACCTGGCTAACCCGAACGGTAAAGACAGAACGAGCGCACTTGGAAGACTCAATTTTAATTGACCGTAATTAATCGTGCGGTCAACAAGGTAAAATTATGAAGCAGCATTTTCAAAATTTAGTGGAAGAAGAAGAAGCCAATATCGATATGACGCCCATGTTGGACGTGGTATTCATTATGTTGATCTTCTTTATCGTTACCGCCTCTTTTGTTAAAGAGGCTGGTATCGATGTAAACCGTCCTGAGGCCTCTACGGCAGTGCAAAAAGATCGCGCTAATATCTTGATTGCCATTTCTGAAAACAATGAAATCTGGATCAACAAGCGTCAGGTTGATGCACGTGCCGTTCAGGCAAACATTGAAAGGCTTCACGCGGAAAATCCACAAGGTACTGTGGTCATTCAGGCTGATAAAGAAGCGAAGACAGATACATTAATTAAAGTGATGGATGCATCACGCGCAGCCGGCGTGTTTGATGTATCAATTGCCGCACAAGACGAATAATACCAATGGTACGTTTTCTTATAGCAATTTTGGTCTCTGCAGCGATTACTTTGGGGTTGTTTTTCCTGATGCAATCGCTGATCAAAATGGGGGGCAGCGCGCTCACAGAGCCGCCCAGAGGGAGTGTGCTCGATTTTGTTCGGGTTAAGCCCGAAGAGCAGGTTGAAAAGAAAGACCGAAAGCCGCGAAAACCCCCTAAGCCGAAAGAGCCGCCGCCGCAAATGGCACAGCCTCAAATGGATTCTCCTTCGCCCGATGGCGACAGTGGAGGTATGGCATTTCAGGCTGATGTAAGCGCTGAAGGTGGACTTGAAGGCGGGCTCTCTTTGGATTCAAGCGATGGCGAATACTTGCCTCAGCTACGTGTCGCGGCTGTCTATCCACGTCGTGCTCAGCAACGCGGTATTGAGGGCTTTGTGGATGTTGAGTTTACCGTTACGGCTATTGGCGCCGTACGCGACCCCGTTGTTGTACAAGCCGAACCAGAGGGTATTTTCGAACAAGCGGCCTTGGACGCTGTGAGAAAATGGAAGTACAAGCCTCGCGTTGTGAATGGTGAACCTACAGAAGTGTCGGGCGTGCAAACCCGCGTTACCTTTGAAATAGATGGTTAAGAAGACAATGAGATTGACTACATTATCCGCTTTGTTCTTTTCTGTGTTGTTAACAACTTCGGCAAAGGTGTCTGTGTTAACCCTCGCTGTTGTGTTGCCGGTAGATGCAACCGCGCAAGAAGCTGAGCGTAAAACTCGCCGGGTGCCCACGCTGAGATCTCGTGTATACGAACAGTTTTCGCGCGCTCAGGCTGCCGCTGACGAGGACAACGTTGCTGGTGCATTACAGATACTGGACGAAGTGAAAGACAAGTCCAGTTCAATGAACAGTTATGAACTGGCAATGATGTATAACTTTTACGGCTTCATCTATTACGGCAACGAGCAGTTCGATAAAGCCATTGAGTCGTTTAAACTGGTGGTTGAACAAGCGCCTATACCAGAAACCTTTGAGCAAACCACCTTATTCAGTCTTGCACAGCTTTATATGATGCGCGGCGAGTTTAATCTGGCCGTTGAGGCGCTCGATCGCTGGGAAGCCTTGTCAACCGGCACGATCCCCCCGCGAAATCGCATTATTAAGGCACAAGCTTATTATCAGAATAAGCAGTACGAAGAAGCGATCAATTTGATAGAGGGGGCCATTGCCGATCATGAAGCGGAAGGTTATCAGGTTGATGAAAGCTGGCTTATTCTGCAGCGTGCTGTGTATTACGAACTCAAGCAGCCAGAAAAGGTAAAAGACGTTCTGGTTAAAATGGTTAAGATGTTCAACGAGCCTAAGTACTGGATCCAGCTTGCTGGAATGTATGGTGAGTTGGAAGAAGAACGCAAGCAACTTGCCATCATGGAAGCTGCTTATCAACAAGGCTTCATTGAAACCTCGTCTGATACCTTCAATTTGGCTCAGCTCTACTATTTTAACGAAGCGCCGTATAAAAGTGCTCGCCTTATGGAGCAGGCTATGGAAACGGGTTTGCTGGAGAGGAATCTTCGCAACCTTAAGTTTACCGCGCAAAGTTGGAATCTGGCGAAAGAAACCAAAAAAGCCATTCCCGTCATGCAGGAAGCGGCAGCATTGTCAGCCGATGGAGAGCTTGACGCACAGCTATCACAACTCTATATGAATAATGAGCAATGGGCACAAGCTATTGCTGCAGCAGACAAGGCCATCGAAAAAGGCGACCTGCGTAATCCAGGGATACCACACTTGGTTAAAGGCATGTCGTTATTTAATCAAAAACAGTACGCTTTAGCATTGAACGAGTTGGCTGAAGCCGAAAAATACGCGCAGAGTAAACGCATGGCACAACAGTGGGGCCAGTATTTCCAAAGTGAAATTCAACGTTTAGAAGCGAGTGGAAGTTAACACTAGATCGGGCATTCAAAAGACGGCGCATAGACGCCGTTTTTTGTTTGCGCTATTGTGTAGCCAATCGGCTACTAAAGGGTTGTTTTGCGTTGCTGAAAGCTGTTTTCATTTTCTTTTTCATGATGCCAATCTTGAGCCTGTATTCACAGTACAGTAAAGCTCAGGATGCGCCTGCCAATATTGTAAAGCCTGAAATTACGATAGGTGTGGTGGTGTTTCCGCCCTTTACGTTAGCGCATACCGATAAGCCAGGATGCTATGGCCCGTTTATAAACCAAGCGGTTGATGTTTTTTTGTCCAGTGGCATGGCGCTTAGTGTGGTGTGTGCGCCTGCTGCACGTATCTACCGTCTACTGCAGTCAGGTGAGATTGATATGACGATCAATGTGCACTCCACCGCCGGCATTGTGGGACATGTTAAATTCTTCAACCGCCCCTTTTCTTTTCTTGAGCTGAGTTTGGTCAGTTATGCTGATGCTACCGAAAAATCTGTCGCGGCTATTCGTGCATTTGACTACGGAGGGTATAGGGGTAAGCTCAGTGCACAGGGTTATAAATTTATAAATGTGCCCACAGCATTAGATGCAATAAACGTTTTTCTTCGCCGGCGCAGTGAAAGTTTAATTACCTACAAAGGGCCTTTTGACTACATGATGGCAACAAAGGCTGAGCCGGAAGGTGAGCCTATTGTGATGGAGCGTATTGCCAAAGTCCCCGTGTATTTTGCTGTGGCAAATAATTCTCCTAATGCTGATGCAGTGAATGCATGGCTGGCAAGTTACTCCCTCAAACTCCCTGTTAATAAGACCTTTATGGCCGAGCCGTACATGCCGGCCAAAATAGAATAATGTGTTCTTAATCCAATTAATGTTACAGCCCCAGAAGAAGCGTGAAAGATGAAACGTCGTTATTTTTTCTTGTTAGTGATGAGTGTGAGTTTTGGCTTGTATGCGGAAAGCATTCAAAACGTGCCCTTTAAACAAGTCTTAAGTGCGGAACATACCCCCCCTACGCAAACCTTGCTATATGGTGATAGTGACCAAAACATAATCGAAATGTGGCTCCCCCCGACACCCTCTAGTGCCACTGTGGTCTTCATCCATGGTGGATGCTGGATGAGTGAATATGACTTTGGGCACGCTAGGGCAGCAGCAAGTGCCTTGTCTGTGCAAGGGTATAGGGTTTTCTCCGTGGAATACCGGCGAACAGGGGCAACTGGAGGCGGCTGGCCGACGACCATGCAGGACATAGACGCGGCCATGACATTTTTGCAGGACCAAGGGCATATTAACGCTAAGCACAGCATTATTGCGGGACACTCTGCAGGAGGGCATCTTGCCCTACTGTATGCTCAGCGCAACCCTGAACGTATCGCCGGGGTTGTCGGCTTGGCACCCATTACCGACCTGGAACGCTATGCTGAGGGTGAAAGCGGGTGTCAGCGTGCTGCAGTAGCATTTATGCAAGGCACGCCGGCTGAACAAAAAAAAGCGTATCTGCAAGCCGACCCCAAAAACTATCCGCTTCATCCTAATACTTGGTTGTTGTTTGGAAAGAGCGATAAGATTGTAGGCGCTCAGCAGCAACAAACATTCAGTTCGTCAGCAAAGGCCCAGGTAGTCAGTGTTGATGGTGCCGGTCACTTTGATTTCATCTTCCCAGGTAGCCAGGCATGGTTTCATCTCTCTGAAGTGCTCGATAAGGTTAACAATCCGTGATTAAAACATCCGTTGCTTCGCTGGATAATAACGACCCGCTCAGGGAAGTAGCCAGCCAATTTCATAAACCTGAAGGTGTAATATATCTTGACGGCAATTCGCTGGGTTTGATGCCGCACTGTGTAGCTAAGAGAATCGAGACAGTCACCCGAGAGCAGTGGGGTAATGACCTTATTGCTAGCTGGAACAAACATCATTGGATCGACCTCTCCAGAAATGTGGGTGACAAGATAGCCAGTTTGTTGGGTGCGGATTACGGGCAGGTGGCATGCTGTGATTCTATTTCGATTAACCTTTTTAAGGTGTTGTGCGCGGCGCTTTCAATTAATTCGGAGCGAAAAAAAATACTCTCTACGGAAGATAACTTTCCCACTGACTTATATATGGTGCAAGGGCTGGAAGCCTTACTTGGTCACCATCGCTGTGAACTTGTCATGGTGGAAGAAGGGCAGCTTGCAGAAGCCGTTGACGAGGACACTGCTGCCGTTTTAGTTACAGAAGTTAATTTTAGAACAGGCAACATTGTTGATATTGCGGGCCTAACTCAGGTTGTACACAAACACGGCGCGTTAGTGATTGTTGATTTAGCCCACAGCGCTGGGGTATTGCCCATTGCATTGGATAAGCATCAAATAGATTTTGCCGTGGGATGTACGTACAAGTACCTCAATGCTGGGCCAGGCGCTCCGGGGTTTGTTTATGCGTCAAAGCGCCATCATGAAAAACTTGTGCAGCCGCTTTTTGGTTGGATGGGACATGCCAATGGGTTTGCGTTTTCACCCCTATATTCCCCTGCACAAGATATTAATCAAATGCTGGTGGGCACACCGCCGGTCATATCATTGAGTGCTGTAGATGCGGCATTAGATATCTATGACGGACTGTCGTTAGATACAATAAGAAATAAATCAAAACAGCTGACGAATGTGTTCTTGGAGCTTTTGAAAGCATCTAATGCTAGCAAAGAATTAACGTGTATATCACCGCTTGATGCTGAACGCAGAGGTAGCCAGCTTAGTTTTGAATTTGAACATGCTTATGCCCTGTGCCAGGCACTTATTGAGGTAGGTGTGATAGCCGATTTTAGGGCGCCCAATTTTATAAGGTTTGGCGTTTCGCCGCTGTATACCCACTTCCACGAACTGGCTGAAGCGGTAGAAAAAATCAATGATATTCTGGTTTACAAAACCTATTTGGCATCACGTTTTCAAACGCGAAATAAAGTGACTTAAAGAGAAAGTGGTGTGTTTGCGAAAATAAAAAAAGGGGTTGGCTAATCACCAACCCCTTTCTATTTTAGCTTTGTGTTACGCCTGCCTTCTGTTAACTCTCAGCCAGTATGTGGCATACATGAATCCGCAGCCTATAAGTAATGCAATCAAGTCAACTTTGGTGAATAAGGCTTTTACCATCAAAAGCTGTTCACTAAAGCTAAGCGACGAGTGCATACTGGTTACATGCAAGCTTAACTCCTCTCCCAATACTTCTAATGAAAAGTAGTGGTACAGTGCTTCCATGATGAACAAATGATTACTGCCTGTTGCTTCAGCAATACTGGCCTCAACAATGGCTATGACCACTACAGGTAAGACGGCCCATAAAAACGGTGCACGACCTGCAAATGCAGACGCTAACATTAAATAAGCGTATACAGGGAATAACCACAATGATAGAGGAATAAGTGCCAACCATACCACAATCAGACTGCTCACAATTTTTGCCTCAGACCAAGCAGCCCATAGGGATATGTCAAACCCCAAAGACAACACCACAGTACCGACAAAGATAAGGAATACAGCCAATACGATTAACGCTGTAGCCGCAAGCATGAAGCTTGCGGGGATCACCAGTGCACCAGTAAACAACTTTACTGCAACGCTTTGCAGATCAGAAACCGGTAGCGAGCGCCAAAAGTAAATCGACAGATCTCTTTTCTCGTCGAACATACAAGAAATTAGATAGTTAAGTTGAACAAATAAAGAAGTTATCAGAAAGGGGACAAAGATAGTCGCGATAGCAGCCATACTAGCATTGCCCACAAAGGCCACGCCCTCTGCTTCGCTAAGCGCCTGAAGCCCCTTCATTAAACGATCAATTTGATAGCTATCAATAGTGAACAATGCGTAAATGTTGCTAAGAATAAAAAAGCCGAGCATAACCACTGGCACCCAAAATATATGGCCTTTGAACTCCCAACACTCTTTTTTAATGTTAGTTAATACCTGAGTAGTACTCATGCCGTAGCCTCCTGTGTCATGACGCCGACAAAAATGTCAGCCATGCTTGGTGTTGCAATGTCACCAAAGTCTTCTGGTGCCAGCTGGGTGTCACTAGGGATTTGTTCGCTGTCTGTTAACAGCGTTGTGATACCCATCATGCTGTGTGTATACAGCGGGTTCATTGCTTTTGCAGCGTCTACTTTATCCCTTGCAACATTAACCAGTTTGAATCGGCTCTTTAGGTTGTCCACACTGTCATGTAGCGCAATACAACCGTCTTTAATAAAGGCCACATGAGTCAGAATGTTTTCGATTTCTTCTATTTGATGAGTGGTCACAATGATGCACTTATCATCGTTGTAGAAATCTTCCAGTAAATGGGTATAAAACTGGCGACGGGTTAAGATGTCCAGACCCAACGTAGGCTCATCCAAAATCAACACTTTGGCGTCAATCGCCAGAATGAGCGCAAGGTGGAGCTGTGTCACCATACCTTTGGATAACGCTTTGACCTTAGCGTTGGCAGGGATGTTGGTTTTTTGCAGAAAATTAAGGGCTTTTTCCCGGTCAAATTTAGGATGCACGCCTTGCATATAATCCAGCGCCTGAGACACCTTTAGCCACTTAGGCAACACTGCGACATCCGCTATGTAGGCGACTTCGGTAAGCATTTTTTCTCGTTTTTGTTTAGGGTCAAAACCCAACACATCAATGCTGCCTTCACAATTTACCAAACCCAAGATCGCTTGTAGGCAGGTGGTTTTGCCTGCGCCGTTTGGCCCGACTAAGCCTAGTATCTGACCCTGCTGTACGTCGAAGGTAATATTGTCTAAAACCGGCTTACCACTGTATTGTTTATTAAGGCCTTTAATTGAAATAAGCGTGTCCATTTAGTTGTCCTCCCTTTGCTCAGCAAGCAAATCACTTGCGGAAAGTTTCAGGCGAATAATCTGCTGCAAGATAACCGGCCATTCTTTTTGCAAAAATTGTTGCCGCTCTCTGGCGAGAATGACATCTGCGACACCATCCTTGACAAACAACCCTTTTCCACGCTGTTTTTCAACAATTTCTTCGTCTTGTAACATCTGATACGCCTTTGAAATAGTAACCGGGTTGAGTTGATACTCTGCGGCTACGTTTCTTACTGAAGGTAACGCATCACCTTCTCCGATATGACCGTCCAGTATTCGCTGAATAACCTGTTGGTAAAGCTGCAAATAAATGGGCGTGTCTGCATCCCAGTTTCTTAACATTGGTAAGACCTCGCTTGGGTGTTATATTTCACCAGTACACTATGTTTAGTGTTATAGTCCACCAACACACCCGAGGTCAAGTAATTAATGTAAATTGTTGTAAATAAAAAATGTGGAGGGTTAGGAAGCGCTGGCGTGATGGATGTAAAAGCTGACTTGATTCCTGCCGCTGTTTTTCGCTTCGTATAGGGCTTTGTCGGCTTTGGAAATAATCTTTTCAAGCGGTTGTTGTGACAAGGGAAGCCCTTCAAATAATCCTTTGTTACTGCCTGCAACGCCAACACTGACGGTAATAGGTACCTTACTTTGCATTATCTCAAACTGGGCAGTTTCAATAGACTTTCGCAGACGTTCTGCCTGGAAGCGTGCTTGCTCTATGTCTGTGTTGATCAACAAAACAATAAACTCTTCACCTCCCCAGCGGGCAAAAATGTCTCCGTCGCGTGCGACCGAGCGCAGCCGCGATGCTACTTCGTGAATAACCCTATCGCCTTCCCCGTGGCCATAGGTATCATTTATGGCTTTAAACTTGTCGATGTCTAATAAGACAACAGCGGCATTGTCCCGTACGCTTAGCTCGCGCCACACTGCATCGGCCAACAAACGGAACCCCCGTCTGTTGAGGACTTGGGTGAGTTCATCTGTGCGCGCAAAACGCTCAGCTCTTTCATGTTTGCGCTGAGTAGATCTGAACCTGTCACCCAGCAACACCGCTAGCACTATGGCTTCGAACGCCATGCCCACTTCAATCAGTTTAAACGTGATGTCGTTGAGAGGTAGTAAGCCTGCAACGGCTGCAGTTGAGATGCAAATGCAGGCTGCGGCCGTGACCGAGGAGATAAAAAAGAACAGTGCCAGATTGACTTTTTCCTGATAAGCCCTGTATCCAAGTACCATAAATAAAAACACAAAGCTGGTGTTAAGAATAAACGCCAGTATCATCGAAATATACAAATTACTGAGCAAAGCGCCCAATGCCATGCCGCACGGAATGAGTGTGGCAACCCAAAAGGTAAACTTGTCGAGCCCAGGGGCATAGTGTCTTGTGCGCAGTAAGGTTCGGGCGAAATGTAACCCTAATACGCTATAGGTGACCATCAGGGAAATGTCCATCCAGTCCTGAAAATAGGGGCCAAAATCCGGCGTAAAAACAGCGTGTATTTGGCCTGTATATGACAGACTGTTTGCAACAAACCCAAATAGATAACCCGAATACAAACCGAACTCAGGTTGCCTGATCAGGAAGAATAAAATGAGGTTATACAAGCCCAATGCCAGCATAATGCCGTAGAGAACACCGTACTCATAGCCTTGTCTGATATCTCTGGAAATCGCGGCTTGCGATGAGGATAAATACAAAGGAATAGCCATTGGCCCAGCTGTTTCCACACGGATATAAATATCCATCTCACCCTTGGGAAATGTCGTCTCATAGGCAAAATAACGGTAGGGCATGGGGCGATACTCAAACGCCATGCCATCGCCGCCGGTGACCTGTCTGACAAGCTCGTCGCTATAGACGTGATAGCTGTCAATGTAATCCAGCCATGGGGTCTCTATGGCGAGGCGATAAAGTGTATTGATGTTGGTTTTATTATCAACAGAAAGTTTAATCCATACCGGCCTAACTCCAATACCCAAGGACAGTGAAGACGACCTACTTTTTATATATTGGCCCTCGTTAAAGCGTGCGATAGCTTGTTCAAGATTGAGAGGTGTCTCAGCGTCTTCCTGAAAAAAGCTGACGTACTTTCCTATTAAGCCTGCATCATGAGACGTTAAATCTAGGCTGTGCGCACTTGTTTGATAGGCACATAAGCTAATAAACAACCAGAACGCACAATAAAGCAAGTTGCTAGGGCGCACTCTCATAAGATTAAACATCGACACAGGTTAGGGTATTCGTTAACTAGTGGTTAATGATAGTACAGAATTATGACACTAATGACCGAGTAAACATAGCCACTGTCACATCACACATTTCTTCGATATGACTGTTGTCTGCATAAATCCCATCTATTAACAGCCTGGCAATGCCATGCAAGGTGCCCCAAGTCACCTGAGCTAAACGCAGCGAATCAAGATTTTTAGGCATAACCCCTTCCTGCTGCCATCGTCTGGTCAATTGCACCTGATATTGAAAACTGGGGTATGCAACCTCCTTAAGCGACTCTGTCGCAGCATTTTGTTTCCAAATTGTGCGCCCAAACATCAGGTCATACAACTCGGGATTGGTGGTGGCAAATCCAATATAGCCCCTAACAAAGTCGCGATATTGCTCAGGTAAGGTTTTGTGTTGTTGTGAGAAGGTCTCTTTGGTCATTGACGTCCACTGCTCAAAGCCATTTTGGGCAATGGCACACAGCAGCGCATTTTTGTCTTTAAAGTGATGATAAGGCGCAGTTCTAGAGACTCCTACCCGTACTGCCAGTTTGCGTAAAGATAAGCACTCAATGCCGTCTTCTTTAAGCATGGCTTGGGCAGTTTCTACCAAGCTTTTACGCAAATCACCATGATGGTAGCCTGTTTTTTGTGTGGACGTCTTCATACATCAAAAATCGTATCATGTAACTTGACACTGTCAACATTGTTTTTTATCTTGACGATGTCTAGTTTGGTTTTGTAAAGCCAATACTGAAATTAAGCTGATCAGCCTGAAACCGGAGAATCACCAATGGAAGCCGCAGGAATAAACAAGTATCCCCACCTTTTTCAGCCTCTTGATTTGGGGTTCACCACGTTAAAAAATAGGGTCCTTATGGGGTCTATGCACACTGGGTTAGAAGAAGCGAAAGATGGCCATCACAGAATGGCGGCTTTTTTTGCAGAACGTGCCCGCGGCGGCGTGGGGTTAATTGTAACAGGTGGTATAGGACCCAATGATGAAGGCGCGACACATCCTGTGACAAAGCGTCTGGACACGCAAGCCCAAGTGGCCGATCACAAAGTAGTAACCGATGCAGTGCATGAGGCCGGTGGAAAAATATGCCTGCAAATATTACATACCGGTCGCTACGCGTATAACCCCAACTTGGTTGCACCATCAGCAATACGAGCACCCATCAATAAATTTAAGCCTAAAGCGCTGGACCAAGAGGGGATTGAGCGGCAAATCAATGACTTTGTTTTTACAGCCAGGCAAGCGAAAGAGGCGGGCTATGACGGCGTTGAAATTATGGGCTCGGAGGGCTATTTCCTCAATCAGTTTATTGCGTCAAGAACCAATCACCGGGAAGATCAATGGGGAGGCGATTACGCTAACCGCATTAAACTGCCTATCGAAGTTGTGCGGCGTGTACGCGAAGCCGTGGGTAGGGCGTTTATCATTATTTACAGACTTTCTATGCTGGACCTAGTGGAGGGCGGATCGACAGCAGATGAAGTTATCCAGCTGGGTCTTGAGATAGAAAAAGCGGGGGCGACGCTCATCAACACAGGTATTGGTTGGCACGAAGCGCGTATTCCGACGATTGCCACTAAGGTGCCAAGAGCTGCCTTTACTTGGGTGACGGCTCGATTCAGACAAGCTCTCAATGTACCCGTTATCACCTCAAACAGGATTAACACACCAGAAGTCGCTGAAGCGGTATTGGCTAGGGGTGATGCAGATATGGTGTCTATGGCACGCCCATTTCTAGCGGATGCGTTTTTTGTTGAAAAAGCCATGCAGGACAAAAGCGATGAAATTAATACCTGTATTGGCTGCAATCAGGCGTGCCTGGACCATGTATTTGAAATGAAAGAAGCCAGTTGTCTGGTCAATCCAAGAGCGTGCAACGAGACTACGTTACTGATTGAACCGACATCAACACCGAAACAATTTGCTGTTGTGGGGGCCGGGCCTGCCGGACTTGCTGCTGCGAAAACGCTGGCAGAACGGGGACATAAGGTTACTCTGTATGACGCGGCCTCTGAAATAGGAGGGCAGTTTAATATTGCTAAACAGATTCCCGGGAAAGAAGAGTTTTACGAGACGTTGCGTTATTTCAACACGCAATTGGATAAGCTAGGCGTTGATGTGCAACTTAACACTCGGGTTGATGCAGCAACATTAAACGAAAGTGATGTGGATGCGGTTATTGTTGCGACGGGTATCTCGCCGCGCAAGCCAAATATTGAAGGCATTGATCACAATAAGGTATTGGGGTATCTGGATGTGATCCGTGACAAAAAGCCGGTTGGCAAAAAGGTTGCGGTTATAGGTGCAGGGGGCATAGGTTACGATGTGTCCGAGTATCTTACCCATGGTACTTCGCAACCTAGTCAGGACATACCAGCCTTTATGCAGGAATGGGGTGTGGACATGACGTTTTCAGCCAGAGGGGGCGTGGAAGGCGTTAAAGCACAACCCGCACCCTCACCCAGAGAGGTTTTTTTACTGCAGCGAAAAAGCACAAAAATGGGCGCAGGACTGGGTAAAACGACTGGGTGGGCGCATACACTCGGACTGGTGAAGAAGGGGGTGAATATGCTAACAGGTGTTGAATACCATAAAATAGATGACGCTGGGCTGCATATCACCGTTGATGGTGAACGGCGAGTCTTAGACGTTGATAATATTATTATTTGTGCTGGGCAGGAACCGCTTCGCACATTGACAGAAAACCTAAACAAGCCTCACTACCTTATAGGCGGTGCAGATGTGGCAGCAGAGCTAGATGCTAAACGCGCGATCGATCAGGGTACTCGTTTGGCGGCGACCTTGTAATTCAGCGTATCACTTACGCCATATAAGCAATTGGTTGTTAGCTGGCATACAGATGTTCTGTGCCAGCTTCAGCCCCTGGGACCATTCAATTAGTTCATTAATATCTCTATAGCCACCATAGCCTTGCTCCAATAGGTGTAAGTGGAATTGTTGATTACTCTCACTGGTAAATACACCCCTGTCAGTAAAAGGGCCGTACTGACAAAAAACGCCACCTTTAGGAAGATGATTGGCTATCAATCCCATCATGATTTCAACGTCTTCTTTTTGCATGATATGAGCGGTATTTGCGGTGAATATGGCGTCAAAATCGTCAAAAAGTGTTACATTTTCGGCCACTTTAAATAGCAACGGACGGCGTAAGTTGTCGCTGGGAAAGTCATCTATCCATTGATTTATACCAGCGTGATAAGGCGCTTGATCTGAGGTTTGCCAAATGAGATGCGGCAGTGCTGGGGCAAAATAGACCGCGTGTTGACCTGTACCTGAACCGATCTCTAACACGTGTGTTGCTGATGAAAATGCCTCTTTTAAATGCGCCAAAATAAACGACTTATTGTTTTCACAGGCTTGACTGTAGGGTTTGTTGTCTATCACTTTGCAAAAGTCCAAAAAACACTGGCATACTGGTTGCGCATTTAACCAACAAAACAATCAATATGCGAATATCTCTGGCTTTTTTACTTCTTACCCTACCTTTATTTTCGCTTGCAAAGAACTTTGAGCAAGGGCGTGAAATCAAGCAGCTTCCGGATGTACTGTCTTTTCAGGAACGCGTGAATCCCCTCAATGAGATGGTGGTAGACCGATTGGACAATCTCTTACCGCGCCTCATGAACGAGGCTGATTTGGATATGTGGCTGGTCATAAATCGCGAATACGGTGAAGACAGGCTGTTCTATACGCTAGTGCCTCAGCCGACGTTTGCTGCGCGAAGAACGACCCTATTAGTGTTTAACAAACGCGAGGATGGTTCGGTAGAGCGTTTCAGCGTAAGTCGCTATCCCATAGGCGACGTCTATCCTACGGTGTGGGAAGGTGGCACGAAGCAAGAGCAATGGCAAAAGCTGGCAGAGGTTATTGCGCAAAAAGATCCGCAGCGCATCGGCATAAATATCAGTGAAGACTGGGCACTGGCCGACGGTTTGAGTGTAGGCTTGCATCAGCAACTCTTGAAATACCTGCCGGAAATGTATCAAAAGCGCCTTGTCAGTGCGGAACAACTTGTCGTGCGATGGTTGGAAACGCGCAGTGAAAAAGAGCTGCAAGTTTACCCGCAGGTAGTAGCTTTAGCCCGGGGAGTAATTGCCGAAGCCTTTTCCAACAAAGTGATCACGCCCGGTGCTACGACCACAAAAGACATTGAATGGTATTTGCGTGAACGATTCGAAGCACTGCAGTTGAGACCCTGGTTTCAACCTTATGTGAACATACAGCGCCAGGGAGACAAGACAACAAAAGAGGATGTCTTCATGGGCGAGTATAATCGCGTTGTCCAGCCCGGCGATATCCTTCATACCGACGTAGGTATATGCTATCTGAATCAGTGTACTGATACGCAAGAAATGGCCTATGTTCTCAAACTGGGTGAATCAGAGGTGCCTCAGGGGTTAAAAGATGCTTTGGCGGTTGGCAACCGGTGGCAGGATATATTGACCAATAATTTTGTGACGGGTCTCACAGGCAACCAAATTTTGGCGAATACCATTGCGCAGAGTGAAACTGAAGGCATTATTAGTAGCACTTATACTCATCCCCTTGGTTTTGTTGGACATGCAAGTGGTCCAACAATTGGTATGTGGGATAATCAGGGGCCGACACCGGTGCAGGGCGACTGGAAATTGTATCCCAATACCGCCTATGCCATTGAAGGCAACATTGTGACCACATTACCTGAATGGGATAACCAGTGGATACAGATTAAACTGGAACAAAGTGCAGTCTTTGATGGCAAGACAGTGTGGTATTTAGCTGGCCGTCAAACCCAATGGCATATTATTCGTTAACAGTCTCTGTATCATGCGATGATTAATGAAAGAGCAAGCACACTGGGTGTTAGCAGAGTGACCATGACGTTCAGTCCCATTAAAGGAAGGAAGGTTTGCAGTGCAGCTTGCTCAAATTTCATCGCTTTAAACCCAATAGCTAGTGCGACAGGGAAAAAGAGTAGAGCGGACAAACTCCAAAAGGGCAGTGTGCGATAGTGGACTAGTAGCGCAATGGCCAAAAATGCGAGGCAGGCAGAAACAATATAGATAATAGCGCTCTTGGAGTAGCCATAGCGAATGACAAAATGATTGCGACCGTTGTCGCGGTCTGCTGTGACATCAGGGAACTGGTTTAGCAACAATAAATTATTTACAAGGAAGAATACCGGTAGGGCTATAGCCACGTCGGTCGGTGTAATTGATTCAGCAAAAACAGCATAGGTACCAATAACAAACAACAGTCCAAACCCTGTGCCGGGTGATATTAGACAAAGCCAGCTTGTTTTGTTCAGCCAGGGTGTATAACTCACAATAACGACAAGACCAATAAGACCAAAAAGCACCAGTTGCCAGTTCAGCATTGATGCCAGCCACACGCCTAAAACAGAAAATGCGACACAGCAAACAATACCGGACCAAAATACGGCATTCAACGCGCTTGGGTTTTTCTGTAGAGCGCCGCTGCCACCACTAAAAGGTGTCTTAGTGGTGGTGTTATCAAGCCCAGATTTAGCATCTTGATATTCATTTAGGAGGTTGACGCTGGCATGTGAAAGCAGGCTGATAATCACGCACAAAGCCAATATCGTGTTATCAACTTCGAAGCCTTTTGCACCTGCATAGGCCGCACCTAATCCCACGCATATTGGTGCTAATAATAAAAACTTGGGACGAGTAGCCTGGAACACCGTGTTATATGTCAGCATTATTTTTTGTGGAGTTTTTATCATTTATTTATTGAATAGTATGTCACTTGCTATTGACCGTGAAAACAATAATTTACTCTGGACGCAATGGGGAAATACTGCCAGCATGTGAGCATGCAAGTTGCAAGCAAGTTGTCCAATAAAGACCTCACTGTTGGCATCACCTTAGTGGTGGTTGGCACCATTTTATTTTCCTCAAAGGCGATTGTTGTTAAATATGCCTACACTTATGGTGTTGAGCCTCTCATGCTCCAGGCGCTCAGAATGCTGTTTGTATTGCCCTTGTACAGTGCAATCCTCTCGTGGCTACTGATTAAAGGCGGTAGCAGTGCTATCACTACAGCTTCTTTATTCGGCGCTATTTGCGCAGGAATAGCTTGCTATCATATAGCCAGTTATCTCGATCTGATTGGGCTGATGACTATCAGTGCAGGGTTAGAAAGAGTGATCCTGTTTTGTTATCCAGCCATTGCGGTGATAATGGGATGGGTATTTTTGGGCGAAAAACCCACTAAACAAATAGGACTTGCGGTTACGGTATCTTACGCGGGCATCCTGCTGTTCTTTCTGGCCGATGTAAATATTTCAGGCACAGGTATTTGGTTTGGTAGTGTTATGGTCTTTATTGCCAGTATTCTGACCGCTTGGTACATGGTTGCAAATCAACATTATTCAAGGCAAATGGGCAGTCAGCGATTTACGTGCATTGCTATGATTGCAGCTTGTACGTCTATGTTATCGCATGCCGTTGTGCAAGGGGTTGAGGGCATTGCCGCGCAACCTCAACCCGTATACATCTCCGCATTAGGAATTGCTATTTTTTGTACCCTCATTCCTTCTTTTATGGTCAGCGCCGGTGTGAAAACCATCGGCGCCAGCAGGGCTGGGGTGGTGGGGGCAATTGGCCCATTGATCACAATCGTCTTGTCTAATTGGCTGCTGAACGAGCCCGTCACGTCTGTTCATATCATAGCAATAGGATTGGTTATTGTCGGTATGCGCCTTTTACGGTAGTGCCGCTTTTTGTAGATGCAAGATGTGATAGCTTTTGCTCTTCTTGCAATAAAACCGGCGAGAGCATTTCCTCGCTACAGCCTCGTTGTACGGCGGCTGAGTACACTTCTTTAAGCTGTTTGAGATTACTGCTTAATGCGTCGATAAGGTAAGCATTTTTAGCGTCAACGTAGTGATATAAAGGCACTCCACTGTTGGCTATGGGTCTGAGTTTCATACCTAACTCATCGAGACAGGGCTCGAGCACATGGGGAGAACGCTGAATAAGGTGCGCATCAGCCAATCGATCAGCAATCGCCTTATGCGCCAGTTTTATACTGTCTACAAATAAACAATCCAATTGATAGGTACGGCACAACTGGTTGACGAATAGCGCATCTTCCACAACAACAAAACGCGTTTGGGCGTCGACCTCGCAATGGGTGTCTTTGAGACAACCAGCAAAGGAACTGATGGTAGTGATTGCCTCGGGCAATTTTACCAAGTTTTCTTCATCGGGATTTTCCATTGGCAGCATAAAAGCCACGGCATCTAACTGATTACGCGTTAGCATTTTGTACTTGTTATTCAATGGAAGATACTGAAAATGAATACTGACGCCTGTCCCTTGATAGAGCCGCGCAAAATACCCCTCAATTTGCGGTTGATAAAACGTTGACTCGAGATAAGCAGGCATACCAATTCTGTAACGGGTGTCTTCTGTTATAGTGTCACCCCAAGATGCACCAGAAACCCACCCCAAAAAACATATCAGTATTGCTTTTGTTTGCCCAATAAAACGCACTTTGCCCTCCTCGAAAATTGAGCGCATAGTGTAGTTTTATCTAGTCCGATGACAAGTGTAAAAAAGTAGGGGTTGGTGTTTTATTGGTCAGATGTATATGTTTTGATAACTAATTATCTAAATGTGAATATTTGCTCTAAGTTTCTGAAAAATAAAATTTAATTTAAATATTTTTAAGTTTGGCTATATTAATTTCACGTGAAAAAAAGGGTCCTGTTACTCAAAAAAACAGATACCCGAACTGGTCTAATGAGTTGGCGGTAAAGTGCTCAATTTGCGGTTGAGTCATAGCGTTTGCCATACTCAAGCGAAATAATTTGCGTAAAGCATTGAGGCAAAAAGTGTCGTTATGGTGAAACTAATCGGATGTTTTCTTCTTTGTGTTGTAGCGACCCGTGGTGTCGCAATAGAAATCAGCTACGCACAATTAGCCATGTTGCAAAATGAGGGCGAGGCGAGCTTACAAATGAGTGCTTTGAACCATGAGGTAACCGACATTTGGCATCAACACTTAAGGCTGCATCGATTGGCGAAAAGCGAAGTGGTCTCTGTAAACGAGCAGACCTGGGTAAGTTCTCTGCTCTCCACCGAGGCGATACTTTCAGTGCCTAATCCTGATCATCCAAACCAGCAACTTGTCGTAGTCGACATCGCTAAACAGGCAAGTGCGGTGAAAATACTTTGGGAAATGAAGTCTATGGCTGAAGACATTGAACGACAGTGGCAGTATGGCTCGCTCGATTGGAAAAATGTGGTGTTGCATCAGGATAAGTCCCGCGCCATGCGCTGGTGGTTGACAACAATATCGACGGCGCGGGCAGAACAGGTAGCGGAACATGCGATTCAACAGGGCATTGAATACGTTAGCGTTAACAATGCGATGCTCAGTGCACTAATACAACAATCGCGTTCGCCAGTATTGATGCAATATTTATGGGCGAATACTCCTGACGCATTTACCTATCAGGTTCTTCAGCAAGTCCCTAATCAGCTGAACGAGGCCGATGCGATTGAGCAGCTCATTGTAGCAAGTCGTAATCAGCCATTGGCATCACAGGCCATCATGCTGCTGGCCAAGCATTACTCGCACAACCAAAAGGCACAGATGTTTCTTCAGAGTGCGTTAAACGACCCCCAGTTACAGTGGCTCACCGCGGCTGCTGTCGGCATGCTCAAGGATAGCCAGCCATGAATACAGTACTTTGTCTATTGCTAGTATTGGCTGCGAGTTTCGGCATGCAGGCTTATGCACAGCAATTTGAATATACTAATACGCAAGTGGGTGAGGGGCTTATCCCTTTGGGCTATCCGGTGCCGATCCCCGTTGATTCACTCACCCCTATTGATGGTTTTAGAACCTACCAGGCACTGCATTTACGGCACCTCCAAATGAGTGAGCAAAGCGCCACGATAACGCGAGCGCAAATCGGCAACACTGAATATGCAAGGTCTATATGGGCGTATACACTCAGTGACAGCAACAATCACACCGAATCCGGAGCCTTAGAAGGCGCCGCGTTGATCAATGGTGGTATACATGCCAGAGAATGGCAAAGTCCGGAAGCAGTGACAGGATACATGGAGTATTTGTTTGACCACGCCAACGACAATTACATAGCGCAATATCTTCTCGAAAACCTAAACCTTGTGATTGTGCCTGTTCTTAATATTGATGGATTTATACAAACTCAACGCTTTCCTAAGCAGGTTACTGAGTCGGCTACCACGCCGAGAGATGGTCGAATGCGCAGGAAAAATATGCGTGATACTGACGAGAGCCTAGTCACAGCGTTCGACAATTTGAATGGTGTTGACCTTAATAGAAACAATGCACCTTACTGGGCGACTAATAGCCAGCGAAGTTCAGGTAATGTTTCTTCCCTTGTTCATCACGGAAGTGGCCCTGCATCTGAATCAGAGATACAGGCTTTGCACCAGGCTGCAAAATTGGCAAAGGAAGACAGGTTGCGTTTTTATACTGATACGCATAGTTTCACACAGATTTATTTTACCCCGTTTACAGAAAATCCAAGGCGAAACGATATTGCCGGTCGGGTGGCAACGGTAATGCGCGCCGCAAATAACTTTAAATATGACTATGGTCCATCCGCGGCTGGTGGAGGCATTGGGGCAACTGACGAGTATTTTGCTAATACTTACCAGATACCTGCTTACACGCTTGAGATAGAGCCAAAAACGTCTGGTGCTGAATACGGTGGTTTTGGTGTGTCTCACGATGGTTTTATTTTGCCAGGTAGTGAAGTGGCACGAATGCGAAAAGAAACCACAATGGCTTCTTTATCTGGCCTCTATGCCATGACAGAGGTGCCCGTGCTCATGTCTGCTCAGGTATGGGATGCCTCTGGCGAAAATCTCGTATTGTCATTGCGCTGGCAGGCCGAGAGCCAGTCTCGGGTGCTACAAACCCTTCAGTCTGGTGAGCTAAGTAGTGAAACCGACTATCAGTTGCACCTTACTTTCAATAAGCCTATGAGATGGCTTGAAAATGGTGTGCTAGCGCCGTTTCCTGCCGTTTCTGAGCCCCTGGATATTGCCATTAAGTTAGCCGGTATTGCGAATAGTTCACCGGTTGAATGGGTGCTTGATGCTGAAGATGGAGAGTGGAGGGTGAGCGATAACTATCATCGTTATAAAACGGACACTTTTGTGTTACCCATGCGCCTACCTTCAGCCTTTAACTGGCAATCTCACTCATTATTGTTCCTAGAGATAGACACCCATGATTTTGCGGGGCAAAAGCTGGACACCAACCCCGCCACTATCCCGGATTGGGTTGATGGTGGATGGCAGAATTACGAAGATGCTACAGGTAACGCGTCATCGGATCAGGGAGGAGTAGCCAAAGCCATGCGTTTCATTGACGATGGGAGTGACATGTATGCAACTTCTCCGCCACCCAGCCCACCCGTGACGCCACCGCTACCTCCATCTGCCGATACCACAGGAGGTGGTGGCAGTGCTGGTGTTATCTTCGTGTTAATTGGTCTGATAGGGATATGGCGAACCGCTATTTCGAAATCATATGGCGAAGATAAACAGAACTGACTGCTGAGTACTTGCAAATTATTGTCGATTCCATGATGCTGGAAGTAAGATCGCAGAGGGTAATTAATCAGATGAATATCAGGGTTGTTTTTAATCAAAAAGGCGGAGTGGGTAAGTCTACAATAAGCACCAATCTGGCCGCTGCAAGCGCTAAGAAAGGGTTAAAAACGCTATTGGTTGATTTAGATGCGCAGTGCAACAGCACCCACTATGCGGGCATCGATCACCACGATGAAATAAAAACCGTCGCTGACATGTTTAAACAAACCGTTGGGTGGTTCAGTACTCAGTCGACGGCGATGGACTTTGTGCAACCCACTGCGTTTGATAACTTATTTGTTATGCCAGCTGATCCAGCCCTAGGCAAAATAGAAAGAGAGCTTGAATCTCGTTATAAGATGTACAAGTTAAGGGAGACGTTGCAGGAAGTTGCATCAGACTTTGACCGCATATATATAGACACCCCACCCAATTTTAATTTTTATTCTAAAGCGGCATTGATTAGCGCAACGTCATTCCTTATTCCTTTTGACTGCGATGATTTTTCCGCACAGGCGATTGAAAAATTGCTGGACAATGTGGCTGAGCTCCGTAACGACCACAATCCAGAGCTGGCTTTCGAAGGAATAATCATTAATCAGTTTAATGCTCAGGCTAACTTACCCAAGCAATTGGTTCAGGGGCTCAAAGACAAAGGTTTCCCTGTCATGCCTACACATTTAAGTGCGTCTGTAAAAATCCGCGAGTCCCATTCGAAACGAACGCCTATCGTTTATCTCTCTCCCAAACATAAACTGAGTGAACAGTTTGAACACTTGTTGAGTGATTTGGAAAAATAGTCGTATCCGCTTTCTCGTCTGAACCAAAGTGGGCGAAATGCGTACTCAGTAGCATAGATTTATGTATAAAAGTGTATGAGGAAAAGTATGAAAGGGGTTAGAACCGTCTTATTGGTGGGTCTGTTGGCTTTGTCTGGGTGCATGTCACTTGTATTCGCAAAGAGTGATTTTGAACAATTGCCCGCAGGCACATACAAGTTGGATTTAACCCATGCCAGCATTGTGTGGAAGGTGTCACATCTGGGACTATCAGACTATGTAGCTCGGTTTGCCGATTTTGATGCCAGTATCGACTATAAACCAGACGATATCAGTGCATCAAAAGTAGTCGCAAGTATTAACCCTATGTCTATCCAGACTGCTTACCCTAATGCCCAAGAGAAAGACTTTGACAAAACATTGGCAACAGAGAAAGGCTGGTTCAACGCAACGACATTTGCCAGTATCGATTTTGTATCAACTCGCATTGAGATGACCAGCGAATCCACAGCTTCTATGACGGGCGACCTAACTTTCTTGGGCGTCACTAAGCCTGTAACACTGGAAGTTGTGTTTAACGGCGCTATGTTGAAGCAACCCTTTAGCGGAAAACCCACGATGGGCTTTTCTGCCACAACCACTGTTGATCGCACTGAATGGGGAATGAGCAAATACGCACCCAATATAGGTGCAGAGGTAGAAGTCTTGATTGAAGGTGAGTTTGCCAAGCTCGACGAGTAACGGCCTCGTCATGAATCGTTATCCTTCAGTTGTAATTCTGCTGCATTGGACAATGGCTGCGGGCTTTATATTTATGCTTGCTAGTGGTCTTTACATGGTAAACGCTGATATTTCAAAAGCAGAGCAGTTTCAGCTTTATCAAACACACAAGTCAGCTGGTGTGGTCATGTTGGTAGCAATCTTGATAAGAATCGCTGTAAAAGTGTTTGCATCTTCACCAGAATTGCCGTCAGCCATTCCTGCTGAGGAGCGAAAGTTAGCGAAACTCGGGCATCTAGCATTATATCTGCTGTTGCTTGCTATTCCATTTGCTGGTTGGATTATGGTGTCAGCAAGTCCTTTCGGCCTGCCTACGTTTGTGTTTGTTGACTGGCTAAAATGGCCACATTTCCCTGGTGTATCTAAAAATAAAAGCGTAGAAGAGGTGGCTAAGCTTGCACATTTGTACTTGGTTATAATCATGATCGCAGTTTTGCTCACTCATATAGGCGCATTATTCTGGCATAAAAAGAAACAAGGGATTCTCTTGTTAAATAGGATGTGGTGGTAAAGATGAAGTCTTTTTCTTATGTCGTAATAATTTTTGTTTCAATGATGAGTACGCATGTTCACGCGCTCCAACTAGATGCTGACAGCAGTAACGCTACGTTATCTTTTTCTGGTCAGCACGCAGGTATGACATTCACCGGCGTTTTTGAACGGTGGCAATCACAGTTAATTCTTCCTCCAAATCAAGAGCCGTCTATCAAGGCTGAATTTATTCTGGCGTCAGCAAAAACCGGAGACAGTACTTATGATGAAACGCTGCCTGAAGAAGACTGGTTTCATGTTGAAAAGTTTCCAGTTGCGCGTTTTATTTCGACGCAGATTAATCTGCTTGTTGATGGCTATCGCGTTGAAGGCACGCTAGAGCTCAAAGGGAAGGGATTGCCTATCATTTTTAACCTTCACAACCGCGAAGATAAGCTTATCGGCAATTTTGATGTTGACCGTTTAGCTTATGGAATAGGGCTTGAATCTGACCCTGGCGCTGAATGGGTCAGTCAGAACATCCGATTATCCCTGACAATAAATCTATAAAAGTGTGGACAGGGGGTATGTAATCCGTTTTATCTTCTGATTAATCCCGCTAGGCGCATTTTTTTCTGATTGTTAACATTGTTGTTACATCATGCCTGATTAGAATAAGGAAGCAACGAGCACAACATTATCAAAACGTCTCCTACACTCTATTACACCTTAATCGTTTCCTTAGGTGGATTCATATTTGGCTTCGACGCATCGGTTATTTCCGGAGCGATCGGCTTTATTGGTAATGATTTTCAACTTTCTGCATGGCAGCAGGGTTTTGTCGTAAGCTCACCTACTTTGGGCGGGATCATAGCAACGCTCACGGCAGGTGCTATCTGTGATGCCTATGGTCGTAGAAAAACACTCAAAATTATCGCCTTTCTGTACTTATTGTCTGCCTGTGCATCTGCCTTTGCCACAGACTATTGGATGTTAGTGACAGCGCGATTCATTGGCGGCATGGCATTCTGCTCGTTGATGATAGCGCCCATTTATATTGCTGAGATAAGTTTGCCTGAAAGTCGCGGCAAAATGGTATCAGTGAATCAGCTCAATATTGTATTGGGTTTTTCGGTTTCTTATTTCAGTAACTATTATTTCTTACAGCTTAGCCAAAGTGACTTGATGTGGGTAAGTGAGTGGGGAATAGATAGCAATGTGTGGCGTTGGATGCTGGGTATGGAAATGGTGCCGGCCCTGCTTTGGTTTGTTTTGTTATTTACCATTCCACGAAGCCCCAGATGGCTGTTGCTGAAAGGTCGAGACGATGAAGCCAAAACCGTGTTAAGTAAATTATTTAGCGAAGACAGAGTAAAGTCAGAATTGTCTACACTAAATGCCAACGTTGATACGCATACAGAACCTTTGTGGACACGTTTGCGCTTCTTGTTTAGCAAGCGTATGCGCTTTCCTATTTTGATTGGTCTGTTAGTGGGCATCTCTCAACAAGTGACAGGAATAAATGTTATCTTTTTTTATGCACCAACTATTTTCGAACAAAGCGGTGTTGGTACTAACGCGGCGTTTATGCAAGCGGTGTGGATAGGAATAGTGAACGTTGTTTTCACGCTTGTCGCGATGGCAACGATTGACAAGTTTGGCAGAAAGCCGCTGTTGCTGATCGGGTTAACAGGCGTTGTGATCAGCATGGCCATTTGTTCCTGGGGCTTCAAGCAAGCCACTTATACATTAAATGAGACGTCGATCGTGTCGCTGTCTGAAACACTCGAACAGCAAGAGGTAACCAGCCTTAAATCGATTCAGGATCAGACGTTTAGTTCTGATGTGGAGTTCAAAAACACACTGATTTCGCTGTTGGGTGAAAAAACCTTTAATGCGCATCAAGGTGAGTTACTCAAGCTTGCAACCAAAATGAACGCGACCTTGATCCTAGCCGGTATCATCGGATTTGTTGCTTCTTTCGCGATGTCGCTTGGGCCGGTTATGTGGGTTTTGTTCTCAGAAATATTCCCCAATCATGTACGAGGAATTGCCATATCGCTCGTTGGGGTGGCCAATAGTGCAGTGAGTTTCCTTGTACAGTTAGTGTTTCCCTGGGAGCTGGCTACACTGGGGGCGGCCTTTACCTTCTTGGTATATGGTGCAATGGCATTTTTAGGCCTAATTCTGGTTTACCTCTTCTTACCTGAAACCAAAGGTAAGTCATTGGAAGCTCTTGAAGCGTCCCTTACAAGGTAGGTTGCACAGCAAACAAATAAGTAACAAGCTTTGCGAGTGTTTTGCTATAGTGGTCAATAGAGTAGCGAAAAGCTGTATAACTAGGCAAGGTATGTTTCGTACGGTAACAATGTGTATTTGTTTGCTGACTGTAATCACTTGGCCAACTATAAACCGGGCTCAGGAGACTGCGCCTGTTTATCAGGCTAGCGAGGTGAAGGGCGCACTGCTGGTTCAGATTATGCGCCAACTGAGGTGGCCGGCAGAAGGTGAATATCAGGCCTTTCGTATCGCAATATGGAAAGACACTACACTACATCAAGACTGGCAGTCACTGAATCAGTTATCTGTCCGGGGGCTTCCCCTTCAAGTATCCCTGGTAAACTCAGTTGAAGAGCTCGATGTCGTGCATCTGGTTTATTTGCCCCAGCAATTTAATAATGACCTTGCGCAAATAGCCTTGTCAACACGCGGGAAAGGGGTATTGACCGTAGGTGAGAACAGCGAAGCCTTGCACAACATTATGATCAATCTGGTGTTGGAGCCCTCTACTGCCGAAGGTGCCAGACTGACGTTTCAGATAAACCGTCCAAACATTGCTTACGAAGGTATTGAAGTAATGCCAGAGCTGGTTTTATTTGGCGGTAGTGAAATTGACATTGCAGAACTCTATTTCAGAACTGAGCAGGCCATTAGTCAATTGCGAGAGGATAATCAGGCGTCTTTCCGTCAGTTGCAACAACAGAAGCAAGCATCTCTTGAACTACAAGGGCAAATCAATCAGCTCAACAATGCACTATCGGCGCGTCAAGGCGATTTGGCTGCGAAGGAAAAATCGTTACAACAGTTAGCAGAACGAGAAGAATCAGCGAGGCAACAATTTGAGCAGGCGCGTCAGCAAGCCGTGCTCAAAGAGCAACAAATTGCACAGGTTGAACAGGAGCTTCAAGCTTATCAGAACAATGTGACGTCGCAGAGGCAGATACTGGATTCACTGGAAACCGAAATAGCGACGACACGTCAGGCCCTTATGGCACAACAAGAAGCCCTGTCTAGGTCGCAAAAAGAAGTGCAGTCACAATCTCAGTTAATTGATCAGCAACGAGATATTATCCTGTGGGTGTTAGCCGTTGCTGTGGTGTTTGTGTTGGCGGCTTTCCTGATCGGCTACCTGTTTGTGAAAAACAAACGCGTGAACAGAAAACTCCATATTGCCGTTGAAAATCTTACTGAGGCCAGAGAGCAATTAGTCGAGTCAGAAAAACTGGCGTCGTTGGGCCAGCTTGTGGCAGGGGTTGCTCATGAAATCAATACCCCCATAGGTATTGCACTAACGGCGGTAAGTACCATGGGATACGATGTAAAGGAATTCAAAGAAAAATTATCAGAAGGGCGTCTGAAGAAGTCAGAAGCAGACACCTTTGCGCAAAAAATGGAACAAATAGATGGTCTGGTACAAGGAAACCTAGAACGATGCGCCAGGTTGATTGAAAATTTCAAACTCATTTCGGCTGATCAGGTTGTTGCACAAAATCGCAGAATAGCCCTGAGAGATTATTGTGAGAAAGTAATGACAACCTTGTCCATCATACTGAAACAGAACAATGTCTCTTGGTTGGTCGAAGGTGATAATCCAGAAATTGATCTCGATCCCGGTTTATTGTCACAAATCATCACTAATCTGACCACTAATGCGGTTAATCACGCTTTCAATGATGAAGCAGAAAAGCAAGTGACATTGACAATCACCCAGTTAACCGACAAAACAGAGTTTGCTTTTCGAGATAACGGAAGTGGTATGGGTGAAGAAGTTAAACAGAAATTATTTGAACCATTCTTCACCACCAAACGCGGTGCTGGTGGTCTAGGGCTGGGGCTAAATATTGTTTATAACCTTGTCGCGTCTAAACTAAACGGTAGTATTGTGGTGGAAAGTGAAGTCGGTAAAGGTACAGTATTTACCATACAACTCCCCTGTTAATTGGCCTTTTGATGACTTGAAGAGGACAGTGTGCACAACGGAATAAAGCATTTAATCTTGTTACTGACACTGATGTTTTTTGTGCATTCAGTGAAGGGTGAAGAGACAGTCACCATCAGTGTGTTTGAAGATCACGAACGTTATGTTATTGCATCAGATGCATATGGCTTGTCTTGGCGCTTGTTGGAGGTTGCAGCAGAACACGCTGAGATCAAACTTCTTCCAGAAGAATCGTCGTGGAAAGCGTCGATGAACAGGGTGAAAGCACATAAAGTCGATTTAGTTTTTGCTGCATTTAAAACAGCAGAGCGCAGTAAGTGGGCAACATTTACGTTGCCATTACTGTCAGAAGGCTCTGGATTGTTTACCCGACATAATCACTCTGCATCAACCCTCAACGATATAGACTTTGAAAGCAGTATTGTGGGGGTTTCCGCAAAATCATTGCAAGAGACCATGGCGCTGGAAATGGGGTTTAAGAATATCTACGCATCGGTTAAACGGCAGCAGTTGTATAGAATGCTGCAGCAGCAACGAATAGATTACTTATTCTTTGGCGAGAGTATTATTAATTATTACTGTCTGTTTATTGATAGCAGCCGGCAAAGAGGCTGTATGAAACGCGTGGGAAACCTTTATCAATTCAATACTATTCACGCATTGACTGACACCACTAACAGCGCATCGGTTGCCTTGCTAGCACGTATTAATCAAGCGCTAATGGCACTTGCACAAGAACAAGACGTAAAACAGCTGTTTCTAGATTATGAATTTGATGAAACGCAATACCATCACTGGCTAGCTCGTCTCAAAGCAAGCAAGTCTTGATTACGCTCAGTTTTAACACATTTACACTGCTTATTTCGATTACTGTAATTATTGCATTATCGTTTGGCTTGCTTTTGTTGTTGAGTTCACACACGCAAAAAAGCGCTGATCGGTTTTTAGCCGCGCTTGTGTTTATGGTCGCATTTTGGAACGTATCAATTCTGTTGCTAGAGGTTAACTTATACCGCTATGCGGCTGGGATAATTTGGATCCCTTTCAAGTACACGCTTGCTATTGGACCTTGTCTCTATTTTTATGTTCACGCAATTACTCATTCCGACATCACCGACAAAAGACGGGTGTGGCCTCATTTTATTCCCGTTACAGTTGAAGTGCTTATGTTTTTGAGCCAAGTCTTCATTGGATTGCCTCAACACAAGGCCTATTTTCAAACACAATTATTCCAAATGGTCGATCCTGTTATTAGTATTCTGGCGGTGATGTCAGTGGTCATTTATAGCTTTTATTCTTGGAAACTCATTCAACATTACGATTGCTGGGTTGAGAATAACTACAGTCATCATCATCGCTATCAGTTGAATTGGTTAAAAAGATTACTGCCCACATTCTTTACCCTTTTCCTGATTTATTTTGTTTTCCTTGTGGGCGACTATTTTTTTTACGACTATCAACTCACCTTCAAAGATTATTATCCCTTTCATTTAACGTTGGCAGGCATTTCAATCTGGTTGTGTTTCGAAGCTTACTCAAAACCAGATATTATTTTTCCCGACGCAAATGTGCCAGTCTCAGAGTCAGCAGAGGTCAACATTGATAGTGAGATAGCAAATCAAGCCGATTGGCTGAAAGAGACTCTGGAGAAAAATCGCTTATATCTTGACCCCGAGCTATCGCTCAAATCGTTGGCTGTGACCTTAGATTTACATCCAAATCTCGTTTCAAGGATTATTAATGAAGGGTTGGGAAAGTCCTTTTCCGAATGCATTAATCATTATCGTGTTGAGGCAGTGAAACGCCTACTTTCAGATCCTCAACACCGTGATGATACCTTTCTAGCTATTGCCCATGAATGTGGATTTAACTCAAAAACCACCTTTAATAGAATTTTCAAAAAGTTTGAGGGACAAACGCCACTAGATTATCGAAAAAAGCAGAGAGTTTAGCTTTTTAGGGTGTCATTTTATAACTTGGGACGATACAGCGCATAAACATGCTCAAAATGGTGGCTGAATAAACCATAGAGACTACAAACATGAACAATGACTTGAAGCCACTTATATCCGCCGTATCTTTGTTAATTTTGGGAATCGGCTTGTTTGCCGTTATGCGGCACCTTCCCATACCGACGGTGCCATTTCCTGCTTTAACGTCTGGCGTAGTGATGTGTTTGTTGTTACTTGGCTTATCAAGATACTTTGTTCAGCGCGACGGTAACACACTGTCATCAGTCAATTTGTACCCAAATCGGGGTACCTTTAAGCGATTTGTTGTTGGTTTCACCATTGGCACATGCATCGCGGGCAGTATGCTTGTCGCGCTTTTTACAACGACAGACTTAGTATTGACCTTCGTAAATGAGCAATCTTTTGCAATGTTTATCCTCGCCTCCTTCATTATTGTTCCGCTTGCGCTGATGGAAGAAATTCTTTTTAGGGGGTATGCATTCTTTCAAATGACAAAAAAGCTCAATATTCGTATTGTCATTTTACTGACGGCTATCGCTTTTGCGCTTTATCATTACAACGAAAACACCAGCCTGTATAGCGTTCTGCTTGGACCTGGTATTTGGGGGGTGGTTTTTGGCGTTGCCGCATTTTTGTCGAACAGTGTGGCAGTCCCGCTGGGTATACATGTAGCAGCGAATTTTTCTCAAGCCATCGTAGGTATGAATAGGTATGTAGACCCAATGTGGCGTTTTGATGCAGAGGTGCTCGTACAGCAAGAAGTGCAGCAAATAGAAAGCGTAGGACTAACCATGCAGTTCGTTTTATTAGTGGGTGCTATTTTGATACTGGAATATAGGCTTTATAAAGCAAAAAAATACAAGCTGGAGAGATAAATGTTATCGCGTTTCTTAAACATCCAACGATGTCTGCTCATCAAACAACCCACCCCTTTTAATCAAATGGAAATGTTGAGTGGGCGCTTTAGCAGACAGCTGTGGGTCAAGCGAGACGATTTAAACGGTGTGGCTGCAGGGGGAAATAAGGTCAGAAAGTTGGAGTATTTGTTGCAGGACGCGATAGCCTCTAATGCCAAAGCTGTGATTACCGGTGGCGCGCTGCAATCTAATCATGCCTCTGCTACCGCACTGTGTGCACAACGGTTCGGCTTGAAAACCTATCTGGCGCTATCACAAAGTGTACCCATACAGGGAGAGCACTATGAAAATGGTGCAAACTTGGTGCTTGATAATCTGGCGCAAGCCGCCGTTCAGCGATTTCCAGCTGGCTCTTCAACTAATGAGAATATTGCCCTGTATGCGGCTCAAATAGAAAATGAAATGGGGTTCAAGCCTTATGAAATAGTGATGGGCGGATCGAGCGCTTTAGGTGCGCTGGGTTATGTGAGAGCCGCCTTAGAGTTGGCTGACCAAGCCAGTAGCATCTCAATTCAACCCACTTCACTGGTGCACGCTTCGGGTAGTGCCGGTACTCAGGCAGGGTTGATTGTGGGCATGGTATTGGCTGGGCTAGACACTAAAGTCGTGGGAATAAGTGTACTTAATTTAAAAGAAACCTTGTTTCATGCTGTTCTTCAGTTGTGCGAGCAAACTGCCGATATGCTGCAGCTACCCGCAATTAATTGGCACGAGAAGATATGGATTAGTGACGCATTTATTGGCGATGGCTATGGTTTGCCTAATGAAGGCACATTGGCCGCGATAAGAACAGGCATGCGCGAAGAAGGGATACTATTTGATCCATGCTATACAGGAAAAGCGTTCCAGGCATTTTTAGCATTAAACGAAAATGACGACCAGGGGTTATTGGGCGATACAAGTGTGTTTCTGCATACCGGTGGCATAAGCGGCATGTTTGGGTACCAGCAATACTTTTAAATCTAGCCCTATTATAGAGACCTCTCCCGTGATAGGGATAGGCAGCCCAGACTGTCAGTGGTATGGTAAGCGACAGTTTTCGCTTTTATCGTTTCACTATCATGTCTATATCCTATCACGAGCTTGCTCCCGAGCACTTTTCCGAAATCCTTGCGTTAGGTAATCTGGTTCATGGTGATAATTACCTCGATATCAACAGTATAAACAATCTGTATGAGCGCAGTTGGCAAGACAATATCAATGCTAGCTGGGTTGCGTTGAATAAGGACGGGAAACTGGTTGGTTTCCGTCTGACCAACGCAGCATCTCAATGGCACCCTGACAAGTGGTGCTCGCCAGATAAATGGCCGGTTGACGCTAGTCGTGTGTGCTATTTTAAATGCAATACTGTTGACGAGTCAGTCAGGGGGCAGGGCGTAGGTTCAACACTGTTGAGAAAGTCGATAGCGTCTGCCCAAATGCAAGGTGCGTTGGCAGGACTTGCCCATATATGGATGGCTAGCCCTAACAATTCTGCGTATGGGTATTTCAGTGCCTGCGGTGGTGTTGTCATAAAAATGCACCCAAATAAGTGGCAACACCTGTGTTTCGAAGACAATTATGCTTGCCCGGTGTGTGATGACTTATGTACCTGTACGGGTGCAGAAATGTTGTTGGCGTTCTAACCATGTACGACCCGCTCGTTGACAGTAGCGCGCCTTCCACGTTTTCATCACCAGAAAGCCATTGGGCAAAGGGGTATGCACCACCTAATTATCCAGAGAACAATAGGCGTATCGAGGTTGATGTTGCAGTGGTTGGTGGCGGTTATACCGGCCTGTCAACGGCGTATCACATAGAGCAGTCCAGTGAGCTGTCATGCTGTGTCCTAGAGGCAAATCAGCCAGGCTGGGGATGTAGCGGACGCAATGGCGGTTTTGTGTTACCGGGTACCGGCCGTTTAAGTACCGCGCAGATGGCGAAGAATTGGGGAAAGCCGGTTAGCCAGGCAGTGTACGCGGAATACCTAGCCTCTATTGAGACAGTAAGCGATTTTATCGATAGCGGTATCGAGTGTGACAAAATTGAGGGCGGCTATTTAAAGCTAGCACATAAGCCTGAGCTGACCGCAACGCTTCATCAGCAAGCGACAATGTTGTCACAGGATTATGGAGATTCCATTGTTCCACTAACTCAACAACAAGTGCAGCAGGACTATTTGGCAGGCGTTAAACACCATGGTGGTATCTATTACCCTCAAGCGTTTGCCATAAATCCATGGCTATTCGCTCGGGGATTAGCAGAAAAAACGGCACAAGCAGGGGTAACCATTTTTGGCAATAGCCCGGTTCGCGAGAGTCACTTTGATGGTAGCTTCCACCATCTGCATACCGAAAAAGGTTTTGTTAAGGCCAAGCATCTGGTCATTGCTACCAATGCGTATACGCCAAAAACCTTATTCACTGTGTTGCAAGACCGAACGTTTCCCGTGATTTCCAGTATTCTGGTTACTGAACCGCTTGATGCTGCACAATTGAGTGCACTGGGGATTAAGCCCGGATTAATGGTGATGGATACACGTTCCCTGAAATATTACTATCGCTTGCTACCCGATAATCGGCTGCTTTTTGGTGGGCGCGGTGCTATCTATGGCAAAGATGCCGATACAGGAGAGTCCCGGAAAGCGTTGATGAAAGGCCTATTCAGAACATTTCCCACACTCAAAGACGTAGATATCACACAATTTTGGAGTGGTTGGGTGGCTGTTTCCCTAGACGACTACCCAAGGCTTTACCATGACACATCAACCCATACCCTTTATTCAGCTGGCTATTGTGGTGCTGGCCTTGCGTTTTCTGTTCATGCGGGTAAACGATTGTCACAGTTGTTGCTTGAACCTAACATGCTCCCTCAATTGCCTTATTGGCAGTCACCGCTGAAGAAGTTTCCAATGGCCAGTTTGAGACGGCCGGCATTAAAGGCGTTCTACGCCATGGAAGCGTTTAAGCAGATATGGGAGCGATAAGCAAAAAAGCCCCGTAAGGGGCCTAAAATTGACGGTTGTTTAGCCTGCTTTACCTTGGTTGGCAACGGCGTCCATCATGGCTTTTATCGCGTCTGCGTCGCCAAGATACTGTTTAGAGATGGGGTGCATATTCTCATCGAGTTCATACACAAGCGGTACGCCAGTAGGAATATTGAGCTCAAGGACTTCTTCATTGCTCATGCCGTCCAAATACTTAACCAGTGCGCGTAAGCTGTTTCCGTGCGCAGCAATGATCACCCGTTGGCCACTTTGGATAGCAGGGCGAATAACATCATGCCAATAAGGAAGCACTCGGTCGATAGTCAGTTTAAGGCTTTCAGCACGGGGCAAAATAGCCTCGTCGATATGTGCGTATCGGCGATCATGCCCTGGGAAGTATTCACTGTTCTCGTCTACAGCAGGAGGAGGCGTATCAAAACTGCGACGCCAAATTTTTACTTGCTCATCGCCGTGTTTTGCAGCGGTCTCTGCTTTGTCCAAGCCTGTTAATGCGCCATAGTGTCTTTCGTTCAAACGCCAGTGACGTTGCACCTGAACATAAGACTGGCCCATTTCTTCTAAGGCGATATTCAGGGTCTTGATGGCTCTTGTTAATACTGAAGTAAAAGCAAGGTCAAACTCAAAGCCTGCTTCTTTCATTAATTGTCCGCCGGTCTTCGCTTGCGCAATACCGGTTTCGGTCAAGTTTACGTCATGCCAGCCAGTGAAACGGTTCTCTTTGTTCCACTGACTTTCCCCGTGTCGAATTAACACTAGTTTATACATTTGATTTCCTAGTTGAGCGTACGTGAAAAGCTGGTTCAGCATTTTGCTTTATCCGTACGCAAAAATCTATGCCAATACCAGGAAAATACTACTCATGTCGCAGTGCACCAATAGGATTAGCCGCGGCCACTCTGGCGGCATTTCCACCAACGGTTAGCCAAGCAATAAGAACTGAAACTACCGCGGCAAAAATGCAAATAGGCAGCAATATAACTAAGTCTATACGTTGTGGGAATTGTTCAAGCCATGACAGCATTAGCCATACAGCCACAGGCCAAGCCAACACGTTGGCAAGCAGTACAGGCCGTGAAAATTGCCAAATGAGTAACATAATAATGTCTTTGACACTGGCGCCCATCACCTTGCGAATACCGATTTCTTTTGTTCTACGTTCAGCACTAAACGCCGCTAACCCATAAAGACCGAGGCAGGCAACGATAACAGCAAGTACCGCAAACGCACTGAATAAACGCATTTGTGCCACTTCCTGACGATACTGGCTCTCTATCATTTCGTTGAGGAACTGAAGGTCGATAGGTTGCATAGGGGCTAACTTAGTCCATATGTCCTCAATGGCTTTACGCACTTCAACGGGCCCTGCATTGGAATAGGTAATGGTGGCGACTCTCAAGCGCGCTTTGTTGAGCAAATAAATACTGGGCCTGACATCAAATTTAATCGAACGGAAGTAAATATCCGGTATTACACCCACGATGGTTATTTCGCTAGTGCCCTCACGCAATTGTTGACGAAGGGTAACGCCTATTGCTTGTTCGGGGGTGTCAAAGCCTAGTTTTCGCACGGCCGACATATTCAATATTGCGCCGCCTTTACCGGCTTGTTCTTCCGTTGCTGGCACAAATATGTCGGTGCCATACGACTCATCGAACAATCTGCCAGCTACAGGCTCAACGTCATAGGTCTCAAAGAACCCAAAATCCATATTGTGATAATTTAGCAGCTCACTAATCGGCTCATTGCCGTCTACACCAGGCCGGGTAAAGTTAGTGTTATTCTCAAAGTCCTGTGACGGAACTTCAGATGAAAACACGACCTGGTCGATGACGGGTAGGGCTTCTAGTTCCTGTTTGAGGCTGTCCCGATTATCCTGCAACGGTCCGATATTAAGAACCAGCTTTTGGTCTTTGTTATAGCCAAGGTCTATTTCATTGGCGTGTTTTGTTTGAAGATAAACAACCGATGTGCAAATTAACAAGCCAATCGACACGGCAAACTGAATGACAACCAATGCACTTCTGAGCTTTGCAGAACCTTCTGAATCATTACTTTTACTGGCTTTGAGAATTTGCCCTGGCAAATAGCGACTTAGTACCAAAGCCGGATAACTACCCGCGCCCAGCCCTACAAGAATCACAATGGTAAATATTGCCCCGAGTAATTGAGGATCTTTAAGTAAGTCAAAGGCAATACTCTTGTTGAGTATTTCGTTGTAGTAAGGCAAGGCAATTTCTACCGCTACCAATGCTATCAACATAGATATGAACACCAGTGCAGTTGCTTCGAACAAAAACTGGGTGGCCACTTTTTGTCTGCTGGCGCCTAGCACTTTTCTCATGGCTACTTCTTTGGCCCGTTGTCCGGCTCTAGCGGTAGAAAGGTTCATGAAGTTGATACAGGCAATCAATAATATTAGAAAGGCGACCAAGGTAAACGTGAATACCATCTTCTCGTCGCCCAGGGTTTTGAAGTCACCCATACTGCCCGCATCCTTTCTTGCCTTGAGATAGATATCTTCAATGCCCATCAGTTTTAGTTTCACGCCATCCGTCACTTTCATATCGGTTTCCGTGCCCATGAACTCCTTAAATTGCTCTGCGTAAGGACTTTCATTATTAAGCCAGTAATTAATTCTGGTCTGAGTCTGCGCTAAACTAATGCCTTCCCTTAACTTAAAATAACTGAATACATTCACGCTATTCCAAGTTTCAAGAACGCCTGGGAAGGTACTGAAAAGGGCCACATCCATGTATACCAGCAAACTCAAATTCAAATGGGTATTCTCGGGTAAATCCTTAAGCACGCCCGAAATGGCTAGTTCTACCGGTTGGTCGCCCATACAACATAGGGTTAATGTTTCACCTACTACATCCGTGCGTCCAAAATAACGGATGGCTGTCTCTTCAGTGACCAGGAGATCGTTGGGCTTATTGAAACTCGATGCAGATGTGCCATGGACTAAGGGTAGATCAATCACATTAAAAAGGTCTTGGTCAGCAAAAATAACACCATCAGAAAACCCTTGTCCGTCTTTGAGGATTGTGGTCCCCCATGACACTAATCGCACGCCGGCTTCTATTTCATTGGTTAGATAGTCTCGCAGTGCAGGCATCACGCGGCCGGCACTTCTCACCGTTAGAAAGGGTGGTCTGCCTGGCATGGTGTAGGCGGTATGTAAACGCGCGATGCGCTCACTATCAGGCAGCCAGGTGTCATAACCGCTTTCTGAGCGGACGAATAGCATAATTAATAGGCAACTCATCAAACCGATTGCCAAGCCGATAATATTGATGGCAGAAAAAAGCGGCCTTTTGATGATATTGCGCCATGCAATTGTGAAATAATTCGCGAACATGATAAGACCTCTAGGCTGCTTTAACGTTTTCTGTTACAACATGACCGTCAAACAGGTTAATGGTGCGACGGGCATAATCTGCGTGTGAAGGACTGTGTGTCACCATAACAATGGTTGTACCTTCCTGATTCAATCCCTGCAGCATCTCCATAACTTCCTGACCATGCGCACTGTCAAGATTTCCCGTTGGTTCGTCTGCAAGGATCATAGACTGGCCACCCACTACAGCTCGGGCGACGGCAACACGTTGTTGCTGACCGCCTGATAGTTGACCGGGCATGTGTTTCGCGCGGTGAGCAATGCCAACTTTGTCCATGACCTGTTCCACTCGATGCTTACGTTCGCTGCTACTGACATCGTGATAAAGCAGGGCCAGCTCAATGTTTTCCTGAACGGTCAGTTCATCAATCAAGTTAAAATTCTGGAAAATGAAACCGATATTGCGCTTGCGAATGTCTGCCAACTGATGCTCTTTATAGTTGGCAATATTTTGCTCGTTAAACCAATATTCACCCGAAGTGGGGTTGTCGAGCATGCCAATAATGTTGAGCAAAGTAGACTTCCCACAACCCGAAGGGCCCATAATGGCGACAAACTCGCCTTTGTCTATTTGAATATTCACACCATTGAGCGCAAGGGTTTCTACTTCGTCGGTTTGATAGCTTCGGGTTAAATTATTTAGTTTTAACATCTTGTTGTTCCTGCTGTACTGTTACTGTAAACGCAAAACTTGCATATCTAGATAATTGCTGTAGGCACTGGTAACCACACGTTCTCCGGGCTCCAGCCCTTCAATAACTTCAATCACGGTATTGTTTCTTCTGCCTAGCCTTACTGTTCGCTTATTTGCCTGTGAGCCGTCATCACTCACCACAAATACCCAATTTCCGCCTGTGTCCTGATAGAAAGAACCATTGGGTATAAGTGTGGCGGATGAGGCATCGCCTAGCGTTAATTTCATCTGTAAAGACTGCCCGCGACGAATGGTTTGAGGCTGTTCACCAATAAAGGTCAGGTCAACTTCGAACTGGCCGTTTTGTACTTGTGGGTAGATTTTGCTGATAACCAGTTCAAAGTCGTCATATTGAGCAACCTGGCCAATATCCACGCGGTTTAGATAAAACTCGTCAACCAGAACCGTCACTTTAAAATCATCGGGAATATCTATTTGACCTATGCGCTCGCCACGTCCAATACTCTGTCCTACTTCAATATCAAAACCAGACAATTTGCCACTGATAGGGGCGCGTAAATTCATGTTATCGAGAGTTTGTTGAGAGATAGATAGGTTGTGTTCAAGCCGGCTACCTGTTTCTCGCAAAAACGCCAGTTGAGCTTCCTGCATGCGACTGTCAGAAGCCTGACTTTCTTTGGTTAGCTGAAGACGCTGTTTATACCAAGTTAGTGTGTCTTGTGTGTCATCGTACTGTGTTTTACTGATCGAATTCTGCGCCAGTAAGGTTTGTTCCTGTGCAAGCTTTCGGGTGAGTAATTTGATTTGGTATTCAATATCGACAAGATTGCGTTTGTGCTGCAATCTGTTTTGCTCAAGGTTCAATTCGATGGTTCTTATGGTATTGAGTTGCTCAGCAACCCTCGCTTCATTTTCAAGCACAGACAGCTGTAAACTTGTATTTGAGAGCTCTACGATGAGATCCCCCTCGCTTAGCATGGCACCGTCTTCCACCAGAATACGCTCAACACGGCCGCCTTCAACAGCATCTAAGAAAAGTGTTCTTGATGGCATGACACGTCCGCGGATGGGAATGAAGTCTTCAAAAGTCCCCTCAAACACCTCTGATACTGTTAAGCGGTTACCTTCAACAGAAAGGGTCCGCTCTGCGGTGCGGTCAAATAAGAAGAGTGCGCTGATGATTAGAGCCGCGCCGATGAGAAAAAGTATTGGCTTCTTCCACAATGGCTTTTTAACAGAAATCTTTCTGTCCATCCCTGCACCCGATACAGAGGGAGGCGTTGATGTTGGCTCCGCACTTATGCTGGTTAACTTATGCATTGCTTTCCTAATTGAACATTGGCTGAGATTGATAGATACCCTAAGTATTACAAGAAGCATTCCATGTTTTAAGGTATTGTTTTTAAATGTTTATTTTCTTTGGTGTTCATTTTTGTACAGTTTTAACTGTACGTTTTTGAACACCGGGTGTACGCTGGTGAACACTAAAAAGAAGAGAGCGCAGATATGAAACAACCAGGTCGTATACTGTTAGTCGATGATGAAGAGGATATCCTTGTAGCAGGTAAACTTCTGCTCAAGCGACACTTTGAAGACGTCGAGATATGCAACAGGCCTGAAAATATCCCTAAATTACTCGGCGATTTTGATTTCGATGCCATTTTGTTGGACATGAATTTTGGGCCAGGCGAAAGCAGTGGTCAGCAAGGTTACCTTTGGCTCGAAAAAATACTGTCGATTGAGCCTCAGGCAGTGGTGATTATGATTACGGCTCACGGCGGTGTGGACGTTGCAGTAGACGCCATGAAGCGCGGGGCGACAGACTTTATCTCCAAACCTTGGCAAAACGATAAAGTGGTCTCAACGGTCTCGACTGCGGTAAAACTTGGAAGGTCACGCACAGAAGCATCTGCATTGAGGCATACCAACAAATGTCTCGCTCAACTGTCAAATCAGCATGCGCAGCCCATTATTAGTCAGTCTGCTAAGATGAAAGACGTATTAAGTGTTGTTCAAAGAAGCGCACCAACAGATGCAAATGTGTTAATACTTGGCGAAAATGGAACAGGAAAAGAGGTGATTGCGCGCGCCATTCACAGTCAGAGTCAGCGTGGCGAACAGGTGTTTATAACCGTTGATTTAGGCGCAGTATCTGAATCCTTGTTTGAAAGTGAATTGTTTGGGCACAAAAAAGGGGCATTTACGGGCGCAAATGAAGACCGAATCGGGCGCATTCAGGCGGCTGAAGGAGGCACCTTATTCCTCGATGAAGTGGGAAACCTGCCATTGCATTTGCAGGCTAAACTATTGGCAGTACTCGCGCAGCGCGAAATTACCCCTTTAGGGGCAAATAAACCGGTTCCTTTCAACGTAAGAATTGTGGCGGCAACTAATACACCTAAACAGACATTATTGGATGACAATCTGTTTAGACGAGATTTGCTCTACCGGTTAAATACCGTCGAGGTTACTTTGCCGCCCTTAAGGGAGAGAGAAGAGGATATTGCCATCATTGCTGAGCACTATCTTGCCTATTACAGCCGTAAATATCACAAGTCTGAATTGAGCCTTGATGCTGGCGCGATAGAGGTGATGCGCCGTTATCAGTGGCCTGGCAACATAAGGGAATTGCAACACGTAGTTGAGAGGGCGGTTATATTATGTCAGTCCAGTGTGCTCACATCGGCGGATTTGCAATTGGCAGCTCATGATCAGACTGTTTCACCTCCCGCTGAAAAGGCGCCTTCTGCATCCGTTGGTAAAGAACCGACCGATGATGTTGGATTTAATTTGGAAGATATTGAAAAGCAAACCATTGCTCGTGCACTGAAAACATACAGATACAATATTAGTCATGCCGCAAAAGCACTTGGGTTAACCCGGGCCGCTTTGTATAGAAGGATGGAAAAATATGGGTTTTAAACGTTTTTCTGTGCTCCTGACAGTGCGTGTATGTTTGATATTGGGTTCTGTCCTGCTTGTCGGATGGCTGTTTTCCCAACCTGGATATCAGGCGAGCGTGCTACTTTCTGTTTTGGTACTCATAGGGTTAGTTTATGAAGCACTGCGCTTTGTGAATCTCACCAATGCAGAACTTGCCCGATTTTTGGAAACTGTCAGGCATGGTGAGTTGAATCAACGTTTTGACTATCAGGGATACGGTGCCGGTTTTGAACAACTTGGTGAAGCGTTTACAGATATTGCCAATCGTTTTCAATCTGACAGGGAGAGTCAGGAACAAACATTGCGACACCTAAAGGCACTTATTGAGCAAGTGCCAGTGCCTTTACTTAGTTTGCACGGTGATGGTCGCATCACGCTCTGGAATCACAGTGCGAGGCGACTATTTGGGAGCCAGCTGGCACAGAAGCTGGATGAACTAAGTGAGTTTGATGCAGCATTACCCGAGGCCTTAATGCATCTTGTTCCGGGTGAGCGCAAACTTTTGAGTATTGAAAGCGAGGGCATGACACATCAACTGTCTTTGTCAGCAACACACGTGATAACAGCGGGCGTGCAGGATAAGTTGGTAAGTTTACAGGACATCCGCAGTGAGCTCGGCGCAGCTCAACTTCAGGCATGGCAGGATCTGGTACGGGTATTGACCCATGAGATTATGAATAGTATCACTCCTGTTGCGTCGTTAGCCGAAACTGCCTCTGATTTAGTTAACGATATCATGCGAGAAGACGATTTATCAGAAAACGTTCGGACACAGCTTCAAGACGTTCAGGACGCCACGTTGAGGCTATCAAAACGCAGTAACAGCCTGATGCATTTCGTGAGTAGCTATCGAAGACTAACCCGTTTGCCCCCGCCGAATAAGCAAGCCGTTTCAGTGGCAGAGCTGCTCGACAATGTTACGCAACTTGCTGCACAGGACTGGCCAGAATCTGGCATTTCATTACGCATTCACATTGAACCTAAATCCCTATCATTTAACGTAGATATTGGCATGATCGAGCAAGTTCTCATCAATCTCCTAAAAAATGCACAACAGGCATTAACGGGATCAGGTCAACCTCAGGTCGACATCCATGCCTATATAAATCGTCGGAATCACTGTGTAATCACGGTGAGTGATAACGGTCCAGGGATCGCCCCGGACATTGTCGATCGAATTTTTGTGCCTTTCTTCACAACCAAGAGAGACGGATCGGGCGTCGGTCTCGCACTTACTCGCCAGGTTATGATTGCCCATGGCGGTGATGTTAAAGTGACGAATCAGGCACAAGGTGGTGCGTGTTTTACCCTCACCTTTTAATGGAGCATTGCAGTTATTGAAAAATACTGATTAGATGAGCAAAGCCATCAGCATGGGAGGCTCGATGAAATACCGCATTAATCAAAAGTTTTTTAGTCTCACCGACAGTTTCACGATTGAGGATGAGCGAGGTGCCGTTGCGTTTACGGCGAAGGGAAAACTGCTTAGCGTGTCGAGCAGCCAAACGTTATTCGATCAGAATGAACGCCCAATATTGCAAATTAAACGCAAATATCTGTCTTTATTACCCGCATGCAGGCTAGTGAATATTGACGGCAGTGAATGGTTAATCAAAAAGCGATTCTGGCCGTTCTGGACAAGTCGATTCACCATAGACACGCCAGAGGGGCAACTGGAGATGACGGGAAACCTCTGGCAGCACGAGTATGAAATAACACGGCAGGGGCAACGCCTGGCGAGTGTGTCAAAAAAGCTTTTTAGCTTTACCGATAGCTATGGGGTGGATATTGTCGACACGTCTCTTACACCACAATTATTGGCCACTGTTATCGTAGTAGACAGAATTCAACACAAAGACAGCGGTGCTGTAGGCGGTGACTAATGAAGAAAATCAAAAACGAAAATGCCCTGCTCAAAAAAGCGCTGGTGGTTGCAGAACACTATGCCGTAAAACGTGGATACAAATCGTTTTCTTCCTCTGATGCATCAAAAGATAAAGTAGAAAGCCTCTATCGCCTGTTGGTGCATGATAAATTAATAGCGCCGTTACCTGAAGATAAAGAAGACCTGGCAAGTTTAAAACGACGTCTGGTGTTGTGGATCATGAAGCAGCTTCCACCCGACCATGAGCTGTTGAAATAACACAGCGTGCTTGCTTACGGTTTCATCTGAATGTATTTGATATCTGACTGATTAAACAGCGTTTTAGTGAATAAAATACGTTGTTGGGCAGGGTCAATACGCAATGCGCCATCTTTGACGATGGTTGAGAGTGGTGCTTTTAACATTAATGTGATGGCGTTACTGGTAAAGTCTAAGAAATGCAGTTCCTGATGCTGTTTTTCTTCCACTAAATAGTACACGCCCGTTGGGGTAGCGGCCCAAGCATAAGCTTCCCGAAATGTATCTGAATTAAGCAATTGACTGGATTGCCCTGTGACTAAGTTTAGTGACCACAAGCCGTTTCCCCACGTGCTGTATACGAGATTTCCCTCGTTTAGAACAATGCCGTATCGGCCCTTATTGAACGTGATTCGTTTGGGTTCTGTGTTAGCGCCGACTGAAAACTCATAAATGTCAGCATGCGTTGATGTGTAGGCCGTCGACATAATATTGTTGTCGTCAGGCGACCAGAAAGGACGATTGTGACGGGAAAAAGGACTGTCTATTTTTTGTACCCTTCGTGTGCTCGCCTCGACAATAAAAATATGATCACCTTTGTTTTCTTCATCGGGTGCGAGAAAGGCAATAAAGCGACCATCATGAGACCAGCGCGGATAGCTGGCTGAGCGTTGCAAAAAGGTAAGCTGTCTGCGATCGTTGCCTTGACTGTCAGCTGTCCAAATTTCATAGGCGCCTGTTTCATTAGACACGTAAGCAATACGACGTGAAACCGAAGAGAAGTCAGGGTACTTGTGATTGTAGCCCGATTGCAAAACGGGGAACGGACTACTCGATACACTATTGTCTATCGGCAATGCGGCTATTTGGTATTGCTCACGTCTGTGCTGAAAAAACAACGCTGGGGTATTTCTGGCGAAGTTAGGGTAACTGAGACCTTCTATGCCTAAGGCTTCGATATCGCCGTTTTCGATATTGAGCACAAATCCTCGCCGGTTATCCGCACTCTGTACACCGTAAACGAGCTTCTTTCCGCTAGGGTGCCAACTCAGACCAACGATATCCTGTTCGTGATAGGTAAGCTGACGCTCATTATTATTTTGCAGATCAAGCAGATAGATATTCTCATTAAACTGATTGTATCGCCGCGTCAGCGCAAGGTACTGGCCATTTGGCGAAAATGCCATGTCACGCTCTTTGTATTCACAGTCTTTGTCACAGGATAAACGCTGAGGGCGGGCATCAGGGTCGGTTAAATCAAGCGTGTAGATACCTGAGCGGGACGCCTCTTCATCGTCACCGTAAAAAGCGAGCATACTGTTATCAGCTGCAATGTCTATGTAGTGATATCCACCCACGATCGGGCAGGCAGTCACAAAGGATTCCTGGTAATTTTGCATATCCATGCGAACAACATCACATTGACCAATTTTTCTGTCTTTGCGGCTGAAGTAGAGAAACTTTCCGTCTGCACTCCAGACCGAGTGCCCCTCAAGGGCCTGGTCATGGGTGATCCTAATTGCCGGACGCTCTGGCTGTTGCATGTCACGTTTAAATAAATCAACCTGGCCGTCTGGCGAAATCCACTTGTAAACCACAAAGCGCCCATCGGGGGAGGGAGCAGGGAAAAGCTCTAAGCCGGGCTCTGTGGTAACGGTAACCGGCACATGATGATCATGCGGTGGTTCCCGAAGTGCCAGTGTCGTTATTAAAAGTATGAGGACCATCACCACAGAGGCAGCATATTTTGTGGCTGGTAAGGCAAACCAGCGATCGCGCGATGATGGGTTTAACTCAGTTGACTCTGTTTCTATTTGTTGTGGTTCTATCAATAGTCGATAGCCGGTTTTTCGAATGGTTTCAATGGTCTCCTTATCAGAGGCATTTAGCGCTTTACGCAGATGCCATATAGCGTTGGTCAGCGCTTTTTTACCAACGTGCTCATTACCTAGCCATACGCTGTCGATCAACTCTTGTCGAGAAACCACTCTTGGATATTGAGAGGCGAGATAGTTCAGAACGTCAATAAATTTAGGTTGCAGTGTTTGCTTACCAATGTGCTCGTGATAAAGCGCGCATTCCGACGGCTCTACACGAAAGTCTCCTAGTTTGTAAGCGTGTTCAGGTTGCATGGATATGGCTTAAATGGCGTTTAGTGATCGACGGTTCTGGTAGGCTCAAAACCTTACCGGATACCGCCAAGAGTATCAATCACCCTCGTGCCCCCTTCATACCTAAGAATTGTAATAAATCGTATCTTATTGTTTTTAATAAATAATATTGAAATAGATGTTAAATAGATAAAAAAGCGTTGAATAAACGACTTGGCCTACATTGCATTCATAGCCCCCCTTCAATAGAACTGAACCTAGCTCAATACCTCTTGTACTTGAGCAAATCCAACCACAAATGGGAACACACAATGAATAAACAAAAACTTGTTCTTGCCATCCAGCTAGCGCTATTGTCCAGCGTAAGTGGTATGGCCGTGGCGCAAGAAGTGGAAGTGCAGCAAACGCAAAGCTCAACACAGCAAGCGACACAGCAGAACGCCGAAGAAAAAGTCGAAAAAATTGCGATTACCGGAACGCGTATCAAACGAGATAGCTTCTCTATGGCTACGCCCATGATGTCGATGGACAAAGACGCGTTAGAGGATGCCGGAATCGGTGAGCTTGCAGATATCTTGGTCGATGAAATTCCCTCAATTAGCGCAGGCTTCAGCAACACCAACTCTCAATCAAGCGTTCAAAACACGGGGTTGTCTACCATAGACCTACGTGATTTGGGAACCGATAGAACGTTAACCCTGATAGATGGTCGCCGCGCAGTATCAAATAGCTACAGTGGAAACTATATCAGTTTAAGCACGATCCCTTCATCCATGGTAGACCGCGTTGAAATCATCAGCGGTGGAGCTTCTGCTATATACGGTTCAGACGCCATAGCAGGTGTTGTCAATATCATTACAGAGTCGGGTAAAACCGGCTTCGAAATAGATGTGCGTGGTGGTGAAAGTACCTTAGGTGGAGCACGTGAATTTACAGTTGACGCCGGATACGGACAGACGTTCGACAATGAACGTGGCTATGTATATTTAGCAGCATCGTGGGACCGTGAATTCGGCCTTGATCAGTCTGAGCGTGATCGTTCACAGTATGAATCCAGCTACGACTACAACACTAGGTTGCTGTGCAATGAGATGAATACCATCGAAGGCGATCAGTGTATGCGCGACATTACTCCAGATGACTGGCGTGAGCGAAGTGATAATACCCCTGGTGGAACTTTTGAAGGCAACGACTGGTTTTACAATACAGATAATGTACTCACAGCGGGTTTTGTCGAAGAGCGTGATGGATTTAATTATGAACCGTTCGATAAGTTAAAAATACCTAATACAAAAACCGCGTTAGCGCTGAAAATGGACTATGAATTAACCGATGATGTGAAAGCAAAGTTCCAGGTGCACTACAGCGATAACCACTCAGTGAATGCTAAAGCACCAGAAGGCCAGGACTACAACGATGATGAATTGCTCGTCGATCCAGTAACGGGTGAGCCGTCTTTGGTTATCCCAGGTACAATTTCACCCGACAACCCTTTTGTGCCTACAGAAATCGCAGAATCTGCGGGCAGCAGTGTTAGCTGGGACAGAGCGTTTGTCGAAGTGGGCAATATCGTTAATGACAACCAGCGTAAAACGCTGCGTACCTTTTTTGGTTTGCAAGGTACCGCATTTGACGGCCAGTGGGACTGGGATTTATCGGTAGGGTACGGCAAATTCAAACAGGAACAGCGCCGTAGCAATGAGATTAGTATTGTTAAGTTGCGAAATGCCCTTGACGCAGAATATGCCGCGGATGGCGTCACTATTCAATGTGCCGATGCGAGTGCCCGTGCTGAAGGCTGTGTGCCCGTTAACATTTTTGGCTACGGTAGCATTTCCCCCGAGGCGGCTGATTACATTCGCGCTAATCCAATCATAGACACTGACATCGAGCAAATCACCCTTGGTGGATACATGACCGGTGACTTATTTGAATTACCTGCGGGTACCGTGTCTTCTGCATTTGGTTTTGAATACCGCAAAGATGAGCAGGAAGTCTATGTAGATTCTGCGCTTCGCGCGTTGGCGATTACGTTCAACGACGTGCCACCCTTTAAAGGCGATGTGAGTGTCACGGAAGCTTTCGCAGAAGCAGCTGTTCCTTTACTGAGAAATGATGAAGGACGTCAGAATCTGACGCTGGATCTTTCCCTGCGATTGGCAGACTACAGCCAGAAAAACATTGATTTGATGGCCAGTTACCGTGCCGGTGTCTTATGGGAGCCGCTTGAAGGATATGCCATTAGAGCGAATTATGCACGAGCACAACGGGCACCGAATATCACCGAGCTAATTTCGCCTCCTCGCGGTGATTATGATGGTTTTTCTGATATCTGTGATGGTGTGACCATGACGTCAAATGAGCCAGGGCACGATGCCTGCCGCCAAGATGAACGTGTTCTCGCTGGTATCGCACTGTCAGAAGATGGCGTATTTGAAGATCAAAATACTGGGTATTCACCCAATGCGGGTAATGAAAATTTAAAAGAAGAGACGGCAGACACCTATACGTTGGGTATTACTGTAGCCCCTTCTCAAATCGACGGTCTGCAAATCGCGTTAGATTATTATGACATCACAATTGAAGATGCCATTACACAAATTCCCAACGGCGATATTCTGCGGGAGTGTTATGACTCATCGGTGGCATTTGGCGACGGTAACAGTTTTTGTGGTGATATCACGCGGGATAGCGAAGGCCAGATCACGCAAATCATTCAGCGTCAGTTTAATTTGAGTGAAGAAACCGCTAGAGGGTACGACCTGTCAGTAGCCTATAAGTTAGATTTAGATGACTTAGGCTCATTGTCTTTTAAAGCCGATATGAACCACGTAATAGAGCGTTCAGCGTCGTTTGAAGGCAATGATGGTCTTGAAGTTAATTACTATCAGGGTGAGTTGAACAGTGGCATTTTCACTGACAGAGCGACGGCATCGGTGGCATGGCGTTATGACGATTTGCGCATTCGTTGGAGAACCAAGTACAAAGGTCCTGTCGTTGATGACTATGATCGCGTTGAGCAGTGGGAAGAGCTGAAAGCGGAAAACCAGGCAGCATTGGATGCCGGTGATCCTGATGCAATTGTAAACCCAGAAACGCCCTATTATTTGTTTTATGGTTCTTATATTACCCACGACATTTCATTTTCCTATCGCATGGAAACGCAGCAGGATTATGACGTTAAGTTATATGGTGGTGTGAGAAACGTGTTCAATAACCTTGGACCTTGGGTACCGAATACCGGCGACAACTATGAAACTGGTCGCGGTAACTTCGAAAGTGCGTATGGCGGTGGCATAGGTCGTTTTGCTTATGCTGGTGTAGAACTGCGCTTCTAAACCTTTAAAGGCGGCCAACTGGCCGCCTCCTTCCCATTAAACCCGTAATACTTCTTCATCTGAGTTTGGACTCATTTATGAAAAAATGGCTTTTGTTTTGTCTGTCTGTTTTGTTGTTTTCTTGTTCTGAATCAGAACTAGAAACACTGAATGACGGTCCTTATGTGCTTTATGGCGACCGTGCCTGGCAAGCGCTGTGGGTTTGCAATGGGCAGCCTAAACGATTTGAGTTTCCTCCCCCGCTGGCGCGCAAGCGCATAGAAAAGTGTAATCTCAGTGCGCAGCTGAATAACCAGACTGCATCACGTCCGGAGTTGGCATTTGACAATGTTGAGACGGTTGCCGCCCTCAGCGATATCCATGGTCAGTTTGATGTTTTCAGATCATTGCTAATGGCGCACAAAATTGCAGATGAGCAGGGTAACTGGACCTTTGGTAAAGGCCACCTTGTTGTGTCTGGTGACGTGTTTAGTCGTGGACCAAAAGTCACAGAAAGTTTATGGTATTTGGCTAACCTTGAGCGCCAAGCCAAATCGAACGGTGGTGTTGTGCATTACCTGTTAGGCAATCACGAAATCATGGCCTTAAACAATGACACACGTTACATGCATGACAAATATGCCACGACGGAAAAAGTATTGGGCAAACCTTTGTCAGAATTGATCGGGCCAAAAACGGTATTAGGAGATTGGCTACTCACTCGTAACGTACTGGTAAAAATCAACCGTATGTTGTTTGTTCATGGCGGCATTCATCCGTCGTTAGCAACGCAGAACCTAAGCTTGCAAGATATTAATCAGACCTTTGTCAGCCATATGATTAAAGACGACACCTTCCCCGAAAGTGGCCTTGGCCATTTTTTACATAAAACCTATGGACCCATTTGGTACAGAGGCTACTTTAAAGCGCCCCGAGCAACAATGGGGGACGTAGACAGGCTATTACAACACTACGACCTTTCGCACCTTATTGTTGGCCATACCACACAAACGCAAATTACACCTTTTTATAATGGCAAAGTGATTGCTGTAGACAGCGGTATAAAACGTGGAGAAACAGGCGAGATCCTACTTATTAAAAACGGCAACTTTTTTCGCGGTTTGCGAAATGGCGCTGTGATCCCCTTCGAATAGTCTAGGGGTTGCGCGCTGAAATGTGCACTTGACCCATGAGCTGAAGAACATCTGACACCACTTGCCCTCGTGTTTCTGGATCTTGGGTTCTGAACCCCTCCAATGTCTCTTTCAAGCAAGCCCGTGTCACCGGCGGAGAGCAACTTTTCAGGGCTTCGCTCACATAAACAGCATTGAGGTAGCCTTCAAAATGCACGTGATTCGGGTTCTCAAGTTTATTGTGGGTCGCATGCTCCCGAAATTGCGAACATATTTTTTGTTGGCAGGTTAAAGGTGAGGGCACTACTTCGGTAACAATAACCCGCACGTCTCTACTGTCGGTGACCGAAAGCCGGTTAAAAAGTGTCTGGCTGGATACAAAAGAGACGCTGCTGTATATAGGCATGAATTGCACACTTTTGCCCCTATCAATCAGCGCAATAAGGGGTTCATACGTGCCGACAAATAATACCGCCTTAACATTCGCTTCTCTTAGCTGCTTTGCCGCTTTATCTATATCAATTGTATTGCGACGGTAGCGTATCGATACCAAAGGTTTATGGCCTTTATTTTTAAGCGCAGCCCGATAGTATTTTTCCAAGGCAAGTCCAAATGCATCTGCTTGAATGACCATACCAAACGTATCGAGATCAAGTATCTCAACCAGATAGTCTATTTGCGCAAAGGCTTCTTGCTCATAACTTGCCCGCAGGTTAAATACGTCGGCAATGGGGGCATTTCTTAGGATATCAGCACCAGTAAAAGGGGTAATTAATAACTGTCCCACACGCTTGATAAGCGGTAATACGGCTTTAGAATTAGGTGTACCCACATAGTTGAACAAGCCGACGATGTTGTGTTCTAGCAACAGCTTAGTATTGTGCACAGTATTAAGAGGCTCATAGCCGTCATCCAACTTTAGCAGGTATATGTTGTGACCATGTATGCCACCCTGTTGATTAACAACATCAAAATACATTTCTGCGCCGAGGTTGAGATCTTGTCCGAGTTTGGCAGAGGGGCCTTTTTGCGCGTTAGAGGTACCCAACAAGATGTCGGCGTGGCCCGAGAATGATAGCAGTACAATACTGATCGCAATCAGATATTGAGTGAGAATAGAGGACAAGGGCGCAATACAGCTCATGATCGTGTTACTGCGAAGTTCATTATTTGCACGAGAAGTGTATCGGTTAATAGTCAACGGGTAAATACACCTCGTATAAGGCATTCTGTCTACTTAGGTATAGCAGACATTTTCAAAGGTGGTTTGTCTTTTTCAAACATGGAGCGCCGTCGCCACGATAGCGCTCCGCTTATGGCTCCTATTTCAGCCTGTTCAATAAATATACGTAATTGAGACTGCTCACCATGGCACGTTGCTCATTATTTGCCGCACCAGCATGACCACCCTCTGTATTTTCAAAGTACAAGACATCAAATCCCATGTCTTCCATCTTCGCCACCATTTTTCTGGCATGACCTGGGTGAACCCTGTCATCACGCGTTGAAGTGGTAAAGAACACTTTGGGATAGACTCCATCTTTACTCAGGTTGTGGTATGGCGAATAGGTTTTGATATAGGCCCACTCTTCTGGAATATCTGGGTTACCGTATTCGCCCATCCAGCTAGCCCCAGCGAGTAGCTGATTAAACCGTTTCATATCGAGTAAAGGTACCTGACAAATCACTGCATTGTAGAGCTCTGGTCTGCGTGTAAAGGCTGCGCCGACTAACAAGCCTCCATTGCTGCCACCCTGTATACCCAAATGTTTAGGCGACGTGACCTTATCCGCGATCAACTGTTCGGCCACGGCTTCAAAATCTTCAAATGCCTTATGCCTGTTCTCCTTGAGTGCTGCCTGGTGCCATCGAGGTCCGTACTCACCACCGCCCCGAATATTCGCCAACACATATACACCGCCTTTTTCCAACCAGTTTTTACCTACTGATGCAGAATAAAAAGGCTGCATTGACACTTCAAAGCCTCCATAGGCATATAGCAGAGTAGGGTTTTTACCGTTCAGTGCTATGTCTTTCCTGTGAACAATGAAATATGGCACCTGAGTGCCATCCTTGGAGGTTGCAAATTTCTGTGTGGTAACGAAATTATCTGCGTCAAAATGGGCTTTCGCTGATTTGAGTTTATTGATACTGAGGGTTTTTCCGTCCACCAGATACAAGGTGGAAGGCGATAAAAAGTCAGCATAATTCACAAAAAAGCTATCGCGTTCAGGGTCTGTGTTAAAAACACTGATTGTGCCGGTAGTTGGAAAATCAACCTGCTCGATTTTCCACTCGCCGTTTTCGGCAAGCTGATAACGAAAGAGTTTATCTTTCACATGTTCCATAACGGTAACAAGGATGGCTGACTTGGTAAAATTTAACCCTTCAATTGAGCGTGTATCAGAAGGTTTAATAAAACTGGTAAACGTAATGTCTTCCTTGGCGACATCATCGATATCGGCATAAATTACTTCGGCCTGTGCAAAATCTTTCCACTCAGATTTAAGCTGAACAAAAAACTTGTTGTTGTATAAACCAATTAAGGATGCATCTTCAGGAATGGGCACCCTAATTTTGTTATCGCCTTTTAAGAGATACATATCGCGGGTGTAAAAGCTGGTGCCATCGTAAAGCATGTGATGGGTTTTACCGTTGTCATACATACTAAATGCACCGGCTGAGACAGAGGTTTTTTCTGCCTCATAAAGCGTAGTTGCGCGCGCTAAAGGTTCACCCCGTTGCCATATTTTAACCACGCGCGGGTAACCAGAGTCTGTGAGTGAGTTTTCGCCAAAGTTGGTACCCACAAAGACGGAGTTGTCGTCGCGCCATGACACTGACGACTTGGCCTCAGGCAGGTAAAATCCATTTTTGACAAAGGACTTGCTATTCATATCAAATTCACGGACCACGGTGGCATCTGCGCCGCCACGAGATAATGACACTAAACAGCGTTCGTATTTAGGGTAATGGCAGTTCATGCCTTTGTAGACCCAGTTTTCGCCTTCTTTTTCCGCCAGCGCATCTATATCCAGAACAGTTTCCCACTGGCTGTTGTCTTTTTTGTACTCATCAAGTGTCGTTCTGCGGTAGATCCCCCTGACATGGTTTTCATCCCGCCAAAAGTTGTAGTAATAGCCGGCGCGTTCACCCGCGTAAGGAATGCGGTCTTTGTCGTTTAGAATACTTAAAGTATCTTCATAAATTCCTTGATACGTAGTTTGTCCTTTAAGATAGGAAAGCGAGTTGTCGTTTTTTTTAGTTACCCAGGCGAGTGCTTTTTCCCCTTCGACGTCTTCTAACCATAGGTAAGGGTCGTCACTGCTGGCAATCGCAGAAAAGGCGAGTGTACAGAGTAAAAAAATCAGGGAGCGAGCGGCAGTTGTTTTTCTGTCTTTATTCAAAATCTTATCCTTAGTTTGAATTACCGACATGCATTTAAACACGGAGTGTGTTACCAGGAAATACCCAGCCTTATTTTAAGAGACGACGACACGGTTCCTTCCTTGATGCTTTGCCTGGTACAGGGCAGAATCAGCGCGTTTTATTAACATTTCAACCGTTTCGCCATAGGCCATCTCTGCGACACCAAAACTGCTAGTGACCACCATTGACTCGGGCCACACCTGCTCGGCTAGCAACGCCTTGAATTTGTTGGCGATGAGTTCGCCTTCAATAGCAGAAGCACCGGGACACACGCAAAGAAATTCTTCACCGCCCCAGCGTATAAAGTAATCCTGGCTTCGAATGGAGTTATTGATGGCTCTAGCGAACAACAGCAGCACTTTATCGCCCACGTCATGGCCGTGTTTATCATTGATCATTTTAAAGTGGTCTATATCCATTAAGATAATGGCATCACCACTTTGTAAATGTTCCAGAATACCTTCACTGGCATGACGATTTAGCACGCCGGTCAATGCATCAATATTGACTTTATTTTTAAGAGAGCTGTTCTTAGACGCTAGATATTTGTTTCTTTCTGATAGCTCGAGCACTCTTTCACGCTGTTCAATAACAGTGCTTCTGTATTCCATGACACTGTTTATCAGATAGGCCAATACGGCAAGCGATAACAATGAAATTAAGCCAAAGTAGAGCTCTTCATCACTAAAGTGGTTGCCCAACAATTCTAATCGCTCAATATGAATTTCATAGCGCCCAGGGGGGATCGCATTGCCCGTTGCGATTTCAAAATACATCACGTTATCGAGTTCTGGTACAGCATATTTGACCGGCGTTTTATTGTGCGCTAGCCACCAGTTTGGCACTTTTAGTGCATTAAATGGAATAATGTAGCTATCACTGGCTGACTCCGCAGCAACCTCATAAGTGAGAAACTTCCAGCTTTCAAGATCGTCAAATTTCGAATAAGCGGGGTTAAATGTTCTAAGCTGGATACGAAAACCCTTGTAGTCAGTATTGACGTATTTAGCATTTAGCTTGATTGCGGAAAAGCGACTTAAATCCACACCTTTTATTTCATCGCCCTGTGCGGTAGAGAGCTCCACAGTGATATTACAAAATGGCCAGCTATAGTCAGATGCCTTAATCTCGCAGATTAATATCAGGGTGCCGTCATCATTAATGCGCATTTCAGAGGTAGACGTTCCACCAAGCGAATAAGCGTCACTTTGGGTGAACATTGGGAAGGTGCTAGTGGGGTAAAGAGGGAGTATTTTATTGTTGTACGACTGCCAAAACAGGGCGACGGCTACGATAATGAGCAATAAAAAGCCCACTACAATGCCATTTCTTAACCGGTTCAATGCGACCCTCGTACCTCAAACAACAATGCTTCTTATTATAGCGCTTTTTATGAAAAAAGAACCCGTTAAACGGCGCTTTTATACACATTGGTTAAGTGTCATTGTAAATCATTAAAAAATGAGGGCTTACCACAAACGCCTTATTCTTGTTCGAGTTTCATTTGCCCAATGCGGTCTAGTGTATTGCTGATATCAGATTCAGGTACAGGTTTAGAAAAATAATAACCTTGAAGGTATTCACAGCCATGTTTCTGAAAGAATGCAATTTGTTCTCTCGTTTCAATCCCTTCAGCCACACAGACTAAATTTAAGCTTTCAGCCATGCGCAATGTAGCCAGAATAATGGCTTCATTGCCCGTGTTCAGGCCGATATCTTTCACAAAACTGCGGTCAATCTTAAGGATGTCGAGCGGGAAATCTTTTAAGTATTTAAGCGATGAATAACCGGTCCCAAAGTCGTCAAGTGCAATCAAAAATCCCATTTCCTTGAGACTAGACATAGAGCGCATGGCACTTTCATAATCAGACATAAGGGCGCTTTCTGTAATCTCAAAACGAATACATTGTGTAGAAATGTTGTGCGTGTCTAGAAGTGCAATTAGGGCGTTAAAGTTAGTATCTTTGTTAAAGTGCCTGGCACTGAGATTTATCGACAGGTATGGTTGCTTGTCCAGTGATTTAAAGTGGGTCAGTAAAGGTAAAGCCTGCTCGATAGCCGTCAGTGTCATGCTCTCTATTAAGCCAATATCTTCAGCCACAGGAATAAATACGTCTGGCGGGATCATCCCGTTATCTGCGGGCCAGCGCATCAGCATTTCAAAGCCCTCAACCTCAAAAGTAGCGCAGTTTACAATGGGTTGATAGTAACTAATAAATTCCCGCTTGGTATGGGCCTGCTTCACCTTATTCTCAAGCTGCATTTTTTCCTGAACCTGCTTGTTCATGTGGGTAGTAAAATATTGAGAATTACTACTACCCATCGCTTTGGCGTGATACATGGCAATATCCGCATTTTTCAGCAGCTCTGTCGGGGTAAGTGCATCTTCCGGGTAAAGTGCAATGCCGATACTGGCCGATACACTGACCACTTGATTTACCAGTACAATATTTTGTTCTAATGCGGCGATAATGTCTGTTGCCAAATGACTTAGCGCATTGACATCATCTACGTGTTCAATCATGACTACAAACTCATCACCCCCTAATCGAGCGACAGTGTCAGATTGGCGCACTTTGCCTTTTAAGCGTTTTGCGACGATTTTTAAGAGTTCATCTCCGGCGTCATGGCCGAGACTGTCATTTACTTGTTTGAAACGGTCAAGGTCAATGAAAAACAGCCCGATATTCATCTTGTCCCGTCTCGCCTGATCGACAGCGTGTTGGATTCGGTCGAGTAAAAGTGAACGGTTAGGCAATCCGGTGAGGTTGTCATAATTGGCCAGTTGAATTAAGGCGGATTGTGCTTCTTTTTGCTGGCTAATATCAGAAAGAATAAGCAGATAACGGTCAATTTCATTTATATTCTGAGGCGTACCTACCGCAGTTATACTAACGGCAACCGTATAAGCCTTATTGTTCAAGCCTTCTACTGTTGCTTCGCCGTCCCAGTATTCATTGGCTTTGAGCATTCGCATTTTGTGCCAGACATTGGCAAGTTCTGCACGTTGGCTGCTGAGGATTTTAGAAAGTTGCTGCGTCATATCCCGAGAAGTATTAATACCCAGTGCATCGATAAACGCCTGGTTGGCTACTATGGGATGAAACTTACTGTCATAAATCACCACCCAGTCTTTGGTGTGCTGGAAGGCTTCACCAAACAGCAAAGCTTTTGACTGAGTATTAATTGATTCCGTGATATTAGAGTAGGTACCTACCAGTTTTTTCACACCGGGCGAGGAGACGCTGCGTACTAATGCGCCTACATCCCGATACCATTCATAATGCCCTTCTTTTGCTTTTAAGCGGTAGGTGATGTCTAACCCTTTCCCGTCATCCTTGATGGCTTCGTTCCATTGGCGTTGGTAGGCCGCTTTGTCCTGTTCGTGAATAAGGTCGACGTGTACAGAGTGCACTGGTGCGTGCTCACCCTCGTCATAACCGAGATCTGTCACAATACGCGCCTGTAGTATTTCATCAGTATCATCTCGCCACTCCCATACCCGTGTGTTACTGGCTTTGAGTGCCATAGACAAACGGTTTTCACTTTTCACTGTTTCCAGGTGGGCAGCTTTTAATTTGTCATTGTGTAGTTGACGACGTCGCAGTGCAAAGCCGGTAAGTACTATCACGATAATAGCGTATATGGCGTAAGCAGTGGGCGAACCAAATGGTGGGTGGTCAACACGAATATATAGTACTGACTCAGGGCCTGTGGTATCAGAACCAATATCATAGGCGCTCACGGCAAACTCGTAGTTACCAGGTTCAAGTTGGGGGAACACCACCTCTGTCGTTCTGGTAGGTGGGTAATCCAAACTCACTTTCCCTCTTAATGCATATTTAAAATAGGTGGCCTGACTGTGTGCAAGTTGCATATCTGAATAATGCAAGGTGAGGCCGATATCATTGTGTTCAAGTTCTACAGACAAACCGTTTTTAATCCCAATCCCCAGAGGCAGAGATTGAGAAATTAACTTTGCATCGGTAATGTTCACGGGAGGGGGCGCGATATTTTTTTGTCCGAGTTCATTGGGATCGAACAGGGTAAATCCTTTGGTTGAACCCAGTACAAAATTACCATCACTTAACGTATTTTCCGCATTCCAATTGAACTCATTAGAAGCCAGACCATCTCGAACTGTATATTGAATAAGGCGGAGAGACTGAGGATACAGCTTGAGTAATCCGTTGTGACTGCCCATCCAAATGTTGCCGTCTTCATCGCTTTTTAGACTAAATACAATATTGGTTGGGAGTAAATTGGTGGTATCAAAAAAGTGCTTTTCTTCTAGCGTCTCAGCGTCCAAGCCATACAACCCATGACCAGGGTAGCTAATCCACAAGGTACCATAACGATCTAGCAGTGCATCTGTGGGTTGAATCGTGTACTCAGCTTGAGATTTTCGCGCCTGATGCAGCTTGGTTAACTTATTCTCGGCGAGGTGATAGCGCCATAACTCACCATTCATGGAAATGAGAACCGATTCTTGACTGCCATTATAGTCTGGCAAGAAGGTATAAAACTTCGACACATCAAGCGAGGCATTTAATACCTCGTCTGAGCTTAATGTCGCTGTATTTTCATCGAGTTTCCAAAAGGCCTGTTTCGAATACAACAGCGACTTTTTATCGCCTAGCGGCAATATGTCAAACGCTTCCTTATGACTGACAATGTCGTTAACGGATACTGGCAGATTAAGTGGCACTACACGTTTGTTTATTGGATCAAACTTGACTATTCCCTCACCCGTTACAAGCCAAACAAGCCCCTTTTCAGCAGGACGTATAATGGCAATTGTGCCGGAGGTGTAAAAGGCTTTTCTGTCTGGATTAACAAGAAACTGCTCAACATCTCCCGTTTCTCGGTTGTAGAGGTTTAAACCGTTATTGGTGCCCACCCATAGATGGGTATCATCTTGTTCATAGAATGAATAAACTAGGTTGTCGCTTAACTTGGATGTATCCGAGCCATCGCCATACACATTAGTGAATTTTGTAGACTGGGGCGACCAACGGAGCAACCCTGATGTGCGGGTTGACAGCCACAAATAATTATTGGGCGTGAGGACAATTTCACTCAAATCATCATCGCTAATTAAAAGCCGTGAATCAGAAGGCCGAAACAGATGTTCCAGTTGACCCGATGAAGCATCTACAATAAACAGTCCTTGGTCCGTGGCCATGTAGTATCGTGAGTTTTCTATGAATTTAAGATCCCAAATATTGAGCAAACCAACAAGTGTGTGGGCCATTGGTGTAGGGCCTTCGTCTCTAGAAAAGGCCATAATTTCGGCTAAGTTAAAGCGATATAAACCTTCAACAGTACCCAATAAAAAGTGATCATTTTGGTCAATAACGATGAGTTTAGTGTTTACCTTGTCAGGACCATAATTTTGCTCTTGCAAATGCGCTACCCGCTTCACGTTACTAGAAGCAAGATGCTTGGTAAATAACCCTTCAGTGGTAGCAATAAAGAGTACATCTTCATGCACCTTGATAAAGCGAATAACGTTTTGATCGGTCACGGCGTATTCGGGAGAGAGTAAATCAAACACAGTCGTCCACTTAAGTGTGTCGAGATTAAGCTCAATGAGTACCTGATCCAGCGCAATATAAATCGTATTGTCAGAGGCTACAGTATAATGGGAAGCAAATTGATACCAGTTGGGATCAGACTGATAGGGTATAGCAAGCACTCGCTGTGTGTCTCCGGTATCCCGAGAGACTCTATAAATACCACTGCTTAACGTACTAACCCATAAGTCACCCCGTTGGTCTTCAAAAAGGGAGTAAATGCCGTCATCTGCAAATTCGTTATTGGGACCAAGGAAGTGCTTACTGTGAAATCCGTCGTATCGGTTGAGTCCGGCGTCAGTGGCTACCCATAGAAAACCCTCGGAATCGAGTAATACATCATTGACTGTATCCTGAGTCAGTCCATTCTCTGTAGACAGCTGGAAAAAGCGAGGCTCATTTAACAAAGGCGAAGCGTTGGCAAGAGTACCAAAAACAAAGAGCAGCAAACCAACGATGGCAGCCATGCGTGTGCCGCTACTGCGCCAGCAACAAGGTATCAATAACAAAGGCTTAGTAAAGCGTAACATCAATAATTCGCATACTATGAGTCAATAGTCTTTCTCTAATGTAGTACAGTGTAAGAACAGAAGTTATTCAAATTTAGTTTTTTATGATTACCAATGTTTGCAGTGTATGCAATATCCGCGATGGTATTACTTTAAAAGTCGGACTTTCCGGGGGCACGACTGACATCTGCAACGGGCAGGCCTAAGGCATTGGCTTTGACCGTATCGATGGAGTCAAACTGAATTTTGCACTCTGCTTCTATCATAGCTAACCAGGCACGGCGCAATTTTTCGGGTTGTTTACCCTGCCAAAACTGTTGCGTTTTTTTGATGTAGGTAACCACAGGTGTTACGTGCCCGTCTTTGTATAGTTGCCGGATTAGACTGAGATCGGGGCCAAATGCGCTGAGTAAGGGGGACGCTTTGATATCGATAGCGGCCAGTAGTGCCTCAAATGCCTTCGTCAGGTCGCCTTGACGATATGCAATCCAAGCACGAGCAATACCTACATTGTGTGTTTCACTGCTGAAACCGTCGTATACGTCTCCGGCTATTTGCTGCGAAGTACTTAACGTATCTGCATATTCAAACACGCGCGCTATTTTTAATTTTACCGTAGCAATAGGTTCAAATTGCGCACTGTATTTTATATGCCTGCTAAGATCTGCGATGATTTTGTAGGGATTGTCATTTGCTGAAGCACTTAAGGTGTAATCACGTAATGTGCTGCCGAGCCGTCGTTGGTCTCGCGCTTCAATGTCAGCCAGCCGCTTTTCAATATATTGATGATAGGCAGGATCTTCGCATCCCTGGGCGTAGTAAGCATAAACATTATTGCCAGTGACATTGCCAAGCAATACTAAAATGCCGATGACATGCTTCATCCTCATGGCATTACCTCATATCCAATTACTCATGAGGTTCTATATGCACAAGGACATCAACAAGATCGAAGCATGCAATAAGTGTTGCTTCGAGTTCATTGGCAATGTCATGTGACGCTTTAGTGCTTAATTGTGCATCTACTTCAACGCTGATATCCACTGCCGTTCCTTTACCGGTTGAGCGTGAACGAACCTGTCCCACTGCCTTCACACCAGGTACCCCAAGAGCGACTTTACTCAATGAGGCTTCATTGACCATGGCTTGATCAACCAGCACCGGGATTGCCTGTTTGAAGAGCCCATAGGCCATATACAATACAATGGCAACGATCACCAGAGCAACGGCTTTATCTAACCAGGCTACATGCAACAATGCGGCTTGCCAACCGACTATTGCAGCGACGGTTGTGAGTGTATCTGCGAAGGTGTGTTTGGCGTCTGCCAGCAATAACATTGCGTTGAGTTTCTTTCCCCAATACCGTTCAAAAAGACTGACTGCAAAGCTGGCCACCATGCTACCGATAATTACGATGAGGCCGAGTGTGCTCTGGGTCGGTGGTTCCTGCACCCTGAATATCACATTAATGATTAATTCTACCGCAACCACGCAAAGTAACAGGGCCAATACAAAAATCCCCAGATACTCAAATTTTCTGTGCCCATAGGGATGTGAGGAATCAGCAGGTTTTCTTGCAACGCGATGCAAGAGATAAGTGATCAGATTATTAACAAGATCGGTTATTGAATGAAATGCATCTGCCAGCAGGGCCATTGATCCTGTGGAAACACCCACAGTGGCCTTGGCAACAGTGACCATTAAGTTAACTGCCCCCTCTATCAGGAGCACCTTGCCTACATTCATGAGAGCCAAACCGTTGGAATTTGACTCTCATGGTGCTACAGCTTATTGAAAAAGTGAAGCCAGCTTAGTCGGTTGATTTATACTTCTCAAACCAAGCCAGTATATTCTCAATTTTGCCAATCATCCGCGATGGTCTTGCGGCAATACCATGTGAAGAACCCGGCACTTTCACCAAAACCGTATCTACTTTGCGCAATTTTAATGCCTGATAATATTGTTCCGTTTCTGACATGGGCGTGCGTTTATCTTCAATACCGGTTAACAGCATGGTCGGTGTGGTAACATTACCTACCAAAGAGAGTGGCGAGCGCTCCCAATAGTGAGCCATCTCTTCCCAAGGCATACCGGGAAACTGATATGGAATCTGATAGAGACCGCTGTCAGCTGTGAGCACCTTAGATACCCAGTTAATCACGGGCTTTGCGACGACTGCGGCTTTAAACCTGTCGGTCAGTCCAATGGCGTAAGCGGTAGCAATACCACCCGCTGACCCTCCGGTAATAAACAACTGATCTGGGTCTACCAAGCCTTTTTCGATAAGCGCATCTACACCTGACATGTGGTCAGCAAAATCATATTTTGACGAATACTTGTTTTGCAACAATAGCGCAAATCGTTCGCCATATCCTGTGCTACCCCTGTGATTGTTGTAAAACACAATGTAACCTTCGGCTGCCATTCGTTGTAATTCGGCAGTAAATACAGGGCCATAGGCTAAGTGCGGGCCACCGTGAATTTCCAGAATAAGCGGGTACTTTTTACTGGCATCATAGTCGGGTGGAAGAATATACCAGCCTTGAATTTCTTCACCATCAATGGAAGACGAATAGACAATCTCTCTAACTTCGCCCAAAGATTTGTGACCAAACACATCTTCGTTGAGCGCCGTTACCTGCATTTCACTGCTATTGCCGCGTTTTATAAATAAATCTGCCGGCCTATCCGTGCGGCCTTTGGTGTAAGCAAGAATGCCTTTGCCATAGTCATAGGTGCCGCTGGTGTAAGGACGCCCTAGCGAAACACCACTTAGACCGTCAACTTGTTTTTCATGCTTGCCACGCAACGAAACATAGTCAATTTGGGTCACGCCACGTACCATTTGCTGATAATACAGGCCGCTATTTTCTTTCCATTGAACATTAGACACAGAGTTATCTATATCGGCAGTGAGGTTTCTGTCGTTGCTGCCATCTATGTTCATTACATGAAGATAGCGGTTTCGATACGCCAGTTTTTTATCGTCCCGTTTTGTGTAAGCAATATATTGCCCATTGGGCGAGACTACAGGCGCACTCTCGCTGCCTGGCGCACGGGTAATTTGGGTGATGTTACCCGCCATATCCACCGAAAAAATATCAGATTCACCGGGTTCATATTCCCAGTTATCTGTGCGATTGGCTGAAAAATAAATATGTGTACTGTCCGCTGAAAAGCTTAAACTGCCGCGGTGATGGTAGTTTCCACTCGTTACTTGCCTAGCTGTTCCGCCTTCTGCAGGTACAATGAAAATATGCGTATAGGCAGGTTCCAATACGCCTCTGCCATCAGCCATATAACGCGCTTTGGTAATGTATTGAAAGTCTTCCGACCAATTTGCACCTTTTGGCTTTTTGGGTTTATGTACCTTTAGCGGGGACTCTTTGGCATCCACGCTCATTGTAAAGGCAATGACTTTTCCGTCAGGCGACCAGGTAATGGAAGAGGGCGAAGACTGAACATTGGTTACTAGCGCTGTTTGCCCAGTATCCATCCAACGCACATAAAGTTGGGTTTTGCCCTCTTGGTTGGAAAGATATGCAAGTTTCTTACCGTCGGGCGACCAGCGTGGAGAGTAAAAGTTTTTACTGGACGATAGTAAAGGGCGGTGATCACCGGATTCCGTCTCAACAATCCACAAACTCGAACGAGAGCTGTCCGACATAATGTCATTGGAACGACGAACGTAGACAACATGGTTGCCATCGGGCGACACCTGAGGGCTAGTGGCCACTTCCAATTGAAAGATATCTTCAGGTTGAAACAAGTGCGAGGCGCTTGTGGGCTCTGCACTTACAGTGCTGGCCTGAAAGAGTAACAAACCTGATAGGACGAGTTTTATTGTCTTGTATTTACCTACCTTGCTCAGTCGTGATTGTTGCATGATTTTCCTGCTTTTGTCGTTGTCATTGTTAACACTTGTACTGGCTGAATATCAGATTAGATTTGAATGCCTAAACATGATGAATTCTAGGAAGGGTGACGCGAACGTTAAGGCCTCCCTGTGGACGATTTTGTAGCGCAATATTTCCATGATGAGCATCTGCAATTTCCCTGCATAATGCGAGTCCGAGCCCACTACCAGAAGTCTTCGTCGAATAAAAAGGGATTAACGCGTTACTCATGACCGTTTCCGACATACCCTTACCCCTATCTGATACGTCAATGTGCACGGCTGTCTTGTCCGCGCTAACGTCGAGCTGGATATCCTTGGTGTTTGAGTCTGATTCGTGTGCGTTTTTCAATAGATTAATTAAAAGTTGCTCAAGTTGAACTGGGTCTGCCTGAAGCTCACAACCTGCCTGTAAAGTATGATGAAACTCCCATTGTTGATGTAAACCCTCAAGCAAGGTTTCCCAGTTGATAGGCGAAGGCTGCGGTGAGGGGAGTTTGGCAAACTTTCCGTACCCTTGAACAAATTGATTGAGATGGTCGATACGCTCTTCAATCGTTTTAAACACTCTGACCATTCGTGTATCGTCGAGTTGATTGCTAATTAGCTTGCCACTGTGCAACATCGAAGAGATTGGGCCAAGCGAGTTGTTCAGTTCATGACTGATTAAGCGGATGACTTTTTTCCACACCGCTACTTCCTGACGGCTGAGCTCACGTGTCATTTGTTTGAGTATAAACAGAGTATGATTTTGATTGTTTAACAAAAACGAGCCTGAGGTGATGTGCCAGGTTTCACTCTCGCAATCTGTCTTGGATATACTAAACAAGCCGGTTCGCTTGTCATTGATAACGTCTCTGGCCGCAGGTGGTACTTTACCTAACAATGCGTCTAGCCGTTCACCTTCAAGTCGTGTGGTAGCGTTGAAAAATGTGCGCGCAGCTAGGTTACTAAACACCACATGGCCTTGGTCATTGGCTAGTAGCAATACATCTGGCGAACTTTGCAATACCTTGTCTAACATAAGCTCGCGCTGATTTAATGAGTGTTTTTCCTGACGAAGCTGTGCGGCTGTAACATTATATAGGGAGCACAGTTCACCGATTTCGTCTTCTTCAGAATAAGCCAGCGACGATGAAAATTCGCCATCCTTAAAATTTTGCAAACCTACGTGCAAAGACTGCATACCTTGTTTTAAAGTTTTCGTGGCCAAAGCGGTGAGCAGGCTGGCGAACAATAAAACGCTAATTAGCAGGAGCGATTTGTGTAGCCACGGCCAGTCAGTGTAAAAAAACACGGGCAATAAGCTAAGAAGCGTACAGCTTAGGACAATGGCATAAATGCGTGTAATGACAGATGTCAGTTTCAATACTCAATTCCGTATTTATTTAGGCGTCGATATAGCGCTTGACGAGACAGGCCAAACTGTTTGGCGACACGAGCTATCACGCCTTGATGGGCATTGAGCGCTTCAAGCAGCTGCGCTTTTGAAGGTTCTTGCGTATGAGACGGCAAACTTACTGCATCCGTCTTTGCTGTCAGACCGAAATCCTCAGCCTCCAGTTCTCCTTCTGGCTTAAGTACTGCCACGCGTTTACAAGAATTTTCCAGCTCGCGAACATTGCCAGGCCAGAGGTGATTGGTTAATGCGCGCTCTGCAGACAAACTCAGGCTGCGATTAGGTAAAAAGTATTCAATGAGTGGTAAAATATCGTCGGTTCGTGCTGCCAGTGGAGGAATATTCAGCTCAATTACATTGATACGGTAGTACAAATCTTCTCTGAAACGCCCTGCTTGGATATCCTGCTGTAAGTTTGCATTGGTGGCTGATAACACACGAACTTGTGTTTTTTGTGTTTTTACTGAACCTAATCGCTCAAATTCCCCTGTCTGCAAGACTCTGAGCAGTTTAATCTGACCAGACAAAGGAAGATTGCCAATTTCATCTAAAAATAACGTGCCACCATTTGCGGCTTCAAAACGACCCATTCTGGCTTTGTTTGCCCCAGTGTAAGCGCCTGCCTCGGCACCAAACAATTCAGCCTCAATTAAGTCCTGAGGTAATGCTCCTGCGTTCACTTTTACAAATGGTGCATGGTTTAAAGCAGACTGAGACTGAATGAGCTCGGCAATTTTTTCTTTACCGGAACCATTGGGGCCAGTAATTAAAACGGAAACGTCAGATTTAGCGACCTGAGCAGCCATATCAACAAGTCGCTGCATGGCAGTGCTTGCGTAGACTAGGCCAATTTTTCCTGCCGCATCGGCAACCGATTTGTATTCTTCCTGCTTTTTCAAAAGGTTAGCATTTTGCTGCTGGGCCTTACCTAGCGCAATGAGGTTTGTCACGCTATTGATAAGTTTATTGTCGTCCCAGGGTTTGGCGATATAATCAGCCGCCCCGGCTTTCACCAGTGTAATAGCCTGTTCTAGCTCGGTCCACGCAGTGATGAGAATAATAGGCAAGTGCGGATTAATATCGCGTAGCGCGTAAAACAGTGTCTGACCCTCTTCGCCAGACGTCGTGTCTGCACTGAAGTTCATGTCCTGAATGACCAACGAAATCCGCTGATAATTCACTGACTGAAGTGCCGCTTTCGGATCAGTTGCTGTGACTACGTCGAAACCGTGAATTTCAAGGAGCAACGATAAGGCTTCCAATACAGCCGGATTGTCATCTACCAGTAAAACCTTATCCATTATGCGTTTACGTGCTTACCTTAGGGATTAAAAAGATAGAGGGCGGGTATGCCCTCTATGCAATTTAACAGTTAAACAGTACGAGTGGCAATGCTGGGAGATATATTTGCCGCGCGTTTAGCAGGTACCACAACAGCTAACATGGTCATGGCAAATACTGCCAAAGCCGTGACGGCCACATAGCTGTTATCCAGTGCCGGGATGGAATACCACTGCATAAGCTGAGTGCCTAACAAGACGGCACTGATACTTCCAATGAACAAGCCGCCTAAACAAACCATGGCGTTTTCAACCAGGAAGTAGCGAATGATATCGGATTTTCTTGCACCCAGAGCCCGCCGAGTACCAATTTGTTTAGTGCGTTTGCTGATATTAAATTGGGTAAGGCCAAATATGCCTAATGCAGTTACTGACACTAACACGAGGATGATCACAATAAGCATGCGCATCATTAGAACATCAGAGGCGTCGTAATCCTGCTTAACCTGGTCGAGTGCTTCGATATTAATGATGACCCGTTTGTTATACGCGTCCAGCATGACATCTTCCATTTGTCTCATGATAGCCGCCCGCTCGCCCGCTTGTGTTCTCACCATGATATGTTGATACATACCAGGATTGATCATGGGCACTAAAATGGTGTTTTCAGGCGGTCTGGAGCTTCTCGGCCACGGACTTAGCATAGTGTCGACAATACCGATGATCTTAAGAGGCTTGTCACCGAAGTAGTAAAAGTTTTTGCCTAAGGCAGGCTCGTCAGGAAACATAGCCTCTGCAAAAGCCTTAGACACAATAGCCACATTAGGCGCATTTTCTATGGTGTTGGTTATCCTCACGTCTTCTGGAAGGAAATTGCGCCCCTCAATCAATTTAACGCCAAAAGTTTCAAGCGCGTGCTCATCGGCAAAGTAATAAGCCGCGTTGACCGATTCGCTCTCTTCTGGGCTGGGTTTCAATCTAAAGCTGCTCGATGAACCACTTCCTGATAGCGGCACGGCATTAGTGGTGACAGCATTGATCACGCCAGGAATATTCCTAAGCATCGCTTCGTCCAGTTCAAATTGTTGACTCAGTTCTCTGTCTTTACCAAAGGTTAGAACCGTAAAACGGAACAATTCGTCCTGAGGGAAACCCGTTTCCTTATTGAGATACTGCACGTGGTCATAAATAATAAACGATGCATTACTGACTACCGCTGTTGTGATGGCGATCTGGAGTAGCAGTAAAATGGCGCCCACTTTAGAGCGACACAGGGCGTTAAAAATTGGCTTAATTTCAAACATGGTGTAGCTCCTATTGACTCTTTAAATAAATAGCAGGGGTTGTACGACAGACTAACCATGCGGGATACAAGCCCGCGATAAAGCTTGCTAGCAAAGCAATGGTCGGTGCTGCCAAATACATGGTTATGTCCATTGTGGCCAAGTCACTGTAGTAGCCATAGGTCGTGCGGATCCCCCACAAACCCAGTTGAGCAATACCAATACCTATTAAACCACCTAGTAGGCCTAACATAGATACTTCTACAATGTGTTGATAAAACACTTGCCTCTTACTCGCTCCAAGGGCTCTGCGAACACCTACTTCAGGGGCTCGACGCAAAAACTTGGCCAGCAGCAAACCCAAAATATTGGCAACGCACACGATGAGAAACATGAAGCTAATCCCGACGAGGACTCTGTTATCTTCCGATACCACCTCGTTGTACTCCATCCACTCCACGACATTTCTAAGTCCAAATTCTAAATTTTCGCGGTTAAATCGGCCTTTAGCTTTTTGGTCCTGCATATAAGCCATAAGAAATTCACCGTACTCTTGCTTTTCTTCAGCAGTGTTGAGTTGCACCCAAAATTGGAGCCATAATTCCTCTGAATTCAATTTGTCTTGAAACGTATCAATGTTTTCCCGCTTCCAGCCGTTATTGTTACCCCATGAAGCTAACTCTTTAACGGCAGTGAGTGAAAAGGGGATAAAAAGGTTTTCCGGGTCGTTAAATGCGCCATTGTTCAAGTCATAATATTTAGTATGAATATCCCAATTGGCGATCACGCCTGAAACTCTGTAGCTGGTATCATCAAGGTAGATCTGCTTTCCAACAGAGTTTTGACCTGCAAAAAGCCTTTCATTAACTTCTGAGCTAATAATGACCACAGGCGAGGCGTCTCGTTGTTCAGTTTGGCTCCACGGCCCCCCATAAATGAATTGCAATTCGAACATGTCGAAGAAATCACGGTTAACAACACGTGCTGACTCTACAAAGGGTTTTACATCTGGAGAATTCATATGTACCGAGAAACCCGTCCGAAAAGAGGGTGTTTTCAACGCGGGTACGGGTGCATTTGCTAAGTTTTGTACATCTTGATAGGTCAATTGATAAGGTAAGTCATCTGGCGTGTTCCAGTTGCGTCCATCATCCAGCGTGTTGAGCTGTGGATGATGCAACTTATCACTTTTATGCGGGATCGGATCCATCGCCATCATGTGATAAACCGACAGGCTTGTCATGGTGATGCCAATGCCGACGGCAATTGCCAGTACCATTAAGATACTTATTAAGGGTGTACGCTTAAAACTGCGCCATCCCAAATCAATGTAATGAGCAAACATGCCTATGCCTCCATTGCCACAGCGTGTTCAGCTGCACCTTGATATAAGGTAAAGTCAGCCATCTGTCCGTCAACAATTTGGATGTTTCGAGGAGCGCGACGGGCCAATTCCGGGTCGTGTGTTACCATCACAATAGTGGCGCCGTCACGATTGATTTGTTCCAGCAGCTCCATGACCTGGCGAGCCATCAAACTGTCTAAGTTACCTGTAGGTTCATCAGCCAGAAGAAATCTGGGTTCTCCGGCAAGAGCTCGGGCAATGGCAACCCGCTGTTGTTGTCCACCTGATAATTGTTGCGGAAGGTGCTTAGCCCGACTGCCTAAGCCGACTTGCTCAAGGCAGCGTTCAATTCTGCGTTTGCGCTCGGCAGTTTTGATACCTCTGTAGCGCAAAGGCACTTCCACATTTTCATACAGGTTAAGGTCTGGGATAAGGTTAAATCCTTGGAAAATGAAACCAATTTTTTGGTTTCTCAAGTCTGCACGTTGATTGTCATTCAGGCCGCCAACGCGCACACCGTCTAGTTCGTATTCTCCATCGGTAAAGGTTTCCAGCATGCCAGCAATGTTTAGGAACGTCGTTTTGCCCGAGCCAGACGGCCCTGTAACCGCAATGAATTCCCCCTCATTGACCTCTAGACTAAAGTCGCGCAATGCGTGGGTTTGCACCATTTCAGTTTGATAGACTTTGTTTATTTTTTGCATTTTTAACATCTTTACGTTCCCTTTATTAGCGCAGCAATAGCGATGGCGCTTGGTTAAATTCTTCATAACTTGAAATCACGATTTGGTCGCCGGCTTCGAGGCCACTTAACACCTCTACTTCCCGCATGCTGGTGGCGCCTAGTTGAATATTGACGCGTTCAGCAACGTCACCATTGAGTTTGTAAGCGACGTGTCCACCGGCCTGTAAAAAACTACCGCGTCTTACCTTGAGCACGTTGGCTTTGTTTTCCAGTAAAATGCGCGCTGACAGCTGCTGGTTTTGTCTGAGGCCACTAATATTGTTGTCGTCAAAGCGAACACGGGTAATAACTTCACGATTTATGACCTCTGGAGATATGGCCGATACTGTACCCCTGCGCGTGGTTGCGCCCATGGTGATTTCCACTTGCATACCGATACCAATGTCATTGGCATAACTTTCCGCGACGTTTAATTCAGCTTCATAGGCGGTCAAATCAACCAGTGTCATCAGGGTATCGTTCTTCGCCACACGGGCTCTGGGCTGCACGTTAAGGCTGCCTACTACACCAGACACACTGGCCAGAATATGCAGATTTTTTACCTGGCGCTGTAACTCTTCAACGGTAAGCCGCTGCTGTTCGACAGTCTCCTTGGCGGACTGCAATTCAAAAGCCAGGGTGTCTTTCGCCAACGCCACTTCTTCAAAGGCATGCTTGTGCGTTAATTGTGCTCTGGCTAAGTCATCCACCGCTTTTTCGAAGTCAATTTGACTGATCAGGTGGTCTTTAATTGAAGCCTGAGCCCGTCGGTTTTCCCTCTCGGCGGCTTCTAAATCTACCCCTGCCAAATCAACTTGCTTGTTGAGTAACAGAGTTTGACGTCTGGCATCAAGCTCTTGTCGCGCCATTTCACCCTCCAGTCTGGCAAGCTCAGAACGCGCCTGCTTTAAGGTGTTGTTTAATTCTGGACTATCAACAATTGCGACAACTTGTCCCTGCTCAACCTGATCACCGGCTTTTACTTTAAGATCGACAAACCCCTCTTCCGGGCTATAAAGCTGGGGCGCATTGGCGGCGACTATCCGACCATTTGAAACGATGTCACGCACTAACTCACCTCTTTCAAGGGTGCCAATCTGAACACTCACGCGGTCGATGGAAATGTCTGCACTGGGGGCCGATAACATGGCATTAGCGGCAAATCCAATGGCTACCAGCGCTGTCACGGCCACGATCCATTTTTTGACGCGCTTTTTTGGTGAGGCGATAACCGTATCTTGTGCTTGTGTATCACGGATCATAAGACTTTCTCCTGTGCAGCATTCTCTGCCAGCACCACCATCACAGAGATGGCCAATATGGTGATAGGCGAAATCAAAAAGTAAGTCAGTGTCATAGTCGAACGTCCATTGTGTATTCTGTTGGTAGTGACTATGAGAATAGTGTGCCAATTTTTAACTTATTGATTTTTATATGGAATATTTTTTTTAGGTTTATAAATTGTGTCCGCGGACAGAAAAAGTGTCCGCTGCGGACACACGGTAAGCACAAACGGACGGCGACTGGCGCTAAAACTGAGGAGGTTGTTTGATGATGTTCAACATAACAATTCAACGCTTCAAAGGACGATGGTTGGATTTAAAATAGAGTCCTGATGTTTGCCTTGTGATATGGTTTGATGCCTCTTAGTAGACTTTTTACGAATGACTAAAAGATGTTGCAACATATTCAAAAGCTGGCAGTTATTGCTGAAAAGCCCGTTCGTCGTATTGTAGGCCTGATGAGTGGCACATCGCTGGATGGGCTGGACATAGCGCTCTGTGAAATCAGTGGTTCAGGTGCACAGACTACACTCAAGGTGACTGCCTTTTTAACCACGCCTTACAATGACCAGCAGAAGCAGTCTATCAAGCAGGTGTTTGCTAAAAAGCAGGTTGATTTACAAACATTATGTCTACTCAACGCCAGTATTGGTACTCTGCATGGCCATATGGTGCGAGATGCTCTTGAGCACTGGCAGATAAGTGCTGACTCTATCGATTTAGTCGCAAGTCACGGGCAAACGGTATTTCACGCGCCACGGTCATTTCATGGCATATGCGAACAGCCCAATGCGACACTGCAGCTAGGTGATGGCGACCATGTGGCTCGCGCCTGTGGGATCACCACCGTCTGTGATTTCAGGCAACGCCAAATAGCCGCAGGCGGCGAGGGTGCGCCTTTAGTGGTTTATGGTGACAACCTGTTATTTTCGTCGGAAACCGAAAACCGAATATTGCTCAACATTGGCGGTATTGCTAATTTTACCTATTTGCCGGCACACAGCGTTAAGGCTGCTCCTTATTGCACAGATGTTGGTCCTGGAAACACGTTATTAGATGCTTATTGCCAGCGTGCATTTAATCTGGACTACGACAAAGACGCCAAGTTGGCGAGTCGGGGCAAAGTTAATCGTCGACTGTTGGACGACTTAATGTCACATAGCTTTTTCCAGCAGGCATTTCCTAAAACAACTGGGCCAGAACTCTTTAACCTGGCGTTACTCGACGCCAAACAGGCAGCGTTGGGCTTACAAGGGGTTTCGCACGAGGATATATTGGCAACGTTAACACAATTCTCTGCTCACACTATATGCGATGCTATAAAGACCACAAAGGCTAATGCGGTGTATGTGAGCGGCGGTGGTGCGCTTAACCCGTTAATGATGGCAAAGATATCAGAGCAGCTACCCGGCATGAAAGTGGCAACAACTGACGCGTTAGGCATGGATGGCAATGCAAAAGAAGCGGCATTGTTTGCTCTATTAGCAAATGAATGTATTGCAGGTAATGCCAGTGCATCCCCAACCATCGCAGGTATGCCATTGACGAGTATGGGGAAAATTTGCTTTCCTGAGTAAAACCTTGGAGATACATGATGGATTTGGACAGTTGGAAACAGGGCAGTGAGTCTTTCACTTGGCACAATCACACACTGTTTGTTAAAGACAGTGGTGAGACCAATAAGCCGGTTCTGTTATGCATACATGGTTTCCCCACTGCCAGTATTGATTGGCAACCCCTCTGGCCTGCGCTGACCGCGCACTTTCGCTGTTTAACTTTAGACCTATTAGGGTTTGGCTTATCAGATAAACCCAAGCGACAAGCAATAACGCTGATGCAACAGGCTGACATCTGTGTTGGCCTGCTCCGTCAAAAGGCGATCAGCGAAGTACATTTGTTGTGTCACGACTATGGCGATACGGTTGGCCAGGAGCTGCTTGCCAGAGCCAGTGAGCAAACTGAGATCACCCTGCGTAGTTGCATTTTTTTAAACGGTGGGCTGTATCCGGGTGTGCATCGTCCTCGCTTTATCCAAAAACTCCTAATGAGTCCTATTGGGCCTCTGGTTGCTAAACTGACCTCTTATAAAAAATTTGCCGGTACACTGCAAAGTATCTGTACCCAACCCATCGATAACGCTGATCTGATGTTGTATTGGGACTTGATGACACGCGATGGGGGAAGAGCGGTGTTACCAGAATTGATTAAGTATATGCAGGAGCGAAAAGTGCATCGTTTGCGGTGGGGAAATGCGACGAATTGGCCCCCTTGCCCGGTTAAGCTGATCAATGGCGTTGATGATCCTATTTCTGGCAATCACCTTTGTGACGCGTACGAAACACGTGTAGCCAATGCTGAAGTAACGCGACTCGATAAGGTCGGTCATTACCCTCAAGTCGAAGCACCAGAGCGCGTACTGCATGCGGCAATGTCATTCTGGCAAGATAAAAACGTGTTGTAATGTGTGAATATAATTCAAAGTATATTTTGAAAGGTTTTTGTTTTATTCATAGTGTTATCTTGCATTAGAGTTACGTTAGGCCATGAAAGAGAGCAAATTTCTAGTGACAGACAATACACTTGATAAAGCCAGTCGCGTGAGAGACGGCGAAGCCCTGAATATTGACGCTGTGAACGCCTGGCTTCAGCAGCAGGGGATAACTCATACTGGCTTACCTGAAGTGACCCAGTACACAGGGGGAGCCTCTAACTGGACTTATTGTCTTACTTATCCTGACAGTGAGTACATACTTCGGCGCGCACCTGCCGGCACAAAAGCCAAAGGTGCACATAATATGGAGCGAGAATACCAGCTCCAAAAAGCCCTTAAGCCAGTTTATCCTTATGTACCTGATATGTTTGCTTTTTGTGATGACCCAGACGTTATCGGTACTGACTTCTACGTCATGGAAAAGCTGACGGGCATTATTCCTCGTAAGAATTTACCTCGCGGTTTAACCATTACCCCAGCACAAACACACACACTTTGCCACAATGTGCTGGACTGCATGATTGAGTTACATGAGGTGGATGTAGAAGCTGCCGGACTAACACATTTAGGCAAAGGAGCGGGTTACATTGAACGGCAAATTGAAGGTTGGAATAAACGGTATGTGAATGCGAGAACCTGGAATGTGCCTAAAGCCAAGAAAATCCGAACCTGGTTAGAAAACAATATGCCCGACAAAGAACACATATGTTTGACGCATAATGATTTTCGTTTTGACAATGTGGTGTTAGCACAGGATGACCCCACTACCGTTATTGGCGTATTAGATTGGGAACTAGCCACATTAGGCGATCCTCTGATGGACCTGGGCAATACGCTGGCATACTGGATCGAAGCTGATGACGACTTTTTTGCACAAAAGATCCGTCGTCAGCCCACTCATCTGCCGGGTATTTTGACCCGTGAGCAGGTTATAGATTATTACTGTGAGAAACGCCAAATAGCGCGTGTAGACTTTACCTTTTATGAGGTGTACGGATTGTTTCGTTTAGCCGGTATTGTGCAGCAGATCTATTACCGCTATCACCACAAACAAACTAACAACCCTGCGTTCAAAGATTTTTGGTTGTTCGTTCACTATTTGTTGTGGCGATGCAATAAAGCCATCAAACGCAAGCGTTAGTGCAAGCTATTCAAAGGTTCCTTTCACCAGCGCTTTGCCTTGGTGACACAATAATTGTCCTTTGGCATACACATGGCTGAGTGCGAGTGAGCCTGGCTCACATAATAAGATATCAGCATCATTATGAGGGGCTAATTGGCCCTTCTGTTTTAGCTTTAGAATGGACGCTGGCGTGGATGTTACTGTGGCAATAGCATCTTGCAGTGTTACGTCTGGGAGATTAATCAGGCCTGCCAAAGATGTATGAAGACTGCCTACTTTCCCTACTTCTAAACCAACTAATTCTCCCTGCTCATTAAAGACAGGTAGGCTGGCGTTGCCGTCGCTGCTCATAGTAACCTGAGAAGCACAGACACCGCGCGAAAAGCAGTATGCCACAGCGTCAGCTGCGGGTATTTCACCCTCAGCAATAAACTGTGCATTGGTGCTGGTTGTCATATCGATAAAGCCACCTGCATCAGCCCATTTTATGCCTTCATCTAATAGGTGCTGACTGCGGTTAATGTGAGTAGGATAAAATTGTGTGGGAGGAATGGCAGATTCAGACACTGCTTGGTGTAGCATAGACAGGCATGTTTCATGATCACCGGTGTGAATACTTACTATTCCTGCCTTGCCAGAAAGCATGCCGCCTACACGAGCATCAGAGGCTACTCGCACCAATTCTGAAACCGTGGCATGGGAGGCTCGGTGATCGGCAATGGCGACCTCACCCACACCTATGATCTTGTCCAACATCACTATGTCATCTGTCAGGTTACCTGTGTAGGTGCGAATGGGCAGCTGATAAGAGCCTGAATAGCAATAGGCGCTGATACCCTCGCTATCGAGCGCTCTGCATTTTGCAATTAAGTCAGGTAATGAACGCGTTGTCGCATCAGTACCAAGTGCGCCAATCACCGTTGTCACGCCGGATAAACTGGCATCGGTCAGTGACATTTGCGGAGTACGGGTGTGAAAACCCCCTTCGCCACCGCCACCGGTTATATGGACTAACGCATCAACGAGTCCGGGCAGGGCAAGCAAGCCATTAGCGTTTACGGTGGTGACATGTTTTCCACTAAGAGTAATGTCAGGCTCGATAGCGGCTATTCTGCCATCGCAGATAAGTATGTCATTAATTCCCATAGGGAGTGGAGCGTACACATTGGCGTTTTTTATTAGAGTAATCATTACGCGAATCCCGTTTGGACAGCAAAAACAATAGTTAAACAAGCCAGTGCAAAAAGTCCAAGCACAAACTTCCACACGAATCTCACCCACACGGTCCAGTCTATGCGGGCCACGCCCAGGCAACCTATGAGTGAGGCCGATGTGGGAATAATGAGATTGGTTAATCCGTCGCCCAACTGAAAGGCCAGTACTGCTACTTGACGTGTTACTCCGACTAAATCAGCCAGAGGGGACATCAGTGGCATTGTGATAGCAGCCTGACCAGAGCCAGACGCTACAAAAAAGTTAAACGTACTTTGGAATAACAACATTAACAACGCACTTGTTGTTGAGGTAAATTCGCTCATACCCTGGCTGGTATAGTGAAGCAGGCTATTTAGCACAGAAGGGGTAGTGACATCGTCGCCGCCTAGCACCAGTACAATACCTTTTGCCATACCCACAATAAGTGCAGCCGGAAGCAGTTCCTTGGCACCATGAACAAAAGACTGGCTAACATCGTTTGCCCCCATCCTGCGTCCAATAACTGCAATAATGCCAACCACTACGCCGATAGTGAAAAACTGACTGGCGATTTGCGGAATGTAATATTCGTGAACGATTACGCCATAAATGACCCATACAATTCCGGCTAAAAAAGTCAGCAGGATAACGCTATCAAGTACACTATATGTGTGTGCGATCTTACTGTCTTTTGGGGCTACATGGTGCAATTGGTCACTTTTATGGCTGAGGGATAACGCCGGATTGGCCTTGATTTTTCTTGCATACAACAGCGTGAACACCAATCCCACCAGGGTAAATACCCCCCAAGTAGCCATGCGAAAACCCTGTCCACTCAGTAAGGGTACGCCCGCAATACCTTGCGCAATGGCCACTGAAAATGGGTTCATCCAGCTGGTGGCAAAACCAATTTGTGTGGCCACATAGGTGATAAGCACAGCGGTAATACTGTCATAACCCAATGCAACGACCAAAGGCACAAGCACAATACAAAAGGCGATAGCTTCCTCGCCCATACCAAAAACAGCACCACCTACTGAGAACAACAGAAACATGAGCGGTAAAACCACGATATCCGCTTGTTTGGTGTTTGCGATCAGACTGAGGATACCATTGTGTATAGCACCGGTTTTCATTACGATGCCAAACGCCCCTCCCACAATAAGAATGAACGCGACGACCCCAACCGCTGAACCCCATTTACTGCCCGATACCATGCCATCAAAGGCATAATTCAGCAGTCCGGTTGTTTCTCCGTCTCCTTCGAACAATCGTACTCCTGATGCGGGATCGTCAGGGTGGAAAGCAAAGCTTTGAGGATCCACCAGCGTTTTACTACTGCCATCACTCAGAACAACCGTTTCTGTACTGAATGCGCCGGGCGTAATGACATGTGTCAGGGCACCTGCCAATACAATGACAAAGAAAAGAATGACAAATGCGTCAGGTACTTTGATTGAATTAGCAGGCTTTTGCATAGTGTTCCTTAGTCAAAGTAATAGCTTACGGCCAGACGATATTGCGTACCGTACGGGTCGTGGTTATAGCCATCAAAGCCACGTGAAGAGCCAAAGGCGAGCGGCGCATCGCGGTCAAACAGGTTGTCGACAGTTAAGCGCATTTCCAAGTTCTCCCAGTAATAGCCCGCGCTCAATGTGACTGTTGTCCAGCTTGACACGTCTCTTGCACCGTTTTCATCCAGTAAACCAAGCGCATCGACTTCGTCAAACTCTCGCCCGCGTAAGCCTTCAATATCGTCTTCATACTGCCCGGTATAGTCCAGATATAAACCAATATCCCAGCTTTCGGCCACCCAGAACACTTCTGCGGTGGCAAACGTTTCAGGATAACTGAAAGTGCCTGCTATTGATTCAATGGTTTCAGAGCCTATGATGTTTCTGTCATAGGTGAGATAGTGCGTACCATTGAAACCAAACTCCAGCTCGCCCGCGCCAAATTCCACAACGTGCCGCAAATCTATATCAATGCCTTCCAGTTCCTGTGAACCTGTATTGTCGAGCGCGATAACATGGTCACGGAATAAGGGTAGTTCAATAAATCTTGGTTGATCAAACGCATCCCAGGCATCAAGGATTTCGAACAGGTTAGCGCCGTCTTCTTCAATCGTTCTGCCGCTATTGTCAGTAACAAGACACAGGTCTGGGTCATAAGAGATTCCCTGCTCGCCCACGGGCACTAAACCGCAGTGTCTAAGCGATGCATCTGTGGTTGCACGTGCCAATACATCAGTCATATTGGTATCGACTAAGTCCTCGTGTTCGAAAGCCCAGTAATCAAGTGTGATGGTTGTGTTCTTCGTGGGGCTATAAGCCAAGCCAATACTGTAGGACTCAGATTCTTCAGGTTTAAGTGCGGGGTTGCCTAGCTCAAGTACATTGTTTCCTACTACTCGTGAATCACCTTCGCAATAAAGATCGGCAACGGTTTGGTTGGCACCGCAGTCGAAAGAAGCTCGTGTAGTTCGCAATTGTACGCCTGCCTGAGTTAGAGAGGGCGCGCGAAATGCGGTAGACCAACTGGCCCGAAGCACAAGCTCGTCAATGGGGCGAAAGGTCAGGCCTACTTTGGGATTAAACGTACTGCCAAAGTCATTGTAATCATCGAAGCGACCCGCCAACTGCATCTCTAGGGTTTCGGTCAGCGGTACATAAAGCTCAGCAAATACACCCCATTGCGTGCGACTTGCTTCTGACAAACTTGAACCATATCCAAATACATCGACTAAATACTCGTTTTCAAAGCGCGCTCTGGAATCCAATGATGGGATGTCTGTGATTTCTTCACGACGCACTTCTGCACCCGTCGCAATGCGAATGAAATCGTCACCAAACTCCATTAACTCACCGGTGAATTTGATGTCCCAGCCATACAGGGTACTTTCGCCATCTCGGGTTGGGCGAGCCTGAGTCAGAGCCAGTGTTGCGTCGTTATTGGGATCATTTTGTAGAAACGGATTGTACATAGGCAATAACTGGCTGCCGCTGCATTCAGGCATGCCGTTGTTATTCAGATTAGCAATTTGTCCATTCGCGCAAAGCTCACCACTTATGGCAGCAGTGTAGCGATAACGGTCATAAATACCGGCAACCGCAACCTGCTCTGATTCTGAACGCGAAAGGGTAATGCCTGATTCCCAATCCCATGCGCCAACCGTACCATTGAGTACAGATACTAACCTGACTGAAGTCGATTCAATCTCAACCGTTCTAGGCGTGCCGAATCGCGCATCATATTGAAATCCAAATAACTCTCTTCCAAGCAGGGTATCGAATGGGTCAATGTACAGATTGTCGAGCAGTGCATCTCTAATCTCAGGCGAAAACACATCTAATGCTGTCTCATCAACGAAGGGGCCCTCACTGTCATCGAGCTGATTAATTGGCGCTGGCGTAGAAAACGAGGTTGATTCAGTTCTTGTTACCATAAGATCAGTACGCCAGAAGAGGTCGTCGATTTCCTTGGTAAAGGTGAGTCCACCAGATAGTGATTCTAACGGCGCTTCGAAATAGTCGTCTTCGTTGCCATAGTAGGCGCAAATCATCTCGCCAAATTCTGTTTCCACTAGCGGCGTGGCACAGTTAGGTGCTCCGATTTCATTACCGTCGCGAGCAGAAAAATAATAGATGTTAGGTGTATTTTTAGGCAGATAAGAGTAACTGCTTGTTAGAACAGGCGAACGCGTTGCAGCAAAGTCTGTCGCTTTAATCGCTTCGCGATCAAAGTAGTCGAAAAATGCTACTAGGTTACCGCCAGCCACTTCACCGCCAAATGTACCTTGCACATTAAACTGACCGTGATTGTCATTGTCAGTGGTGTTTTCGTAGGAAACAGAAAGCGTGGACTCTTCTACACTGTCTTTGAGAATGTAATTGATAACACCCGCAACAGCATCAGCACCGTAAATGGCTGAGGCGCCTGTTGCGAGAATATCAACGCGCTCAACGGCAGATGCGGGAATGCTGTTTATGTCGACAAAGTTTTCCGTGCCAGACGCAAAAGAACTTGCTGCTACACGCCGGCCATTTACCAGGGTTAAGGTGGCTGATGGGCCGAGTCCTCGCAAAGCTGCAGCGGCTTGACCAGGAGGTGTTGATGTAGATGTAGCGCCACTTTGGGTGGAATCAAAACTGCCTACACCGCCTCGCGCTTGATTCACTCTGTCCATTAAGTCGGAGATAGTTGCTACGCCCATGCGTGCTATATCTTCTGATGTGATGACAGTAACGGGTTGAGATCCTTCTAAATCCACACCACGGATATTCGATCCTGTGACTTGAATGACTTCGACTGTTTTCTCTTCACGCTCGTCTGTTGTGTCTTGCGCATAGAGTGGTTGAGATTGCATGCTCGCCGCAACAGCGAGCGTAAGTAATGAATATTTCATAAGATTTTCCTTCCCACAGCAAACAGCACTGTGCCGGCAAAGCTGTGAATCGCAACAAGGCGATCAAACATAAATTTAGTAATGTTACTTAGCGTGGCTGCCTATGACGCAGCAATAACCGCACACCCGAGAGAGGTGTGTTAGGGGAAGGTCTATTCGTCAAACCACTCCGACAAATAGTAATTTTGATAGCGATAATTGCTGATATTCGCTGCTTTTTTAATCATGCTTTTGCCTGACTAACTATTCAAAAAGGTGCATAGTAAACTCAACGTCAAAGTTAATTTTAGCGTTGACTTACTTTTCTTGTTAGCACTACCTTGTTGCAAAGTCAACTCCTCAACAACTGGATAACACTTGTTATGTTAGACCAAATTTTAGATCACTTGGCTCGCCGAATTCACCGCTCGAAAGACGCTATTTTGACAGTGTTCTTTATCCCATTTTTTCTTATTTCATACAGTGTGTTAGCTGAAAATGAACAGTATGAACTAGTGCTTGCGGGCGGGGCGTTAAAAACCTGCTCCAGTATGACCAAAAAACAGTGTGAAAACGATGTAAATATTGTAGGAGGAAAACAACAGTTGTTGTTTCAATTTTCACCAGAAGCAAGAGCGTTGTGGATTAATACGCCGCAATTTAGTCAGCTGCCCGAAGAAATTAAACAAGCATTTTATGCAATTGATACGAATGAATATTCAAAATTGGCTGAAAGCACAATATCCCGTGGCGAGTTTCTGGATGCACTTGATGCGGTAATTGAATCAAAAAGTGGGCTTAAAGACTTTACTCGACTGCTATCTGATCCTGCCTATTATGCGCTCGTTGATTTTCATGAGGTACAACAAATCGACAGTAAAGGTGCCAGACTTCAAGAGAAAGTGTCTGTACCCGACAATACCAACGCAGCGAGTGTCGACGTGTACAACGCATTTGTAGATCAAGCTCGCTTGCGTTTATCAGCATCAAACAAAGATAAAGCCCCTAATATTGTTGTGATCACCGCTTCCTCTCGCGATCATTTTGAGTCGGCGGATTTCTATGAAGGCGTTTTTGAGTCCCTCAACGTCAATGTGCAGTGGTTACCGCTCTCTGCAGCGTGGCAGGAGGCCCAGTACCTCAGAGAGTTTGACTCCGACATTTGCAGCAGAATGGTTGACTTACATTCAAAGCGCAGCCTGTTTAACCGCAAGGCCGTTTATCCTGACAGAGTGGCCTTTGAGAAAACCTTGTGTGAAAACCCCTCAAAAGTCATTGATGCGTTAACTCATGCGCAAGGTGTGTTTTTTAATGGCGGTGATCAAAGTAAAACCCTGGCAGCGCTTTTAACGCCACAAGGTCTCCCCTCAGAGGCGCTAATGGTTATCCGTAAAAACATGCAGAATGGGCAACTAGTGGTTGGCGGAACCAGCGCAGGCACAGCCGTGCAAGCAGGGGGGGCCGTCAACAATAACCCTATCCCCATGTTAACGAATGGTATTCCCAGTGCTGCCATCAAACGAGGTGTATTTGCGTACTCTGCACCTTCTGTTCGTTGCAGTGAAACCAGTGGTTGTAGTGAAACAGTTAGGTCGGATGATGTTACTTATCGCGCTGAAGGCGGCACTGGGTTATTCCGTCAAGGCCTGCTGGATACCCATTTTTCAGAGCGAAACCGAGAAGTACGATTGATTATGACAGCCCTGGCGGCCCAACAAAATTTTGGCTTCGGTGTTGATGAAACGACGGCATTGATGGTTAGGCAAGAGGGAGAGAGCACACACTTTAAAGTGATTGGCGAACGAGGTGTGTTTGTTGCCGACCTGCGAACACATGATTATCGGCAAGTAAATACTCATTCGGGTAATACGCGAAGTGTTGGTGGCTTGGCCCACTTCTGGCCAACAGGGACCAAGGTCATATTAAATCGCAAGGGGTTTGCGGTAAGCTGGCCCGCCAATGATGCAAAAGCTTATGCATACACAGACGAATCGCAATGGCGAGCTGCCGTCCGAGCCAACTGTCAGGCGGATAAACCGTTCTCATGGCAGCATGACAATGTCACTTATTTACTTCAGGCCAATACAGCAACGCAATTTAGTCAATCGCCCATGCAGTGTGGTTATGCGAATTTACCCTTTGCAATAAGCCATAAATAGTCACCCTGCTGGGATGATTTTTTCAAGCACGCGGGTAAGGTGAACTTTGTTGATGGGCTTGGTTAAGAAATCGACGATGCCTTTGCTTTTGTATTTGTCTGGGGCATTACTGAATGCGTCGGCAGATAATGCAACGATCGGGATATCTTTGTTGTATTTATGAATTTGTTCGGCCGCATCCCAGCCGCTAATTCCAGGTAAATGCAAATCCATAAAGATAATATCGTAATGGTTGCCCTTTGCCTTCTCTACGCCCTGTTCACCATCATCTGCGAATTCCATGTTCAGCGAAAGTGATTCAAATACGGCTTTGGCGACCTCCTGATTAATTAAGTTGTCTTCAACAACCAGAATTTTTGCTTGTTTATTTATCTTTGGGCGAGCCGGTTTGTGTTCGTAGTTGCACATTAAAACCGGTTCAACGGGTAGAGTGACACTTGCTTGCGTTCCCTTTCCTACCTGACTTTGAATATCGATATTACCGCCCATTAACTCGATGAGCAGTTTTGTTATGGGCAATCCCAACCCTGTTCCTTCAATTGTGCGGTGTATGCTGACCTGTTTGAATTTGTCGAATAACAGAGGTAAGTCTTTCTGGGCAATACCCACGCCCTGATCACATACTTGAATTGTCAGCACGTCTGATTCTGAGGTAACTGCCAAGCTAACTAAGTTTCCCTTAGGGGTAAATTTTATGGCATTAGACAGCAGGTTCATTATGATTTGGCTTAGCTTTACTTCATCAATATAGATCTGTGCGGGAAGCGTTTGCGCCACATTCACATTAAACCCAACCTGCGCCGCATCAGCCGTAGCTTTCATCATACCGTGGATAGAAGAGAAAAAGTCTTTCGTGTCTATGAGGCTGGGGTGTAATTCCATTTTTCCCGCCTCTATCTTGCTTAAATCTAAGACTGAATTAACCAGTGACAATAGACGTTTTCCGCTAAAGTCTATGTGCATTAAATGCTGTTTGAATTTGTCGGGTAAATGAAAATCGTCGCCCTGTTCAATCATAAGTTGACTAAGACTGATAATGGCGTTTAGCGGAGTTCTGAGCTCGTGGCTAATGTCCGATAAAAACTCTGTTTTTCGCTCATTTGCTTTGGATAGTTCGGCATTTTTGAGCCTGAGTTCAAGTTGTGAAATAACGGCGTTACCCAGTATTTTTAGTGCTCGTTTTTGGTCAGCAGACAAGCGTTTGGGCTTATCACTAATGGTGCATAGGGTACCAATGGCATGGCCTTGCGGTGTGACCAGTTGTGTTCCTGCATAGAAGCGAATGTGCGGAGGGCCCGTAACAAGCGGATTGTCGAAAAAACGGTTGTCTTTTAATGTGTCGGGTATTTCAAAAATGTCGCGCTCGTGGATAGCATGAGAGCAAAAGGCAATGTTTCTTGGTGTTTCTTTTGCATCTAGGCCTACTCTTGATTTAAACCATTGTCGTTTGGGGTCGACCAAGCTGATTAATGCAATAGGCGTTTCACAAAGGGTCGAAGCCAGTTGAGTCAACTCATCAAAGGCTTCTTCGTCTTTTGTGTCGAGAATATTGTACCTGTAGAGCGCCTCTAGTCGCGCCTTTTCATCCTTTGGTATAGCGGCTTCTTGCATTATGGGCCTTACCTTTCTTAAGCTTGATCAACGCTTGTAACAAGGCTGTACGACGAATTACCTTCTTTCATCTTACTATAGTGGGCTGCAAGGCGTTCAGCCAGAAACTTTTTTGTTTGGCGCTGCTGCGTATAATGGCAGCAACAATGAGTAGATAGCTGCACAATTTTTGGATGTTGCCTAGGAGTATACATATAGATGCGTCACTTAGGATTTGCGTTAAATATTAGCGCACTAGGGTTGTTTTTCCCCGGAATCTTATTGCCTATGTTCAGTTTAAATATGGAACTGATCGCTGCTGTGGGTAAGGCGGCAATAGATTCGCCTCTTGTCAGTAAAGAGTTGTCGATCATGGCAGCTGTGCAGGAGCTGTGGCAGGATGACCGCTTGTTGGTGTCGGCGCTCATCTTCTTTTTCTCTGTAGTGATCCCCTTGCTAAAAGCGCTGATTGTGAGTGTGGCGTACTTCCAGCCAAATGTGCAAAGAGAAAGGCGGTTAGTTGGCTTTGTGTCCAATATCGGGAAATGGTCGATGGCCGATGTGTTTGTTGTGGCAGTATTTTTAGCTGTGTTGTCAACCAATCATGCAGAGACTTCTGCAACCCATGAGTTGATTGTATTTGGTTTTCGAATGGCGATAGAGGTAAGCACGCAGACGTTGTCAATGGTAGGCCAGGGCTTCTACTTTTTCTTGGCGTACTGCCTGGTTTCACTAGCCGGTACCCACTTGTATTGTTTGGGAGCACACCGGCGAGCACATGAGCAAGGTACTTCACCAGACTCTATTTGATAAAGGTTGCATAGCATTAAAACACTTTCTTCTGCTCACATCGCACTCATTGCCGTATGCTGTGGTTACCTGATTGCCCCTATGGGCCTTGCTGCGGTCAATGTAGCGATTCCTGCACTGGCAGCCGACCTTGGGGCTACAGCCAGTGAGGTAGGTTGGTTACCTACATTGTATATGCTTGGCAGCGTGGCATTTATGCTCCCCTGCGGAAAGTTGGCTGACAGAGTAGGACGAAAAAAGGTTTATACAGCAGGGTTAATACTTAACCTGCTTACCACAGCCTTGTGCGCCATGGCGAACAGCGTTGAAAGCATTATTTTTTGGCGCTTTGTTCAAGGCATTGCCGCATCGATGATATTCGCTACGGGCATTGCGATTGTGTCATCAGTAACCCCTTTTGACAGAAGAGGTAAGGCGCTTGGGATCGTAGCATCCTGTGTCTATATTGGGCTGACGGCAGCCCCTGCAATGGGAGGGTTCGTGACCGACCTGATGGGATGGCGGGCTGTGTTTTATATTCAAATACCGCTGCTCAGCGTACTTATTGGATTTGTTCTGATCAAGCTCAAAGGGGAGTGGAAGGGCGATACAGAATCGGGATTTGACTGGTTTGGCTCATTGCTTTTTATGGCCTTTTCGGGGGCACTGGTGTTTGGTTTGGCGCGTTTGCCTCAAGTAGAAGGATGGCTATATTGTATAGGCTCACTGATCGCTCTTTGTCTTTTCATTTTTCATCAGGACCGGAGCCGCAAACCCCTTATTCGCCTCTCGCTGTTTAGGGAAAGCCGTGTATTTAGCCTATCTTTATCTGCCGCGTTTTTTATGTATGCGAGTAATTTTGCGGTCGTCTTTCTATTGAGTTTGTATTTGCAGTATATAAAGGGGTTATCGCCGAGTGAGGCTGGCACAATACTTCTGGTACAAGCGTTATGTATGGCCATTGTTGCGCCTGTCGCAGGCGTGTTGGCCGATCGTTTTCAGGCGCGTATCATTGCCAGTGCGGGCTGTATACTGGTTGCGATAGGTTTTGTGCTCCTTACCCTGCTCGACCAGGCATCTCCAGCGTCGTCAGTCGTTATTGCCCTGCTAGTCATAGGCATAGGTTTTGGTTTGTTTTCTACCCCCAATAACAGTGCCATCATGGGGGCAGTCAGGCAGGCTGAAACCGGGGTAGCATCAGCCAGTATGAATTTGGCGCGAACCATTGGCAACTTGCTGGGAATGAGCCTAGTAAACTTCCTTATTAATCGCTTGTTGGGTGATATTCCGCTTGAAGCCGCACCACAAGCGCAGTTAATGGTCACCATTGAAAATGCAATGATGTTGTCATTGGTTCTGGTAGTTTTTGGCATTGTAGTGTCTATTGCCCGCGGGCGGGAATCCCATACGGGTTAGTGCTAATCTGAGTACCTTCTTTCAAACAAAGTACATGATCAGACTCTTCAATAAGTCGCCGGTTATGCGTGACCATTAAGACGCAAATATTGTTGGCCAGCGATCTAAGCAACTGCATTATCGACTGCTCACTCTCTTTGTCCAATGCGGATGTAGGTTCGTCCAAAATTAAAAGTTCTGGATCGCGCAGAAGTGCTCTTGCCAACGCAAAACGCTGTCTCTCCCCGCCTGAAAGCGTGTTTAGCTGCTCGCTTAAAAGCAGGTCAAGGCCGGCATCATGTTTCTTCAGCCACTCACCAAGTCCAACACGGGAAAGGACATCGATAATATCTTGATCACTTGGCTTTTGTATTAAGCCAATACAGAGGTTGTCACGCACTGAGCCAATAAAGATACTAGGTTGCTGTTCCAGCCAGGCTATTTTGGCTCTAACAGAGTTTAAACAATAAGCACTTAGTGGCTTATTATTAATGTGAACTGAGTCTAGCGTTTCAGGATAAAGCCCCACTAATTGCTGAATGAATGATGATTTTCCGCTGCCACTTTCTCCAATAATCATAGACAACCCAGTGGTTGGGAGCTGCCAGTTTATGTTCTTCAAAACCGTTTTTTCGTCAACAGTATAAGTAAGTGCCTTCACCTCCAGATGATTGATATGAGCCAGTGAATCGCCGTTTTCTGTATTTTCCTTTACGATTTGAAGCAATTTCTGCATGCGCTCTGCGGCGCCCGACGCACGCTGGACATTACTGAAAAACATACCCATTGCCATGATTGGAAAGGCAAGCCCAAATAAATAAATCAAAAACGCAGTAACTGTTCCCAAAGTCAGGCTGCCATCAGCGAGCCAAATGGCTGATGTAGCCAGTATGGCAATCATGCTGACCATAAGAATAAGGTTGGAAATTGGTCCGATTAACGCTAATACTCTGGCCTGACGCATGGCATGGTGATAAGCATTGTCCAAAAGAGTCTGACCACTTGTTAATACTTGTGATGATGCATTGTGTACTTTGATGGTTTTGGCACTTCGCAGCCACTCAGACACATTGGCAATAAGCTGCGCTTCAGCCTCTTGCATGGCCATGCCAATGCCACGCATAGACATGGCTAAAGGCGTGATCAATACAATACCTGCCACAATGCAAGCCACTAGAACCAAAGTCAGCCTCCAGTCTAAGAAAAACATAATAATGACAACAGCAAAAATACTGACTAAGCCGCTAATGAACCCGATTAAGTCCTCTGCAAGAATCGACTTTATTGACATAGAGTCGTTCACCACCCTGGCACTAAGTTCTGCACTGTGTTCATTGTTCAACGCCGATTGTTGTGCATGGAGCAAATGTGAAAAGACAGAGAAACGCAGTTTCTTGTTGGTGGTCTCACCAAGGTGACTGCCATACCATGCTAGACCACCTTCGAAAATAGCTGCCAGCAACACAATGGCGACCAGTGCGGCAATCATACTAACCTCAAAAGTTGACTGGCTGATGTTATCTATCATGAATTTGCTCAACAGAGGAATAGCCAACTCAAATACAGCCGTGATTAATACCAATAGCCCCATTATCGAAAACTGTTTATTGCTTGGGCGATGTGGCTTAAGCAGTTGCATTAGTCCTGAAGGGGAAGTGGCTGTTTCTGTACGCATAATTACCTCTTTATGACTTTTCGGTCACTTGATTGACCATCTGGTCAGGACTTTAATGAGATTATTATTTGCTGTCAATGAATTTGTGGTCATGAAAATGACCATTTGGTCAGATTGCGTATTGTGGCATACTGTAAAAAGAGCATGTAGCAGAGAAACACGAGTAGCCAGTGAGCGAGAAAAGAGAAAAAATATTGGCGGTGGCGCGTCAGTTGTTTATTGAGGTTGGCGTTAGCGGTACTACCATTGCAGAAATCGCTAAGCGAGCAGGCATTGCAAAAGGCTCGGTATACTCTCATTTTACGTCTAAACAAGCCATAGTCGTAGCGCTAATGAATCAATCTATTGAGCGTAGTCAGTCTTACCTGACTAATTTGCTGGAGGGTAACCCTCATAGTGGCAAAACGCTGATGACAGAATATTTCACGGAAGAGCTTTCATTCATGAACGAGGATCGATCACTGAATCAAGCCATTGCGATGGACGACTCATTGCTCATGAATGATGAGATTATGGATGTTATTCAAAGCTTTCGCGCAGAATACTATCGAAAGCAAATTGTTTTGCTCAGAAAAGCCTACGGTGAAAAGCACGAAAAGTGGTTGACGGATATTCTTACTTTACTCAATGGTGCTTTTCATGAATACGGTCTTTACATGACACTTGATAACGCCAATCTTGATGTGAAAGCGTGCGCAGAAGTTGTTGCTCTGAGCCTTGAGGCAAGTTTAACGGCGTTGTCAAAATCCACGCTCCAACCCGCGTTAAATGCAGAGTCTGTGTATGCTATCGAATCAAAGAGTCAGCTTAGCAGACAGGAAAAAGCCAGTGCAATTCTCAAAAATATGTTGTCTCAGGCAAAGCAACTCACTGCAGAGAGTCAGAAAGAGGTCACTGAAACCTGTGAGTTAATGGCTCAGGAATTAGCAAAAGAGCAACCCAACAAGGTATTACTGAGAGCGCTCATAGCTAACCTTGGGCCTTATCCTGAAATACACCGCGACCGCATAGAGCTGGCTGAGGCTTTGGATATAGCCGTTATTTAACAGATTCGGTAATAACTTAGAAACATGTCAACGGTGGCTTCTGCTAACGCTATTTGCTGCTGTTTGGAGAGTGGCGCTTCAGCGTGTAATAGTTGAGGCCACAGGGCCTGACCCTTTAACAAACTCAGGATCTGGTCATTGGCTAAAAGGGGGTCGACTTTTTTTAACTTTCCATCGTCCATGGCACTTTTTAGCCAGCGGATCATGGCTGTTTCCTGCTCAAAAAAGTCAGAAATTTCAGACTCAAAGTTATCGGGGTTATACAGACAATGGGCGAGCGCAACACGTGTGAGTTCCAACATTTCACTCTGACCCATCAGATTAAGCTGATTGTCTACCAGTTCAAGTAATTGCGACTTTAAGTCGCGCTCTGCATCGTAGGGTGCGTCAAAGCCTAAAATGGCATTGCCCCATATCTCCTTGATGATGTGGGTGACAAGAATTTCTTTGCTAGGGAAATGGTTATATACAGTGCGCTTGGATACCTGTGCCATTTCGGCAATTTTGTCCATGCTGGTATTTCCCACGCCAAACTGTTGGAATGCGTTCCTTGCACCTTCCAGTATGGCTTCTCGTTTGAGCTCACTGCGCGTTTTTTTAGCTTCTGTCATGGCACATCTCGATACAAATATCCAAATATTTTTACACTGATCAGTTTACTTTTCAAATGAAAGTATTAAACTACACTGTATAGTTTACTTTTGTTAATAAAGTGTAATCAATACACATTTAGAATGGCTGGAAAATGAAAACATATAGATCCATCAACAAACACTTTCCTGTCGTCGTTGCCGCTTTTACCTCTGTTCTCTTACTCAGTGGCTGTGGCCCAGCGCCCAGCGCATCTGAAACTGATTCCAGTATTCAGGCTGTTAAGCTTGCTAGGGTTGTCGACAACGTCAACATCACATCTAGAACATTTCCGGCCGAGGTGTCGGCAGTGAAAACCGTTGATGCCAGCTTTGAAGTTTCCGGTCGTATTGTCTATGAGAATTTGGTGACAGGACAGATTGTAAAAAAGGGAGAGATACTGGCAAACATCGACCCCACACCTTTTGAGCAGGGTGTAAAAGAGGCCAGAGCCAGGTTTGATCAGGCATCCCGCGATCTCACGAGAATCCAGGCGACGTTCAAAAAAGGGTTGGCCTCACAAGCGCAAATGGACAATGCAATCACAGCGCATGAACTGGCCGGTATTGCCTTAGAAAAAGCACAGCAAGACTTAAGTTATACGACATTGCGCGCGCCCTTTGATGCTCAAGTGTCAGAACGCCTGGTTGAGAACAATAGCTTCGTACGTGCAGGCGATATTATTGCGAGACTTCAGGATGTGTCGCGTTATTATTTTAACGTCAATGTACCGGAGCGGGTGTTAAGCGCGCACAAAGCCGGTACACCCGTGCTCGCGACAGCCAGTATTATCTCGGCGCCTGACAAACAGTTTTCACTTCACTATGTTGAGCATGCTACACAGCCTGATCCCATTACCCAAACATACAAGGTGGTGTTTGCTGCAGATGCGACTGCTGCAGATTTAACACCCGGTGCCCGCGCAACGGTAACAGTTCAAGTGAATCAAGCGCGCTTTGCTGACGGTGTTTTAGTTCCATTCTCGGCTATTCAGGGTAACGATGGAGCGGGTTTCCACGTGTGGCGATTTAACGCGAACACATCTCAGGTAAACCGTGTGAAGGTGGATGTATTACACATTGAGAATAATTTTGCCCTGATATCAGGTGATGTCTCTCAGCACGACAAAGTCGTATCGGCGGGAGCGTCCAAAATGCGTGAGGGACTGATAGTGAAACCTTATACACCGGAGCAATAAGATGGATATTGCTCGCTACTCCATTAAGAATCCGGTCAATGTTTGGCTACTGGTTGTCGTTCTGCTTATTGGTGGTTCGATTGCACTCAATAATATCGGGAGACTGGAAGATCCTGCTTTCACCATCAAGCAGGTTCAGGTAGTGACACAGTTTCCCGGTGCTGGCGCACGAAAAGTAGAGCGTGAGATTACCGAGCCACTTGAAATAGCGATTCAGCAAATGTCTCAGCTGCATCGCCTAACCTCCATTTCTAAACCTGGGGTGTCAGAAATCACGGTGGAGGTTAAATCGCATTACGACTCTGATGTGTTACCTCAGATTTGGGATGAACTTCGAAAGCGACTCAGAGATGCCGGCAACGTATTGCCCACCGGTGCCCAACAACCTAGGGTGTTTGATGATTTTGGCGATGTGTTTGGTATGTATTACGCCTTAAGTGCGCCTGATTTTTCACCCAATGAATTGCGAGAGTTTGCGCGCGTCATCAGACGAGAATTACTGGTTACCGAGGGGGTTGCTAAGGTACAGGTTAACGGTGTGCAACAAGAACAGTTGGTTGCCTATATCAATCCATTTCAGTTAGCTGGCTTAGGGATTTCATTTCCTGACCTGACAAACCTATTAGCAGAAAATCTCAAGCCTTTTAATGGTGGTCGAATTCAGGTTGAGGGAAGTAAGGTGCGTTTGCTGGTCGAAAATCCTGTTGACCGTCTTGACGAGATTTACAACCTAACCCTGGTTGTGCCAGGCACGAATCGCTCCATCAAGATAAGAGATGTGGCTGAATTAACCTTTGAACCCATTGATGTTCAGCCTGTTCTTATTCGCTATAAGGGTGAGGAGGCGATCACGCTAGCCATTTCTGCACTTAACGATGTCAATATTGTTGAAGTAGGTAAACGCGTGAACGCCAAGACTAAGCAATTACTTAATCGTCTACCTGCAGGCATAACGTTAACGCCGATTTATGATCAGGCTGCTCTTGTTGATGAGTCGGTAAAAGGGTTTATCAACAATCTCATTCTTTCCGTTACTGTGGTAACGCTAACCCTCATGCTTTTTATGGGGTGGCGCAGCGGCGTTGTTGTCGGCTCTGTATTACTGGTTACTGTGATGGGCACTGTTTTGCTTATGTGGCTGATGGGGTTACAGCTACAAAGGATTTCATTGGGTGCCATGGTTATTGCCATGGGGATGCTGGTTGATAATGCTATAGTTGTCGCCGAAGGAATGATGCTGCGAATGCGTCAGGGCAAGTCGGCTGTTGAGGCGGCAAGCTTTATTGTCAAACGCACTCAATGGCCGCTATTAGGTGCCACCGTTATCGGCATTGCGGCCTTCTCTGGTATTGGCCTGTCAGATGATGCTACCGGGGAGTTTTTATTCTCCTTGTTCGCTGTCGTGTTGATTTCATTGTTATTGAGTTGGGTGCTTGCGACCACGGTCGTTCCTCTGTTCGGTAAGTACTTTTACCAGGTAGGCGATGACAAGGAAGAAGAGGCGAATTCTGGTTTTGTCTATCGTGGATATTTGGCTGTGTTGACTCAGGCACTGCGATTTCGCTGGCTGACAGTTGCGTGCCTGCTGGTGATAACACTCGTCGCTTATGGCGGCTTTGGAATGGTGAAGCAAGGGTTTTTTCCTGCCTCAAATGCACCACTGTTTTTTGTTCACTACTGGGGGCCACAATCTCAGGACATCAGAGAAACGGCTGACCATGTTCAAGAGGCTGAAAAGCTGATCATGCAACACCAAGATGTAGTTTCAGTCACCAGCTTTATCGGTCGCGGTGCAGACAGGTTTACTTTAACCTATGCGCCGCAGCAGCCTAACGAAAGCTACGGCTTTTTCTTGGTTCGGGTAGCAGAACGAAACCAGATTGACGGGGTGATTACTACGCTGACCGACACGCTGCCAAGTGTTGACTTAAATGCGTATTTTTACACCGAAAAAATGCAATTTGGTCCGGGTGGCGGGGCCAAACTGGCTGCGCGTTTCTCTGGTCCTGATGCTGAAGTACTCAGACAACTCGCTGAACAGGCAAAAGCACGGATGCTTGCTGATGAGAAATTACGCGATGTCCGTCATAACTGGCGGGAAAAAGGGCTGGCTTTAAATGCCCATTATGATTCGTTCAATGCGGGCATTGCCGGTGTCAGCCGGACCGATTTTAGTCAAGCTATTCAGTACGCCTCTACAGGCGTAGAAATGGGACGTTTACAGGATGGTGATTACAGTTATAGCATCCGTGCCAAGATGTCGGGTGTGAGTGATTCTGAGGTTGATGCCATAGAAAATAGTCAAGTATGGAGTTCCGCGCAGCGGCGCTATGTGCCTTTCCGGCAGATCTCAAAAGGGTTAGAGCTTATCAATGAAGAAACACAAATCCATCGCCGTAATCGCATTCGGACGATCACAGTGTTTGCTGAGCCAGGGTTTTCGGAGACGGCCGCGAAAGCGTTGGCACGACTGAGACCACAGATTGAAGCCATTCCATTACCTGATGGATACCAGTTGGAATGGGGGGGGGAGTATGAATCGTCGAGAGATGCACAAAAAGCGTTAGGGGTAGGGCTGCCCATTGGTTTTTTGGTGATGTTCTTAATATCTGTTGTGTTGTTTGGACGGGTTAGGCAGCCACTAATTATCTGGCTTATTGTGCCTATGGCAGCGGTCGGCGTAGTATCAGGGTTATTGGTAACAGACATGCCATTCGGGTTTATGTCTTTGCTGGGTTTTCTGAGTCTTTTTGGCATGCTTATTAAAAATGCCATTGTGCTACTCGAAGAGATTGACCTGCAAATTGAAGAGGGTAAGCAACCGGATATCGCTATTGTGAGCGCCAGTGCATCCCGGTTAAGGCCGGTTACACTGGCGGCAATTACCACAATTTTGGGTATGGCTCCCTTGCTGACAGACGCCTTTTTTGCTGATATGTCGGTCACTATCATGGGAGGCTTGGCGTTTGCCACCGTATTAACCCTGATTGCAGTGCCGGTGTTTTACAGTCTGTTCTATCGGATCAGTTTTAGAAAAACGCAGCACATGACAGCCTAGCTCATTTTGGCCAGCCAGGACATGGGTGCAATGCGCAGCACATAGTGCAGCCAAGCCCATGGCCAGCTGGGTACATAAGCATTGGCTTTTTCTTTTTCAATGGCTTCCACAATGGCTTTAACACCCGTTTTTGTGTCAACCATAAAGGGCACCTTTTCAACTTTTTCGTTAATTTCACTACGGATAAAGCCTGGATGAATTGTACTCACACTGATGGGTTTGTTTCGTACATCGATTCGAATACCTTCCGTCATCGACGTCAATGCTGCCTTGGTTGCGGCGTAAACCGTTAATGCACGTCTAAAACCTCGCACTGCACTGATGGAACTTATGGTGACCAAATGCCCATAATTCTGTGCTCGAAATATTGTCATGGCTGCTTCGCATTGTGCTAGCGCAGAAACAAAATTAGTGATAGCGGTTTGTTTGTTCGCTTCAAAATAGCCAGTGCCAACAGAGGCGCCTTTACCCATGCCTGCGTTCACAATAATGCGATCTAGGCCGTTAAATTCCTCGTTAAAGGCGTCAAAGACCGCAAATACCTGATCATGGTCATTCACGTCCAATGTACGGATAGACACCTTAATGTTTGGATTAATGTTTTCACACTCAGCTTTGAGTGCCTCAAGCCGGTCTATGCGTCTTGCACACAAGGCTAAATCACGGCCCATTGCAGCAAATTGTCTGGCCATTTCATAACCAAGGCCGGAGCTTGCGCCAGTAATTAAAACGGATTGTCGTAACGTTTTTGACATAGGGTTTTCTTCTATTTGTATTTTTTCAATTCTAAACGGGTCACCATGCCCATGTGCACTTCATCCGGGCCATCTGCCAAACGAAGGCTTCGGGCTCCGGCGGCAAAACGCGCAAGTGGAAAGTCGTTACACATCCCTGCACCGCCGTGCATCTGAATAGCCATATCAACCACTTCTTGCAGCATGTTAGGCACAACCACTTTAATGGCAGAGATGTCTGTCATAGCATGTTTAACACCAAGGTTGTCAATTTTCCAGGCCGCTTGCAATGTGAGTAAGCGAGCTTGATCAATGGCCATTCTTGCCTGTGCAATACGCTCTCCATTACCACCGAGTTTAATCAGAGGCTGCCCAAATGCTACGCGTGTAAGTGAACGTTTTATGGCAAGTTCCAGTGCTTTTTCTGCCATACCGATACTGCGCATACAATGATGGATCCGACCTGGTCCCAGACGCCCTTGGGCTATGGCAAAGCCTTGCCCAGGGCCAACGAGCAGATTCTCTCGGGGCACTGTGACATTGTCAAAGTGCATTTCACCATGGCCGTAGGGAGCATCATAGTCGCCATAAGCCGTCAACATACGTTTAATTTCGATTCCTGGCGTATCAAGGGGGACGATGACCATACTATGTTGTTGGTGTCGGTCATTTTCGGGGTTAGAAAGCCCCATAAAAATAGTTACCTTAGCATTGGGATGCCCAAGGCCTGTAGACCACCATTTTTGCCCATTTATAACAATCTTGTCGTCGCGGATCTCGATTTTGGCTTCCATATTAGTCGCGTCACTAGACGCGACTTTAGGCTCTGTCATGCCAAAAACAGAGCGGATTTCTCCGGCTAACAAAGGCGTTAACCATTGTGCTTTTTGTGCATCACTCCCAAAGTGATAAAGCACTTCCATATTGCCTGTGTCCGGCGCATTACAATTAAATACTTCCGGCGCGAACAAGCAGCGACCCATTTGCTCAGCTAACGGGGCATACTCAAGGCAAGTGAGTCCCTGACCCAAGGCTTCATCTGGCAGAAACAAGTTCCATAGCCCAGTTGCTTTCGCTTCCGACTTCAGTGCCTCCACCTTAGGGTGCAACGTCCAGCGTTTAAAATCACCGTGATTATTGTGTTCGTGATAGTACTGATACACCTCATCTTCAATGGGATATACCTTGTCTTCTAGAAACGTATTGAGCTGGGTTAGCAGCGACGTGGTTTTGGAATTATGCGAAAAATCCATAAGTTGCCCTTGCTGGTTATATCTGGCATTTCGTTGTTCGTTAATCAACTGCGATTTGCTAGGCGCCAATAATAGTTATTCAGAACAACAAAATGTTAACGACGGCGCAGAGAAAGAGAAGTGGTCTTTACCTTTGACCCTCGAGGGCATGGATGCCCGAGTGGAGCCCCCATGGATGGGTTCACGGCGTGTCAAAGGTAAAGACCACTTCTCTTTCTCTGCGCCGAGCAATGCTTCAAGTGTATAGATCTAGAAAAGTTGAATGAAATGATTTATTTTTACAAAAAACTATGAACGGTATTCACAATGGATGCGAGGCAGTGGCAACAGCTTGATTTAAACTTGTTGCGATTATTCGTGGTGTTAAACGAAGAGCAAAACTTATCTCGTGCTGCCGAGAGGCTGCATATTACGCCCTCTGCGGTGAGCCATGCACTAAAGCGTTTACGGAGCCATTTTAATGATGACTTGTTTGAACGACATGGCACTAAAATGCGACCTACGCCCTTTTGCAAACGGGTGTATCCGCTTGTTGGCAAGCATTTGGAGGCCTTGTTTGAGGCGTTAAAGCAGGCTTCGGTGTTTGAACCTTCGAACAGTGAACTGACGGTGCGAATAGCGATGCCTGATGCGCTGGAGCAAATCGTGTTACCCGATCTGGTTAGCCATTTGAGCAACAAAGTGCAACAGTTGCGAGTAGACAGTGTAGTGTTACAGCGGGCGGAGATGGAATCTGCGTTATTGGCAGGTGACATCGACTTTGCATTGGACGTTGAGCGACCCATTGGTCAGCCTGTATCGCACTGTCCCGTATTGGAAGATAGCTTTTGCGTATTGGGCTGGGAGCAGCTCCATCCAGAGACGTTAACATTAGAGACCTATTTGGTGGCTAACCATATTGGCGTTTCCAGGCGCCCCCAAGGCGCGACTGTGGAGGATCTCGCTTTGCGTCAGGCAGGATTAGATCGGCAGACAGTAATGCGCTGTCAAACTTATCAAGCTGCCATAGCATTGGTTCACCAAGGCGTCGGTGTGCTGACACTGCCAATGCGACTTGCGACGTCTTTAGCCATTACAAAAGGATTGTCCATTCACCCTATGCCTATTCACCTACCCGCGCTTATGACGCATTTATATTGGCATACCAATGCCTTGCAGGACAGCGCCATGCAATGGGTGCATCAGGCGTTACTAGCGCGATTTTCAGCGGTAAGCACACTTGTCCAATGACACAGTTTGAATTAGCTTGGTAGAATACACAGTTATACGCCCTTCATAACAAAAATAAAGGAACAGTCTTTGTCAGTCGGAATAACGCCTCCCTCATTTCAATGGTCATTTCTATTACCCAAATACTGGCCTGTCTGGATAGGTGCTGGATTGCTGTATTTATTAACTTGGCTGCCCTTTTCTTTCATTCTTCGCTTAGGTAATGGTGTGGGGTGGTTACTAACCAAAGTAGCGAAAAAGCGGGTACAGGTTGCACGTCGAAATCTAGAGTTATGTTATCCGCAGTGGTCAAACGAGCAGCGTGAAATTGTCCTTAAAAAACACCTAGGCAGGGCCGGAATGGCCGTGTTTGAAACCGCAATTGGCTGGTGGTGGCCTACATGGCGGATAAAAAAGCACTTTGAAATAGAGGGCTTTGAACACGCTGAAGCCATATTGAAACAAGGCAACGGTGTATTTGGTCTGGCGCTGCATAACATGAACCTTGAATTTGCTTGTAGGGGATTAGGCTATACACATCCGAGCATCGCATTCTATAGAAAGCACAATAATCCGTTGATGGACTATTTTCAGTATCACGGTCGGGCGCAATCCAATAAATATATGATCCACAAACGCAATGCGAAGGCTTTGCTCGCCGCAATGGATGAAGGAGAGTTGTGTATTTACTTGCCTGACCAAGATTATGGGCGGGCGCAAAGTGCCTTTGTTCCTTTTGGTGGGGTTGAGGAAACGGCAACAACGACGGCTACCTTGATGTTTGCGCGCAGAGCCAATTGTGTACCTCTTATGATTACGTCTCAATATTCAAAGAAAGGTTGCAAACTCAAGTTTTATCCACCTTTGCGCGAACTTGCCGATAAAGAAGATAACGAAGCACTGACTGAGTTAAATCAGCAGATATTGGATATCGTTAATGAGCAGCCAGAGAGCTATTTGTGGATGCACAAGCGATTTAAAACCCGGCCTAATGAAGGTGACCCTTCACTTTACTAATGCCGTAATTAAATTCTATAGTAGGCGAGCAATAGACTGAGCGTGGTTTAGCATGAGCAAAAAAGGTTTTTCAAGCACCGCATTTTGGGCCAAGCAAATCGGCCTGGCATTGGTTTTAGTCGTGCTTGCCGCTGTGGTTCTGATTATGCGTCAGGACAATAAGGACACGCCCAAACCCGAGGGGGCACCAGAAAAGCGCTCGATAGACACGGGGTTGTCTGACTTTTATCGCGAATTCCGAATGTCTTCCAGTGATCCTATTAGAGAGCCAACCGGTGATTTTACTATTGCAGTACCAGACGCTGATGAACCGCTTGAGCAGCGCTTGATGGGAATGACCAGCGAACTCAAACCTGTTAGTCGAGGTTGGGTTGGAGAGCATAAATTTAGGACTTTTGAAGCTGGTAACACACTGAGATCAGCCATTTCCGAGTATGCCCAACAAGAGGGCATGCAGGTGATTTGGGATTTGAACGAAGATTTTATTGTTAAGCATCAGTTTCAAATGGAAAACAATATGATTGGCTCTGTGGCTGACATCGCCCGTGCTATTGACGCTAATTTTCAGGGTAAAGTTAAAGGGTACTTCTGTCCGAATCAGCGCTCTTTAGTCATTACCACCAATGAGTCAGACTTTATTCGTCAGCACTGTAGGGAGGCAAAATAGCCTGCCATACTTCGCTGACAGCTTTACGCATGTGTTTTATCTCTGCGCTTTCTGCCTGGTCGAGTTTCCCTAATAATGTGCTGTGATGCAGTGCGTTGCGCTGACATAAATACGCCTTCTTTAACACATCGGCCTGCTCTGCACTGATCAACGACGTTGATGAAGCTGCGTCAATAATGCGCAGGTTGTCCTGCCATTTTGTGAGTGAAGTGTCTTGGTGTGAATAAGCCAATACCCAATATTGGCTTAAGAACTCAATATCTGTGATCCCGCCGGTACCGTGCTTAAAGGATTGTTTTCCCTTTTCTGATTGCCAGTGCTCGAACAGTTTTCTGCGCATGTCCGACACTTCAATCTTCAGCGCCTCAACGTCGCGTGTCTTGCACAATATGGCTTGTCGCGTAAGGTTGAACTTTTCAATGAGTTCCGTCTCGCCAAATACCGCCCTCGCTCGCACCAGTGCTTGGTGTTCCCAGGTCCATGCATCGTTATTCTGGTAATGGGTGAATCCGTCAACGTGGCAACAAAATAGGCCAGCGTTGCCTGAAGGCCGAAGCCGCAGGTCAGTGTCATATAACTCACCAAAAATGGTTTTGGTGTTCAGTAAATGCATGATGCGTTGTGCGACTTTGATGTAGAACTGTTGCGCACTGATTTGTTTGGCCCCAGTGGTTTGACTATCAGCCGGAGCATTATGGATAAAAACTAAGTCTAAGTCCGAGCCATAGCCTAATTCCCACCCTCCCATTTTGCCGTAAGCCAAGGCTGCAAATCCATGACCTGGGATATCGTGATACTCTGGCAGGCCATATCGCTTTGCCATTTGATGTAACGCCGTATTGATCACATGGGTCAACAAGACTTCAGCAAGCATTGTCAGTTTGTCACTCACTTTTTCAACTGGCAACGTGCCTAATATATCAGCTGCTGCTATTCGCAACTGCTGACACAGTTTGAACTGTCGTAACACATCCATGTGCTGCTCTTCATCATCAGGGTCAATGCGCAGAAGCACTTGCCTGAGCTCACCGATATATTCTTGCCGACTCGCCTCGAGGTCCGTTGTTTGGTTATGTAAGTAAATGGGCGCTAGCAATTCATCTAACAGCAATGGAAACTGCCTTAACTGGTCGGCAATCCAAGGGCTTAGCTGGCAAAGGTGAAAAAGTTGTTTGCGTACATCGGGGTTTTCCAGTAGCAAATCCAGATAAGTGGTTCTGCCCAAAACAGCATGGATTAGCGCGAAAATTCGCTCAAGAACGACAAAGTCTTTGTCTTCATTTTCTAAAAACGCTTCAAGGATTAGAGGAATCAATTTGTCGAGTTGTTGACGTCCCCTCGTCCCCGCTCGTGAGGTAAGCACAGTTTTCTTCAACCCAGAAATAATCGTATGGAACTGGGAAACCAGGTGGGTATCTATTACAGACTGGCCCGTGTCATTGAGTTCCTGTTCTGACAAATCCAGTTGCCAGGCATCCACACAAAACTGATAAAGTGCGGATTCAGTGTCGACGTCCTCATCGGGTTGTGCAAAGAGTTCAGCAAACAGATCATGAATGGTTTCTCTGGCTTTAGCAATGTCGTGTTCCAGTGATGCCTGGCTCTCATAACCAGTACTTAATACGATTTTTTGCCAGTGTAGCGGGTCGGTCGGCAGTGACTGAGTTTGCTCATTATTCACTTGTTGTAGGGCGTGTTCTACCTTTCGCAAAACGCAATAAGCCTGTGTTATCGCCTGCTGGGTTTCAGTGGCAATATGCCCTTCCTGAGCAAGCTTCTCGCAGGCCTTTAGCCAGTTTTTAACTTGTAGGCTCGGATGTCTACCACCGTGGATCATCTGAAAGCATTGTACGAAGAATTCCGCTTCACGTATTCCGCCTCTACCCAGCTTAATGTTGTTGGCAAGTCGCCGACGTCGAGTCTCGGCGTTGATCATCTGTTTGATATCCCGAAGCGCATCCAGCGTGGTGAAGTCGAGGTATTTTTTATATACAAAAGGCCTGATGATATTGTACAGGGTGTCAGTATCTTTGGTGGGGGGATTGATAATACGGGCTTTCATCAGGGCAAACCGTTCCCATTCCCGTGCTTGCTCATGGTAGTAATCTTCCAGTGCGTCAAAATGGGCGACCAGAGGGCCACTCTCACCAAAAGGACGCAGACGCATATCAACTCGATATAGGCGCCCCTCAGTAGTCACTGTATCCAGAACATGTATCAGCTTTTGTGCGAGCTTGGTGAAAAAGACTTGATGCTCGACCTGCTTTCGCCCTCCGTGTGTTTCCCCTTTTTCCGGATAGGCAAAAATAAGATCAATGTCAGATGAAAAATTAAGCTCATGGCCGCCTAGTTTGCCCATGGCCAGTATGCACATAGGCTGTCTTGCCTGCGGTATGCCATAACGCTGTGTCAGCGACGTATACAACCAGTTATAGGCAGTGAGAATAATGGCATTGGCAAGCACAGACACTTGCGTGAGTGAATGCTTAATAGGTTGCTGAACAATAACGTCGTACCAAATAATACGAGCGGTATGTTGAGCATGATAGGCCCGAAGCGCCGACATCAAATGGACTTCTGAGTCACAATGTTCAGTAAAAGCCTCGAGCGCTTTGAGGTGAAGCGCTTCTTCCAAATAAGGCGTACCTTGGCCATTTAGCAAGGTCGTCAACACCGTGTCATCACGTTCGCAAAGCGCAGCCAGATAATTGCTGCATGCAAATGCTTTTTTTATCAAATCAGTGTCATTTTCCGTTATTGAAGTCATGCATTTCCTCAAAAGCGTTCGACTCAGAAGCGTAAACCGCCGTCTAATTCTAATATTTTGCCGTTAAAGTAGTCATTTTCCATAATAAAAGTGATGGCGTCGGCCATCTCTGCTAATTTAGCGACACGCTTGACGGGTACTTTACTCACCATCATTTCAAGCATATCCGGACGCATTTGTTGAATCATCGGTGTGTCGACAAAACCGGGTGCGATGGCAGCGACTCTGATCCCATAATCACACAACTCGGCTGCCCAGGTCGCCGTGAGTGCCACTACGCCCGCCTTGCTAGCAGAATAGGCGGTTTGCCCCTTATTACCCGCTCTGGCGACTGAGGATACATTGATTATGACGCCGCCACCATTTGTTGCCATATGACTAGCCGCCGCCCTCCCACAAAGGAAAGTACCGGTAAGATTCACATCCAAAGTAGATTGCCAGGCACTAACAGATAACCGATTAACTACTTTACCGTCCTTGACTTTAAGTAGTAGTCCATCGTTCAACACGCCAGCATTGTTTAACAACATGTCGATTTTACCGAACTGCGACATGATGCGTTCGAAACACGCGTCGACTTGTGTCTCATCGGCAATATCTACACAAATGGGCAGGCTATTAGGTAAATCTTGGGCCAATTTATCTAATTGTTGTTGGTTTCTGTCAAGCAGCGCGACATGCATGCCACGGGCAGTGAAGTGTTCAGCCATCGCTTTTCCAATGCCGCTGGCAGCGCCGGTAATGACGATGTGAGTTTGTTCAATAGACATAGTCTTCTTCTTTTATGTAGGGGTTGCGTATTTGCAACCCAGCATAATAGCCATGCTTCAAACTAAATACACTGATAAATGCTACCAAACTATCTGTTTAGAGTGGCTAAATAGCCAGCTCTACATAAATGCTCGTTCGGTTAAACGTCAATGCAACGGATTTATCTGATTGTTCACAGTTGATGAAAAAGGTTGTGTTTACTACGTTTTAGAGGCACAAAAAAAATAATAAAAGCGTTAGATGTAAAGGGAGAAGGGTCTTACTTTTAGTGGAATAACAAAATGAAAATTTTTCATGTGACCAGTGCATTTGTCGCGCAACGGTTATTAAATTGTCCAACGTTTTTACCCAATTCAGCTTTACCTAAACTTAAACGCGGTGGGCCGGGCTTGTGTTGCTACTCTTTTCGCAAAGGCTATTTCCTCGATCAGGAAACCAGCAATAAAGGAGTTAAGCTAGTGCTAGACTGGCGGGGAAACGTTGAAACACGTTCACCTTTTAGTAAACGTCCGCATTTACCTAACGTACTGTATATTGAGTATCCATGGCGATGCTATCTTAAAAATAACGCGGGCTGTGACAATCTCAGAATCTTAGGTGTGCTGGACGACCACTCCAATGCATTGCCCAAACAGCTCGGACTTAATTTGACGGAAGGCTGGATGTCTGATGAGGATTATCGCACTTACGTTGAACAAAAATGTCAGCGCTACCTAAGAAAATACTGGCAAGCTTGCCAGTTAAAGCCTAAGTATTTACAGGTTGGTGAGCCGCTAGTGAACATCAACAAGCAGAGTAACGCAGCGCTAATAGATAGTCGCTTAATGGCCGCACATTTGAACGAACAAGCGCGCAGTGCAGTACACAATGAAACCCGTAGGGAACAGTTTAAAGAACCTCAACAATCTTAATGATTCAGGGGATTGGCAGAGTACTTGGACAGCCGAAGACTTAAGGTTATAAAGTCAGCAAGCGTGATCACTTTTCTGGTGAAGTCTCTGTTTAGTTGCTTCTTGATACGCTCAAACTCGCCCTCGTTGGCACAGAGCCCTGATTGCTGACAATGACCTTCAAACAAGTCCATTTGTTTGGAAAGAGGAAGCAGTTCCTCGTCTTTTATTGAAATAGCATACATAGCTACTATCCGTTTGCCCCTTTTCGCCTAAGTGTAGACTAGGTTTTTTAAAAATAAATGTGTTGATTCAGGTCAATGAATACGTTTCTAGTAAGGGGAGGGGGTATTGATAGAACCTAGATAGACAGAAAAAAACGAACTATTGCCTCTTTCATCGTCTATACATTCGTCTTAATTAGTTAGTATGAATAGTCGACGCACTTTCTTTTGCCAGCTGAATAAACCCTTCAACATAAGCTGGCGTGTCCAGAATGCGTTTAAAATGCCCAGATGTATACGATGAGTATTCTGTTGTTATGAAATAGGTACTTGATTAAGTAAGAATGTATCACTTTCCATTACCTTTAACGGGTAATTAGTATCACGGGACAATTGCTCTTAATGAGAATGCGCCTTATTATCTAGCTCGCCGTCAACATACTCCTGAATGAGCACGTGTGTTAAAAAGAGAAATGCCCTTGTCTATTGCCCCGTTATTACGATGCCTTTTCCTTTTGTCTATAAGCGTGCTGCATGCAGCTCATGCAGAGGAGCGACCTATATTTAAGGTGTGTATGGATCACTTTCCTCCCAGGCAAATATTTGAAGATGGTCAGCCGCCCAGAGGTCAAAATATTCAAATAACAAAAGCGCTCGGTAAGGTAGCGGGGTTTACGCCGGAGTTTTCTGGCAATGTTGCGTTTAAACGCTGTCTGTCACGCATGAAGGAGGGCAGCACTGACATCATGATAGGGCTGGTGGAAACGTCCTCACGCGCACCCTACATGGAGTTTGTGCCTTATATGAAGGCGTTTAAAAAACGCTTTTTTTCACTGAGTATGCGAAACCTTGAAATCAATAACCTATCTGACCTGGACGGCCTAACGGTTGCTATGGTGGAAGGTTTTGCTTACTCGGAAGATATTGCTCCTTTATTAACTAACACTACGATCAAAGAAGTGGACTCGATTAAGCAAGCGTTTACCATGGCCGCCAGGCATGAAGTTGACGCTGTATTTGCCTCTGAGTACGTGAACATTGAATTGGATGCTGCTTTAATGGGATCACCTGTTTTTGTGGCGTCAAATTATGCACTTCACACTAGTTATACAGCCAGTATTGCGGTATCGAAAAAGTCCCCGGCTATTCACTATTTATCTCAGCTAAAACATGCCGCAGAACAGCTAAATGCAAAAGGGGTCATTGAAGATATTATCGAACGTAGTGAATATAATGAGTAGTATCATCACAAAGTGAACTTCGATTTAACCTGACGGGCAGTAAAAGACCAACAGCAGACGTTCAGTTTTTGGTTTTCTTTCGGCAGCATTGTGCCAATTCCGGTCATTCGGTTAGTGTGCCATTTAAGGAATAAAATCAAAATAACGGACGTCCCCCCACACACTAACTTAACATGAGTAACTACACTTCAAGTTTTTTATACTATTTTTCTTATTTGTTTATACTTAACGAATTAGTGCTTTTGGAAACGCGGTATTTTGGACAATTCATTCAATTTAATTAGTCAAACATCCAACATATTCGCCATAAAGTGGAATAGCAACCACTGTGATAGCATTGGCGAATTTTCTAAAAATGCATTAACCCTATTGCAGTTATCCAAAGGTGGTGAATTTTCAATCAACCTCAATAATGAATCAGCATTGATTAGAAAAGAAATGATTGATGCCAACCACAACTCTACATTAATAGTCCCAACCTATGAGATAAAAGACAACGACGGGAAAGTTCGTTATATAAAAGAAGAAATCGTTTTTCAAATTGATTCACCTCCCGTTTCTTTTTTGACGGATGTTACACAACTTGAAGAAGAGAAGAATACTAGTCAAATAATTCAACAGCGTTTAGAACTTGTATTAGAGGGGACGCGTTTAGGTATGTGGGACTGGAACCCGCAGACTAATGATGTCACTTTTGACGAACGATGGGCTGACATGCTTGGCTTGAAGTTATCTGACTTAACTCAAACCTTATCAGACTGGCAGGACAGAGTTCACCCGGACGATATTGAAGGGTGTTTCGCTGATATTACAGCTCACATGGAAGGTAAAGTTGATTTTTATGAAAACCTGCATCGTATGAAACATACTGATGGTAACTGGCGTTACATCTTAGACCGAGGCCGAGTTGTTGAGTGGGATAATAATGGCGGACCGATTCGCTTTACAGGCACCCACACAGACGTTACTGATTTGAAGAATGCTGAATTAAAGGCTCAAGATGCACTTTTATCTCGAAATCGATTTTTTGCCAATATGTCTCATGAGTTAAGAACGCCACTTCATGGTATTTTAAATTTAGCTGAATTCGCAATTGAGGGAGAGACCAAAGAAGAAAAAAACAACGCACTTAAAAGCATTTTGAGCTCTACTCAAATTTTAACCAACATCGTTAATGATATTTTAGATTTTGCCAAAATAGATGCAGGTAAACTTGAAATAGAAAACATCGATTTTAACCTACAGGAACTTATAAATTCTGTCGAAAAACCTATGTTACGAATGGCTAGTGACAAAGGCATACAATTTGTCACCGACCTATCACCAAACATTAGCAATGTGCTTATTGGTGATCCTGTTCGTGTATCTCAAATAATCAATAATTTATGTTCCAACGCAGTTAAATTTACTGAGTCAGGCAAAGTCACCCTCAAAATTGATGTTTTAGAGTCTCATGAAGGTAAAGAAACTCTTCAGTTTCAGGTTATTGATACGGGTATTGGTATAAGTAAGAAAGCTCAAAATGCTTTGTTCCAAGACTTTCACCAAGCTGATAAGTCAACATCAAGGAAGTATGGGGGTACTGGTTTAGGCTTATCTATTTGCGCCAAACTAGCTGAACTTATGAATGGTAAGCTCGATTTTAAGAGTGCAGAACACGAAGGCTCAACATTCATATATCAACAAAACTTTATCGTCTCTCAACTTAATAACGTAGACAAAAAACAGAAGGCAGTCGTTGATTTGAAAGGCGCTTCAGTGCTTGTCGCAGAAGACAATAAAATCAATCAACTCATTGTGGCTAACATGCTTGAAACTCATAATGCCAAAGTTGTATTAGTAGAAAATGGTAAGCAGTGTGTTGAGCATTTAAAACAGCACCCTGTAGATTTGATTTTAATGGATATACAAATGCCTGAAATGGATGGAGTACAAGCAACGAAACAAATTCGGAAGCTGGACAAAGGAAAAGCAATTCCAATCGTTGCAATGACTGCCAATACGATGAGAGAGGATATCGAGCATTATTTATCTATTGGTATGAATGGGTATTTAATGAAGCCTTTTGATAAAGAGAAACTTAATAGCCTTCTTAATATTTTCAATCCCAACCTATTGAATCTCAAAAGCTTCGCTACCGCTATAAGTAACCCAGAAGTCAATTCAAAAGAAAAGTTAAATGCAATATGCGTTGAGCTTAAAAGGTTAATCCCCAAAGCGGATAGAGTGAGTTTATGGCTATTTAAAGAAAACTATTCAAGCATCAAGTGTTTAACATGCCTTGATGAAAATGATCAGGTATCAAACGGTAACGAGTTAAAGGCTACAGATTTTCCGCAATACTTTGATTATATCGTCAGTCATCAGGTTCTTGATGCGTCCGATGCAAGAGCCAATGAACATACTCAATGTTTTAACAAAACGTATTTTGAACCACTCAATATATATTCTTTATTAGATTACATCTTTTTAGTCAATAGCAAACCCGCAGGCGTTATTTGCTGCGAAGCGGTTAACTCTCCTGTTACTTGGGAGACTGAAGATGTCGATTCCTTGGTTAAAGTCGTTGATATAACGACTCTGTTTCTTGCAAAAAACATAACCCAATAATTATTACAGTGTAGGTTGTGAATTTTCTTATTGAGTCTTTACGTTAACAAGCTTCAGGGTACGGATGAGTTAGCGGAACGTCCGCTTTGGCGAATTGAACCAATAGAACCAAATGGCAATGAACTACTCTTGATCGCTCATAGTTGAAACTGTCATTATCTGCGCCTCTTCTAGTTGATTAAAATACAAGCGTAGTTTGTCACCACATTTCTATTTTAGGTAGGGAGGCGACAATTCCATTAGTCTGCGTACATTGCCGCCCCAAAAGCTCTAGTGAAAGGAATCAATATACAAGGAGCGGATGCTCAGTAACACGCCAATAAGTCGCTGAAAGAAGCGTAGCAATTTGAGGTCGGATTATTGGGTTTGTTGTGTTGTCTAATCAATCGGCAAATATATATCGGTAATCATTTCATTCTCTGGTACTTCTGGGAAAAAGCTCACCCTTTCAAAAAAAATAGGAAAGTCCCGAACCTCAAAATCAGAATCGAGAAGCCATTTTGAGTATAGGAAGTTTACCACCACGCCAATAGACTCATCGCTTCCAATGTGCCTAACTACTGCACATCTTCCCTTAGGTATTGTTTTACTTACGATCCCAAAATCATTTGGCTCAACTCCGTTGTCAACAGAACAACAAACATCAAACCTAAAATTTTCTGGCCCTGTCACAGCAGGATCATCGTAAATCAAATTAAAGGTCTTGCTTTTGTTAGGCGGAAGATGACTGATTTTCCTCCACGCAATGAATTTTTGAATTGTCTTTCCTAAAAGGTTTGGAGCACCACGGTGCTCCATAACTGCGAGCAACGTTTCAGGGAAATCAATCAACTTCACTTTAAAGTCAGAATTTTCATTCATAATCATAGTCCTTAGCTTAATGACAGGTTCATATTTTGAGTGCCAAGGAGTCCAATCAGGGCTTCTTCTAAATTGGAATGGAGTTTTATTAAAATGTTTTTTAAAAGCCCGTGAAAAAGCTTCATGACTTTCGTAACCATTCGCCATTGCAATATCAACAATTTTAGCATCATCCCTATAGGCTAATTGATAGGCTGCCCTTTTAAGTCGAAGTAACCTTGCTAGCGATATCACGGGCATGCCAAAGTGTGACGAAAATTGCCTATGGAAATGGTACTTTGATAGACATGCGAGCTTACATAGCCTTTCAACATCAAGCTCACCATCAAGATTAGCATCAATAAAATTGACGATATCTGTAAACTGGTCGTGGTATCTGGTCATATAACTTGTTCTCTCCTTAACAACTCAAGAATAGGAGCTATTTAACTATCGTTCTTGACCAAAGTTGCTGAATTTTGAACGCATATGAGAGCTTAATCGAGAGTGATTGAAACATTTTTAACCTAGGTGAAAGATGTCTTAGTAGCCTGCTTTTGAGGATTCTCTGAACAATACAGGATTAGTTATTCGTCCAAATTACGATTCTGTGATTGCCTAGTCAATCATAAGCTCGAAAGTCCGTTTTGCGTACTTTGTTGTCCTACAGCGAGCGTTAACTGTCTCAAATAGACAAAATTCAGTCATAGCATTATGCAAGTGGCAAAGTTACTAACGCGAATTGAGTCGCTGTAAAGAATCCTCTTTGCACGCTCATAACATAATTTCCTTTCTATAAAATGTTGCCATAACTTTGATTAATAGACCTGCTAAGATTAAAGTGGACATTGAGCTGTCGCTCTTTGTCGAAGTAAAGAAGTAATATCTCGCCTCTGTATGATGGACCAAAGTTGAGTGGATATTTTTTACTTGCTTTTTCAAGTATTTTTTCAACTTGGACTTCGACATTTCCGTCTGGATCAAATTTAACTATCTCTTTATGCATAAATTCACGAATTGAGTTTATGTCAACACTCTCTCTGCTTTTTTCAACATCCGTTACGCAAACCGTTGATTTCTGAATAATGGGATGAAGCAGGTCAACACGATATTGCGGCGCGTTTTTCAAAAATTCGTCAAACCTCACTTTGTCGTTGGGACATGAAAAAGCACAAAATGAGATTGAAAATAAGGTAATGAATAAAAATAGCGATTTTGAAATGGTAGGCATTACCTTCCTCAACTAGCTTGTTGTATGTTGAGTATAAGATTAAACAAAGCTATCGACTACCGATGGTGTCAGGTGATTTTTGGTGTGTTGATGTTTTAAGTATTTAATGCTCTTTTTGGCCATAAAGACGTCAAGCATGCGTTTCTCGAAGCTCGCCTTATCACTCATTGATGCCTCTTAATTATCAATGCGCCAGCGGCGGCTTCACGGTCTAATTAGTCATACAATTCTATGACCCGTTACACATTGTATTGGGTTTGGTAGTTCCAGAACTAGCATGAAGTAATACAAAGTCGCGCTGAATTGCACGACTGTCTGGTTTGTATCGTGGTAAAGTCATAGCCGATGGTCTGACTAAATTAAAACGATGTGGATATACAAGATACTGCTCGGTCCTTTACTGCTGGTGCAAGGAAGATGGGTAAGAAAAAACATTATTAGGCTCGCGGAGCCAGACGGCCCAAGACAGGGCGTGAATGGAAGTGGGCCTGAGCTGAGGGTGTTGGTGTTAGGCGATTCTGCTGCTGCCGGCGTAGGTGTAGCGCAGCAAGATGAAGCACTGGCAGGCCAATTGGTCAAGCGATTGTCGGACTCCTTCTTAGTCAAATGGCAGCTTGTGGCTAAAACGGGTGAAAATACCGACAGCATAATACCGTTACTTGATAGTGAACTAGCACCTGACGCTAGGTTTGACCTTGTGCTCATTTCTTTAGGTGTGAATGACGTCACCGCGAATAAACACTGTAATGTATTCATTGCTCAAACAAACCGGCTAATTACTGTTTTGAAAACCCGTTATCAGGCAAAGCGCATCGTGTTTTCTGGAATTCCACCCATGGGCCACTTCCCGGCATTGCCACAACCGCTACGATGGTATCTCGGGCGTATTGGTCAGCAATTTGATAATGCCTTAAAAACGTTGACCAAAGAACAGGGCTTTGGCTACTTGCCTCAGGACCAGGATATTTCCCCGGCGTTAATGGCAACTGATGGATTCCACCCTAGTGCATTGCTATACCAAAAGTGGGCGACAGAAGCCGCTCGGCATGTGGTAGTTAATCGCAAAGCGCGATAATGTATAGCTAGCCTAAAAGGCGATATGTTATCTTATTTTTCAACCGCAGTGGGATGGGTCCGCGAGATGTTTAAGTCGAATACAAAAATAGGCAAATCTGTGTTAGCAATGGGATTATTGGTTGCGTTTAATGCCAGCGCGCAGAACACAGCGCATGTTCATGGAAAGGGTACCGCGTTTGTGGTTCAGCAAGACAACGAGTGGCAATTGCAGTTTACTCTTCCAGCAGCCGACATTTTTGGATTTGAGCATTACCCTGATACCGCAGAGCAGAAAAAGAGGGTGAAGGCACAGGATGAAAAACTGTCGATAGCGGAAAGTTTTTTAACCTTACCAGGCGGTTGCCAGATTGTGTCGATAGACGCTAGCAATCCATTTTCTTCGTCTCAGCATGGTGGCGACCACGACCACGACCACGACCACGACGCACACTATGATGTCGAGGCTACCCTCCGTATGTCTTGTAACCAAGCCTTATCGGGTTTAACGTTTTCGTTGTTCCAAGTCTTCGAGAGTTTGGAGAGTATTGATGTAATGTGGACATTGGAAAGTGGACAGGGCATGCAGGAAATATCACCTGCTCGCCCTTCAGTAGATTTTTAAACCGTTAGAGTGCAGTAACAATAATACGTTGTTGATTTGAGTAGGGCTGCCCGCCCTTAATGGCTTCTACTTTCACCACAATTTCGTGCTGCCCGGCTCTGTCAGCGGTAAATAACAGCTGATGTGTGCCTCGCAGCAACGAAGGCTTAAGCAGGGCGTCATTGGACAGTGCTATAGCTTCACTGGGTACAAACTCTATTGCAATATCTCTGTATTGAAGGGGTAACACGTAAGCGATATCTACGGCATTTTCTCGCCCACTCTCTACCGTCATTCTGGCTTGATGGTTTATCTCAAGCGGTTTCTCTGTGCTTGCATTTTTATGTTGCATCATAGGTTTGGGCATGCCGCCAAACACCCCAAAGCTAGGGCCATCATGCCACTCACAGGCTTGGGTAGCTGCCGTTAACCCAATGGCTAGCAAGCTTGCTGAAACAACTGATTTTTTCATAATTTAACCCACATAAGGTTCGACATTGGCAATGGCGATACTATACGCTGACTTGCCTGTTTCATTTTCCTGCGTTTCAATCTTTACCGTACCTTCGAACCACATCGGCACCGAAAGTTCCTCTACGGTTAATCCTTCAGGCCAGCTGGCATAGAGAATTTGATTAGGTGGTGGCGGCGGCAAATGAAGACAGGCGCCAAAATAAGGCACAATGAAAAAAGCCACGACATCTCTGTCTTCATTGGTTTCAAGAGGTACAACGAACCCTGGAATACGGATTTTTTTACCGTCCAATTCTGACACAACTTTGTCTGACTTCAGCGCTTCTTTAAATCGACGTGCTTTTTCATCACTCTCTGCGCGCTCAGCCAATGCATCAAGATTATCTGCGTCACTGCCATCTACAATGTTAAGCAAGAAGTCGGGTGGATCCATGAGTATTTCTAAATCCTCCGGAGGCATAAGCGCGGTCCACTCTACCTCCTGAAATGTTTCTGCTCTAGCACTGGTTGAATAGGTTGCTACCCACGCTGTAACCAAGAAAATTAGGAGTAACCCTTTGTTCAAAATACCCGCCATTGGAATCCAAAATATTACTTTTACGTAACACCAATGATATAACAGTTCAGTGTTTAATTTAATACGTGTTTTTTAGTGTAAACCAACTATGACAACAGTATCACAAGAAACCCCAAACGCAGAGAGTCTTGCCGTTGCGATGCGCAATGTCAGCTTTTCTTATCCTTCCTCAAAAAGCCTTTTTAGTTGTAATCAATGGGACCTCGCCAAAGGCGAACGTATTTTTTTACATGGCGCCTCTGGGAGTGGCAAGTCGACTATGCTGAATTTGCTTGCCGGTATTTCTAAACCCACGGCAGGGGAAATTAAGATAAACGGCACCCACATCAACGGGTTGTCACAATCCAAACGAGACAGGTTTCGGGCCCAGCATATTGGCGTGGTGTTTCAGCAGTTTAATTTGGTTCCGTACCTAAGCGTACTCCAAAATGTTCAATTAGCAGCCTATTTTGCAAAGTCGTCTATTGATGTCATGGGTAAGATAAAAGAAATGCTTGCGCTGTTAAAACTCAGCGAGGCGGTAATCGACAAACCGGTATCAGATTTGAGTGTAGGGCAGCGACAGCGAGTGGCTATTATGCGAGCATTTATTAATACACCCGATTTATTATTGGTTGATGAGCCCACGTCCTCACTCGATGCAAATGCCAGAGACGGTTTTATGCGTATGCTTATGGCTATGTGTGATCGTAATAATGCCACGCTCATTTTTGTGAGCCACGATGAGGCACTTCGTGAGCACTTTTCGTTGCACGTACCTGTTTCATCCTTGTGTTCATGGTCTTCAAACGTGGAGGGCAAGGTATGAAACGTATCCTCGCATGGAAAAGTCTTGTTAGCCGAAAAAAGACCGTAATTCTTACCTGCCTGTCGCTCATTGTCAGTATTAGTGTGTTGATGACAGTAGAGCACTTGCGTGCGCAGGCAAAGGACAGTTTTAACCGAACTATTTCCGGTACCGACTTAATTGTCGGGGCTCCTAGCGGTGAACTGAACCTGCTGTTGTACACGGTATTTCGAATGGGAAGCCCAACCAATAACATTCAATTTGATAGTTTGGACATGTTGAATAAGCAAAAATCGGTTTCTTGGACTATTCCGCTTTCACTAGGCGATTCACATAAAGGTTATCGGGTACTCGGGACCAATCAGGACTACTTTGAACATTTTAAATACGGTGACAAACGCTCTCTTTCTTTTTCCGAGGGAGAGCATTTTGATGATCTATTTGACGTAGTTATTGGTGCCGAAGTGGCCAAGGCGCTCAATTATTCGCTTGGCGACAAGTTGGTAATAGCCCATGGTATTGGCTCAACCAGCTTTCAAAATCACGATAACGCGCCATTTACGGTGGCAGGAATATTACAACCTACCGGTACGCCAGTTGATAAAACGGTGCACGTTAGTTTAGAAGCCATTGAAGCGATTCATCTCGCACCTGCTCAGTTAACCCGTTTGATAGAGCAGGGCAGAATGGATTTGTTAAAACCAAAAAACATTACGGGTGTTCTGGTTGGGCTAGAAAACAAATTCGCGACATTCTCGTTACAGCGAATGATCAACAATTATCCTGATGACAGGCTTATGGCCGTATTACCTGGTGTTGCCATGACGCAAATGTGGAGTTTGATGGAAAGTGTTGAGAACCTTTTAATGGTTATCAGCTTGTTGGTGTTGTTGGCATCCTTGTTTGGTCTTATGACTATGCTGTTAGCGTCTATGAATGAGCGCAGTGTAGAAATTGCTGTATTGAGAACGCTTGGTGCATCACCGCTAACCGTTCTGCTACTTATTGTTTATGAGGCGCTACTGATCACTGCACTTTCTGTTGTTGCCGCGTATGCCTTGGTAAGCCTAGCGCTGGTTAGCTTATCCGACTGGTTGGCACAACAATACGGTTTGTTTTTATCTTCAAATCTTTATTCTATGAATGTGTTGATACTGGTTGGGTTTATCTTCATCGCAGCGTTAGTTGCAGCCATTGTCCCTGCCATTGAAGCGTATAGAAAGGCATTACAAGTTCAGCTTTCTGCCTGATATTTTGCCCCGAAGCTGAAAATGCTTAGGGGTATTGATTTTAATATTTTGAATGCTTGCGTGAACGGTCTCACTTCAATTTAAGATACTTGCGGAAATCGCCTAGCTACGTTACTTTGAATACAAAATGACAGCGCTGTCTTTTTGCGGTGGCACATTCAAAGGGAATCGTAGTGAAGCAAAAACATTTATACATAGGTGCAGCGAGCCTGAGTTTATTGGCCTGTAGTCAGCAACCAAACCCAGCCTTAACTCCCGAGGACATTGCAGCACAGCTTGATGTCCATTATGAAGTCGTGAGCAACTTTGATAATACGTGCGAATCAAATCGGGGTGATTGTTTTGATGCCCGCCTTAGCCTGACACTGCCCTTTGACTACCGTGATGCAAAATGGGAAATCTATTTTAGTCACCCAAAAACCATTATTTCAGAGAGCAGTGAGCATTTTGATATCACGCATATTAATGGCGACTTACACCGCTTAGTGCCAACGAGCGACTATTCCGGTTTTAATCCTGGTCAACCAAATGTTATAGGGTTTCAGGCAATTGGACAGTCTGTGACCAAGAACGATGTCATGCCAAACTTTATCTTCAAGCATGACAACAGCGAAGCACTCGTCATTGACTCCACAAAGGAAGTGTTCGACCCACAAACGGGCTTGTGGGAACTCCCACACGTTGCACCGTTCTCGAAAGAGCAACAATGGCGAAGAACAAAGAATGACAACGTACCTTTGGCTTCTGCGTCTTGGTTGTATCACCACTATGCCAGTTTGCATGTTGAAAAAGAAAGTGACCTTACGCGCGTCATACCTGCCATGCGAAGTACACAGTGGTCAGACGAAAGACTGATTGTAGAACAAGGCCTGTCTTTTGACGCAGAATTAACCGATACAGCGGCGGCGTACCTTATTGCTGCCGGGCTTAAATTAACCAAGGCTGGCGTAACTGTCATTCGTAAACATCAAGACATGGCTCCTGAGAGTTACGCGATCAATATAAGCGATAGTGATATTACCCTTTCAGCTGGAGATGATGCCGGTTGGTTTTATGCCTTACAGTCACTTGCTCTGCTTTTTGATAAAAAAACGGCATCTTTACCCGTGGGCTCAGCCAAAGATACACCGCGATATCCGTTTCGCGGCGTGCATGTAGACGTCGCTCGCAATTTCCACGACAAGGCATTCCTGTTGCGTTTGATAGAGCAGATGGGGATGCTCAAGCTTAATAAATTGCACTTGCATCTGGCTGAAGATGAAGCTTGGCGACTCGCCATTCCCGGGTTGCCAGAACTCACAGAAATTGGCGGATACCGTTGTTTAGACTTACAAGATAAAACCTGTTTATTGCCCCAGCTGGGCGCAGGACCTGATCCTGAAAGTCAGGTTAATGGCTTTTTCACCGTCGAGGACTATAAGAGTGTGTTACAGGCAGCCGCCTCAAGACACATAGAAGTTATCCCCTCACTAGATATGCCTGGTCACTCCCGTGCTGCCATTCAGGCAATGGAGGCAAGGTATGAACGTTTGATGCAGCAGGAGCAGCCAGAAGCTGCCATGCAATACATGTTGATTGATTTAGAAGACACAACGCAGTATTCGTCTATTCAGCATTACAACGACAACACCATAAACCCGTGTATAGATTCTTCTTATCGCTTCATTGGCAAAGTGCTTGGTGAGATCAAAAAAATGCACGACGACGCTGGCGTGCCTTTGACCCGTTATCACATCGGTGCCGATGAGACCGCAGGTGCTTGGGTTGAATCGCCGCAATGTCAGCGCCTGATGCAGAAAGAGAAGATAGACAGTGCACAGCAACTAACGGCCTATTTTATTCATCGTGTTACCAAAATAGTGAATGACATGGGTGTGATGGCGGGTGCATGGAGTGACGGACTTAGCCACGTGGAACCGCTCAAGCTGGGCAGCAAAATTCAAGCTAACCTATGGGGTTTACTCCCCTCACAGGGACACACTCTGGCTCATGAAATGGCAAACTATGGCTGGGACGCCGTTCTGTCGTTGCCAGATGTTTTATATTTTGATTTCCCCTACATGACACACCCAGAAGAAATTGGCTTCTATTGGGGATCGCGTTACACCAGCACCTACCAAGTTTTCCAGTTTATGCCAGACAATTTGCCTGCTCACGCAGCCCTTTTTGTTGATCATATGGGGCACGATTATGACACGACTGACACGGTGCCCATGAATCCAGATTCCAGCTTTGCAGGGATTCAAGCGCAGTTATGGAGTGAATCTCTGCGTCATGAAACGCAAGCAGAATATATGTTATTTCCCCGCCTGGTGGCTGTAGCAGAGCGCGCTTGGCATAAAGCAAACTGGGCGTTGCCTTATCAGCCAGGTGAAGCCTACACCGCTAGGGGTAATCAGTTTTCTGAACAGAGAAAAGCGGCGCAATTAAAAGACTGGCAGGCATTTTTGTATGTGCTGACCCATAAAATTATTCCCCGGTTAGAGGCGGATGAAGTATTTTACCGCCTACCTCCTGCTGGCGCAGTCATTGATAATAAAACACTCTGGCTAAACGCGCCCTGGTCCACACTGCATATGGAATATACCTTAGACAAGGGGGCAACCTGGCAGCGCTATCAAGGTCCAGTTAACATTGACCAAGACGCAGATGAGATCGGCGTGCGAACTTATACGACGTTGAGTGACAGGCGCAGCAAAACCTTGTGGCTACCTGTGACTAACGATCCTAAACATTGAAAACAATCAATCTATATGTCGACTCTGCTAGTATGAAAACTCATAATTTCAATAAAATGCAGGGTCAAATATGGATGAGAGTTTCTTTTGTGCAGCAGACAACCCAGAAGACTATCTAGACTGTTTTATGCAAGGGCTTCGCAAACGAAACCCTGATGAAGACGAGTTTCATCAAGCGGTAGGCGAAGTGGCAAAGAGTATTGCCCCTTTCTTATTTGCCAATGAAAAATACCTTAAAGGGCAAATTCTAGAGCGCATGACAGAGCCTGACCGCATCATTACTTTTCGCGTTTGCTGGGAAGATGATGAGGGTAACGTTCGAACAAACCGCGGTTTTCGTGTTCAATTTAATAGCGCAATTGGGCCTTATAAGGGGGGACTACGGTTTCACCCCTCCGTGAATCAAAGCGTACTTAAATTCCTAGCGTTTGAACAAATATTCAAAAATAGTTTAACGGGACTACCGATAGGTGCAGGGAAAGGTGGCGCTAACTTCAATCCAAAAGGCAAATCAGATCGAGAAATTATGCGCTTTTGTCAGTCGTTTATGACAGAGCTTTCACGGCATATTGGTGAATCAACCGATGTGCCTGCTGGCGATATTGGTGTTGGGAAAAGAGAAATATCCTACATGTATGGCCAGTATAAACGGTTAAAAAATCAATTTACCGGTGCCATGACCGGCAAAGGGCTAGAATTTGGCGGTAGTCTAATACGGGCTGAAGCGACCGGCTTTGGGTTGGTTTACTTTGCCGAGAATGCACTTTCCTATCATGATCGCTCGTTGGAAGGCAAAAAGTGCCTAATTTCCGGTGCAGGAAACGTAGCGCAATTTGCGGCACAAAAATTGATTGAGAAAGGCGCCAGTGTGTTGACTTTGAGTGACAGTAAGGGACGACTCTTTTTCCCCGACGGCCTGACAAGCGAGATGCTGGAAGACATTAGCGAGTTAAAGCGCCAAGGGAAGGGGCTAAGTGAATTTAATGAGTCAGGTGTGGAATATACCAAAGGTGAAAAACCTTGGGACATTGACGCTGATCTGGCTTTCCCATGTGCAACTCAAAATGAGATTGACCTGGACGATGCAAAAAGCATGATTAAAGCAGGCATTACCGGTGTGTTTGAAGGTGCCAACATGCCAACAAGTGATGCTGCATTTGAGTATTTTACCACGCAGGACATCTTGTTTGCGCCAGGGAAAGCGGCAAACGCTGGTGGCGTGGCAATTTCTGCTTTGGAGATGAGCCAAAATGCCATGGGAATGCAATACGAAGAGGAGAAAGTAGACAAAGAACTGCAAAAAATCATGCAGGATATTCATGCTACCTGTATTAAATACGGTAAGAGTGAACAAGGCGTCAATTATGTTAAAGGCGCTAATATTGGCGGTTTTGTAAAGGTGGCTGAGGCTATGCTGGCCTATGGCATCAATTAATGAGTAAACTCGCCCTGGATGAAAATCAGCGCTTTAGGCGTTTAGTTGGTATAGCGTCACTCACCAAACTGTGTGACGTTCTTGTTTCTGCCAAGACCAGTTTGCCATGGTTACTATCCAGCATTGGCGCACCCGCTTGGTTGATTTCTGTATTAGTACCCATTCGGGAAGCGGGGGCGTTAATACCGCAATGGCCCATTAAGCAAAATACGTCAGACATTCGCAACCGCCTACTTTTATGGCGGGCGGGTACACTAGTGCAAGCTGTCTCGATAGGGCTTATTTTACCTATGGCTATATTCCTCCCACCCTTAGGCGCTGGCGTTGGGATTGTGCTAATGCTCAGTTGTATGAGTCTGGGCAGAAGTTTGTGCTCCTTAACGATGAAAGACATTCAGGGCCATAACATCAATAAGGGGAAACGAGGGAAGTTAAACGGCATGGCGACGAGTATTTCAGGACTACTGTCGTTGTTAACTGCATTGCTTTTAGTGACGGGCGAAAGTGCTATTGGAGAGCCCGCGATCTTAGTCATGATAGCTACAGCAAGCGCTCTTTTTGTGGTCGGATTGCCACTTTCAAAAAGCTTGCATACACACTTTGAAAAACAGGACTCTGAAGAAGAGCTACAAGCATTAGTCAGTACCCTTCAGCACAATGTGGCACTAAAACATCTGGTGATCAGTCGTTGTTTGCTTTTACACGGAGCGCTGGTAGCGCCATTTTTCGTTAGTCTGTCTTCTACTCAGAGCGACCAGGGTTTTACGTTACCATTTTTTATTTGTGCGAGCGCACTGGCGGCAATAGTGTCTGCAAATTTGTGGGGGCAATTGTCTGACAAGAGTGCTGTTTTTTCGCTGCGCATTGGTAGTATCGTGTGTGCTTTAACTTGCTTTCTCTTTATGTACTTGCCTCAGTGGCAGGGCTGGACAGCAATAGGCTGTTTTTTTCTACTCAATGTGGGTTATGAAGGGATAAGAAACGGACGTAAGACTTACGTGCTAGATATTGCCGAGGGCGAGGAGCGCACTCAGTTCGTTGCAGTAGGGAATACCATAGTGGGCGTTGTTTTATTACTGCTAGGCGGTTTATATGCCGGTTTATATACGTGGATTGGTAGCCAAATCGTATTTGTGATGGCCACGGCAATGATAGCGGGTATGGCGCACACACACTGGCTTAAGAAAGAAAAATGAGTTTATTTCGATTTGTCCTCAATTAATGTCGCTATACCACTAATAGTGAACGTATCGCAGTCTTCGTATATCACGATAGAGTAGTCCATTTTCACGAAGTAGTTGTCTTGATTGATTGTAAGCTAGAGGCGCCTTTCTGGTCACCTTAGTCTATGAATAAACGATTTTTTACTGTTTAAATTTTTTATTGATATGCCTTTGCAAAAGCCTTACTGTCAAGTATAGATGAAAACTGAGAATAACACCGTCTTAGGAAGCACAGTGCATATTACTTCACAATGTAATCAATCTTGAAACGCGCAAAGATTTCTTGCTGAAGCGCTTCAAGCTCACCATTATCTTTCAGTGATTTAAGTAGGGCGTTGAGGCGTGGTAAAATGTTGATATTTTGTGATTTATCACTAATGAACAAGTGCCAGTTGACACGCTCAATAATTGGGCTGGGTAGCGTGACCAGAAGGTTGTCTAGTCCTAATTGAGCAGCTTGAAATCGGAACATCTCGGTTTGTTCGATATACAAGTCAGCACGGTTTTGAATAAGCATCGTTGGTATCACCGATGCATCTGCAACACGGGTTACATTTTGTGCCTTTTTGAGCATTTCTTCATGCCAACCCGAACCGCGCATAAAAGCATGCCGTAGTTCTTGGATTGCTAACAGTTCAGGTAGATATCGAAGGCCTTTCAGTTGGTCGATAACCGCACTGTCTTTAGCGACATGTATCATGAACTCTGTGGTGTACAAAGGGATTTCTGATTTTTCTGTGTAACTATCTCGTTCAACAGTAGGCACAGTAAAGAAACCATCCAGATTGCCTTCCTTGACCATCCGCTGACAACGTTTCCAAGGGCATGCGACATGCTTAACTGATATCCCGAGTCGTTCAACGAGCAGTTCTTCCACAAACTCCACTTGGATGCCTACTGCTCCTGTTTCTCCCCTCCAAGCGAAGGGTTTGTATGCATCCCCATATGCAATTTGAATTGCTTGGGCCGCCATGCTGCTCGATATTAGCGTAAGGTATAAGCAAAGCAGAAAAGATAAAAAAAGACCCAGTTTAAAGCAGCAAAGGCTAGGAAGAGGTTGATGTTTATCGAAAAACTTACTTTTCAAATTAGGCCACCTTTGCAACAAAAGACTTATCGTTTACAACAATAACCACCTGTCGATATGTGCTTAATACAATGGGGACGATAATACAGTCCGACCAAAGGGGTCAAGTGACGTTGCAATCCGCTACACTTTAAACACTTTAGCCTCTTCATGAAGCACTTGTGCCAACTCTGCTACTTGTTGACTGGCCTTGGCGTTTTCTTGCGAGTCTGCAGCGACCTGTTCGCCCACATCGCGAATGCGTACGATGTTTTGGTCAACATCCTGCACAACCGTGGACTGTTCTGTCACGGCAGAGGCAATTTCTGCTGTCATCATGGCAATGGCATTCATATCATCAACAATAAGGTTGAGGACTGTCCCAGCCTCTGTCGCCATGTTGGCACTTTCAACTCCGCTTTCTTTACACACTTCTACTGTCTTGGCTATCGACGAGGTGGATGCCTGTAGCTCTTCAATGATAGCTGTTATTTCTGATGTGGACTCCTGAGTACGCACTGCCAAGGTTCTTACCTCATCGGCAACAACCGCGAAGCCTCTTCCTTGTTCACCAGCTCTGGCCGCTTCAATTGCTGCATTCAGTGCCAATAAGTTAGTTTGCTCAGCGATACCACGAATCACATCGAGCACAGAGGTGATGCCATTGCTCTTTTCTTCCAGTTGTTGCATGACGGTGCCGGCCTCAACGAGTTGCTCCGACAAGCCCTGTACATTTGATATGGTTTGATTGAGCTTGTTGTTGCCGTTTTTAGCGTTGTTTGTAGCTTGCTCAGTTCGGTCTGATGTTGATTGGGCATTTTGCGCAATCTCTGAAGCTGAAGCACCCAATTCGGTAACCGCAGTGGCAACCATATCCGATTCCTGAGACTGGATAAGTAGCCCGTCTGAGGTTTTACTTACACTCGATGACACTGTTTCAGTCGCCAGTTTAAGTGAATACACTGCCTCATTAATATTTCGGATCAGGTTTTGGAAGTGCTCCATGAAAATATTGAAATTTTTTGCAACAGTGCCTATTTCGTCATTAGATTCGCGTACCCGCCGAGATAGATCATTACTTTTTCTGATATTGGTGATTTCTTGCGAGATGGATTTGAGAGGCATAATCACCTGATAAGCGATCGCAGCTAAAATGGCAACTAAGATCAGTGAAATAACTATCATAATGATTGTGCTGAGTGTGGCTGTACTCGCGTATTTATCTTCGATATAGGCATTGAGCTGCGTTGACTCTTGTTCCAGTGCTTCTTCTACTTTGTGCACCGTCGCTCGCATCTCGCCCCTGATACCAGATTTGGAATCAAGTCCAATTTCTTTTTCGATGGCGACAAAGTCTGCGAATTCTTTAACGTAGGTTTGTAAATACTGTGCGGGAAGACCAGAAATCTGCTGTGCAAGCTGTTGTGCAACTTGCTGATGTCGCCCAACGTACTTTTCATCCATCCGCAAAATAAAGTCTTTTTCATGCCGTCTAAGTGTAAGTACTTTTACGTGTGAGTCTAGGTCGCCGAGCTTTTCAATTTCGGCTTCCATATTGTGAGTGGCGGTTCTCAACAGGCCGTAATGCCCAGAGTCTTTGTCTAAACCTCGTGTTTTTGAGCGTTCAACCAACTTTTGAAATATGGACAGGTATTCCACCAAGTCTGCTCTAATACCTTGCATACGAGACGTAGATTCACCCTCTGTTTTCAGCTCTTCGATTACACGAGCACTTAAGCGCTGTGCGTTGTCGCTGTTTTGCGAAAAGGTCTCTAAATATTTAGCATCTTGCCGCATGAGGAAGTCTTTTTCATTACGTCTCAGTTGCAGCATGGTTATTTGCAGTTCTTTTATGTCTGCGTGAAGCGATTGCAAGTTGCTCAGTTGTGATGAGGTCACGAGACTTTGAATCAGGATAATAGCCAATGCAATAACGACTGCCGCACCCATAGCGATCAGCTTTTGTTGAATGGTTAGCTGCATACTTCAACTCCGACGTTTGGTTGTCTTTAAAGCTCAACATTCCTTATCGGCTTGATTAGATTGTTCGTTAACCCACTTTTAGTATGGTAGTAAAATACAAATAACGTTAATAGACCAGACAGAATTTGATAATTCGAGGTCATGAACCTGGATTGTGCAAAACGCTGTCAGTCGCATGACGCCATAAAAAAGAGAAGTTCTCTTACGCCATGATCACGTGTAACTTTAATGAAATCAAGTACATCTTAGCTTATTACGAGGATTGTTTGATCTAGTTCGCTTTTGCTGACACGACACTTGCTGCCTTGTCGCTGTAGTTTATCATTAATAAATCTGTCAAAATAAATTCATCTAATTGTCATAATGTCACAAAAGTGAAACATTTATGACATATTGTCCGTGGCGTCTATTATCAGTTAATTGCAGTACCAATTGGTTTAATAAGAACTACACTTTCTGATAAACCTTCGTGTTTGAATACAAAAATGATGGCCGGCAGCAGACTAAAAATACGCTTATGCAAATAAATAACGACTGTGCCGTTACGCTCGATTGGAGATTTATATGAAGCTTAAAACCACTACTCTCGCTTGCGCTTTAGCGCTTGGACTTGTTGCGACAGGTTCTGTTAACGCGGAAAACCTGTCACAAGAGCAAGCGAATCAGCTATTGGAAAGGCTCAAAAAACTTGAAGCTGAAGTATCGGCATTACGAGGGCAATTAGAAGCGAAAGAAGAAACAGAAAAGAAGAAGCCGGCTCCTGTCGCTAAAACGGACGATGCTAAAAAGGCAGCACCGAGTTTTAACTGGAAAGGTGCACCGGAAATCAAAGACAGTCAGGGGTGGACAGTCAAACCCAGAGGTCGTGCTTTGTTTGATGCTGCTCAATTGTCGTCTGTACCAGACAGCATTTCTATTCCAGGAGAGGGTTCATCCAGCGAGGCACGTCGCGTGCGCCTGGGGATACAAGGCGGTATGCCGGGTGGTTTTGGTTACAAAGTTGAAGTGGACTTTGCCGGTGGCGCTGAATTGACTGATGCGGTATTAACCTACAAGCATGATGGGTGGAAATTTACCTTTGGGCAGCATAATAATTTTCAAAGTTTAGAAGAGTTAACCAGCAGTAACGACAGCAGTTTTATCGAACGTGCAGCATTTACTGATGCCTTTGGTTTCGAACGCAAATTGGGGGTTTCTGCAGAAACTAAATTTGGCCCAGTCACCGTTCAGGCCGGTTTGTTTACCGATAACTTAGAAGATTTAGACGACGGAAACAATGCCTTAAACACAGATTTAAGGGCCTTCGTATCACCGAAAGTCGATGGCATGCAATTGCATTTTGGTGGCTCGTTTCACAGGCGTGACCTAGGTGAGAGCACTGACAATGTCCGGTATCGGGCACGCCCCATGGTTCACAGTGTTGATACCCGTTTTATTAATACTGACCGTATTTCAGGCGCACAAAAAGAGACCAGTTATGGCTTTGAAGCCGCCATGATCTCGGGTCGTTTTCACGCCCAAGCTGAAATCCATAATATGAATGTTGATCGTACAGGGTTTGAAGATCCCAGCTTCTTCGGCGGTGCTTTTGAAGTGGGGTACTTTCTAACCAGTGACACTCGCCAATATAAAGGTGGGTTGTTTAAAGGTGTAAAAGTAGGCCAACCCGTGAGTGGTGGTGGCATTGGCGCCTGGCAAGTCAACCTTCGTTATGACCGCCTCGATTTGGATGATGCGGGTATTAATGGGGGGACACAAGATGGCTATATGGCCTCTCTAATTTGGACGCCTATTAACAATGTGCGCTTCCTGCTCAACTACGGACATCTCAAGTATAGCAATGCCTTTGATATTGTTTCAGGTGCCCCAGATGACTTCTCTGTAAACGTACTAGGCGCACGAACGCAAGTGAGCTTCTAGTTTTAAGCATTGTTACCTGCGCTTAGTGAAAAACCTGTCTGTTTATCAGACGGGTTTTTTATTAGGTAAGAAAAAGTTTTAAATGGGTAGGAAAGTGAAGGGGGAACTAGTCCCCTTTTACTTTACTTTCTATATCTGAAACGCTTTTATGTCGAACATCCATGCCTTTCACCAGAAATATGATGTGTTCGGCAATATTACGGGTGTGATCACCGATTCGCTCCAGTGAGCGCAGTGTCCATAGTATATTCATAGCTCGCGAGATTGAGCGCGGGTCTTCCATCATATACGTCATCAGTTCACGCATTGCTGATTTATACTCGCGATCCACTTGTTTATCTGCGCGGGCCACTTCCACTGCTCGAATTGCATCGAAGCGTGCAAAGGCGTCGAGCGCATTGTGCACCATATTTTGAACAAGGGTGCCCATATGGCGTACTTCCTCATACCCACCAGGTGCCGCACCACTTTGATTGAGAGAAATGGCCATTTTGGCGATTTTCTGTGCCTCATCGCCCATTCTTTCTAAGTCGCGGGTCATCTTGGCAACCGCTAAAACCAGGCGCAAGTCAGACGCCGTCGGTTGACGGCACGCCAATACCGTTGTGCAGTCGTGATCAAGCGCAACTTCTCGAAGGTCTACATCATCCTCAATGCGGATAACTTTCTCTGCCAAGTCGCTGTCGGCGTTTTCAATCGAATTCACGGCGTCTTTGATTTGTTGCTCAACAATACCGCCCATGGCAAGCAGTTTCGTCTGCAATGCTTCAAGCTCTGAGTCATATTGCTGGTATATGTGTTTGTCGAGTTGCATCTTATCCATGGTCTTCCTCACTTATCCGAAACGGCCGGTAATGTAGGCTTCTGTCAAATCGTGCTCAGGGTTAGTGAAAACACGTTTTGTATCATTGACTTCAACCAGTTTGCCGAGGTGGAAATACGCTGTGCGGTCAGACACTCGAGCCGCTTGTTGCATTGAGTGGGTGACTATCGCGATGGTGAAATTTTCTTTAAGCTCGGCGATGAGCTCTTCTATTTTTGCTGTTGCAATAGGGTCAAGTGCTGAGCAGGGCTCATCCATCAAAATCACTTCAGGGCTCACCGCAATGGAACGGGCTATACATAAACGCTGCTGCTGACCACCAGACAAACCCGTACCCGGCGAGTGTAGCCTGTCTTTAACTTCTTCCCATAACCCCGCTTTGCGAAGACTAACCTCGACAATTTCGTCAAGTTCAGCCCGACGTGATGCTAAACCGTGAATCTTAGGTCCGTACGCAACATTCTCATAGATTGATTTTGGGAACGGGTTTGGCTTTTGAAATACCATACCCACCCTTGCTCTAAGCGGCACGATATCTTGTTTGGGGTGATAGATATCCTGCTTATCTAAAATAAATTCGCCCGTGACACTACAGCTTTCAATCGTATCATTCATGCGGTTCAAACAGCGTAAAAAGGTTGATTTACCGCAACCCGAAGGGCCTATCATGGCAATAACCTGATTTTGCGCTATATCGAGATCGACATTGAATATGGCTTGCTTTTCGCCATAAAACACATTCACATTCCGCATCGACATTTTAGGGTTGTCTGAAAGGGGATGTCCCACTGTCTTGCCATCGAATTTATGCTGCGTTGCCTGATCGTCACTTGGCAGCTTAAGCTCAGCGCTATCGTCCGTTGCTGCATTGTTTTGATTTACTGCTTGCACACTATTTCTCCAATTCTTTATTGAGTTGCTTACCAGCGACGTTCAAGACGCTTACGTAGCCACACGGCCAGCGTGTTCATAGAAATCAGTACCGCCAACAACACCATAATTGCGGCCGAAGTTCTCTCTACAAATGCCCGTTCTGGGCTGTCTGACCATAAAAATATCTGTACCGGTAACGCGGTAGCCGGATCGGTTACCCCTCCGGGTATATCGACCACGAAAGCAACCATGCCAATCATAAGCAGTGGCGCGGTTTCTCCAAGTGCCTGTGCTATCCCTATTATAGCGCCAGTTAACATACCTGGCATGGCTAATGGAATTACATGGTGGATGACCACCTGCATTTTTGATGCACCTAATCCGTATGCCGCATCGCGAATTGATGGGGGAACGGCTTTCATCGCTGCCCGACTTGAGATGATAATGGTAGGCAGAGTCATCAAGGTCAGTACCAGCCCCCCAACAAGCGGAATCGAGCGATGCATTTCAAAAAAGCCGATAAAAATCGATAAACCAAGTAAACCGAATATGATTGAAGGCACCGCTGCTAAGTTGTTGATATTGATTTCGATAAACTCGGTAAAGCGATTCCGAGGCGCGTACTCTTCAAGATAAACCGCTGCTGCAACACCAATCGGAAAAGACAGTAAGATGGTAACCAACAGGGTAAATAAAGACCCTGCCATGGCACCAAGAATACCTGCTTGTTCCGGTTCTCTGGAATCTCCGGAGGTGAAGAATGTGGTATTAAATCGACTTTCCATATAACCGTCAGCGATGAATGATTCCACCCACCCAATTTGCTTCTCGTTTAATCGGCCATCGAAACCGGACTCTCCATCTTCCCCTCTGCTTTTATAATAGGTGTCGACATCGTCATCCACCAACATCCACAGACCGATGGTTTGGTTCAACAGGGTCGGGTCGGCTTCTAGCTGACCACGCAGCTTAAACCCGGCGCCATTACTGACCAATGCATACAGTGCACGTCTGTCACGACGAGAACTAGCCTCAGGAAAGCGCTCTCTTAGTGCTGCCTTTATGACACCCTGATAATCTGCCGCGGCAATTTGTTGCGGGTCGGAAGGATCGTTGATGTACAATTGCTCGCTGTCCATCGTCACTTCGAGATAGACGTACGTTTGGAAAAACGCACTGTGACCTTTACCGATAATGTCAGTAAACAGCACTATCAGGCAGGTGATGCCAAATAATATAGCTGCGATCCCGTAAGCCTTAAATCGTTTTTCAGCTCTGTAACGACGCGCTAGACTCTGATTCACTTTATCCAGCGTCGAATTGTTTGAAGACTGCTTCATCGTATTTTAATCCGCTTTATTCGTACTGTTCACGATACTTTTTCACCACCTGAAGTGCGATGAAATTGAGTATCAGGGTTACGGTGAATAGCATTAAGCCTAAGGCAAAGGCAGACAGTGTCTTAGGACTGTTGAATTCCTGGTCGCCAACAAGTAGTTTCACAATTTGCACCGTCACTGTGGTTACCGACTCTAATGGGTTCGCGGTTAGGTGCGCCGCTAATCCTGCCGCCATGACAACAATCATAGTTTCACCAATTGCCCGCGAGACCGCTAATAAGACGCCACCCACAATACCGGGCAAAGCCGCTGGGATGACTACCTTTTTAATGGTTTCTGATTGCGTTGCGCCAAGTCCGAAGGACCCATCGCGTAGTGATTGTGGAACCGCGGTGATCACATCGTCCGATAGGGAAGAAACGAAAGGTATGATCATTACCCCCATAACCAAACCGGCAGCTAAGGCACTTTCTGATGACACATCTAAGCCGATAATCGCCCCTGAGTCGCGCAAGAAGGGGGCAACAGTTAATGCGGCAAAAAAACCATACACAACGGTTGGAACGCCCGCAAGAACTTCTAGCACAGGCTTAATAATATTGCGCACTTTAGGATGCGCGTACTCTGCCAAATAAATCGCGGCCATTAATCCCGCAGGTACAGCAATCAGCATGGCAATCATGGATATCAACATGGTACCTGCGAATAATGGGATGGCACCAAATGCACCAGAACCGCCAACCTGATCAGAGCGAATTGCCATCTGCGGTGACCATTCCATACCAAATACAAAGTCGGTAAATGGTACAGCCTGGAAAAACTTCAAGGACTCAAACAGGACGGAAAGGACGATTCCAATGGTAGTAAAGATGGCAATACAGGCACAGCCAAGTAATACCCATTTAAAGGCTAGCTCAACATGGACTCTTGCCCGCATTGAGGTGTGAATTTTGAGCCAGGCTGCCAGCATTAAAATGATGCCCGCAGATAAGAATGCCACTGTCATTGCCATTTGGTTTGTTTGCTGCAGCGCGCTCAAACGTTCTGCTGCCTGCAGAATGTGTGGCTCAGTAGACAAGCCCATTGTGCTGTTTTGTGCGACATTGGCGACAGTGTCCATTAACAAACCGAGTTCTGCGTCTGACATGTCTTTTACATGGTCAGGCAGCGTTTGAACAATAATCTGGGCAATAAAAAAATCATCAAAAATCAGCCAAATAGCCAATAGAATGAAACTTGGAATACCACACCAAAGTGCAGTCAACGCACCATAGTAGAAAGGTAAAGAGTTGAGGTTTTTCACGCCTCCAACGCCACTCGCGAGGGAAATCGAACGGGTTCGACCAGCGAAATAGGCCACAGCTATCATTAGCAAGCCCACAACCAACAACATCGACGTATCCATAAAACCTCTGACAATCTATGTGTTTGGAACACGGCGCAATTTTTCAGGCGCCCTACAAATTAAAATCAGGCTTATAGATAAGCCTGATTTTTGTTAAATACTCAGACTCGTTCATGAGCCTGCCAAGGTTGTTGGATTATAGTTGCAATAGCTTCAAATTGCCTACGTCTGCGGCAGTTTGTCTACGGCTTCCAGCATCCAACGGAATCATACCTTTTTCGGCTAAGTAACCTTCTTCACCAAATGCTCGCTCACTGGTGAACTCACTCAGGTATTCAGGAATGCCCGGAACTACGCCAACGTGCGCTTTCTTTACATAAAAGTAGAGTGGGCGTGACACTGGGTATGAACCATCAGCGATAGACTCGAACGTAGGTTCATAGCCATCGATTAACGAACCTTGGATCACGTCAATGTTTTGGTCAAGGAAACTGAAACCGAAGATACCAAGCGCATCCGGATTTGCATTTAATTTCTGAACAATAAGGTTGTCGTTCTCGCCAGTTTCAATGTAGGCACCGTCTTCCCTTACTGTGTGGCAGATAGCTTTGTACTGGTCCTTAAGAGATTTAGATTTTGCTGTATCACCGGCTTTTGCTGCCGCTTTTGACTGATTATTTAGGTCGGCGATCCAATCAATCTTTTTACAGCCACCTTCAAGGCCAAGCTCAGCAAAGGCGTCGCGTGTACCTGATGTTGGAGGTGGTCCCAATACTTCTATTTTTAGAGCAGGAAGCGCTGGGTTAACGTCTTTCCACGTAGTATAAGGATTTTCTATCGTTGTTTTAGAGCCATCTGGATTAGGTACATCCTTGGCAAGTGCCAGAAAAATATCTTTACGTGTGAGTTTCATAGGCGCAGCTTTGACTGAGTTGCCAATGACAATACCGTCATAGCCCACCAAGACTTCAACGATCTCATCGACACCATTGCTTGCACACAAGTCTACTTCTGATTGTTTGATGCGACGAGAGGCATTAGCTATATCGGGAAATTGAACCCCCACGCCTTGACAGAACAGCTTAAGACCACCGCCGGAACCGGTAGACTCAACTTTAGGGGTTTTAAACTGTGTTGAACGGCCATAGCGTTCTGCCACTACGGTGGAAAAAGGGTAAACCGTGGAAGAACCAACAATATTAATGTAATCACGCGATGCCATTGCTTCGCTGGAAATCAGCCCGGACATGAGCGTGAGCGCGGTCATTACTATAGACTTTTTCATATAAATTCTCGTCGTTAAATCAACCTGAATTAAAATTCGAGGGCAGTATATGACAGCTTTGTGACACTTTTATTACTAAAGTGCGAGGGCTGTAAAATTATCTCGAACTCATCAATCAAATCTCACCAAATTGCCCTGCTGCTGCGCTTATGCTCATCGAAAGAGCTCCACCAACAAGTAGGTCAGGACGCGAAAACGCGTAAATGATAGCGTCGATGCAATTGCTTTGTCTAGGTGAAGTCAGCAGGCTTGTTGTAAGTAGTTATTGATAAACACTATTTCATTGTTTTTTGTCATGGCTGATTAAGTAATAGCCTTCCGCTTGTTGATGTAAATGCGCTATGCTTGAACGTGACGCGGTAATATAAGGTGCACTTTAATGCTACGCAGTCTGCTGGTTTTACTTTGCTGGGTAAGTGCTACCAGCGCGACACTTGCACAGGAACAGGTTGTATTGCAACTTAAGTGGTTCCATCAATATCAGTTTGCTGGCTATTACATGGCGCTTGAAAAAGGGTTTTACGCAGAGGCCGGTTTTGATGTTGAAATACGCGAGCGTGATCCCGCTACCAATGTTGTTGATGACGTACTGCAGAAAAGAGCCGACTTTGGTATTGCCGATTCTTCAATTGTATTGCAGCGTCTTCTTGGCAAGCCTGTCGTGATTGCCAGCACTGTATTTCAAACCAGTCCTCTTGTTTTTTTAACGCTGAGAGAATCAAACATTACTAGCCCCTATGAGATGAGGGGAAAGCGCATTATGTTTCAACGCAGTGTGGATGATGCATCATTAATCGCGTTGTTAGAAATGTTTGAGTTGAACAGTGACGATTACCAATATATCAAGCACACTTTTGACGACTGGGCGCTGCTCGACCCAGAGGTGGATGTCATGTCAGCCTATCGGTCAAATCAGGTGTTCAAATATGCAGCACGCGACCAGGCTGTAAATATCATCGATCCGGCAAGCTATGGAATTGATTTTTATGGAGACCTGATTTTCACCACAGAAGGCAGAGTAAAAAGCAATCTTGCCCAGGTACAGGCTTTTGTAGACGCCTCTATAAAAGGGTGGGAATATGCATTTGATAACCAGGATGAAACCATCAGAGTTATCCAAAGTAAATATCAGCCTCAAATTGCACTACAAGTCATGGAGCAGGAGGCGCGTATAATGCGCCAGATAGTTAAACCTGACCTAGTTAGTATTGGTACCTTCTATCCACAGCGATTAGAGAAAATTGCTCAAGTCTATCGAGGACTTGGGATGGCGCCTGTCGAAAGTAAAATTGATGGGTTGATTTTGAACGAATATGCACAAAAGGCGCTGGCATTTGATTCTCGTCTTGTCTACATCATCTCTGCCGTACTTGCTTTGGTGCTGGCGTATACGGTGTTTCAGTGGCGCTTTAATACACGTCTGAAGCAAACGGTTAACGCGCAAACAAAACAGCTTTCCGCTGTTAATAATGAGTTGGTAACACAAAACTATCGGCTCATCGAAGCGACTGAACTCGCTCAGGAAGCGAATCAGGCCAAGTCGCAGTTTTTGGCCAATATGAGCCATGAGATAAGAACGCCAATGAATGGAGTGTTGGGATGTCTTCAGTTACTCAATCAGATGCCTCAGTCAGACAAAGCCAAATCGCTTATCAAGTCCGCTATCCATTCCTCTGAGTCTTTACTCTATATCATTAACGATATTCTGGATTTTTCAAAGATAGAAGCCGGGAAGCTTGAGCTGGAGGCTATTCCCTTTGATTTGGATGATCTCATTGCTTCTATTCAATCCTCAATCGAGATGGAAGCAAACAAGAAGTCAATTCAGTTTTCAGTTGATTACGGGCAAATGTATCAGAAAAACTGGATCGGCGATCCCATAAGAATTAAGCAGATATTACTCAACCTATGCTCCAATGCGGTTAAATTCACCCATGAAGGCAGCGTTGAACTGCGAGCCGATGTCAATACAGACGGTGCCCTGGTCTTAGCGGTTCAGGATACCGGTATAGGCATGGATGAGGCCTATCGTCTAAAGCTTTTTCAGCGATTTGAACAGGCCGAGCGCACTACCACACGCAATTACGGGGGTACAGGTTTGGGACTTGCGATTACACAAAGCCTGGTTGCCTTAATGCAGGGGCGCATTAACGTTGAAAGTGAATTAGGCCATGGCTCTATTTTTACCGTTGTGTTACCACTTGATAGTGCTGGGGAAGTTGAGGAAAAGACTGAAACTCAAAGCCAAGTCCCTAATTTGGTTGGCATGCATATTCTTTTGGCAGAAGACAATGAAATAAACCAGTTGGTCTTTCAGTCAATGATTGAACAAACGCAAGCCACTCTGTCTATTGCCAATAACGGCTTCGAAGCATTGCAGTGTGCTAAACAGGGCAATGTTGACCTAATTTTTATGGATATTCAGATGCCTGTTATGGATGGCGTCGAAGCGTGCCAGTCAATTCGCGCTTTAAATATTAATGTGCCCGTTGTTGCCCTCACTGCCAATGTGATGGAGGCAGACATCAATCGATATAAAGCTTCGGGTTTCGACCTTCATATGGGTAAACCTGTTGACATGCATGCCCTCTACCAATGTTGCATGCAGTTTCGGCCTGAACAGTGAGAATAAAATACTTTTTATTTATTACTATATCTCACTGTGCAGGTGTGAATAGATCACTCTTAGTGTTGACATCAATGTCCCTCTGGACGAGGGCCAACTAATAGAAATGTTGTCAATCAACTGATTTTCACTCCATAACTGCAACTTTTCTGCCATGTCTTTAAGTGGCTCAGAGTTGATTTCTTCCAGTACGTGAACGAGCTTTCTGGTTGAAATATGTATGTGCCCTGAGTCGTCTTCTGCGACAGCTTTATCTAACGCTACAATATTGCTGTGCAGGTTATCCATCAATTCATTCAAAGAGCTGGCCAGAGAAGTGACACCCTTGTGATCCTGCAAGTAAGGAAGCAGATCAAACAGTTGTGATGGATTTTCTGGCAAAGGTAGGTCGGCAAAGTCGGGCTTTTTAATTTGAATGGGTTGCGAACCGTCATCAATAAAATGTTTGAGCTCTTCTTTTTGCGTTTCGATAAGGGCTTGTTCTTGCGCGGCCAATTTGTCTTTACTTGTCGCAATTTGTTTTTGAGCGTCAACTAATGCATATTCCTTATCACTGAGCTGCTTTCTACTGTGCTTGAGCTCTTCTTCTAATGCTTCCAACTGGTCTGTTAGTTTCTGTTGACTCTGATGCTGCTCCGAATACGACGCTTTGGTTTGTTCGTATTCTTGTGTGACTGATTGAAGTGCTTGTGTCAATCGTTGTTGTTCTTCCTGCAAGCTCTGTATGCTATTTTCTCTCTCTTGCAGACTGTTTTGTTGTTCATAGACTTGTTGCTTGAGCTTTTGCTCTTCGTCTTCTTGTTGCATCAGTTTAGCCAGTAAGCTGTCTGCCTGTTCTTTGGCTTTGTTGAGTTCTTCCTGTAATTTTTGCTCGTCGGAATGTGTTTGCGAAACAGCGGTTTCAGCCTGCTTAAGCTCTCGAAGCTTATCGTCAAGCGTGAGCTGCATTAATTGATTTTGATTTTCTGCATGCTCCAACGCCTGTTGAAGCTGCTCTTTTTGTTTCTCTATTTCACTTTGCTGATTGCGCCATTGTTCATCACTTCCCTCAAGAATTTCTTTTTGTTTATTGGCGCGAGACTGAACATCTGCCATTTCAAGTGAGAGCTGCGTGAGTTTTTCCTGTTGAGCTTTTCGTTGCTGCTTCTCTTCCTCTACTTGTTGTTGATGGGCCTCCAGTTGTTGTTTGGTTTGGTTGAGTTGTTCTTTCTTAGCCGCGAGCTCATTCGCCAAAGTTTCTTGTTGCTGAAGCAGTTGTTGGTCGTTACTGGCCATTTCCTGCTCTTGCGCTAATGCTCTTTGCTCAACGTCTTTCAATTCGGCCTCTAATGTGCGCACTCGCTCTTCTTGCTTTTTCTTTTCCTCTGCTGTCTGTTGCTGCGCATTTTCTAGCGCATGGAGTGTTGCATCCAACTCTTGTTGTTTGTTAGCTAGTTCATCTTGCATCGCTTGCTGCTGTGCAAGCCATTTTTTATCCACTTCTGCAATTTCTGCCTTTTGCTGTTGGCTGCGATTTTCGACATCTTGTAGTTCTTTCTGTAACTTTTCCAACTCAGCGGCAAAATTGGCACTATTTTGTTTTTCCTGCTCAGACGACTCCCTAGCTTGATCTAATTGGGCCTGAGTTTCATCTAATTGTTGTTGTTTTTGCGCCAGCTCCTGTTCGAGGAGCTGTGTCTGTTGGTTTAGGTCAACCTGTTGCTCCGCCATGTTCTCGAGCATTTGCATCTCTTTTTGCAAATGTTCTACATACTGGCTCTTATTGCTAAGCTGAGCCTGTGCTTCTTCGCACGCCTTTTCTAAGTCACGTCGCTTTTGCTCAGCAAGTTCACTGGCTTTCCTCTGATTAACAAGTTGCTCTCGGAGTTTTTCACTGGCTTTACCCGAACTGGCGAGCTGAGATTGAAGATTTGTGATCTTGTCACTAACATCGTTGATTTGCTGGTCTTTTTCTTCGATAGAGTGCTTAAGCTCATCTATTTTTGCTTGAGAGGCCTGCATAGACGCAAGGTGTTTTTCGTGTTCTTCTTTCAACAATTGTGTTGTTTGCTCGCTTTCAGCCAATTGCTCTTGGGCTTCTTTATTTCTCCGCTCACTGAACTGCAATGCGTCAGCAATCTGATTACGCTGTCGCTCAAGGTGGTTAACTTTATTACTGGAGGCTTCTAGCTGACTTTCCAATTCAGCATTAGCATTTTGACTTTGTGCTAGTAGCTCCCTGTTCCTTTCATAATCACTCTGTAACTCCGACAAATGGTCGGTGATATCTTCATGGGCCTGTTGTAATTCTTTTATTGTAGAAAGCTTTGTCGCCAAATCACTTTCAGCAGCTTCCAGTTTTTGTTGTGTACTTTCTAGTGTTTGTGCGCGACTCGCCAGTAAATCCTGACTATTTTGCAACTGTCGCTGCTTTTCAGCGACTTCTTTTTCTGCCGCCTGACGTAAATTTACTGCTTCAATTCTCGCTGCATTAGCCTTTTTCAGTGCCCTTAGATCAGTCCACATGCACAGCGTAGCGCTGTGTTCTGCTCGACTAAAAAGCGGTACCAAAGTAATCTCACACGGGAGCGTTTCGTCGTGATGTTCATGGGTCCATGAGAAAGACAATACTTGCTTATTTTGCTTGAGTTCTGCAAGGTGCTGGGCCATTTCTTGTGCGTTTTTAGGGCTGGGATTGATTACTTCACTGGCCGGCGACAAGCCTAGCAGTTCGTCTTCTTTCGTTATATCGAAAAACGCACAAGCAGCAGGGTTTAATTTAGTGAAACCATCGTCGTTTAATAAACCGATAGGCATATTGCTATAGGTGATCAGTCGCTCAAGCTGGTGATTTAAATACTCCTGTCTTCTGGCGTCTGTTACCCAGCATACGTAGGCATTTTCGCTGAGTTTATTCACATCTAAACGGGTAGAGAAAACATGGCCATTGGCGTCGATGAAATCGGCCTCAAAGTCTTCGAGTTTTCCAGCCTTGTGCAGATGTTTGGTGGCAACCACCGCGAGCTCAGGTGTATCGAAAAGTGCAGTAAATGTTTGATTAAGCAGGTTGTCTTCTTTCAGTTTTAGTTGGTCGAGCAGCGCCTGATTTACGCGTTTGAACTGGTATCGGTTGTCAAAAATACCCACGCCAATTGGCGCATTGTCGAGAAGCTCTATCACGGTTTTTTCGTGTCTTTGCGCTTCAGCTTCAATGGCTTTTATTGCGGTGAGATCTTCAATTATTACAACGCAACCTTTGTGTTGGGTTGCCGTCATCAGGGGCGCAAAGTGCATGTTAACATCGAGTTGACGACCGTCTTTCATTGTGAGCAGCGCTGACTTCTGGGCGGCTAATGTACCTGTTGCACCTGTATGCAAAGACTTAAAGTAATCATCAAAAGCATCAATATCTTCCAGCCGTTTATTTTTGATACGGTTAACATCTACTTTGAACAAAGTGCCCAGTTTTCTGTTGCATTCGACAATTTGGCTGTTTTCATTCAATACATACATGGGGAAAGGGCTGGCGCTGAGCATGCTTTGAATTAATTTTTGCCCCGCTGCGAGTTTTTCTTTGAGCGAGTGAAGCGGCAATAGGTTAGTGACAACCAAAGTCGCTGCGCTCACGGTGTCCTGATCACCAATAGGTTTGATCTGCGCAGAGATCGAGATGGGAATGATGACCCCTCTAACCAGTATACTTATGTCTAGAGTCTGGTTTTCTCCGTCCTGCAGTTTTGTCCAGAAGCGTTTGAAAGTCAGTGAATCATTATCGTTGAAATACTTGTGCAGCGTGTCTAGTGACAAGGTGCTATTAGGTTCAAGCTTTAAAAGCTCGCATAATGCATTGTTGGGCGTCAGTATCTGGGTTTCAAAGTCTGCATTAGCAATAAGTGTATCGGCATTATCCAAAGTTTCACACAGGTGTTTCTTATCTGCTTCAACGGCAGACAAGTCGCTTTGAAGTTGATTAACATCGTCGATATGAAGGCTTGATGTTATGTCACCCAGCGGCTTTTTGTACCTTACCCAGCGCAACCTGGCATGGCGTTTGTGGTATCCAAGTTGACAGTACAATGTAATCTTACCGGACGATGATTGTTGCGCGTCCTGAAGCTGGCTTGCAAGCTCGTTTTCACACACAGATAACACCGGCTTTCCTACCAGCTCTTCTAACTTTTTCTCTAAAAAGTACGCCGCTGATTGATTAGCGTAGCGGATTACATTGTCATCATCCAGCTGCAAGATACCATCTATAGACAGGTCAATTTGTGCTTGAATTTGTTGCTTTTCTTCCTCGGATGCCTGAAGAGCGGCTTGGCCTTTTTGGGTTCTCTTGAAAAACGTGAAAACGGCCGCTATTAAACCCATAACGGTGATACCGATGAGGCTCAATAAGAGAATAATACTGCTATCGCCCAAGCCGCGTACTGAAGCCGTTATAGCGTAGGCACAGGTAGGCTTTAGCATTACCGCAAGTAATGCCAAGGAATAACTGAAGATTGGCCATCGGCTACATCGAGATGCTGTCATAATGTCTCGTTCTTAAATCGGTGAGATCACAATACTCAAGCATTAACTATATAAAGGAGGCAGACAAATTCAAATCACTGAATGCGTTGCAAGGTGTAAGTTTTTATACGTTTTCTCTGCTTAGGTGGCAGGCATCATGCTATCGCGTTTTCTTTTTTCTCTGGTGATATAGGCAATCCACTGCTCTGCATGACCTTTTGTATCGGCAAAGCGCGCTGCACGTTCACAGGCTTCAATAGCCTGAACAAATTGTTTTAGTTTAAAGCGTGCCATTCCAATTAATAGCCACGCTTCACCGGCTTTTTTGTCTGTTAGACCCTTGTCCAACCCAGCCATTGCTGCCGGGACAACGCTTTTCCATTGCGCCATATCAAAAAGGACATATGCCTGCTTAAGGTAGTTTTCGCCAGTGTCACCTAGTCTGCCTGCGTGCGCATAAGCACTTGCCGCCTTTTTACGTTCAGCAGCCAACTGCCAGGCCTGAGCCAATAGTTCGTAATCTCTCGCTGTCGCTTTTATTTTACCTTCGGTGAGGGCTTTATGGAGCACCATAGCACCTTTGTAGGGGGTTTTTTCTGACATGTAAAGACTCGCCAAATTGCGTAACTGGCTGTATTCGTTCAATTTACCATCGTCGTACAAGGCTTCCATCAATACGGTTTGCTTATCAAGTCGGTCAAGTTGACCATAGATAGAAGCAAGATAAAGAATGTAGCTCTTTTTTGGGTATATACGTATAAGCTCTTCTAAAATTGCTGGCATTTTGTCCAATGCACCAATTTCAAAGTGGGCGGCATTGATAAGCAAAAGAATATTTTCATCCGGCTGTTTTTGCTGTTCATAAGCCAGCGCTCGTCCTGCTTCGCCGGCAGCGAGGGTTTCCTTCCATTGCTCTAACTTGTAGTATGCCTGAGCAAGCAACGCGTAATTAAGCTGGTCAGGTGTTTCGGCTATTGCAACCAGTTGTTCACAATAATTTTTTGCCGATTCATAGTCGTCCTGCATCATGTGCATTTGAGTTAACGTCTTCAGGGTTTGCTCCAATAATCTGCTTGGCATGTCACCTTCTGATAGCAAGACTTGTGAAAACGCCTTGAGCGCACTATCGTTATCGCCCTGTTTGTAATAAAACGTGCCCATCAACGTGTATGTCTGTGCCCGTTCATAGGGCGTAATACTCTTTTCCAACACTTCATTTAACAGTGTGAATGCCTCATCATAAGACCCTTGCTCTGCTGCAATTTGTGCCTTTTCTAATGGTTTAAACACTTTAATACTCAAGGCGTATGATTTTTCTTTTGCCTGTGCAAGGTGTGCAGTACAAATCATACAACTCATAATGAAGATAATGATCCTGATGTTCATTCTTGCGACTCACGTTTTACTAAAGTGTAATTGAACAAGTTGTAAATGCCGGGGACTTCGATGGGCTTACCATCGACAACACGAGGTTTATACTTAAACTTTTTCGCTGCCATAATGGATGACCGGGCAAAGATAGGTGGGCAGCTTCCCTCAACGGTTTCAACGTCTTTAGTGGCACCCGTTGTAGTGACAGTAAACACCACTAGGCATTCCCCTTCTTTGCCTTCTGCTGCCGCTTTAATCGGATAGGTTGGTGCTACCTTGACGATGGGAAGGTATTCTCCGTCCCCGGTTCCAATGCCGGTACCTATTGTCATTCCGACGTCGGCAGACGCAGTAGGCATGGAAACCTGAAGCGCTGTCTCACTCATACTCTGGTCAGAAGACTGCGGTGTGGGAGGCGCGGGCGGCGCTTCTTGTGTTTTTGGGCGCTGAGGCCGTGGTGCTTTACGCTGTGAGCTTTCCTCTCGTTTTATGCGCACAAAATCCAACATGTTGGCTCGAGGCGTATCTATCAGCTCCTGCTGGCTAAATGCAATCAATACGTGCATAAAAAGTGTCAACAGACCCGCGACAACAATACCTATAGCCGCTGCAACAAGTAGCCGAAACGGTAAGAGCCGGTCAGATGTAATGAGTATCGGTGCATGGCTCATACGGTTAACTCTTATCTGCGGCCAACGCGATGTCATACACACCGGCTTTGCGAGATGCGTCCATTACCTTGACCAATGTTTCATTGCGCGATAATTTGTCTGCTTGGATTACCACAATTCCTTTGGGGTTTTCTGCATGCAAGCGCTCGATGTTGGGCCGCAACGCTCTAAGGTCAACTTCACGCCGGTTAATCCAAATTTTATTGTTCTCGTCGATAGCAATAAGTATGTTGGCTTTTTCTTGAACGACAGAAGTTGAAGCCTTAGGCGCATCGACTTCAATACCGGAAAGTTTGACGAACGTCGCAGTGACAATGAAAAAGATAAGCATGATGAAGACAACATCCAGCATCGGCGTGATATCAACACTGGCTTCCTGGTCTTGGGGTTGCTGAAATACAAACTTACGCATGATCTGTTTCCTTGTTACTTGACACCTGAAGTCGTTCCTGGAAAGCAAGCTTTAGGCTGTCAGCTTTGTCAGACAAATAATTGCTGATCATCAAACCCGAAATGGCAACAACCATACCGGCCATGGTTGACACTGTTGCTTTGGAAACACCTCCAGCGGTAGTTCTGGCGCTGTTGTTACCAGTGACAGCAAGGGCGTCGAAAATCTCTAGCATTCCCATCACAGTACCCAGCAGCCCGAGTAAGGGACATACTTTTACGATAGTTTGTATGAGTCCAAGATTACGTTTGACTTCACGGCTTACTCTGCTTACCAGAAGACTGCGTAGTTCATCGTTATACCAAGGCTGAGAAGGTGATAATTGCTGCCATACTGTCAGTAGCTGCCTTTCACGTGATGGTAATACCAGCAGCATAAAAACCAATCGCTCCAGTATTAGTGCCCACATCAGAGCGGCCATGAGAATAATCATTAGCAAAATATCACCGCCGAGTTCCAGCATATCGCCAAACCAGGGAAACGTGTTATCGATCAAGACAAACATAGTCGCTACGCCGGGCTTTCAGAACGCATTGCAATTAACGCCACGGCTTCTTGCTCAATAATCTGGGTGATTTTAGTGGCTTTGCTGTTTACCAAGTTGTGCAATAGCAGGGTAGGTATAGCAACGATTAGACCCAACACTGTGGTGACAAGCGCTTGCGAAATACCCCCAGCCATTAATTTGGGATCACCCGCCCCAAATAGTGTAATGGCCTGAAAAGTAATGATCATGCCGGTAACTGTGCCTAATAGTCCTAAAAGTGGCGCGACGGCGGCACTAATTTTCAAAAATGATAATCCACGGTTAATCGGAGGCACCTCTCTCAATACAGCTTCGCCAAGTTTGATTTCCAGATGATCAAGATTCTCAGATTTATTGTCTTCGTAGGCTTGTATAATCCGGCCAAGTGGATTATTCCCAGGCTTACTAAGGTGATTAAGTTGGTTTTGTATTCTGTTGTCAAGGTACACTAAGTAAAGGAAACGGCCTATTGCTAGAGCCACAACAAGTGCCCCAAGCACAACAATGACATAGCCGATAACACCGCCCTGTTGCACGCGTTCAGTAAGTTGCGGAGCGGTTCCCATTAAAGCGATCAACTGACCACGTATAGGGTCGATTGTCATGGGGATGACGCTACCATGGTTGTCGGCTAGGCTCTCTGCGCCTTGCATGTAACGGGAGGATGGCTGACGAGGGTACTCTACTATTCGGCCTGTTTCGGCAATTCGCTGAAAATATTTTTGATCAGACACTAAGTTAAACGTACCTACGCGAATGACATCTGTTGTCACTTCTTGTCCGGATTGCAGCAATACGGGCTGTTTGGACTTCACTATTTTACCTGATTCTGTCATTTCTCTTTGCAATTCAAACCACAGCGCCTCAATTTCCTGTACAGAGGGAAGCTCAGTAACTTGCCCCATTTTTTCAGAAAAGGCATTTAACCGTGCGCTGCGATCAGGGTAATGAATTTGCACCAGTGAATTATCGAATTGACCCTGGGCGTCATTTGCTACTAGCTGCAATACGCCAAATAGTTCTTTGAGCGAGCCTAGGCGCTCAGTGAGTCGCTCTTTTAACAGGGTAATTTGCTGTTCATTGTCTTCAAAGGTTTGTTCTCTCTGAAGGCTTAAGGCTTCAGCTGCTTGACGAGTATTCTTTGCATCTTCAAGCAGCTGCGACTGTTGTTGCTTGTTCTGATTGAACGTATTTAAACGCTCCTGATTAATCACTTGGTCAGCTCTGTGACCGTGCTTAACTTTTTCGAGTAACTCGTCTACAGAGATACTGTTACTGTTTTGAGATGATTTAGTCTCTTGCGCGTATGCTTGCCCTGTCGCAAAGGTGAGCAACACGAAGTAACATGCCATAAAAAGGACAAAAGCAGGGAGGAGTTTGAACGTTTTCATGGGCGTTCCTCTATCGTCGCAAAGAGAGGTAAGGTGATCAGCTCAGGTGAAATTTCTTCTTTCGCAATCTTTAAGCCTTTCAAAATATGACGTTTATATTGGTTCTCAGTAAGTGGTTGCCATTGCTTTGTCTGATTGTTCCAAAAACCCACACGTTCGCCAGCTAGGTCACGATACATCAGACCTATTCTACCGATACGTAAAAAATCAACGGCAAACTGCTCATCAGCCAATGTGACTCGGCCTTTGTAAGACTCAATGGTGTAACCATATTCATTCTCGATCTGATAGGCTTCAAAAACACGTCGGGTTTTTTCAGAGGTGGTATATTCCGCTTTGGACAAAAGTTCGCGTAAGCCCGCTACTCTCTCCTCCCGCTCGTTGAGGAGAAAAGGTACATCTACTGCCACAAAAGTGTCTAATGCATCAATCATTCGCACCAGTAGTGGCATTATCTGGCGTTCAATCTGCGTCGCATTATTAATGGAAGTATCAAGCTGAGAAATCTGCGATGCTTGGTCGTCTAATTGACGTTGTAGCATGGCGTTGTACATATTGAGGCCGTCAATGAGATACAGCTCGTCCTGATAGGCTTCTTCTAATGACTCAATTTGTTCCTGTTGTTTGTCTACCGCTTTTTGTGCTGCCTGGTTGTCTTCCAGCCTTTCAAGCCCTTTCTTAACCAGTGTTTGGGTTTTGTCCTGAGCTTGTATGTTAGCACTTGAAATCAGCCCTACTAGCAGAGTTATCCATATTGCCAATCGCATGGGTCCACCTGTTGTTATTGTTGCTTATTATCTAAAAAAGCAAAAACGCGAAGTGAACACCAGTTAAACAAAACAGAAGTTTGTTTTAGATCATGTTACGGCATGAGAATGGTGAGCTGAGAGGGCTAAAATTTGAGCTGTAATGCTTCTATAACTTCAGTCTCACACCCAGTTTGTTTAGACCAGCAACCAGTGCCATCATGGTGATTGCGAAAACCGCACTCCATAGAATTCCGGCTACTCCAGACGACAGGACGTCAGGACGAATAGTCCAACCGAATGTCCCCATTGCAGCCAATAAAATATAAGGCAGAATATAAATAAGTAGAGGGTTATTGGCCGCTGGCTCGAATAAGGCGCACCAGGATTTATAGTGCTTTACTTCGACAACCCAGTAGACAATGGCGTACAAACTAGCGCAATAAAAAACGCTCAGTAAGGCCCAGCTGGGCGTGGCCCAGATTTTAGATACGTCCCAAATAAGGCAGGCCGCATAGGCGAGCAAACCGGTTATCGCGACAAACAAAAAAATACCTGCGCCACGCCGCTTAACACGAGGGCTAAAGCATATAAGTGACATAATGAGACCAGACAATACCAACGCAATATGCGTATTGTTGCGGTTTTCCTGCACGATGACACCTATCAGGCCCTCTTGCCCATGAAGACGTTCCAACAATGCAAACAGACCAATAAAAGACAGGCCAATTGCACTCAACACTACTACACGTTGTCCTGCAAGCAAGTAACATAAGAGAGAGGCAATATAAGCCCAACCAATCAAACCTAATATTCCCCACCACTGTGGTGTCATCCAGCTTTCATTAGGACCCTCATAAACCCAGGCCATAGCTAAAAGGCCTATGGTTCCCAATGAGCGAAGTGAAAGGATTTGTGCAGCAGACCAGTGCTTGGGCACACTACTCCAAAGCGCTAGTACAGAAAAATACATAACAAGAGACCAGAGCGCTATGCTTATTGGCATAGCACTTTCATCATAGCCTCCGATACTGTTCACCATATAAAAGCCAATAACGATAAGACCGAAGGCTCTTATTAGTCCATGTTTTAGGATAGCTGTGGGATTGTCTCCCTTATTTTCTCTTGCCTGCACGGCAAAGGGAATTGACATACCCACGATGAACAAAAACGCCGGAAAAACCAAATCGACAAATGTCATGGCGTCGGCGTCGGCAGGCATGTGCTTCATCCAATCGGGGATATTCGCAATGCCCGCGAGTTCGTTAACAAAGACCATTACCAAAATGGTAAAACCACGGAAAACATCAATGGAAAGGATACGGTTATTGGGCAAACTTTGCATAAACTTCCTTGAATTACAACGCTGTCATTGGAAGTTACCTTGTTGAGATTCGCGCAGCAAGTAGATTTGTGTAATAAAAGTGAAGAACGCGCGGAGCCTTGCGCTCGGCGCGTTATGTTGCGCTATTGAGACACTATCTAGAGGCGCTCAAATATCACGGCAATACCTTGTCCGCCACCAATACACATTGTGGCCAGTGCGTATTTTCCGCCGATTCGTCTGAGCTCATGGATGGCTTTAGTCGCAATCACTGCGCCCGATGCACCAATGGGGTGACCGAGAGCAATGGCACCGCCATTAGGGTTAGTTTTGGCTGGATCTAAGTCAAGCCCTTTCGACACAGTTAATGCTTGTGCTGCAAAAGCTTCATTAGATTCTACGACGTCCATATCCGCAATCGATAAACCTGCTTTTGCAAGTGCTGCTTTAGACGCCGGAATTGGGCCTTCTCCCATTACATCGTTGGGAACACCCGCTACCGCATAAGAAACTATCCGCGCCAGTGGCGACAGGTTCTGCGCGTTGGCATAGTGTTCACTGGCCAAGGTTATAAATGACGCACCATCGTTAATGCCAGACGCGTTGCCCGCCGTTACTGTTCCATCTTTCTTGAAGGCGGTGCGCATACCAGCAAGCTTTTCTGCCGTGGTATCGGGTTTAACGTGCTCATCTGTGTCAAATACCGTGACGCCTTTTCGGCTTTTCAGTTCCACGGGCACAATCTGGTCAGAAAAGTACCCTGCTTCGATAGCCGCTTGAGCTCTGGCGTGAGACTGAGCAGCAAAAGCGTCTTGTGCCTCCCGGCTGATATCCCATTTGGCAGCAAGGTTTTCAGCCGTTATGCCCATATGGCCGACACCAAATGGGTCGGTCAGTGCAGCGACCATCATGTCTGTCATGGTACTGTCGCCCATTCTGGCACCGGCTCGCATTGCGGTTGATAGGTAGCCGCCGCGTGACATGACTTCAACGCCACCGCCAATGGCGAGTTCGTGATCGCCAAGCATGATCCCCTGCGCCGAACTTACTACCGCCTGAAGGCCTGAACTACATAGCCGATTTAGTGCCATGGCTGTGGAATCCATAGACATACCTGCCTGTATCGATGCAACGCGCGCCACGTAGGGGAAGCGGGACTCAGTAGGAATGGTGTTCCCGACAATCACAGACTGGTATTTTTCTGCCTCGACGCCAGACGCGTTGATCCCTTGCTTTAACACTTGTCCAGCCAACTCACAGGGTTCAATGCCTTTGAGGCTACCTGAAAAAGTGCCAATTGCAGAACGCACGGCACTTAATACAACAACACTATTTACACTCATAATCCTCTTCCCATCTTAAGTCGTTGACTAATCAATAAACTGCTTGCTCGTCAGTATAGTAAGACAGACATGTGACGAAATGGCTATAGGACATTAGTGGTATGCAATTTTCTTTATGGCTTCTTCAGAAGTTCTAACAGCGCATGAATGGTAGACTCAGTACCCACTTTTACACTGTCCGGTGAGACTTTAAAAAATGGACTGTGGTGAGAAGGTATAGTGGTTTTTCCTTCCATGGCTGATTGCCATTCTTCAGTCGGTGTTCCACCTACACTCCAATAAACTGCAGGTATGTCGTAGCCGTTAGTGAAATAGGGAAAATCCTCAGCGCCCATGCCTGTTGGCGGCACAGAGACAACCCGTTCTTCGCCCATCTGTTGCTGCCAGGTTTGTCTTAATCGATTAACGAGTTCATCGTTATTTACTGTAGGGGGGGTACTTTCGACAATACTGATCTCTGGAAGTTTATCTTCGGGCAGGCCTGCTGCTCTAGCCAAATTCTCCGCAATGCGCTGAATGCCATTGAGTAGTATCTCCCTAGTTTCAAGGTTGGTATTTCTGACGGTTAACTGCAAGACGGCTTTGTCGGAAATGATATTGTGTTTGGTTCCGCTGTGAAATGAACCTACCGTAACGACGCCAGGTTGACGAGGGCTAAGCTCTCTTGATACTAAAGTTTGTAAAGCTAAAACAATTTGAGAACCGAGCACAATGGGGTCTTTTCCCGCATGCGGGCTAGCACCATGAGCGCCTATACCGTGAATGACCAGGTCAAGGCTGTCTGAACCGGCATACGGTGAGCCATTTAGCACATTGACGTAGCCAAGCTCACCATTGGAAGTGACATGAAATGCGAGGGCATAGTCAGGTTTACCAAAAGTGTCCCAAAGTTTTGCATCCATCATCTGCTTGGCACCCATGATGCGTTCTTCAGCGGGCTGACCAATGAGCATCAGCGTACCCGACCACTTATCTTTATTGGCTGCCATATAACGTGCCGTACCTATAAGGCTCGTGACATGAACATCATGGCCACACGCGTGCATTACAGGTACCTGGTTCCCGGTTATTGGCGAAATCTGCGTGGCTGTAGATGCGTAGGACAGCCCCGACTTTTCTTCTACAGGCAAACCATCCATATCAGCGCGCATCATGACGGTTGGGCCTTCGCCATTTTTCATAACAGCGACTATCCCAGTAGAAGGTAAACCATCAATGTCGACACCAACATTTTCAGTCACTGTGAAGCCAACAGCGCTTAGCTCCTGGGCGAGGCGGGCTGCTGTTTTATTTTCAACCAAAGAAAGCTCAGGGTTTTGATGAAAGTGTACAAATAGAGCTTGAAGATGTTGCTCATAATCACGGGAAACAGCGGTGCTGACTTCATCAGCAGACAAGCCTGCAGAACAAAAAATGAGTGAAACTGCGGTTACGAGCCATTTATTCTTCATAGCATTTTCTCTTGGTGTTTTCTGACTGAATAAAAAGGCTAACAGATACCTCGCATTGGAGTAAGGTATTTGTTAGCCAATAACCTGTTAATGGTGACTTAATGGCGATCGAACCAATTTATGATGCGTCGCAATCGTTCTACAAGACTGACTGGGGTACCAGAACGGGAGAGTGAATGGGTTTCTCCCTTAAAAATAACCATTTCTACTGGCACGTTATTGGCTTTTAATGCATAGAACCATTCCTGGCCTTGACCAATTGGCGTGATCATATCTTGGTCGCTGTGAATAATAAGGGTAGGTGTGGTGACATTATTTGCATACTTAAGTGGAGACCGATTCCAATAATAATCAAAGTTGGTCCACAGGTTCCCACCAAACTCCTTGGTCATCTGATAAGGGGTAAACTCCTGCGTGCCTGCTTCTGAAATCCACGAACTCACGCTGCGTTGGGTAACTGCTGCTTTGAAACGATCGGTTTTTGTGGTGATCCAGTTAGTCAAAAAACCACCGTGGCTGCCACCTGTAACATACAGGCGCTTTTGGTCAACCCAAGGGTGTTGCGCCAATATGTGTTCCAGAAACTGTATATTGTCCTGATAGTCAGCGCCGCCATAATCTAGGCGAACAGCCTGGCTATGGGCTAATCCATAGCCACTGCTGCCACGATAATTGACATAGGCAACGGCATAACCCTTTGCCGCATACATCTGATTTTCATGGAACCACTGGTGACCCCACATGCCTCCTGGACCACCCTTTATGTTGAGAATTAAGGGGTAGGATGCATCGTTTGTGAACCCGATAGGTTTGTGTATGAAACCGTGCACATGCATGCCTTCATTATTGGTAAACCATTCATCATCAGCAGGCGATAAGGCCTTTTTGTTCAAAAGTGCGGTGTTAAACGTTGTCAATTGTGTCAACGCTTTGTCATTCAAGTTCAGTCTGTATATCTCAGGTAACAACGTGGCGCTCTCCATGGTAAATAGCAACACGTCTTTATTCTCAGCCACTGCGAGATGTCTGATTGTTTTATCGTCAGGCAGCACTGCTTTGACTTTTACGTCTTCGATGTCGGTGACAAACAAGCGGTTTGCGCCTTTGTCATTGGTCGTGAAGAAGAGTGATTTTCCGTCAGCCGACCAGTGAGAAAACGCTGCGTCCCGGTCAAATTCAGCGGTCAGGTTGACCGTTGTGCTGTCGCTTTTCCTCAGTAGCAATTCGGCTTGAGCATAGGTATCTTCACGGTGCAAATACACTAACGATGATCCTGCTTTAGCCGGGTTAACGTTGAACTGTGCACCCGCATGCGAGGTAAGTGATGTAATGGCTTCTGTTTCAATATCAAGCTGAAAGATATCGCTATTGTTATTTCCTTCGTATTCAAGGCCTGTCTTATTGGCGTGAAAGTATATCTTGGTCCCATCCGGTGACACTCTTGGAGCATTTACGTTCCAATCATCGCCGTGTGTTAATTGCCCAAGTTTTTTACTCTCTATATCGAACAGGAATAAATGACTGCGCTTGTTACTCAGATACCCAGAGCCATTGGCAAGGTACAAAGCATTTTGCACAACAACCATGTCTGGCTCTGCACGTTGTGCAGATGCTTCTTTTTCTTGGTTGGCATCTTTCTTTTTCGCGTCAGCGTCAACCCGCAGCGTTAACAGCAATTGATTTCCATTTGGCATCCATTGGAACGCTGATATGCCGTTTTCTACATAGGTAACTTGTTTGGCTTCTCCGCCATTGGCCGGCATAGTGAACACCTGAGCGTTATCTTCGACAGGACGAATAAACGCAATTGACGAGCCGTCTGGGGACCATTTTGGTGAAGAGTCTGATGTACCCTGAGTGAATGCACTCACCTCATCCTGATCGCTTATTTGATAAATTCTGGTGTGGCGACCTGTACCATCCTCGTTTACCCATGTCTTCACAAATAGCGCTTTGCTGCCGTCGGGTGAGATTTGAATATCTCCAGGAAAAATGAAATCAAAATAATCCTCAGGTATCAGCCCTGATGAATCCTGCGCCTGTGCTTGCGGTAGGGCGGCTAAGACAGTTAAAAAACACAATGCAACTACGGTAATCGGTAATGCTTTATTCAACATCAATAGGTCCTTGCGCTAGTATCCCGAAGGGATCAGTGGAGTCTGGTAAAGAACATAGCGCATTCTTTTCTCAGTTTACATGGTTGATTCAGCATTGAACGCCTATCTGTGCCTTTAGTTTTTTCACACGAGTGCGTCCAATAGGTAGCTCAGTTGAGTCTTTTAGTTGTAGTGAGTACTTGCTTCCTTCTGCTGCGCAGATTGATGCAATCGCGTCAAGTCTAACCGCGTAGGAGCGGTGAATTCTTACAAAATTCGTGCCTAATAGTGTCAGAAGCCTGTCTATGTTTTTGTCATGTACCACGGTTTCACCGCATCGTGTGATCACATCGCAGTAGTGACCAGAAGCTCTTAGGTAAAGCACATCCTCAACGGGTAATAACTGAATCTGGCCTAATTTTTTATAGCTAAGAAATTTGCATTGCGCGTTAGGATTTTGCTCAGTAAGCCTAGCAACAGCTTGGTTAATGCGCTCTTGTGTGAAAGGCTTTCCAATAAAATCGAGTACGCCAAACTCGAAGGCCTCAATAGCTCTGTCGGTATTGGCTGAGACGACAATAGTGTGAAAGCTCTTACTCAATTGCTCTTGCAACAACAAGAAACCATCATTGCCATGTAAGTTCAGGTCAAGAAACAACACGTCGATTGAATTGTCCGACACAAATGCCTGAGCATCATCCAAATTGTCCAGGTGTGTTAACTGTTGCAACTCCTTTCCTATTGCCGATTCAATGAATCTTCGAAGACGCTTTGCGACCATGAATTCATCTTCAATCATTAAGACCTTCATGTTTACTCAATCCTCGAAGGTTAATGGAAAGTGCAAATTGCACACCCAATACTCGCCTGTAGATTGTGCACTGTGTTGCCAGCCAGACCCAAAGCTTTCGTTCATTCTGGCTGTCATATATTGCAAACCTAGTCCGGTATTTAAAGCATTTGATGGAGAGGGGTGAATGATAGGTGACCGAAATTGCAAAGAGACCACTTTTTCCGTCAACTCAATTTCACAGTCAAATTCTACAGTATTGTTGCCATAACGATTGTGGGTCAGGGCATTTTCCAGCAGAGTGAGTAGCACACCAGGTGGTATCATGATCGACTCTGATGGCGTGGTGAGCATCAGTCTGTATGTACCTTTCGAACGATATTCCAAGACTTTTAGATGTGCGCGGCAAAGTGACACTTCTTGAGCTAGAGAGATTCGTTTTTCTTTAGCAAATGTAAAGATATTCCTAAACTCTTCTGCTAGTGCTTGAACGAACTGTATTGCCGTTTTGGGTGACTCTTCAATCCATTCTTCAACGGCGGTAAGTGTATTCAGTATGAAATGAGGCTGCACTTGTCGTTTCACTAATTCAAGCTCTAACCTGCTTGCTGTCAATTGTGTCTGCAAAAGTTGCCTCTGCTGGTTAACCATAGACTGGCTTAATATGTACAACATTAAGCACACAAACACGCTAAAGGATACAAAGAAGTATTGTTCCATGTAAAAATGGGGATTAATTAATACCGGTGATACAACCAGTATTAGTCCGGCCAGCATACTCTTGGCATAAGGTTGAGTTAAGTAAATTGCTCTAATACTTATGGCCATAGATACGCCAATGGAGACCAGAAATATCTGCAGACTGGTGGCGTCATATCCAGTAAACAAAAACAACAATGAGATTTGCAAAATTAACGCAAGGGTTAGCCAAGCCAGTATCTCAGGAACGCGAAACTTGAACAGTTTTAGCGTGAATACTACCAGTAATAGGGCAACGACGAACGTCAGGAGTAATACCAGCTGCAGTCTGGGGATATGCCAGTGATAGGCGTACCCCCACAACCCCCGCCAGGATTCAGTCATAAACAAAGCAACGATCGTCAGGCTGAGCAAACTGAACACCAAATAGCTGCTTTGTTTTTCAGATAACACAAAATGTATTAGACAATAACAGCTCAGTAATAGGAGTCCACCACACATCAGAATCGGTAAGAAGTGATCGCCTACTGAAGATGGAGCCTGATCGTTTTGATCAAAAATAAATGCCCAGAACATGCCAAAGTCTTGTTCAGGTTGGTTGTGATGCGCGGAAAATTGTAGCAGTAAGGTATGTTTACCTTTGCCCGAAAGATGCACTGGAATGGCCAGTCGTGACTCTATGTTCCCCGCAACTTCTGTCTTCTTTGAGTTTCCGGGCACACCATTACTACCAATAAATTCGCCGTCCCACCATGCATGGTAAGAGCCTAACGCTGCAACAAATAAAGACTGCAAATTGGCTTTATCTTCAGGAAAGTCAAATTCAACGAAGATCCATAAGTTTCTCTCTTGCAAGGGAAGTCCCGGAAATGCGCGTTTTTGCATCCTTTCTTTGTAAGAGGGCACTGATTGCCTGTTTTCGCCGTTATTAGGCATATAGAAAAAGTGTGAAGTCATAGTGCGCTCTTCGACTACGATAGTCTCGCTGAGCCCCATCTGACTGAAGAGCAGCAAGATAAGCCAACAGTATTTTACAAGGCGCATTAAATTTACCTGTATTTGAGCCGAACACCATCATAGCAGCTAGCGCTATTAAAAATGAGCAGTTGACGAAGAGGATGAGCAGTTGAGGTATTTATACAGTTAAACCACTGGTAATCCGGCTAGTCTTTTTGTTCACCTGATAGATGGAGAACGAAAATGGTACGTTTAAGTTTCAAAACTGCTGCACTCTTTTTGTGTATAAGTGTGAGCTCATACGCAGTCACAGAGCACCCTTTGGAAAAAGTACTACTGGAGGATGGTTCGTTAGTCTCTTACCAAAGTTTGTTAGAAGAGCACAAGTTAACCGGTTTGAGTTTTGTTGTAGTCGATGACTACCAAGTTGTCTTTCAGAAACAGTTAGGCGAAAAAGCATTTGGTAGCGAAGAGTATATCGACGAGAACACCGCATTTTCCACCGCTTCCATTACCAAAGGCATCGTCGGGACTTTGGCAGTTATGCTAGCAGCAAAGGGTAAGTTGGACCTAGATGCCCCAGTATCAAACTACCTAAAGCGCTGGAGCCTGCCAACATCGCCTTATACTGCTACTACGCCAATTACGCTTCGACACTTGCTCAGTCATACCGCTGGCACCACGCAACACGGATTTGCTGACTTCTATCAGGGCGACGATATTCCTACCCTGATCGAGAGTTTAAACGGTCAGTTGCCCCGCTATGACAAACCTATTTCTGTAACATTCACACCAGGCTCAAACTGGTCTTATAGCGGTGGTGGTTACGTAATCGCTCAAGTGGCAATCGAAGATCTCATGGGCCAGAGCTTAGCCGAATTAGCAGCCAGCATGCTCTTTGAGCCATTGGGGATGAAACATACTACGTTTTACCAACATGGTGATGAAGGGTTCCTAACTAATGTTGCCAAAGTGCATGATCACACGCAGTCTGTGATTAAAACGGGCATTCCTATTTGTCCCCAAATCGCGCCTTCTGGTATGTGGAGTACACCCTCTGATATGGCTAAATTTGTCATTGAAATGCAGCGCGCACTGGCCGGTGAAAAAACAAAGGTCATATCGCAGGCAGTGGCGGAAAAGGTGACTATGCTGGAAACATTAGAAGGCGTCGGCGGATGGAGCCTTGGGTGGATGCGCTATGAGGGGTATGGCAACGTAGAGTGGTTCTCTCATGGTGGCTCCAATACCGGAACGGGAGGACATGTCATGGGCACTATGAAAGGCGGAAAAGGCATTATGATATTCGGCAATGGCCCAAACCCTTCCCGCATTCCTGTCATTAATAAAGTCAGAGATAGTGTAATTGCACAGATGGGGTGGTCAGCGCAAATAGAGGGTCAAGAGAAGGCATTTTCCAGCAGTCAAATTAAGGCGTTGACGGGTCGATATCTGGCGCCGTTCAACGATGTCGTTGAAATCCGATTCAAGGATAAAGGTTTGCAAATGATTAGCCGCTTTTTTTCTGCGGAAATGTACCCTCTTAAACAAGGAAAGTTTGCTATGGACGATTTTATCAATCATTTCTCGTTACAGATGAATCCTGCAGATGGCAAGCAGTACATTACCTATACACGTGAGGGCACAGAATTGTTGAGCTATGCCATGCTCAAGTTAGACAAAGACCAAAAGCTACCTGCTGAAGTGGCAAAAGGGGATAATGTAGAGGAAACCTATGCTGCCTACAAACAATGGAAAACAAGCCATCCACAGTCTCATTTGCTGAGTGCCAGGACGATTAATCAAGAAGGTTACAACGCATTAAATGAGGGTGAAGTTGACACCGCAATTACCTTATTTACCGTTTATACGAAGCTCTATCCGGAGGATGGCAATGCCTTTGACAGTCTGGCTGAAGCCTACAAAGAAAAGGGTAATGTTGAGTTGGCGATAGAAAACTACCAACGCTCTATTGCATTGAACCCCGAAAACGAGCACGCAAAAAACATTCTGGAAACATTAACCAAGCGCTAAGTTTCCACTTTAAGGCAATGAGTGTGGTGTCTGTTTTGACAGAACAAAAAACGCGAGCTTTACTTAAACGGTAGTATTAAATACCAAGCCCCTATGCGTTCTAATTATTGTCGATTATGTATAGCTAGTTTTGCAGCGCTGAGCTTTAATATCAGCGCTCAAAATAATATTGACGCGTTACTGGACCTTTCCATTGAAGAGTTGCTTGAGCTCGAGATACAGGTTGCTTCTAATGTTGTCACTGAGCTGAGAAAACAACCTACGTCTATAACAACCATTACTGCAGATAACATTCGCTTGTCTGGCGCGAGAACCCTGAATGAGCTGTTGACAATCTATGTGCCTGGCTTTTTTCTAGTCGAAGACCAAGATGATACGATCGCTGGATTTAGAGGCGTAGTACCCGATAACAATTCTAAAACCATGTTGCTGCTCAATGGAGAAAGCCTGAATACAGAATGGTTCTGGGGCGCGCCCGATGCATTGCTAAATGGCGTTGAATTGGAACTCATCGAGCGAGTTGAAATAATAAGGGGGCCAGGCTCTGTAACGTTAGGCCAGGGTGCGTTGCTTGGCGTGATTAATATTGTCACGCGCAAAAATAAGAGCAACGGTGCCAATGTGATGCTAAAAGCCGGAGAAAATGGCTATCGCAAAGCCACATTAGACGTAACAGTAAAAAACGAAGATGTTATGGCGTTCCTTTATCTGTCTAAAGGTGACTATAACGGGCAGAAAATGGAAAACAGAGGATGGGCTCAGTCGCGATTTGATCAAGGCTTAAGCGTTTATCAAAGAAACCACAAACTCAAGCGTAGCGACCATCAAACCCTCTTTTCCCAAGTTACCTACAAGAACGTAAACATTGACCTCTATCACTTTGAACAAGGAAGAGACTTATACAACTTCTATCGCGATAGAGAAGTAGTTAGGCAGACCTTAAATGGCGCATCAATTCAATATGCGCATACTTTTAATGACGCAATCCGCCTTAAGGTCAGCGCCAGATATTCAAATGATGAATACCAGCTGTTTTCTCACGGAAACAATATTAGAACGCCAGAACGGCTTTATTTTGAATCTGTTGCAAGCCAATTTTCCTCGTTCTCAATGGCAAATGAAAGGGCTGATGATAGTGTTGAACCTGATTTAAATATGGGAGGTACAGGTGAAATTCGTCAAGGTGTCAAACTTTTACTCAATTGGGATAACCCACTGCCTGGTCATAAAATAGCGCTTGGCACCGAATATGTAAGCTACCGTTATGGACGAACAGACTCAAACGGCCACAATTATATTTTAAATGAAGAAATCCAACTGCTTGGTTTTTCAAGTGACGGGCAAGGGGGATTCATCCAAACCAATGACCTGAATGAGACCAATACTTGGGCCAAACCCGCCAGTGTGGCTATCCGTAGTATTTTTCTCGAAGATATTTACCAGTATAGCGATAGCCTTGACCTATTTGCTGCATTTAGGTTCGATGACCATCCAAATTGGGGCTCTCAACTCAGCCCTCGAGTTGGTGTTTTATATGATGTTGAAAAAACTCACCTGTTCAGGCTGACTTGGCAAACCGGCTTTAGGGGAGCGGTAGGCGTGCAGTTTACTGGCGGTTTTGTGCAGGATGGCCTGCTGGCGCAAAGCAATTTCCCAATCGCAAACGCGTGGGCGGATTCTTACGGTGATTTCAATTTTGATGGCATTGTGGGTAATGCGACAGAACAGTTGTCTTCAGTGGAACCCGAAACAATTGAGAGTGTTGAACTGTCTTATCAGTACTCAAAAAATGCGTTGCAGTTTAGTAGTGTTATATTTCATAACACCTTTCAAGATATTCTCGCTGCCGATGCCAATGGCTGGGTAGGGCTTGAATTTGGTGACAAGATTGGTACAGATGACATAGGAACTTGGGGAGGCAACTGGTATTACCAAAATCAATCAGGCAAGCTTACACAACGTGGCGTTGAACTTGAATTAAGATATCAATATGAAAATCTCAAATTATCGGCCAGCCACGCCCATGTAAGTGTTGTTAATGCGGACCCTGGCGTCATAGGGGGGTACGTTTTACCTGGTAAAAAGGTGGCTGCTTATCCAGAGGATGTAAGTCGATTACACATTAATTACGCTACGGAATTAGCGTTAGGCCAACTCTCTATCAACTATGAGCATGTTTACTTCTGGCAGTTCCATGCACCCACAGGCGTGACAGTCAGTGGTGGCACAATAGCAAACGTGGGTGTTGGGTTAACGCTTCCCTCTGTAAAGAACCTTGAGCTTAGTGCAATTATTAAAAACCTATGGCAAGAAGATTCCCTCTACCCTATCAATGGCACGGGTGATTTGTTGGGTGCCAATGGCACGCCAGCTATAGAAAAGCGAAGTGCTTGGCTGTCATTGCTCTATTCGTTCTGACAAGCTTGCTCACCTATTAAAATTTTGCCCGTCAAACAGGCAATCGTCACAAAAATACAATACAGAGAGACCGAATAGCTATAAGGCTTCCACATTTCACCGCTATTCACGAAGTGCAAGACTAGATTGCCTGACCAAACAACACCAATTGGATACCAAAACAAGGTCAACCAAAATGAAGACCATGCCATATAGCGGAGCAGCGTATTTGCCGTTGCCAAATGCAGGCTGATCAGGGATAAGCCAGTTAACGAGAAGGCAATAGCAAGATTTCCAAGCGGAAAGCGACCTAATATTAACATTGAAAGCCAAGCGGCTTGGGTCAGTAACCCATAAAGGGTGATTAGGAACACGATGACAATCGACAGGCAAAGGAACCAGAACGGATTGGGTCTACTGTTCATCTTGCAATTCCAGCGTGTTGTCTTTACAGGTGGATGCATTTTCAACGGTACAATAATGGAAGTCCAAATAATAATGACGCTTGTCAGGTAATTGCCCTTTGGTCAGGTAAGAAAGCATAAACTCAGCACTTAGACGCCCCATTGCAAATGGGTTTTGGCCAATATTGACAGTAGATATGCCTCGCTGCAATGCAGCCAATTGAACTTGCTCAGTGTCTGTAGAAGCAATCACTTTCTTGTTTGCTTTGATTTGCTCGGCAAAAGGACGTAAACGTGTTGATACTCTTCATTAAATTGTGCAAAACCGGTGGCGATAAAAATGAGCGACCCATATCCTATTTTGCGTCAACATAGGCGTTTGTATTAAGTTAACTATTAGAGTGTAATAGAAGAATAACGCTGAGTAAAAGATGCGCCATTAGAGGCAATGAGGATAGGAAATGCAGGAGACCGCACATGGCAATTTTTCGATTGAAGTAGATGGACGCTTGTTGATCAACCGATATTCAGAAGGCTTTAATATTGTCGGTATTAATGCGCTCACTTCCGCATTACTTGATGCTGCTAAATCGCTTGATAAATGGGTATTGTTGCAATTGCCAGAACCAAGTGCAGGTCTAACTAATGACGCTATTCCTGTCATGCTTCACGCATACAATCAGCTTCAAAAAGCAGGTTGTGTCGCGGTAGGTCTTCACGATAACAGTTTATTTGTACGTGCGGGTTATACGCACAAAGGCATAACCGTCACGCTTCCTTTTCTTATAGACAAAGAAGAGAGCAAATTACGGTCATGGTTAATGGCTAGATTAGATGATTAACGCCTATGTACCGGTTTTTTCTTCGCTAATAGATCGTTTTTTGTAAGCAGAAGGCGTGTATTGCATCACGTCTTTGAACGCTTTAACAAAGGTAACTCGGTTACCAAAACCCGATTCCAGCGCAATCCTCTCCAATGGCCAGTCAATGTTGTTATCGTCTATCAGGGCAACGGCATGCTGAACTCTGTAGCCATTGATCAGTTTATAAAAGTTAGTGTTCATGCTTTGGTTAATAACTTGAGACAAGGTATGTGAGCGTATCTCTGTGATGTTAGCCAGCTTAGTGAGAGACAGCTTATCGTCCAAATAAAGCTGTTGCTGCTTTATTTTGGTCTCCAATTCGCTTGCGATAGCATTCAACGTATTTTCGGGAAGTGCTGAATGCAGATATTTTACCTTTTCTGCTCCTTCGTCTGTAACCGCAGCTTGAGGTGATTCCGAATGCAATGTCTGGTACAAGGTTTTTTCTTCTGGTTCAAAGACAAGGTCGGGTTTTTGCAAACCAAAATAACCTAGTGTAAGAACAAAAAACGCCACACAAAGCAACCAAATGTCACTGACCAGAGAAAGTGTAATAATACCAGCAAACTGCTGAGCCAAAAACAGTAATACCCACACCGCTTCCAGCGCAAATAATGCCATGACTGTCACGCGAAGACGCACAAGTAACGCGTGACTGTTGTCAGCCCGAAGCGATTCAGATGCGTCTTCAAATTGACCGATGCTTCGCCAACTAAACCATAAATAAGTCCCCAGATGAATTTTCATCCCAATAAGAATAGCAACCACGGCCACAGGTAATACTGATGGACCCGTTGACGCAAGCACGTTGTCCCACATAGCAGACTTCTCTTCCAGTGAGCGCCAGAGCCCTTCTGATTGATAGAGCCACAACGCAGCAGCGGGAATGAAATGAAGCGGCCAGTATCTAAGAGCTAGAGGGAAATAGCCTGTCACTTTGCATGTGTATAAAAAAAATACGGGGCCAAATAACAACGCGGCACCGGGTAAAAGACCCATGAAATGTCCCAAGGTTGTATACGATTGTGTATACAACACACCGCCTTCGAACAGTTTATAGCCCATTATCAGCACCATGAGCGCTAATATTTTGCCTGCGCCATTTTTGTCAGAGCGTGAGAACAGAGAAAATGCCATTAAACATGCATGGCTAAAGGCAATAAAATAAGCAATGCCCAAAAAGGTGTGATTCATGGTATGGCCTGACAATTGACACGTGTGATATGGCTATAATTTACATAATTTACTTAGCAATTATGTAAACCTCAGCCTAATTTTACACATTTTACGCGCTAAATGGGTTAATGGCATCTCGTTATAACAATAATGAGGCGTCCATGCTTAAACACTCGCTGGCAAAGATGATAATCATACCCGGTTTAGTCTTAACAACTCTATTTACGAGTTGGACAACATTGGCATCTAACACTGAAAACGCAACTACCGCATTTTATCGGCACATAATGTTCAGAGAAACGCCCTATGCCACGTATCGGGGAATACATCCTGTTGTTGAAGAGACCGCACCGTATTTTGCGCATTACCAATTTACGCATGATGATAAAGGAAGGGTGACAAGTATTCGATATCAAATGCAGGAGAACCTTATTTTTGGCAACCAGGTTTGGGACTCTTTCATCTGGTTTGCACCCCAAGTCAACATCGATTATGGACCTGGCAAGGAAGTTCACACCTATTTTGACGTAAATGGACGACAAATCGCCGCGCATGGTGATGTGTATTCGGCCCATTACAGTTTGGATAAGTCAGGCAAACGGCAATCATTGCATTTTTACGATGAAAACGGTGAGCCAAGCCAAAATGAATGGAATATCCATCGTTATGAGTGGCGGCATGAAGGTGGTTATGTGTTTGAAAAAAGATTTAATTTGGCAAATGAACAGCAGCCTTTACGCCCTGAATTTGAGTTTTATGAGGTCAAGTTAGACTATGACAAAAACGGACAACTCGCTTTCGTCTATAACCTTGGTCTTGATGGCACGCCGACTAACAACAGCTCTGGTGCCGGTATAGACCGCATCACTTATGATCAGAACGGTAATTTTGTGCGTTGGCAGGTATACGATAAAGAGGGTAAGCCTGTTGAAGGCAATCGCCCCATGGTACACCTCGGCGAACATTTATATGACGAGTTCGGGAATAAAGTGGGCTTAAGGGGCTATGACAGGTTCGGCAAGCAGATACCGTTTAGTTGGGGAGCCTTTGAACACAGTGCAACGTTTAACGAAAGGGGCAACCAGATCAGGCAGCGCATTGTTGATGAATCCGGGAGTACGCTCCAGTTCTTTGCCAGAAAATACACGCCTGATCACAGTAAGATATTGTATGTTCAGTCGCTCAATGACAATGAAATGGTTACTCACAGTCCTGCATTAGGTGGCGCGGCTCAGGTCAGATATCAGTATATCAGTGACGGCAGCTATAAGATTGAGCGTCTCAATGCAGATGGCAGTGTGTTTACAGATAACAATCAGTCTGCCAGTAGTCAATAAATATGAGGAAAATGAATATGAACGTTAAATATGCAATATGTTTGCTGGCAGGGCTAGTTTCAGTAAGTGTTCAGGCGAAAACTGTGCTTGAACGAACCTTGTTTTTAGGGGTTTCTCCAGTGACCGCAGAAGAAGGTGAAGGGGTAGAAGTACAAAGTATGCATCCGGCGGGTACAGGTGTGGTTTTAGGTTTAGAAAGCGGCGATGTGATTAAAGCCGTCAACGGCGAAAGTGTTGCCGATTTCTCTTCACTGGTGAATGTATTGGGGAAGATAACAGAAGGCCAGAAATTGGTCGTGAAGGTAGAAAGGGACAATACAGAGGTTGCATTGACGGGTAAGGCACAATCTCGGCCCAAAGAAGCTGGTGAGGGTTATCAAGTAGAGTATGGAGAATTTGATTGGCAAGACAACCATATTCGCACAATCACTTATCATCCTGCTAGTCCACGCAAAGATAAGGCCGCTGTTATGTTTATTCAGGGCTATACCTGCGGTTCAATTGACTATGGTATGGCACCGGAAATAACCATAACGCAGTTACTTGCCACCTATGCACAAGCAGGCTTCACCGTGTTTAAGATGGAAAAGCCGGGAGTGGGTGACAGCAAAGGTCCACTGGAATGCAGCCAGATTGACTTTGATACTGAAAATGCAGCTTTTATTGCCGGACTTAAGCACTTCGCTTCTTATGACTATGTTAACCAAGATAACTTGTTTGTCTTCGGGCATTCATTGGGTGTCTTACACGCGGGTGTGATCGCTGAGAAAGGCTTGGTAAAAGGCGTCATGGGTTATGGTGGCGTGCTGAAATCTTGGTATGAGTATTTACAAGATATCTATGCCATTCAGTCAGTTCGTTATTTCGGTACCAGCGAGTCGCAGGCAAAAGCTAACGTAAAAACAGTGCAGCCCTTTTTGGACGCTTGGCTAAATTCGGACAAAAGCTGGGAAAGCCTCATGGCCCAAGATGATGTTAAACAGGCCGTGACGTCAAATTTACTGCCGATACAGGGAGAGTTGGTCTTTCAACGTCACTATAGCTTTTTTAGAAGTCTTAACCGTTATGATTTTAAAGCGTTGTGGTCAAACAGCCAATCTCATGCACTCCTCTTGCATGGAACTTATGACATACAGGCGATTGACGGAGCGTGGGCAGGACATATTGCGGAGTTAATTAACAGCAACACAGACAAAACCGCACAAGCTGAAATGTTTCCTCGAACAGAACACGCACTGATGCGTTACGACGAATTAGCTGACCTGCAACAAGCAATGCGTGAAGGCGAGAACAGAGCCGGTAGCCCGGGTGATAAATATAACCCCGACATCGCTTTACGTTCGCTGGCGTGGATGAAGACTATTTTACAACAACATTAAGGTTACTGGCATGGTTGGTCTAGTTAATTGTAGTAGGTGGTGTTTGCCGATGCTGATGTTTGTCAGTATCGGCAATGCGTGGGCACTACCATCGAATTCAGATATTTTGTCTGATATAGAAGACCTGCATTTACATCGAACGGAAATGCGATTTGGCGAGTATATTGAAAGACTTCAGCGACAGGATCTCACGACTCAGCAAGACCTGATTCAGCAGCTCACGGCACAATTTGCGCTAACCGCCCAGGACGAGCTAGACGAGTGCAGACTGTTAAGTTTAGAAGATGCTCGATTTGCACTTTCATTGGCTAAGGAAAGGCTCGCACTGACGCAGTCAAACCATTTTTCTGATCTTACTTACAACGGCAACTTTTCAGCTATGCAAGACGGGCAAGCGTGGTACGCCCACTGGCTTAAGAGTTGGTTGCAGTCATCAGTATCTACAGCAGAGCTAGAAAAAATTGCCCTTGCAGAACTTGAGGAGGTAGCAAAAAAGCGTGAAGAACTGAAACGCTCTAACAAACCTGGCAATAATGCAAGCATCAAAGCTGCAGATAAGCCGGTTATTATCAATGCGTTTAAACAGCGTGAAAATACTGTGTATGCGTATACAGAGTCTCTATTGGGTAGCCCTTATCGGGCGTCGGCTATAAATATCGTCGAGTCAAATTTGCCTAAGAGTTTTCCTGCTCCAGGCATCTACAATACGGCTGAACAAGAGTTTATCTATCATCTACACACAGATAACCTACCTGTCAAACATATGGACTGGCTTTTTTTACATGAGGCAGTACCGGGCCATCATTATTTTAGTCAGTATGCTTTACATGAAGCGACATGCCCGGCATTGAATCATCTGCGTGTTAGTACCCTATTCACAGAAGGGTGGGCTGCTTATGTGGAAACCCTAGGGGAACAACTTGGGCTGTATAATGATACCAGCAGTCTGTCCTATGCCTTGGATTGGCAAGCTATGCGAGCTGTGAGGGTACTCCTTGACGTAGGTATACACACGAAAGGTTGGGATGATAAAAAGGCGCAGGCGGTATGGATGGCACACATACCTGAACAACAGCCGATTATGCAACGAGAGATAGATCGAATAAGGCGATGGCCGGTCCAGGTTATTACTTACGTTTATGGCAAAGCTATTATCGAAGAGACAATTTCGGCGATGCGTGCCAAGCATCCTAACCTGTCAATTGCAGAAATTCACCGGTTGATCCTTGATCGCGCTCCATTTTCGCTGAATGCCTTATCTTCCTTGCGAGGCCACTAAAGGGTGGCCAGTACTTGTTTTAAGTAATCAAGGTTGGCAGGTGCAAAGTCAAAGCCGTCACCTGACTCAGAACGCATTACATTCGATACAATACCAACAAGTTTTCCCGATTCATCTAATACAGGGCTACCGCTCAGGCCTCTCAACTCGCTGAGTTGAAGATCGTTCATGGTAATTCTAAGGTTTGCGCCGTCTTTTTTCAGGAACTCACCGGTATATTCATCCTGAGAGCACCTTTCAGCATTTGCATAGCTACAGCCAAAAGCCGTGAGCGTTTCGCCTTTTTTTAGGGGGCTGTTACGCAGAGAAAGTACTTTCAAATCAGACTGATTACTTTCAACCTCAAACACTAGCCAGTCTTTTTGCAGTACTTGCATGTCTAGTTTCTCGGTATCATCTTGATTGAGCAATTTCCCTAACCTGACCGCATTGTCAGGTTGCTTATTAGGGTGAATGGTCCAATTTTTTACGTGTTCTTCGATTGAGACTGACGCCATAGTTGGTGTTTTTGCCTCTAACAGTGCATGTTTTACCGTAACGGCATATACCTTGTCGTTATGTGTAATTAAAAAACCATTACCAACAAAAGCTTTGTTGTACTGGTGGTCGTGGAAAACTAACTTATTAATACCTGAAAGATGCTCGGCATTTACCGAATGCGATTGCAATTGAAATAACAAAGCTGACAGTGCACAGATACTCCATTTTTTATTGATCACAACTATTTCCTCATTTGTTTTCATTCCTTGAAATATACCTTTGTATTTATCTAGGCTTGATAATCTCAATGTAATTTTACGTCTACTGACGAAAAATAACCTTTAAAAATTAGTTTGTTAGTAGAAGTGCTACTGTATATGTTTCTCGTTTGAAAACTGACGTGCGATCTCAAAACTGCGGAGTTGCGTATAGATTTTCATCCCTAGTCCACTGCGTTGACTCCTTATTGTGCAATGCCTTTACATAAACTAACCAAGCACAGGGAAAACCGCAATCTAAAGCTATTGACGCTCTATCTATATCCAGCAAGGAAAATTGATACCCCCCGTCGTTTTGAGGTACGAAGTATGTACAAGTCGAGTACTAAATTATCATCCATTGTAGTGTCCTTTGTCGCACTAGTTTTGTTCTCCGCTGGTGTTTTTGCATCACCAACGCCACTGTTTGAAAAGTTGAATTCGGCGCCAGTAAATAAACTGCCGGAGCACGTGTTAAATCAACACGAAGTAAGAGTAAATCGCCAGATATTACAGAGCAGCGAAATAGCTATTGCTTTGCCAGAGCATCAAGACAGTATTATTGCGGTAAGGAGCTATATCGAACGACGAAAAGCCGGTACCCATATTTGGGTAGGGCATGTGCAGGGTGACATGGCAGCAACTGTCATTATCACCTTTAAGGGTATGCAGGTTTCTGGGCTCATTCAATGGCAGGGCAAAACCTACAGACTCAATACGAATCAAGCTGGAAAGCAGCTCCTTTATGAGGTAGACATTGCGTCCTTACCTAGTGAAGAGCCCGATGGCATTTTGCCTCTTGGCGATAGCGCTGCATTAGAAGGGGCTTCACCGCAGACTGATTCAGTTGTTGCCGACAATGTTATCCAAGATTTGTTAGTTGTATACACCCAAGGTGCGTGTAACTACGCGGGCAGCTGTGCCCAGTTAGAGGCAGACATTGATACCGCAATTGCTGATTTAAACAACGCTTACGCGCTTAGCGGGATTAACATTACAATGAATCTGGTCGGCACGCATCTGACTAACTATACAGGTACGAACGCGAGTGAAACTTTGGGTGCATTGCGCTCAACCACAGATGGCAACATGGACGAGGTTCATCAGGTTCGCGATAATCTAGGGGCTGACATAGTTTCTCTTATCTACGACGGGCAGGGTTGTGGTATTGGCTATTTGGGTTCCAATGCGTCGTCCGCGTTTAATGTGACTGATGTTCCCTGTATGGTAGGAAATCGTACGTTGGCTCATGAAATTGGCCACAATCAGGGCGCGCATCACGACAGACAGACTGTAGGTGGCGGTGTCGCGGGTGCCTATAATTATGGTTTCAGACGATGTAATGATGGTTCAGTGGATGACATAGGGACGCCTTACTTTCGCACTATCATGGCTTACGGGTGTGCAAGTGCATCAAGGGTTGGCCGGTTTTCAAACCCCACTCTTACCTATTCTGGCGTGCAGCAAGGGGTAGACCCTGCAGCAGCAACAGTGGGAGCCTGGAATGCCAGAACACTCAACGAGTCAGCGACTTACGTTGCCTCTTTTCGCGCAACCCAATCCACCACACCACCTCAGGCTCCGACTAATCTCGACGCTACAGAAATCAGCTTTAATAGTGTGAGCTTAACGTGGCAGGACAATGCTAATGACGAGAATGGGTTTGTTTTACAGCGTCGTACCTCAGGGGGAGCTTGGCAAACCATTGCTTCCTTGGCACAAAACACGCAGTCTTTCACTGATACAGGTTTGGTTGAACAAACCACTTATGAATACCGTATTGCCGCTGACAATAATGCGGGGTTCTCTGACTATTCAAATACCGTATTGGCTACAACACTGACGCAACCAGATAGCATTACTGAGTATGCCGAGGGAGAAATTTTTGGTACCGGCCAAATAACCAATACTTATATGGCTACATTGGGCAGCGATGGTGTTACTCAGGTCATTTCTGAAAGTAGCTCTGGTGGTCCCAAACGCTCACGCCGTCAGTCTTTTGTGCACACCTGGCTATTCAATGTGGCCGGTGGTGCTGGTGGCGTTACCTTTAAAGCAAATGCCTGGGTTTCTGACTCTGAGGGTGCGAATTTCAGTTACTCTGTTGATGGAGGCTCGAGTTGGCAAGCATTGTTTACCGTATCCAGTCAATCTACTGACAATGTAGAGGTCGCATTGCTCACCGATGTCAGTGGTGATGTCTGGGTGAGAGCAACAGACGCTGAGCAAAGTAATGGTGAAGCTGTCGACAGTCTGTATGTTGATAATTTAGAGATGGTATCGTCTACGTCTGTACCGGTTGCGCCAGCGTCTCCCTCGTCACTATCTCTGATAAGTGCATCAGCCAGCACGGTCTCATTGGAGTTTATGGATAACGCGGATAATGAATCAGGCTTTTCACTCTATCGAGCAACAACAATCCTGGCCGAAAATTGTACAGGCGGTAGTGAAGTCGCTACTGTGTCCAGTAAAGATGGCACTGGCTTGGTGACAGCAGAGGATGTTGCTGCCCAAGCAAACACTACCTATTATTACTGGGTGCGTGCATTCAATGCAGGTGGAGAATCTGACTTTTGCACAAATACTGTGACTGTGACCACTGAGCAAGCTCAGGCTGAATTGAGTGCTCGTGGATATAAACAAAAGGGTATTCAGAACGTCGAGCTTACTTGGTCAGGCGTAACGGGAGACAGTGTTGATATCTATCGCGATGGTCAATGGCTAAGAGCGACATCCAATGACCTGCAGGAGGTGGACAACACAGGCAATAAAGGTGGCGGGACTTATCGCTACCAGGTTTGCCAACAGGGTAGTCAGGCAGCATGTACCAACACTGCTACAGTATCGTTTTAACGTCTATTTGTGGGATATCACACGGGTGATATCCCCAGTCCCTTTTTTCATTAACAACGCGCTTTTATCTCTCTTTAACCGCCCTAGCTTTTCATTTTGATGATGTGTTTGGCATGGAATTGGCCAACAATTTCGCAATAAGCCCACTATTATGCACGAACGATAGATTTCTGAACTCGCTGCAATTGAATGTGTACGCCAGGTCAATTATTGACCAAAGCCAATCGCTACACTGATTTCACACATTAAGTAAATACACAGCTTATTGGGAGCGAAGCAAATGACACAATCAACACAGCATTTAATTATTGGCGCGACAGGTAAAACGGGTACAAGAGTTCTGGAAAATCTGCGTGAGAAGGGCTTTTCAGCCAAAGGTGCCAGCCGTCAGGGTGATGTACATTTTGACTGGAATGATGAAAAAACCTGGGCCAGTGCACTGAATGGCGTCGACTCAGTTTATCTGACTTACTATCCTGACCTTGCTATTCCCAAAGCGCCAGAAGACATTTCTCGCTTCTGTGCGCTAGCTAAGATACGCGGTGTGTCACATATCACACTGTTGTCTGGTCGAGGTGAGCCTGCGGCACAGGTTTGTGAAAACATTGTCAAGCAATCGGGTTTGAGCTGGACGGTGGTGCGCGCGTCTTGGTTTAATCAAAACTTTAGTGAGGGTATGTTCCGAGATTACATCTTAAACGGTCGGATAGCACTGCCTGTGGATCACATGCCTGAGCCCTTTGTCGATATTGACGATATCGCAGAAATCGTTGTTGAGTCACTTACTGATGACAAACACAATGGACAGTTATACGAGGTGACAGGGCCTGAACTACTCAGTTTTAAAGCAGTCGCAGACACCTTCAGCCGCGTTCTGAACAAGCCTGTGGTGTTTGAACAAATTTCACTTGAGGCATTTCAACAAGGTTTAGAAAGTGCCGGAGCCGACAAAGGCGCTATCGAGGCGCTAACCTATTTATTCACAGAAGTCCTGGACGGCAGAAACGCTCACACCTGCGAGGGAATTCCGCAGGCGCTAGGACGCCCTGCAAAGTCATTTGATGACTTTGTACGCGACAACGCCCATTGGTTTGAAGGAGTGAAAAAATGAATGTTGTGGAAACAGTAATGCAATTGAGCATGATGAGTATGATTGGCATGTATGGCATCTTCTCCAATACTATCATAAAGGCGTTAACCGCAACCTCAAAGGGGGCCGCGGCCATGGTTGAGATAAATCAGGTTATTCTCAACCCGCTGTTTAAAGTCATTTTCTTTGGTTCGGCATTGAGTGCCTTGTACTTTTTTATTTTTAAAGAGGGTGGCTTAGCTGTAGCAGGCATACTGTTTTTTGTGGGTACCTTTATGGTAACAGTTGTGAAAAACGTGCCTATGAATAATCGCCTAAAAGCCGCCTCTGAGCAGGGTGACCTTGAAACTTACTGGGAAGAATATGCTTCACAGTGGAACCGTTGGAATCATGTTCGGACGCTCAGTGCATTTTTATCAGGAGCCCTGATATTGATGGCGTAAATCTGCACTAGGCTGTAGCTAGTGTTCTTCAATATGCTGGTTTATAGTGTTAACACCTTATTTCGCCAGAGGGCGCAGGTATGGGCTTTGATGTCGATAAACGCGTGAGTACAAAGATTTCAGACCACCCAGTGGGCAAATTGCTCAATGGCCTTCGAATGGAAAGCGCGTTCTTTACCCACTCAACCTTGAGGCAGCCTTGGGCACTCAGTATGCCAGTCATGGCTAATTGTATGATGTTCCATTTAGTGTTGGAGGGGGAAGCACATTTCCAAATTGATGGTGAATCATTCAAACTAAATAAGGGCGAGTTTGTATTGTTTCCCCAAGGTGATGGACACTGGCTTTCAGATGGTCACTGTTGCACTTATACCGCCTTACATGATTTGCCAATTCAAGCCGTAACAGAGCGTTATGAGACCCTTGAATATGGCGGCAATGGCGAGGAAACCACGCTGATTTGTGGGGTAATGCTGTTCCAACATCCGCTGGCTATAAAAATTCTCGGTATACTACCAGACAAGATCGTTATCGACGCGTCCCAACATGATTCAAGTCATGTTGTGAATACAATGAGTGCACTGATTGGCAACGAAGCGAAGAGCATAGATGTGGGCGCCGAGGCGGTTATCGCAAGACTGGCTGACATTATTGTCATTGCCGCAATGCGCGAACATCTAGGGCAGTTGGGTGACAGTGAATTAGGATGGCTTAACGCATTGCAAGACGACAGGATTGGGAAAGCAATGACTCTTATTCACGATAAGCCAGCTAAACATTGGTCACTGGAAGAACTCGCTCTGGCAGTGGGTATGTCGAGAACTAGCTTCGCACAGCAATTTAAAAAGCTCGTAGGAAATTCCCCCATGGAGTATTTAACAGAATGGCGTCTTTCTCTGGCTTATTCGCAATTGCAGTTGAGCAAAGACTCAATGCTATCTATCGCTTTGGAGATTGGATATCAGTCTGAAGCAGCATTTTCCAGAGCGTTTAAAAAGGTCATTGGGAAGAGTCCCAGTGAAGTTCGTAAGGCGTATCAGATCGAATAATGACCTATTAAGGTTATTCGACGTAGCCACTACCAATTGCGCTGAATGGCAAATCCAGTTCCATTTCAGGCACTTGTTTGCCTACCCAAGCAGTAAAAGTATTGCTGTTGGGGCCTGGGAAAACCGTGTATTCATTGGCGTAAGGGTATGCGTCGACTGCCGCTTTTATTTTTGGCAACATGAGCTCTGCTTTTTCGCCGACTATAGACAATACTTTCTCTGGCTTAGCGCCATACCAATATCTATCGGGCGTTTTAGTTGTTTGGCGTCGGACAGTGGGCGTCCGCCAGCCAACGACTTCGAATACGGTATACTGCTCAACATTGGGTTCTTTGATGGCAATCCAAGTGTGCACAGCAAACCATCCGCGCCAACTAAACGCATCGGCGGCGTAAACTTCGACAATAGCATCATGAACGAGCGAAGGATCATAAGCTATGCCAGCAGGTGCTCGACTGGCTGTTCGCCAGTCACTGCTTGAACAAGCGCCAAGTGTGAATATTAGGAAAATGCAAAATACTAACTTATTCATTACGTCTCTCCTGAACATCCTTTTATATAGTTGGTTTTGCTTTAGATGTAACGCATAAATAGACAGACCGAATAACCCGTTCGATAACTAACTGACCATACTAGGCTATGCGGGCATTTTCGTAGGCAAAGGCGGTGTGAGTGGTGCCGATCTTGCTAATTGCACCCAAATACTGGGAGATATGCCCACAAATCGTTTGAAAAAGCGCGTAAAGTGGCTTTGATCGCTGTAACCGAGTTCTAATGCCACCTCAGCAATAGTGACTCCTGACCCCAACAATGCTTTGCCAAGCACGATTCTAGATGCATGGATATGCTGAAACAAGGACACACCAAAAACCTGTTTAAATTTACGAGAAAGTTCGTATTTATCAAAGCAGAACTGAGAGGCGACCTCTTCCAGAGAAAAGGGACAGCCTAGGTTGTTCTGAATATGCGTTTTTGCGCCTGTTAATCTTGTTAAGTCACGATCAGATACAATGAGTCGTTGACCGAAGTATCGACAAAGTGAAGAGGTTAAATACGCTAACCAATGTGCATAAGCACTTTTTGGTATAGGGATTTCTAATTCTTTAAATAAAAAATCAGTATGTTCAAAAACTACATTTTTTGTATTTGCAATATGCGATATTTTGGGTGCAACACATCCCTGAGCCGCATGAATAAAATCAAGGGTATCAATGTAATGAAATCTTACTAATGATGGGACCTGAGTCACAGAGCTAAATGCGTGGATTTCGCCCGCTGGTATGAATACGCAGTCTCCAGCATTCAGCCAGTTCGCGCGTTCACGGTGATGCAACTGTATTTTTCCCTGCTTGAGAAACGCAATAATGTGAAATTCACGCTGATGTGCCGTAAAAGCTTGACTATGCAAATACGTTTCAAAACGTTTATTGGGAAATTCCCGCACCCAGCTAGACTCTGTTGTTTGCATTGGCGCTTCTTACTATATAGGTTTGCTAAATTATAACCGAAGCATTTGCTGACATGGAAAATAACCTGTAACTACTTGTTATGATTTAGTGAGCCAGCTTGTCCGTTGTTTAATGCGCGTTTAAACAGGCACAATATCATTCTATCAACATGATAAAGCAAACCCTTACACTCTTGATGTGTTACAACAAGAATAGTCCTGTGTGATTGAAGACTGTACCTACTTATCTTGATCCTTGAACAAAAAATATACCTAGGGAACACTATGAAGTATTCAGTATTTTGGCTGCTATTATTACTTGGTTTTTGTGCTTCATTTCAGGCTTTTGGGAGGTCTGATAATAGCAGTATTCGCCTGTTAACTGATCGTAGCAGAGCCACAAATGAATTGAGAGTTTACATCCAAAATGTTGGTAATGAGGATATTAGTATCGTTACTAGCGGGTTGAGCGTGATGGTGTCTAGTGACCGCTATGAAGTATCGCCAGATAGGCACGTCTTGGTCGGAAAAGAGGGGCTTATTGAATTGAAGGAAAGTTTGGCAGACTATTCACTGGTTCTCCTGCGACCGGGTGAGACAACGTACCTGAAGGGCGTTTCTATTAATGCTGAAAAAGGTACGGTGCAATACTATGTCAAAGCGTCTTGGGCAGAGCTGCATCAGGTTTGGGGAGGAAGAATAGAAGCCACTTTTTGAATTGGCGCTGCTTGCTATTTTAGAGCGGCCAGCTAAGAGCAACTTTGGCACCACCCGCAGGGCTATTCGACAAACTTACCTTGCCATTATGCTTATTTAATACAGCCTCAACAAACGCTAGGCCAATACCGGCACCGTTGGCTTTGGTGGTAAACAGTGGCGTGATGGCGTTTTCAAGGTTGGAAAAGCCACTTCCGTTATCTTCAACACATAAATGTTGTCGTTGTTCGCTCAAATAGTGACTAATACGAATGTTGGCGCTTTGTCCATCACAAGCCTCTACAGCGTTTTTAACCAAATTCATAAGAACTTGGGCTATCAGCTGAGGATCGGCATAGCAGCTCGGTTGTCCAGAAAATTCAATGGTGTCGCCGTCACGCAATAGCACTTTTGTTTGTTCGACAATCTGTTCAATGTCAAACAATTCTTTTTGCGGCTCTGGGATTTTCGCCACTTCTGCAAATCGTTGCACAAAGGTTAACAGGCCATCTGCACGAGCCTTTACACGCACTAAGACCGTTCGAATTTGATCCGAGTCCCATTTCTCCATCGATAAAAGGGTTTCGGCCATTGATGACATTGGCGTCAGGGTGTTTCTTAACTCATGGCTTAATACTCTGACCAAATTTTTCTGAACTGCTTGCTCACTTTGTTTTAATTCGCTTGATATGTCGATAGCGGTAAACAAATGTGAAGACTGGTCCATGTAGCGCAAGGTGCTGGACTGACATCGCCAGTTTGGCGTAAGGGCTGGGTGTGAATATTGTTGTTTTTTTAGCACAAAGCCCAATTCGCTCGCGGTCATCCCTTGCAGTAAACCTATGTCAGTAATCTGATAGGCTGCACGGTTCGCATAAATTAAAGTCTGGTTAGCATCAAAAGCGATAATAGCGATGGGAATATCTTCGAATAGCTGGGTAAAGAGTGCTGAGAGGGTTCGGTTCTGCTCCATTTGGCCCTGACTTCGTTGATGTAATAATGTGATTTCTCTGCACAAATCATCGAACAATACAGACTTCCCAAGGCGAGAGGGTTGTATACCCGATTCGCCCATCGCGAGACTTTGCGTGTAGGTAGTCAAGCGCATCAATGACGATGACCATAACTGCCATACTTTCCAAGCTGACCAACAAAGCGGGTAGGAGAGCACGCACAGTAGTGTTGCAATAGCTAGCAGTGACCAATCCAATGCATAAGCTATTGCCCCTGCCATGCCCATGAATACGCAAACAAGCACACAAAGAGCCGCTTTGATTCTGAACTCCACTGAGCCGCTACTCAATGTCAAAATCCTCTTTGTCGAGCTGGTATTTTTCCATTCGTCGGTACAATGCATTGCGGGATATACCCAATGCTGAAGCTGCTTTACTGATATGACCTTGATATTTGTTCAGGGCTTTTTTTATCATGTCGAGCTCTATGTCATCCAGGTGACGCAACTCTTTATCCTTTATCTGTTCTTCACTGCTGCTTCCTGACAGCATGATATGTGACGGGGTTATTTCTTTATCCCGGCATAAAATGACTGCGCGCTCGATAACATGGCTAAGTTCTCTAACATTTCCAGGCCAAGGGTAACGACTTAACTGAGCAAGCGCTTGTGATGCTAACGAAAGCGATGGCTTGTTATATTTGGCTGAAAATTTCTCGATAAAGCGCAAACTCAGGTCATGGATATCGTCGGAACGTTCACGCAGAGGCGGTAATTCAAGCACAAAAGTGTTGAGTCTAAACAAGAGATCACGTCTGAACTGACCGGTATTGACCAAGTCATCAAGGTTAGCATTGGTTGCACTGATAAGCCTGATATCGGCTTGTAATGTGTGGCTTGCACCCACAGGTTCATACTCACCCGTTTCCAGTACTCTTAGCATTTTGGGTTGTACTGCAGTGGGTAGTGTCCCAATTTCATCTAAAAACAAGGTGCCATGGTGGGCGAGCTCAAAACGCCCTTGGCGGCTGTCTTTCGCATCGGTAAACGCGCCTTTTTTATGTCCAAATAGCTCACTTTCAAACAGGTTTTCAGGTATTGCACCCATATTAACAGATACAAATGCCTGATCATGTCGACCAGATAACTCATGTATTCGCCTGGCCAGTAAAGACTTTCCCGTACCATTCTCGCCCAAAATAAGAACACTGGCCTGGGTGTCGGCGACTTGTTCAATCATCAACTCCATGCGTTGCATTGACGGCGAGTTGGCCACCCAGGGCGTTGCATCTTGTTGGACAGCCGCTTTGGAGGGGGGGGCGGTAGGCGCACGCTGATGAATGTGTTTGCTCACTATGTGCAACAGCTTTGTATTGTCCCAGGGTTTTTCGATGAAATCACAGGCGCCTTGCTGAATACCCTTTACCGCTAACTCGATATTTCCCCATGCTGTCATTAGTAAGGTAGTGATCTTTTGATGTGTAAGCTGAGCTAACACTTCAAGCCCTTCTGCACCGCTTGTGGTATCTCTGCTGAAATTCATATCTAACAGAACGAGATGGGGCGTGTGTCGTGAAATCACCTGTGCTAGCTCTTTTTTACCGTTTGCTTCCAGGACTTGATAGCCCTCATTAGTCAGCAGCATTGACAAGGCTAAACGAATATCATCGTCATCATCGACAACTACAATTAAACCTTTTGAAAATTGCATAGCACCTCTTAAAAAAACAGCCCCAAGAATTTGCATCTTGAGGCTGTCATAGTGTTGAAAAAAAAAGGGGATGTCTAGAGCTCTCTTAATGCGCGCATGGGATCTTTGCGGATCACTGCCCATCCGGGTATGGCAATAGAAAGTATCATAACTGCCGCTAAAAGAAAGTTAATCCCCGCTGTTGCAGTCCAGTCAAAAGCGGGCGCGGTCTCAAACATATTAAGTAGGTACTGGTATGCGGTAACGGCAGCCGCTAAGCCTAAACCCAGCCCTATTACCAGCATCCAAACTGAATCCCTGAGTAGCAGCGTGAGCAAGGCCCTTTGCTTAGCACCTGTTGCCATGCGAACAGCCAACTCATAACGCTTTTGACCTGCAGTCATTTGGCTAAGACCGGACACACCAATAGCGGCCAGTGTTAATGTGAGTGCCGCCAAGCCCATGACGACATACATGTTTAAGCGTGTGGCTTGAGTAACGCTTTGCCAACGTTGCTGCATAGAGGCTACCTGGAGTTCACCCAATCGTGGATCGACGCCCTTAACCAGTGGTACAAGTTTCTCAAGATCCAATTGTTCACCCTCTGGCATCAATACAACCGCTGATAACTGATTGATGGTCATTGCCACAGGTGCACTGAAATATATTTCAGGTGCATCAACAAATATGGTGCCACTTGGCAACGGATTGATATCTTCTACAATGCCGACAATAGTGAAAATGTCGCTCTCTTCCTGACCCATTTTCAGTTCAGTGTTCACCGCGTTCTCCCAGTTTGAATCACCTACTCTTTCCATCGCGAAGGATTTAGTGATAAGAATATTGGGTAAGTCAACATCTTCTGGAGTCAAGTTGCGGCCTGCTAAAACGTCTATCTCAAAAGTGGATAACAGACCAGGCGCCCACAACATAGGTCGCACCATCATAGTGTCTCCCGTATCAGGATCAGGAAATGCATTCATTAATACGTTGGCGGTTAAGGGAAGCGTGGTTGTGTCTATTATTTCCCCTCCTGTCGCTGATAACCGTTGTGTAAAATCACGACGCAATTGTTGCAATTCACTGCCTCGGTATTGCTCGAAGTCATTCAAAGAGGCCGCCCATTCTTCATCACTGAATTGCATACTTACTTCATAGGCATTGGGCATGCTATAGCCCAAATCTGAATAGACTTGTTGGTAGCTGTCTTTAACTGATGCAATGGCACTGGTTAACAAGACACAGGCAAGGGTGAGTTGTATAACCATAAGCAGTTTATTAATGGTTTGCTTTTGCTGTGCTGGCGTACCTTTACCACTGGAGTTCAGGCTTTCCGTGAGGGCTTTTTTATCAACATTCAGTAGCGCAATGGCAGCAAAAATAAGGTTGATAAAAAGAATAATGGCAAAACCGATAGAAACACTGCCTGTGGTGAGTGATATCTGGTCCAATAATGGCAGGTTATCTCCCGCCAGCGTTGGCAATATTTTTATCAGCCACCCTGTCGTGATCAAACCCAGTACCGTGGCCATTAGAAACATGGGCATGTTTTCAGTAAAGATTAAACCACGTAGTTTGGCGACAGAGGAACCCATACAAATTTGAATAGAAAACTCTTTGGTTCTGCTTTGATAATGGGCAATAAACATATTCAGCAGATTCAAACATGCCATGGTAAGTAGGCAAACCATGGCAGTGAGTAGCAGAAACACCAATCGTTGACTGTCACCGATAAATGCATCTCGATAAGAGGTCAGTTCTCCTGAAACTGGCTTGCTGAGTAGAAACTGTCTTGCTTGGTCGATAGCAATGTCGCTGTTGACATAATCGACAAACCAAGTTTCTAAATCCTTGGCTTTCGGTATTGCATCGAAGGTACCGCGTACAAAGGTCATAGAGCCCATGCTCATTGCAATTGAGTCTGGCGTTTCCAGTGTTTTATCTAGGTCTCTGAATCGCCAAACTTGTTCGGTGAGTTGGTCGTCAATATTCTCTAAACTGATACTGGTAAAGTTTTCAATTACCCCTAAGATTGGGAATTCCCTTCCTTCGAGTCTTACGGTTTGTTTAGATAAATCCGTTGTACTTGCATAGGAAGATTTCCATAGGCTTTCCGAAATCCAAACCCCTTCTTCAGTGTTGCCCGCGTCTGTTCCTAACCCTTGTAGTAAGGCCAGTCCAAGCGTTTCGGGTGATCCTGAAACCGCATTGTATTGCATTACGGTGATTGCAGTACCACCCACTTCTACTTGTGTGTCGCTTGCACTGACATGTCCCCATGATAATTCATCACCATAGTGCTTTTTTAAAGATGCGACTCGACGAGGGTCACTAAAAAAAGGCACATTAAAACCCTCATTGAGCTCCATACTAAGCTCAACCTGGTACAAATCTTTTTCATTGATATCAGGTAGAGGTTTAAACAGTAATACATTGGCAACCGATACCACTGTTAATACAGCCGCCAACGTCAAGCCTAATGTAGTAATTAACGGCAGACTTAGCCTAGGCAAAGTAAATATTCGCGCGATACCTTGCTTAAACGCGTTGATATATATCCTCATGCGACTTCCTTTTCATCGTTGCTACGAACCTGCTTCTCACCCACAACTTTGCCATCTAGAAGCTGAATCTGGCGGTCGGCCAGTGCGCTATAACGAGTGTCGTGCGTGACCATTACAATGGTGGAGCCTTGCTTGTTTAAGTCCATTAATAGTTTCATCACAGCATCACCATTTTTGGTATCTAGGTTACCCGTTGGCTCATCAACCAAGATCAAGTCAGGATTTCCCACCAAAGCTCGGGCTATGGCCACGCGTTGTTGCTGTCCACCTGAGATTTGGTTGGGCTTATAATTTGTCCTATGTTGCATGCCTACCTTCTCAAGGGCATCGATGACTGCGTTTTTTATCGCTTGGGATTTCTCCCCTCGATGTTCTAGGGGAAGTGCAACGTTTTCGAAAACGGTCATGCTGTCGATAAGATTAAACGACTGAAATACGTAACCAATATGTTGGTTGCGCACTTGTGTTCTTTGATCCACATTCAAGCCCCTTGTCTCTATGTCACTGATGAAATAGTTGCCATCACTGGCACTGTCCAACAACCCCATAATGGTTAACAAGGTAGACTTTCCACAGCCTGAGGGGCCTGTTATTGCCACAAATTCGCCCTTATAAATATTCAGAGATACCCCCTGTAAAGCATGTGTTTCAATCTCTGTCCCTAAGAATTTTTTATGAATATCCTGCATACTTACTACGATATCGTTGCTCATAGCCTTACCCTTGTTGTTCAATGTTAATTGTTGAATGTGGTGCCCATGCATCATGCATTTGCGAAATCAGTTGCTCGTTTGCTTGTAAACCTGACTGAATGAGAATCTTTCCCTTGCTCAAATCACCGAGTTGAATTTGCCTCTTTGTGGCAGTGGACGGGTTACTATCGGGTAACACAAATCTCTCCAGCTGAGATAACGGTCGAAGACCTGCAGTTTGTTCTACATAGAGTGCATCGGTGACGGTTTGCAGATAGATTTGACCAGTAACAGGTGCAAGCGGCCTGGCATCAGTAGGCAATTCACTGGTTAGTGCGACTTCAGCTAACACCACGCCATTTGTTACTAATGACTCAATGCGGCTTATTTGCCCCGCAATGTGTCCTTTTCTGGTACTAAGCTCAACGGGCGCCCCCAAGGTGATTTGATCGGCTTGGTGCTGCGGCACCCGCAGCCGTGCCAGCAGTTTTTTGTCAGAGCCTACCCGGCCAAGTTCAGCGCCCTGTGGCAGTGATTGCCCAAGTTCAACCTCCAAGCTTTGTAGCGTACCGTGAATACCCGCTTTCACACTCATGTCGTCAAGTTGCTTTTGCAACAATGCGACTTCTTGCTGTTGCTGCTCCAGTGCTATTTGACGCTGTTTTAGTTGAAAAGCCTGCACCTTTAAGAAGTGCTGATATTTTTGTTTTTCAAAGTCCAGTCGTTTTGCTTCTTGTTTTACAGACAGCTTTGCGCGCTGGAGTTCAAGTTTGGCTGATACGCCGCGCTCGGTAAGCTGAGTGTTGACACTTAATTCTAATTTGGCGCGTTCTAGGGCGGCCTCAATATCGGCTATTCTGCCTTGATAATCTAGACGAGCATTTTGCTGCTCCAACTCAAAAGAGCCTAATTCCGCTTCACTGGATTTATAGTCGCCTAGCGCCCCATGATAAGCTTGAGTTAATTCAGGGTTAGCCAGGGACAAAATTACCGTATCAGGCTCAACCAATGCACCAGGCCTTACATAAATAGCCGATACTTTGCCGGAAGCTTGCGAGGTCAACATCCTTTCTTCAGCTGAAAACAGTTCACCAAACGCCTGACTAAAAAGTTCGAGCTCTCCCTGCTCTACGGTGAGCAGCGTAACGTCTTGGCTGGCAACGGTAGGTGAGCTCTCTGATTGCGTAAAATAAACAGCGACCAACACCAGAAGTGCAACGACTGCGCTTAAGTACCAAGGTGTTCTAGAGGTCTTCTTTGTTAATTGAATATCCACACACGTGTTCCCAATTTCACTTTGTAGTAACTATGAAAAAGACGTGCCAATATAAAAATCATTAAAAAACAATGTGATACGGAAGTGGTTAGGGTGTTGTTCGGTTTTGTCTGGGCGGAGACAAACAAAATTGTTCGAAAACGAACAAGAGAGAAGGGTTAAGGATATTAAAAAGCCGGCTTAAAGCCGGCTTGGATTTGAATTGGGAGTGCTTAGGCCGATTGACGACGTGCTCTTAATCCCATGCCTAAGAAGCTTAAGCCGAGTAGCGCAATAATGCCTGGCGCCGGTACCATGGCGTCTTCGATAAATTTGGCGTGGATATAAGTAGGCACATAGCCACTGTATTCGCCGAAGCCAGAATTGAAGAATTCATCAGCATCTCCAAAGCCTTGACCAAATGTCAATCCGTAGCTGTTAACACCTGAAATCAAGCCATTGATGAAATTAGGGCCGCCAGAATCACCGCCGGAAACGCCTACTTCAATATCACCAAGACCAGTATCGGCAAACGCCAAACCAGCGCCCACTGCCGCTGCAATACGACCTGACATATCGTTTACTGGGGAGCCGCTGTCAAAATCAGAAAGATAAGAGAATTCAACATCAGCCGTACCAAAAAAGCCGTCGAAAAAGCCATTAAAAGCGGAGTTACCCCATGCATAATCATAGGTGTTGTAGCCTTGACGTAAGCGGCCGGTTGCGCCAAAACTGCCAGCGCCATCGCCCATGCGACCATAACCGGCAACATTAAAGTCTTTTCCTGTCAGGTCGCCTTCGTCATAGATGTAATGTGATCTGGCCCAGTCTGGGGCATAGTCAGACAACGTAAGAACCGCAATGTCATTTTGGTCAATGACTTCGCCTGTATACTCTTCGTGAACCGTGTATTTCGACACGTCAATCTCAACGATGCCCGGCGGTCTGTTGTAGATTCGTTCCCAAGGCGCTAATCCGCCTTCGGGCTGGAAAAATACACTGGTAGACAGCGGGTTGGCTGTGCCTGCTCCACCTGAAACACAGTGTGCCGCTGTCAAAATGGAGCGTCGGTCACTCAGTAACGTGCCTGAACATATAAAAGCGCCATTTTCAGTTTGCATCAGCATACCCACTACACCACTGTGCTCAGGGTACGAGGGATGGTAAATAGGGTTACCTACTGGGTCAAATGTGACACCGTCAAATGTGGCCGTGCCACCCGGCGCTGCGCCCGTTAATTTGTTTGATGCTTGCCATTGTAAGCCTTTTGATTCACCACTAACGATATAGCTGGCGTGAGCGGACGTCACTAGGCCTGCCCCAACCGCTAGTATCGCGAGCGCTTTGTTACATGTTTTTTTAATTGTCATATTTTAATGATCCCAAGATTTAAAACTGAATTTGGCAACTGCAAATGTTCGATATTTTTTTTATTGTGTTCATAACATCAACAGCGTCTGTTGCCCTTATCGCAGACGGCAAAAATACTGCAATAAAAGTGCCAAGTTAATGCATTGTTAAATCCCTTTTAAATTCAATAAAAACAATGTCTTATGAGTGTAAACTATTGGTTACGATGCGGGCTGTAAATAATTCCGACACTCTGTCTGTTTTGTGGTCAGTGGTGAGGGTGTTTTTGATGATTTGGCGCCCGCTGAAGTAGCAGACGCCTGTGCGTACTAGCCATGTACGGCAGCATAACCAGGCTCACCGTCAAAGGTGTACAAGTTTTCGGTCTTAACTACATCAAAACCTGCATCGTGTAGGCGGGTTTGCAAGGCCAACACTTCCGCAAAATCCAGATTATTGTTTGGCGCAACGAACCTGCATCGCCAATGGTCTGTGCAGAAGGTTTCTGGTAAACCCTGAGGCCAGACTTTTACACCTCTATTGGTAATAACCTGAAGTTCAACATTACTTCGCCCTAATGAATACAGTTTATTGCCTAATTGCGAAGGGTCTCCCTCTTGCCATTGCAAGAAAATGTCGATCCCAACTAGGGTCTTATTCGCGGGCGCTTTTCTGATGGGGTGGGGGAGATTCAAAGGGTTGGAACCCTCATAGTTTACCGCCGGTAATTGTTGCGGTAGGCGACCCAATCGAGCAATGACCGCATCGGCAAATTCGTCTGTACCAACCTTAGTCTTGCTAATACCTTCTTTGTACACATCGGCAGTATGAATGCCATCCTCAAGCGTACATAGCCAAGCATTGTGGATCTTCTGGGCAATGTCCCCTTGACCGATGTGGATCAGCATTTGAATTGCACCGTGAATTAGGCCTGAAGGGTTAGCAATATTCTGTCCGGCAAGGTCTGGAGCTGAACCATGTATGGCTTCAAACATGGCACATTGACTACCGATGTTAGCAGAACCCGCCATTCCCACTGAACCTGCTATTTGTGCTGCAATGTCAGAGACAATATCACCGTATAAATTTGGCATTACCACCACATCAAACGCTTCAGGCGTATCTGCTATGCGTGCGGCTCCTATGTCGATGATCATACTGTCCTGCTCGATATCAGGATAGTCTGCGCCTATTTCTTTAAATACTTTGTGAAAAAGACCATCAGTAAACTTCATGATGTTGTCTTTAATCATACAGGTTACCCGTTTTCGTCCCTGTTGCCGTGCATATTCAAACGCATAGCGTACTATGCGCTCACACCCAGGACGAGTAATGAGCTTAAGACACTGATACACCTCTTCTGTTTGGCGGTGTTCAATACCCGCGTACAAGTCTTCTTCATTCTCGCGAATGATAACTAAGTTCATATCCGGGTGTTTAGTGTTTACAAAAGGCGCATAAGCAATGCAGGGCCGTACGTTTGCATAAAGACCTAATGCTTTTCGCATGCTCACATTAAGACTTTTATAGCCCCCGCCTTGTGGCGTAGTGATAGGTGCTTTTAGAAACACTTTAGTACGACGAAGTGATTCCCAGGCGGCACTGTCAATACCATTGGTTTGTCCGCTCAGGTACACCTTTTCTCCAATATCGATATATTCCGGTGCAATCCTCGCACCCGCGGCTTCAAGGATGTGCAACGTAGATTGCATAATAGAAGGGCCAATTCCATCGCCAGTGGCTACAGTAATGGGGACAAGGTCTTGAGTCATACATGCGCTCCGTAAATTGTGTTAATCCATCGTTTTAGGTTGATGGCAGTGAGGTTGTGTAAGATTGTACTCATCAATGGAATCTAGAATAATGGATTTTATGTATATAATGCATCTATAAAAATAGATATTAAATTGATAAACACATGAGAAAAACATTTCATACTAGACAGCTAACCTTTCGCCAACTTGAAATATTTAAGACCGTGGCTGAGCGGAACAGCGTGACAGAAGCCGCTCAGGTTTTGCATCTTGCGCAATCGACCGTTTCCACTCAATTGGCCAAATTAGTCCAGACAACGGGGTTTGAATTGTATGAACAAATAGGCAAAAAGCTCTATTTGACTGGCGCTGGTAAGGACATGCTTGCAGCGTGTCGGGACATGTTTGATGTTCTCGACGCACTAGAATCTCGATTTGCACAGAGGGCCGGCTTGTCTGTAGGCCATTTGCGAATATCTGCGGTAACAACCTCTAAGTATTTAGTGCCAAACTGGTTGGGCTCATTCTGCCGTCAGTTTCCCGAAATTGAACCGGAATTCAATATTGGTAATCGCGCAGAAATTATACAACGACTTAAGGCAAACATGGATGACTTGTACATTTTCAGTCACTTACCCAAAGAGCTGGATATACATGCAACGCCCATCACTGATAATCCATTAGTATTGATCGCACCGAAGGGACACCACTTAACTACGTGTACTAACCTGAGTTGGGAGCACGTTCGCAAAGAGCGCTTTTTGATCCGTGAAAAAGGTTCCGGTACGCGACATGCGGTCGAGGCTTTTTTCAATATGTATGGCGCGCCGCTGATGCGTCCGTTGGGCATTGCGAGCAATGAAGCGATTAAAGAATCTGTGGTTGCCGGTTTGGGAGTCGCAATTATCAGCCGTCATGCGCTGAGTCACATGGCACCTGGCAATTTGGTTGAACTAAACGTAAAAGAGTTTCCAATACCAAGCACCTGGTATTTAGTGACACCGAAAGGAAAAGCTATGTCGCCAGTCACTCAGGCCTTCAGCACACATGTTGATGCTATGTTGGGATGCAAGTAATCCTGATTCAATAAAATCAGCAGCGGTCAATTTTTTTAGCCTAAGGAGGGGGAGACTTGATACTAAAAAACTGGGCTAATGTATATTTCCATGGCAGCGACAGTTGGGGCTGCCGCTGCATAACAGGCGTTGTTACAAACCACTGCCATTGATAAGAAGGTGAACACCAATACTGGCGATATAACCCAGAGCAATCACAGGTGTCCATTTGAGATGCGCCGCAAATGTATAAACCCCTCGGGCAGTGCCAAGAAGCGCTACGCCGGCAGCGGATCCAATCGCTAACATACTGCCTCCCACGCCGGCAGTCAGCGTGACTAATTGCCACTGTTCTAATGGCATTACTGGGTCCATGGTCAATACCGCAAACATCACCGGAATATTGTCTACAATGGCCGATAGTACACCAACAAGCGTGTTGGCCCACACAGGACCAAGGTCGCTGTACATGAGTTCTGAAATGATCGCCATGTAGCCAAACTGACTTAAGCCTGCCACACATAGGATCACACCATAAAAGAACAGTAATGTGTCCCATTCTGCACGAGAAACCCGTTCCATAATGTCAAATTCTTTCACATTGGCACGTTTCTCGGTCATGTCTTCCATAATTTCCAGCGACCCTACTGTATTGCCGTCACTGTCTTTAAGTTTAGTAGCACTAAACATGATATAGGCGCCTGATTCGCCCAGGTGCTCAAAGTAATCTGCGGCATCATAGGCTTCGCCGTCAAGGGGGTTGTCTCTGTAAATATTTTTGTAGTGCTGACGAATACCTACACCCGTATTATCGTCCAAAACGATATCGGCCATGGTCGGACGCTCGGATTGGTAAAAGGCTTTCCAATGGTTTTTGGTACCAATCATCTCCTCCGCTTTCACACCGGAAAGGGCTTCAAGTGCTGGGTTCCAGTGAGTTACTGTATGGTTTTTGTCTAGAACAAAGGCTGGATAAGGCTGATCATTTAGGTTTTCACCCACATCTTCACCAAAAGATTCCAATACACTTAGTGGGTGCTGATGAGACTCTCTTATGCCGCCAAAAATTGAGTCTGCAGCCAATGTCCGCCCTTCTATGCGTTTTAGATAAAATGAGTACAACCCAAGATACCCTAGACCGAACATCATGCCTGCCGCTGGCGGCAGGTGGAGTGCACCGTGGAAGGTAATGGCAGTAACAATCGTTGCCAAAAACAGAAAAATCATAACAGGTGCGCCTCGCTTCATGTAAGACTTTTCATTGGTGGCTTTTGGTGTGCCTTTTGGCAATGCAAAGCTCATGATGACGGCGGGTACCAGCCAATTAACTAAGGAAGGAACAAAAAGCGGTAGAAACTGCAAGAATTCAACTTTTCCTTTTTGCCACACCATTAACGTTGTTATATCGCCAAAGGGGGAAAATGCACCCCCTGCATTTGCTGCAATCACCACATTGATGCAGGAAATAGCGACAAAGCGAACATCTTTACCGCCAACAGCCATAACCACTGCGCCCATTAATAATGCAGTAGTAAGGTTGTCTGCGATGGGAGAAATGACAAATGCTAACGCACCGGTTACCCAAAAAACCTTTTTCAACGAATAGCCACGGGTGACAAGATAAGCGCGCAAAGCCTGAAACACATTGCGCTCTTCCAAGGCATTAATGTATGTCATTGCAACCAGCAAGAATAAAAACAGCTCTGCATATTCAATGATGGCGTGTTTGATTGCGCTGTGAGCCTGGTCTGGTATTCCCGCATCTTTAAATGCCAATGCGACTAAAATCCAAATTATCCCCGCGGCAAATAGTACCGGTTTACTTTTAAGTAGGTGAATGGTGTTTTCTAGGGGCACAAGTGAGTAAGCAAGTACAAAAACGGCAATAGCGGCATAGCCATAAAAAGTGGCGCTGAGTTCAGGGATTGTGATAGTCGAACTAGCGGCTCCAGCTTCTGCCAATGCAGCAAAAGGAAAGAGTAGAAAAACTAGCGCGGTAAGCACAATTATCGGCAATAAAGAGGTGAACTGAGGGCGAGTCAGTGGCGAAAACATGGTGTTGCGATCCAAAGGTTTAAAAAATTGGTGGGGAAACTACCACTATATGAAGGAAGAAGCTATTCAACCTTGGTCGCAGACATGATTTTCTTGGATGCAAAGTGAGCTCTTTTCGCAGTGGAACGTCCAGTTTGCTTCTTGATATAGCGCAAAAAGGAGGAAAGCTTTTCTGCAAAAAATGTAATATTTGTCTACACTTATCCGAAGAAAGTAAGCTCATAGTAGACCTATATCAACATAAAACAACACCTCTTTTAGGTGGAAAAGTAGAATGTAAATGAAGCGAATTTTTTCAGCTGTAGTTATCTCTTTTCTCTGTCCTCATACTCTATTGGCTGATCAAAAATCCTTTGATTCCCTGTTTAACATGTTACTACAAGAGCTACTGAACGTGAGGGTGGCAATTTGGTAGGAAGTACCGCTTTTAGCTTTTTATTTCTTTATTGAATGCTGTTCAAAAAAAGAACTACTGCCGATGATTTATATTTGTGTTATGAATAGCGGTTAAGCTGAGATAAATATTGTTAAGCATGAACGTAAACGCCGCTAGGGCTCAAAACAAAAGCGCAACATTAGTGACAAAAACATGGCTTTGTTTTTGTGCTTGGACTTTGTTTTTTGCTAGTGTGCACGCCGCCGAGAATGGTGAAGCGCAAAATGAGTCTCTCATTCGTGCGGCGGTGGTTTTCGGCATTTTGCGGTTTGTGGATTGGCCCGAACAACACGCGCCAAAAGACATTATTAATTTATGTGAATATGGTGAATCTGAGGTTGCTGAGGCGATTCGAAGTCTTAACGGCAGCCGGAAAGTGGGTAAGCGCAAGGTCGTTGTAAAAACCTTAAACAAAACCAACACAACTGAGCTATGTCATGCGTTATTAATTGGTGAAGAATCTCCAGCTATTCCGCTACAAAAAACTCCCGCCCTAGCGTTTTGTGATAACTGCGAACAAGAATATCGTGACATGACATCTGTTGTATTGAAAAGAAATGAAAACCTCGTGCAGTTTGAAGTAAACCTAGATCATTTAGATCAACAAGATATCCGCTTAAGTGCCTCGGTCATAGAGCTCGCGAGTAAGTGCTATTCCAGTAACCCATCGATTAAAGGCTGCAGCAATGACTGAGAGTAGCCCCAAAAAGCTCAGTCAGGTTGTAGTCAAAGATGCCTTTATTGTTATTGTCTTTGCCTTGGTCGCCTTGGTGTCGGTATTTACGCTTTACTCCTACAACCAGGCCAAAGATAACCTTTCAAACGACCTTAAAACACTGGCAAATATTCTAGGCAACCGCTCTGTTGCCGCGCTATTGTTTTTAGACAAGCGTCAGGCCGAGGCTAACCTGAAGACTGCGCAATATAGAAAGAGTGTCTCTATATCTTGTATTTTTGACCGTGATGGCAGGTTATTTTCTGAATACTCCCGACATGAAATCACGCAATGTCCAGAATCTGTCAACATAGATGCTGAAACAACTAGGATCACAACTCATTACATTGAAATTGAAAAACCCATAATCGATGCCGATGACACGGTTGGCTACATTCTTATAAGGGCAAGTAAGTCCAGAATTCAGGATACCGTGGCTAATGCATTTGTGTTTTCTGCATTAGCGTTGGCACTTGTGGTTTTGGTCGCATTTTGGGTGCTAAGAAAGAAAATTGGCAATGTACTCAAACCATTATCCAGCTTGCATCAAACTGCTGAAAAAATGTCGCTCAATCCTTTCTCTCCTGAGCGAGCTAAAGCGTTCAGTAATGATGAGGTTGGACGATTGGTGAACGTGTTCAACAGCATGTTAGATAACTTAAGTACTGAAAACACAGCACTGCAAGAATCTGAAAATCGCTTCCGTTCTTTAGCCAGTAATTCGCCGATTGGTATTTATGAACTCGATACGAAACTCAATTTTGTATATACCAACGACAAATGGCGAGAGTTGACACACTATCCCAATATTCAACATTTGAGTGTTTATCAGAAATTTATTGAGGAAAAAGGTGCTGAGCTGCATGCCTCCATTGTAGAGAAGGCCAAACTTACACTTGAATCTCAGTTGATTGAATACGAGTTCAGGCCAAAAGGTTTGGAGGGGTCGCGTATCTTTTTAGAGTACGTGGCGCCGGTATTTTCACCCTCAGGTGATAAGTTATTTAGGGGGTATATTGGTTCTTTAATGGATATCAGTGAACTAAAAAATGCGCAGTTAGAATTGGAGAAACTGGCGTTTTATGATCCATTAACAAAACTGCCCAACAGGCGCTTTTTCCTCGACCATCTGGCATTATCACTAGCGGAAAAGCAACCTGAATCTAAACATATTGGCTTACTGATGATCGATATCGACAACTTCAAAAAAGTCAATGATACGCTTGGTCACGACGCTGGTGACGAGATGTTAAGAGTGGTGAGTAAACGATTGCGAAAACTGGTCGCCGAGAAAGACCTGGTGTGTAGACTAGGTGGCGATGAATTCATCATTTTACTTAAAGATATTGATCAAAGAGTGGCGCTTCAAAAAATTTCTGATCGTGTTCTAGAGGTTATTCGCAAGCCTATTAATATCCGTGGACATGATATCAATGGTTCAGCATCAATCGGTGTTTCTGTGTTTCCCGAAGATGGAGACGATGCGCATGCGTTGATGAGAAATGCTGATCTGGCACTCTATTTATCCAAAGACAATGGCCGCAACCGTGTTTCTTTCTTTTCTAAAAAGTTAGAAGATATCATTCATGAGAAAGTCAGAATTGAAAATAAACTACGTAAGGCTATTTCCCAAGGTGAACTGAGTTTTCATGTTCAACCAAAACTGTCAATTGCCCAAAACAAACTGATATCGGTGGAAACCCTGATGCGTTGGTATGACCCCGTTGAAGGCATGATCCCTCCAGACCGTTTCATTTCTGTTGCCGAAGATACCGGACTTATTGTAAAGATGGGTGACTGGTTAATCGAAACTGTGTTTAGCACCATACGGGCGAATTTAGACGACATTAACAAAGTAGGGTTGAAAGCATTTGCTATTAACTTGTCGGCGCGTCAATTCTATAGCAGTACCTTAGTCGACAATATCGCTGGCTATCTAGAAAAACACGCGATCCCCGCTCAGATGATCGAGTTTGAGCTTACCGAGTCTTCCGTTATTGAAGATGTCGAATTGGCGATTAGAATCATGCAGCAGCTAAAAGATCTCGGATGTAAGATTTCCATCGACGATTTTGGAACCGGCTATTCGTCTTTGAGTTACTTAAAAAGGTTGCCAATCGACGCAGTTAAAATAGACCGTTCTTTTATTTCAGATATCCCCCAGGATCAAAATGACGTTGAAATATCAGCGGCCATTATTGCCATGGGGCACAATCTAGGATTAGAGGTAGTCGCAGAAGGTGTTGAAACTGAAGCTCAACTGCGCTTTCTGAAAGAGCACCAATGTGAATATGCACAGGGTTACTACATTGCTAAGCCCAAACCGCTTTCGAGCCTGCTTGAGGAAGCGGAATCAATTAATGCTTCCTTTCATCCAAGGCCGGTAGCGACATCAGTGCGTTAGTTACAGTCCAATAAATGCCTATGATTTGTGCGGCTGCAAAGAGTGTAATTCCAATCAGCAGCCGGAGCAGTTTTTAAGCTTCTAATGCTAGGCAGCTTTTTGTGCGTCGGAGGGCTTTGTACCGTTGGGCTTTCTACGATGTCCATTCCCCTTGTTGAGGCCACTCTGTATTTTTGGACGTTTTGGTTTTTTGGGCTTTTTTACTTTTCCGGTTAGGTCAGTTACCGGTAAAGACTTACTCACGGAGAAGCCTTCTTCGGCGCGTCGTGGAATAGCCAGCTTGATGAGCTTTTCGATGTCAGATAATTGCTTGCTCTCTTCATTGCATACCAATGAAATGGCTAAGCCAGATTTTCCTGCTCTGCCCGTCCGGCCAATGCGATGAACGTAGTCTTCAGCAACATTAGGAAGATCGAAATTGATAACAAATGGCAACTGAGCGATATCAATCCCCCTAGCGGCGATGTCCGTCGCTACTAACACCTGAATGCTATTGTCTTTAAAATCTGCAAGGGCTCGAGTTCTAACATTCTGACTTTTATTTCCATGAATCGCCGCCGCAGGAATACCTTGCTTAATCAATTTAGTGGTCAGCTTATTGGCTCCGTGTTTTGTTCTGGAAAACACCAACACCTGGGAATAATGATTTGACTTGATAAGGTGAATCAGCAGCTTTGTCTTATCGGCTTTATTCACTTCATAAAGGCATTGCTCGATACGCTCAACCGTTGAGTTTGGCGGCGTGACAGTAATTTCTGCTGGGTCATTGACGAGGTTCTTTGCCAAAGCACGAATGTCGTCAGAAAACGTTGCAGAGAAAAGCAAGTTCTGGCGCTTTTTAGGCAAAATAGCCAGAATGCGTTTTATGTCGTGAATAAACCCCATATCTAGCATACGGTCAGCTTCATCCAGAATAAGGGTGTCGAGCTGATCGAATTTGACGGCATTCTGTTTATACAAATCAAGCAATCTGCCCGGCGTTGCAATAAGAATGTCGGTACCCCGCCTCAGCTTCATCATTTGGGGGTTAATTTTTACGCCGCCAAAAACAACATTGTAATTGAAAGGCAGGGCATCACCATACTTCATGACATTATCAAATATTTGAGACGCTAACTCTCGCGTAGGGGTAATAATTAGCGTACGGACCTGATTGCTACGAGCCTTAATTTTTTGCTGTTGCAATCTATGCAGTACAGGCAGTGTAAAGGCAGCTGTCTTCCCTGTTCCCGTTTGTGCCGCGGCCATAATATCTCTTCCAGCTAATACCGCCGGTATAGCTTGTTCTTGAATGGGGGTGGGGTGCTGATAGTGATTCTTTTTAAGAGCAGTAAGTAGCGGCTCGCAAAGGCCGAGAGATTCAAATGTTGTCAATGATATGTCTTCTGTGAGTTGTTTAAGAAGTAAAGCAAGATGACTTGCAAAGCGGCGGCAAGGATACAGGAGCGCGCTAAGAAATACCAATAATAGTTTAAAAAATAATCAGGGGTGGCGTTGACTCCTCCCCCTGATAAGATAAATTTAATCAGCCTTCTATACCTTTACTGACAAGGTATTCATCATAAGTGCCCTGAAAGTCGGTTATTTTGCCGTCTTTGATTTCAATAATTCTGGTTGCTAGTGACGACACAAACTCCCTGTCGTGAGAGACAAAGAACAAGGTACCTTTGTAGGATTCAAGAGCCATGTTTAGTGACTCAATTGACTCCATATCCAAGTGGTTAGTAGGCTCATCCATAAGCAAAATGTTTGGCATTGCCATCATAATCTTGCCAAAAAGCATGCGGCCTTGTTCACCACCAGACAATACGTTGACTGTTTTCTTAATATCATCTGCAGAAAATAGCATGCGGCCTAAGAAGCTGCGGATTGCTTGTTCATCATCGCCTTCCCGACGCCATTGACTCATCCAGTCAAACAAGTTTAGGTCAGACTCAAAATCACTGGAATGATCTTGAGCATAGTAGCCAATCTTGGCATTTTCAGACCATTTTACTTCACCTGAATCTGGCTGCATGTCGCCTTGTAAACAGCGTATTAACGTAGTTTTACCTGCGCCATTCTCACCAATTATTGCCACTCTTTCACCCACTTCAACGATTAAATTGAAGTTGTTGAAAAGTGGGCCCTCATCGAAGCCTTTACTGAGATTGGTTATTTCAAGGGCATTTCTGAATAGCTTTTTTTCCTGTTCGAAACGAATGAAAGGATTAACCCTGCTGGATGCTTTGACTTCTTCAAGTTTAATCTTTTCAATTTGCTTTTGGCGCGAGGTCGCTTGACGTGCTTTTGATGCATTGGCTGAAAATCTCGCAACGAAGGTTTTCAATTCGTCTATTTGTGCCTTTTTCTTGGCGTTATCGGCCAGCATTCTTGCACGCGCTTGTGTGGCAGCCAGCATATATTCATCGTAGTTGCCTGGGTAAACTCGCAGCTCACCATAATCAAGGTCGGCCATGTGCGTACACACTGCATTTAGGAAATGCCTATCGTGAGAAATGATGATCATGGTTGAGTCACGTTGGTTGAGTGTCGTTTCAAGCCAGCGAATCGTGTCTATATCTAGGTTGTTAGTCGGTTCGTCTAACAACAAGAAGTCGGGATCTGAAAATAACGCCTGTGCTAACAATACCCTTAGCTTCCATCCTGGTGCGACTTCGCTCATTAGGCCATAATGCTGCTCCGTTGGAATGCCTACGCCAAGCAGCAATTCACCCGCCGCAGAATCAGCCTCATAACCACCCATTTCGGCAAAGTGGGTCTCGAGCTCGGCAACCTTCATGCCGTCTTCTTCGCTCATTTCAGGTAAGGCATAAATACGATCACGCTCTTTTTTTACTTCCCATAATTCAGTGTGCCCCATAATGACAGTGTCAATAACAGAGAAGTTTTCGAAAGCAAATTGATCCTGATGAAGAATCCCTAAGCGCTCTCCGGGATCATAACTGACGTTGCCAGCTGACGGTGTGAGTTTTCCACTTAGGATCTTCATAAACGTCGACTTACCGCAACCATTGGCGCCGATGAGGCCGTAGCGATTGCCGTTGCCGAATTTGACAGAGATATTTTCGAACAATGGCGCAGAGCCAAATTGCATGGTGATATTGGCAGTTGTGATCACTGTGTGTAATTCCGATGTAGAGTTCAACAGATAGGCGGCGCATTCTACCTGATACAAGTACAAATCTCATGAAAACTTAGCAATGGGTTTAAAGCGCTTCGTGGTGACTGTAAATCTCAGCCTAAACTTACATGTTCGCATTCACTAAAGGTACGCTAATAGTGCTCTTCAACTTCTCTTTTCTTAACAAAAACGCAGGGGCTTTGATATGAAAAAAAACGGTCTAATGGTGTATTTACTTCTCTTGGTTTGTCAGCTGACTCTCGCGTCTGAGAATGCCCACTTAGGAGAAAACACCGAATGGGATGATGAGCAATCAGCGATTATTGAAGTGAGTCGCTGGGTTGCATTGGCCCCGAAAGAGGCTGGTTTTCAAGCCTATTCTGACTTGTTTCATCCGGACTTTACGAATTGGTATATGGCGGGTGATGAAAAAAGTGTTAGAGGTCGCGATGAGTATTTATCTTTGGTTAAAGATTGGTTGGAGGCTGGGAACCATGCAACATACAGTGAAGTAACACCGGTCAGCGTAGATGTCATCGGTGATATTGCTTACATAAGACAAATAAAAGAAGAGCATTTTCACCATCCTGATGGGCCGCCCACCATGTTTATCGGGCATTTTGCCAGCCTGATGAAAAAGTACAAAGGTAAATGGACCTTTTATCGCACCTCTTTTGAAACCCGCTATCGAGGACCAAGAGCATCTTATGAACCATCAGAATAGACCCATATTACAGCAAGAAAAATAGTCAGGTCAGTGTAACCATTTAAAACGTTTCTGCGTCTAATTATCTTTAACCGACAAAAATGTTATCGGAAATACTTGTGCATAAATGGATGAAAACGGAAATGAAGTTAACACTGATCAAGCTTTCGCTGCTAGCGATACTTTTTTGCTATTCAATTCTTGGGTGGAACAACGCATTTGCACACGAGCAAATCGAAAAACGGGTGCTTTCATACATGCAGGAAAAAGGTATACCTGCCTTGCAAATAGCCGTTGTGAAAAATAGTAAGATTGTTTTCGCAAATACGTATGGCAAAGCTGACCTTTCATTTGAAGTTGCGGCGAATGACGATACTGTGTTTGCCATTAACTCAATGACTAAGGCCTTTGTTGGTGTGGCGCTGATGCAGTTAGTAGAACAAAAAAAGGTTCGCTTAACTGACACGTTAGGTCAGTATTTTGATGACATTCCAGCTACCTGGCAACGAGCAACTATTGCGCAACTCATGGCTCATCAGTCGGGGATACCGGACGTTATGGATGACATGGCTAGACCTCGATCACCGTATGGTTGGGAATCTACATGGCGTGAAACACTGGTTGCAGACCGGGAATTTGAGGAAGGCGAACAATTCAATTATAACCAGACTGGATATGTCCTAATCGGAAGACTGATAAGTCGTTTAAGTGGCCAGTCTTTTCAGGACTTCATTACTGAAAAGCAATTACAAAAAGTGAGTATGCCAAGGACGGCCGCAGCTGGCTTCAATCACTATGCGGGAATAATCAGTAATTCAGCGACCGGCTATACACGCTTTTCCGGACCTGAGATGCAACGCTTGTGGGAAGCATTTCCCGAACCAGTGCAAACAGCTGCGGGTATGCAGTCTACGGCAACAGAATTGGCAAGTTGGCTAATTGCACTACAAAGCAATGTTCTGCTTAAAGAGCCTAAAAGCCTACAAACTCTATTTACACCCGTTAAGCTGAACAATGGCTCTACTGCAGCATTTGGTGGGCCATTTAATGGTTACGGTATCGGTTGGCCATTATCCGTACAAGAAGGTAAAACAACAGCTATCGCTTTAGGTGGCGCCCGATCAGTCATGGCTGTTTATCCTGAAACGGGAGTGTCTATTGTTATTTTGACCAATCTTCAAGGCGGCTTTCCTGAAAGGTTACTTACCGATGTTCACGATGCGATATAGTTTTCGTACTCCAGACTAGTATGCGTTGCTAGCTAGAGGATATGCCTTCAAAATGTTGCTTTCTTGTGAAGCTGAAACTCTATCTGACGTTTTTTATTATCCACAGAGACAATAGTGAGTTGACCAAATGGGCGAAGAGCATTTTCTAAATTTATATCTTGGCCAGGACGCCATAAATAAAGCTGGCCTTCTCGAATTTCAAAATTCCATTGATGAAGTCCCGAGTATTTATTGTGTTCGCCTTCATTGATTTGCACATTAATGTGAATGACCCCATTGTTGCGGATTAATGCCGACATATTCTTTAGAATTAATAAAGGATCTTCTGCATGGTCTAGCGCATTACAACAATAGACAAGGTCAAAACTAGCAGATGGATAAAGGTCTAATAGTTCTTCTCCAGCTCCTCTTTTAGGTTTGACCGGAGGATGAAAATTAAATTTTTCATAGAGTTGATGATAGAAATCTGCAAGCGGGTCAACCATCTCAAGGTTTATTTTTGTACCTTTGGCTACGTAACCTAATACTGAAACAACACCAGAACCAACGTCTAGCACATCCAAATGCTTTGGATTTTTAAACAAGGACAATAGTTCGGGTTTAAATTCAGTGGCTGGGTTTGCACGAGTATTCATAGACGGTTCAAATATGTCGCGACATCCAATTTTAGTCGTCCAATAATGCACTTCTTCTTTCGCGCCATTTATCCATTCATCATTATGAGCATGGCTAAAATCACCCACTAACTCATTTTGCTTTACCAAGAAGATGCGGTTTGTGTTTATTCCTTTTTCTTCACTAAGGTAAGTTGCGATAGATTGACTAGCTGAGAAATTAGTAATAAAAATTCGCTCAAACATGCCCTTGTCGGCATCTTTGGGTGAGGAAACAGGAAAAACAGGGGAGTCTTTGTTTATTTCATCAGCTTTAATATCATAAACAGCGACCAAGTGATCTGTGTTACCAGCTTCTTTTGTCTGAGAATATAGCAGCTTACCTGTTGCTGCAAATCCATATATGGCAAAAGGAACTTCCGATTTGCACATAGCGATTGCTTCATCAAGGGATACCGTTCGAATAGTCATCTGAAATAAATAACCTTTTTACATTTCAAGGAAACGTTACAAACATACGATCACACAATTACTATTACTTTGGAACTGATTAGATGTTTTTAATATTTTTTGTAGCTTCAAGACACATCAAAATGATTTTCGATTGACTTGCCAAATGAATAGAAATTTACATTAACGATGATGATTGTCTAAAAAACATCTCTCTCAGCAGAGAAACTTTCCTACTCTTTCTGCGTATGTTTGGCAAAGCCGGTTAGCTTCACCGGTTCTGCCGGTTTGCTTGAGTACTGCGGTAAGTCCCTTAGTTGCCATAGCGTCAAAGGGTGCAAAGCTCAAAACATGCCGAAACCATAATTCTGCTTCATTCAGATTGCCCCGTTGAAGGTATTTTTCACCGATAAGACCGCCCAAATCTGCCCGCCAGTTATTGCCGTGATTTTCCTCATCAGGCAGTTGTAAGCTCATAGCGTTGAGTGCCTTTTTGTAATAGGTAATAGCGTCTGTTTGCTGACCCAATATTTCATGCACATCACCCATATTTATAAGTACATCCCAGGCGTGAGGGTTTAACTGAAGCGCTTTATTGTAGGTATTTACTGCGTCGGTTAACTTATTTTGTGCTGACAACACAAAACCAAGGGCTTTGTATGCCTTTGCATTCTCGGGAGCTAGTGAGATAGCTTTTTGGGATAGCATGAACGCTTTATCTAATGCACTTTTTGCACTGTCAGAGAACAACCTCCCGTCTGACAAGGAAAGGCGCAAAGTTGTGTTTTCCCACACTGACGTCTGGTTATCAGCCGGCATTCTGATCGCCCTTTGAACTAATGTGTTCGCTAGCCCCGCATGGGCCTCAGGTGAGTTAGGGTTAAACGCCAGTGCTTGTTGATAAAGTTCGAGGGCCATTTCATTATCCTGACGACTCACTTTATGATAGTACCTGTCAGCCTGCTGAATAAGCGTTGTTACTTCATCATTCTCGATGGAAGAAGGGACTAGAGGGTAAATTAAATAGACGGCTACCACAACGAATAACAAAACTATGCCTACAGCAGATATCGGCCAAATCTTTAAATTGAGTTTCTCTTTCGGCTTGCTTAGCTCGTCAGTATGCGATGAGGCAGTTATCCATTCTGCATTAGAAGCAACAAGGCGATAGCCTCTTTTAGGTAAGGTTTCGATGTAACTGGGATCTCTTGGATTGTCGCCCAACAGTTTCCGCACCCGAGAAACACAACGAGACAAAGCATCATCAGTAACGACAACATCGGGCCAAAGAGTCGAGAGTAAGGTGTCTTTGCTAACCATGTTTCCATTCGCTTGGACTAACGCAATTAGCAAGGTTATTCCGATTGGATCAATACGCTCTTTGGCGATCTTGTTCGCCCGTGTATCAAACAGTTCGCCCGTTTCTGTATTGACATGCCAATGATTGATACGCAGAGTCTTTTTTTCAGTGATCGTCATAAAATGATTGATTTTCAAACCCATTTACAAGTTTTGTCAGGTAAACAAGAGGCTTTTGTCAGGACTTTCAGGTAAGAATGGGGAACGCTATTACACACCATTTATCTAACTAAAACACCATTATGAAGCACTCGATACACGTTTTGAAAATAGCCTGTTTGGTTGTCTGGTTCTCACTTTCGCAGTTAAGCATGGCAAAGGAGTTTGCACAAGAACAAGTGATTAATGACTTTGATACGCTCTACCAGTCTTTGATTGATACACATTACAACCCATATGCTTATGTAACACCGCAAGCGCTCGAGGGTGAGTATAAGCGTTTAAAGCAAGCGCTACGCGCGCCATCTTACACCAAATTGCAAGCCATCAAGCACTACCAGCAACTGGTGTCTTTTATTAACAATGGTCATACTGAAATTGACTTTCCCGTGGGCCCCTATCTCAACTACGCAGAGGCTGGCGGTAGCCTTTTTCCCCTGGATTTAGCATTTGAAAACGGAAAAGCCTTAGTAAGGACTAATTATTCTAATCATCGTCAAATAAACGCAGGCGCAGAAGTCGTAGCCATTAACCACACACCAATAGCTGAAATACTGAAAGCCATTTATCCGTTAATTTCCGCAGAGCGAGAGTACTTTAAACTCGCCAAACTCGAAGTGTTATCTTTCCCCCGGTACTTTTGGTATGCCTTTGGTGAGCAGGAAGTCTATGTGGTTGATATCGTTCAGGAGGGGAAGCGCAAGCGTGTACAAGTAGAGCCTGTGCCTGTTTTTAGTGGTTTTGAAGAAAAGAAAGATGAGATACTGAGTGCCCAGCAAATACTGACGTTTTATCAACATACGGCATATTTAAATCCCGGACATTTTTCCGGTGACGAAGACAAATACAAACAATTTATCGACAATTCTTTTGACACAATAAGTCATCGCAAGGTCGAAAATTTGATTATCGATCTGCGCAATAATGCAGGAGGAAATGATTCTTTCAGTGATTATTTAGTAGCCTATCTTGCTGACAAGCCGTTTAAGTGGCACGCAAGGTTTAGTCTCAGAACCAGTCAACGCTTAAAAGAAGATACAAAGGAACACCGAGATTTGAGTCATCCATATTGGCAGTCTGTGATGGACAATGAAAACGGCGCCCGTTACATATTTGATTTCGAACCTCATCAACCTGTCCCAGAAAGTAAAAGATTTAAGGGAAATGTTTACGTTCTGATCAATCGGCACAGTCACTCTCAAGCCAGCGTAACAGCGGCGCAAATCAAAGACTATGGCTGGGCGGTCACTGTCGGAGAAGAAACGGGCGATTATCCGACACTTTATGCCTCTCAATTTCAGTACACTTTGCCCCTTACGCAGATTTCAGTGAAAATTTCAAAAGGCTATATAGTTCGTGTGAATGGAAGTGAAAATCCACAGGGTGTAATGCCAGACATACCCATACGTGACCACTTGCTCGACAAGAATGATGAGATACTTGACGGCGTATTGGCACATATCGCTGAGCGGTATTAACACGCCTTTAGGGGCCGCTTATGCCCGCTTCAGTGCAATGGCCGTTCGCAATTTTGATTTTCCGAATGCACAGAGCGTATCAAAACGCGCACGTGCAATGGGCACATGCTGACAGTCTAACGGGGTTTGTTGCTCGCCAACGTCGGGATCGTGCACATAGATAAAATCTTTATCGATATGGGTTACCGCTACCCAATGGGGGGCCTTTCGTTTATCCAGCTGATAGGTACTTATCAGTATGATGACGCTGTAACCACCTTGTAAGTGCTGTTCAATCCAGTCTTGTGTCGGCGCTGTGTATTCCAGCGGAATTTTTGCTTGTGACAGCTGTTCGCTAAACGTATTGTGAACAGCTGTCATGACCGATTTTTTATGGTCACTTCGCACGCTATCTACAAAAAGTGGGGCGTTGTCACTTACCCGCACTTTTACCGCAAACCCCCTTTCCTTAGCCGCCAAGGCTAAACCGAAAGGGTGAGTACCACCGTGCCCGGACGTCATGAAAATAGTGGTGGCTTTACGCCAAATGTCCAGTTCCGTGTTTTGATTAAGCTGTTCGCGGGAACCGTAATTTGCCATGGCCATCATGAGTGCAGCGGGTCCACAGGTAAAGTCTGTGGTTTGGCTAAACCAAGGAAGTGGATTCTTCAGCCGTAATACTTTGTTTTGCCAAATACTTTTTTGCATTCGCAGTGCATCGTCATGGTCATCATAGTAATCGGTATATTCACCAAATTCCCGATATCCCATTCGTTTATACAAATCGATGGCATGTACATTCTTTTTGGCTACTTCAAGTCGCATATAAAGTCTGCCAGCCTCAACACTCTTTTGCTCGAGTGTTTCAACTAGTCTTATTGCAATACCTTTACCTTGAAACGGCGGCACAATTGCCAACGAATAAAGTCTTGCCAAAGAGGTGCCTGGATGGCTAATGACAAGACCATAACCGACTACCTTTGCGTCCACTATCGCCACCAAAAAAACACCATTTTCATGTTTTATCCAGTGCTTGAAACTGCGTTTTGATAAGCGGTCGGATTGGAAACACATACTTTCTATCGCCAACAATTCATCGAGATGGCTAAGGTCAGCAGAAATCACTGAAGTCTGTGTTTTCATTATGGTCTGCCGCGCGCTTCGAGACGTTGCCGAAATTCAGTCATGACTTGCATGTATAATTCGTTACCTAAATAAGCATCCTCGACCTTGTGTTCAATACTGGGATTGTCATTGACCTCAAGCACATAAGGTTTGTTGTTCTTAACTTTTATGTCGACACCATAAAGGCTCTTGCCAATAATGTTGGACGCTTTGATGGCGACGTCGAGTACTGATTTCGGTACTTCAAAAGTGGGTAGGGTTTTAAAACCACCGCTGATCCCTCTTTTGGCATTGTGATTGTAAATTTGCCAATGGTTACGTGCCATTTCATATCGGCATGCGTATAACGCACGACCATTTAACACCCCAATGCGCCAATCAAAGTCTGTGTACATATACTCTTGAACCAGTACTAATGCTGAAACGGAAAACATTTCTGTAAGCTTTTCTCGCAACTCCTGGGCATCATTCACTTTAAATACGCCTTTAGAAAATGACCCTTCAGGTAATTTAAGCACCATAGGAAACGCAAATTCTTCGGCCAAAGAAAGCAGGGTATCGTCAGTTATTCGATGTAAGATTCTGGTTTTCGGTGTCGGAATGCCTTGGTAATTAAATGCATCGTGTAAAAAGACCTTATTGCAGCAACGCAAAATTGATTGTGGGTCATCAATGACCACGAGCCCCTGATTTTCAGCCTCTACTGCCAGCCGGTATGTTGGGTGATCAATGGCGGTTGTTTCACGCAGAAACAAAGCGTCAAACCTCGCTAATGACGATAACTCGGATTGTGTGATCAGGGTGGCATTGATTGACACTTTTCGCGCTGCTTTTATAAATGCATTCAGTGCTTTTTCATCGCTAGGTGGATTAGGTTCGTCAGGGTTGACCAGAATGGCCATATCCCAGCGCAACTGTTTGCGTTTTGCTTTTGACGACCATGTTCGCTCGGTAAAACTGCGCACTTCGTTCCAAAACGCATTTTTTTGTTGGTTAGTGAGTGAGGATAGCGCGGCTCTCTGCACCGACACTCTTATAGAATTGTTCGATGATGGCTTTAACCATTCTATTTTTAGTAAAGGTAAAGGAAAGGCCTGAAAAACAAGCGCCGCAATATTTGTATAGGCGGAATCTTCCGTTTTGCCAAAATAGATAAAGTGATCGCCGCCCTTGTGGACTCCCTTAGCAATGTGCTCAGGAACGTCAATGTATACAGGTACTTCTTCGTCTTTTGTTCGCAAGCTGTTGATTTGCTTCACAGAAGGCATAACCTTATGTTGCCTGGCCTCTGCAAGCAAAGAGCAATAGTAGCCCTGACTGAGATAATGCTCCGTATCACACAAATTGATAATGGTTGTGGTTGGAGCGTTTTTTTTGGGGTACTCGGTGAGGTAAGTTTCAAAGTCAATGACAGAGCAACCCGCCAACTCCAAGTCTGGCCAATCGTTAGTATCGACAACAATCAGCGTTTTCTTCATCAAGGTTCACTTATTAAAAAGACGTCTTTAGCAGACAGGAAAAATGCCACTATTGACACTAAACCAGCCTGCCACTGACAAACGTTGCCGAGAAGCTGGCAACACCTCGTGAGGAAAATCCTCGCTTAAAAACAAGGCTAAGGTGGCGAAACCGGGCTGAACCTTAATTCCATTGCGATCTATATCATCCTTATAAATGACTAACTCTCCGCCATCATCGAGCGTCCAATTGTGATTTAGATAAAGCACCATTGATACTTTTCGGTTCGAGTGGCCTTTAAACGCGTCTAAATGACGCTTGTAAAAGTGACCTGCGGGGTAGCGCGCAAAGTGGCTTTCAAATGATGTTAGACCTAAAAATAAGGTGCGATTAAGATGCCGCATCAAAGCATCAGAAAATCCTAGCCAGTCTTGTTCTACAGGGTCATCGCCGTAAATCCAGGCAATGTTGTCATTGCGAACAAACTGATTGACTTCATAATCTGATTGACGTCCTATTCCTGCAGTTTTAAACGCGTCTCCTGGCAATCGGCAGGCTAGATCATGAAGTCCTTGGGCGATGTCAGTGGGGACAGCAAAAGGATTGATGCTCAACCCCTTTTCTCGTAAATCTTCACTTATTTTTTCAAATAAATAGTCAAGTGCAGGCTTGCTTTCTTCGCCTGCACTGAATAATTCAAGATTTGTCATTAAGAGATTAAGCGCCCGTCATTCCAATCATTTTCTTCACATCCGAGAGAGACGTAAACGTTTGATAGCTCAGAGTGCTTAGCTCCTCGTTGATACAGGTCAACATGATTTTCTCATCGTTGACGTTGGTGTCATTAATATCAGCGCAGTACTCATAGATATCGACGAGTGTTTCTTTGTCAACGGGGTCGAGATCTTCAGCCATAACGCTGGTAGAGGCCAACAAAAGTAGTGTAATCAAGCGTGTATTCATAAGGTTGCTCACCGGGTTAATCGCGCCGAAGATAGCAGTGTTACAGTGAGGCAAAAAACGAATTATTTTGTTCGTGAAGACAAAAAAATTATTATTTGTTCGGCAATTACAGCCAGCATTAATAAATCATAAACGGCCATTCAAAAAGGAGAGCGGGCTATATTGATAGCTGATAAGCACAAATCCCAACCGAGCTTGCCAGATTGAGTGAATCAATGGTGCCGCTGCCCGCAATAGTAAACGCCTCAGCGTTAAATTCGGCCAATGCTTGATTGGGCACACCGCGTGCTTCATTGCCAAAGAGGTAGCAATCAAAATCACCAAACTCTGGCGCTGTAATTGCGGTGCCCTGCAAATCTAAATACGCCATCTTATTGAAGCGTTGTGGTAATGCCTCTATGGGGCAGTCCACTTCAATTGGCAGGTGAAAGATGGCCCCCATACTGGCACGAACTACTTTGGAGTTGAAAGGATCAACACTGTTAGGGCTTAGTAGCAAACGGAACCCGCCAAACCAAGCGAGTGTGCGAATGATCGTGCCTAAATTACCGGGGTCCTGTACTTGGTGTAAAAAAATGTTGCGCACATCATGAGTTTGAGGCGCATGGCTTTCTGAATGCGTCGGTAAAGGCACGCATGCGACAACCCCCTGGGGAGTTTGTGTATCGCTGAGCTGGGACATCTTTTTATCAGAGACAACGACCCGTTTAAAATCATCAGTAAGACTTTTTGCCCACGACAAGCGAGATTCAGTAACATATAGTGTTATTTGCTTGGCTTCTGAGGTTTTTGCAAGGGACTTTTGTAGCTCCATCACAAGGTGTTCACCTTCAATCAAATAGTGTCCAAATTCTGCACGATATTTCTTTTGATGCAGTTTTTTAACGTCATCTAATTTCATTTAAGTTAGCCTAATGATGGGGGGAGCATTTTGCATTTCTGGCCGGCAAGTTTACAATACTCCACCTTTTTGCGATACCGAAGTAGGCAAACTAAATGGCGCGATCAAAAACTAGTAAAAAGTGGCTGGACGAACATGTAAATGATCCCTATGTCAAAAAAGCGCAAGTTGACGGCTATCGGTCTCGTGCCAGTTACAAACTAATTGAAATAAATGAAAAGGATGCTTTGTATCGAACTGGAAGCGTCGTGGTGGATCTGGGGTCTGCACCTGGAGGGTGGTCTCAAATCGTGGCCCCTGTGGTAGGCGATAGCGGACGTGTTATCGCGTCCGACATTCTGCCTATGGATTCTATAATAGGCGTAACCTTTATTCAGGGCGATTTTACCGAAGAGGCCGTATATAACGAAATACTCCAAGCTCTTGATGGACAGCAAGCTGATTCTGTTATTTCAGACATGGCGCCCAACTTAAGCGGGGTAAAGAATACTGATCAGTACGCCGCCATGTACCTTGTTGAGCTAGCGCTAGATATGGCCCGCAATGTTCTCAAGCCGGGAGGACATTTTTGTGCAAAGGTATTCCAAGGCGTGGGCTACGATGATTATGTCAGAGCGGTTCGTGAGTCTTTTCAAAAGGTGATTGTGCGCAAGCCCGCAGCGTCAAGACCTCGCTCTCGCGAAGTGTATCTAGTAGGGAAGGGCTTTAAGGGGTAAAACTCCTATTTACGACCCTGCTTCATTCTTTTACTCTGTGCTTCGCGTTTCTCAACCCGTTTTTCTTTTCGGTCACGTTTGTCCGGCGTCAGAGACCCGTCTTTAAAGCGTTGTTTGCGTTTGGCTTTATCTTCCGCCTTTTTCTTTGCAGCAGCTGCCATTTCTATTTTTTCATGTGCTACCATCTCGGGCGTTTCAAGACTTATTCTACCCAGCTTTCCGGCTTGCAACTCGTTAATCAACACTTCACATATTTTGTGAAGGTTAATTCTACCGCCCCGCATAATCGCACCACGTTGTTTTGCTGCTGCTTCTAAAAATGCCAATTCTGTATCGGGTATTTCATCTAGTTTAAAGCGTGCTTTCATCAATTCGGGATACGCTTTTATAAGATAATCCGCGGCGAAAAAACCGACGTCTTCATATTCCATAACCGTATTTTTAACAGCGCCTGAGGACGCCAAACGGTAGATAGAATGCGGGTTTTCTAATTTTGGCCACAGCACGCCCGGTGTATCATACAAAACAATGCCACTGCCCAAATTAATGCGTTGCTGGCTTTTTGTAACCGCTGGCTCGTTGCCCGTTTTGGCGATGGTACGTTCCGCCAATATATTGATTAACGTCGATTTACCAACATTGGGTATGCCAGTGATCATGGCATTAATTGATTTTATCGAGGCGTCTTTTTTTGCAAAGTGTTCGCGTAGAAGGCCTAAGACTTGCTTACTCTCAGCGGGCTTGTCACTGGATGTTGTCAAGGTGAAAACGTTCCGATCGTTTTCTAGTGATTTTTGCCATTGCAGGGTAACCGCTGGGTCTGCCAAATCAAATTTATTGAGAATCTTCAAGCAGGGTTTATCTCCCCGGATCTTGGCGATTTCCGGGTTTTCACTGGAGTAGGGGATCCGTGCGTCAAGCACTTCAATCAATATGTCGACCTGACGTAACGACTCTTTTATCTCTTTGAGGGCTTTATGCATATGCCCTGGAAACCACTGTAAGGCCAAATTCACCTCTCCCACTGCCTTTCTTTGTTGTATTCTACTGCATTGGCAACAGATAAGCTCTGCTTAAAGACGAATACTGAAACAAGGTCGCCGGTGCTTCTATATAACTTAGATTACATGATGGAAAAGTATTCAAATAGGATGCTATTTTGCAAATACCACATATAAGATTTTGGAATGGGAATAAATCGACACCACGCAGAATGTATGAAAAAGCATTGATTGCCATGTGTCTCCAGCACGCAGAAATAGGCGACTTTTCACTGCATATCGACGAGACTGACTACCCAAAACCTGAAGATGAAGGACAAATATTAGATTCAAAGTGTGACGTGTTAGTGACGGTAGAGGGCAATAGTAAATTTGCTGGGCAGTCTTTCATTAAAATTGATACGCCATTGTGCAATGACTTATTGAGTCACAGGCTTTGTATCATTAGAAGTGACAAACAGGACGTATTCTCAGTTGAACTAACGGATAGTAAATTGAGACGATTGAAGGCTGGTATACCAGCTACGTGGGCGGACGCTGATATTTTGCGTTACAACGAATGTCACGTGGTTGAACAAGGCGACCTAAATCATATTCTTGAGGCTATACACAAAGGAGACTGTGATTACATCCCTTTAGGTGCAATTGAGATTGAAGCAATAATGGCAAGTGGTTTTGGCAATCAAAATGCGCTGACTATTGAAGCTAATCACATCATCCATTACCCGCTACCATTGGTGTTTTATGTCGCTCCAAGACGTCCTGAATTGGTTTCAATTATTGAGTTTGGATTAAATAGGGCAATGAGTAGTGGGGATTTTCAGCAATTGTTCGAGCATCACTTCCCTTCTGTAAAGAGTCGGCTGAACTTAGCTACAAGAAAGATACATACTTTTTCTAATCCGAAATTGACCGATAAGTCCGTGAATTAAACTCTTTCGGATAGTGCCTAGCCGAATACGGGCTTAATACAGCAATTGAAAACAGCGTCGCTGTAAAAAATTGAGGTAATAAAAAACCGACTTTCGTCGGTTCAATAGGGGACTAGAGGCCGGACCTGAACCAGTAAACTTACGGTTACCGGCATGGGGTATTTCACTTCATATCGACCTTGCGCATAAGATATTCAGGCCAAAAATTTCCTTAATGTTAGAAAGTACTTCAGCGGTCTTTTCCCTTGATGCTTGGCTCCCCTGAACCAAAACATCTATCAATTGTGCCTTATCACTTAAAAACACATTTCTCCGGTCTCTTATAGGTCGAATCATGTCTTGCAAACACGTTTCAAGTATCTTTTTCGTGGTTCCATCACCAAGACCTCCATGTCTATAACGTTCTTTTAACCGACTGACATACGCCTTATCAGTATGAAATGCATCGAGGTAGGTAAACACCACATTTCCTGCGACTTCCCCAGGGTCTTCAACCCTAAGATGATTGGGATCTGTGTACATCGATTTTACCGCTGTCCTAATTTCTTTTTCACTCGCTCCAAGATTAATAGCGTTGCCCATTGACTTGGACATCTTATTTTTTCCATCGGTGCTAGGAAGTCGCGGAGCGTCACTCAACAAAGGTTTACATTCTCGTAAAACAACACGCCCTGCCAGTGAGTTAACCTTTCTTACAATTTCATTTGTTTGTTCAAGCATGGGCAACTGGTCACCTCCTACAGGCACTAGAGATGCGTTAAACGCTGTGATATCAGCAGCTTGTGATATTGGGTATGTTAGAAAACCTGCTGGAATAGAGCGTTCAAACCCTTTGCTTGCGATTTCACTTTTCACTGTTGGATTTCTTTCTAACCGACTTATGGTTACAAGGTTGCTGTAATACATAGTTAACTCAGCAAGAGCGGGAAGTTGCGATTGAAGGCAAATAGTTGTTTTAGAAGGGTCAATACCTACAGCGAGATAATCAGCAACAACATTAAGAATATTAGATGAGACTTTTTTTGGATTGTGGGCGTTATCAGTCAGACCTTGCATATCAGCAACAAGGATCGTTTGTTCGTGAACTTTCTGTAGCGTGACGCGCTGCTTCAAAGAGCCAACATAGTGACCAAGGTGCAAGGGGCCTGTTGCTCTATCACCGGTCAAAATGATTTCTGGTTTATCGGAACCTTGTATTGGGTTCATAGGGGTATCTCCAAATTAAAAAATCGCTACCGGAGATACAAAAGATTTTACAGTCTAAGCTACCTACCAGCAGCGTTAGAATGCAAGGATTCTGTGCCGCTCTAAATAGAGCGCCACCAGAAGAAAAGTGATGTAAGGTTAGGTGCATATATCATGGCGATAACTTAACGTTAAGTACTCAAGAACGCAACGCCATTAGGTGTTTTATTAAGAAAAACTTTTGTAAAAATATAATTCTGAGAAAAGACAATTTGAACACTCATAGAATGCGATGGCGTTTACATCTTGTGTGCAGTTCGATACTGACTTGGTGTCTGGTCAGTGAATTTCCTGAACGCTTTATAAAATGAGGATCGCGAGTTAAAACCGGTTGCTAGTGCAACATCGAGGACTGATGTTTCTGTCTCTACGAGCATATGCTTAGCGCACTCTATTCTCGCATTATTAATGAAGTCAAAAAATGTCGTTTGCAAATGCTGCGATAATGTTTGCGATATATACTGAGAAGGCTCCAGAGCAATCGCTGAGAGTTTTGCCAGTGTTAATTCAGGATCAAGGTGGGCTTTGTCCTTTTCCAGTGCATGTGTCAGCCTTTTGGCTATTGCAGCTAAGTCTTTGTCAGTTAACGCTGACTTTTCGTATGTTTTGGTAGATGGTTGTTGTGCGGTAGCTTTTATTGGAGGTGAGTTGTTTTCAAAAATGGGCCTCTGTCGGATTCCATTTGCACACATTATCCAGACAATAATTACAAGTAACACTAGTACACCGCTCTCAGAGACGCCCATATACGCAAACTTGTTATCAACAGCTAATACAGCAAGCGCATAAACCCACGAAAATGCTATCAGTACAGAGACGCCAACTAGCCAGTTCAGGCTCTTACCTTGCTCATTTGAAAACACATTTTTTAGCTGGTTTCTGTGTTGCACCGTTCGTTTCAGTAACATAACCATGTAGCAACAGCTGAGCACACACCAAAGTACAACCGCGATAAAGAAAGCACCGGCAAGTAGTTTGACACGAAAGTCATTGCTTCCCTGGTCGGAAAAAAACATTGCGATGAAAGCCGACTCTGGCAACAGGAAAATTGCACTTCCTAAAGCAAATACGAATGGCAGCGGTAAAAGGTGTTTCCACACAGCCGATGTCCACTGCCACTGCTGTTCTGCAACTAACGTTTCGTGATAGAACCATAAACTGGGCAATAGCAAATAAAATAAAAAAGGCAATACACTAATATATGCTTGAGTGAGCCAAGGAAAAAAAGCAAAAAAGAGAGGGCCAGTAGACAGCACTCCCAAGCAAATTAAAACAAGCATCAAGGGCTTTTTTGATGGTGAGGCTGTTTGTAGTGGCATCAACAACAATGTAAAACTTGCCACCGCCACCGTCATTGTTGCTAAGAAAACGTCAAGCATACCGCTAATCCCATACTCTCTCTTTCACAAACCTATTTGACACTAAATTGAGTTTTTTACGCTCAATGTATGCAACCAACTTACCACAAAGCAAATGATTGTAGAGCGACACAAATAAAATAAGCACATAAGCAGCGAAAAACTGTCCGCGTTACTTAGAAAGGACGAATCGAGACACGTAGTTCCCTATTGTGGACATAATGATTACGTCGCTTAAGGATGTAAACCTGTTTATGAAGAATGAAAAAGTGGATGAACTGCGCGCTTCAAACCGAATGTTAATGAGGTATGGCGCTAGCGCTTTTTTTGGCATGCCAATTTGTTATATCGTTATGTTTTTAGTCTTTGGTGTTGCGCTATCCATTCCTCCGACCGCGACTGTAGGCGAAAAAATTGCTTTCATTGAGTCACAACAATCACTAATTAGCTTCGCGTATATCGCTGGGTATTTACTGTTCGGATGCTTACTTCTTGTTGCAGTTCAGGCAACGCATAGGCGTCTTAATATGGTGCCGTCTCACCTTCTCAACACCGCGAGTATATTTGGCTATATATGGGTCGTGTTGATGTTTGGAGCTGGAATGACCGCGTTAGTCGGTATGAATACTATGCTTTCACTGAATGCCAAAGGTAGCCCCTATTCTGACACCCTGTTTTATGTCTATACCACAGTGACAAACGGATTAGGGGGGGGGATTGAGTTGGTGGGTGGAATGTGGGTATTGCTTATCAGCCTTTATGGACTGCAGCAAGCACAATCAGAAAAGCGATTGCATACGGTAGGTCTTGTCGTAGGTACCCTTGGAATACTCACGCTGTTTCAGTCAGTAGCTGAGATAAAAGCAGCATTTGGTTTAAGCCAGATCGCGTGGTTTATCTGGATGGGATACGTTTTACTAAAAGATACTACTCATAACTATGAGAAACCACATTGACGTGCTAGAGATTGTTATTTGTGGCCTTGAACGAATAGAGTGGCAAAAGACATTTAATTGAGGAGTAGTCATGCCAAAACCAACAAAAATCCTTTTCGCATTCTTCCTGATAACAACAGGAGGTGTGCATGCAAACGAAGTGAAGACAGTAAATTTTACACAATCATCCCCTCTTTTGGATGGTCGTTGTGAGGCACAAGAATGGCAATACGCCATCAAGTCTAATCTAGCCGCAAACACTGGTGTTTACCTTATGCACAACGACGAATCAATCTTCGTTTGTGCAACGGGAAAGGCGGAAGATTACACAGTGTTAGATATATATATCGAAGATCCCAAAACCGGTTTGCTGCACAACCTTCATGCATCAGCGCAGCTGTCTGAGAAAGTGATGAAAGGCAACGAATGGGAGAGTGTCGGTCAGTGGGAACTGCACCAATGGAGTGGTTTTTGGGTGCCTTATGCAGGACAGGAAGGTGATGAAAATCGCAAGCGCCCGATTTTTCTTAAAGGAAAAGACAGAGAAATTCGTATTCTCAAGGAAAAGTTTTCGGGCAACTCATGGAATATGATGTTTGGTTTAGGCGGCGTGAAACAGGACGGGGAATTCGGGCCAACTATTCTGTACCCAGAGGGTGGAGTATCTACAGACAGTTCTACGTGGATGACGTTTTCGTTTGTGGGGGCTGCCAACATGCAGGAGTAGTAATGAAAGTTAACTCAGTTAGAAACAGCTTCAGAGAAAAAGCAGGTTAAGAGCCTTAAGAAATTAGCGCTGAGACGCCAGACTTACAGATATTCGCCTTCAAGTCCCTGAGCGCTATTTTTACGATACCCACTTTTTTAAATTTTTCTGTAACCTTTTAAGGTTTTCACAATATTTATCTTTAAACGCAATCAAAATTAAGAAAAGGTAAATTCATTGTTTAAAACGTTATTGAAAGTTTCAGGTGCTTATATTTTGTTTTCCGGTGCAGCATTTGCTGAGCCTAGTCCGAATAATATAATAGGAGAATACCTCCCTAGTTTGTTCAGTGAGCGAGTACTCAGTATTACCAATGATGCCAACGGTTTGATGGCTCACTCCAAAGGTCAGGGGGCATTCAAATTGATCAAGAAAAGTCATGCAGAATACCAGTTAGACGGCCCGCCAGTGACACTCAATTTCAATGGGTTAGAAAACCAGAAGTTCAATGAAGTCACGCTGGCTACACCCAAAGGTGGTGTAGATTATTATCGTAAGTCTTATCTTTTCAAAAAGTACAAGGAAGTCGCCCACAATGTTCGACCAAATGGATTGTCAGATGCAATTTTGATGGACGATTTTGACGCAGTAAAAGCTCTCATTGATAAAGGCATCGATATTCACGAACTGGATACTCGCCGACAACTTGGTGGGGTTAATGGTCGCAAGCCACTAAATTGGGCGGCTCAAAAAAATGATTTAGATGTTATTGCACTATTGGTGATATCAGGCGCCGATATCAATAGTACCAACCTGTCAGGCTATTCACCATTGCATCATGCGGCTGAATACGATGCGGTGGAAGCCATTGAGTTACTCATTAAGTTAGGTGCTGATGTGAAATTGAAAACTAAAGCGGGTCACACAGTATTGGAAGTTGCAGCAATGAACAAAAGCGCCAAAAGCCTGGGTGTTTTGCGTGCTAACACTTCCGCTGAATAACTTCGCAGCTTTCGTCATTCTTACATGAAAAAGTACGTAGCGTGTACAGCACTCTGTAGTCTATTGCTTCTGCCTGTAAAAGCAATAGCTGCGCAGTGCAATCGAATTTGGCTTAGTCCTGACCTGCCAGGTGCTGAACATTCTATAGCACAGTTCGAACGCGCTTTTGCCAAACAAAAATTCGGCTACAGCATGGTTAAACAACGCATGCAGTTATTCCGAGTGCCGGGTGTGAGTGTCGCTTATGTAAAAGGAGATCACGTGCTGTGGGCCAAATCATACGGTGTTCTGCAGCAGGGCAGTGAGCAATGTGTTGAAATAGATACGGTATTCTCTGTGGCATCGATTAGCAAAGTGGTAGCGAGTATGATGACTTTGCTGCTAACTCAACAGCGCACTCTTGGTTTGGATACAGACGTAAATTCATATCTTAAAAGCTGGAAGGTAGAAGGTACCTCGCTTTCTCGAACCAACCCTGTCACATTAAGGCATATTATGTCTCATACAGCAGGCTTTAATGTACATGGTTTTAGTGATTTTCAGCCTAATGAAACATTGCCTAATACAGTGCAAATTCTAAAAGGGCTAGCGCCAGCAAAAAACTCACCAATCAACCTTATTTATGAGCCAGGCAAGGTATATAGCTACTCAGGAGGTGGCACGACTGTTATGCAATTAGTCATTGAGGATGTGATGCATATGTCATTCGAACAAGCTGCTGATAAGTTGCTATTTCACCCCTTAGGAATGGATAACAGTAGTTTTGAAACACCAGCAGAAAAATTGAGTGATAAGGTTGCAAAAGCGCATGACCGGTTCGGCCAAACAACAGCATTACCCAGAGGCTGGGAAAGTATGCCTGAAAAGGCGGCATCTGGGCTTTGGACTAACGCCTATGATTTGGGACTACTTATGGCTGAACTGCTACGCGCTTTTAACGCGAGTACTACCACACTATTTGAGCCTGAAGTGATAAGAGCCATGATGACAAAACAGGCAAACAGTAAACATGGTTTAGGGCCGATCCTTGACGGTGAAACCTTCTATCATGGTGGTGCTAACGATTCCTACCGTGCACTTTTTCACGGAAATTTATCGACCAGCAGCGGTTTTATTATTCTCGCCAATAGTGCTTCAGCAGATTCGCTTATCGATGAAATTCAGGATGCAATGAAAGCAATGGGTAATCATTAATCATGCCTTCATTCGATACGCAATCTTTTAACGCACTCTATGACACGTATTACGTTGATGTTTATCGGTTTTGTTACTGGCTTTCTGGTAATAAAGATGATGCTAAAGATATTGCTTCAGAAACGTTTGCCAAGATATGGACAGTTGAAACTGAGTTGAATGCAAAGACTGTAAAAGGTTACCTGCTAGTGGTCGCTCGCAACCTGTATTTACAAGGGTTTAAGAAGCAAAACTCTCAACTCAGACAAGAAATAAGTGAAGTAGAAATAGTAAGCACCGCGGACACAGAGGCCGAAGTGGAAGCAAAACAATCCGTCGAAAAAGTCGCTAGCGCGTTGAAGAAAATTAGTGAGCCAGATCGGAGTATCTTGATCATGAAAGCTTATGAGGGAGTTTCATATCAAGAATTAGCTTCAATTTTTAATATGACAATAAACACATTAAAGACGCGGGTACACAGAGCCCGGGTGACATTGGCATTGAATGCTAATTTAGGAGATTAAAATGACTATTAAACAAGAAGTCATCATTGATTTGTTACCTCTCTATTTTGCTGGTGATGCCAGTGAAGAAACACAAGAATTAATAGAGATGTACTTCGAAAAACACCCCAAATTTGCTAAAGCAATGATGCAAATGCACGAGCAAATTAAGAATAATGTCGAGGAAGAACTGGGTGAAAATATTCAGGTCGAAGTATCGCCAGAACAAAAGCTAAAAGCATTGCAACGCACAAAAGTACTATTGAGAATGCGAGCAGCATTATTTCTCAGCGGCACTCTGTCTCTAATTTTGCCAGTTTTATTTATGGTGTTTGTTAAAGAGTCGGATGCTGTTGAATGGGCAAAATATGTTGTGACAGGCATATTAATTGTTGTCATGCCAACTACCTGGATTGGTTACGCTTATCTTCGTTATCGTATGCGCAACTCAGGTGACTTAAAATGAATAAAGGCCAGAGCAATACAATCGTTAAATTCTTTGATGGTAAAGCATTGAGGTGCCAGCGTTTAAAACAAACCCTTTCGCTTTTGGCCACTTTTTATGTGAGTTATTTATTTTTACATTTTGTTATTTTGGAAATTACTCCGATTGATAGTCCGTTTGTAATCGTTGCTGTCATCTGGGGAGGCCATGTTTTGCTCAACGTAGCAACAATCGCGATGATGCAAAAACAAACCTTTGGTGACCTTATTTTTCGTCTCCATTACATTGCGATTGCTAAACAAGAGGACTCATGCGTCGCTAGAAAGCTATTAATTCGCTCACTGGTGAGCACAAATGCGCTATACCTGCTAATTATTCTGAATATACAACTGCGTTTTTCTATGGATGTCTTATTGGGTAGTTTTTGCTTTGGTGTATTTCTATTGTTATTTCCTGTCAGACAGCAAGCGCACCAAAGTGCAAATTTGTTAGACTGGATTTCAGGGACTAAAACAATGTTTCCTGGACTAAAAAATAAACCATTCACAAAAATAACAGCGAGAGTCCTTCGGGCGAAGTAGTAGCAATTCAGCTGAGTATCGGCTGCGAGGCTCAGTTTCGATCCTGAATTTCAGGCAATAAAAAACCGACTTTCGTCGGTTTGATATGGTACCAGAGGCCGGACTTGAACCGGCACACCATTGCTGGCGGTGGATTTTGAATCCACTGCGTCTACCAATTCCGCCACTCTGGCACTGAGCTGCTACACATCTGGTAGGACGCGCATTATAACCAGACCGTGCGCGTGTGCAAGTCGTTTTTTACTTTGCACATTTAATTGCTTATTTGTTAGGCGTTTTGTCGGCAACGTTGATTATTTTGCGACCTGTTAACAGGGATTAACACCGCTTTTACTAATATGCACTGCGTTTTTGTTGTCGCTTGTGGCAATATCAAATCAATAACGTAATGCACTGTAAAGTGACAATGGCAAAAAAACGACAAAAGAAAGTGAAACCCGACACAACTAATAATATGCCCAGAGCCGGCTTTATACGGAGGCTGGCGGCTATGGTTTACGATGTATTAGTGGCAATAGCGGTGGGGATGGTGGCGGCACTGGTCATGTCTCTGACTTTGGTGGTGTTGATTGGTAATGATGTACTGCCGGCCAATGGTGCAACCGACCCTAGCGTCGCGATACGCGAGTCATTACTGTATACTAGTCTGCTGCAGGTATGGGTTGCATTGTGGGTCATTGGCTTCTTTCTTTGGTTTTGGAAAAATGGCGGACAAACCCTTGGTATGCGAGCGTGGCGATTGAGACTTTTTAGCATTAATGATCAGCCGCCGAGCTGGGGCCGGCTCGTTATTAGAATGCTTTCGTCATTATGCGGTTTGGGCACACTTCTGGTATTGCTTGATGTGAAGCACAAGTTGGCTTTACAGGATCGTGCATCAAAGATGGAAATGCTGGTATTAACCAAGTTTGCTAACGACCACAAGAATTGGTAGCCGCTAACGTTTTAGCAGAACCCCGGCAATACCCGCAAATACTAAACTTGGTATTAACGCGCCTAATGCGGGCGGCAACTGATAGACCAGGCTAAGTGGTCCAAATACTTCATTGGCAATAAAAAAGCCAAACCCAGTTAGCACGCCCATGATCACTCTGGCGCCCATAGATACGCTGCGTAATGGCCCGAAAATAAACGACAGTGCCATTAGCAACATAACAGCAACCGATACTGGTTGGAACAACTTTCGCCAGTACGCGAGTTCATAACGAGAAGAATCCTGACCGTTATTGATAAGGTAATTCACATAATCGCTTAAGCCCCGGACTGACAGGGCTTCAGGTTTAACTGCCACTACCCCTAATTTATCCGGAGACAGCGTTGATTGCCATTCCACGGAGGATAAATCAGTAACGTCTATTTTATCTAGACCAAAGGTCGTCACAGTCACACTGTCTAGGCGCCAACCTTGATCGTTTTGATAATTCGCTTGTTTAGCATAGACGGTCTGTTCGAGTAGTCGGCTATCGTTGAACCGATATACGGTGACATTTCTGAGTGTATCGCGATTGATAACTTGTCCGATACTCACAAAATCATCGCCGTCTTTCGCCCACACCAGCTGATCAGAACGAAATAATGCTCCCCCGGAAATCGCTTCAGTTCTAATTTGCTTGGCTTTAGCTTCACTGACGGGCGTGACAAATTCACCAATGGCCATAACGGCGATAATCATTAAAATCGTCGATTTCATTGCTGATGAAATGATGTTCCAGCGACTTAGCCCCGAAGCTTGCATGACCACCAACTCACTATTACTTGCCAGTACGCCCATGCCGATTAAGGCCCCGAGAAGTGTGGCCATGGGGAAAAACTGTTCGATATCGCGAGGTAAGCTCAACAAAACATAGAGTGCTGCAACTGTCATGTCATAGTCGCCTTCACCAATTTTTCGCAGCTGCTCTACAAATTTGATGAGTGCACTTAACCCGACGAGCACTGACAAAGTAGTGGTAATGGTCGAAAGCAGTGTTCTGGCAATATACCAGTCAAGGATGCGTATCATGACACTCTCCTTGTTATTAGACTGCGCAGCCACGAGCCCGTTTTGCGCTCTCTAACCAAAAGCCCCATGGCTATCAAAAGCACCACAAAATGCACCCACCATAAACCAAGCTCAGGTGGCAGCTTCCCTTCTTCCATCACGCGTTTTGATGCCAGCAGCAGTAAGAAGTAGCCTAAATAGAGCAAAATTCCAGGGAAGATTTTACCAAACCGGCCCTGCCTTGGGTTAACGGTAGCGAGTGGAACAGCGACGAGCATAAGCAAGGGTATCGAAAGAGGAATGGCTAGACGCCACTGCAATTCGGCATAACCTTCATCACTGTTTTGTTGCCATAGATCTTTGGTGGAAAGCACTGACATTTTGGTGCGTTCTTGCTCGGGAGATTGCTCACTAATCTGAATCTTGTATTCATCAAACGTCAACACCCTAAAGTCAGCTTGTCCCTGACTCCCTTCGTACTGATTGCCGTTGCGTAAGATGAGATAACGTGTTCCGTCAATATCAGATTGAACCTCTCCGCTACTGGCATATACCACTCTTACTCTGTCGTCATCGTTTTGCTTTTGAGACAAAAACACGCGTTGTAGGGAGTCGGAGCTGGTATCAATATCATGGGCAAAAATGACCGCTTGTTGATTGCCTGTTTGCTGAAACCTTCCCGGTACCAATGCAGTTAACCCCGCTTCAGAAGAAGCTTTTTCTCTAAGTGAGTATTCACTTTCAGCTGCGAGAGGAGCTAAGTAAAATGTCGTCACTGCAGTAATCGACATTACCACGAGTGACAGCACCAGCATCACGCGGGCGACATACCACTCGCTCACGCCACACGCGCGTAGGACTGTCATCTCACTATCTACATATAGTCTGCCATGTGCCAGCATTACCCCTAAAAACGCACTGATAGGTAACACAAGAGAAGCCAAAATAGGGGTATAAAGGGCTAGGAAACCCGCAACAAGGCCAGCAGGAATATCGCCATCAGATGCATCACCCAACACGCGAACAAAGCGCAAGGTCACAAATATCGCCATTAAAATAAAAAATACGGCGACCTGCGATTTGATGGTTTCTTTTATCAGGTATCGGGCAATTAACATATTTATGTAGGAAAATTGGTAATAATAATGAAAAACTCACGTTAGTTGAGTAAACTTCAGGTTTCGAACAGTTTTACGCGTTTACGCGCGCTCTTAACTACTATTAAAACACAATGCGCGTAGAAACGTTAGATCGCCCGCGACAGAAAACCAAGGGGTATATTGAGTGGAATTTAGTGTAAAAAGTGGAAGTCCTGAAAAGCAGCGTAGTGCCTGTATTGTAGTTGGTGTGTTTGAACCCCGCAGATTAACGTCTGTCGCCGAGCAGTTGGACGAAATTAGTGAGGGATATATCAGTAATTTACTGCGTAAAGGCGATTTGGAAGGTAAAGCTGGCCAAATGTTGCTTTTACATCACGTGCCCAACGTGTTGAGTGAGCGCGTTTTGCTAGTCGGATGTGGAAAAGAGCGCGAACTGGACGAACGCCAGTACAAACAAATTATTGCTAAAACGATTAAAACGCTTAACGAAACGGGTTCTATGGAAGCGGTTTGCTTTCTCACTGAGCTTCACGTTAAAGGGCGGGATACCTATTGGAAAGTTCGCCAAGCCGTAGAAGCCACGCAGGACTCACTGTATACCTTTTTACAGCTGAAAACGAAAAAAGGCGAACCTCGTCGTCCTTTGCGTAAAATGGTGTTTAATGTGCCGACTCGCCGCGAGTTACATACCGGTGAAAAAGCGGTTGAGCATGGTTTAGCCATATCTGCAGGCGCAAAAGTCACGCGTGATGTAGCAAATATGCCGCCGAATATTTGCAACCCAGCCTATCTATGGGAGCAGGCTCAGGCACTCGGTGAACAATACGACGCAATTGAAACGGAAGTGGTCAACGAAGCGAAAATGGCGGAGTTGGGTATGAATGCTTATCTTGCTGTCGGTCGTGGTTCAGACAATGAATCAATGATGAGTATTATCCATCATAAAGGCGGTAACGACGGTGATGCGCCTATCGTTTTCGTGGGTAAAGGCTTAACGTTTGATTCAGGGGGTATTTCACTCAAGCCTGGCGAAGCCATGGATGAAATGAAATACGACATGGGTGGCGCTGCTACCGTACTGGGTTTAATGCACACTATCGCAGAGCTTAATTTACCCCTAAATGTTATTGGCGTGCTGGCAGGGTGTGAAAACATGCCCGATGCTAACGCCTATCGACCAGGTGATGTATTAACAACTATGTCAGGACAAACCGTTGAAGTGCTCAACACTGACGCAGAAGGTCGTTTGGTACTGTGCGATGCGCTTACTTATGTGGAGCGTTTTGAGCCAGATTCAGTGGTCGATGTAGCCACCTTAACCGGGGCCTGCATTATTGCTTTAGGCAAACATGCTACTGGCCTGATGAGTACTCATAACCCATTGGCACATGAATTACTTAATGCGTCAGAGCAAGCTTCTGATAGAGCATGGCGTTTGCCGCTGTGGGATGAGTACCAAGAGCAAATAGAAAGTCCATTTGCTGATATGTCTAATTTAGGCGGTCGACCCGCTGGCACCATTACAGCAGCCTGTTTCTTGTCGCGATATACGAAAAAGTACCACTGGGCGCATTTGGACATTGCTGGTACGGCATGGGTGAGCGGTAAAAATAAAGGAGCAACTGGTCGTCCGGTACCTATGTTGACACAATTTTTATTAAATCGTTCCGGAATGGCAAACGAAGACTAAATAGCTGACAGTGACACAAGTAACCTTTTACTCCCTTCCGGCAGACGACCTTGATGGGCAGCAGCTGGCTTGCCAGCTTGCTGCTGATTTGTATGGCGATAAAATAAAAGCCAGTGTGTGGTGCAAAGATATTACCCAGGCGCATGCTTTTGATGAACTGCTGTGGCAGGCGCCTATTGACAGGTTTATTCCACATAACCTCAAGGGAGAGGGGCCGGTTAATGGCGCGCCCGTAGAGGTATGTTGGCTGGAGAGTGACGTAAGAGTCAGACAGAGTGTTATTGCCTTGTCAGGTTCTACACTTTCTGAACCACAGCGTTTTAATCACATTATCGATTTTGTTCCTGCGCAAGAAGCAGCTAAGCAAGCTGCAAGGGAACGCTATAAATATTATCAGCGTGCTGGCTGTGCAATGCAGTTTGCACAACCGCCAGGCGCGTGATCTTGAGAGATACCATGGAAAAAACTTTCGACCCTCAATCAATTGAGCAAACTTGCTATCAACGCTGGGAAAACAGCGGCCATTTTGCTGCTAGCGGCAAGGGCGATCCCTACTGTATTTTACTTCCGCCTCCCAATGTGACAGGCAGCCTGCATATGGGCCATGCTTTCCAGCATACTATTATGGACGCCCTCATCCGCTATAAGCGAATGAAAGGAAATAATACGTTATGGCAGGTGGGAACCGACCACGCGGGTATTGCTACGCAAATGGTCGTAGAGCGCCAGTTAAACGCCCAAGGTCAAACACGCCATGATTTGGGCCGTGACGACTTTGTCAAAAAGATCTGGGAATGGAAAGCACACAGCGGCGGCACAATTACCGGGCAAATGCGTCGGTTAGGGACGTCACCTGACTGGTCCCGTGAAGTATTTACCATGGACGACAACCTGTCAGAAGCGGTGACAGAAGTTTTCGTGAAGCTACACGAAGAAGGGTTGATTTATCGAGGCAAGCGCCTGGTGAATTGGGATCCGGTTTTACATACTGCCGTGTCTGACCTGGAAGTGGTGAACGAAGAAGAAAGTGGCCACCTGTGGCACATGCGTTATCCACTGGCTGATGGCAGTGGTCACCTGGTTGTCGCTACTACCCGTCCTGAAACTATGCTGGGCGATACAGCCGTTGCAGTGCATCCAGACGATGAACGCTATCGGTCGCTCATAGGAAAAGAGATCAAGTTACCATTAAGCGACCGTCTTATTCCTATTATTGCCGATGATTATGTCGATCTGGAGTTCGGTACAGGTTGTGTAAAAATCACCCCCGCACATGACTTTAATGACTATGAGATGGGGAAACGCCATAGCCTTCCCATGATCAACATCTTTACCGCCGATGCAAAAGTCAATGACGATGCGCCAGAGGCGTATCGTGGTATGGACCGATTCGATGCACGTAAGCAAATTGTGGCAGATTTGGACGCGCTGGGGTTGATTGAGAAGATAGACGATCACAAACTCAAAGTGCCAAGAGGGGATCGTACCGGCGCGGTAATTGAGCCTTATCTTACCGATCAATGGTATGTGGCTGTGGAAAGTCTGGCTAAGCCTGCAATAGAAGCGGTTGAAAGCGGCGAAATACGGTTTGTCCCTGAAAACTGGAATAAGACCTACTACCAATGGATGCATAATATTCAGGATTGGTGTATCTCACGACAATTGTGGTGGGGGCACCGGATCCCAGCTTGGTACGATAATAACGGTAATGTCTATGTTGGCCGCACTGAATCCGAGGTAAGAGAAAAGCAGGGTTTGGCAAACGATGTTGTCTTACATCAGGATGAAGACGTACTTGATACCTGGTTCTCCTCTGCGTTGTGGCCTTTTGCCACTATGGGATGGCCCAAGCAAACACCTGAGCTTGAAACTTTTTTGCCATCTTCAGTATTGGTTACTGGCTTCGATATCATTTTCTTCTGGGTTGCCAGAATGATCATGATGACAAAAAAGTTTACGGGTCAAATACCGTTTAAAGACATCTACATTACAGGGCTTATACGCGACGAAAACGGCGACAAAATGTCTAAGTCGAAAGGAAACGTGCTTGATCCTATTGATCTGATCGACGGGATTGAACTTGAGACCTTAGTAGAGAAGCGTACTGCTGGAATGATGCAGCCTCAAATGGCAGAAAAAATTGCAAAACGTACTCGTAAGCAATTTCCAGAGGGGATCAATGCCTACGGTACAGATGCGTTGCGTTTTACGTTTGCAGCGATGGCTTCTACCAGCCGTGACATCAATTTTGATATGGCCCGTGTTGAGGGCTACAGAAACTTCTGTAATAAAATATGGAATGCTTCGCGATTTGTCCTGATGAATACGCAGGATGCCGACACGGGAGCCAAGGGAGGGGAGCTACAATTGTCTGTGGCAGACAAGTGGATCCTCGCGACGCTTCAAAAAACACGGGCTGACATAGAAACAGCACTTGCTGACTACCGTTTTGATATTGCGGCTCAGCATATGTATGAGTTTACCTGGAATCAATTCTGTGACTGGTACTTGGAACTTACAAAACCAGTATTGAATAATGAAGATGCAACAGACGCCCAAAAGCGTGGTACCAGACATACTTTGGTGAATGTACTAGAGCAGTTGATGCGCTTGCTTCACCCCTTCATGCCATTTATCACCGATACTATTTGGCAACAGGTAGCGCCGCTTTGCGGTCATGCGCTTGAAGCAGACGCCACGATTATGGGGCAGCCTTTTGTTGAAGAAGTGCCTGAACTAATTGACGAAGAAATAATTGCGGACATCGATTGGTTGAAGAAGTGCATAGTGGGCGTGCGCAATATTCGAGGCGAAATGGACATATCGCCCAATAAGCCACTGAATGTGCTGTTTAAGAACGCGTCTGCGTCAGACCAGCGTCGGACCCAGGATATGCAAGTATTCCTAACGCGTTTGGGTAAACTGGAATCTATTACACAGCTGGCTGACGGAGAGGAGGCGCCACCAAGTGCGACTGCCATTGTGGGTGATATGGAAGTGTTAATTCCGATGGCGGGTCTAATAGACAAAGATGCAGAGCTAGCCCGCATCGACAAAGCATTAGATAAGCTGAGTAAAGACATTCAGCGCGTTGAAGGCAAGTTAGCTAACGAAAAGTTTGTGGCCAACGCGCCCGATGCGGTGATTGCTAAAGAGCGTGCAAAAAGTGAAGATTTTCAGTCACAACAACGCACTTTAATGGCACAAAGGGAAACGATCGCCTCGTTGTAAAATGTATAAGCACTATTGAGTCGACAGATAGTGACTAAGTCGGCTTAATAGTGCACTTCTTGAAATGGGTTTGGTCAGATAATCGGTCATTCCTGCCTCAGCGGCGACTTCTTTGTCATGTTTCATTGCATTCGCAGATAATCCAATGATAGGTTTTGAGAAACCTTGTTGACGCAACTGTCGGGTTGCTTCCAAACCATCCATGATCGGCATTTGAATATCCATTAAGACCAAATTGTAGTTATTTGAGTGCTGCAGCTTGTTCACTGCTTGCTCGCCATTTTCAGCAATGTCATAAGTAATACCTGCCGTTGACAGCATTTCCCCCGCCACCATCTGGTTAATGTCGTTGTCTTCTACCAATAGCACGTGGCCGTCAAGACGGATATCGTCTAGTGCGACAGATAAATCAACCCGCTCTTCACTTTCGTCACCCACAAGTTTATTGATAAACATGTAGTATTCAGCGGGCGTAAAAGGATGGCTTAGCATAGGGCCTTGCCAGTCAACTTGCAGCTTTTCTTTCAACTGGCCAGACATTGTGGGGAAAACCAATCCAATGTTCGGATATTTTGATAACAGGGTATACAGTGCCTGCTGATGTTCTTTAAATACTGAGTAAGAGGGAATATCGAGAATGGCGTAATTATGGTCGTGTAGTTCATGATTAAAACACGCAGCAAAGGGGAGACTGCTGTCAATACTACTGCAGGCTAGGTAGTCTGTTTCGATTAGGTGGATGTCTGAAAAATAGAGAATATTGGGGGGGACCTGCTCAAAATAAAGCAGCTTATTGGCATTGGGTTTAGGCGAGAGTTCAAACCACACAGAAAACACACTGCCTTCATTAGGTTGACTGTGCACGCTTACGCCCCCTCCCATCAGGTCTGTAAGCTGACTAACGATTGCCAAGCCAAGACCGGTTCCCTCAAAGCGTCGGTTTGATGCATTATCTGCTTGCGTGAAGGGCTGAAAAACACTGGCAGATTGTTCCTCGCTCATCCCTATACCTGTGTCGCTGATCACTGCCCGCAATGTATATTTTTTTGTATGGGGATTAATGGCGCCGCTAAAATTAATTGACACCTCGCCTTCATGGGTAAATTTTATTGCATTCGCACAAAGGTTAAGAACAACCTGTGTAATTCGTTTTTCATCTCCTATGAAGCTGTCTGGCAAAGTGGGGGTTGCGGCTAATCTAACTTGTAAATCTTTTTGTGCCGCTTTCATAGCGATAACAGTCAGGATATTTTCAAAAACAGAATGCAGCGCAAAGGGAGCCTCGACTATATCCAGCTTGCCTGCTTCAATTTTGGAAAAGTCCAAGACATCGTTAATAACAGAAAGAAGTAGCCTGCTGGAGTGTTCAATCTTCCCAATATAGTCTCTAACTGTATTGGGCATTGGATGTCTTTGGACCAATTCCGTCAGTCCCAGTATGCCATTGATAGGTGTACGGATTTCATGACTCATATTGGCTAGAAAACGGCTCTTTAGTGCGGTTGCCTGTTCTGCTTTTACTTTTGCCTCACTGAGTTCGATGTTCAATGATTCCTGTTGCTTATTTAATTGAGTTGCATCAATAAGAAGCTGCTCCGTTTGCTTGTTTTTATCTTTAAAAACACTTGCAGCTGCAGCCAGAGAACCAATCTCGTCTTTACGGTTTTGGCCCGGGATGACGCTGACGTCACCTGCTTTGGAGAGTTTATTGAATACGTCGGTGATAAAGCCAATAGGTTTAAGAATACGCAAGTAAGTGATCATAGCGAGCAGAAGCACCAGTGAAATACCCACGATTAAAATCAGCTGACTTCCTTTCTGCGCCTCTACGATACTGGCCTGTATGTCTTTATTCGTTTGCTCAGTAGATTCATTGACTAATTTAACTAAGCGGCTGCTCAAATAAAGAAACTCGTTTGCTGACCCAGCCATAACCACATTGGTCAAAAATAACTCGCCTCGTATCAGTTGTGAATATAACAGCATATCTTGTTGCAGATCTTGAATGCGTTTATAGGTGGAATCCGGGAGAGGGTTGAGCAGCAATATATCTGTAAATTGTTGAAAACTTTCTAAATGAGAAGCCTCTGGCTCGAGTTGAAACGACAACATCGCTTCTTTGGCTTGCTGCAGCAGCTGTAACTGAAACACATTCCCTTCAAGTTCAGGTTTTAGAAGCTGCATAGCATTGGTCAGACGCTGCTCAAAAATCGCCTCACCGTATTGGTGATTACTGACAAATTCGGCAAAGTTACTGGCGTAGTCTTCAACGTGACGTTCCATTCGTTCAAACAAGGCTTCTTCCGCTACTACAGCTAGGCGAGAGACAGAAGAGGTAGATAACGACAATAGACGGCGATCAATATCCAGCTTAACGCGGTCAAATCGATTTACAATGGCATTACTTCGAGTGAGCTTGTAGGTGAGGACAGTGCGCTGTAGGTCTACGATGTTGCGCTCGAGTTCTCTTACTGCACTTATATCTTCCCCCGCTTGCTGGGTTATGGCTAATTGCTCTTTCAAAAATACCTGATTGCGATAGCCTATGTACGCCTGCGCAATGATGATCATTGCGAGTATGAAAAACATGGCGAGAAGTTGTGTGCGAATACTTGTCATCATGCGGTTATGAACTCATACCATTTCTGTAAACTGTATTCATAAGTAGGCATTACCGTATTCCATACCGCTATATTACTCAGTCGTTTTTCATAGCTGCCGCCAGTTCGTGTTTCCCCTTTTTTTACGGTTACCTGACCAGTAGGACCTTTCAGATCACTGTCAGCAGGCAATCCGCCATACCAGTAATCCCATTCACTGGGGCTAAGGTATTTGGATGCCCTTTGAGGATTAGAAATATAGTAGCCCTGCCGGGCAATAAAGGCGCCAGGCCAACCTGATAGCCACCAGTTCATGTATTCATACGCTGCATCTTTTACGCGCCCCTCTGTTTTTGATGACAAGCACATCACACCATGCCAGCCTCGATAGCCCTCTTTGGGCGCCGCGAATCGAACATCTATGTTGTTAGCTCTTAGGTCAGACACCGCAGGAGAGAACATACTCTCAATGACTACCCGTCCCGAGCGCATAAACTCAACTGATTCTGGAACCGATGTCCAAAACCCGCTGAAATGGTCGGTCTGTTTGAGTTCAATTAAAATGGTAAAAAGCTCATCTAATTCTGTTCGTGTAATCGCACCGATATCATTAAAGGTGATGAAGCCTTTGGCTTGAGCAGCTAATGCTAAATCAAATAAGCCTATAGTAGGCGCGTTAACAATGGCTACAAGGTTGGAATATTGAGCATCAAGCAGCCAACCCCAGCTTTCCGTTTCATACTCTATGCCCATATCGACAAAGGCTGTGTTGTAGCCAAAGGAGTCTACATTGTGTACGTAGGGTAAAAAACTGATAAGGTCAGTATGTTGCTTTCCGAGGCTACCATCGTCCTGAACATTCAGTAGCCGGTATGGCGCGTCACCTGCACCAATATTGGCGCTTTTGGTTAACTTTCCTGTTTTGGTTAGTGCATTAATTTCATCCCAGTAGGTCAAACGTTTTTTTTCTATGGGTTGAATAGCACCAGCGCGCCACAGCACCTGCATACTATTTGACCACTGTTCATATAAGTCGAATGATTCGGGTTGGGTTGCTGCTATTTGTAGCACTGCCGCACTGCCTTTGGGTTCAAAGACAATGTTGATGCCAAGATCCTGCATTGCGTATTGGCGCAGCGTTTCCTGAAGTGTGACGTGAGTGCCCAATACCCTTAACGTAGGCCGTTCTTTGCCAATGGCAAAGGGCGAAATGCCAGCGGGGAGAGCGCCGCTGGCAAGAACTGATAATATGGATTTTACAAATCGTCTGCGGCTGGTCACTTTGCCAAATACTTATATATGGTTCGTCCTTAACAATGTTATAGCCCAGATAGGTTAGAAAATCAGGGTTTGGTGCGGAATAAAACTAATGGCAGCAACAAGCTTCCCACGAAAAGCAATGAAAATGCGCCCCCGTGATGTTCGACAACCAGACTCTGCTGATAATACTCCACGTCAAAGTTACTGCTTTCCAAAGGCTGATAACCAAGGTCGGCATCGTCATAGAGATTGTTGTAAGCGAGTAGCACATTCGAGTAAGCATCGTATATTTCAATCAGTATGTCATAGTCTCTGGTCGGGTAGCCGGTCAATAAATCGATGTCGAGAGTAATAGTGTCACTGCTGCTATTACCATAGATCTCAAATACGCTAGTCTCATATAGCGATGTATAGTGGTCGTCGTCGCCAAGGTAAACAACGGCGTAAACCTCTGAGTCACTGAAAACGGTGTCTATATCTAAGGTTAGTGAGAACGACGATGCATAACCATCATGGTCTCTGTCACGCGTTAACGTGAGCCAAGTGTCGTGAAACCAGTAGTCACTTTGTGCCGCCGCGGTTTGTGATTGAGCCTGGCTAACAACTTTTGTCGATGGCAAAGGTTTAAGCGCGGACTTCTGCGTATTTGTCACTGTCGGTATTTGTGCGTTGACCTTTACATCATTGGCTGATGCGGGTGCCATAAGAAAAAGCAGTAAGGCGCAAACAATAGCAGTGAATGGTGCTTTCATAGTCGGATTCTCCTTTTCAGTGTGAATCTGACTATGCGTTTCTCAGCCTGAATAGTAAGTGATTCGTTTGTGAATCAAAAATGAATGACCCTCAGTGCGTGAGGGCCAAGTGAATGCATTTAGTCTTCGGTGGGAATAAAATAAGTACCCCAGCCATCGTAGTGTACCTTGTGCTTATCTGCGATTTTCAGCAGTGCGTCTGTGTCATTTTTTAACGTGTCCAGGTTCAAGGTGCGTTCGGCAATGGCGTCAAAACAAAACACCATACCACCATCATCAAGCATCAGTTCCTCAGCATCAGTCACTTCAAAACCAGCCTTGAAGGCATCCACAGCCGCTTTTTCCAATAATTCAAAGTTGCTGCTCGCAAGGTGATGCTCCATGGTATAAGTTGCATCCTCTTGACTGCCATCTGCTAGCAGGGCTTCAACCGTTTCGTTATTAAATTCGTACCATTCTTCTCTTTCATCAAACTGCGACATGGTTTACACCTTTGTGTTTTCTCTTGCATTAAGTTTAGCAAGTTCTGCCTGCATTTTTGCATGAAAATATTCAGACCATTCTCGCGGTGTTTTTGATTGGTCTATTTTTTCTGGGGCGCATATGCGAATGTATATGGTGCCATTATCCCAGCGATTGAGTTGTATCTTTTTATGGGTATCACTCGCACACACCATCACTACTGGTTCATCGGTCTCTAATGCCAGACGAAAGGCACCCGATTTAAAAGGTAAAAGGCCTCTGCCATAGCTTCGTGTTCCCTCTGGAAACATCCATACTGATAACCCTTTTTCTTTAATTTTTCGCGCTGCGACAGACAAGGTGTTTTTCGCTTTACCCGAATTTCCACGGTCAATCATGATGTTGCCAGAGAGAAAATAAACCTGACCAAATATTGGGATCCACTTAAGACTCTTTTTCCCTATTGTGACTACACCGGGTTGTGCTGCCCGACAAATTGTAAAAATGTCATAACTGTTCTGATGATTTGCGATGTAGACGTATTTTTCGTCTTTTTTTACCGCCTCATCCACTTCTATTTCTATTTTTATACCCAGTATGGTGGAGATTTGGGAGTACATCTGTCCAGCAAAGTGAACATTGTTCCTATGAAAAGGCCGCACTATACACGCGGCCAAAACAATGATGTTGACCACTAAAAAACCAATGGCAATAAGAATGATTCTAAGTAAAGCTAACACGTGTACGCTCAAAATTTTTGGCGAAGTATAGCGATTTACGCATGGCTCTGCCAGCGCTACTTTACGTTTAACAATGCGTATTTCAAGATAAGACCCTATATTAAGTTAAAGACCTGTTCGCAAAAAAACGATACAGTGAAAATAACCCCATTAGATGAGTAGCTTTTATGCAGACATTTCGTCCAGAAGATCTCGAAGATGACATTCTCAATGACTTAATTGAGGAAATAAATGAACTCTACGAGTCTAGTGAACAAACACTCATTGAGTTAGAACTCAGACCGGAAGACAACGAATTACAGCGGGCTCTTTTCAGGTCGGTCCACACCATTAAAGGCGATCTTGGTCTTGTTGGGTTTTCTCCCATGATCCCCTTATTGCAGCATATGGAAGATTTGCTGGATTATCTGCGCAAAGGACAGATGGAATACAGTAGTTTATTGTCGGATTTAGTTTTACAGACAATGGATATCGTCAAACACTTTGTTGAAGGGATCATGAGTCGCGGGGTGGCTGAATATGACGACGTATTGCAGGCAGATTTAGTTGAAGCCATAAAGCAGATTACACCTGAAAACCGCGATGAGCACGAAAAGAGACTGATAGACGCAGTCAAAGTATTAAACCCGTCACTCATTGTCGATGAAACCAAAGATGGGTTGGAAATTAAAACAGCTGATGACGGCTTGACGTTGTCTAAAACTGGTATACCAAAAGATATTAGCGCAGAAAAGCAAATGGACATTTTGTTTTTCCGCGACATGATGCAGGTGATTGAAAAACGCTCAAACTTTTGGCGAGGGCGCGGTGATAGAATTGCGAAAATGGCGCTGTTAATCAACCAAGTGGCAGGTAAGCCTATTGAAGAGGACCAGTTGGCGGTGGCGTCATATGTGCACGACTTTGGTATGGCGTTTATGCCCTTAAAGTTACTGCACAAAGAAGGCTCATATTCAGACACCGAATTTAACTTGATGCGTTCTCATGTCTACAAGAGTTCGCGCCTACTGGAACATTTAAACCAGTGGGACGTGGCACGTAAAATTGTGCTACAGGTGCACGAAAGAGCCGATGGCTCTGGTTATCCGCTGGGGATCAAAGACGAAGAAATGTGTGATGGGGCCAAACTTCTCGCGATCCTAGATACCTTTGATGCGATGACGCATCCCAGAGCCCATAATGACAAGCCCATGGCGCGCAAAAAAGCGGTCATTGAAATTAACCGCTCTGCCAAAGGGCAATTTAGTATGAAATGGATGCGGCACTTTAATGTTGCTATGACCAAGTTACTGACCCGATAAAGCCGGTTAATCAACTGGGAAAGTCGAGCTCTTTTAACTTCCTAGTAAGGGTGTTTCGGCCCCATCCCAATCGCTTTGCCGCTTCTTGTTTGTGTCCTCGGGTATATTGAAGTGCGCGTTCCAGCAATACTTTTTCAAAAGTATAGCTTGCGTTGTTGAGAATATTGTCCTTTCCTGAAGCGAGCTCAGCATCTGCCCATTTTGCCAGCAAAGACGGCCAGCCATCAGTATTGCTGTGCTCTGGAGGCGGGGTACTCTCTGTATAAATTTCCGGAGGTAAATCGTGTGGTAAAACCTCCTGACCACTTGCCATTACAGTTAGCCATCGACATACATTTTCTAACTGACGTACGTTTCCGGGCCAAGGGATCTGCATCAGCAGCTTCTTGGTTTCGCTATTGAGTATTTTAGCTTCTACTTCGAGCTCTTTTGCCGCAACACGCAAGAAATGGTCAGCGAGTAGCGGAATGTCCTCTTTGCGTTGAGCCAGTGATGGAATATGTATTCGGATAACATTCAGACGATGAAATAAGTCTTCTCTGAACTTACCATCAGCGACGCGTTTTTCTAGATTTTGGTGTGTTGCGGCAATAATACGCACATTAACACTAACGGGTTGGTGCCCTCCCACGCGATAGAACTGACCGTCTGCGAGTACCCGTAACAATCTCGTTTGTACATCAAGCGGCATGTCTCCAATTTCGTCGAGAAATAAGGTTCCACCATCGGCCTGCTCAAAGCGGCCTTGCCGTGCATTCTGAGCCCCCGTAAATGCCCCTTTCTCATGACCAAACAACTCTGATTCCACCAAATCAGCCGGTATTGCCGCCATGTTCAACGCTATGAAGGGTTGCTTATTTCTGGGGCTGTGACGGTGCAATGCTTGGGCAACCAGTTCTTTACCGGTACCCGATTGACCATTTATTAATACGCTGATTGATGAACGAGAAAGACGCCCAATTGCACGAAAAACCTCCTGCATGGCCGGTGCCTCACCAATAATTTCCGTTTGGCTACTGTGTTCTTCAGGGGCTATAGTCTGTTTATTTTCTCTGGCATGAGCCAATGCGCGCTGCGTCAGTGAAACGGCTTCGTCGATGTCAAAGGGCTTTGGCAGGTATTCAAAAGCACCTTTTTGGTAGGCTTTTACCGCACTGTCCAAGTCCGAATGCGCGGTCATGATAATAATAGGAATGTGTGGATATTGCTGGTGGATGTCCTTCATCAAGGACATGCCATCTTGCTGAGGCATTCTAATGTCAGAAATAATAACTTCAGGGCTTTGTCCTGCATCCAGTTGAAGCAACACATCCTGCGGATTTTCAAAGGTAACGCATTCGATGTTTGCTGCCTGAAGTGCCTTTTGTAAAACCCATCGTATAGAGCTGTCATCATCGACAATCCACACGGGTTCCCAGGACCTTGCATTACTCATAGGGTTGTTCCTGTTTTTTTATGGGTAAATAGAGAACAAATGCCGTGAAACCAGGGCGGCTCTCTACGTCTATTTTTCCGCTGTGGTGGTTAACCAATGTCTGCGCAATAGACAAACCTAAACCACTGCCATTTTCTTTTGTTGTTACCATGGGATAAAACAGAGTGTCGCGGATATCCAAAGGAATACCGGGCCCGTTATCTATGACTTTGACTTTTGCTACTAAAGGATAGCGTTCACCGTGGATCGTGACTTGTCTGTCTACGCGGGTAACAAGCCTAATTTTAGGGTGGTTGATATTGGCCTGTTTTATAGCTTGAATGCTGTTGCGAGCAATATTTAGCACCGCCTGCTGAATCATATCTGTATCTACGCAGACCATGGGAATACTGGGGTCGTAGTCTCTTATCACCTGAATTTTGTTCCCCACTTCAGCTGAAATAAGGGTCCGGACCTTTTCGATGGCTTCGTGGATATTGCACCACTGCATCGTGGGCAGCGAATTGGGGCCGAGCAACCGGTCAACCAAAGCCCGCAAGCGGTCTGACTGCTCTACGATCAACTGGGTAAATTCTGCCTGCTGTGGACTGAGTTCTTTTTCTAATAACTGTGCTGCCCCCCTAATGCCGCCAAGTGGATTTTTGATCTCATGAGCAAGACCGCGAATAAGCTCACGTGCGGCAAAATGCTGCGCATTTTGTTGATTTTCTCTTGATATCCGCTTCTGCTTATCAACTTTCTTTACTTCGAACATAAGCATGGGTTCATCTTTGAGGCGCATATTCGTTACCGTAAGGTCAGCCAGCACCATTCGTTGCTCTTTAAATAGCAATGTCACTTCATTCTCTGTGAAATCTTCTCCTTTACGAAGTGCTGCTTTCAAGCGAGACGCGTTAATTGTTTCAGGACGAAAGAAGTCAGTAAGAGGATGGTCGCAAAGTTGTTTGAAGCCCGTCTCAAATAATGCGAGGCCAGCATGGTTTGCGTACTGAATATGAAGGGATTCGTTCACCACTACAATAGCGGTATGTAAACTATCGAGTAATGCTGTTAACTCGATATCGGCTTCGCACATATTTGCCCCATAACCCATGCACTATATTGGTGCATTATAGATCATGCGTCGCCATTATGGTTAGTTAAGATCCCAAAGAACCCTTATTAACGGTTGCCCGAATTGACCAATGCCGACGCTTGATGCATGTAAAATGTCTGTGGGTCAGATGATGCAAGAGTCTTGCCTGTATTGTCAGTTGCGGTAACAAAAAATGTATGCGCTCCGCGATTTAATCCTTCAACCATAAAAGAGCCACTGGTTTGGCTTCCTACTTTCTGATTGTTCAACCATAAATGGAATTGACCATTAGCAGTAGGAGATAGACGGGCAGTAATTGCTATCCTCCCCTGATTATCTCTTACCGTTGTTTCAGGTGCAGGGGATACAACTTCTATCTTATAGCTTTCACCTTCAGGTTGCTCTGTGTTTGAAGATTGCGATGGCGGGGTGGCCAACCTTGGCATAACAGCACTGTTCACTTCACTCAAGTCGAGCGGTTCTGCGCCTGGAATGGGCTGATCAGTGTAGAGCACGGTACCGTCTTCTTGGACAATTTTGTAGATGACCTGTGCACTGACAGAGAATGTGGCCAGTGCCACTAACAAAATAATTGCTGTTGATTTACCTTTGACCGCATTCATATAACACTTCCAACTCATTCCCTACTAGTACCAACATAAACTAAACTACCACAACTGTCACTGTACGTGCGAAGCTTTTTTGAGCAAAAAAAAGCCCGGGTTTATCCGGGCTTATTGTGTGTTATACCTTTTACACGCTGTAGTACATGTCAAACTCTACAGGGTGAGTAGTCATGTTTAGCTTCTCAACTTCTTCAGCTTTAAGTGCGATGTACGCATCAATCATGTCATCGGTCATTACACCACCGGCTTTAAGGAAATCACGGTCACTGTCAAGTGCTTCAAGTGCCTGCTCCAATGAGCTTGCCACTGTTGGGATTTCCGCCGCTTCCTCGGCAGGCAAATCATAGAGATCTTTGTCCATTGAATCGCCAGGGTGAATCTTGTTTTTAATCCCATCTAGGCCAGCCATTAGCATTGCTGTAAATGCAAGGTATGGGTTGGCTGTCGGGTCAGGGAAGCGCACTTCAATACGACGTGCTTTATCGCTGGTAACATAAGGAATACGAATTGAAGCAGAGCGGTTACGTGCAGAATATGCAAGCATAACAGGTGCTTCAAAACCAGGCACCAAACGCTTATAGCTGTTAGTCGATGCATTAGAGAATGCATTGATAGCGCGTGCGTGCTTGATAATACCACCAATGTAGTAAAGTGCTTCGTCAGAGAGGCCTGCGTACTTGTCACCCGCAAAGACGTTTTTGCCATCTTTCGATATAGATTGGTGACAGTGCATACCAGAGCCGTTGTCGCCGACTAATGGCTTAGGCATAAAGGTCGCTGTTTGACCATACGCGTGAGCTACATTGTGAACCACATACTTGTACACCTGAATTTCGTCAGCTTTAGTTACCAAGGTGTTGAACTGACAAGCAATTTCATTTTGACCCGCAGTAGCTACCTCGTGGTGATGTGCTTCTACCACCAAGCCCATTTCTTCCATTACCATGCACATTGCTGCACGGGTGTCGTGTGCTGAATCAACCGGAGGAACAGGGAAATAGCCGCCTTTTACGCCCGGACGGTGAGCCATATTGCCTTCTTCGTACTCAGCACCAGAATTCCACTTGGCTTCTGTTGAATCTATCTTGTAAAAAGAACCTGCCATGTCGGTATGAAAGGTGACGTCGTCGAACAAGAAAAACTCTGGCTCTGGACCGAAATAACACGCATCACCGATACCTGTAGATTTCAAATATTCTTCTGCACGACGTGCAACAGAACGTGGGTCGCGCTCGTAACCCTGCATGGTTGACGGTTCAAGAATGTCACAGCGGATATTAACCTGAGTTTCTTCTGCGAAGGGGTCTACAACTGCAGACGTAGGATCAGGCATCAAAATCATGTCTGATTCATTGATACCTTTCCAACCAGCGATAGACGACCCATCAAACATCTTGCCTTCTTCAAAGAAGTCTTCATCTACTTGATGAGCAGGAATAGAAACGTGCTGCTCTTTACCTTTGGTGTCAGTGAAGCGCAGATCAATAAATTTTGCTTCGCTTTCTTTGATCAACTCAAGTGCCTTGTCTATCGACATGGTGTCCTCCAGATTAGTTTTGTTTTGCTCGCATTCGGATAGAGCGAGCCTGATTTCGAATATTCATTCCACTTCGATTCATTTTCTTTTGCGATTATCGTGCCACAAAGGAGCTTCCCATAAAACCGAGACTTCACGTACATTTTATGAATTGTTTGTGACGTCCATGCACTATTGTAGTGCACAAATGGATCATTTTGGTGAGATTTATTCGTAAATGAACCAATAAAAGGCAGAGGCTGTTGCGATGCATTTCGCTTTTTTATCGCCTTAAAAAAATACAAATATCATCAAACTTTAAAATCAGTATAATACGCGCCAAATCGCGGAACGGGCGCTAACGTGTAGGCTGTACCCGAACTCGTAAAATTAACACTTAGGGTATATGAATTGTGAACGATATTAGTCACTTACGTAATATTGCTATTATAGCACACGTTGACCACGGTAAAACGACGCTGGTTGATAAGTTGTTACAACAATCAGGCACATTGGAGAGCCGTGGTGAAGCGCAAGAGCGCGTGATGGACTCGAATGACATAGAAAAAGAACGTGGTATTACGATTTTGGCAAAAAATACTGCCATCAATTGGAATGATTACCGCATTAATATCGTAGATACGCCTGGACACGCTGACTTTGGTGGCGAGGTAGAGCGCGTTATGTCGATGGCAGATTCTGTTTTGCTATTGGTTGATGCACAAGAAGGGCCTATGCCTCAAACGCGCTTCGTTACGCAAAAAGCGTTTGCGCAAGGGCTCAAGCCTATTGTAGTTATTAACAAAATTGACAAACCCGGTGCGCGTCCGGACTGGGTCATGGATCAGGTTTTTGATCTCTTTGATAATCTTGGTGCTACCGACGACCAGTTGGACTTTCAGGTGGTTTATGCGTCAGCACTAAATGGTTGGGCCTCGCTCGATTCCGACACCGCTGGCGAAGACATGACGCCACTGTTTGAAACAATTGTTGAGCAAGTCGCTCCGCCTGCGGCAGATCCTGCAGGTGCATTCCAAATGCAAATATCGCAACTTGATTACAATTCCTATGTGGGTGTTATCGGAGTGGGACGCGTAACTCGAGGAAGTGTGAAGCTAAATCAACAAGTCACAGTAGTAAATAGCGAAGGCAAAACGCGTAACGGAAAAGTGGGCCAGGTTTTGGGTTATTTAGGCTTGGATCGCCATGAGGTTGATTCTGCTAATGCCGGGGACATTATCGCTATCACAGGCTTGGGTGATTTGAAGATCTCTGACACTATCTGTGACGTAAACGCGGTTGAAGCCTTGCCGGCCTTGTCGGTTGATGAACCTACAGTCACTATGACATTTCAGGTCAATACGTCGCCATTCGCGGGTAAAGAAGGTAAATATGTAACGTCGAGGAATATTCTTGAACGTTTACATAATGAATTAGTTCACAACGTGGCATTGCGTGTGGAAGAAACAGATGACCCTGATAAGTTCAGAGTATCTGGTCGCGGTGAATTGCACTTAGGCATACTGATCGAAAATATGCGTCGCGAAGGCTATGAACTAGCGGTATCTCGACCAGAAGTAATTATCAAAGAGATTGATGGTGAATTACACGAGCCATTTGAAAATCTAACCATTGACTGTGAAGAAGAGCATCAGGGTTCAATTATGGAGCAGTTAGGTCTCCGTAAAGCAGAACTTACTGATATGTCGCCAGATGGAAAAGGACGCGTACGTATGGACTTTACCGTACCAAGTCGCGGACTTATTGGCTTCCAGACAGATTTTATGACGATGACATCCGGCTCGGGCTTGTTGTACCACACGTTTGATCACTATGGGCCACACAAAGGCGGTAAAATTGGACAGCGTAAAAACGGTGTTTTAATTGCGAACGCAGCGGGTAAGGCGTTGACCAATGCACTATTTAATCTGCAAGAACGTGGTCGCTTGTTTATTGGACACGGTGTAGAAGTGTACGAGGGTATGATTATTGGTATTCATAGCCGTGACAACGACTTAACGGTCAACGCGCTTAAAGGTAAACAATTAACCAATGTTCGTGCGTCGGGTACTGACGAAGCACAAAACTTGGTGCCGCCTATCGTGATGTCTCTAGAGCAAGCTCTAGAATTTATTGATGATGATGAACTGGTTGAAGTAACGCCAGAAAGCATCCGCATTCGTAAAAAGCTGTTAACTGAAACAGAACGCAAACGCGCATCAAGAGCTAAAGCATAAGTATCGTCTCATAAGTACGTTATTCAAAAGGGCGCCCCTTATTGTGGCGCCTTTTTTGATTTAGAACATTTCGATTTGGTCTAATTGCTTGTATATTGAAACGAATCCACAAATACCTATACACCCCTATGAGCCATACCATAGTTGTCATTGATGATGACAGTATTACCTTAGACATCATAGTTTCTGCGCTAGAGGAAAGCCTTGACGTGACGGTATACAGTTTTCAGGATAGCCGAATGGCTAAATCATTTCTTACCGATCCTAAAGCCGGGCGGTTAGATTTGGTGATCACCGATGTGCAAATGCCGGGTTATACTGGCATAGAGATCTTGGCCTACATGCGCAGACAGCAAATTAAAACACCTGTAATGCTTGTTTCGGCTGAGGGCACTCGCGAAGTAGCCGTGGAGGCTAAGCGGTTTGGCGCTAATGGCTTTATTGTGAAGCCGTTTAAAACGGATGACCTGTTGCAAAAAGTGAAAACCCTGTTGAAATAAATTAGTGGCCATCTAGACGTCCAGTTGTTACTCTTTACACAAATTCATTAGCAGACTGAATCAATGGCGACATTTCCTCAATTACCCAACAGAAAACCCACATTTTCATTTAAATGGGAAAAATACAAAGGCAAAGATATCCTACCCATGTGGGTAGCCGACAGCGAGTTTGCCTGTGCTCAACCAATTCTTGATGCACTGACATCACGTATTCAACACGGCGTACTGGGATACACACTTCCTGCGCAATACTCGCCTGCCAGTGACGCCGTGGTGAGTTGGCTACGCAGACGCCACAACTGGCAGATTAAACCAGAATGGATAGTGTGGACGCCTGGCGTTGTTCCTGCTTTTAATGTGGCATGCATTGGATTTGGTCATGGCGATGAGGGCAAAGGTAGAGTGCTCATTCAGGAGCCAAACTACCCGCCGCTGCGTGCTGCTCCCGGGCTTCACAATTTGGAAAAAGTCAGCATTCAGACACGCATGGTTGATGGCCGCCTCACGCTTGACTTTGATCAATTAGAAGCTGAAGCATCAAACCCTGATACACATTTGATGATTTTATGTAACCCAATGAATCCAGTTGGGACGGCGATGACACAGTCTGAATTAGATAGGGTGGCGACAATCTGCCAAAAATACCAGGTCACTTTGTGTAGTGATGAAATTCACTGTGACCTTATTTTGGACGAGGGCACGACGCATTTACCGGCCTCTGCACACCCAGCATTGGCTGACAATAGTATTACCCTGATGGCAGCGAGTAAAACGTTCAACATTGCGGGTTTAGGTACCTCTTTTGCCATTATCCCTGATGCTACTTTGCGTCGACGTTTTAATCAGGCTGCCGCGGGCATAGAGCCTTGGGCAAATATCCTTGGTTTAGTGGCTACAGAAGCAGCGTTCACGCAGTGTGATGAGTGGTATGAGCAACAACTGACGTATCTGCGAGAAAACAGGGCCCTAGTCAGAGATGCTATCGATAAGATCCCTGGGCTGACGATATACCCAGCAGAGGCCACCTTTCTCGCCTGGATTGATGCGTCAGGGCTTGGCGTCGATAACGTGCAAGACTGGTGTGAAGAGAGAGGCGTTGGGCCTTCACCGGGTGCTGACTTTGGCTGGAAACATTGCTTTAGGCTCAACTTTGCCTGTGGCAGAGACGACTTAACGTTAGCGCTTGACCGATTATCTAAGGCGTAAGCCATAATGTGGCTTACATCAGTTTGTAAAAGGCAAGTACAGTAATAACCGTTAGGCAAATTAGCGCCACGATATTAAGCCACTGGGGGTTCCTCAACTGGCTTAATGCCTGGTGACGGTTCATTACTCCAATTAGCAAGGCAACGACCAGCGGCAGCAACAGTGCATTGGTCACTTGAGCCACTAAAATCATAGTTAGAGGCTGCGTACCAAAAACCGCAAAAAGGGTACCCGTTAAAATGATGGTAGTGACAATGAATCGAAAGCCTGCACTTGATAAGGTGCTCTGCCAGCCGAACAAGCCACTTAGCGCATAACCGGCGGCGAGTGGCGCTGTTATTGCACTGGTGAGTCCAGCGGCAAACAGGCCAAGGGAAAAGAAGGTTGTCGCATATTGACCTAAGACTGGCTCTAGCTGCTTTCCGATATTGTCAGCGGATAGCGGCTCACCCTGAGTAAAAAATGTCATAGCGGCTGTCGTCATGATCACCAGAGTAATTAAACCGCCTATGGTAATGGCAAGCGCACTGTCTTTTCGTGTTTGAATCAACGGTTGACTGTCAGTTGCATTAGAGTGTGCAGTTAAGCTGGCGTGCAAAAACAGATTGTAGGGCACTATGGTCGTGCCAATAAGGGCCAACGCGAGTGATAAAGAATGGGTAGACAGCGAGGGGGATAACAGCTGAGAAAAAAGTACCGCCCAATCTGGTGAGGCAAAAAACAGTGTGGTGACAAAGACAAGGGACATTATGATAACTAAGGCAACCAGTACCCGCTCTATGTACTTGTATGAACCTGAAAACAAAAGCGCAAGCGCTAGACCACCTATTAACCCGGCAGATTGGGCCGCTGTGCCGGTCCCTAGTGAGGCTAAACCCAACCCTGCGCCCGTCAAGTTTCCACTTTGATAAGCTGCATTGCCAACGCCGATTGCTGCAAGCACCAACAGTCCAGCGACACCTTTGGCGAGAGGGTGACTAAATACGGCCAGTATCGCTTCACTTAATCCTTGTCGCGTGGCAAAGCCAAGTCGAATTACCATATCCTGTAACACTACAGTGGAAACAACAGAAAAAATGAGTGCCCATGCGAGGTGCAGCCCCATTTGTGCGCCAGCCATACTTGCCGTTGTTACTGTGCCCGGCCCAATAAAAGCCGCAGCAATGATTAAACCAGTCTTGTTTTTCATCATGTCATCCTAACGTTGACTTTATTTGTCTGTCAGCTCATCCTGTACCCGAACATTCGGAATGTCTAATGCTAAGTCCAGAATTAACGGTTTTTATTCATCAAGCTGAAAACAAAAGAACACTGATGCCCGGTAGTTTTGTTGCGGGCCTTGTATTTGGTGTGAGTGCCTCCCCCGAAATCCCTATGCCTGAAAAATGGATGCCATGGACCTTGTCTTCTGCTGCATCGTCTTTAGACAGTCATCAGGCGGATGCATTGGCTGACGCATTAATGGGGCAGTTGCGCTGGCAACTCGATACCATGCGCAACAATCAAATTAGGCTACCAGTAGAGTGCAAGTGGGATGCCGACAAAACCAAACGGACAACCTTAGAAAACTGGTTGTCAGGATTGATGTTTGCGCACCAGCAATGTGAACCAGAATGGCAAGTGGCATGGAATAACCGGCAAATTGACGATGCAGTTTCGCGTCTAACCCGTTGTATAAAATGTTTTTCTTTGCTAGCTGATGCGGATGCTGCATTAAAAGCGTCACCAGATGACAAAAAAGACCAGTTGATTGAGAACCTGCCAGTGCTAACATCGCAATTAACGAGTCTTTTACAGGATTATGTAGCGCTTGCTGGCGAACTCGCCGGAACATTACCCGGCCAATTCGAGCTGACTAGCGAACCAGCAAACAAGCTGCGCTAGTGGTCATCGCCTAGACGCCTTCTAACGTCCATGACATAAGAATTCAGCTGACGCTTTGCGAGTTCGTATTGGTTGTTAAGCTCGTGAGAATCTGGCTCCCGTAACAAGGCCTTAAATGCTCGGTCAGTCTGTTCTAACAGTGATTTGAGGTGTTCATTACTTACATCCATGTTGCCTCCGCAAGTAAAAGTTAAACCGACAGGTACATCCTCCACCCCCTGTTCTTTAAATTTTAGCAAAGGATGGGCGATTTGCTATGCCGACCCTTAAAAAGGTTTAACAACAGCGAGGATGACTATGGCGAGAATAATCAAAACGGGGGCTTCGTTTAAAATACGATAAAATTTACTGCTGTGTTTATTGGTATCTGCAGCGAAATCTTTCATCAAGAAATACAGATAAAAATAGTAGGCGTAAATTAAAACCAACAGAAGCAGCTTCATATGCAACCAGCCAGAAGCCTTGAACCAGTGTATACCGTACATGTGAATAAGCGCTAAGCCAAAAAGGAGTGTTAACAAGGCAAACGGCGATACAAACCAAAACAGCCGTCTTTCCATCACTTTATAAGCATCTTTGACCGCTTGATTGTCGGTGCTGGCATGATAGACAAACAACCTCGGCAAATAAAATAGCCCTGCCATCCAAGCCAACATAAAAAATAGGTGAAGCGCCTTAAGCCAAAGTAGGGTCATGAATGTGTCCTTTAAATTTGTCCCTGATGAAGGTGCTTTTGTACTTGGGCCCAAGAGAGTACACCCATAACCTCATCAGGGTTGGTATCGTAGATATAGACCGCACCAGCCCGTTGATTTTTCATTTTGTCATAAGCTTCAGCTAATGTGGTTTGCGCACTTATGCCGGCCAAATCAACAAAAACAATCGCGTCCGCATCGTGGTCGAGTGATGTATCGAACTGCGCCAGCTTAAAGTTGGCGGCAAGTTCAAAGCTGTGTCTCTGCACAACAATATCTGTGGGGTGTTCTGCCAAATAATCTGCAATGGCTTTTTGTGGTGCGTCGTGAAACTGTTTAAATTGGGTCTCCATTACAGAGAGTACACCGACTTTTTCTAGCGTTTCTCTTATTGGATTGACTGCGTAGGTTAGCTTCTGATAATCCAGCTGCTGGAGAAACACTGAACGATTTTTGAAAAACTGCGTCGAGGTTACATAGGCCGGTACAATAACGAACATGGCAGGCACAATAATTTGTGGACTGTAAGACAACTCCATCACTGCAGTGAGAGCAGCAAGTGGGGCGTGAAGCACTGCCGTGAGCATACCTGCTAGTCCTAGCAGAGCAAAACTACTGATGTAGTCAGGTATGTCTAGCCAGGCTGCCAGAGGACTGAGAAGCAATGCGCCAGCTAACATGCCAATGAGCATAACCGGGCCGATAATACCGCCTGGAATACCAAGACCGATCGCTGTGATCGCCAGTAACATTTTTACAACCAATAGAAGGGCAATCAGTATGGCGTCTGGGTTGCTGTCGAACAGGCGTCGCACTGAATCAAAATCTGCGCTCATCGCGTCTGGTAAAAAGAGCCCCGCAGTACCTGTAATAAGCGCTGCGAGTATAAGCCGCCAGACCATCCCAACCGGCCTGAACAGTCGCATCACACGCATTAACTGGCGATTAAACAATGTCGCCAGCGCCCCGAGTGCAACACCAAAAACAATTAAATATGCATACATCCACTGGCTAAAGGCAGCAAAAGAAAAAAAGTACAATTCATGTGCATCACCGAAGACTATCCTGGTCATTACTGACCCACAGGCAGCCGCTAGCATAACGGGCACAAATATATGAATACGGTATTCCCTAAGCACAACCTCCATAACGAAGATCACTGCTGCCAAGGGGGTGTTAAAGGACGCTGAGATACCCGCTGCAATGCCGCAGCCCGCCAGTATGCGAATGCTGTTGTAGGGAAGCCTTAACCACTGGCCCAAAAAGCTGCTGCTTGCCGCGCCCAAGTGCACCGAAGGGCCTTCACGACCCACAACAAAACCGGAGGCCAGTGCAAACATTCCGCCAAAAAATTGGTTGATGGTTGCACGAAGCGGAATCAATCCAAAATGCGTCTTTATGCGATGAATTACAAAGGGAATACCCAATCGATAATGCTTGAACCCGGTTAGTTTAGCCACAATAAGTATGCAGAAAACACCGACTAACGGCATGATAAATCGCTGCCAAAATGGCGCATTGCTAAAATCGCCTTGCGAGTTCAGAAGCATACTTTGAAACCATTCAATGCCTAGCCGGAACAATATAATCATTGACGCGGCACATAAGCCGCCAACAATGCCCAAGGCGCACACATGCGCGCTCGTGTGAGGCTGAGCAAGCTGATTGCGAAGTGACTGAATGAAGGTTAAAGGTTGAGACACTGAGACTAATTCCTTAAGCTGTCTTCACCTTATCAAAAAATGACAGTAAAGAGAAAGACTTAAGCATGCCTGGTTCTGCTCAACATTCGCGTATTACAGACAAGCGATACCGCTGGTCTGGCTTATTTGTTGCGCTCTTATTTACGCTTTGGGTGGGTTATCAGCTTGCTGAGTCAGAGCGCAATAAACTAAGAGCTGAAATTACCTTGTTGAAAGGCAACGTTGCGGCACTCAATGCTGAAAATCATGTCATCACCCAGCAGGTTAATGAACTGAATGCGCGACAAAGTGTTTGTGATTCACAGTTGCAGCTCACTCAGGAAGCAAAATATGAAGAACGACAAACGCTGTCTGCCTGTGAAGAGCAAGTTGCATTTTATCAGCATGTAATGGCACCTGAGTTGTCTCAAAAACTGTTGTCAGTCGACTTAATGCAGGCCCGATGGTCGGCTGAAACAGCGAACACCATTAACATTGAACTGGTATTGTTACAGCCCCGTACACAAAAATCGACAATATCAGGCAAGTTGAAAGTGGAGCTTGTCGTTGAGGGTCAAACCACGCCAATTTTGTTAGACAATATTGATTATCGCTTTAAATTTTTTCAGCAAGTCAGCCAATCCTTTACACTGCCTGGCGATGCAGTGCCAGTGGCTTTGCGATTTTCGTCGAGCGTGATGCAATATAAACGCGTACGAGAGCAGTATAGTCAGGAAATTCCCTGGCCTTCAAAAGGGCTGGATAACGAAGAAGGCCAATCATCGCAGTAACCCCTAGCTCATTGTTGGCAATGGTGTTTCGCTAACAGGGCTTCGGTACCTGAAAAGTAGGTTTTTGCTGATTTTTTTATCACGTCTGCTTTTATACTTTCTGACGCCAGGTGCACTTCTTCCAGCGCCTGTGCTGTTTCCGCTATGGTGGTTTTCAGCCGGGCCAGCGCATTCTCCAAGGTGTAGGTTAATTCGTGAATTTTCACCATACTTGCAGTATCGATGTTTTCCGCAGACGTGAGTGCTGCCAATTTTTCATTATAAGTTTGAATATTGCAAAGCGCTGTCGCAACGTCAGGTGCTTCAAGAGATGGGAAGTGATCGTACTTTTCTTCGGCATAAGCTGAAGCTGATAAAAGAAGCCCTGTTGCTAAAGATAACGTGATGAGTTGTTTCATTATTTTCCTTATTCGTGGCAAACGTGACTCTGTAGTGGTTGAAAGTCACTCACAACAGCTAATGATAAATGGGTAGTTTATTGGTAATAATAATTATTATCAATAAGTCATTTTCTTTGGCTTTTGCTTACAGCAATGGTTGCAGTGATAAATTCCATATATTAGTGCGAGATATCAAAACACACCTATACTTAAAAACGCTATGATGTATCACGCTGAGTGTGCAGGTAAGCACATTATTTAAAGGGTTGTTTTTTCTCTATGGATCACGTTTTTTCGCTCACGCGCTTTTTTGAATTGTCTGATGAACCCATGCTAGTGACAGATGCATCTGGGGGCATAATGACCTGCAATAATTATATTAAACAGCGTTTCACGCTTTCTGATACGCCACAAAGCACTAATATTAAAGATATCGTCCACGCACAAGATACCAATCTGCTGACACGCTGCTTGGCATCAATCAATGAAAAAAATACAAGCACGACTGTCACGTTAAGACTAAATTCTCAATCCAATCGAGATATCTATATTTCATGGAGCATTCAATTTGATACAACGTCGACGTCTTTGTATTGGATAGGTAAAGACATTTCAGCATTTAAGCAGCAAGAAGCATTCTTAGACATCTTGGAACAAGTCACAGGTACGGGCGTTTGGGAGCTGGCATCTGACGGCGATGTGGCGCACTGGTCGGCGAAGATCCATGAAATTCATGAAACAGATAAAGAGACTTATCAGCCGATAATTCAGGAAGCCCTCTCTTTTTATCCAGAAAAAGCAATTCCCACATTAATGGCCGCGTTGGAGCAGCAGGAAAGTACAGGGAAACCCTATAATTTAAATCTGCCTTTTGTTACGGCAAAAGGCCATGAAATTATGGTTAATGCCAGAGGGTTCACTGAAAAGCGTGATGGCGTAGTTTCGCGACGTTATGGCACCTTTAAAGATATTACCGATGAGCAGAGGGAACACCTTGAGAAAAAGAAATTATCGCAACGTACCGCATTAGCATTAGAACTCTCTGGAATAGGTATTTGGGAATACGATGTGAAGTCGCAAAAGCTTATTTGGGATGAAAATATGCTGGACTTATATGGCGTAAGAAAAGCGGATTTCACGGGAACATTTGATGATTGGTCGAATGCAGTCTTGGATGAAGACCTTGAACAAGCGAGTGCCGAGTTTACGCGTTCTATGGAGACTGGTGAATCCTTTGTTTCTCAGTTTCGTATAAAAGTGCCAAATGGCGGTGTGCGGTATGTCAAAGCCGCAGCGACCAACATTTATGATGACGAGGAAAATCTCGTACAAATTGTTGGGGTGAATATGGATGTAACCTCCGACGTAGAAAAACGCCAGCTGTTGCAGCAGGCGAAAGAAAAATCAGATGCAGCAACACAGGCTAAGTCCCAATTTTTGGCCAACATGTCACACGAGATTAGAACACCATTGAACGGTATTATGGGAGGGCTGCAAATCTTGTTGGAGGAAGTGCTCTCAAAGCAAGGCCGTGATATTGCTGAAAAGTCGTTGGACAGTGCAAAGTCCTTGTTAGGAATAATCAACGATATTTTAGACTATACCAAGATAGACGAAGGCAAGATTGAGCTTGAGTATATACCTGTAGATGTCTGTCAGTTAGTTGACCAGATCATTAACGAATACACATTACTCAATCAAGAGAAGCAGGCAGTTGACTTTTGCGTGGTTTGCGACCCATTTGCTCGCGGATCTTATATGACTGATCCAACAAGACTTAGGCAGGTGGTGTCAAATTTGCTCAGTAATGCGGTCAAATTTACTAAAGCGGGAACCATTACCGTTAAGGTAGGCTTAAAGCAGGATTCCTCCCTTGAGCTCAGTGTTGAAGATCCTGGCATTGGTATGACCCAAGAGCAGGTCAGCAAGTTGTTTACACCTTTCGTTCAGGCTGATGCGTCTGTTACTCGAAAATACGGTGGGACAGGACTTGGGTTGTCGATAGTTAAACAACTGACACATTTGATGGAAGGCGAAATTTCCGTCACAAGTGAACCGAACCGGGGAACCTGCTTTAGACTGGTATTCCCTTTCCAACGCATAAATGTTCAGGGTAATGAGCAAAAGTCAGAAGGTTCAGAGGTGCCAGATTTGACAGGCATGCGGATAGTTATTGCTGAAGATAACGAACTCAATCAAATTCTTATTGGCGCAATGTTAGCTGAAACTAATGCTGACTTGGACATTGTGGATAATGGTGCCTTGTTGGTTGAAGCAATAGCGCAAGATGTCTATGACCTTGTGCTATGTGATATCAATATGCCCGTTATGGGAGGTGTGGAAGCCTGCAAATACATCAGGCAACGTGACAGCAGTACGCCTGTGTATGCGTTTACTGCAAATGTCATGAAAGAAGATTTAAAACTCTATTCCGAGGTCGGTTTTAACGGTGTCGTGAGTAAGCCAGTTATAAAGGCCGATTTGTTTTCAATGTTACTTGCATTTGCATCAGAAAAGCGAGATAGCGAGTAAAACTGCGCGCGTTCGCGCTTTAATTTTTATCCTAATTTTCCGGCATCTATTAAATAAAAATAGGATGTATGTAACAAAATATGAGTATTTGACGGCAAAATGCTGCTCAATACGTCCATTTATCAGAAAAAATCCACTTTTTGTCGCTTCGTCGAGTGAGCCTGTACTTTGTCGGTTTTTAGTAAGCAGTTTTGCTTTCTTTCGCGACTATTAATACAGGTGCCCAACATTGGGCGACTGGGAAAACGACAAGTAAAGGGTTTTATTATGAAAAAGTTTGCCGCAATCGCTATATCATCACTATTTACAATTGGTTTAAGTACTCAGGCTTCTGCTGATGTCGGCATGCCGAAGTATCTGGAGAAACAATTAGTTTCAGTTTGTCACGCGTTGAAAAACGACGATAAGCTAGCTTTAAAGAAGATTATCAGGAAAGCACATTTTGACTATGACGATGTTGTCACAGGATTGAAGTGTAATGGTCAAAATGCACACGAATATGCGTTGCTTAACGGCGCAAGTGATACCGCCAACTATATTGCCAAGCGTGCAGGGTTGGATATGAGTCAAGTAGTCGCAAAACGTTAGAGGCACTATTTCATGCCCGATATTGATGCAGTTCTTCTGGGTAAAGAGTCAGAAACACTGGCAACACAAATTGCTTGTGTCGATTCCGCTCAACAGTTTCAGATTAAGGTTGCAGCATCGTTTGAAGCTGTTGAGCAGTGCATCGATAAACAAAACGCAGACAGCAGTGTCCTTTTCCTTTCAGGGGATGACGTCTTGCATCATGTGAAAAATGCATCGGATTTTGTTCAGGTTGTTGTTGTGTCAGAGTTGAAAGAGCGTGCCAGTGAGTTACTGTCTTTGGGGGCAACAGACTTTCTTCCACTCCCACTTTCAAGTGCTCGATTGCATCGTTGTTTAGACCATTTTGCTCAGCTGGTTTCATTACGTGCAGCAAAGCAACAAAACGATAGAATTGATGCACTTCTGCGCAGGAAAAATGGTATGTCGATAGCGGCATTTTTGTCTGCTCTGGAAAACCTCAAAAGCAGTAGTCTAAATGAATTGTGTTCCACGCTATGCGTTAAATCAGGCAGTGACTGGATCCGACTTAATCTGGAAGAAATTCTATGGTTTGAAGCAGCGGGGGACTATGTGTGTATATACACTCAATCCGGTTCGCACATAGTATGCCGACCACTAAAGCAGTTTGAAAATGAGCTGTGCGGCGATACTTTCAAGCGTGTCAGTCGAAGCGTTATTGTGAATCTGGCCAATGTTAAAGGCTTTACCCAGTGCCATAATGGTGGGCTACAAGCCAATATCCAAGGTGATCATCAGGTTAAAGTGGGCCGTCGGTATCGCCATACACTCGACATGGTTTCACCGTAGCTGAGGTAAAGCCGCTAACCATCACCCCTTACCGAAGCAATGACAGTCTGAGGAGCTCATCTAGTGTAATACTTGATTGAATTACTCGGGTATTAGATAATGTTGCCATTCAGTTTTACCAGCAGATTGTACATGAGTGTAGAAACAGCCTTACCCATTGAGTTTTCTGATGCCGCAGCGGCAAAAGTGAAAGCTCTGGTTAGTGAAGAGGAAAACCCAGAGTTAAAGCTTAGAGTGTATGTAACCGGAGGCGGTTGTAGTGGTTTTCAGTATGGCTTTACCTTCGATGAAAAGGTCAACGAAGGTGACATGACAATTGAAAAAGACTCTGTAACACTGGTCGTGGATCCTATGAGCTTACAATACCTCGTTGGCGGCATTGTCGATTATGTTGATAACCTGGAAGGTTCACGTTTTCTGGTTAATAACCCAAATGCGACGACTACATGTGGTTGCGGTGCAAGCTTTAGCGTATAAACTAATATTCCTGTTTAGCAATAAATGATGGATGCAGTGTTATGAAGTTATTTGGTTCAATCCCGTCGCCCTATGTTAGGCGCTTGCGAATGTGGTTGTGTAACACTGAGCACGACTTTATTGATATGCAAATTTATACAGGCGAAGACAGAGATCGCTTGCTCGCTGTCAATCCCACGGGGAAAATACCCATGCTGGAAGACGGCGATACCATTATCTTCGATTCAAGAGTCATCTTCCGCTATCTCACCAACAAGCTCGGCTATCCCACGTTGAATTGGGAGCAGGAAAACCACCTTACTTTAATTGATGCTGCCAATGACAGCTTTGTTTCTATGTTGCTGCTTCAGCGTAGTAATGTGGATACAACAGGTGACGATTTGTTTTTCAAACTTCAGCGGGACAGAATTGAAGCCAGTTTGTCTGAACTTGACCGCTTGGTGGAAAAAGGTTTTTTCAACGATTGGCACTACCCTTCAATATGTTTGTTTTGTTTGATCGATTGGATAGAGTTCAGAGAGCTACATGACTTGCAGGGTCTTGAGCAGCTAAAAGCCTTTCACCAGCGTCATCATGACCGTATAGAGGCCACGGCAACGAACCCCAGGTAACAACTGGTTTAATAGCCTTGGTCAAAATCTAACTGATACTGTAAAGGCTCACCGTTAAGATAGCGCTTTGCGTTGTCTATAAAACACTCTGCCACCTTTGTTGTGTCGCTGATTGCTGCGGTGTGATGGGTAATGATCGTTTTAGGGTGTCGCCAGAAGGGGTGGGTTGTAGGTAATGGCTCTTGTCTGAATACATCCAGTACCGCCAGTGCGGGTTTATCGTGTTGCAGGGAATGTAGCAGTGCTGCCTCGTCTATGGCTTCGCCTCTGCCAGCATTTATTAAAACTCCGCCAGGTTTCATGGCTGACAAAAAGTCACCGTCAATGGCGTGATAGGTTAAAGGCGTATCAGGTAACAGGTTGACGATAGCGTCACAATGGGCTGCGAATGTTTGCTTATCTTCAAGTATGTACATACTCTGATAACCAGGATGCTCATTACCTGAACGATTTAACCCGATGACTTTCATGGAAAAGGCTTGTGCCACTGGCAATAGCGACGCTGCAATGCTCCCTGCACCCATAATTCCCAGTGTTCTATTGGCCAAGTATTGGGGCAATACAGCTTGCCAGTCTGTTGCACTTTTCATCGCTTCCACTTTTCTAAAGTGATGCAAAATATAAGTAAATACATATTCACGCATTTGCGCTGTAAAGATGTTTTTCACCGCTGTCAGGATGTAATTACGTTTAGACAACTTAAGCAGAGGTGCATTACCCGCCCAGGTAGATTGTAACCATTTCATGTTGTTGCAGCGTTCGACTATTTGGCTTGCCAAATCTGGACTTGCCAACAAAATCTCCACAGAGTCAGTGTCTATTTTATTTGCAGTCTCAGCGTGCTGAACAACCTCAATATAGGGTACATCAGCTAACAATGTGACCAGTTCAGAGGCATCTCTGCTGCAAATGCTGGTGCGTATTTTTTGCATATAATTGTTTAAAACTCGTTAAAAAAGTATTAAATTCTAAAAAAATAAATATATACGAATTAAGTTCATTTTTGAGTCAGTGAGGTTACCCTATGAGCTCTACTTCTTCAGCGCGTGTACTTTCGCCTAAACGCAACACTACTGATGCCCAGGATATCAGTCAATTGGTTGCAGAACAGTTACAACATTTTGGCATTGATGCTGATACTGATTACGGCAAAGCATTGGGCTCAGTTGCTAACAATTTATATCATGCGCAGGACAATTTGAGCCAGTTGTGGGAAATCACGCAACAAACGTTGGCTTCATTACCGAAGAGTGATCGTATTGCGTATTTTAACGCGAAGAAATTTTTGTCCTTTCAGTTAGCAAAATTACTGGATAATCTTCAAAATCCGTTCAGAGCGACTTATCAAAGCCTGAACAACAAAACACAGGGCACTCACCACTATCCTTTGTTTGACAATGTCACGGCGCTCTTTTCTGCAACGCCCGTTGTAGTGAGAACCGCAACCTATGTATATGCCTGTACAGAGTGGGTGGATGATGCTTTTCAAGGTAAAGAGTTTACGCACCAAATCTATTCCCGCTTGCTTAACCCAACCAATATCTCCTTGGCAAACGCTATTGTTGACATGGAGGCGGGTGAACATTCAGCAAATTATTTAGCCTGGAACTACAACTCAGGTATGGCCGCAATAGATGGATTACTATCAAATGTGTTGCACCACGGCGACATTTTGATTGTATCGAGAAACGTGTACGGCGGCGTCTATCAGCTCTTACATGATTACATGGCCAGAAAGAACCGATTGGATATACAGCTTGTCTGGTTTGACGGCTATTCTGCACAGGATTTTGATAAGTGTATGGCAACAATGAAAGCCGAATATGCTGACAGAATTGCTAAAGGGGCAAAGTGGCATGTCTATATGGAATCGCCCTGTAACCCACACGGTTATGTATTGGATGTGCCCGAAATTACTCGTATGGCGCACGCTGAAAATGCGTTAGTCATGCTTGATTCAACACTCGCTACGCCAGTGCTGCACAAACCTCTGCAGCACAAAGATCCAAGCGCACGTCCTGATTACATTGTGCATAGTTATACCAAGGATATTTGTGGCAGCGGTGCTACCACGGCAGGTGTTGTTATTGGTGAAGCACATCGCATGTTCCAGCCAAAAGGCACATCGATGAAAGGTGTGGACTGGTCTGAAACCATGTTTTGGGATGTGTACTACATCAAAGGGGCTTTCTTAGACTCAGAAAAGGCTTTTGATGTATTAAACGGCATGAAAACTTTGCCGCAACGCATGGTCAGTAAGGTGATCAATACGCGTGTATTTACTGCCTTTTTGCACTCTCATCCCGCTTTCAGAGTAAACAGTCATGCAATCCCCACTCACGAAAATACAGGATTGGTAGAAAAACAGCATGTTCATGGCTGGCCAAGTGCTTTATTTACTGTTGATATGGCAAATGTCGACATTGGCAGACAGGCATTCACACAGTTTTTTGATGCGCTGGAGCCTGCTTTTGGTCACCAAGTGAGTATTGGCCAGACCAACACCATCATATTGTGTCCTGCGCTGACCTCTCACTCTGAATTGAGCCGAGAAGAACAGCAGCGAGCAGGCATTGAGCTCACAACCATGCGCATTGCGATGGGAACTGATGATGTAAAAAATCTAATGGCGCATTTTATGCTGACCGCCAAAATCCATATCGATCCTGTTTCACCAGGATTTAGCGACCAGTTTATGAAAGCAGAAGAGGTTGATGATTTATATGCACGTGTACACGAGCAGGTCCATCAGCAACTCGTCTCTCAGCAACCCTCGATGTCGGATTACCTGTCAGGCAACCACTAAGTCTGTTTCGTTAGTCGTCACCGTAACCCCAGGGCGGCGGTGGCGGCGCAATAGGAGACGTCAGGTCGAAGTCTACCCGAAACTCCCGTCCTTCTCTTATCAACCTGTAGCTAAAGGTGTCTGGATAAATATACATTTGCCATATATTGGTTAATGACTGAGGGAGTCCTTTTTGCGCAAAAAGTTGCCTTGAATACTCATCAACCGGAAACGATTGAATGTGGTCAAAACCTGCGTCCAGTGTGTGGCCACCGTACATAGTGACAGGGTCATAGTGACCATCACTTTTTCTGTGATCGTGTTTCAGACTAAGGCCACTGCCTGTTTTGGTAATAATCCAGGTACGTGAGGCGTTATCCCCAACGTGGAACGGGATGTGCAGTTGGGTATCGTTGCACATTCTTACATGCATCACCAGTTTCTCCCGGGAAAACGTGCTGGGGCCTTGGTTATCCACGCTAACTTCGCCTTCAAAGGCTTTTCCGCAGTGCTGTTTGATAGCATCAAAAAAGGCATTATGTGTGGGTATTGACACTAAGGGAGCGGGTTTAGTGACAGCATGGCTTTGTGAAACCCCAAAAAGGGCTACGGCGATAATAAATAGTCTAGTCATCGATTTATCTCTTTTATTGTTTTTTTGCCGTCAGCTTGGCGAAGAGTGCACCCCCAATCGCCCCAGCCAGGATCTGTGCATAGAAGCCCGCCTCTCTGGCACCAGCGATAATCGTAATTTGCATGATGGGCTGCATAGCAGATAAGAGCACGGCAAATGCTGCTGCACCCGCACATAAAAATAAAATAAACCGCTTTTCAGGGGCTTTTTTAATAATAAAGCCCACAACGATAAAAGCGAGTAACAGCCCAATCGCAATAATAACGCCATAGGTGGGTAACAAGCCTACCCAGTCGTCGATTGTCAGACTTAGCCTGTCTAATAGTCGGATTTTTACCCCAACATTGACTAATTCGTTGACAACAAATTGACTATGCAACACGCTAGCAAGAGTGAAAGTTAGTATCCATGTAAACAGGAATGGGGGCAGGTAGCGTGTTAAAAATTGCATTGGCGTCTCAAAGTAAACCCAGTTTCATAGGCAACTTTATCAAAGCGGTTGCAGGCAGACAATGTCGCTCAGTCGTGTTTCTGTGGATGCTCACCCTGAACATAGGCATTGTTTTGCCTGCCACAGCATCATTACCTGTCGAACCTTACGTAAAAACTACTCTAGCAGAAGGGTTAAATTCACCCTGGAGTGCTGTGGTTACGCCTCAGGGAGAGTGGTTGGTGACTGAACGAGATGGCCATGTAGTCATTGCAACTTCTCCCAGTGATCAACGTAGGGTAAAGCTGACACTGAACAACCTATACGTAGCAGGGCAGGGCGGACTACTGGATATTGTTCTCAGCCCTTCGTTTACTCAAACCCAAGAGGTATTTATATCTTTTGCGCAGGGTGACAGCAGCGCTAATCGTCTTGTCGTCGCCAAAATGAAATATGACGGCAATACGTTCACACAGCCCAAGGAAGTTTTTGCGGTTTCTCCCGATAAGTCAACACCAGTCCATTACGCTGGCAGGCTATTGTTTTTACCCGATGCAAGTTTGCTGGTTGCCAGCGGCGATGGTTTTGATTACAGAGAAAAAGCACAGGTTAGAGAGAATCAACTGGGTAAAATTTTACGCATAAATCAAGACGGTAGTGTGCCAACAGACAACCCCTTCACTGAGAGAGAAGGCCAAGGCGCTCACGCGGTGTATACCTATGGCCACAGGAACCCTCAGGGCCTTATTTTGGACACCGATGCAAACCGAATATATAGCCACGAACATGGTCCTGCGGGTGGGGATGAATTAAATCAGTTGCATCCGGGTGTCAATTACGGCTGGCCGGTAGTGACGCTGGGGAAAGACTATTCCGGTGCAAGGATCTCACCGTTTACGGCGTACGGTGGAATGCAAAACCCATTAGTAAACTGGACGCCATCTATTGCACCTTCAGGGATGGCTTATTACGCGAATGTGCATTCCCAATTTCCGTCCTTGCAAGGGCATGCACTGGTTACAACGCTGGTTGACAAAGCCCTTTATGCGATACATCTCGCAAACGGTCAGTTTTCGCAGCGCAAAGCGTTTAGCGATATTTCAGGCAGGTTGAGAGATGTGATTGTTTCTCCACGAGGGGAAGTAGCAGTGTTGAAAGACGGCGCGCAGGCCTCATTAATCTTATTAACAAGCGAGAACTGATCCCACCATCAACAATGTGAATAGCGGCTATAATAAGAGTAGCCACTATATTCATTCAAATTATGGTCGTAAGTGGTTATAATTCCGCTGTTTTACACATATGTGCCTTGCCCACTCTCCCGGCAAAGCCAGAAAATAAATTTAAGAGGACATCATAGTGTTAGAAGCTTATCGTAAGCACGTAGAAGAGCGTGCAGCAGAAGGGGTTCCACCTAAGCCACTCAATGCAGAGCAGGTCGCCGGTTTAGTTGAATTACTGAAAAACCCACCCGCAGGCGAGGAGTCTTTTCTACTGGAGCTTATCTCTGAACGCGTTCCTCCCGGTGTGGACGAAGCCGCTTATGTTAAAGCCGGCTTTTTGAGCGCTATTGTAAAAGGTGAGGCCACCTCTCCGCTCATCGACAAAGACGCAGCAGTGCAACTGTTGGGTAATATGCACGGTGGCTACAACATTGAAACACTGGTTGAATTACTGGATGATGCTGACCTAGCAGAACTTGCTGCTGAAGAGCTTAAGCACACCTTACTTATGTTCGATGCCTTCCACGATGTAGAAGAAAAGCACAAAGCAGGCAATGCGCATGCTACTGCCGTCATGGAGTCATGGGCAGAAGGTGAGTGGTTCACATCACGCCCAGACCTACCTGAAAAGGTGACGTACACGGTATTTAAAGTAACAGGTGAAACCAATACTGATGATTTATCACCTGCACCAGATGCATGGTCACGTCCCGATATTCCTTTGCACGCTCGTGCTATGTATAAAATGACTCGCGATGGCCTTACGCCAGAAAAGCATGGTGAAGTAGGTCCTCTGGCGCAAATCGAGGAAGTTAAGGCAAAAGGCCACCCTGTAGCTTTCGTGGGTGATGTTGTTGGAACTGGTTCATCGCGTAAATCAGCAACAAACTCTGTACTCTGGTACTTCGGTGAAGACTTGCCTGGTGTGCCGAACAAACGTGGCGGCGGAATTTGCATTGGTAGCAAAGTGGCGCCAATTTTCTTCAACACTATGGAAGATGCCGGAGCGTTGGTATTTGAAGCCGACGTTGAAAAAATGAACATGGGCGATGTTATCGATATCTTCCCTAAAGACGGCAAAATCACGAATACTGAAACCGGTGAAGTACTGGCTGAGTATAAGTACAAGTCACGTGTAATCTTAGACGAAGTACGTGCTGGTGGTCGTATCAACCTAATCATTGGTCGCGGCTTGACTGAAAAAGCCCGTGAAAGCCTTGGAATGGGCGCATCAGACTTGTTTATGAAACCTGAACAACCGGTTGATACGGGCAAAGGGTTTACCCTTGCACAAAAAATGGTTGGTAAAGCCTGTGGCGTTGAAGGTATCCGTCCAGGCACATACTGTGAACCTAAAATGACGACTGTTGGCTCTCAGGATACCACCGGTCCTATGACTCGTGACGAGTTGAAGGATTTGGCGTGTCTTGGCTTTAGTGCAGATTTAACGATGCAGTCTTTCTGCCACACCGCGGCTTATCCTAAACCGGTCGATATCGACACACAGCATACTTTGCCAGACTTTATTATGAACCGGGGCGGTGTAAGCTTGCGCCCAGGTGACGGTATTATTCACTCTTGGCTAAACCGCATGCTATTGCCTGATACCGTAGGTACAGGTGGTGACTCTCACACCCGTTTCCCACTGGGCATTTCATTCCCGGCGGGCTCTGGTTTGGTTGCATTTGCCGCGGCAACGGGCGTGATGCCACTTGATATGCCTGAATCTGTTTTAGTTCGCTTTAAAGGCGAAATGCAGCCAGGAATTACGTTGCGCGATCTGGTTCATGCAATCCCGCTGTATGGCATCAAACAAGGCCTGCTCACTGTTGAAAAGAAAGGTAAGATCAATGCTTTCTCAGGTCGTGTACTTGAAATTGAAGGTCTTGAGCACCTGACTGTAGAGCAAGCCTTCGAGTTGTCAGACGCATCAGCAGAGCGTTCTGCGGCAGGCTGTACAATTAAGCTATCTGAAGAATCTATCGCAGAATATTTGCGTTCTAACATTACTATGCTTCGCTGGATGATCAACGAAGGCTATGGTGATCCTCGTACCCTAGAGCGTCGTGCACAGAAGATGGAAGAGTGGTTGGCTAACCCTGAGTTGATGGAAGCCGATGCCGATGCAGAATATGCTGAAGTGATTGAGATTGACCTTGCTGACATTAAAGAGCCTATCCTGTGTTGCCCGAATGACCCAGACGATGCAAAAACCTTATCTGATGTTGCTGGTGACAATGTTGATGAAGTCTTTATTGGCTCGTGCATGACCAATATTGGTCACTTCCGTGCTGCAGGTAAGCTGCTTGAGCAATACAATCAAACACTGCCTACGCGTTTGTGGATTTCTCCACCTACTAAAATGGACAAAGCGCAACTCATGGAAGAAGGTTACTACAATATCTATGGCCGCGCCGGTGTGCGAACAGAAATGCCAGGATGTTCATTGTGTATGGGTAACCAGGCGCGTGTACTCGCGGGTGCGACAGTATTGTCAACATCTACTCGTAACTTCCCTAACCGCTTGGGAGATGGCGCTAACGTCTATTTATGCTCTGCAGAACTGGCTGCAGTTGGTGCGATTGTTGGTCGTATCCCCACTGCTGAAGAGTATATGGAGTACGCTGGCAAAATCGACTCAATGCATTCAGAAGTATTCCGTTATTTGAACTTTGATCAAATGGAAAGCTTCAAGGAAGCAGAAGAGAAAGCCAAGGCGAATATTATTCCAACTTTGAATTTAGCGTAGTATTTGCAATAGCTAATTCGTATAAGCCGGACAAGTAAATTGTCCGGCTTTTTTATTGCCAATTATCCAATAGCTTAGTAATGTCTGAATCCACCAGAATATAGGAAGTCACATAGGTATGTCGCATAGGGCTCAGCTGCTATTTGTATTGTTAAGCATGTTTTTTCTTGTCAATCCGGCAAGCTGGTCACAAGGCGAGCCAAGCCCCGTAGTTTTTGACACTCTCCAACTTTCGATTAATGGCATTCCCCTTGAACTTGAACATGCCGTTACCTATGAGCAAAGGGCAAGAGGCTTAATGTTCAGAAAATCGATGTGCGCTGATTGTGGGATGATATTTACGTTTAGCCGTCCTATTGAAGCAAGCATATGGATGAAAAACACCTATATTCCGCTCGACTTGGCATATGTAGATACGGAAGGTCAGATCACAGGTATTTATACCCTGGAACCACATGATTTAACGTCGGTTGTTTCCAAAAAAAAGGTGCGCTATGCCATTGAAATGAACCGTGGTTGGTTTGAAAAGAACGGAGTGAAAGTGGGTGACACTGTGGTCCTCAAAGAGTAAATGAAAGGCAATAATTCGTGAGTAATAGATTAAATATCGCAAAATTCGGCGGTACAAGCGTTGCCAACTTTGAAGCTATTTGTAATTGCGTCAAGGTAATTAAAGGTAATTCAGATACCCGGGTCGTGGTGGTGAGTGCTGCCGGTGGAGTGACTAATTTACTGGTTGAGTTAGCACACCATGCAATGACACATGTCGAAATACAAAAACGTATCGATGCAATCAAAGATATAGAGTTCAAGATCCTTGGTCACTTGGCACATGCAGAAGATGTTAAAGAGAAGCTCGGTGTTTTGTTATCAGAATTGGATACACTGGCGTTTCATGAAGAGATCCATCATACCGACTCCTTAAAAGACCAGCTGTTGTCTCTGGGCGAGCGTATGTCTTCACTTTTGGTTGCCGCCATACTTAACGAACAAGGGCAAAAAGCGCGAAATTTTGATGTTAGGAACGTATTAAAGACAGACAGTGTTCACGGCGCGGCTACGCCAAATCTAGCGCTTATAAAAACACAGGCATCGAGGTTACTTAAGCCTGAATTGGCGGACGCTATTATAGTTACGCAGGGCTTTATTGGCTCGGATGAAAATGGCATGACGACAACGCTAGGGAGAGGGGGATCTGATTTCTCTGCAGCGCTATTGGCCGAAGCACTTGATGCCGATAGTTGTGAGATCTGGACAGATGTTATTGGAGTCTACACAACCGACCCGCGTATTACTGACCAAGCCCGACCGATTCCCGAACTAAGTTTCGAGGAAGCCGCAGAAATGGCGACATTCGGTGCAAAAGTGTTGCACCCTGCGACCATGGAGCCTGCATTGCGACAGAACATTCGTGTGTTTGTTGGATCAAGCCGTGAACCGGAAAAAGGCGGAACCTGGCTGGTGAAAGACTGTAAAGAAGAACCCCCGTTTCGCGCTATTACGCGTAGAAAAGAGCAAGTGATGGTGACAGTCAAAACGCCGAAAATGATGTATGCACAGGGCTTTTTGGAGCGTGTTTTTGCGATTATTGCCAAACATAAGCTCAGTGTTGACTTGGTAACAACGTCCGAAATTTCGGTAGCGTTCACGTTGGATAACCCTGCCAACTCTGTAGCCCAAAGGCTTAACAAGCAGACGATTTCTGAACTTGAAACTATGTGTGATGTGACGGTAGAAGACGGCTTTGATTTGGTGACGATAGTGGGTAACCACATGCAAAGTGCGAAGGGCTGTACAGGTAAAGTTTTTGCTGCCTTAAATGATATTGAAGTGCGTATGGTGTGCTTTGGTGCTAATCCTCACAATATGTCTTTTTTGGTCAAAGAGGCTGTCAGCACACAGGTTGTAAAAGGGTTGCATAGTGTCCTATTTGAGTAAGGGTAAAATGCAAGGAAGCCAGGCATTGCAACCCCTTATTTCTCATGCCGAGTTAATGTCGGCTAAACGCATCCTTTTTATGAGCCATTTAGCCTTGGGTGACTTTGTTTACCACGGTCCCTATTTAGCTGCGCTAAAAGCCAATTATCCCCATTTAGAATTAGACATTTGGTTTGACGACAATAAGAACCGGTCAAAAGGATGGAAAAGTGAAAGAAATGAAGCGTTGACAGAAAGAATAAAAGACAGCGGCATTGCTACTGTCATTTTTCCTGTGGCCGGTAGCAATGATGAGAGACAAAAACTGATTCGTCGTGGCAATCGTCGTCAGTACGATATCATTTTTTATTTTTCAGCTAATCGCTCTTTGCAATTCGCTAAGTTGGCAAAGCAAATCGCAAGCACGGCTATAATTGTTGGCAATACGCCCCCGAAGGCATGGCTCAATTTACGTGAATATGCTTACTATAGGCACGTAAAGCGCAAATTTGTACTCGATGAAGTAACGGGCAAAAGAGAGCTGGTAACACACATTTTTGACCGTTGCAGAGAGCGCTATGAGCGGTGCTTTGGTCCCCTAAAACTACATAACACGCACAAGCAGGGGTTACCGGTTAATACTACCGAGAAAAGTCGTGGTGTTATTTCAGCCTGGATATCACAACAGGTTAGTGATCATTCAAGCCCCCTCGTATTACTCAATCCATTTTCAGGTTCTCAGAAACAAGATTTGAGTGCAGAGGCTTTTACCAGTGTTATAAACGCTATTTTTACGCACTATGAACAAGCGCACATCATCGTCAATGTACCGGCTTCATCAGAAATCGGTGTAAAGGCAGTACTAAAGGCCCATGAACTAAACCAAAACAGCCAGATAAGTTTATTCACGCAAAGCGATAATATTCACCTCCTGCCAGCATTGTTGCAGCAGGTAGACTTTATTGTCACGGTGGAATCAGCAATTACCCATTTTGCGTCTACTCTCCATTGTCCGCAATTGGCTATCGTTCGAGAAAATGCTGCGAGTCGGAGACCTATAGAGTACGTAGACCTTTTTTGGTGCCCTGAACGGATCCATAATGTAAGAGGAATAGAGTTGGCGCCGAAGGTTATCAGCGCCATGAGGTCACTTAAACTTTAAATTTGCGGATGGACTGTTGTAACTCTTCAGCTAAACGCGCTACTTCGTGGCTGGATTCTGACGTTTGCTGAGCCCCCGTGCTGGTCTCTTCAGCTATGCCGACAATCGTTTCAAGTTTTTCACTGATTTCCTGAGAGACTACATTCTGCTCTCTCGCTGACTGCTCGATTTGACTGCTAACATCGTGAGCTTTGTGGACTGCCTGAGTGATAGTGTCGAGTGCTAATGTTGCTTTTTCTGTCTGCTCAACGCATACGCCAGTTTGTTCTTTACCCTGATTCATCACTGCTACCGCTTTTTCCGCACCGGCTTGCAGTACTTCAATCATTGCATTGATTTCCTGTGTTGATTGCTGCGTTCTACTTGCCAGGGTTCTAACCTCATCGGCTACTACGGCAAAGCCTCGGCCTTGTTCTCCAGCACGAGCTGCCTCAATAGCGGCATTTAGTGCTAGCAAATTGGTCTGGTCTGCAACGCCGCGAATAACATCTAATATACCACCGATGCTGGCGCTGTCCTGATGTAGCTTGTTAATGACTTCTGCAGCTTCGTCAACATCTTTGGCGAGTACTTCAATAGTATTTCGGTTTTCAAGAGAAATCGTTTTGACTTTTTGGGCCTCGTCGTCAGCCTCCTGAATTTTACTCAGCGTATCTTCTGCGCTTTGTGTGACTAATTGAGAGGTAGAGTGCATTTCCGTTGTCGCTGTTGCAACCTGAGCAATCTGAGACTTTTGGTTCTGAATCGATGACGTGGTCTGCATGGTAACCGCTGACGTTTGCTCAGAGGCAGCAGCAAGTTGCTCTGCTCTAGCATGAATACCCTGAATCAATGTTTTCAGGTTATCAATTAACTTATTACAGTTCCTGGACAGTTGGCCAAATTCGTCCTTCTGCGAATCGTCAAGTCTGTGAGTGAGATCGCCTGAAGAGGCAACATTCAATAGTTCATTCACTCTAGCCAATGGCCTTGTAATGGCAATAACGGTTAAATAGCCAATAACCGCAGCCACCGCTAACGAGATAACCACCACAATAACGACCTGAATAGTGCCGCTGCTAACCGAACTTTGTACCCTCTCTTCAATTTCTTTCACTTTGCTATCAGCCAAGCCCAATAGATTCTCAAGCTCGACGATGCCTTCTTGGCTATTCACGTCTGACGCATTTAACGATGCCTCTGCTTGGTTTCGCTTAGTTAATCGCTCAACGTGCAGGTTGACTATACCGTCATTGGCTAGGACAGCATTGGAAGCCGTGCTGATAAGGTCTGCAATTTCATCGATTGTGCCTGTTGAATCTTGACCGTTGGCCGCGGTAACCATTTCACCAAGAAGCTCATTAACTTGGCCCACTACCAGCTCCACTTCGTTGCCAATTGTCTGAGCACGCTGAAGTGTTTGCGTTTTGATATATTCATTGGAAATGGTTAATAGCGTGAGAAGGCGAGTCTCAAGTCTTGCGCCAACCTCTAGAGCATTTTGCAATGCACGGCTTTCGGAGACTTCATCGAGATCGCCAAAGTCAAGAATGAGCGTAGATGCATCATCAGCGTTATATTCGACGTCTTCTAAACGCGAAGATATTTCGCCCCTAAGGTCCAGAAACTCTTGTTTGTAGGTATATACGTTCTGTACATTTTCTGCATAACTTTCATAGGCTTGTTTAACATTTGCAAGCGTGGCACGCAGGTGGGGATCTTTTCCTACAACAGTTTCCAGCAGAGAAATTTCTGATTCAAACTCTTCTTTACTGGCCTGGTAACGTTGCTTTTTATCACCCAAACCGTCCAGTGTGTCTTCAATGTAAGCTTCAAAGGTGATCCTGCCCATGTTGATAAAGCTGGTCTTCAGCGCATTACTTGCCGACAGAGTGGGGATGGCTAGCTCGTTCACCTCTGTCGTCGCGGAATCAATGCTGTTTAGATTGACGAATGATGACACGCTAATGACCACAAGGAGCAAACTGATAATAACGAAACCGCCAATAATGCGTGCTGCAACCGTAATATTCATGAGAAGACTCTCTTAGTTATTTTGCTGTTATTTTTGTTCTTGCTTAGTATCTATGTTGATTCTGACAAAAATTCATACACTTTTCACTAGACTTTTGTCATTTATCCTAATAGCGGCAGGGGAGAGGAAAGTTTTAAGCATGAATTGCCATTTTTTCTCGTGTTTCCAGACACCAAACAGTCATCTTGTTGCCCCAAACATATCCTGTATCTAATCCAATATAGTTACTTTTGTTTGTTTTTCCATTCAAACTTGCCCAATGACCAAAAACCACACATTCGTCAGGCTTCATTTTCTTGTTATTGACATCAAACCAAGGTAGAAGAGGGGAACGTGCCAGTTCTGGCGCACACTTTTCTTCAAAGTCCAGCGCAAGTTGAGGTGACAGATAACGCATTCGGGTCATGGCATTGATAACAAAAGTCAGCCGCTTCTTACTGTCTTTTGCCTCTTTCCAGCACACGGCTTCACTGGAGTACATATGCGGCAGAAAACGTTTGAAGTGTTTACTTTGCAGTTTTTCCTCAACTTCCTTTGACAGCCTAATGGCTTTGTCTGTGCTCCAGGAAGGATACAAGCCCGCGTGACAAAGCAGGGTATTGTCGTTAATGCGCCGCGCGAGTGGCTGGTGTCTTAGCCAGTCCGTATATTTGTCTACATCCTTAGAAGCCAACAGTTTTTCTAATTTATCTGCGCGTTTTGAGGCTTTTACGCCACTGTGAATTGCCAGTAGATGCAGGTCATGATTGCCGAGAACGGTTTTAAAGTTGTCTCCAAGGTCATAGAGAAACGCCAGCGTAGACAGAGAATCTTCGCCTCTCGCTACCAGGTCACCTGCCGCCCATAGGGTATCTTTTCCGGGTTGGAACTTAATTTTTTTTAGTAAACGCTTCAGGCCTTTATAACAACCCTGAATATCACCGACAACGTAGTTCACTCTGGGCTCCCTAATTTATACTTTGGGGTGTAGCCAGTCTAAATGGCAGAATTACTGCTGAAAATGATTCAGGTTCACTGTTTGGTGGGCGAGTCTGCATATCATAGCTACCTTGCATCACACCGACCTGTGTGTCGATCACGGCACCGCTGGTATAGCTAAAAAAATCATTGGGGGCAATCACAGGCTGCTTGCCCACAACACCCTCACCATGCACCTCTTTTACTTCTCCGTTGCCATCAGTGATAAGCCAGTGCCGATAAAGTAACTGGATGGGTATGTCGCCTTGATTCTGAATGATGACTTGATAGGCAAATGCAAACTGCCCTTTCTCACGAGTCATAGGGTCATTCAGATACTTTGTTTGAACATGGATAATGACAGGATAGTCCATAGACAAAATCGCTATGACTCATTAATCGTATTGGCGATGGTGGCAAAATCTTGCAATGAAAGTTTCTCTGCTCTTAACCCCGCATCGATCCCGAGCGCACTCAATTCTGCTTCAGATACAAAGTCTTTTAGGCTATTTCGAATTGTTTTGCGACGCTGACCAAAGGCTGCCTTACATACCTTATCTAAATGTTCTACCTGATTAAGTGACACAGGAGCCTGAGTATGAGGTACTAATTTTACAACGGCAGAATTTACTTTGGGAGGTGGGACAAATGCTCCGGGTGGTACCGTCAGGACGGGAATGACATCACAATAATACTGCGCCATAACTGAAAGCCTACCGTAATGCTTCGACCCAGGCGTGGCTGCGAGTCTGTCAACAACCTCTTTCTGCAGCATAAAATGCATATCGACAATGGCATCCTGATGGGAAAAAAGATGAAACATGAGTGGTGTCGAGATGTTGTAAGGCAAGTTGCCAAATACTCGAAGCTTACTTTGTCTCTCCTGGCTTAGCTGGCCAAAATCAAAACGCATCGCATCTTGCTCTATCACCGTCAGTTTCTGATGATGAAACGGATGGTGTCGCAATCGCTCGGCTAAGTCTCTATCCAGTTCAATAACGGTGAGTGCTTCAACGCGCTCACACATAGGTTCAGTTAGTGCCCCTAATCCTGGGCCTATTTCTATTAATACATCATCATTGGTTGGTGCAATGGCGTTGAGAATACGGTCTATGACCAACTCGTCTTTTAAGAAATTTTGCCCAAATCGCTTTCGAGCAGTATGGCCGAGGTGGGTTTTTGTCATTTTTGATGACCTGCTAATTCTATTGCTTTTTCAATCGCCAACTTAAAACTGCCAACGTCTATGTTTCCCGTAGCTGCGAGGTCCGTTGCGGTACCATGGTCTACCGACGTTCTGATAAACGGCAACCCGAGCGTAATGTTGACTGATGCGCCGAACCCCTTGTACTTGAGTACAGGAAGCCCTTGATCGTGATACATCGCCAATACCACATCGGCATCTTCCAGGTATTTAGGCTGAAATATCGTGTCTGCTGGCAACGGGCCCGTAATGTTCAAACCCTCTTCTCGAAGCGCATCTAATGCTGGCTTTATTGTCGTGATTTCTTCAGTACCAATATGCCCGTCTTCCCCGGCGTGAGGATTAAGCCCACAAACAAAAATATGCGGCTGCTTGATGCCGAACTTGAGTTTTAAATCGGTATGAATGATGTGTATGACTTTATGTAGACGCTCTTTTGTTATCGCGCGCGAGACAAATTCCAATGGAATATGCGTAGTGGCAAGAGCGACATTCAACCCTTTTGTTGCCAATAACATGACGACGTCTATGGTGCCAGACTGATGGGCAAAATATTCGGTATGACCACTAAACGAAATGCCTGCTTTGTTGATTGTGCCTTTGTGCACGGGGCCTGTTACTACCGCATCGAAGTTACCTTCCATATTTGCTTGGCAGGCTTGTCTGAGTGTCTCTACCACATAATGCCCATTGTCGCTATTTAGCTGCCCAGCGACGACAGGGACATCTGTTTGAATTGGTTTGATGTAAACAGACTGGGCAGGCAAAACCTGCGTATTGCCTTCAACGTAGTCCACCAAGTTAAGCGGTAAACGCAATTGGCTTGCCCGTTGACGCATAACCTCTGGATCGGCAAATACGACCAGCTGCGCATCCCAGGCGTGCTGAGCAAGCAGAACTACTAAGTCAGGACCTATACCAGCGGGTTCCCCTGGCGTAATGGCCAATCTGATCGGCACCATTTCGCTCTCCAATTAAGAGTTAGTAGGTTCTAATACTTCTATGAATGCCGAATCACGCATTTCTCGAATCCAGTTTTCAGTTTCTTCATTGAATTTTCTGTTAAAAATCAATTGCGAAGCGCGCTCTTCTTTGCGTTTGTCAGTTGCATCATCAACGCGTCTATCGAGAAGCTGAACCAAGTGCCAACCATGCTCTGAACGAACAGGCTCACTAAATTCACCTGGCTCAAGCGTTGCAAGTGCATTTCTGAATGCTGCAACATAGTTATTGGGATCAGCCCAGCCAAGGTCTCCGCCGCGCAATGCGGAACCAGGATCTTCAGAATGTTCTTTGGCAAGCTCTGCAAAGTCGAGTTCACCGGCAATCACTCCTTCTTTAAACTCCACCAACATCTTCTCGGCTTTTGCATCGCTTAGAATGATGGACGGCTTTATAAGAATGTGTCGAGCATTGACTTCTTCAATTTCAACTTTTTCGATGCCGCGTGTTTCCATTACTTTTAAAATGTGAAAACCAGCACCACTTCGAATGGGGCCGATAAGCCCTTCGCCATCGTTTTCCTGAACAGCTTCTGCAAAAAGCGTTGGCATAGAGTTGATATTTAACCAACCCATATCGCCACCTTCCAACGCTTCAGAGCCAGAAGACGAGGCGATGGCGATACGCGCAAAATCTGAGCCGTCATTGAGCAGTTCAATCACGCGGTCTGCTCTGCCACGTGCATCAGCAATGTCTTCGTCGGTCGGATCAGGTGGAAAGCCTATCAAAATATGGCCCAAGCGATACTCTGCCTGCTCTGCACCTTGTTGGTCCATAATGTCAATCAACGCGTCGACTTCCTGCTCCGTAATATAAATACGTCGTCTTACGTTAGCGCGCGTAACTTCACCTGTAATAAGTTCCTGACGAATGCTTTCGCGATAGTCATCATAGGTAATCCCGTCTGCATCAAGCTGAGCGCGTATATCATCAACGGTGACATTTTGGCGTGCAGCAATATTAGCAATGGTTTGGTCAAGTTGAGGATCGCTCACCTGTAAACCCATACGTTCGGCCATTTGCATTTGTAGATTGGTGACAATCAAGCGTTCAATAGCCTGGGTGCGCAGTGCACGCTCTGAGGGCAATGACTGATTGTTCTGTGCAGCATTGCGTTTGACGTCCGCTATCAATTTTTGTATCTCTGATTCTAATACCACGCCCTGGTCGACAATGACTGCCACTCTGTCGAGTAAGACTTCCTGTGCGGTAACAGGTGCCACTGTGAGCCACATTAATGCGACACTTGCTAGACAATTTCGAACTAAATACTTCATAAACTCTCTTATTTGAATTGGTATACACCTGACAAGCAGGTACTAATTTAAACTATAGGGTTGCCGATAGCCAAACATTCCATCTTTTAACATTTGTCTGTTGGATGACCGTGTACCAACACCTTTAAACGTAAACTGAAGCGCGATGCCCGAATCGTACTCATCGGTGCTTTGCGCGCCGGCCATATTAAAACGATTGCTCAAATGGCGCTGTGCAACTACTCGCAATGCCCAGCAACAAGATTCATATTCTATTCCTGTATATAGCTCCACACTCCGATGGCGTTCCATATCACGATAGACACGACCTACCCATTGCCAGTTCTTAGCTATTGGCCAGCTCGCGGACAAACCAAGCTGGTCAATCTTTTCACCGGATAAATTCCTCACATAACGTTGCGTAAACTGTACCAGCTTCTGCTCACTCTCTCTGTATTCTAAAGTAAAACTGCTTCGGTCGACTTTTTCGGTTTCAGACGCCAATTGCATATCAGCATGCAAAAACCATTTCGCATCAATGCGCCAATCTATTTCTGCGGCGACCGCTGAGCGGTTGTCCTGATTTCTGAACGTCGCGACTCTGCTATCAGCAAAGTAAAAAGTCTGACCAATGCTAAAAACAAATTGTTCCCGGTTTTTTTGGTCAATGACTCTTGATGTTACACCGACTGTCACCTGATTATTGTCGCTTATGCGGTCTAGGCCTGTAAACTCACGGCCACGAAAGAGTCCGTCAACGTCTGTTAAAAGCGCGGTTGAATCATAAAAGCCAATTGAATCCTGATTTTCATAAGAGGTATATAGATACTGAAATTTGGGTTCGAGCGTGGTAGTTGCATCGTCGCTCAACCAGCTGCCTTGACGTTCAAAGAAAAGTGCTCCATATAGCCTCGCCTGACCGATAGTTCTGGTAACGTCGTCTTCCAGCGGGCTGTCCTGTGACAGATTGTCTTGCTGGTAATACGTATTAAACAAAGTTGCCTGTGCACTGAGTTCACCCCACTGGCGGCGATAAGGAATGGATAACGTAGGTGCTACGTGTAATCTGAATGCAGTAGGCTCTGTCGTGGCTGCGTTGTCAAAATAGGCAGCCTCTGTGGTCAATTCAAAATCCAGTGCGTTTGATAAATGGGTTTTGTAGTCTAACTTGAACTCAGGCAAAGCCCGGTATGTACTCAGTTCTGTGCCAATGATTTCGAAATCTTTTAAGTATATGCTGGCGTTCAGCTCATCACTGTAATAATTGACGCCAAGAGTCCGAACCATATGCGTGTCGGCGCGGTTATAAAAATCTGACCCCAAATCTACAATGTAATTTTCATCACTCATTCCGTTTACGTTGACGGATACATACCAGTTTTCACTCAGCTGTCCTTCGTGGGTCAAGCGATAAAAATATCGATCAGGTCGGTCGTCAATATCGGTATCTTCGGGCAAATACTCCAAATTGAGCTGTCCATAGCTTGTATTGGTGAGGTATCGAAATTCAGTTTTAAACTGTAACCCTCTATTGGTCATTAAACGTGGTGACAGCGTTAGGTCGTAGTTCGGTGCTATGTTCCAATAATAAGGTTGCTCTATATCAACTCCTGTACTTGTAGAACTTGTAATGTTAGGAAACAACAGCCCGCTTTGTCGCTCTGTGCTTACGGGAAATGCAAAGTAGGGCAGATAAAAAACTGGAATGTCACCCACATAAAAGCGCGTATTTCTGGCTTCGCCTAACGGGGAACCTGGCTTCAGACTTATACTGCTAGCTTTTATTTGCCAATCTTCACCACCAAGCGGGCAGGTGGTAAAGGTCACGTCCTCTAGCTTCACGCCGTCTGATTGTTGAACGGATATATGTTCAGCTTCGCCGCGGCCGACAAACCCTGCCAATTGGTAACGTGAGTTGTCTAGTTGTAATGATTTTGCGATGGAGTCAACACTGACATTTGTACTGTCGACTTTTAGCACAGGGTCCTGATAACGAACATTCCCCTTTGCCGTGACTCGCTTACCATTTTCTTCCACCAATGCCTGCTCTGCACTAATTCGAGCGGTATTGGACAGAATTTGCACATCGCCCATGAAAGTGGCGGTGCGCTCTTCAATGATTTCGGCTTGCTTAGCTGACACCTTTATATGCCCTTCCTGCATCAGCTGTTCGGAGCTGAATTGAATGGGCGGAACCGTACACAAGGTTTGTTGTGCCTGAGCCTGGCATGATAACCCAAGTAAAATAAGGCTTGAGACAGAGATACAAAATTGTCGCGTGGTACTCTTTTTAAACATGCGTTTTGAACAATTGGCAGGCAGAATATTGATAAGAAAGTCGCTATTTTAGCCCTTTCGGGCAGAATAACAAAGCTTAAATCCAAAAGACTGAATTCATTTTTGCTTTTGGTTATAGTGACGCTAAATAAAATTAATATTGAGTAAAATTATGCCGGTGTGGGGAAGAATCCTCGGAGTATTATTTGGCTTTATGTTTTTAAAGATCCCAGGGGCGATTTTAGGCTTAATAGTGGGGTACCTGTTTGACCGTGCATATAGTCAGGACTTTTCTCAGTTAGGTGGTTTTGGGCGCTTTTTTACAAACCCAGACAGTTTTCAGCAGAACGCGGTTTTTTTCAACAGCTTGTTTGCAAGCCTAGGGCACATTGCCAAAGCAGATGGTAGGGTGACTGACAGTGAAATCGCTGTTGCGTCTGCACTGATGGATGAGATGCAGCTTCAAGGCAACGCGCGACAGGAAGCACAAACAGCCTTTCGTGAGGGAAAATCGGCTGACTTTCCGCTCATCGAAACGCTGAAGAGCCTCGTTGAGTTTTGTCATGGAAGACGTGATTTACTGCAAATCTTTCTCGAAATACTGATACAGGCTGCTTTATCCGATGGCGCGCTGAGTCCTCCTGAACAAAAGGTATTGGAAAAAGTTGCGCATGTATTGGGATTCAGTAGAGGGTCATTAGACTTCCTGATTCGTGCGCATATTGCTCAACAGCGATTTAGGCAGGGACAGCACTCACAGGACAGCTCGACACACACCTCGCAACTACCCGTAAAGGAGGCTTATCAAATACTTGGCGTTTCGCCTTCAGACGATGAGAAGACAGTAAAAAAGGCCTACAAGAAACGCATGGCCGAGCACCACCCTGATAAGCTGATATCAAAAGGCTTGCCCCAACAGGCCTTGGAGATGGCCAAGCAGAAAACACAGTCTATTCAAGCAGCATACGAATTGATCCGAAAACAGAAAGGTTGGTAGTAAGGTGTTAATCCGGCTTCAGGACCAAAAAGACATAGAACAATTCACTGAGTACCTTTGGTTGGAAAAAGGGTTAAGTGATTTAACACTTCAGGCTTATAAAACAGACATTAGCCGATTTGCACATTTTGCGAAAACAACCAATAGAAAAAAGCTGCGTGAGGTCAGTGCGGGAGACTGTCAGGCGTTTAAGGAATCCTTGCTCACCGACGGTCTAAAAGCCAGAAGTGTACAGCGCTATATCAGTACACTTAGGCGTTTTTACTTGTATCTCATCGATAATGAGATTCGCCTCGATAATCCTATGAGTAATATTGATTCTCCTAAGGTCGTTAACCCTCTACCGAGCTCACTCACGGAGGCCGAAGTAGAAGCGCTATTAAACGAGCCTCTGTTGGACGACCCTGTCGAATGCCGCGATAAAGCGATGCTTGAAGTACTTTATGCAACCGGACTCAGGGTGACAGAATTGGTCAGATTGTCACTAGACGAAGTCAGCTTACAACAAGGCGTAGTCAGAGTGGTGGGAAAGGGGAACAAAGAGCGTTTGGTGCCACTAGGGGAAGCGGCGATTGACTCGTTACAGATATATATGAGCGAAGCAAGAGGTGCCTTGCTAAAACAGGCTAACGATACTGTTTTTTTAAGTAAACAAGGTAACCAAATGACCCGACAAACGTTCTGGCACAGAATAAAGTTTTATGCGCAGAGAGCAAATGTTAAGCAAAAGCTATCCCCCCATACTTTGCGTCACGCGTTTGCGACGCATTTGTTAAATCACGGGGCAGACTTGCGTGTAGTTCAATTATTATTGGGGCATAGTGATCTCTCAACTACACAAATTTATACACATGTGGCAAAAGCACGATTACAATCGTTAGTGAAAAGCCACCATCCGAGAGGTTAGTGAAAGTGGGTGCGCCTTTTGGCGGTCTGTATAAGCGATGAAGTATGTATTTAAATGACGCCATTGAGGTGCAACAGAAGTTTGGAGTATTTTTTTGTGAATGGGTTTAGAAAAACAATTCTTTTAGCGGTAGCTTGTTTTACCACATTCGGTTGTATGGCTGATGAACACAGTGAATTGATAAAAAAGCTAGAGCAGTCGATGGGATGGGAAGTTACTGCGATAGCTGATGCGCCAGTAGATGGCCTTTATCAGTTGAATACTGCTCGTGGCATTTTTTATGCCTCTAAAGATGGTAAATATTTGATGCAGGCCAGAATTTACAACATGGACGCTGGTATGCGTGACGAGACAGAGGCGGCATTGTCGTCAATCAGGCTAGAAGGGCTCAAACAATTCGACGGTGATTACATAGAATTTAAAGCCAAAGATGAAAAATTCATCGTTACTGTTTTTACCGATATTTCTTGCGGATACTGTCGTCGACTGCACGAGCAAATGGGTGAATATAATGAAAGAGGTATTACCGTTCGCTATTTGGCGTTTCCAAGAGCCGGTACCCAAGGGAAGACGTTCAATGATATGATTTCTATTTGGTGCTCAAGTGATCAACAAGAAGCAATGACACAAGGTAAAGCCGGCGAGAATGTAGAACTCGCACGATGTGAAAACTCCATTGTCGAGCAATATCAGTTTGGCCAGAAAATTGGCGTAAACGGCACACCGAATATTATCTTGCCTAATGGCCGTTTGATCCCAGGCTATCAACCTGCACCTGCTCTGTTGCAAGCGTTACAGAGCGCGGGTTAATACCACGTAGCAATGAATACACAAATTATCCGCCGCCAACCCGTTGGCGGCATGCTGTCTTCTTCTTTGCACCCTGTCATCGATAAGATATATCGGAACCGCGGAGTTACCCAGCTTGAAGATGTCAATACGCAAGCAAAATGTCTGTTACACTTCAAAAGCCTATCCGGCATCCAAAAAGCGGTCGAACTACTGATTGATGCAATAGCTAAACAACGACGCATCGTCATTGTCGGTGATTTTGATGCGGATGGCGCAACAAGCACCGCATTGTGTATGCTCGCACTCAAGAGTTTTGGTGCAAAATCGCTTTCTTACTTGGTACCGAACAGATTTGATTTTGGCTATGGATTAAGCCCTCAAATTGTTGACGTAGCACATCAGGATGCTGCTGATCTCATTATAACGGTAGATAGTGGCATTGCCTGTTTGGAGGGCGTAGCTCACGCCAAAGCCTTGGGTCTTGACGTTATTGTAACCGATCATCATCTGCCGCCTGCTACTTTGCCCGACGCAGATGCCATTGTTAATCCGAATTTAGCAGATTGCGCGTTTCCCTCAAAAAATTTAGCCGGGGTTGGTGTCGCCTTTTATCTTCTTTCTGCATTGCGCAGTGCTATGGCTGACAGAGGGCTATTGAGTAAAACACAACCGCCACCTTCGATGGCACAGTGGTTAGATATTGTGGCGGTTGGTACTGTTGCAGATGTGGTTAAACTGGATAGCAACAATCGCATTTTGGTGCACCAAGGCCTGCAACGCATTCGAGCAGGAAAATGCAGGCCAGGCATTAAAGCGATATTGGATATTGCCAATCGGCAACCCGACAATCTGACCGCTTCTGACTTGGGATTTGTGGTTGGGCCTAGGCTCAATGCAGCAGGCAGATTGGATGATATGTCTACCGGCATTGAGTGTCTGCTGGCCGATGACATTTATCTCGCTCGTCAAATGGCCGCTGATTTAGACAGTCTAAATCAGCAGAGAAAACAGATTGAAAAGACGATGAAACAAGAAGCTGAACAACTGGCTGAAGCGCTTATCGCCGAGCAGTCGGGTGAAGTGCCATCAGCCTTAGTGTTTCATCATTCAGCATTTCATCAGGGTATCATTGGTATCGTTGCTGGAAGAATGAAAGACAGGTTTAACCGTCCAGTCATCGCGTTTGCAGACGCAGGAGATGGAAAAATTAAAGGTTCAGCCAGATCCGTTGAAGGTATTCATATCAGGGATGCCTTGGAAGACCTCAACCGAGAATCCCCCGAGCTGATAGACAAGTTTGGCGGCCATGCCATGGCGGCAGGTTTGACAATTAATTTATCTAACTTGGAGCGATTCAACCAAAGGTTCATGCAAGTGATCGCACGATTGGGCGTCGATCTTGATAGCGATAAACGCGTCTATACCGACGGTCCATTGCCGCTTGATTGCTTGACACTCGATTTTGTGCGCCTGTTGTACGCTTCAGGCCCATACGGGCAAGGTTTTCCCGCCCCAGCTTTCGATGATCAGTTTACGCTGATATCACAACGAATAGTGGGCGAAAACCACCTTAAAATGACACTTGAGCACACTAATGGGCAGCACCTAGAGGCGATTGCGTTTAACATCGATTTAGATGTTTGGCCAAACAATCAAGTTTCCCAGATTAAAGGTGTCTACAAACCAGAGATTAATGTGTTCCGAGGCAAACAAAGTCTGCAACTTGTGTTTGACTACATGGAGGCCTGTGTTTAATGGCAATGGACACGGAACTCATGGGTTATGTTATTCATCATAGGCCCTACCGAGAGACCAGTGTGATTGCAGACTTTTTTACTCGTAGTGAGGGCCGGGTAAGTGCGGTTGTGAGGGGTGTGAGAAAAGCAAAGTCAGACAAGAAGAGTTTGATCCAAGGTTTTCAACCACTGTGCCTGATGTTGATGGGTAAAAGTGAACTCAAAACCCTAAAACATATCGAGGCAAAAGAAAACGCCTTCAAACTACAGGGTGAGGCACTCTACTGCGGCTTCTATATGAATGAATTGCTCACTCGCGCCATTCCAAACGGACTCGCAGTAGAGCTGGTTTTCGATATGTATGAGCAGTGTTTGCAATCACTTACTTCGCTTAAGGACTACGATATCGTTCTCCGGCAGTTTGAGTTTTCGCTGTTGGAAGAGTTAGGTGTAATGCCCGATTTTACTGTGGAAGCACATTCTGGCGCGCCTATTGACCCCAACTCTGATTACGCTTTCACACCAGAAGTGGGTTTTACGCTGGCGCAGTATTCAGAATTCAAAATATGCGGGGCGCATATTCTGGGCTTGCAACAAGAAGCTTGGTCAAATGATAGTCGTAAACTGGCTAAATGGCTTTGCCGTCAAATGTTACTGCCAGTCGTTGGCCAAAAACCTTTAAATAGCCGCGCCTTGTTTAGACGCAGTTAACTGCAGTCATGCTACAATCGAGCTTTATTACTGAATCATAGGAATTCGCGTTAGCATGCTAAACCCCATTTATTTAGGTGTAAATATTGATCACATTGCCACCTTAAGGAATGCGCGAGGGACCCAGTACCCTGATCCCGTGCATGCCGCCGCTATCGCTGAGCGTGCTGGTGCAGACGGCATTACTGTGCACTTGCGTGAAGACAGACGTCACATCAAAGATAGAGATGTAGCGCTTCTGGCACAGACATTGGACACCAGAATGAATTTGGAAATGGCGGTAACAGAAGAAATGATAGCCATAGCGCTAAAAACGAAACCGACATTCTGCTGCCTTGTCCCCGAAAAGCGAGAAGAACTCACTACAGAAGGTGGTCTGGATGTAGTCGGTAACTTGGATGCTATCAAAGCCGCCTGTCAACAATTAGCTGATGCAGGAATTCTTGTATCTTTGTTTATCGATGCTGATCAGCAACAAATTGATGCTGCTGTGACATGCGGAGCGCCTTATATTGAAATTCATACGGGGCAATATGCCGAGGCTGTTTGTCCAGAACAACAAAGTGCTGAACTTGAAAAATTACGTCAAGGCATTGAATACGCGCATAATCAGGGGTTACATGTCAACGCTGGCCATGGTCTCCATTATCACAACGTCCAGCCTATTGCTGCTATCAAGGAAATAGAAGAGCTCAACATTGGGCACGCGATTATCGCCAGAGCAGCATTCGATGGTCTGGAAAAAGCCGTCGCAGATATGCGGAAACTCATGATAGAAGCGCGTCAGGGCTGTCAATGTCAGTAGTCGGTCTGGGTACTGATATTATTGAGATTGCGCGTTTAGGCGATGATCCTAAGCGGTTGAATAAGCTCGCCCAACGAATCTTAACAGAGAGCGAACTGGTTACATATTCAGCTTCATCGCAACCCGTCAGGTTTCTTGCAAAACGCTTTGCTGCTAAAGAAGCGACGGTTAAAGCGCTGGGGACAGGTATTGGAAACGGCGTGAGTTGGCAGCATATCGAGATTTCAAACAATGCATTGGGTGCCCCAGAGTTACAGTTAACTGAAGGTGCCCTTCGACAGGCTGAGGCAATGCATGCGTCTCAATTCGCCATTAGCATCGCCGATGAGCAGCACTATGCTGTCGCTACTGTAATACTCTCAAGAGTGTGAGCTGTGGTTCAATTTTATTCTGCGAAAAAAAAGAAAGCGATACGCACGATTGAGCGCGACAAGCTTAAGGTGACCGTGAATAAGGTAACCAGTCAGGGAGAAGGGCTATCTGCTAACAGAAAGCCGCCACTATTTATTCAAGGTGGTTTGGCGGGAGAAACCCTGTATGTTAAACAGCTCAGTAAGCAAAAACGTTACTGGCGGGGTGTTGCAGATGATAATTCAATAGAAAGCCCGCACCCCGCAAGGCAAACTGCGCCTTGTGAATGGTTTTCAAGCTGCGGCGGTTGTACTACACAACACTGCACGCCATCAACCATGTTGGAATGGAAACAACAGGATCTCGATGCACAATTTAAACGGGCCTTTGCATTAGAACAATTACCCTGGGAAGACGCTATCGTTGGCCCAACATTGCAATACAGACGAAAGGCCAGACTCGCTTATGATGGAAGAGACAAAAACAATATTCGATTTGGTTTCAAAGCGAAACATTCCACGAATATCGTATCGGTCTCTAACTGTATTGTACTGACGGTGCCATTGCAAAACGTACTGAAAACGCTCCATTCACGGTTAACTCGCAGTGCGCCACAACCCATAGGTCACGTGACAGTAATCGAATACGCCAATGGTGTTGGGATAACTATAAACTTTACTAAGGCGCCTTCTGCGCAGGTTATGGCATTTTGGCAGGACCAATTTACCCAATGGCAAGCGCATCAGCGAGTCGATATTTTTTTGCATGTAAAGCAAGCGTGCATAGCACACTTGACCGCGTTTAGTGACGATGCTTTGTTTATTTCAGTTGAGCAGGTATCGCACACTTCTACTGTACTCAAACCCGGTGCAAATGATTTCATACAGGTTAATGAAAAGGTGAATGCGTTGATGGTTGAACGCGCAATAACCTGGTTGCAGCCTAAGAAAAACGATACCGTTTTGGAGTTGTTTGCTGGGCTGGGTAATTTTACTTATGCACTTGCAGAGCGCTGTCTATCTGTTATCGCCTTTGAAGGCAGTGACGACATGGTGCAAAAGGCGAAACAAAATGCGCTACAACAGGGCATAAAAAATATTAATTGGCAATGTGCTGACCTGTCTATGCAGGCAATTGCGAACTCGCTCAACGAGTTTGCTCCAGATCTTATTATGCTTGACCCCTCGCGCGATGGGGCTGAGCAGGCATGCCTTACATTAAAAGATGCGCATGCAAAGCGAATATTGTATGTTTCTTGCAACCCTCAGACTTGGGCAAGAGATGCAAAAATATTGCTAAGCGGTCATTTCAGACTCGCAAAGATTGCCCTGATGGATATGTTTCCGTATACCGCACATACTGAAATGATTGCACTCTTTGAACGCGATTGAGGACTGATACACTGCATGGTTTCAACACGTAAAGTTCACCAAGCAACGCGCCCTGCTTTTGATGATTGGCTGTCTAGTCTTTCGTTGTCCGAGAGAACCCGTGACAAGTTACGTAATGTCATGGACAACCCAGAAATCCTGTTAGTTGGACAGGAGATGGTTGAGATTCTGCATGAACTCAATATGGATGATGTCACGCTGCAAGCCGCCCTAGTGTTTCCTTACTGTGAAAAACACGCATTAAGCGAGGAAGATATTGAGGATGAGTTTGGTACAGAAGTCAAACACCTGATAGTGGGGGTAAGACGTATGGATGCCATTAGGGCGCTATACGGACGCTCCTCCCCGGAACAACGGCTTGACGAACATAACGTTGACAGTATCAGGCGCATGCTATTGTCTATGGTTGAAGATGCGCGCGCCGTTGTGATCAAAATGGCAGAACGGATCTGCGCGTTGCAGCAAGTAAAAAAAGCGGACGAGGAAACCCGCGTTCTAGTAGCTCGCGAATGTGCCACTATTTATGCTCCCCTAGCAAACAGACTAGGTATCGGGCAACTGAAGTGGGAATTAGAAGACCTCGCGTTTCGGTATTTGCATCCAACCACCTATAAACAAATCGCCAAGCAGCTTGATGGAAAACGTAGGGAACGAGCTGATTACATCGACAATATCGTTAATGACATCCAGAGCCTGGTGGACAAACAAGGCGTAAAAGCACATGTATACGGCCGACCTAAACACATATTCAGCATTTACAAAAAAATGCAAAAAAAGGGCCTTACCTTCGACCAACTTTTTGATATTCGCGCGCTAAGGATTATTGCAGATAGGCTTCAGGATTGTTATGCAGCACTGGGCGCAGTGCATGCAACGTATCGGCATATCCCTAAAGAGTTTGACGATTATATCGCTACCCCAAAACCGAATGGTTATCAGTCTATCCATACGGTGATTATTGGCCCACAAGGCAAATCTGTGGAAATTCAAATCCGGACGCAGCAAATGCATCAGGATGCCGAATTAGGGGTGGCTGCACACTGGAAATATAAAGAAGACCGTACAGGCAAAGTCTCTGGCTTCGATGAACGCATTAATTGGCTAAGGCGCATTTTGTTGTGGCAAGAAGAAGTTGCAGAATCCGGCAACTTAGTGGAAGAATTACGCAGTCAGGTATTTGATGATCGCGTTTACGTTTTCACACCTAAGGGTGACATCATCGATTTGCCACTTGGGTCTACGCCGTTAGACTTTGCTTACTACGTACATTCCAATGTAGGTCACAGGTGTATTGGTGCTAAAATCAATGGGCGAATTGTGCCTTTCACCTATCAGTTGCAAAATGGCGATCAGGTAGAAGTCCTTACCGGGAAAGCGCTCAACCCCAGCCGTGACTGGATGCATCCTGGGCTGGGTTATGTGCATTCGTCACGTGCGCGCGCAACCATCCACTCTTACTTCAAAAAGCAAGATAAAGACAAAAATTTACAAGCTGGTAAGGAGATGCTTGAGCGTGAACTAACAAAAGTCGACCTTCCGCTAAAAGTGGCGGGAGAGGCCTGCGAAAAGTACAACGTGAAGAATGTGGATGACTTGTTTGCCTGTATAGGAGCAGGTGATATCCGCGTGATGACAGTGGTTAATTATCTGCAACAACTTCACGCGCCACCACAAGAAAAAGACGACGATTTTGTTCTGAAAAAACGTCAGCATAAACCCAAGGGTAAGCACGACAGCGTAGTGGTAGAAGGGGTAGGGCACCTGATGAGTCAATTGGCTAACTGTTGCCAGCCCGTGCCTGGTGAAGCAATATTGGGCTACATAACACAGGGTAAAGGGGTGAGTGTTCACAAAGAACAATGCCCCCAATTAGCAAATTTGCTGGATAATGCCCCTGAACGTGCCATTGAAGTGAACTGGGCACACTCATTGGCGGTTAGTTTTGAAACCACAATCATTTTGTTCTGTAATGATAGAGATGGCATGTTGCGAGATATTACAACCGTGGTGGCCAACGAAGGTGTTGGGTTACTCGGGGTAAATAGTCAGAGCTTAAAACACAATATGACGGCTCAGATCAATCTCTCGCTTGAAGTGAAAAATGCCGCTGAATTAACCAAGTTGGTTGGAAAGCTAAGACAAATACAAGGTGTCCTGGATGTCAAAAGAGAAGGATAATCTCGCACGATTACTGGCAATAGTGGAAACACTGCGAGACCCTGAGCAAGGTTGTCCCTGGGATCAAAAGCAGACCTTTGAAAGCATAGTGCCTCATACGATTGAAGAGGCATACGAAGTTGCGGATGCAATATTAAGCGGCGACAGAACAGCGATTAAGGATGAATGTGGAGATTTACTTTTTCAGGTAGTGTTTTATGCACAGCTGGCAAAGGAAGAAGGGGCGTTTGATTTTGATGATATCGCGGGTGCTATTTCTGATAAATTGGAAAGGCGTCACCCGCACGTTTTTGGTCAAGGGGGTAGAGACACCTTGTCTGATACTGAGCTAACAGCCCAATGGGACAGTATAAAAGCACTTGAAAACACGTCGAGAGAACGCGAGAGTGTGTTTGACACCCTGCCAACTGGGTTACCTTCCCTGAAACTTGCTTATAAAACGCAGCGAGCCTGTGCCAAAGTGGGGTTTGATTGGGATAACCCTGCTCCCGTTTTGGATAAAGTGAGAGAGGAAGTAGACGAAGTGGCGGTTGAGTTGAACGCACAGCCTTTCAATAAACAACGTCTTGAAGAAGAAATAGGGGATGCCTTTTTCGCTTTGGTTAACCTAGCCCGCCATTGTGATGTTGATGCAGACACCGCATTGAGAAAAGCGAATCAAAAATTTCAAAACAGATTTCGTCAGCTTGAGTCTATGGCAATTGAAGAAAAGCTGGAATTGAAAGACATGTCTCTCGAACAAATGGAGACATGGTGGACTGCAATTAAAATGCAGCAAGCCGATTGAATGAGGATGTAAAGGGTGGATGTACTCGTAAAGCTAACTAACTTACCAAAAGATTTGTGGGTGTATATTGCTATTGATATCTCGCTGACGCTTTTTTTACTCCTCGTGCTTCGTGTTATCCAAAGTAGAATGGCGTCGGTTGACGTTAAAGTAGAATTAAGTGAACGCGATAATTTTGCCTATGGCATAGGTATGGCAGGAGGGTTACTGGCTCTGTGTATTGTTCTGTCGGGTGTGGTTGGACGTCATCTTGATGCGGGCTATTTGCAGGCAGGGCAGGGCCTGCTCTTATTTGGGCTAGTGGGTATCATCTTGGTGCGGTTTGGACGCTTTGTGCACGACAAGCTCGTTTTGCAGCGTATAGATACGCCGGAGCAATTGTCGCAACGCAATGTGGGTGTTGCTTTAGTCGATGCCAGCAGCGCCATTGCCAGTGCTATCATTTTACGAAGCATGATCCTGTGGGTTGAAGGTAGTAACGCAAATGCCATTATCGCGATAGTGAGTGGCTTTATCGTGGTTTTAACTATTTTTGTACTGCTCACGCGCATCTACGAGTGGCGGTTTGCAAGAAACAATCAAAATGATTCATTTCAGGGCGCATTAAAACGAGGACACCTTGCGATAGCTATTGACCATATTGGAAACCTGTTAGGTACAGCCATTATCGTTACTAGCACGGTACATATTCTGGCTTATTCGCCAGAGGCCTATGTGAGCAATGTGACTGGCTGGTTAATAGTGTCTGTCATTCTTTCACTCTCGCTGCTGGTGTTGGTGAGTATTAGCAAGCACGCCTTGCTGTTGGGGGTGAACATCAATCAGGAGATCGACCAGCAACAAAACATTGGTATTGCCTGTGTCGGCTTTGTCTTGAACATTGGGTTTGCACTCATAGCGGTAGGGTTATTCTCGCAATAGTACTGAGTCGCTGAGTCTTTCACAGACGAAGACATCCTCAAACGGCATACTGGCTGGTTCGTCAAGCAAGGCTAATTTATTCTTTTTGGACTGGCTTTTTATCCACAGCTCGGCCTGTGTGGCGCTGCTTCGGTTGACTGTTTGCCAGAGTTGACGTGTTGTAAATGGGCCTTTGTTTCTCAGGTATTTTGCCCCGCCTTTGCGTTCGCCTCTATGTTGAGCCATACGTCGGTTTACGTCTGTTGTAATACCTGTATAGAGTTCACCATGTCTAGTTTCTATTATGTAGATAAACCAAGGTAAACACTGTGGTTGTTGGGTAGTAATGGCTGGTATACTCATTAAAAAGTGTTAAAGGCAAAGTAATGATAATCCCCGATTTTTCTAAAGCCAAGGTTTTAGTCGTAGGCGACGTTATGCTTGACAGATATTGGCATGGCGCTACCGGTCGCATATCACCCGAAGCGCCGGTTCCAGTAGTGAATGTCCAACAAGCCGAAGATAGACCAGGTGGCGCAGCCAATGTCGCAGTTAATGCCGCGTCATTGGGGGCAAAAGTCACCATATTAGGGCTGTGTGGTAAAGACGAAAATGCGCATATTATGTCTGAGAAGTTACAGTCCTACGACATTGCGTCTGCCTTAATAGAAACGCCTGATTATGCCACGATTACTAAGCTCAGGGTGCTAAGCCGGCACCAACAATTGTTGCGAATGGATTTCGAACGCTCGTTCACAGAGGTCGATAAAACGCCACTCATTGCCCGATTTAATGACTTGCTTGAACAACACAATGTTGTGGTAATGTCGGATTATAACAAAGGAACACTCAGTCATATTGAACCTTTAATCCAAGCTGCAAACGCACGGGATATCCCTGTGATTGTTGATCCCAAAGGCGTAGATTTTGCGCGCTATAAAGGCGCCAGTTACATTACCCCGAATGTGGCTGAACTTATCGCAGTAGTAGGAGAGACGCAAACCGAAGTTGAATTAACTGAAAAGGCAAATACGATTCAACAACAGCTTCAGTTAAGAGGTTTGTTGTTAACGCGTTCAGAAAGAGGTATGTCATTATTTGAGGGTGAACATTCACCTTTTCATCTACCAGCAAAAGCACGAGAGGTCTACGATGTAACCGGGGCTGGAGACACAGTAGTATCAACTCTGGCTTGTTGCTTGGGGGCTGCACTCGATATTCGCAACGCTTGCATATTGGCTAACTACGCAGCTAGCCTTGTGGTAGGTAAAGTGGGCACATCCACTGTAAGCGCTACTGAACTCGCTGTGTTTGCGCAACAGGAAGCTGCGCATCTAGATGGTGGAGTAACCAGCGAAGCACAACTTATACAAATGGTCCAAGCCGCTAAGTCTCGCGGTGAAACCATAGTTATGACCAACGGATGTTTTGATATTTTGCATGCTGGTCATGTGTCTTACCTGATGGAAGCCGCAAAGCTGGGAGACAGGTTGATTGTAGCGGTTAATACCGATGAGTCTGTTAAAGCACTCAAAGGGCCAGGGCGTCCTGTCAATAATGTTGAGCGGAGGATGGCGGTATTGGCGGGTCTCAAACCTGTAGATTGGGTTGTACCCTTTGCCGAAGATACACCGGCGAGGTTAATAGGCGAAGTACTTCCAGACATTCTGGTTAAAGGCGGAGATTATAAAATCGAAGATATTGCCGGCGGTAAAGCGGTGACCCTAGCTGGTGGGACAGTGAAAGTATTGAATTTTGAAGATGGTGTTTCTACTACCGGTATTATAAATCAGTTGGTTGAGCAACATAAGCAGTAGCCATTATCATAAGCATTAGGGTAAGCTAAACAACGTATTTGCAAACCCTTGCTAATCATCACAAGGCAGTCATTTTTCATGTATGAAAGTTATTATGGGTTGGACTCTAAGCCGTTTCAGCTTACGCCTGACCCCGCATTTTTTTACGCCAGCCGCTGGCACAAACGTGCTATGTCTTATCTACAATATGGGCTTTCTCAAGCAGAGGGCTTCATTGTCATAACGGGTGGAATAGGCACGGGAAAAACGACTATTGCCAATAGTCTACTCAACGAAATAGAAAACGATATTGTCGCTGCACAAATCGTTACGCCCAAGCTGACGCCAGATGAATTGGTGAAGATGGTGGCGTCAAAATTTGAGCTTGAAGTAGAAACAAATACCAAAGCGGATATTTTGAAAAAGCTGGAAGTATTTCTGTTTCAGCTCGCCAAACAAGGAAAACGGGCACTGTTGCTAGTGGATGAGGCACAAAACTTACCGTTGGAAACCATCGAAGAGCTCAGAATGCTGTCTAACTTTCAACAAGATGGTAAGCCTTTGTTGCAAAGCTTCTTGTTAGGGCAAGAAGAGCTGCAGCCGATTCTACGAGCACCCAATATGGAGCAGTTCAGACAGCGAATTGTTGCTTCATGTCATCTTGCTCCGCTAACCCTAGAAGAGGTGAAGTCTTACATAGAATACAGGCTGCATCATGCCGGCTGGGAAGGCAAAACGCTCTTCTCTGAAGGTGCTTACGATCAAATCTACGACTTTACGCGCGGTGTTCCTCGGAAAATAAATACACTGATGGATCGTATTCTTCTATTTGGTTTCTTGGAAGAGTTGGAATTCCTTGACGAAAGGGCTGTAGCGACCGTTATCGAAGAAGTAAAAAGTGAAATGTTTGAGCCCAATTCAGTGCAATCGGGGGAGCATGGGCCAGCGTCGGCGGCTGGCGATAACAAGGTGTCAGGTGACGAGTCAGATCTGACGCCGAATGGCAATGAAATCAAAGATGCGCAATATTATAAGGCTATATTAAGTGAACTGGTTGATGCGTTAGATGATGCCATTGGTCATAAAATAAGACTCACTCAATACATTGATAAATTACTGAAAAAGAAATACCGAACTTATGTGCGGTTAAAATCGGATGATAAAGATTAAACAAAAAAGGGGCGCAAGCCCCTTTTTATTTGAGTTTATATTTTAAAGAAAGATTAATCCTTTTTTCTTCCAGATCTCGACCACCAAAAGTGGTGTTATCCGTGTTATCTCTATCGAGGTAGCTCAACTCTATATTTGTTGACAAATTTCTTCCTAAAGCATGTCGGTAATTGATTGAAGTGCGCCATGTCTCTGACTCGCCATTAACATCCAAATCACGGGTTTGCTCGGTTTGTATATAACGTACAGACGCTGACAACTTGCCATTTCGGCCTAATTTATAACCAACACTAGTCGAGGCACTAACAGTATCTCGCTCTCTCACTATCTCAACATATTCGTCATTTGAGACGCTTAACGAAATCTGTGACGATAGCCTTTTTCCGGTAAACCCTATAGTGCTTGTTAATGCCTTGCGTAAGATAACTTGGTCTTCTATCTGGAAGTTTGGGTCTGTGAATTGTGCAAACACTTCTCCGGCTTCCAATTCATAGCTTAAGCTACTGGGTTGAAAACAGTCTGAGATCAACGTACTCCCAGCACTACAAACAAACACCCCCAAGCTCTGGGGTTCAGAAACTAGACGACTAAAAGTAGTCACAGACTCTGAATATGAAGCTATCCAGCGGATCCTTTTAGAGTTAAAGGTAAAGTTAACATTGGCACTGTCGCCATAAAAACGCGTTCCAAAGCTAGCACTGATTTTAGTCCTTGGGGAGAACGCCCATTCTGCATCCAACCCGACAAAAGTATCATTATCGTTGGATTCAAAGTCGGTATCGCTCTTATTGGCCGTAATCGTGATGACTCTGGTCGCACTTTGGCGGTAGGATACGCCAATACCAATGGAGTTGAATTCACGAATGGTATTAAATAGATCTAATTCTCTGCCTATTTGGTAGGCCTCATGTTGACCAACTGCTGTAATTCCCCAACTTGGCGCAACCATATAACTAGCAAAGCCAGAACCCTGTCTTGATTCAAAATCACGGCTATTTGACGCAGACCTATCAGTTTTTGAATAGTCACCGTTAACCTGCCAAATGAAATCAGTTGCGTTGTTCTTACTTTGCGCAGTTCCATTGGCAGAAAGAGACTTGTTGTCTACCCCTTGTGCAAGGAACTCTTCATTGCGATCTGCTGTTACAGATGAGTAACTTATAGTGCTTGTGGCATCCAAAAAACTGAATTCTTCTAAGTTGACAGTTGCAGCAAAACGGTTGGAGCGGGTTTTGGATAACTCGTCCTCGTTAAGCAGAAAGTCACTGGCAATGTTGCTATTTATGTTAACGTTATTATAAGACAAGCCACCGTTAGCGGATAAAATAAGAAACCTGTCTAATGGTGTCCATGCCAAATTATAAGTATATTCAGTGTAATCATCGGACCGGTTGTCTTCGTTAATTTCTCGTTCAAGAAACGTGTATCGACTCTGCACACTCGCATTAAACTTTCGCGACCTGTACAGAGCACTGACACCGGGCTCGACAATTATTGAAGCCAATTCCTGGTTTTCTTGCTCGGTCCTCTTTACATCCTGGAAAACACCAGATGATTCGACATCGGCAGTAAATGAAAAATCCGCCAATGCCATTGGAGACAAGGACATCACGGCTAAAGGCAATAGATGACGACCTTTCATGGACATCCTAATCTTCCTGTTCAGCATAGTAATAACCATAGTACCCGGTTCCATCCGTATCAGTGTTGACTGACTTATTTACCACAAAGCCAATTGCCATATCTGGATTCAACCTTCCGACTGCAAACTTAATATCATTGAGTCTTGACTTACCCTCTTCTGTAACTACCACGGCCTGCCCGGCAAAGTTTGCAAGAATAGCGGATTCGTTTATACCGATTAACGGCGGTGTATCTATGATGACTACCCTGTCGGAGTAACGATTGGCAAACTCATCGACAGTGTCATGCATCTTTTTACTGGCGAGGAGCTCCGTCGATAAATGGTGAGATTTACCAGAGGGAATGATTTTCAATTTATCGATATTGGTGTGATACATCACCTCAGAAAGATCACCAACTTCACCCAATAAATAATCCATTAGGCCTTTTCGCTTATCTATACCCAAAGTATTGCACACGTTAGGCTTCAAAACGTCTGCGTCTACCAATAACACGGTTTTGTCTTGCTCTATTGCAATGCTTAGCGCAAGGTTAACGGCCGTAAAGGTTTTTCCTTCAGAAGGTCGGCCACTTGTCACCATGATAATGTTGCTGTTCGTCAGGGTTTGAGATAGTTGGCCAAAACCATTTTGCAGTAGCTTTCGCTTGATTTCGCGATACTCTTCATTGACTTGGCTGCGTTTGCTCAACAGGGATACATGCCCATTTTCTTCCAATCGCTCTAAGTCAATGATGTATGATTTCGCTTTCTTCTCTGACTTCTCTGATGGTTCACTATTCTCACTCGCAATAGCTGGCTCTGGTTTGCTTTCTGAGTCTGCTACTGTCGCGTTTGCGCTGACTGCAGGTGTATCTTCCTGCTTTTCGCTTTGCTGTTGCTTTTTTGCAGCCTCAGCCTCTCTTTGTCGCTGCAGCGCTTTTTCTATTGTATTACTCACAAGACAAACCTCTGCAATAAGTTGATATTCATTAGCTCAGCTGCGACAAGTACAGCGTAAATGGAGACAACGCCACCGGAAGAAACAATAAAAGCCAGTATTCTTAACTTAGCTTTTTTCTTAATATTTGCCTTGTCTAAGTGAGTAACAACACCCCATATTGGGTAATCTGTAATGCTCGATAGCTGTGATCCCCTTACCAAGATTGGTTTTAATTGACTAATTAAAAACGCCAATGCAATACCAGCGCCAAAACCTAGCAACAACACGGAGGTATACATAATTAGGCGCTTAGGGCCAGACGGTTTATTTGGAATAAGGGGCGGTTCAATGATTCTAAACTGCAGTTCATCTGACGAAGAATCAGCTCTTCTGGACAGGTCGGCAGAGGCTCTTCTTGAGAGAAGTTGCTCGTATTTTCCTTTTATAACATCGTAATCTCTATTTAAGTCAGTTTCTTCAGCTTCAATTTGAGGGATAAGATCAATCTTGGCTTCAAGATCATTGATTTTATTGATCAAGCTTCCTTCCTTGACTCTCAGTGAGGCAACCTGACCTTCAAGAAGACTTATTTCTAGTTTAAGCTGCCTGTTCAGTTCGTTAAGCGGTGCACTGGTGCCGTCTTCAGACGCACTAGATAAAAAGGCATCTATTTCTTTCTGTCTGGCGGTATTCAGGCTATCAAGTAAGTTTTGCGCTTCAACAACATCGGGATGTCTTTCTGTAAAGCGTAATTTAAGACCATCAATACGCTCTTCAAGTGCTAAAATTCGTTCGTCATATCTCGTTTTTAAAACAAATGAATCTTCATTGGTCACCCCTAATCCATCGCTTGAACTAGCTCGGGTCAATTGCGCATTGATTGACTGAATAGTTTGTTGGGTTTGCTTTATTTCCAACTGGGTTTGTTCAAGTTGTTGCTTAAGAGCACTCAAACTGCTATAGAAGGTGCCTTCTCTGGGGAGAATGTCGCTATATTGACGTTTGAAGTCAGAACGGCGCAGCTCTGCCTCCCTGAGCTGGTTTTCGTATTCTGCGATTTGTTCGTTTATAAACCGGTCGGCAGTATCAGTCCCCCTGCGGTTGTTACCCAGAGCGCCTTCAACAAAAAGGTTAAGTGTCTCTTGAACGACTCTTTGGGATACAATCGGCTGCTGATGGCGATAGCTTATTGTGTAGATATTGCTTCTGCCTGTTCCTCTTAAACGAATACTGTCTTGCAAACCAGTGACTAAATCTTCGAATGCTGCCTCAGTCGTCGTGGTTATGTCTAAATCTGCGTCCCGCGCGATTTTTTCCACATTATCTCGACTAAGCAGCGTTCTCGCCATCATTTGTATTTCAGCTTGCGGGTTATCCTGAATCGTCAGGCCCTGCAAGAGAGGCTGAAGCACTGACCTTGTATCAACAAAAACAACGGCTTTTGAGTCATAGGTATCAGGTAAATTGGCTACGTAAAAGAAACCCACTGGACAAATTAGCCAGGAGCAGATCATAACGTAGCGCTTTTTTATCCAGATGCCCCTGATATAGTCGAGCACCATATTAATGGTTTGCTGTAAATCCTGCATTGGTTTATTAATTCCGTCTACTGCGTGCCGGTTCTAGAACCAGGCTTCTGGAATGATAACGATATCGCCAGGAAGCATATCTACATTTTTAGTAATATCCCCTTCGCGAATGAGGTCATCTATAGAAAGGTCGAATGTTTTCTTTTGACCATTAATCACCCTAACGAGCTTAGCTTTGTTGCCATTCGCAAATTCAGTTAATCCACCCACAGAGATCATAAGATCTAATAATGTCATATGTTCCGTGTAATTCACTGCACTAGGGTTTAATGCTTCCCCTATAACCCTGACTTGTTCACTCAAAGGGCCGCTGAAGCCATTCACACTTACCGTAACACGGGGGTTGTTGATGTATTCAGACAATACGGTCTCAATCTCTCGGGCAAGCATAGTCGGTGTTCTGCCTGTTACTTCAATATCCTCTACCAATGAAGTAGTCACCTTGCCGTCTGGTCTGACGATAAAGTTGCCCGAAATCTCTGGATTTCGCCAAACAAATATCGACAGTGTGTCACCAGGACCGATCAAATACTGATAGTTTTCAACGTCGGTAGTTAAAGAAGGGCGGGTAGTCGCCTCAGGTAGTGTAACAGTAGAGCATGCTGTTAGGCCGATAACTGACACCAAAAACGCGCTTCGTATAAGTGTACTAAAACTTTTCATTCGAGATCATCCTGCACTCATTGTTGGCTTAAGGTTCAAAATAATTTAATTTACCCATAAACTTTATCCACTATAATGCCATCGACTGAGGTAGTCTATTACAAATCATGACTTTATAAGTTTTAACTTTTTTGAAGAGGCAAAAGGATAAAAGTGGCGTCAAACAAAAAGAACCAAAATAAACGTTCAAATGTGCTTGTGGTAACGGAGGCAATACTCATTGCTTACGTGTGCTACATCGCCCACTTTATTATGTTGCAATTGGGTCATACTCTGCCCGTTGAACTGGAAGCGTTGGCAGTGAATATCGGTGTGATGACCATCGTAATCCTTTTATGTTCACTGTCTGTAGGCTTATATGAAACAAAGTTAAGGGAAACGTTTCGCGGTATTATCAGGCGGATATTTGTGAGTGTTGGCCTGAGTTACTTTGTTGTTGAAATAGTGCTGGAAGCCCTATTTAGTAACATGAAAATTGAGGGCTACTTCCTACCAGCCAGTTTGTGTATGGTCATTATAGTGCTGGTTTTGTTCCGTTACTTTACCAATAGACTTGGTCTGTTAGGTCTTGGTCGAGTGAGCATTGTGGTTTTAGGTGCGGGCGAAAGAGCATCTATCATTGAGCGAAGAATGCGTCGTGATGTGGATCGTATCGGATTTGATTTACTCGGGTTTATCCCTGTGCCGGGTGACAATCGGGAAGAAGGCATTAGAAACGAAAAACTCATTCACCTTAATATAGAGCAAAACCTTCAGCAATTTGTTGCCGAAAATGATATTGAAGAAGTCATTATCGCTTGTGATCAACGTCGTGGCACTCTGCCGATTGATGTCTTATTTGATTGCCGTTTACGCGGGGTGGAAGTGACTGATCTGCTTGATTTTATGGAACGGGAAACCGGGCAGATTGTTGTAAACCTGATGTACCCGAGCTGGGTAATCTATTCCAATGGTTTTCAGACACAAAACTACCTCAGAGACGCTCTTGATTATTCGATTAATGCCTTTTTGGCCACGCTAGTATTGTTTTTTGCTTGGCCATTTATGCTACTGACAGCCCTGATCATTTATCTGGATGACGGTCACCGCACCAAAACGTCGGTGTTTTATAAGCAAGAGCGAGTGGGGCTTAACGGCAAACTATTCAAAATTGTAAAATTTAGAAGTATGCGCCCAGATGCTGAAAAAGATGGCGCCAAGTGGGCCAGTGTTAACGATAACCGCGTTACCCGAATCGGACAGTTCATTCGGAAGTATCGAATAGACGAATTGCCGCAGCTTTGGAATGTATTTAAGGGCGAGATGTCATTTATAGGCCCTCGACCTGAACGCCCGCAGTTTGTTGAACAACTAGTTAGAGAAATCCCTTATTACAATCAGCGCCACAATGTGAAGCCTGGGCTGGCCGGTTGGGCACAGCTTAATTATCCTTATGGCGCAAGTATTGAAGACTCGATGGAAAAATTAAAATTTGACTTGTATTACGTCAAGCATCAGAGTCTTTTACTAGACATGCTGATACTGATTCGTACGGTTGAAGTCGTATTGTTTGGTAAAGGGCGGTAAAACTACTATGCCAAAGTTGTTGGATTCGCGACTTAATGCGATGACGGTAGACGTTGAGGACTACTTCCAGGTATCGGCGTTCGACAATGTCTTATCTCAAAAAGATTGGGATGCCTCCGAATTAAGAGTAGATAGAAATACGCATAAGCTGTTAGATCTCTTTGCTGAGCATGAGGTTAAGTCTACCTTTTTTACGTTAGCATGGGTGGCACAAAAGTGCCCAGACGTCATTAGGCGTATAGTTGACGAGGGCCATGAACTCGCCAGTCATGGTCTGGCGCATCAACGTATTAACACAATGAATAAGCAGCAGGTGAAAGAAGACATTTTCACCAGTAAGGCCATATTAGAAGATATAGGTGGCGTGCAAATTGTAGGCTATCGTGCGCCCAGCTTTTCTATCAATGGCAGTAACGAATGGGCATACGACATTTTAGTTGATGCCGGATTTACCTACTCTTCCAGTACTTATCCTATCGAACACGATTTATACGGCGTGCCGGATTGGCCTCGTTTTAAATATACCCGCCCAGAAGGCATTATAGAGATACCTATTCCAACCATAGTCAAGCAGAGTAAAAATATAGGAATAGGCGGGGGAGGCTATTTCCGCCTTTACCCCTACTGGCTATCCAAACGAAGAATCGACACCTTTATGAGAACAGAAAGCGAGCCGTATAGCTTCTATTTTCATCCTTGGGAAATTGACCCCGATCAGCCTAAAGTTCAAGGCGCAAGCTTTCGTTCCAATGTGCGTCATTACATTAATTTGAAGAAGATGGAAGGTAAGCTGATTCGGTTACTCAAAGACTATCAATGGGGAACGATGAAAGATGCTTATGGCATCAAGACTTAAAAATAATAATGTGAGCGTATTATGGAAAGAGAGGCTTCACCCCAGAAACTGCTGATTTGTTTTTCACTGCTACTCCTGACCTGGCTATTTTTCACGTTTGGGGGTATCGCTAGTGCAGTGGAAATTTGGTATGGCAACGAAATATTTAATCACGGTTTTTTAATCATACCAGCAGTTGTCTACTTTATTTATATTAAGCGAGGGCTTTGGCTTAGCAAAGAGATCCGCTCCTCTTGGCTTGCATTGCCATTTATTATTGGCGGGGTGTTGCTTTATGTGGTCGGCTTCGCAGGTGATATCCAGCTATTTATGCATGCAGCAGCTTTCGGCCTTTTACCCTTTCTGATCTTATCCATAATTGGTGTTCAAGCCGCTTATGCGATTTTGTTTCCTCTGGTTTTTATTGTTTTTACCATTCCGGTTGGCGAACAGCTTATCCCATGGCTACAGGAAGTGACCGCGGATATCTCCGTTTATATGTTAAAGCTAACAGGCGTACCATTATTCCGCTCAGGACTCTACATAGAAATTCCTCAGGGTAGATTTTTGGTCGCTGAAGCCTGCTCTGGCATTAGTTTCTTTATTGCCAGTATTGTTGTGGGGAGTGTTTATTCTTATTTAAATTTTGTCAGCACCAAAAAACGAATAGGCTTTATGGTGTTGTCGGTTGTGTATCCCATCATTGCTAATGCGATTCGGGTATATGGCATCATTCTTACTGGTTATTTGACCGATATGGAGCATGCTGTTGGCGCTGATCATTTGATTTACGGCTGGTTCTTTTTTGCCATTGTTTTATTTAGTTTGTTAGCAATTGGTGAGTGGGTAAGAGACAAAAATGCCGTATGGGAAGTCAAGCTCACGGCTAAAAATCAGGTTAATATTGCAGTCTCTATTCCGCTGATATCAACGATTATCGCCATATTTGTAGCGGGAGTAGTGTGGAAGGGGTGGATGGAAGAAGCCCAAAAAAGCAAAGCGTTGACGCCAGCGAGCTTTATTGATGTACCTTTACCCTTTAATCAAACTGAGCCTGGTGAGCTAACGGAGTTTGTCCCTGATCTTGCCAATCCAAGCGATATTGCCGTGTTTACCAGTGAGGCAACACCGACTCGCAATAACATTATTTATCAGGCTTGGTTTGACGGCCAAAAGAGTGAATTGGTTAGCGGATTACACAGACTCTATAACGAAAAAAGCTGGTCCCTCAGTAAGCAATTTCGTATTGATACCGCCACTGTTATGGGTATGCCAGTTCGTCTTATAAGTGACCCATTAGGTAACCTGCGTTTGGTAGCATCTTGGTATAAGGTGAATTCAGCAGTGTTCACCCAGCCCACCAAGACAAAGCTATATCAAACAGCCAATGTTCTCAGAGGAGAAGGGGCAGCGGGCCTCATGGTTATTGTATCTGTCCCTGTATCTTCAGCAAGCGACGACGCTGTCGACAATGCCAGCAAAGAACTGGTCTCTATCGTTGACCTACTGCAGACTAACCGTAATTAATAATGATGAAAAAAATCCTGTTATTAACTCAAAATTTCCCGCCAATTGAAGGCGGTAGCGGTCGTTGGTTTTGGGAATTGTACTCACGGTTACCCGCTGAGAATATTGTAATAGTTACTCACAATGAGCCAAGTGCAGAACTGGTCGATGAATCGCTTCAGGCAACTGTTATTCGAATGCCCTTGTACAGTCCAGAGTGGGGGATTAAGAGTATGACAGGTCTTAGGTTTTACTGGCGTAATGTGCGCGCCCTGAATGCCTTGGTTAAAGTGCACAACATCGATGAAGTTCACTGTGGCAGGGTAATACATGAGGGGGTCATTGCTTGGTTGTCCAGTTTCTTTGGTGGGAAACCTTATCGCTGTTTTGTGCACGGTGAGGATGTAGAGACTGCCGCGACTAGTCGGGAGCAGGCATTACTCGTTACACAAGTATGTAAGAAGGCACTAAACCTGATTTGTAATAGTGAAAACAGCAAGCAACTCACACAAAACTTTGGTTTTGCGCATTCTGAAAAGTGCACCGTAATTCACCCCGGCGCAGACTTTGACCGCTTCACCATAGCTGAAGAAGACATGGCTTTTAAAGAGCAAATGGGGTGGAAGGGCAAGTTTGTGTTATTGACCGTTGGACGTTTACAAAAGCGTAAAGGGCAGGATCACCTTATAAAAGCGATGCCAGAGATTGTAGCGGCTATTCCTAATTGTTTGTATGTGGTTGTGGGTAGTGGCGAATGTAAGGCAGAGCTTGAAGCTTTGGTTGATGAAAATGGTATGCAAGCTCACGTACAGTTTTTATCCGGCCTTGATGACCAAACACTGATTAGATGTTATCAGCAGTGTGATTACTTTGTTTTGCCTAATAGAACTATCGGCAATGACATTGAGGGGTTTGGAATGGTCCTGGTAGAGGCTCAGGCTTGTGGAAAACCAGTCATAGCAGGTGACTCTGGCGGTACTAAGGAAACTATGTTGTTAGGTGAAACGGGGCATGTGATAGCGTGTGATAATCCGAAAAGTATGGCCCAACATATCGTGCCAATTCTAATTTCACCAAAAAAATCTGCTGAATGTTATCGTGAATATGCAAAAACACATTTTTCTTGGGAAACGCACTTGAGCAAGTTTATAGAAATGTTAGAACGGTGATTTAGTCCAGTCTTGTTTTAACAACTTTAGCTGGGTTGCCAGCCACAATAGACATTGGGGGAACATCTTCTATTACGACCGAGCCGGCGGCAACAATGCTGTTATCTCCAATATTGGCCATTATTAATGACCCATTGCCCAACCAACAATTCTCCCCTATTGATACTTTCTCAAATACACCGCCTTGTTCCTTGATAGGTTTACTGCTGTCACTGAAGTTATGTTGTTTTTTCCCGCTCATAATATGCACACCGCTACCCAGTAAGGTATTTTTACCAATAGAGCAGCGCCCGATATTGCATTGTGGGCCAACATAACAGCCTTCGTGAAGTTCAGTATCATGCTGAGATAACAAAACCAAAAAAGAAATCCTCGCATTAGGATGGCAATGCGTCAGTGTAAAACGGTAGAAACCTGCTCTTAAAAAGCACCCAACTTTTCCAGGGATCAGTGACAATCCCTGGCTAAAGCTACTCAGTACTTCATCTTTTGCAAAGAACAAGCTGATACCAAAAAACAACAGAGTGATTGGGAATATCAAAATGGCAAACATTAAGAACACAGCTTGTTTGATGACATGTCTCACAATGCGACAGCCTCGACCAGCGGTTTTAGTTGGTTTTCCCAGCTATAAGACGCTCTCAAGGCCTGATAGGCTCGTTGTGCTTTTTGTTCAGCATTGTTGCTATTTGTCGCTGCCTCTATGCATGCATTTGCAAAGTGTTGTGCTTCATTGGCAATGAACATGGTTTCGCTATTGGCAAAGCTAATGCCTTCAGCGCCCATTTCAGTGGTAACAACCGGCAAGGCACACGAGGTGGCTTGAAGTACTTTATTTTGAACGCCTCTAGCTAACCTAAAAGGGGCAACAAAAACCGAAGCCATATGGTAATAGGGCAATATATCCTTCACAAACCCAGTAACGTCGATGTCAGGATCTTTGTCCAGAGCTGTGACACTTGATGTTGGATTCATGCCTGCGATAACAAACTTTGCTTCTGGAAGGCGTTGCTTGATTTCTTTCCAGCACTTTTCGTAAAACCAAACTACTGCATCCACATTGGGTTTATAGTCCATTACGCCTGTAAATAAGAATACGGGAAATGGTGGTTTAGCATCATTTTTACCAGGGTGAAAAGCATCAAAATCCATACCATTATTTAACTTGGTTACTGGGACGGTATTGCACACCTGCTTGCTAAAAAGCGCTATTTCTGTTTCAGCTATAAGAAAACATCGATCAAAACTGCGATTTACAGCCGCTTCTAGCTTGCGGATCCCGCGGGACTCACGCTGGTATACCCATTTCATTGGCCCCTTAGTGTTATTGGCATACTGCGCCCACTTATCTGAATCAACATCCATGAAATCCATCAACAGAGTCACGTGTTCTTTTTTAGAAGCTGCGCTCTCCAATACATAAGGAGCAAGGCTTGACGCTGTTAGTAGTATGGTAAGAGGTTCTCCTTGCTCTGCGTCTGTCTGCAATTGTTTATGTAATTGAGAAGAATGAAATGCGCCCACACTAATAGGCGCCCCTTTTAAAAAAGCAGTAATATACCGGAACAAGCGGTTTTGCATGCCAAAGAGGGTCACTTTGATATTAAGGTTCTTGGCCAGCTCAAAAGCTAATTCATCATCTTCTCTTTCATGGCGCAAACTGTATACACGTACCGCATGACCCTGCTCAACCAGATGTTTAATCTGGTGATAGGTTCGCAATTTTTCACCTTTGTTTGGTGGATAAGGCACTCGCTGTGCAACTACAATAATCATTAAATCCAATATATTGCTATTTTTGGATAGTCTATGTCAGACGTTGTTTAGTAACAAACCCATTTCATTGTTATTTCAACTTTTTATTGTTAACTAGCCTTGCTGAGCCTCCATCGCGCGACGTGATTCTGCGATTAACTTGGTTACCGCTGATCACAACATCGTGCGTACTGGTAAACCGGTATTCAATGGCGTTGGGATAACGACCATTCATGAGTATGGTGTTATTAGTGATTTCAGTATGTGGGCTGCTCTCCAATATTATGCCAACATCGGCGAACCGGTGGTGTTTTGCAGTATGAACAATCAAATTATTAATAATTTTTCCGCCTGTATTCTGATTACTGGAATTGCCCATTCCAAACCCAATGCCTCGGTCAGAATCAATAATCGTATTACTAATTACTAAGTTGTTACTGCTATTGTTCCAAATATGAATAGCATGTTGAGCAACCCTCTCAGCGGGACTGGCTATGGCCTTGAAAGTATTGTTAGCAATGGTCCAGTTTCTAATTCTGTGAGCATCTATTCCACCAATGTAATATTGTGGTCCGATGCCTGCAGAATATTCAAAAAGGCAATGAGAGATATGACCAAAGTCTGCATGTGGACTATCACTTTCTTTAGTCGCTGACACCTTAAACAGTTGCTGGTAGGCATCTCTTAGCACGCAGTTTGTTAAAGTAAAATTATCTGCGTCAGCTTCCGCTCTTACTTGGATCAAGTGATGGGAGGCTGCTTCAAGTGTTATGCCACTTACGCTGATGTTTTTTGCAGCAATATCTAGCAGTACTTCAGTAGTGGCGGAAGGTCGCATGCCTTTCCCTCTCAAAATGACATCATTTGCGATGCCGGATGCACTGACGAGCTTTGTATTTGCTTCTGTGAACTGAAGTCGTTTATCTAACTCATAAACGCCTGCAGTAACTTCAATACTGTCCCGAACTTGATTGTGATTTGCTGTAACCAGTGCTTTGTACAATTCTGATTCTGAGCTGACCCGGTGGACATCTGCTTCACTGTTGGTCAAATAACCAACCCAAAATGTGATGCAAATAACGATTTTTGTTAACGTCATTGGAAAGCTCTCATTCATTAAGATATTTCACTATTATTCACTTAGTTGTTTTGGCATTCTACAAGCTGTGGAGAAAAGTACACCATACGAAGTTCGAAGTGCGTTTGCTGTGTGACGATATTTCGGATTTAATTTTGATTTTGTGTTGATTTAAATAGGTAATTGGATTTGTACAACATAATCATGTTTGCTTATAACGAAGAAGCAAACATTAAAACTTCGATTGAAAGCGTATATAAGAATACGGATGCAAAATTAAATCGGTATTTGATTTTGGCAAATGGGTGTACAGATGCCACGGTACAAATTGCCGAGGAATGTAAAAAAACGCTTGAATTTGCTAAATTGGAAGTCGTAGAGATTGAACTTGGCGATAAATGCAATGCATGGAATACCTATGTTCATGATCTGAGTGATGAGGTTGATACGCATTTTTTTTGTGACTCAGACATTAATTTCTCTGATGATTGTTTTTCCAAAATGAGCTCAAAGTTGGAACAAAGCCAACCCGAAACAATGATCATTGCAGGCATGCCGCTATCAGGAAGAAATATAGCGTTCTACAGGTCATTAATTATTGAGAGAGCCTGTTTCTTCGGCAATCTTTATGGGATGAGAAGTTCTTTTATTAAAAGAATTAGAAGCGCTGGGTTCAGATTGCCAGTTGGCCTTAATTGGATCGACTCATTCCTGACCAAGGCAGTAAATACTGACTTGGAGTTCTTCGATCATAATCTCCCAAATCGTACAACCTGGATTGAAGGTGTCGGGTATAAATTTGAAAGCCTTAGCATTACTAAAAAGAGTGACATTAATCTATATATCAACAGAATAGCACGGTACGAATTAGGAAAGCTGCAAGAGGTGATACTTGATAGCACTCCAGTAAAAGACTGGCCAAGAGACCTCAATAGTATTAATCAAACTATTTGGAAAGAATTTAATAAGCGATCAAAACATTTAGGGTTCGTAAAAAAGTATTTGGTTAAAAAGCGTCTTAAGAAGCTTTTGGATAAGGGGTAAGAGCAGAGGGTGAATTGTATGCGCTTGAAACTTTGTGGTACTGGCAATGCGACTTGGTAGAGTTTTTGTCTATGTCTTTTGGTGTTTCGCTTTGTTGCTAGGTGGAGTCTTTGGCGCACAATATGCCATTGAAAAAGGTATTGTTGATCTCTCTAATATCGAAAACTTTGTTAAGAGAACTGTGGATAAAACTTCTAATTATTCTGACAGTTCAAATGCATATCTTGAAAACCCAAGAACTTTTACCACTAAGCTTTCTGAACACTACATGCTGACTTTAGTGGGTGAAACGCGTCTTAAAGCGGGAACATTTGGCGCCTCTCGATTAGCTTGGACGCCAGGAACCATGGCTGTATCACCTGACGAAACACAATTGTTTGTCGCAGGGCATGCACAAAAATCCACAATTGGTGCATTTAGTATTGGCGATTTTGCCTTAGAGAAAAAAGTTTCTGATTTACCTATAGCACCAAATTCGCAACCTTTTCATCCTACCAGGGAAGGAATTGAGTTGCGTGACAGAGAGAATAAAATAGGTCGTATCACTGGGCTTGAAGTCATAAACGGAAAGCTTTGGATGAATATGGCGCAATATTATGATGGCAGTGGAAATCAGCGGTCAACCACTATAATCATAGATAATCCTGACCATATTGGTGGTAGCAGAAGTGGATTTCACGAAATTGAAGGAGCCGTAAGAGCGGCGGGTTGGATGGGAGAATTACCTCAAGTTTTTAAAGCATTTACTCCTCATACTCACTACACAGGATATGCTAGCAACTTACCGATCAACTCACGTTTGTCTATGGGGCCAAGCTTTTATGCATTCACGCCTCGATACGATAAAAAAGAGGGAGGGAGAATTTTTTTTCCAACGGAAGAAGTGTTGAGCTACTCACTGAAAAACCCACTTGGTGTTTATGGTGTGAGTGATAATACAGATATACACAAACTCTGGAACGAGCTGAGTGTCGCCAATATTGGTTTCTTTACTAATAGTGCGACGCATTACATTTTAATCGGCACGAATCGCGCCATGGAGTCTGAAATCTCATATAAAAAACGTAAGTCTGATGGTTCTAAATGCTCAGGTTATTGTTCCGAAGTGAAAGCAGACAAAGTCAATTATTTTTGGTTATATAGTACCAAGGATCTAATCACTTCAATGCGCGGTGATATAGCGCCTTACGAGCTAACTCCCATTGAATTTGGTCGTTTAGAATTATATCGCGACAGCCATTCAATTAGAGGGGCAGATTTTAACCCGACTACGCATACCTTATATATTTTACTCAGTGGAGCTGACGACACTCAAAATCGAAACGAAAGTCAGCCACTACTACAAAAGTATCAACTCACTGAGAGATAGACAACATTAATGAGCAGTCTTGAATTCCAATGAAAATACTTCACGTAACCTATGACATGCGCATAGGTGGTACAGAAATGGTGATTAGGAGCCTGATCGAAGGTGGTCATTGTTCAAAATTCGAAATGTCAATTTTTTGTATCGAATCAAAAATTGGTCCTTGGGGTGAAATGCTGAAAAATAGTGGTATACCGATAATTGCTTTTGACAGAAAGGAAGGCTTAGACCTGACGCTATTACTCAAGATCCGAAAATACATTAGGGCAAATGCTATCGATATTGTCCATTGTCATCAATATACGCCTTGGGTTTATGGTGTTCTGGCTGCTGCAGGAACAAGAGCAAAGGTCATGTTTACCGAGCATGGCCGATTTTATCCTGACCGCAGCAGCTGGAAAAGGAAACTGATCAACCCACTTTTGTCTTACTTAACCGACAGTATTACAGCCATTTCTGACGCCACAAGAAAGGCGTTGGTAGATTTTGAATTTCTTTCATCAAAAAAAATACAGCTCGTTTACAATGGTATTGAGCCCTTTGAACAACCAGTTGGAATTGAGCAATTAAGGATAGAGCTGGGTATCTCTTCTGACGCCCCCATACTGGGAACTATATCTCGATTTGATCCCATCAAAAACCATGTCTTAATGCTCAAGGCCTTTAAGCTAGTTTTGACAAGATTTCCTAATGCTGTATTGATTGTAGTGGGAGATGGGGAGGAAAGACAGAATATAGAAGCATGCATTAACCGGCTAGCAATCAATGACTCTGTCATTTTGACGGGCTATCAGGTATCACCCAAGAAATTTCTTGCACTGATGCAGATATTCCTACTTTCATCTCTAAGTGAAGGAGCATCGATGACATTATTGGAGGCAATGAGCTTACAAAAGCCTTGTGTTGTTACGGACGCAGGAGGCAACGGTGAACTTATTCAACACGGTTACAATGGTTACGTGACAGAAAACAATAACGCTGATGCATTTGCTGAAGCGATAATAAAACTCTTGGAAATTAACAGTGTTAAAGAGTTTGGTCAAAATGGTTATCTTAGGTTCCATGAGCTATTTACCAATACCAATATGATTAAGCGATACACGTCAATATACGAGACGCTGCATGGTTAAATTTCTTACAATCCTTGGACTAATTGCTAGTGCATTTTTGGTTAGTTCTGCACCATGGGTCTCAGCCCTAATTTACTCTGTAGTTTCAGTCATGCAGCCACAATATGTTTGGTTTTGGGTGTTTGAGGATATTCGTGTATTTAGAATCTCTGCAGCTATAGCTATTATAGCCTGGATATTGTGCGCTTTCAGGGGGCAGGTTAACTGGCAAGTATACTCGTCAGGACAATTCAAAGGCATGGTCGGCTTGCTGATAATATTTTATCTTTCTACCTGGCTAACGCCATTTGAGACTTATTCTGCGGCCGTAGGTGGCGATTTAGTAGTGAGCATCTTTACTACCATATTTATTATGTATTTCATTGTTTTAGGTCTTCTTAACAAGCCAGAAATTGTTAAGTACTTTGCATTTATGTTTATTGGCATAACGCTCTACTACTGCTATTGGGCAAATGACCATTACTTCTCGAATAATTGGGCTCAGTTCCTAAATGGGCGTTTGAAAGGGCCTGATTTAAGTCCATACAGAGACGGTAATGTCTTTTCTATTGTTTTTACAACAGGGCTTTCATTCATATTATTCGGAATTCTATATTTCAAGCGAAGTTGGATAAAGATTTCTCTGGTTTTATCGGTGCCTTTTGTACTACATGCATTAATTTTGTTCGCATCTCGTGGCGCTCTCCTCAGCGCTGGCGTGTTGGTTCTATTCTTTGCCTTTGTGGTCAAGTCTAAATCTCTAAATATTGCCATTGTAATAGGCTTTATTGGAATGCTAGTTTGGCAAGGCGGGGCATTGACAGACAGAACTACATCTACCATTGCTAAAGCAAATGACAATCAAGTTGAACGCCCACTTAATCCAAGATTGGTTTCGTGGGGAATTGGTTGGGGACTGGCTAAGGAGTACCCCCTATTAGGAGTGGGACCACAACGGTTCCAATATGCTTCCAGAATCCACTTTCCTGAAAAAGCGAAACATGTTGCACATAATACTTTTTTGAATTTCTCCGCTAATACCGGTTTTATTTCGGGATTTATTTATATCATGTTCTTTTATTGGTCATATAAACAATATAAGTATGTTAAAGCTAATACAGATCAAGATTCGGACCATGGTTTTGTCAATCTTGCTTCTATGGGGGGGCTTATAGCTTTTTTTGTGGGAGCAGTATTTCTGGACTTAATTATCTTTGAACCCTTTTACTTTTTGTTGCTACTAATTTCTGCCAATTACTATATGGTAAAACGAAAAAATGAAGAAAATCCCTTGCAGGATCAGAAAAATGCTACTTATCAAAAGGTTAAAAACAAACGGGCAATATAGTCTTCAAGTATAAAATCATAGAATTGTGATGATACGTGTCATTTAATTCTAAAAACAGGTATTAATAAATATGACTCGGAAGGTTTTTTTTGTTGGCGTCGGGGCACAACGGGCAGGAACTAGTTGGATGTACAATTGCCTGAACAAGCACCCAGAGGTTTTTATGCCTCAGAAAGAAGTTCACTTCTTTGATAGTGGATATGAAAAGGGAACTGATTGGTATTCAAATTTGTTTGAAACGCAAAAAGCAGTAAAAGCAGTTGGCGAGATTACTCCTGATTATATGTCTAAGGAAGTTTTTTTAGAGCGACTTAAAAGGTTTGCGCCTGAGGTAAAAATTATTGTTATTTTGCGTCATCCCATAGAGCGAGCATTTTCCGCGTTTAATTTGTATAAGTTACACGGTAAAGTAAAAAGCAATACGTTCGAAGAAGCTTTAATAAAAGATCCACATATACTCACTCAAAGTTTATATTCAGAGCAATTGGAGTGGATAAATGCGAGGTTCAAGCCTGAGCAGGTTCTGGTGAGTTTTTATGACGATATAGAAATTGAGCCGCTCAATTTTATGAAAAAGGTATTTGTCTTTCTTGGCATTGATGAAAGTTTTGTACCACCCAACTTAACTGTTAAAAGAAACGTGTCCGCCTTGCCAGAAGTGCAAAATTTTCTAAAAATTCCAGTGATCCAGAGTTATCTTTTGAACTCTTTCTTAAAGAAACCATTTATAAAGTTCAAAAAGTCAAAAGCGGGTAAAAAGCTCAAAACAGTTATCCTAACAAAGTCAGAACAATCCTCTAAAATTCCGTCATTACCAGAGAAATACCTCTATAAAGTTGCTATGGACATAGAAAGAGTTTCTGAATTAACAGGGCGAGATTTAAGTAAGTGGATTAAAAAGCTAAAAGTAGACTAGGCCCCATGACATTAAAGTTGAAACATGGCGTGATCGCTGGCTCTTTATCTATTGTTTATCAACTATTTAGACGACTTATTGGCATCGTTTCTCTTATTATTTTGGCTAGGATACTAACGCCTGAAGACTTTGGACTCGTTGCAATCGCACTTATTTTTCTCAATTTTGTTGATGTAATTACTAATTTTGGTGGAAAAAGCTACTTGTTGAGTAGGGAGTCTATAGATGATCAGATGGTCCTTACCAATTGGTCTTTGCGCTTTGTTCTAAAAAATACAGTGGGCCTTCTACTTGCTCTTAGCTCCTTTTTAATCGCAAATTACTATGATGATCAAAGATTGGAGTTGATAATTCAGGTTTTTGCTTTGCAAATTTTTTTAGGAACCCTAGCTAGCCCTGGCCTTATCTACAAACGAAAAAAACAAGAATTAGGCGCAATTACTCGATGGAATATAGTTACTAAGGTTATTTCAACTGCTTTAACAATTTATATTGCTGTACGGTATCAGACTTATTGGGCTTTGGTGCTAGGACAATTAATCAGTGTATGTGGCGGTGTATTGTCAAGTTATATCATTGCACCTTTAAGGCCCCGTTTTACATTTAAAGCAGTGAAGGCGCAATGGGATTTCGCGAAATGGATTTTACCCCAATCTATTCTTAACTTTTTTCGCAGTCAAATAGATGCACTCTTTGTTAGTACAGTGTTTGATAAGGCTATTATGGGTGCTTACAACTCAATGCGTTATTACGCGAGCATCCCCTCGACCATCTTTATCAATCCCATCATTGGTACTACACTAACTCAATTCTCCGAGTTTAAAAACAACTTGCCTTATTTTAGGAGCCAGCTCCAAGTTACATTCTTTGCCTTTTCTGCAATTGCTGCACCAATTATAGACATTATGCGTGTTAAAGATGAGGCAATTGTATTGATCGTGTTGGGGCAAAAGTGGGTCGAGTACGCTGACTTGTTTGGCATATTTGGTGTCTTTATTATAGTGACAACCATCAATAGTATCGTTTCTCAAATTGTAATGCTAAAAGATGCAACTAAGGTCCTGCTTTTCTACTCGTTAGGCTCGATCACCTTTCAGGTACTGTTGTTTACTTTTATGGATTTTCAGGATGTATATCATCTGGCAAAACTTAAGATTGCGATTGATGTGTTTCTTGCGCTCGGTTTTTACTTTTATGTAGTCCTAAAAATTTTAGGCGTCAAAGCTCTGCGAGATATAACATTACCGATGATTTTATCTATAATTTCTGTTGTTGTCGCCAGCCAGGCTATGTCTTTCCTGCCAAGTATCGACCATTTGTTTTTAGGTTTGATGGTTTATTGTAGCGTCTATATGGTGATATATGCCTCAATCCAATTGACGGTAGTCTTTGTTTTGAAAAACAAGGTGTATTGTTTTGGCTATCTTTGGCGGTTGATTGATAGTGTAAAAGGAAAGCTATACCTTTCTTTGAAGAGGGCGAGTTGACCTTGCCAAAGTAAGACTGGGTCAATAAGTGAATTATCTCACCGAAGGAATGTTAGTAACTTGGGAGTAAGGTCAATTAGAGCACATACATGTTATATTCTCCGTTTATCTCAATCGATGATGTAACTTAGAATTCTGGGAAAACTATAATGGACCATCTTGTTTCGGTAGTCATGCCTATGCTCAATGGAAATCCTGAGCATATAAAACAGTCAATCGAAGGCATACTAAAACAGACCTACAAAAATTTTGAGTTTATTATTATTGATGATGGTAGTAACGAAGAAACAAAACAAATACTACAACATTACGCTTCGCGAGATTCAAAGATAATTCTATTAACAAATGACAAGAATTATGGAGTTGGTTATTCATTAAACAAAGGACTGGAAACTGCTAAAGGAGAATTTTTCGCGAGAAATGATGCAGACGATATATCACGTCCCGAGAGACTCAAAATCTTAGTAGAACACATGGCTAACAACCCACATTTAACACTTTGCGGGTCCGATGTGGAATATATTGATATGGAAGGGAAAATAATAGGGTCACATCCTATTAGTGAAGATTCTGAGCTCCTCAAAGCAGAATTGTTGTTGAATAGCCGAATTTGTACTCCTAGTACAATTGTTAGAACTCGTGCAATTAAGGAAGTTGGTGGGTTTCCACAAGTTAGGAATGCAGAGGATTATCTACTTTTCCTTAAGTTAATAGAGAAAGGCTATTTGTTTGGGGGGCTTAGGAAGTCGCTCCTCAGTTATAGAATAAATGAAAATAGCCTCACTAGAAAACACCGCGATGACCAGTTGAAAATTGCATTGGGAGGTTCTTACAAACATGTTTGTCGCGAAATAGAACCTATTGACGAGTTCGCTTTTAAAAGGTTTTGGCTAAGCGTGGCTAGCCAAGGTGAAAACAGAATGCTACTTTCTGATTTATCTAAGGTGCGGCCTATTTTAAAATTCATTCGACGCGAGCCTTCGTATTCAAAAGCATGGGGAGGAATTTTGAAGTGGGTGTTTTGGACAGGATTGAATAAAAACTCTTCCTTCAGAGATCTTGTAATTGCATCGTATTTTCGATTTATATTTAGAGCTTTTTAGCTGCAAAAGGAAAAACTTAATGAAACTATACTATTGGGAGTCAACTCACGGCAATGTAGGGGACGATATTAACCCATGGCTATGGAAAAGGCTGCTCCCAGGTAAGTTTGATGATAATGAAAATTTGTTATTTATTGGGATTGGCACCCTGCTAAACCATCATATTCCAATTGCTGACCGATATATTGTTGCTACATCTGGCTTTGGCTATGGAGAAGAGCCAAAAATAGATGAACGGTGGGAGTTTTTAGCTGTGCGAGGTAAAAGAACAATCGAAGCTCTCAACTTACCAGATGAAACGCTTACTCTTGATGGGGCCTATTTATTATCAAAATACATCGATATTTCAGGAATTGATAAAACTGATGATATTAGCTATATCCCACATGTATTTAGCATGGAAAAAGCTGACTGGGACCATTTTTCTCGGCTAACAAATGTCAATGTGATTGACCCAAGGCTAGCAGTTGAAGATTTCATTATAAAGTTGGCAAAATCACGAGCCGTAATCTGTGAAGCAATGCATGGCGCAATCATTGCTGATACTTTTGGTATTCCATGGTTGCCTGTTAAGATGTATGACCATATTAATGAAAACAAATGGTTGGATTGGACAGAATCATTCGATTTGGGTATTGAGTTCAATTATTTAAAACCTATTTGGATTGGCGACAAGAAAAAATCGAAAAAGGTACAGTTTAAAAATAAGATAAAAAGAAACTTAATAGGTATGAACTTGTTTTCTGGGAAGTTTGATGCTCCTCCTCCTAAAGCATCTAAAGATGAAGATCTTAAACGGTTGGCTAACGAACTCAAAAACATACAAAAGAAAGAGTTTTACCTATGTGACAGAGATTTAATGAACAGTAAACTAAATACGCTAATCGAGCTGTTAAGTGATAAATTTGATACCGAAATTAAGTTTACAAAAGTTATTCTCAACCCTTAACCTTTTTTATATGCCCTATTTTTATGTTTAATTTTTTAAAAAGTAAAAAAGCATCTTCAGAAGTGTTGAACAAAGCGATGCTACTTGTTGTAGGGTTCAATAAGACCGGAACAACATCTATACATCGTTTGGCTCAAAAGTCTGGGTACAATAGTGTTCATTGGGATGAAGGAAAAATTGCTAAACGTATTCTTTATAATGCAGCAAACAATATTCCTTTGTTATCAGGCTATCATGATTCATATCAGGTTTATTCTGATATGGCATTTAGGTGTGGAAACTTTAGATTTGACGCAAATTCCTTGTTTATGCAGTTAGATCATGATTACCCTAATGCAAAATTTCTATACAATTATCGCGACATCGATGCTTGGCTAGAAAGCAGAATTAACCATGGTGAAGTTGTTGATGGTGAGACTAATATTCAATACTATCGTCGATTGTTTGGTACTAGTAACGATCTAAAAATTAAGAACTTTTGGCGCAACGAAAGATTACGATATGAAGATGATATTAGGGCATACTTTGACGGTACAAATAAATTAATTGAACTTAATATAGAAGACAACAAGTTTGTCGATAAATTAAATAACTTTTCAGGCTTTAATTTCAAAATAGATGCTTGGGGGCAACACAATCAAACCTGATAACTATTCAGTAGTGTGGTAAGCCCTACCACACTAGACTCTTTATTGCCTTATAATTGCATAAACCTTAACTAGCTACGATTGCGTGCTCCTCACAACCGTTTATAGATAAATAAAGTTTAATCTATCTATTTTCTGTAGATACCCATCATTTTCTTGGCACACTGCTTCCAAGTGAAAGTTTTGATATGTTTATAGCCTTTTTCTATTAACGCTTGTTGGAGCGATTCATCGGTTACTAGTTTGGCCATCGCATCAGCGAGAGAATCGGCATCCCCAATCAATATAGCGGCATCGCCCGCGGCCTCTGGAAGTGAACTGTTGTCTGATGTGATCACAGGTACACCGTAAGACATGGCTTCGAGTACGACTAACCCAAAACCCTCATATTTACTGGGATAAACAAACACATCGGCATGTTCGTACAGGTTTTTTCTAGTGTCATCAGAGATAAAGCCAGTGATGACGACTTTTTCTTCCAGTCCGTTTTTCGCAATGATCGCCTCAACCTCATCCATGCTCTCGCCTGGTGCTCCGGCAAGTATCAGCTTTTGTTCTATTTTGTCAGATATACGCGCAAAGGCATCCACTAACATAGCAACATTTTTACGCGGCTGAATGGTGCCTAAAAAGAGAATATAGGGTGTGGTATATTCGGCTTCTTGTGAAATGTGGTTACTCGGATCACTCCCTTCAAAACCTTGATAAACCGTGGTTATTTTGTCGTGATCGATACCTTCTTTTACACAATCCCGTTTTGTAGAATCAGACACAGTCACAATATGACTGGCTTGATGCATACTTTTTAACGTCCATTCTTTCAATATTCTGTCTAAACCAGTGCCATGGACTTCCATATAAAAATAAGCCAAATCGTGGATCGTCAGTACGGTTGGAACACTTGTCTTGGGTAAAAAGTGGTTAGGGCCATGAAAAACATCTAACCTGTCTTTCCAAAGCCAAAATGGCAGTACATAGTCCCACCATATTCTGGGACGTGTTGCTGCTAAGTCTCCAGGGCTATAGACAGGCCGATGTTTGACTTGTGGGTGATGAGCGAGCCAATCAAGTTGCTTTTCACCCATACTAGTTTTTTGGTAATAGAGGTAAAAGATATCATCCCTATTTGCCTCTAACAGAGACTCTACCAGTCCTATAACATAGCGGCTAATGCCTGTTTTATGGGAAACCTTAACCGTTTCTATATAGATGCCAATGCGCAAAACCTTGTTCCTTTACTTTCTACGCTGCATGTAATTATCAAACCACATTTGATACATCAGCATACTCCACAAAACAGCGCTATGGTCGTAGGTCTCTGACTGGTGCTGTGACCAAACTTTTTCTACTTCATGCATATTAAAAATATCACAAATCCCCGCTGTTCGTTCAAAAAGATAACCGTACGCTAGGGGTTTTAGTTCGTCTCTAAACCACCTTGCCAAGGGTACAGAAAAGCCCATTTTTCTTCGGTACAGAAGGGACTCTGGTATAAAGGGTTTAAAGATTTCTTTGAGTATGTATTTTTTCTCACCGTCACGGTATTTCTGGTCTGACGGCAGCGCCGCAGCAAATTCGGCGACCCTGTAATCGAGTAGTGGTGCTCTAACCTCTAAAGAGTTGGCCATACTCATGCGATCTACTTTAACCAGAATACCGCCGCACAAGTAGGTTTTAATGTCGGTATACAGGATTTTGCTGAGATGATCGGGCCCCTCACAGGCTTGATAAGCCTCTATGGTAATGGTGCTGGGATGATAGTCACCGAGCTTAGCGAATACGTCACCCTTGGCTAATTTGTCCCAGGTTGCTTGTTTAATTTGGCTATTCGTGATGAAAAAGCCGTACGCTGGGTCATTTGCCAATGTTGTGAGCAATGAATTGGCTTTTTGTGTCACTGGGCCCGGAATTTTTCCACATACCTTTGCTAAAGGTGGGAAAAGGCTTTTCCTGATAAATTCAGGTACGCGCTGACGCCATTTGTTCTCAATATCATCCGTGGTGTATTTTTGATAGCCGGCAAACATTTCATCGCCGCCATCGCCGGCAACGGCTACCGTCACGGCCTGTCGGGCAAGTTCTGAAACAAAGAATGTTGGAATGAGAGAAGGGTCAGCAAAAGGTTCGTCAAAAAAGCTGACAATGTGTTCAATTGAATCAGCGACATTCTGATGAACGGTAAACTCGTGATGCTCAGTATCATACTTTTGAGCTATAACGCGAGCAAATTCTGCCTCATTGTAAGCCTTGTCAGTAAAGCCAATCGTGCATGTTTTTACAGGAGTTTCACTTTGCTCAGCCATCATGGCAACTACCCCAGAGCTATCAACACCGCCACTCAAAAATGCACCGAGCGGAACATCACTGATCATCCGTTGTTTTGTTGCCGTGCGAAGTAGGGCAGTCAGTGCTTCCTGATTTTGCTCCTCAGTGTCTTTTCTTTGTCTGGCAAAACTCACATCCCAATACTGCTCAATCGTTTTGCCCTCGGCAGTGATTGTCATTGTATGCCCGGCTGGTAACTTATGGATGTGCTGAAAAATACTCTTAGGATCAGGGACATATTGGTAAGTAAAGAAGTCATATACTGCATCTAGCCTGATATCCCGAGGAATATTCTCCAGTGTCAATATCGCCTTTATTTCAGAGCCAAACGCAAAGCGCCCACGATCTTCAAAATAATACAGTGGCTTTTTGCCCAGCCTGTCCCTTGCAATAAAGAGTGATTGCGCTTTTTTATCCCACAGCGCGAAGGCAAACATGCCATTTAGCTTATTTACACAGGCTGCCTTTTCCTTTGCATAAAGCGCGAGTATTACCTCTGTATCTGTGTGGCTTTGAAAACTAACGCCTTCAGCTTCGAGTTCTGCTCTCAATTCTAAAAAGTTATAGATTTCTCCATTAAATACGATGACTAAGTTTCCATCAGCTGAAAACATAGGCTGATTGCCCGCCTCTGATAGATCAAGAATACTTAATCGGCGGTGACATAGTCCCACGTTGTCGTCTATGTAAACGCCACCCGCATCGGGGCCGCGGTGGAGAATTGCTTCGCCCATTTTCTGCAGCGTGTCCGCATCGCCTTCTTTTTGTGAAAATTGAGTAAAACCCGCAATACCACACATATGTCCGCCTACAAACTAATATAAGGTCTTAAAAACGCGCCAAGCTGCGTGGCTAAAGAAGTCGGCAGTTTACGCCAAGCACTCTCGATGCCTGAACGAAGCGCGCCTTTTTGGCCACTTGAATGTTCAGGCAGTAAACTGCCTTTACTATCAAAGGTTTGCCATTCCAATAATTCAGGCTCAGCGCCCCATTGTTTCTTGAATTTAAAGGTGCCTTCGTTAAACGTAGAGCGGCCAAAGTCGAAATGCTGAATGTGATTGTCGGCACAATGCGACAACACTGACCAATATAAGAGCATATTGGGAGCGAGCTTGTTGAATGCCTGAATGGTCGACGCCCATGGTATGCAAGCACTACTACCATTTTTTAAAACAATGCCCGCGCCAATGGGTTGCCGATCCGTGTAAACAACACTGATAAGGGCATTGGTCTTGTAGGCAGCAATCACAGCCTTAAACCATTTCTTGGCATGAGCTGGAGAGCCAAGATCGCGCATATTTGTACTGTACACATAGTAGAAGTCGTCAATCAGCTGCAAAGAAGACCTTGTTTTGAACGTGAGACCATTTTTTTCTGCCTTCCTTACTTGGCTTCGAAGCTTACTCTTAAACGATGCCATTAATTCATCTGAGGTATCGGGCAGCGAAAGCATCATTCGGACCTTTTTTCCATCTAGCGTTTGTGCCTCTTGCGTTTCCTTTGATATTGCCCTGATTTGTGTAGCTTTGGCACCTGTACGCTGAGCAAGGGAAATAGCGCTGTCCAACAATTGCTTTTCTACATGCTTATTGTCCGCAATGATGAAGCCTAAATCGCAGTAGGGTAGTGAAACTAATCGATTGCTAATCAAAGGAACTGAAAAGTCTACCATGGGCAAAACGCCCAACACTTCTCCATTACTATTTCTGGCAAGTAGTCCAGCAATAGTTTGCTTATAGCTGTTTTCTACTGCCTTCATCCAGTCAAATCTGTGATAGGGAGTGGCACTGGGATGCTGTTCAACGTAGGTGTTCCAGGCAGCTTCGTCTGAATAAACAGCGCGGGATACATCAATAGATAGCGGTTCATTCATAAGCATTCTGCCATGTTAAAAGTGCCTCTGTATCGCCAGTTTGTTGTAGTAACCTAGCGGCTTCTGTAATGGTAGAGAAAGTAACATTAGCCTGGCCCTGGAGATGTTTTACTGTTCTCGCTATGCGATCACAAATAAGAGAATACGCTTCATGGTTATTTAATAAACCGGTCACACCGTCTATCAAACTTGAACTGTGTAAATACATGTGAATGACTGGATGTTGGTTCTTTAGGCAAACATCAACCAGAGTACACATATCGGTCGCACGGGTTAGTTCTGGGCTAAGATATATCTTTCTTAGCGCGTGCGTGTGCCACAACAAACCAATGGGTTTAAACCAACTAATAGGGGGCGCTGAAAGGGTATTGTGCACCTTATTTGCAAAATCAAAGCATGATCGATTAAACCCGGCACTAACAGGGATTTCCACAAGGTTCCGTTGAGCGCCAGTCACAAGCGGGTTGTCAAAGCTGGGGTAATAAGGTATTTCTGGGGCCCCTTCACACGTAAAATATTCATTTTTGTAAAAGGGATAAACACTGGAATCTACCTGATAACCTCTTGTCTCTAAAAGCTTTAACGTGCGTCCGTCTATGCCCCAGCGTCCGCTGCGAAAAGAGCGGGGTATAACTTGAAACTCTTTAATCAGTTTCTCAGTTAGTGCATCCAGCTTTGCAATGACTTGCTCGTCGGGCAGGTTAATAACATGAGATTCTAACTCTGTGGTTTTTCCATAATAGGGAGGGTTACACCATGGGTGTAAATGCGCACCAATTTCAGCATAACGGCTTCTTGCAATATCCTGCATAACCGTTTTTGAATGCTTATTTGCTGCAACGGCATAATCGACAAAATAGGTGGTTTTAATTCCTAACCCTTCACAAAATGTTAGAAAGTCCGGTAATTTGTCTACGTTGCGAACTGAAAAGTTATCATCGGGAAACTCATCGTCCCAGGACCACTCCTCTTCTGTGTCTATGGTCAATACAAATATAACGTTTTGCTTAGCCATGTTTCCGTTCGTTTAATAAGCGTGTAAACAAGGTGGTGTATTCATTAGCCATGCGCTGAGCGGAATAATGGGTCTCTACATAGCGTCTCGCATTATCTGCCAGTGTTTTTGCTTGAACCGTGTCGTCTAGCAAGGCTTCCCAGTCAGCCAGTATCTGCTTTTTATCATGCAATTTTGCCAACAAACCGGTTTCATTGTGTGTGATAAGCTGATCGATGCCGGGGATATCATAGGCACTGACAGGAATGGCCATTGCGCAGGCTTCCATCAAACATCGCGGTATACCCTCGAGAGTCGATGTCATCACAAAAAGGTCAAAGTCTCTTAGTAGTTGAAGCCTGTCTTGTCTAAACCCGAGATAAGAAATTGCATCTTGGCTTTTTAATGTTTGAGCATAAGCTTCCAGTTTTGGCCTGTCTTCACCATCACCCAGCAACAACAAAGTAATATCTTGTCTTTTTGCATACAAGGCATCAAAAGTATCCAAAATATCAATGATATTTTTTCTGCTAATCATTTGCCCCACAAAGCCAATGGTTTTAATCGCGTCAGCAGGCTTTTTCTGCTTAGTCAATCTAACCGCCTCAACTTCCGACAAATCAACACCATTTTGTATATAAGTAAGATTTTCTTCTTTTACTTTGAAGCGCCTTGCGTCTCCCATGAGTTGCTGGGACAAAGGCGCAACATGGTCTGCATAGCGCATAGCCTGACAACCCGCCCAAATAAACAGCCGCAATTTAATATCATCAGCGTTCTCAAAACCGTGTGGCGTAACAACACACGTTATACCTGCTTTTTTTGCCGCCAGTACACCAATTATGTCGGACTTGTAACCATGAGTGTGCAAAATATCGATGTTGTTCTTTTTTATGAGCTCAGCTAGTCTTTTGACGACGGAGAGGTCGAAGCGACTTTTCATTGGAAGCTGATGAGTGGGCCCGATCTCCTTGAAATGTCTGACTAGTTCAAGATCTTCTGTTCCCGGTTCCAATGTAACAACAAGCTCGCTCTGAGTCTCTTCAGGTAGGTGTTTCGATAAGGCCAGAATCCATCGCTCTGCGCCATAGAATCCTGTCGAACATATAAACTGCAATACTTTCATTAATTGTGTGAACTCGTTGATATTTCGGACCAAAGCCCGTTAATTGTGCCTATTGCCCTTGCAGGGAAATACGCAATATAGAAGTAGATGCAGTGCCACAGCGTTGTTTCTTCCCTAACCAGCCATTTAAGTCGAATAGCGTATACTAAAATGGGAACAAAAGTCATTAAAAGTGCAATGGCAGCCATTGAAAAGCTGCCCATAACAGCCGAACCAATCGTTAATATTGCGAAAGCGCAGGGCATTAATGGAACAAAAAATGACGGCCATTCTGAGAGTGGGATCTTTCTGCCTTTAATGGAGGCCAGATTTGATTGTCCCCGCCAAATCTCTTTTTTGAACATTGGCCTAAACGCCTTGTCTTCGCCAATATGCACGTAGTGTGTCTCGCTGGTGTAATACAAGCCACCAAGCTGGGCTACACGCTCAGTGAAATAGTAATCTTCACAGGTAATTAGGTGCTCTGGAAAGCCACCTACGGCGTCAAAAGTCTCCCGTTTTAAGAACAAGTTCCTGCCAGGTAGGAAGGTCACAGTTGTATCTAAATGTGCATTACTTAGCGCTGTTCTGATACGTTCTAACGGCGGCGCAAAGGCCGAATTAACCTGCATGGCACTTGCTAACACTATGCCTTCTCGCTGTAACGTCGTCAGCATGGTAAGTAGCCAATTGGGCGCTAAATCAATGTCTGCATCTAAAAAAGCAAGGAAACGTCCTTTGGCATGGGACACGCCAAGATTTCTGCTTTTTGAGATAGTTTGTCCGTCCTGACTAAATACTATCTCAAGTGGGAGTGTTGCCTTCATGGCCTGTAACGCATCGCTCGCTTCAGTATTTTGGCTTACAACGATAACTTCTATGGTGTTGCCATTTAATTCTAGGGCTTGGATACTGGCCAGTGTCTGCAACAGCATGTCATCCCTTCCTTTGTGCGGGATGATGAAAGAAATATCCGTCATGGCTTACCTAAAAATCGTTGTAGTTGGGGGAAACGCCGCACTAACTGGCGACGTTCTCTAGACAAAGAAAAATGTAGCAATGTATTTTTGAAGAATGTTGCAAAGGTGTCAGTGCGGTATGTAAAGTCAGTGCGCTCGAGGTTATGTTGTGACCAGAGAAAACACTGTAATCCCATTTTTTCGTACTCTGCATAGTGAGCATTTTGCATCAGCAGGCATAAAACCCGAGTGGTCTTAGTCTCTTCTGACGAGGATAGGCGGGTATAAATGCCTTGTTTAAACCGCGTTATTTTTTCTTGGCATTGCCCCTTTTCTGATTGTGATAGAAAGGGAAGAATAAAGCTTAATACACAGAGTTTTCTGCAATCTTGTGCTGTCCAGGTTTGGTTCGGAAATTCCAATATATCAGCCTTGTCTAAATACAAGTACTCGTGCTCAATCATCCACTTGCCGTAATGTAATAAGCTGTTAATTATGGCGATAGTGGCTGCACAAGGGGCATTGTCAGAGTGTGTTTGTAAAACAGACAGGTAGCGACAAACTGACTGACAGAAAACGGTATAGAACCACGTGTTTTCAACATTGCTCAAATCTCTGCTGGCTAGGTCATCCCGATAACTAAATGTGCTCAGAATGACGTTTTCAGCTTTGCCCATGAAGGCTTGTTTTCCGGTAACTTCGTAGCTGTCAATAAGTGCATTGATATAATTGGCCGTGCCGCGGTCTAGTGGATATTGACCAGTAATCACATCTTTTAAATCAGATCTGCTTCGGTTTCTACAAGCTAAGACTAACGCCATTAGCGTATTGTCACCCTCATAGACAGTTTTAACCCACTGGCATAATTTCAAAACGGCCTGTTTTGATGGAGGATATTGCGTCAGCAAATAATGCAGTGCCAGCCCTTGGGTGTAACAATGCTGACCACCTGGGCCACCGCCACCTGCATGGTCGTCATAAACATTACTGGGCTGATTTGCTGAGTAGGTTCTGTGCGTCGCCGTGTAAGCCTGAACATAGTGGTCTGTGTGCCAAAATAATCCACCTGAATATTCCGGCTTATCATCCTTGGTGTGGTAAATATCAATATCGGCAACGTGTTTTGCTAAATGATCAGCTAAAACAAACCACTGCCGATCGCCTGTTTTGAGCCATTGCGACAGCATGCCAAAAATAGGATCATACTGATTGTTATAATGAGAGATAAAATATGCAGAGTCTTTGTCCAATGCCCGTTCATGATCTGCATAGAGCTCTCCGAAATTACGCCAACCAAACATATCAACGGATTTATTTTTCTGTTCAAAGCCAGCTTTGCCATCCAAAGCCACATTGATTAACTGGTTAAGCGTCGCGTCAGTTTCGCCACCGTGCATACTGGCAATTGCATGCGTAGACGCGACATAATCTGGGTCAATTTTTGCTAATAATGCGCGGCATGTTCCTTCAGTGTGAGAGATCGTAAACGTGCGGGTTTTTTGTTCTCCGGGTTGGAGTTCAATAGGCGGACTGCTCTCAGCACCAAGCAGTGACAAAGATAGCCTTTGCTCTTCTATTAAAAGCTGCGAGGGAAAGTTCTGCCAAAACAGATCAGGCGTTATAAAGCTCATATTTTCTGCACTTTCGCCTTCCACTCTCAAACTCGGTGATGCAGTATCACCTTGTTCAGTAGCATGACCGTTATTTACTAATTTATATCCTTTGAACGGCAAATTGACTTTATTGCTTTTATCTACATGGATTGGGGAAAGCCAGTCATCTCCGCCGCTGGAAGCCTGATGAAGACAAGTCTTACCTTCCGAAAGCTGCCACTGGGCGCTCTCTGAAGTTTTTAAAGAAACCTTGCCTGAGTGAGCAGACTTAAAGCACCAGTTTATTGCTTTGATATTAATACTGTTTGGATCGCCCAAATCCCATTTGCCATTAGGGTGAACCGCTGCGGCAGGGTTTGTTATTGTAATTGCAACGTCAATGTCGCCGTTTATTAAGTTAATAGAAGTGCGCGCTGTTACCTTAACCTGTTTATCTATGTCTGTTGTAACAACGCCAATTTGTGTAATTTCAGCACAAATATAGTGGTGCTTCGAACGATAGACATTGAACTCACATTCAACGACGGCTTCATCCAAATGCGAAACAGGTTCGGCAAACAGGTATTCCAGTGATGACCCGGTGATAGACGGTGTCGAAATGTTTAACAGTTTACGCTTATCAACAATAATCTCGCCTTCTCCAGTAGCAATGTGAAGGCAATGACCTTTTTCTTGAATAGGATAAGTAAGGGAGTGAAAATCTATAACCTTGGCTTTGCGCAAATACAAAGATTTCTGTTGCTTAGCGTCCAATGCTATCAGGGTTTTGATACCAAGCCACTTGATACTGCCATCAGGCCACAAGGTTATCGGTGTAAAAGCGGCATCAAATACCTCAGATGTTGCCGCGTCTATCAGCTCTATGGACTCAATATGCCATATCAAGCCTTTCTGCAGAGGAATTCCAGTTCCCAAAAGTGAGTCGCTCAGATGGAATGCGCCTGCATTAGTGACTGTCAATATATCTGCCAGATGGCTAAGATTACTCTGAGCTTCCATTACTGCTTCGATGTCTTTTTATTCGCATAATTTTCGCCGATGATACACGAATGAATGGTAACTAATAAACATTTGGCTTACTGGCAGGATTAGTTGCCCTTCATGCTTTGACGCGTTTGTTTAACTATGAATGAAAAATAATGTCAGGAAATTTTACAGGTCGTAAATAATTTCTGTGTGAAAAAATGTTAAATTCATTTAAAACAATCACTTAAAAACTTGGCATTCTGTTTGCTATGTTTTTTGTGCGTCTAATTTTTTGTATTTAAGAACACAGGACAACGGAAATGAAAACAGCAAATAAATTAATCGGAGCACTTGCAGCATCAATGCTTACCTGTGCTTCTGCACAAGCTGCACTTATTACTGAGTGGGGCTTTGAATTGGATTCAGCGTTTACTGATTACGTAGGTGGTCAAAATATCACTGAAGATAATACTAATGCTTTCTACAACGCCCCTACTTATGTTGCATGGGGAACAGGCACAGATAAAAATCCTGGCCTTCAGTCATCATTCAACCTCGGCGCTGGAACTAACGGTAACCTTGTTGGGGATGTAGATACTAACGGGGCATTCGTAGACACACTTGAGTTAACTCACAACAACTGGGAAATTAAATCAGGCGGAGCTATCACTGGAGCGACATTGTCAACGCGTCTAAGTTTATCAGCTAAGGCAATTGATGGATTTCCAATTGATCCGATTCTTTTTCCTGACCTGCCACAACAGATTTTCGATATTAATTTCAAAGAAACTAAAAACAGCGGTGACTGTGTTGTTGACGATGATGGCCCAAAATGTAGCGATATTTTAGTCATCAATATAAACGATGCGGGTGGTTTTAACCCAATTTCAGGTGCTTTTGAACAATCTTTCGTAATAGATGGCTACAAGTACACTGCACAAGTTAAGCTTGACGGTTTGACAACACTTGAAGATTCTGTGTGTGCTGCGGCAAATGCAGGTTCTGGTTGTATTGGTTTGACAACAAAAGAACAGCAGTCTAACTCTTTCCAAGGTTCTTTCGCTATTGCTGCCACGTTTGTTTCAGAGCCTGCTGCGATTGCTCTACTGGGTTTGAGCCTTATCGGTCTTGGCGGTTTCCGCCGTTTTAAAAAATAATTTGGCGTTAATAAAAAACCTCCCCTTTTTGGGTAATGCCGTTCACTTAAGGTGAGCGGCATTCTTCTTTTTAGCGAACGGGTATCGACTTTTCGATACTTTCAATACCCTCGGTTAGCTTCGTTCTCGTGTCCCTTATAGCTTAAATTGGCTTGCATGTCTTTCGATATCTAATATCAGTTTATAGGGATATTGCCCAGGGCATAAATCTGCATCTGAGTCAGTTTGTAGATAATATGCGAGGACTCTCTGAAGCTTAATTGATTAGGGAATACGCAGTTGAGTGACTTAGCCATTAACACCACACAATCGACCTCTTGAGGTAGAACAATATCCAGCTTATTAATCAACTGTCGGACGGACTCGGTCCTGAACACTAACATGCCAATGACTGCCCATATCATGGTATCCATGGGAAGTTTGCGTTTGCGCAACGTCGCCACACCATTGGAGCCTAAACAGGCTTGAGCGACTTCTGGCTCTAGCACATCGGCCAAACTGCAAAACTCAGTGAGACGAGAAATCGATGTGCGGGCGAGCGCTTCTAGAGATCGGTCAACCGATCAGAAAATTATATTTCTTAACTGTTCGGCATTACCCTTTTTGGAGAGTTTTTATTCCTTAATTGCTATCTATACCTGTAGCGCATGTATCATGAGAATAAATGCAGATGTGTGCATCAACGGGCATAATAGTTCAGACACTCGTTTCAGAATTTACCGTTGAGCTTTTTAAAAAACTCTTTTTAACAATCCAAAGGGAGAGTAATCTACTTTAGCATCAACTGTTTTAGATATTTGACAAGGCTTACAAACACCGCATGGCTTTTCAAAAATAGGCGTATGACAAAACCAAGTATCGAGCATAAGCTTGTCAAAGCTGTGCTCTTTGGCAATGTCAGCCATTTCTTGCTTTTTGATGTGTAGTACAGGGAACTTATAGTATTTGTAAATTTCCAAATCCTTATTGAAGTTTTCTTTTAATCTAGCGTTTTCTGTCGCAAAGTCCACCATGTTTTCAAGCATAAGCTTCTGCAGTTGGCTTTGATGGTTGTGTTCATGACTTTGAATTGATAGCTCAAGATCATTTAATTGATGTTGTTCCGCAAAAAGTGCGAGCCATTCATATTGAGTTCCCACGTGCATTTTAGATTTTAACGAATTATATGATTCAGAAATTGAAGCGTTAGGCTTAAGCTCCCACCTATAATATATCTTCGTCGGCAACAGCTTGCTAGTACCAATTTTTTCTTTAACTTTTAAATAAATTTTTCTTATCGCAAGGAATTCTTGCCTAGTCGACTTTCTATTGTGGTCCACAATGTAATAAGGTTGTACAGTCTCATTATCAATAAAAAGAGCTTGTAACAACCTAAAAGTTGAATCCCAACCGCCTGTCCATAAAATATTTTTCATAGTTCAAATTTGCCCATAACCTAATATGTTGGGTCATTACTCGATAATTAAGCTTTGAGTTTATCGACAGTGGCTATAGTGGTCAATAAAACTCTTACAGGTTTCATGCCTTATGACTTTCGCTAATCGCCGAAGATTCAAGTTTGTAATCAGAGAGTTATCTCACTCGATGAGTGGATGCGTGAATAAGGTATAAAGGTACGCAAAAGTTCAAAAAAGTACCAACAAAAGTATATAGCTAAAACCAACGATCTGTTAACCTTCGAGAGGTTTTAAATTATTGACAAGCGTTTATGCAAAGCTTTATCAGTTCTTTTCTGTTCGCACTATCAAATAGACTGCGATACTTAAAATCTTCACTATTGTTCAAAGTAAGATTTTACAAGTATCACGGCTACTTTCCCGATTTAAAGAATCCACAAACATTCAGTGAAAAGCTGTGTTACAGAAAGTTCAAGGGAGATGCAGTTGAGTTTTCTAATATCGCAGATAAGTTTGCTGTAAGAGACTATGTCACGAGAATAGTGGGAGAAAACTATTTGATACCATTACTCGGGGCATATGATTTTATCGATAGTCGTATATGGGAAAATTTGCCTTCTTCTTTTGTTTTAAAAACGTCGCACGGTAGTGGTGAAAGGCATGTTCATATAGTTAGAGATAAGAAGAGTGCCAATGATATTGAGGTAATTAATCAAATAAACGAGAGCTTAAAGGAAGATTTTGGGCTGGTAAGTTTGCAGCCTTTTTATAGTGTAAAGAAAAGACTCGTATTAATAGAGGAATTAATTGGGCATGGTGATATAGACGACTTCAAGTTTCACTGCTTTCAAGATGAAGTCTTTATACAAGTTGATATCGATAGGCATGTAGGACATAAAAGAGCACTATATGATCGAAACTGGAATAGGCTCGATTTTCATCTTGGTACATGTACTAGAGCAGAGGTAGGAGTTCCTAAGCCAAAAAACTTAGAAGAGATGCTGACTATTGCAAAAAAATTAGCTAATTCAATGGCATATATTAGAGTCGATTTATACAATGTAGACGGAAAAATCTATTTTGGAGAAATGACCATTGCCCATGGAAACGGCATGTCTCCTTTTACTCCGACTGAAATGGATATGGAATGGGGGAGGTTATGGAGAAATTAAAACGGTGCTCTTTCCTATTCAAGTTTATAACTACAACTTTGTTTGGACCGAGATGATTTTCGTCACTATAGGTATTTTTGGGGAGTGAAATAATGAAAGATGCACCAAGGATTTTATTGGCAGGAATTGCTAAAAACGAAGGGGCTTACCTACCTGAATGGGTTTTTTTTCATTTGAATTTAGGGGTGAAAGGCATAGTCGTATATGTCAATAATACTGACGACAACTCAACTAAAGTTTTGGATAAGTTAGGTGAGCAATATCCTGTTAAATACAAGGTCGTCGATGGTATAGATGGTAATGATGATGAACGTTTACTCAATATGATTGGTGATGATTTTAGAATGAGAGCTGCTTTACATTCTAAAAGCTATGCAGATATTTACTTAAATACTGACCCAGAAGAGTATGACTATATACTTTTTCTCGACATTGATGAGTTCCTCTGTTTGGATAAAAGTATTGAATCGTTGGCTAAGACAGAAATCTTTGAATTTCCAGTCATCCACTTTCAATGGTTTGCAGCATCGGGTGACGATGTTCCTTTTTCACTGCTTGATAAACAACTCAAAGGCGAAATGGACCAGTTTACTAAATATATGGTAAAGACAGGGAGTCCAGATATGAAACTTTATTCTTCTCATATAGCACGATTGTCGTGTGGAAGGTTCAAAGTTTCAGATTCAGGTGTAATAATTCACAGGGTGCTTAGATCTAAAAAGGAGTATTTGGCGTTGATAGCACGTTCTAATCCCTCAAACAGCAATTTGGCTAACGGATTCAAGCTGAATCGAAGAGGGTGGACCAACAAAGGTAGTAAAAATTTACCAGCCAGATTTAGTTACCTTTTTGAGAACTATGAAACTAGGTTTAAGGGTTTTTGTCATTCATGTGGTATCGAGCAAGAAATCGAAACGGCCAGGGCCAATGTCTTAGATAGAGCTGCTGCGGTGGAGCGGAATATTGAAGCCCTAAATTTACAAAATGAACAACTTGGTAGGGTACTGGCTGGCACAGGTCTTAAGCATTTTAGTTTCCTAAAGTGGCTCAAATCTGAGCTGAAAGAAAGAACTATCCGGGCTCTTTTCCATAGTCTTGTATTGCAACACATTCCAATAATGAGTCAGATAAAATTTAAATTGGGAATATATAAAAAAGATAAATTTTTAGATTAGTTTCTATTTAAGATAAGATAATTTTTATTTTTCTTAGTGTGTTTATTAACCTGTTTTTGACATTTTCAGGCCTGTTAGTGATATAGCAGAGCTGATATTTTTGACAAGCCAAACTCTGCTTATACTGATTGTCTCCACCCATAAAGTCATATAGCAGATAACCTTTTTCTGCATAGTAACTTACGGCAAAAGAATGCATGACTAATCCGGGTTGAAAGCGATTATTATCATCAAAATAATCAATGGCTGATAAGTAAAAGAAGACATTGGAACCATTCAAAAAGTTATAGAGGTATCCAAGCAGCTTGTCGCCTGCCTTAAATGTGAGTATTTCTACGCAACTGGTCCCCGAAGGGGTCGAAAGCAGGGCTTCGTGAAATTCGACGAAATGGGGGTTATCAAATCCGCTCCCTACAAGGGTGTGTGCCCACCGAGCTTTGTGTATTCTCTGCAATGCAGTCCATTCGGTTTCGTTGATGCCTTGTGCATGCACTTGCATGTTAATTTCGCCGTAGGCTTCTGAAATGTACTTGCGAGCACGTCTTATCTTACTGCGAGTATTGGAGGATAAACTTTTTAAGTAGTTGTCTATATTAGAAAATGTCGGCTCAAGTTTTACTGAGTATCCCTCAACGTAATCGACACAAGATTCAAAACTTGGATGATTGGTCCAACTATCCTCTTGAGCAGTGAGTGCAATAATCCACTCGTCAATATGCTTTTGCTTACAACACCAATTTAGGAAAGCCTCTGTCGCGTGTTCACGGTGACATGGCGCAACTAAAAGATCATTAAATTCTATCCAAATCTGGTCAAAATCTTCTTTACCCGTTCGGTTTAAATACCCTTGTCGTATAGGTAAACCAGCTACACGTCGAGTGTGAAAGCAAACAAACCCAAGGGCAACAAGCTCTTCAGCAAGATATATTTCGATGCAAAGTGGTTTGAGGTGTAATACTTGTTTAAGCCAAGGGCCTATCCAGAACCAATCAAGAAATGCGTTGGTTTCTGCAAGAGAATCGTATAACGCACACCATTTATGTCGAATGCTCTCTGAGTCAAAGTTGTCAATGGCCTTTACCACATACTGCGTCATCTTGATTGCTGTGCTTTCCGTATTCTTTGACTAAAAGTAAACGCCCTTATAATGCACTATTAAATGCAAAAGAAACAAGGTGTGCTTACATTCATGAGGGTAATTGCTTATTGATAGTATTCTTAATGTCTTTAAGCATCATCCTAAAACTGGGTGATAGGCTTTTCATCAAAAGCTCAGCATTAATGTAATAGGGGGCGCGCTGACCGTGATATTCGATTGTCGGGCCAATCTTTATGAATTTAATCCCAATAAACCCCATGCTTCTGGCTAATCGTGGCTCCATCATCACAAAAGCATGGTTAATCCCCATCTTAAAGGCAATAGAAGCAGCGCTCATATATAAACCAATGGCAATAAATGGAAAACAGCGCAACTCAGTCTCGGAGTAAATCTCTTCGTTTATAACACCCGTGGCCGCGCCAGGGTGGGTATCAAATTTACGCCGTCTAAATTGCTCAGGTACCGCTAATCTGGATAATTCGCAGATTTGGGTTCTATCAAGTTTGTCAGGTGTGAACTCTGGGTGTTCAATAGCATCAGCACAGTATTTCTCAATAGGCAGCAATTGTCCCTCCTCGCGTGGAGTAACTAATCGAATCGTGCCGGCGTATGCCTCAGTTGCAATATGTTGAATAAGACAATGCACAGAAAATGCATCGAATTCATCAACTTCCAATCCGTCGGGTTTGACAGGTTCAAATGCTAACTCGTCGCAGTAAACGTTGTGACGAATCTTAAAGACTTCCTGTTGTAGTTCTTTAGAAGTGGCTACCTTGGGTGCTAAATACTTGGCGAAGTGATTTGAAATTGAAGCGGCTTCTCTCAGCTTTTTATAGCTCTTCCATAAGCGATTCACCTTATCGGCTGCGCCCGCAAATAATCCCATATCTTGGTTACCCAAATTTACGCTCACCGGTTGTATTTTCCACATGTTGCACCATTCACACTCATTGCGAACGGTCTAGTTTGAACAAATTACAAACTTGCTGCTTGGTTTATTGTGCTTCAAATTTGTACTTGAGTATAGCAAAGTATTCGTAAAGTGCATGACGTGTCTTTTCAAGGGAGTGAATGGAGGGCATGGCAATGTAAGGGCTTAACTCACCACTGCTGTGAAAGTTAACACTTACTACGTCTGCATGCATTCCTAGCTCGGCGGATAGTGCAGCAACGCGATAGGCATGGGTGGCTGACGTAACAATGATAATGTTATTTTTGCCAACTATCTGTGTGATGCTCTGCAGTTCTTCTCGTGTCGAGCTGCCCTGCCCAATTATGTGCAGCTGTGACTCTGAAAATCCAAACGTACGGTGCAGTGAGGCCGCTTCTTGCGAATAGTTTACGTTTTCGTCTTTAAGAAAGTTTCCACCTGTGAGGAGAAGAGTGGCTCCGTATTGACGGGCCAAATGGTCTGCCATTAGCTGACGTTTTAGTGAGCATTCTGACCATCTGCTTATGGATGGGGATTTTCCATTTGTCTGATAGAAACAAGCCAAAGGCAATATGAAGTCTGCAGACTTATCCTGAACGTATGGCTCAGCACTAAGAGCCCCATGTTCAAGCGGGTAGATGAGAAGATCAGAGATATAGGGCTGGGAAAACACTAACAACCAACAGATAGCCGTGATATAAAAAACTCTGGCTTTGCGCCTGTGGCCAAACTTATGTAGCAAGGCCCCTGCTATGGAGAGAATAAAAGCCAACTGAATGGGTGAAATCATTGCAAGGGCAATGCTTTTTAACAATGACATAAATAGATAATGAAGACGAAAAAAGGAGTAAATGGTGTCACATTATAAAAGAAAGTTCGAGGCTCGCTTTTTAATATTATGTTGCTTGGTTTTAGGGAGTATTCACAGTGTGCACGCTTCCGTCGTCGACACAATTAAACAGGTTACTCCTTCGGTAGTAGCCATTGGCATAAAAACCCCATTGCAATATCAGGGCAGCAAGGTCTTGGGCACGGGGTTTGCTGTAGGTGATGGTTCCTATGTTGTTACCAATTATCACGTTGTATCTGAACCCCTTGCAGTGGATATTGTACAATTTTATGTGGTGTTATCAGGTACTGGGCAAGAGGTGAATGAAATTAAAGCCGAAGTGCTTGCCATCGACCCTATTCATGATATTGCCATTCTTAAAATGGACAGTGAATTACCCCCCTTAAAAATGGCCAGTTCAACCCTTCTCGATGTGGGGACAGATATCGCCTTTACAGGGTTTCCTATAGGGGCAGTGTTGGGTCTTTATCCGGCAACACACAAAGGCAGTATTGCGGCAATTACACCCGATGCTATTCCTGCGCAAAACGCAGACTTACTGACATTGAACATGTTAAAACGCCTTAAACAGCCGTCATTAATTTATCAATTAGATGCAACGGCATTCCCAGGCAACTCAGGGAGCCCGGTGTATGATCAGAAGACAGGTAAGGTGGTTGGCATTATTAACAAGGTGATCGTAAAAGATACCAAAGAGAGCGCACTTTCAAACCCGACGGGTATTTCTTACGCTGTGCCGGTGGAAAAAATAAAGTCGTTAGCTCAAAAGCACAATGTCGACCTGTGATTTGGACCATAGCTATCACAATTGTCATTTTCAACGTGTACAATAGCGGGCAAATCTTTTTAAACATATAAACGGACATTACTTTAATGAAAGTGTTGGTAACAGGTGCAGCTGGCTTTATTGGTGCTGCGGTGAGTAAAGTACTGATCGCAAGAGGTGATACGGTCGTCGGCATAGACAATTTGAATGACTATTACGACGTCAACCTCAAACACGGTCGTTTAGAAGATGTAAAATCCGTGGAAAACGCGCACTTGTTTACCTTCAAAAAGGTTGCGTTAGAAGACAGAACGGCCATGGAGGCACTATTTGCTGAGTCTGAGTTTGATGGGGTAGTGCATTTGGCAGCTCAAGCAGGTGTCCGGTATTCGATTGAAAACCCCCATGCCTATGTAGATTCTAACTTGGTGGGCTTTATGAATATCCTTGAAGGTTGCCGTCATCATGCTATCGCCCATCTCGTTTATGCATCTTCAAGCTCGGTATATGGTATGAGTGAGATCATGCCGTTCAGTGAGCAACATAATGTTGACCATCCTGTCAGCCTTTATGCGGCGAGTAAAAAAGCAAATGAGTTAATGGCGCATACCTATAGCCATTTATACGGCTTACCCACTACCGGTTTGCGCTTTTTTACCGTTTATGGCCCTTGGGGACGTCCAGATATGGCTCCGTTTAAATTTACCAAAGCCATATTGAACAATGACCCTATCGATGTTTATAACTTCGGCAATCACAGACGTGACTTCACCTACATTGATGATATCGTCAATGGTGTTGTGCATGCGTTAGATACAGTCGCCACAAAAGATGACGCTTGGAGTGCTCAGTCGCCAAACCCAGCAACAAGTAAAGTACCTTATCGGATTTACAACATAGGTGCGCAAACGCCGGTAAACCTGATGGACTTCATTGAAGCGATTGAGAGTGCTTTAGGCAAAACAGCGCAAAAAAATCTATTGCCCATGCAACCGGGTGACGTACCTGATACGTATGCGGATGTTCAGGCTTTAATAGATGCAACAGGTTACAAGCCACGAACAACGCTTAAAGAAGGTATAGGCAAATTTATTGAGTGGTACAGAGCCTACTATCAAGTTTAATGTTTCAGCTGCGCCAGTTTGGCAGGTAAAAACTGTTTTACTGTCTCGTAACCAGCGTTGTAAAGCATGGTTTTTTGTTCTGGCGTCATAGCAAAGTCAACGGCTGACATATTTCCCGTGTCAATGACTACGGTGTGATGCCAAAAGTTTGCATGAACATATTCCCTTGATAGCGCAGTCATAAAAGTGCGTATTAACATGGTGATGTATTGAGGCAGCATAAAGCGTTTTCTGTGATCGAATGAAGGTGCGCTTAGCTGACTGCGCAAGCGAAAACAGACATTGGGTGTACCGTCCCCTTGCCAGTCGTTAAACAAGGCATCTTCAGACAAAATAGCGCCGTCAACTAATAGGTGCTTTTTGTACACGGTTGAGCTGAAGATTAAAGGGATAGACATCGAGTACCTTACTGCCTGAGAAATTTTCATTTCCGGTGAGTTTGCTTTATTGAACACGACAGGCCCACCCCCATTTAAATCGGTTGCGATAACATGAAGTGAAAAGTCCAGGTCGGCAAATGTTTTTCCTTCTAGAAGTTTATCCAACCAACTTTCAAACTTTTTCCCCGATGATAACCCGCCATGCAATAACAGCCTTATTAGAGAAAAGTCACGAAATTGTTTGAAGTCAGTGGAAGTAGCAAGCGCCAGTATCTTCTCTAATGGCATTTTACAGGCGTAGAGCGCCGCAACAATAGAGCCTCCGGAAATACCCACCATGGAATCAAACTCCACGTCGATCTCTTCTAACGCGCGTAATATCCCTATATGCGCTGGTAAGCGCGTCCCGCCACCTGAAAAAATAGGAACAATACGTTGAACCATAAAAGGCTGAAAACTATCAAAAATACTGCGTCATTTAACTGTAGTCGTTCCTGACGAAAATGAGAAATAAGCGCCGGGGCAATTGGCATACCCGGCATCTTATAAATGGTCTATTGTTGTGTTTGGGTGGCTTTCATTTTTTGCCGCATGGCATGAAGTAACGGCTCAGTATAGCCATTGGGCTGGGCTGTACCTTCGAAAATAAGGGCTCTGGCCGCTTGATAACCAAGACTGCTTTCGGGATTAGGCGTCATAGGAATATACTCCTTGTCCGTCTTGTTTTGTTCATCAACCAGCACGGCAAGGCGAGATAAAGATTCGTCTACTTGTTGTTCGCTTACTAGGCCATGTACCAACCAATTTGCAATATGCTGGCTGCTAATTCTGAGTGTTGCACGGTCTTCCATCAGTCCTACGTGGTTGATGTCTGGCACTTTCGAGCACCCAACACCCTGATGAACCCAACGGACCACGTAACCCAAAATGCCCTGTACATTGTTATCTAGGTCATTTTGTATCGCGTCATCGTCTAGCGGTTTGTCATTGAGTAAAGGAATATCAAGAATAGCATCAATGCCATCAAAATCTATTTCTGCTAACGTTTTCTGTACAGCAAACACATCAACGTCGTGATAGTGCAGCGCATGCAATGTTGCTGCCGTGGGCGAGGGAACCCAGGCAGTAGAAGCGCCCGACTTAGGATGGGCAACTTTTGCTTGCATCATATTGGCCATTTGATCGGGAATGGGCCACATTCCTTTGCCAATCTGAGCTTTACCCGACAATTCACACGCTAAGCCTGTAACAACATTCGCTTTTTCGTATGCATGGATCCAGGGACGAGCCTTCAACTCGGCTTTCGGGGCAAACGCACCGGCCAACATAGAAGTATGAATTTCATCACCCGTTCTGTCTAAAAAGCCAGTGTTAATAAACACCACTCTCTCACTGGCTGCAGCAATACAGGCTTTTAGATTAACACTTGTGCGTCTTTCTTCATCCATGATACCGATTTTTAGGGTATTCGGTTCCAAATCAAGCATGGATTCAATCTCACCAAAACATGCATTGGTAAATGCAACTTCTTCAGGACCGTGCATCTTTGGTTTAACGATATAGACACTGCCCGTTTTGGAATTCACGAACTTTCCGCGTTTGAGCAAATCATGTTTGGCGATCAATGACGTGATCACGCCATCCATCAGTCCTTCATAAATCGGGGAGCCATCCAGCAAAATTGCATCAGACAGCATGAGATGGCCTACGTTACGCACAAACATTAAGCTGCGTCCGGGCAAACTGAATGCTTCACCTTTAGGTGACGTGTAGACCCTATCATTATCCATAGTGCGCACAAGGGTTCTATCTCCCTTCGCTATCTTGGCTTCCAAGGTGCCGAGCATCAAGCCTAGCCAGTTTTGGTAAACGAGTGTTTTATCTTCTGCATCAACGGCGGCGACAGAATCTTCACAATCCATAATAGTGGTAATTGCTGCCTCTACGACGACGTCCTTAACGCCTGCTGTGTCAGTTTTACCAATGGCATGCGTTACATCAATTTGTATTTCTATGTGCAAGCCGTGGTGTTTAAACAGCAATGTCTCAGGTTTTTCGGGGTTCCCCGTATAGCCGACAAACAAATTCGGCGAACATAAAACTGTTTCCTGATGGGATGAGGTCACTGCAATTAATTTTGTCGATGCTACCTTGTATTGGCACACATCCGCGTGTGAAGCGTTTTCTAAAGGAATAATGGCATCAAGATAGGCCTTCGCTTTTTCTATAACGGCATCACCACGTTGCTTGTTATATCCTTTGCCAGGGGCTAATTCACCCTCTTGCGGGATAAAGTCTGTACCGTACAACGCATCGTATAAGCTTCCCCACCTTGCATTGGCTGCATTCAGCGCATACCTGGCGTTGTTTATAGGGACGACTAGTTGAGGACCAGCCATGGAGGCAATTTCCGGGTCAACATTATGCGTGGTTATTTTGCACTCAGTCGGTTGCTCAACGAGATAACCAATGGATGACAAAAATTGCTTATAGGTATTAATCTCAAGCGAACCTCCAGCTTTATGGTAGGCATCGATCTTGGCCTGGAGCTCATCTCTTTTGAGTAGCAAGGCTTTGTTTTTTTCCATGTTGTTGGCTAAGAATGCTTCAAAGCGTTGCCAAAATACTGCCTGATCGATACCCGTCCCAGGTAAAGCCTCGGTGTTTATGAATTCATCCAACATGCTGTCAACAGCAAGACGGCCTCTTTGAACGCGTGTTGTCATAACAACCCCTTTTGTTTTGTGTGACCAGGTAAAACGTAATGACCCTAGTGTAGGAGGCTTGGCGATAAATTTTTAATTTATGGTTTCTATTTCAATCATAAGTTTCATGAATGTTTAGGTTGGTTTATTTTGAATGGAATCTGCGACTTCGGTAATCAACCGTCGTAACCAGACATGGCCGGCATCGTGATGCAACAATGCACTCCAGGCCATTTTTAACGCGATTGGCGGAATGTCGAAAGGGGGGGCTTTCAGCGCCAGCCCGGGATCATCTTTGAAAATACTGGCTGCGCGAGTAGGCAGGGTAGCGACTAAGTGCTGATTTTTGGCCATTTGCAAGGCTGAATGATAATGTCGGGTAAAGACTCTAATATCCCGTTGCTTGCCTATTTTGGTTAGCTCTGCATCGACCCATCCGAGCTTTTGTACTTCATTCGGGTCGACACCCACGCCAACACCAAACCCCGTCTTACTGACCCAAATATGCTGACTGCTCAAATAGCTTTCTAAGTCAAAGTTGTCTACCAATGGATGACTAGCACTGATAACACATGAAAAAGTGTCGTACCAAATCACCTTTTGATGGAAGGATAGTGGCAGCTCTTCAAATCGATTGATGGCCATATCCACTTTTCCTTGTTCTACGTCGTGAAACGTAACATCACTGGGAGTTATTATGTCCAGTGTGATGTTAGGAGCAAGTGTTGACAGTCTGCCGATAAGTTCAAGCAGCAGCGTTGATTCTGCGTAGTCGCTGGCCATGATGCGAAAGGTTCTGTCACTCAGTGCAGGATCGAACTCAGTTTTCGGTTGAACAGCACTTTCTAGTTGACTGAGCACATCGCGCACCACGGGTTGCAGCTCAAGGGCTCTTTGCGTTGGGGTCATACCCTCGCTGGTTCTTACCAATATCGGATCATTGAACAATTCTCTTAAGCGCTTCAACCCATTGCTCATAGCAGGCTGGGTAATACTTAACTGGTTTGCCGCTTTAGTGACACTCCCTTCACGCAGTAATACATCAAGATAAACGAGGAGGTTAAGGTCAACTTTTGCAATATTCACAAGATTTGTCATCACGGTAGGATTTGTTATATCTAATGCGGTTTTGCCATGTTAGTCAATCCAGCGGCAATAAAAAAAGCTCCCGAAGGAGCTTTGCATGACTGACTGGTTGGGAAACCTATTTAGTCAAACTGATTCATGGTGTTGTCATCACCTGACGCTTTCAGTGCCTGGTCACCAGAGAAATATTCTTTGTGCGTATCACCAAGGTCTGAGCCAGCCATCGCCTGGTGTTTAACACAGGCGAGTCCCTGACGAATTTCCTGACGCTGTACACCGCGAACGTAAGCAAGCATGCCCTCTTCACCAAAGTAGCCTTTGGCAAGGTTGTCGGTAGACAACGCCGCCGTATGGTAGGTGGGAAGGGTGATCAAGTGGTGGAATATACCCGCTTCACGGGATGCATCTTTTTGGAATGTGCGCACTTTTTCATCTGCGGCCGCCGCTAGCTCACTGTTGTCATAATCGACCGACATAAGGGCATCACGATCGTAAGCTGATACATCTTTGCCTTCTTCTTTCCATGCGTCAAATATCTGTTGACGGAAATTCAGCGTCCAGTTAAACGACGGAGAATTGTTATAGACTAACTTGGCATTTGGTACTTTTTCCCGAATTGCGTTTACCATGGCAGCAATCTGGCCTACGTGCGGCTTTTCTGTCTCAATCCACAACAAGTCAGCGCCATGTTGCAAGGAGGTGACGCAGTCAAGCACTACGCGGTCAAAACCCGTATTGTCTTTAAATTTAAACAAGCCATTGGGCAAGCGAACGGGTTTAACTAACTCACCATTTTGTTTGATTACCAGGTCACCTTCATTGAGTGATGCGATATCGGTTACCGGTGACGTATCGAGGAAAGCATTGTATTGAGATGCTAAATCACCTTTAGACTGAGACACAGGAATTTTCTGTGTAAGGCCCGCTCCTAGAGAGTCTGTTCGAGCTACGATCACGCCATCATCTACACCCAACTCAAGGAAGGCGTATCGTACCGCATTGATTTTGGACAAGAAATCTTCATGTGGGACGGTTACTTTGCCGTCTTGGTGACCACATTGCTTGGCATCTGACACCTGATTCTCAATCTGAATACAGCACGCACCTGCCTCTATCATCTTTTTGGCGAGTAAATAGGTGGCTTCTTCATTACCAAAACCCGCGTCTATGTCGGCGATGATTGGTACCACGTGCGTTTCATAGTTATTGATTTTCGCTTCTATCTCGCCGGTATCCTGACCACTTGCTTTGGCCGCATCAAGTTGCTTGAACAAGTCGCCAAGCTCACGGGCATCTGCCTGGCGAAGGAAGGTGTAAAGTTCTTCTATCAGTGATGCAACGCTGGTCTTTTCGTGCATGGATTGATCAGGTAAGGGGCCAAACTCAGAGCGCAAAGCCGCCACCATCCAGCCTGAAAGGTATAAATAGCTTTTGTCAGTGGTACCCTGGTGTTTTTTCACGGAAAGCATTTTTTGTTGGCCGATAAAACCATGCCAACAACCCAGTGATTGTGTGTAACTGGACGAATCAGCGTCGTAGTCTGCCATGTCTTTACGCATTATGCCTGCGGTGTACTTAGCGATGTCTAGGCCGGTTCTAAAACGGTTTTGAACCACCATTCTTGCTGCATAGTCTGCATTTATCCCACTCCAGGGCGCACCTTGTGAAGCGGTAAGTGTAGTAAGGTGTTTTAAAGCATCTGTATATTGGGACATTGTTTTACTCCTCCCAGATGATGTGTAGGGCACATCGGTGTGTTTTGTTGTTATTTATAGTAGTCATTGCTTTAAATAATGTAAGTCTATGGTATTTATTTTTGGTATTCATGTCATGAATGATTGGCTGGCGTATTTAGTGCGTACGTTTTTTTCTTGAGTTGGCCTATACTAGGGAGAGCTTGCAAATGTGGAAGGGTGACAGATGAGCGGCGTACTTGCTTCCGTTGACCAAAGGACAAAACTTGTCGGGGAGAACCGGCTTGAACTTTTGTTATTCCGGCTTGGAACTCGGCATGTCTTTGCCATCAATGTCTTTAAGGTAAAAGAAGTCATCGGTGTGCCAAAAATGAATGCAATGCCAGGCTCTCACTCGCACCTGCACGGTGTCACTATGTATCGCGGTACATCTATTCCGATTATCAATCTGAACGAGGCCATCAAGCTTCGTACTAGGTCGGATATTGCAGAAGGTCAGGGCAATGTGATCATCACCGAGTACAACCGAAGTGTTCAGGGCTTTTTAATTGCAGAAGTGCTAAGTATCGTGAATACCTCATGGAAAGATATTCAGCCACCACCTAACTCAATCGGCAAGTCTAATTACCTCACTGCCATTACACAGCTTGATATCCAAGGTAAGCGTGAGCTGGTTGAAATTATAGACGTTGAAAAAGTACTAGCTGAGATTATCGATTACGATGTGCGTATCTCTGAAGCTGTGTTAGATCAGGATATTGTTCCCCATTTAAATGGGAAGACGGTATTGATCGTCGATGACTCCTCAACGGCCAGAAAGCAGATTAAAGATACACTCTCTCAGTTAGGTCTATCGTTCATTGAATGTTCAAATGGCTTACAAGCTTTGCGTTTATTGCAAAGCTGGGCTGATTCAGGAGAAAACATCTACGACAAAATCCTTATGATGTTCACAGATGCAGAAATGCCGGAGATGGACGGGTATCGGTTGACGGCTGAGGTGCGTGGCGATCCTCGAATGAACGAGCTTTTTATCGCGCTAAACACATCATTAAGTGGCAGTTTCAATCAGGCCATGGTGGAAAAGGTCGGGTGTGACCGTTTCATCTCAAAATTTCAACCAGACGGATTAGTTGAAGTAGTACAGGAGCGAATGGGCCAAATCCTCACAAACGATTAAAAAGAGGCTGGATGAACACAACTTTGTTGGTAAACTAGGGTCTTATGCAGCGTAAATAGTTTAAAAATAACCATCAAGGAAGTGTGCATGTTGTCGCGTACCCTTTTTAGAAATCTATCTGCCATCGTTTGTTTGAGCACACTTTGTTTGAGTACTTCGGTAGTTGCAGAGACTAAACCCAAAAATATTATTATGGTTGTTGCTGATGGCATGGGGCCGGCATACACCTCGGCCTACCGTTACTACCAGGACGACCCAAGTACACCTGAAGTGGAAACAACGGTTTTTGACCAATTAATCACAGGCAGAGCATCAACCTATCCGGCCAACGTATCTGGCTTGGTGACTGATTCGGCTGCTGGTGCGACAGCGCTTGCTGCGGGCATTAAAACCTACAACGGCGCTATTGGCGTTGATAAAGATAAGCAGCCCGTCAATACTGTTTTGCGCGAGGCCAAACGACGCGGATTAAGAACGGGCCTGGCGGTAACCTCACAAATTGTGCATGCTACACCTGCCTCTTACGTTACCCATAACGAGAGCCGCCGCAATTATGATGCGATTGCCGACAGGTTTTTTGATGATCGTATAGAAGGACAGTTTGTTGCCGATGTTATGTTAGGCGGCGGGACTGATTATTTTATTCGTGAAGACAGAGACCTGGTGGCGCAGTTTATCGACGCAGGCTATCAATACTCCGATGATTACAACAAACTGGCGACTTATCCGTCAGGTCAGAACGTGTTGGGATTATTTGCACCTGTAGGTCTTCCGTGGGCCTTGGATGACAGAAGAGAGAATCGTCTGGCGTTTTTGACCAAACAAGCAATTAGACATTTAGAAAATGAAAATGGATTTTTTCTTTTGGTTGAAGCAAGTCAGGTGGACTGGGCCGGGCATGCCAATGATGTGGCCAGTGCGATGGCTGAAATGCATGATTTAGCGATGACAATGGCTTTTTTACAAGATTATGTAGAAGAAAACCCAGATACATTAGTCGTACTGACTGCTGATCACAGTACTGGCGGCTTAACGATAGGCGCAGGCGGCGATTATCGGTGGGAACCGCTCTGGCTAAAAGCGATGAATGCATCGGCAGTTACTGTTGCACAGCAGTTTCCTCTGGAAGAGAACCCAGTTGAATATGTGAGTGAGACGCTTGGTTTTAGACTCAATGAAACTGAGGCGGAAGCGATTGTGGCTTTGGTCACCGAAGAGGACGTTAGAGCACGCCACAAAGGGGTGACTAAGATTTTGGATGAGCGCACGAACACTGGCTGGACTACGTCAGGACACACTGGCGTTGACGTTGAGGTGTTTGCTATGGGGCCTGGCCGCGCGTCTTTCCTTGGGCATATGGACAACACCGATATTGCCAAAAAGCTGTTCGCACTAATGACGAATCCCAAGCAGTCAAATATGTCGCTAAGTGATCAAACTGATAGTTCTGAATCTGATGGTGAGCAAGAAAATGACGTGTGCGACTTTAAAACCGACTGGCGCTGCTAAGCAAGATTAACACTGATGTTCAGGTTTGCCATAACCGGTGAGCTCCATAAAGCCCTCACCACTGTGGCTTCCCTGAACATTTACTCCACCTTCGTAATAGACGAATGTGCCACAATTCCATTGCGACCGCTTAAACGGTGTTATTTGTACTGACACTGATTTTTCGGGTATTGACAACACCCAGTCAAGCGGCACGTCATCATTTTTTGTCGGTGATAAAGAAAATACGTTTTGCGCGAGTTTTTCTGCTTGTCCGGAAGCACTTATATAGGTGCCGGTATAGAAGTCTGGTTTGTTTTCTATTCTCAACCTGAACACCATAATTTTGTCCCCAGAATCTAAGTGCAGAGAAAACCAATCCCATCCAAGCACGGTTTCATCAACCAACTGTGAAGTCCATTCGTGGTCATACCATGCGTTACCTTTCAGCGTTTTTGTTTCACCATTAATGATAGCCTTTGCTTTGGCAGATAGAAATGGGTAGCTGTAGTAATAGGAAACATGCGCACCGTTGGCTGACTTAGTACTTATACCTTGATCACCGTGAGTCACTACAGGCCCATTGTTTGCAATCTCAATATCTAATTCCGGACCTTGCCAGAAGTCCACGCTCAAGTTTGCTGGGAAGGGAGAAGCTGTTTGCCCCTGCCATAGCCAATTGTCCAGTTGGAGTGAAAAAGGAGATGAGTTAACCTGCAAATATGGCATGGTTGGTTCGGCAAATCGTTCTTCGAAAAAGTGCTCTTCAGGGGTGTGCAAGGAGGCGTGCGCCATATAAGTTTGCTCTCCTTGGCGGTTGAAACGAAACAATGTGTATTGAAATGGGTAGGGACGCTGCGTCTCATCGCGCAATACTATGGTTAAATACCACCACTCAAGCTGATATTCAGGGTGAGGAGCATGATCAGCAGGCAGTTTTACGCCCGTAAGTCTATCCACGTGTTCGTATTGATAATGACTCTGTGGAGATGAAACGTTAGCAAAAATTGATGTTTGCTTAGGCGCGGGGCTACAACCGCTTATCAACCCAGCACACAGTAAAAATAAACCTGCAAAGCCACTGGGCAGACGACGCGCAGAAGCGCGATAGAGCGAAAGCCAGCAGACTACCAGCATACCAATAAAACCACTTAACGCGATAAACCCAATCGCTGACGGTTTAATGTTTAGCGGGTAGGTCCAGCCAAAGGCATTAACGTTCACGATGCTGATTAGAACATGGGAAAGCACTAAACCCGCCGGTATTGCCAGTAGTGTAACAAGCAAACAAATGAGCGCAAACTGAGTGAAAACAGCACCTTGTATTACCCTAAACTGAATGCCTAACGCACTTAGTATGCGAATATGTCCACTCAGATGCCTACTTAACAAGGCTATGGTAATGGCAAAAGAGAGTGCGGAAATAATTAGCGCGACTACAGTCAGGCCGTCTGTGAGTATAAAGGTTCGGTCAAAAATTCCCATCGATAGCGAGAGTAAGCCTGACTTAGTGAGAAAAGAAGCATTAGGTAAAACAGATACCAGTAAGTGTTGGTAATCCTGCCATTTACCTGTGTCAGACATCACGGCTACAACATTGTCTAATTTGCCTGTACCTGCCAGTAATTGAGGTGCGACCAAGCCATTACCATTAGGGTTACCGTAATCGTAGTAGATACCCATAACAGATAGCGTGTGGGTCAGGTTCTCAATTACCAACTCAACGCTATCGCCAACGTAAACGTTGTTCCGATAAGCGAACTGCTGATTGATAAACAGAGCTTCACCTGTTTCAAAACGCTTCCACGGCTCAGTAGCACTTTTGTGGAACGTCAAACCCTCTCTATACTGCGGTGTAAGTGGGTAATCACTTAAGTTTATTGGCGTTTGATTGAGTAGCGCGGGTTTGATTCTACGGTAAATCAAGTTAACGCTGTCATCAACGGGCACGTTTTCAGGCTGGTCGGTGTATACGTAGGCAGGGGCTACGAGGCGTTTGCTTAACCAATCATTGGTCGCAGTTCTGAAGCTGTCTACCATACCAGTAAGGCCGATGATACAAACCAGTGAAATAAAATAGGCACTGGCAGCCAGTTTGCATCGGCTGGAAAGTGCTTCTCCACTTTTTAAAGACCAATGAAGTAAGGCGTTCTTTTTGTTGACCAGATGTGCGAATAGGCGGAAGCAAGTGGGTACTAGGGTAGTCATGACTATACAGCCAGCAAGAATAACGAGTCCAATGGCGGTGAGATCAGCTAGTTTAGTTTGAAAGCTGAAAAGTAGGTAACCGACAATACCAGTAGTAAGTGCTGTCAGTGCAGTAGTGTGCCATGACAGAGTATTGTTTGTCTGAACAAGCTCTGTTTTAAGCGCTTGTTTTAATGGTATGAAAGTGGCGATGGCGACACCAATTACGCAGAGCAAAACACAGAGTAAGGCTACAGAAATAAATGAAACTGAGTCTATAGAAAAAGGGGATCGTAAAAGGTTGGACAGGGTTGCGGTAATACCCGTATCAAACTGCGTAATTGCCCAAAATCCCAAAAGTACACCCAGTAGACTCCCTACAAGACAATAAAAACCGAGTTCAGTTATCAGGCCTACAGTAATGGCTTTTTTTGTTATGCCTAGTTTGTGTAAGTGGGAGATTGTTGTGTGACGGTAAGCCAATAGCATGGACAAGGCGTTGGTAACAATAAACAGACAAACTAGCACCATAAGCCCGCCCATAGCCACTAAGTGAAAAGAAAAGCTCTTACCCATTTCTACAGAGTCATTAGCTTGTATCACTTTTTGTAGTGATAAGTGTTTGGGAAGCATATCAGTAAGGGCCGAGAGCTCATCTGATGAACGTGGCATAAGCAGGTAAATGGCATTGACCTCTTGATTGTCGCTTTGTGGAAAAAGCGCAAAAAAGTCTCTCAAAGGCAGCGCAATAGCATAAGGTGAATTGGCTGTTAGTTGGGGCAGAGGCACATCTCCAACGATCAGAGGAGGGGTGTTTATTTCTGCACCTAAATCGGCGCTGTCTCCGTCTTTTATGTTGAGCAGAGCGGCGGCAGGTTTAGAAATACTGCCAAAGCCAATTGGCGGTAGTGCAGCTGTTGGCGCGCTATTATCGACAATAGTGTTTCTAAATCGGCTGTTTAGCAGGGGGTAAATATCGATGCCCCATATTCGGAACAGTTGCCCTTTTTTATCGAGGGTTTGCATAGTAACGGCAATACTGTCTATCACGCCCTGTTTGCGCAGTTCGCCGTAGTCATCCAGTGTTATTGGCTGGTTTGACCTCGACGTGATGGCATAACTTGGGCCGCTAGTTACTGGCTCTAGGGAAGATAAAGCGGCCTGATTAATGACCAAGACGCTGCTTAAACCTGCTCCAGCGGTGATAAGCGCAAAAAATACCAGTGCTATATAAATCCAGTGCTTTTTAGCGTGCAGAAAAAACAGCTGAAGGATAACAAAATAGGGTTTCATATTGGTTGCAGTGAACCCTGGTAAATCATCCGCGTTTCATCAGCGAGCTTAGCAACGTCCGGCGCGTGCGTAACAACCAGTAAACTGGCTGATGTTTCTTTGGCAAGTGCAAACAGTAAATCAGCCACTTTATTACTGGTATTTTCATCCAGATTACCCGTGGGCTCGTCAGCTAATATCAACGATGGACTATGAATAAGGGCTCTGGCAATGGCTACGCGTTGCTGCTCACCCCCAGACAGTTTGTCGATTGACGCCCTTTTGAGCGTTGTAATGCCCAAGGCCGCTAGAAGTTCATCAACACTGCGCCTAGGCGGGATACCCAAGTAGCGCGCAGGAAGTAAAATATTGTCCTCAACACATAAGCAATCGATCAGATTAAATTGCTGAAAAACCATGCCTATGTGCTCTGCCCGAAAACTGTCCCGTTTGTCCTCTGACATGATGGAGATAGTTTGGTCGGCAAGAAAAATACGACCGCTGCTGCAGGTGCTTAAACCGGCAATCATATTGAGTAACGTTGATTTACCCGAGCCCGAAGCACCCATTATGGCCAACGACTGTCCTTTGCCGAGGGACAAATTAATGTCGGAAAACAGAGGCGTGGGCGAATGGTCAAACTGCTTACTGACTCTTTCTACCCTGAGCATAATGTGTACTGTGCCTCTGTACTGTCTACTTAAGAAATATTTACGTAAAAAGAATGGCTACTGGTTTACAAACTTGTCAATATCTTCGCCGGTAAGTTTTTGTATTTGCGAAAACACATACCACAAAGCACCAACCAGTAAGATTGTGCTGGGTATAACAATGACGGGGTAACTCAAAGCCGTCATTCTGCCTAATTCTTCGGTATAGGCGGTTGTGCCTGGCTCACTGACCAAAATCATTTTGGCTAAGATGTAATTAAGTGCGGAAGACAAGAAAAACGAACCGGCGACAACGTATGAACTTAACGCTAGAACTTTAGAAAAGCCCTCTTGTGCGTTTTGTTCATCAAGCGCCTTATTCAAATTGGCCCAATTAATAAGTTGGTCATTTAGGATAAGAACCTTGACCAAGGGTTTATTGGTATATTGTGTGATCAGCACAGCAAGCCCAATTACACCGGGAATGGCAGCCTCTTTAATTGCCATATACTCTGCAGGAAGTTTTAGCAAACTGATCCCACCCGTGAGCAATACGCTTAAAATCCCCAGAATAGAAAATGCGTTTACTTTTCCAGACTGTTTTAAATCCCACAGGCCATAGCAGAGGGGAAAGGCCAGGGCGACAACTACGCTCCAGGCTGGCCCTAAATACGCTTCCGAGCTACCGTAACTCATAATGGCCACCGGGATAGCAATATTAAAGATTAAGTTGCCGAAAAAGCCCGGTCGTTGTTGCTGTTCTGTTTTTGTTTCAGTCATTTATTAAACGTACCATTTTACGGTTTTATAATAAGCTGGTTGATTATACGAAAAGTTTTTTCTGTTGTCCCTTAGCCCACAGTCTTGCTGCGACTAACCCCATGAAGAATCCGGCTAAATGAAACTCGAAAGAGACACCTGCACGAATGGGTAACACGCCCCACATCATAGAGCCATACACAACAGCGACACACAAGGACAGAATTATGAGCAAAGGTCGCCGGCTTAACCAGCCTCCAATTAAGCAGAACCCGAAGTATCCATAAACCAGACCGCTGGCGCCAATGTGGAAAGCAGGGCGGGCAAAGATCCAGACTAACAGTCCGCTGGTGACGATGATAAACAAGGTGATTTTCCAAAAACGCTTTTGCCCCCACTGCCAAACAATGACCCCTAACACAGCCAACGCAGAAAGGTTGGCAAGCAGATGACCGATACTGGCATGTAGCCAGGGGGCGGTGAAAATCCCGTATAAATGTGAGACAGAACGGGGAATAAGACCAAAATGGTTAAGACCTCGTCCTAACAGTATATTGACCAGCTCCAGTGCAATGAACGAAGCTAAAAAAAGCAAAAAAGGCTGTAATTTAGAAAACACTGCGTTCCTGCCAAAGAGTCAGTCTAAAATGATATGGGGTAAAAATCGGCTCATATCCTGAGTCACGGTTTGCTTGTCCTCACGAATCGACATACCGGCAGGTTGGTCATCTACTAACCAACTACCGATAAGGGTGTGATTATCACCAAATTGTGGAACCGGAGCGAATTGCTGATAGATAAACCCCTCTTCCCCGTATGGACCTTCTGATAGCATTTGCGTGTGACCAGTCGGCAGGTCAATAAGACTAATATTAGCGCCTTCCCTGGAAAGCAAAGGCTTTTTTATCCACTTACCAGACAAACCGGAGGATAGCTCATCTTCAAAATAGGCAGGCAGTAAGTTGGGATGGTCGGGGAAGAGCTTCCACAGTACCGGAAGTAGGGCCTTATTCGAGAGAATAGCTTTCCAAATCGGTTCTATCCAGCCAAGAGTTTGTTCAAGGAGCGGTTCAGCAAATTCTTCGCGTAACATGAACTCCCAGGGATAGAGCTTAAAACAGTCAACAATGGGCCTGTCAGCTAAGTCAGTAAACACGTCCGTGTCGGCAATACCTATGTCTTCTATGTAGACGAAGTGGTTTTCAATGCCTGCTTCTCGTGCACAATCCTGTAGGTACTGCACCGTCCCCCTGTCTTCTTTTGTGTCTTTACAACAGGCAAAATGTAATTGGTCAATCTGGTTAATATAGGCAATTTCTTTAAAGCGCGCGACGAGCTTTTCCTGTAATGAGTTGAATTGATCAGCTGCCTTAGGAATATTTCCAGCGTCCACTTCTTGCTCTAGCCATAACCACTGCCAAAAACCAGACTCATAGAGAGATGTTGGTGTATCTGCATTGTTTTCGAGCAACTTAGCGGGTGACTTGCCGTCATAGACAAAGTCAAGTCTCGAGTAAAGACTCGGATCGCGATGCTGCCAGGAGTCGCGAACAGCATCCCACGCCGTGGCAGGGATTGCAAAATGGCGCAGAACAGACTCATTGTCGAGCACAAAGTCTACCGCTGCCAGACACATCTGATGAAGTTCGGCGGTAGGGTCCTCTATATCCTGTTCTACTTGTTTGAGAGAGAACTGATAATAAGCACTTTCATCCCAATAAGGCTCGCCGTACATGGTATGAAAATGAAAGCCATATTCTTGTGCTAACTTTTTCCAGTGCGCTCGCGGAGGGTGGGGAACGCGAAGCATTACCCTCCCCAACTGCCTTTTCGAGAGCTGCTGCCCCAAGAGGATTTAGCCCTTACACTGCTGCCAAAACCGCCTCGTTTCATCGTGCGATTTACGGTTGGCTTTGGTTTATAGATATCCTCTCTAACTTTGTATTTACGTTTGCGAATGTCGCCGTCAAATACGTAACCATCGGCCATTATCCATCTGGAGCGGAAAGGACTGTGTCTTGAATAAGAGGTGTACATGGGCTGGGTATAATAACGTTTTGGTGAGAGCAGGTTACTCACCATATAGCCCGCCATAAAAGGAATAAAAACGCCGCCTGTGTCGAGCTGACGACACTGATTTGGGCCAAACTCATACTCACAATCATATTCTGTAGAGAACCGCGGCCCCGTCCTTGCTGCTTCAGTTAAGGCATCTTGATAAGCAGATCGACACAAGTCCGCTGCAGAGGGGTAATCGTCAATACAGTCTTCTACAGAGGTGTAAATGTTTGCTTCGGTTCTATTGTCAGCACAAGCACTTAGCATCACTCCGGACATCCCTACAATCAGTGGTTTTAGGGCGAAGGACTTGCGCATTTTTGAAAGGTCTATTCCTCGTGTACGCTTTTGATTTGTTGCGTCCATGATCGCCCCCTTAGTAGGTCATACAAGCCGCGTTAAGCAGGCCCACTGACACTGACATAGCGGCCAGCATGGTGCCAGCAGATACTTCGTTGTTGTTAATGCGTTCTGCGATTTTTGGCATAAAGGTAAATCTCAAAAGTGCAAATGCCAGAGACTGAGCAATAATGGCAACGCCACCCCATATTGCAAAATCGACGAGACTGACAGAATTCGCTGCGGCACCAGACAGCGCGATGGCAAAACCAATTAATGCACCGCCAAACCCAATGGCAGCCGCGGTATTTTTATCTTCTTTAACCAGCTTCCATTCGTCGTGCGGCGTCACGAAGGCATAAACGACTTTGAAAACAAACAAAAAAGCCACCGAGATAGCGAAGTAAAGTGCAAAGTTGCCGAGCCCGGCGATTGAATCGTATAAAGCGTCCATATTGTTTCCTTAACCATTTATTCTTATATCAGCAGGCTGAATATCAAAGCCAGTACTGATGACCAAACATCTATCGGCGTTATTACCAATAATTTTCTCTTCACCTACCACCAAAAGCGATTCTGTTCTGTCGTCATCAAGTGGACGTTCATAAAGCATCATAAATTGGTCAGTTTCACTCGTATCACCGTCTTCTTCGAAGGTCTTTTCCGTAACAGCTACTGGCGGGGAAACCTCGCCAACTGCATTCCAAACACGTGTGAACTCGTTCCCGTCAACCTGATAAGTAGGCGTGGAAATGGTATGGTTCAGTGCTTGCGTCCATTGACTGTCATTACCAATTGTTTGCGTATCATAGAAATACCAGAGCTTTACATCAGTAATATGGTTTTCAGTATCACCGCCGTCAAGAATGATTTGTAAGAACGCATCATCGTCTGTGTAGAACCGAAGCATCTTGCCGCCAGAATCCAAATGGGCCTCGCCTACCGCTTGAATAAGGTGATGCGAAGCGGGCTTTTCTATGGTGAGCTCAGGAGTAATCAGTTTGAGTTTAAGTTCGTCTAGTTCAAACGAACCACCTAAGTAAAGTCCCATTATTTGGGGGGACTCAGGTCTTGATGGCTTTGCGGGTTTGCTACCAAACAGTTTTGAAAACATTTACGCCTCCGAGGCAATGCGCTGCCACTGAATATTATTGACACGCTCATCAGCAATATAAAATAGTTTGTCGCCTGGCTGAATAGTGTCAGTGAATGCGGGATTGACTTTCATTTGTCGATAGCTGCCTAGTGGTGCAATGCTGATGAGTATTGCGTTGTAGTGGCGCTTCAAGTTCACAAAAGCCGTTTCTACCGACATGGTGCCTGTATCGTCGGGTACGGTAATTGAGTACTGCGCCTGTCCATCTTCTACATTCAATAAATCGTGATGTAATATGCTTGAGCCTGGATCAAAAGCTGATTTAGCTAACATTTCTACTGCAACACTGGGCGTGCATTCGACATTCGGGCAGTGGGTTCTTAGCAGGCCAACTAGTGTATCATCATTAAAATAGGCGACTTTATGTGCATCTGGATTTCGGCTTGCGCAATACAGCGCGGTGGTCATGGTGACATCGTCCTGCGGATTATCAATAAGAATGGTTCTCGCTTCTGCTACTTTTGCTCTGTCCATGTCAATATCGTTATTGAAGGATTCGACGCGAACAAACTCAACCTTTCCTGGCATGGGGTTTTCAATATCGGCTTTCACACATAGTACAATTTCTGGCTGTTCGTAAGAGGTATCCCGTTCTCGCAATAACAAATTTAACAATTGAATCGTGCGCTGCTCGTTCCATCCTATCACTAAGATATGCTCAGAAACCTGGAGTGATTTCATACCTTTAAACCCTTTTCTCAACTGAAGTGAAACCCATGCTGCAATCTTCCCAATAACCCAGGCGAATAGCGACAAACCAAAAGGGATGACGTAAAGTGCAACGATCCATTTTCCGGCAATACTCGACGGCGAGTAGTCACCGTATCCTACGGTTGAGGCAGTGACGGTAAGCCAGTAGACAAAATTGCCGTCAGCAACAATGTCTTCTTCTCCGGCCCAATCTAATAACGCAAATGCCACAAGCCCATACAAGAGCGTGAGTATAAAAATGGTCGACCAGTTAGAGTTGGCGAAGTAACGCAGCATGACTTTGCGAACTTTAATCCAAGGTGCCATTTTGCATCCCTACAGAGTAAACATTGGGGATATCATGTCAGACTACCCCCAATGCATTCAAGTACTTACTATTTTCCAAGGATACGGCTAAGTTCATCATCGGCAGATGCCTGGCCACCCTTTATCCCCGCTGCTGCCAGACGCGATTCTAAATCGTCTGTCGACTCAGCCTGGGCTAACTCCTCGGCGGCTTCCAGTTCTGCCCCTTTCAACTTTTGACGTTCCTGAATTCGCGACAGAGATTCAGTAGCAGTTTTCATCTTGCTGTTTGCACCCATGTGGCGCGACGAAACGGAAACCTGAGCCTTTTGAACGGTTTCTGTTGCCTTAACCATATCAACCTGTTGCTCCAAGCGACGTAAATTAGCCTTTGCCTGGTCAATATTGGCTGCCAATTGCTTCTCTGACGTGCGAAACTGATCAAGGTAAGTCTGTTCGCTATCACGCTGAGCTCTCAAGTCTGCCACCTTCTGTGCGCAATCAAGCGCCAATTGTCTATCTGAGTCGGCTGCTTTGCGAGCGTGCGCCTCATATTCAGCAATAGACTGATCAAAGCCGTCAATTTTCTGCTGTGACAATTTACATTTGGCCAAAATTTGCGTGCGTGCGTGATCCGACTTGCGAAGCTCTTCTTTTGCTTCTCGAATTTCCTGTTCAAGAATGCGAATAGCTTGCCCGTCAGCAACAGCTTGTGCTGCTTCAGTGGCACCACCTTTAACTGCAGTAATTAATTTTTTCCATACAGACATATCCGTCTCCTCTATTCACTCAATGCGTGTAAATGACCTTCGTAAGCGTCTAAAAACGCCGCGACATTTTGAAATAAGCTGGCAATTTCAATTTCAATACTCTCTGCCTTTGATTGCGAGCTAAGCGCACCGAAAGCAACATAATATTCTTCGTTGTCGATAGTCGAAATTCCTACAGTTGTTAACGGAAACAACATGTGTGTAGACAAAATGTCGTGATTTAACGCGCCTTTGTCTTTCACCTGTGCTGCACTAAACAACACACTTTCAACCACTATCTGTTCACCGCTTACGGCTAGCCATGCATCCAGCCCATCACTGTTTGCAATCAGCAAACAATCGCCTTCATGCGTTACTACGTAATCGTCTTTGTTTTTTAACAAGTCTTCCAGCTGTGCTAATTCCCACGCCATTTTTATCTCCTTCACCGTGTTGATGTGATACCTGTATGAAAACTTAACATTACCCTTCTGGTACCAGCATGCAATGGAATTATGACTAATTTTCAAGATCAGCCTAGACGTAAGAGATAAATACGTCAATAATAAATACAATCCGAATGTGTAAAAAAATATGTTTTTGTAAATTATAATACCCAAATGTGTAGGATTTTTAGATGTGGCGAGAAACGGTTTCAAGAATTATTAAATCAGAAATGTCTGCCAGAGGCGTCAAATATCAGGATCTCAGTGATCGTCTAAAAACACTGGGCATTCAACAATCAGCAGATAATTTGCGCAACAAGATAAATAAAGGCATTCTTGGCGCCGATTTGTTCGTTCAGATATTATTATGTCTCGAATCACAAGCGTTGGATATGGTGCGGGTAAAAGGCATAACCGAGGATGTAAAAAAAAATGCGCCCAATAAATGAGCGCAAATAGAGCGATAAGTGCCGGGAGGGCAAATATTCAGTTTCTCCGAGAATAGAAGTAAAATGACCACGCACCAAGCTTTTAACGTATCAAAAACGCGTCTAGCGTATTTTTTTTAATACCAATCTTTTAATGCAGGCCAACTTTTAATCATGAAATTGTCAGATTTTCATTTTGATTTACCCGAACATTTAATTGCTAAATATCCAACCGCCCAACGAACAGCCAGTCGGTTACTCACTTTGGATGGGAATACGGGAAAAGTTGAGCACAAGGCCTTTACTGATTGCATAGACCTTTTACAAGAAGGTGACCTTTTAGTGTTCAATAATACAAAAGTTATTCCTGCCAGAATGTTAGGAAAAAAAGAAACTGGCGGGAACGTTGAGGTGCTTGTTGAGCGCATCACCGGAACACACGAGTGCGTTGCGCATGTGAGAGCTAGCAAAGCACCAAAGGCTGGTACACATCTTATTCTTGAAGGCACCGTCAATGTTAAAGTGACGGGTAGGAGAGATGCTTTATTTGAGCTTACATTCGAAGAGAAAGACTCAGTATTAAGTCTTCTCGAAAACTATGGGCATATGCCGCTTCCTCCCTATATTGACAGACCAGACGAAGATGCTGACAAAGACCGATATCAAACGGTATACAGTAAAGAACCAGGTGCAGTTGCTGCGCCCACAGCCGGACTGCATTTTGACAAAGATATACTAAAAAAGCTTGAGGAAAAAGGTATTCAACAAGCTTTTTTAACGCTGCACGTGGGCGCTGGCACGTTTCAGCCTGTGCGGGTTGACGACATAACAACGCATAAAATGCATGCAGAATTCGCTGATGTTCCGCAAGATGTCGTAGACAAAATTGTCGCAACAAAAGCGGCCGGAAAGCGGGTGATTGCAGTGGGAACGACCTCGGTTCGCTCGTTGGAGACGGCAGCCAAAGTCGCCGGAGATCAATTAATCGCCCCTTACTGTGACGACACAGATATCTTTATTTATCCGGGGTTCGAATTCAAAGTTGTTGACGCTATGTTCACAAACTTCCATTTGCCTGAGAGCACCCTAATGATGCTTATTAGTGCTTTTGGCGGTTATGACAACGTGATGCAGGCCTATCAGCAAGCCATTGCTGAAGAGTACCGCTTCTTCAGTTACGGAGACAGTATGCTGATTTCTCGGAAAACTGCGTAGGAAAAAGCCACTAACTAGAAAAAAGTTGCTATACTCCGTGCCCATTTATACGAGTAAGCTGAATTAACTGTGAATGTGAGTATGTAAACCGGCTCACGTATCACCATAGCGTTTTGAATTATATGCAATTTGAACTAGACAAAACTGATGGAAAGGCGCGCCGCGGGCGTCTTGTCTTTGACCGAGGTGTGGTAGAAACGCCCGCATTTATGCCGGTGGGCACTTATGGCACTGTGAAGGGGATGACGCCTGAAGAGTTAGCGGATTCCGGTGCGCACATTTGTTTGGGAAATACCTTTCATTTGATGCTTAGACCTGGCACAGGCATCATTCGCGAGCACGGCGATCTGCATGATTTCATGCATTGGGACAAGCCCATACTTACTGACTCCGGTGGCTTTCAGGTGTTTAGTCTGGGAGACTTGCGCAAAATTACTGAAGAGGGTGTGACTTTTCGTTCGCCAATCAATGGTGAAAAAATCTTGCTCACACCAGAGAAATCCATGGAAGTGCAGCGAGACCTAGGTTCAGATGTTGTTATGATATTTGACGAATGTACGCCTTATCCTGCAACGGAACAGGAAGCCAGGCTGTCTATGGAAATGTCTCTTCGATGGGCCAAGCGCAGTAAAGACGCACACGGTGACAACCCTGCGGCTTTGTTTGGGATTATTCAGGGCGGTATGTATGAGAACCTGCGTGATGTTTCACTGGCTGGCCTAGAAGACATAGAATTTGACGGTTATGCCATAGGTGGATTGTCTGTAGGTGAACCGAAAGAAGACATGATCCGCATTATTGAACATACGGCGCCAAAAATTCCAGAAAATAAACCGCGCTATCTGATGGGAGTTGGAAAGCCCGAAGATATTGTCGAGGCAGTGCGTCGCGGCATAGATATGTTTGATTGTGTTATGCCAACACGCAATGCGAGAAACGGTCATTTATTCGTCACAGAAGGTGTCGTTAAAATCCGCAATGCCAAACACAAAACAGATACGCGACCGTTAGATGAAAATTGCGACTGTTACACTTGTAAAAATTATTCTAGGTCATATCTACACCATTTGGACAAGTGCAATGAAATATTAGGGGCACGTTTGAATACCATTCATAACCTGCGCTATTACCAACGTGTGATGGAAGGGTTACGTGACGCTATTGATAAAGGTGAGCTCGATGCATTTGTTGAAGAGTTCTACGCCAACAAAAATATGCCGGTTCCGGCACTATCATAATTAAAACGAGATTCGGGGAATACCATGGATTTTTTTATTTCTAATGCTTATGCGCAAACAGCGGGTGGTCAACAAGGTGGCGGGCTTGAAATGCTCATTATGTTGGCTGTTTTTGGTTTAATCTTTTACTTTCTTCTTTATCGGCCTCAGGCAAAGCGAGTAAAGGAGCACAAAAATTTGGTTTCTTCTTTGAGCAAGGGCGATGAGGTATTAACCCAAGGTGGGTTGGTTGGAAAAATCACTAAGGTGAGCGACGACAAAGACTTTATTGAAGTATCTCTGAACGAAAGTAACAATATTGTCGTTCAAAAGTCCTCGGTGACTGCTGTATTGCCAAAAGGCACCATGAAATCTCTGTAAGGAACACACTGTGTTAAACCAGACTTCTATTTGGAAGGTTCTCATCACGGTTTTTGTTGTGGCAATGTGTGCATTATACGCATTGCCCAACATTTATGGTGAGGATCATGCCGTACAAATTTCTGCAGGTCGTGACGCACAAGTCACTCAAAGCACAGTCGCAGAAGTTGAAACTACATTGAAAGCGAATGACATCGCTATCAAACGATTAGAGTTTGAAAATGATCAAATACTCGTTCGCGTTTCTGATTCAGATACGCAATTAAAAGCGCGAGAGCTGCTTGAAAAGCAGCTAGGCGATGATTTCTTCGTTGCCATGAATTTAGCGCCGGATACACCAGCGTGGTTAGAAGAGATTGGCGGCACGCCTATGAAGCTAGGCTTAGATCTTCGTGGCGGTGTTCACTTCCTCATGGAAGTGGATATGAATGAGGCCATAAATAAGGCGTTAGAGGACGCCGTGGGTGATTTCCGCACAGCACTTAGAGAAGAAGGCTTGCGATATCGCACGGTCAGACAAGTCGAAGAACATGTAGACATCGTTTTTCGCGATGAGGAAACGCTTGATAGCGCAGAGTTCTTTCTTCGAAATCGCAACAGAGATTTAACCTTCACTGAGCGTGATGGATTGGTGCTTAGGGCGTCTTTTTCTGAGGCGCGTTTGGCAGAAATTCGCGACTACGCGGTTAAACAAAACATTACCATTATTCGCAACCGTGTTAATCAGCTTGGTGTTGCTGAGCCGCTTGTGCAAAAGCAGGGTGCTGAACGCATTGTGGTTCAGCTTCCGGGTATTCAGGATACGGCAAGAGCCAAAGAAATCCTCAATGCTACGGCGACTCTTGAGTTTAGGATGTTGGACCAGACAAATGATATTCGCGATGCACTGAATGGGCGTGTGCCTGCAGGTTCACAAATTGTTGAAGATCAGCAGGGTGTTCCGCAATTGCTTGAGAAGCGCATCATGCTTACGGGTAACCACATTATTGATGCCAATAGTGGCGTAGATGAGTACGGTATTTCTCAGGTTAACATTTCGTTGGATTCGGAAGGCGGAAACAAGATGTCACGTGCAACACGTGGCAATATTGGACGCCCTATGGCAACGGTATTTATTGAGTACAAAGCCACCGATGAGCGTGACGAAAACGACAAACTTGTTTTTGAGAAGCATGAAGAGGTGATTAGTGTTGCCACCATTCAGGCGCAGTTGGGTAGTCAATTCCGTATCACAGGTTTGGACTCACCAAAAGAAGCACGAGACTTAGCGCTGCTTCTTCGCGCAGGTGCCCTTATTGCCCCTATACAGATTGTTGAAGAACGGACTGTTGGGCCGAGTCTGGGACAGGAAAATATTGATTTAGGTATGCAAGCCATCATGTGGGGCTTGGCCGCCGTACTGGTCTTTATGCTTATCTATTACAAAGCGTTTGGTGTGGTAGCTAATGTAGCTTTGTTAGTTAACCTGGTCATGATAGTCGGCATTATGTCCATGATCCCTGGCGCAGCCTTATCGCTTCCGGGGATGGCAGGTATTGTCCTTACGGTCGGTATGGCAGTAGATGCAAATGTGCTGATATTCGAGCGTATACGCGAGGAACTGAGGGACGGAAGAAGCCCTCAACAGGCCATTCATCATGGCTATGACAGTGCTTTTAGCACTATCCTTGATGCCAATATTACTACCTTTATCGCAGGCATGATCCTGTTTGCAGTAGGTACCGGGCCAATTAAAGGCTTCTCAATTACGTTGATGATTGGTATTTGTACATCCATGTTCACCGCTATCCTGTTTACCCGTGTTCTTGTTAATGCGGTCTGGGGTGGTCGTCGTGTTGAAAAACTGGCAATTTAAGGGGTTACAGACATGCAACTATTGAAATTAACCTCTACTGTCGGCTTTATGAAATTGCGCATGCCCGCAATGATAGTGTCGACATTGCTTATTTTAGCTTCTTTGGCTTCACTGGCAGTAAACAAGCTCAATTGGGGGCTGGACTTTACCGGTGGGACCCTGATTGAAGTGGGCTATGAAGAAGCTGCCAACCTAGAGTCTATTCGGTCATTACTTACCCAAGCGAATTTTGGCGATGCTATTGTGCAAAATTTTGGTAGTAGCCAAGATGTTTTGATTCGTATCGCGCCCAGAGAAGGGGTGAAAGCCGTTGATATTGGTGATCAGGTTATCGCTGCGCTGCGATCTGACGGTACTGCGGTTGATATGCGCAGAATTGAGTTTGTCGGGCCCAATGTGGGTGATGAACTTACAGAGCAAGGCGGGCTGGCTATGCTGGTAGCCCTGATCTGTATTCTGATATACGTGGCGATGAGATTTGAGTGGCGATTTGCATTGGGGTCAGTTGCCGCTCTAGTCCATGACGTGATACTCACACTCGGCCTGTTTTCAATTTTACAGCTAGAGTTTGACCTAACGGTACTTGCAGCAGTGTTAGCGGTAATTGGATACTCACTGAACGACACCATTGTGGTTTCAGACCGCATCCGTGAAAACTTCAGGAAGATGCGCAAAGGTGAGCCGATTGATATTATTAACGAGTCGCTTACACAAACTATGAATAGAACGATCATAACGTCTTTAACCACTATTCTAGTGCTATTGGCATTGTTTTTTAAAGGCGGTGCTTTGATCCACGGGTTTGCTACAGCGCTATTGTTTGGTGTGATTATTGGTACTTATTCGTCCATTTACATTGCTAGCTCTGTCGCCTTGTCGCTGGGGATCAGTAAGGAAGACTTGATGCCACCAGAGGTTGAAAAAGAAGGTGAAGATTTAGAACCCCTTCCGTAACCAAGGCTTCTACTAAAAAACCCGCTTAAGCAAGCGGGTTTTTTGTTTACATCGTCTCTTGGTGTATTGCTTCTCTGAGTGCGGTGGGAATAAATAATTTATCAGCCAGTTGAGCAAGATACTGCTTTGACGCCAACTGGTTAGTGTCAATAGCCAGTACTGACGCAGTGTAGACCTCGATAGCCGTTTCTGAATCGGGTGTGGCAGTCACGAGAGCGTCCAACGATAATGGATTTCGAAGCTCATCAAATAATGATGCTTTCTCTTCTACCGACAGGGTCATTTCTTCTACATGGGCAAAAATACGTGACTGTTCCTGTGGATCAAGGTGTCCATCGGCATATGCTGCCGTGATCATTGCGCGCATAATAAGCAGTTGCCCGTTATCACTTTGGTTGTCTTCTGCAATCTGTTCGAAGCGTTGCGCGGGTATGCTTTCTGGCACATAGTTAAAACGAGAATGTTGAGGCGATTGAGCGCCTTTCGCGGTGCTATATTGCTGATAGGCTTTCCATGCTAACCCTCCCACTGCCGCGAGGGCACCCACTTTAAGCGCAGTTTTACCTGCCTTTTTAGACTTTTTGCCCATTACCATATTGGTTAATGAGCCACCTACTGCGCCTCCTGCCATGCCGCTAAGGAATCCACTTTTACTGAGTCCAGATAACATTTTATTAAGGTCTTTCATTTTATTCTTCTTCCTAGCCATGAATTGTCCATATCATCCATACTGACATGAATAATCAGGGGTTCAAACAGTCTGATCCAGATCAACCCATCCTCTTTTTCGAAGAGTAGACTATAAATAGGGGGAAAGATATGACCAACAACAAGCCTATACAGCAGATTAAGCCAATACAACATTCAGACTCTGGTATCCAAAGTGCAACCGCGAAGACGCCTAGCTTGGCCGAGCGAAGACACAGTGAACAGTATATCAATGAAGCATTTCGCTCAGGTGAATACCCCTATAAAAGAAAAGTCACGCGGCAGTTTTATGAGCAGCATAAGCATGAACTTCAAGTCGAGCTATTAAAGCTTCAAAAGTGGGTAAAGGAAACCGGGCAGCGTGTAGTCATATTGTTTGAAGGGCGTGATGCCGCAGGGAAGGGCGGAACTATCAAACGTTTCATGGAGCACCTCAACCCTCGTGGAGCCAGGGTAGTCGCACTAGAAAAGCCCACAGATGAAGAAAAAGGGCAGTGGTATTTCCAGCGGTATATAAAGCATTTGCCCACGAAAGGCGAGATCGTATTATTTGACCGATCATGGTACAACCGTGCCGGTGTTGAGCGAGTCATGGGATTTTGTGAACCCAATGAATATTTAGAGTTTATGCGACAAGTCCCTGAACTTGAACGCATGCTGGTTAGGAGTGGAATACGCTTATTTAAGTTTTGGTTTTCTGTGACACAAGACGAGCAAACCCGACGCTTTAAAAAGCGAGAACTTGACCCTCTCAAACAATGGAAGCTAAGTCCTATCGATAAGCTGGCGCAAAGTAAATGGGATGACTATACCGAGGCAAAAGAAGCCATGTTTTTCTATTCAGACACCGCCGATGCACCTTGGGTTGTGGTCAAGTCGAATGATAAAAAGCGAGCAAGACTTAACTGTATGCAGCACTTTTTGCATTCGCTTCCTTATCCCAATAAGAACCTGCATATAGCCAAAGCGCCTGATCCTCTCATTGTTGGGCAGGCCTCCACTGTTATTGAACGGGACGAACACATACTGGGTAAATCACTACATCCAGAACAATCCAGATAGCTTTTACTATATTTCTCTTCAAGTAGGTTGCACATTACGACGTAAGATAAGGTATATTCAACCCTAATAAGTTGAAGGTATATTTCTTATGGCTGATTTTCAGTATGACTATCTCATTGTTGGTGCAGGCCTATTTGGTGCAGTATTTGCTCGCCAAGCTTTGGATATGGGCAAACGGGTGATAGTTGTAGATAAAAGAAAGCATACCGGCGGCAATATCTTTTGTGAAAACATTGAAGGAATAAATGTCCACAAGTATGGTGCGCATATTTTTCATACGAGCAACAAGGACGTTTGGGAATACGTAAATCAGTTCGTATCTTTCAACAGATACGTAAATTCCCCAATAGCAAACTTTCGCGGGAAACTGTACAACCTGCCTTTCAACATGAACACTTTCTATCAGCTTTGGGGGGTCAGAACACCTGAAGAAGCGAAAAGAAAGATAGCTGAAGAACGGGCGCCTTATAATGATTTAGAGCCATCTAACCTTGAAGAGCAGGCTTTGTTTTTAGGTGGGAAAACCTTGTATGAAACCTTAATAAAAGGTTATACAGAAAAGCAATGGGGGCGCCCTGCAACACAAATTCCGTCTTTTATTATCAAAAGATTGCCTTTCAGGTTCACGTTTGACAACAATTACTTCAATGATTTTTATCAGGGTATACCTATAGGTGGGTACAATGTTCTAACGGATGCTTTATTAAAAGATATTGAGGTTAACGTAGGTGTCAATTACTTTGCCAACAAAAGCCATTTAGATGGTCTTGCAGAAAAAGTGCTTTATACTGGAAAAATAGATGAATTCTTCAATTTCGAGTACGGGAAATTGGAATATCGCAGCTTGCACTTTGAAACTGAAATTTTGGATTTAGAAAATTTTCAGGGAAACGCGGTAGTAAACTATACAGCAAGAGAAGTACCGTATACGCGAATTTTAGAGCATAAACATTTTGAGTTTGGTAATCAGAAAAAAACGGTGATAACCAAAGAATATCCACATGAATACAGCAAAGATAATGAACCCTACTATCCCATTAATGATGCTCCAAACCAGGCATTATTATCCCTTTATCAGTCTTTAGCTGATTCAGAGCCATATGCGAGCAAATATCTGTTCGGTGGAAGGTTAGCAGACTATAAATATTACGATATGGATGACACTATAGAAGCTGCTTTAGCGTTGAGTCGACGAGAGTTAGTTACGAGCAAGTGAACACAACGATAGCAACAGATAAAAAGAATAATTTACATGCAACCACCCATTTACCTGATCAATTTGGATAAAAGTCCAGACCGGCTGCAAACCTGTTCACAGCGACTGGCTGAGCATAGCCTTTCCTTTATCCGGGTCCCAGGTGTGCTTGGTGCAGCCTTGTCGCAACAGGAAATTGCCGCGCATTACTCCTCAGAGCTCAATCAGCAAAATTATCACAGGCCTTTGAGTTCAGGTGAAATTGGTTGCTACTTAAGCCACCGAAAAGCGTGGGAGAAAATTGCACATGGTAAAGCCCCCTACGCAATTGTGCTCGAAGACGATATCAAAATAGTGGGATCTCTGGCTGACACTGTTCAGGCTCTGGACAACATATCGTTTGAGTGGGACGTAATTAAGCTGGCTGCCTACAGAAATAGAACTCGACGCGTTGTGTTTCGTCACTCTCTAGTTGAAGGAATTGAACTAGTCTTGCACAACAAGCCAATGAGCGGAGGAGCCGCCACAGCTATCAGTAAATTCGCTGCCAAAAAGCTACTCACAGCCACAGAGCAGTTTGGTCGGCCTGTTGACGTCGATATTCAGTGCTGCTGGGAGACGGGGACGAATGTACTGTCTCTATTGCCATACCCATTTGCACAAGATTTGAGCTATGAAAGCACTATCAAAACAACACCTGCAAAAATGAAAAGTCATTTCTTTCAAAGAAAGAAAAACCAGTTAATGGATGGGCTAAAAAACAAAAAGTTCACGTCGGATTATCTTACTTCATTGCGAGCTGCAATTAGTAAATCTGGCGGTTAAACTAATATTGAAGCGTTGTTGTGTTTGGCTTAGTAGGTATGTCAGATTATTTTACACGACATCTGACCAGTTGTTAAAAAACCATAAAAAACAACAGCTTTTAATTTGGCATGCTGCTTGCTTTCTCTCTGGTGGTAGTAGTTAAAACCAGGAATGTAGTATGAAAAAGTTTATTTCAATTCTTGCCCTCACAGCAGTGATGTGTGCATCTCAAGCTTCTGCGGCATTGATAGCAGAATATAATTTCGATGATAGTCAGGCCAACAATTCTGTTGATGCGGCTTATGATTTGGCAGTGCAGGGTAGTGCTCCAGACCTGTCAACAGGGGCTTTCTATTCTGATGGTAACGCGTCTAATAGGTTGGAAGTTGCCGGTCCAGGTGGAATGAGCGACTGGACAGTGTCTCTATGGGTTTACACTGAAACTCAAATGCAAGGCACCTTCAAAGGTATATTCAGTAATTTTGATAGCCCTAACACAGCCTATTCATGGCAGATAGACAGTCATGACGGTGACTACCGTTTGTTATCAAAACAAAATTCAAACAACGCTTTAGCGCTTGGGCAAGCTAAGTTGTATCAATGGCAACATATAGTGGTACAAAAGTTTGGTGGCAACAATGCGAGACTATACCTTGATGGAAGTCTGGTAGGTACAACTGGTTTTAACCCAGGTGGTTTGCAAAACTTCCGTGTGGGTACTAATAGAAACACGAACTCAGCATTCGCAGGGTTTATCGACAATATCCAAATATGGAACGACAGCCAGGTCAATGCGAATGCAGTTTTCCAAAAAGGCGTGGGTTTTACTACTGTATCTGCACCGCACGCAGTGGCGCTATTGGTGCTTGGATTTGCTGGGCTTGTGTTATCTCGCAAGAGAATGAATTAGTAATTCCCAAAATTTTTTATTTATCTCAAAACCCAAGTATTTTACTTGGGTTTTTTTGTGTCTTGAATTGTGACTCAAGTTTGCATAGCGTTGCTTTAGAACGCCAGTGAACTGAGCTGAAATACGCGGTTTGTAGCCTCAGAATGTAAAAAAGTGTATCAATTTCTGTCATTTACTGACACAGCGATGAAGCATTTGTACACTTAGTCAATGTTATAATACTGTGAGCCGTAATGCCTTTGAGATACAAGCGCCTTGGGCACGTCATTCTACTGCTATTGTTGTCTACCTCAAGCTCAGCAAGCTTTGCACGTTGCGAGAGTAACTGTGATAACTCCGAAGTAACTTGGCAGTTTGATGTGGGACTTGCCATTTCCTACAGAGCCGGAATAGTAGACAGTTTAGAATATGAAGAAGGCCAAAGCAGTCTGTCGTTGCTGTTGGCTGGTGGCGTGTATTACGAAGATTTCTTTCTTGAATCTTCACCGCTGTCACAACATCCGTTTACCATTGGCTATACTCTCGCATCGTCAAATGATTACAGTATTAATCTCGTTATGGAATCGTGGTTTTCTGAGATTAATCCAGAAGACGCTGTAGATGACTCTCTTGAAGGTCTAACTGTAAGAGAAGGCTCACTTGAGGTAGGGCTAGAATATACACGTGCATTTACCAAATACGATTTAAGGGTACGGTTGTTACACGACGCATTGTCACGTCATAAAGGTAGCATCGCAACGATAGAATTGGCGCGCCCTTTATTCTTTAAGTCGACGTTAGTGATACCTTCAATAGGCGCTACCTTCATTAGTTCACCAGCAACCCAATACTACTATGGCGTATCAACTGCTGAGGCAAAGCCTGGACGACTGGCATATAGTCCAAATGATGCTGTTGTGACATCCGCGCGCATATATATTGAGAGACCCATGAGTAAAAGCTGGTCACTGGTTGGTTATGGGGGCTATGCAGTACTAAGTTCTGCTATTGCCAATAGTCCTATTGTTAGTCCCAGAAGTGACACCTACTACGGGGGAGTGGGGGTGCTATGGACATTCTGAACAGGAAGTTCGGAATACTGGGTTTTGGCATTGCGTGCTTAGTCATTACTTTACAAGCTGTTGCCATGCAAAAACAGCATAAAACAGGTGCACAAAACGTTGCATCTTTGCTGGCAAGCCCAGGCGTGTGTGAGATCCCCGATGATGCGGTGAGTTGTGAAATGTCAGTGAGCTTTATCTGGGAAATGCCTCAGGTAGAAAGCGTGTGTCTGTGGGATAGTTATCACGCTAAACCCCTACAATGTTGGCATGATGCTATGACGTCAACCTGGCAGATTACGTTTCGTGGAGGTCAAGACCGGGAGTTTTTTCTCAAGTCACATTCTTCTGATGAAGTTTACGCCCGCACCAGCATTAAAGTGATGGGGGCCATTGAGCAACGGCTAAGAGCCAGACGGCGCCAAGGCTTCTGGCGTATATTCTGACAGATTTTGACATCTACCGGACAACTTTTCACACAATGCAGACAGATTGATATTGGCGTTGGTTGTACCTTTTGTTGCGTAAATTCAAATCACTCAACAAGGAATACAGTCATGAAAAAAATACTATTTATCGCGATAACAACCGCGCTTATTTCTCCATCATTATTGGCGCAACAAATCAGTCCGCAAAATGAGATTTTGCGCCCACTGACTAACAAAGCGGGAGAGATTCAGATAGGCGGCGGAATTGGTTATTTAGATGGTGACAGAGACGGTAAGTGGACAGCTGGTTTACATGCAAGCTATGGCTTCACTGACAATTTAACCTTAGGTGCAGAGGGATTGACTTATCGCTTTATAGAGAGAGCTGATTCCGCTACTGGTTTTGAAGCGGCTATAAGCGGCGGTTTGCGCGGTTACTATGAGCAAGGCCCGAATGAAGCCTTGGCATATGGCACAGATATAACGGGGAAATATGTTTTCTCACCCGATCTAGCTGTGTTTTTCGGTGCAGGCTATGTGTTTTGGAACGAAAAGAACCAAGATAACCGTAAAGAAATTAACTACACGTTGGGTGTACAGAAAAACATAATTAAAAATGCTACGATTTCATTGGGCTATACCTACAGAGATCTTGGGTCTAATTTTGCCCAGAATAATGCTAATGCCTATCATGCTCGGTTTAACTACAGCTTGAATAAAAATTGGGATCTCGGCTTGATTGCCAGCTACACAGATTTCGATGCAGAACAAAACGGGTTTGATACAGAGGATTTCGCTCGCAGAGGTGCGGGCGTATATGCTTCATATCGGTTTTAATAAATAAGGACAAGAGAAATGGCGTCAGTAGACAAAACTGAAGGACACCTGTTTTTGGTAGAGGACGACCCATCGCTGGCTGCACTAGTGACAGAATACTTTGAAATGCAAGGTTTTAAAGTATCTGTCGAGTCGAGAGGCGACACGGCTCTGGCGCGCATTCTCACTGAAAATGTCGATTTAGTGATACTGGATCTCATGCTTCCAGGGAAGAACGGATTAGATGTTTGTCGGGAACTCAGATCAGAATCAAAAGATATTCCCGTCGTCATGCTAACGGCGCGTACGGATGACATTGACCAAATCGTGGGGTTAGAAGTAGGAGCAGACGACTACATATGCAAGCCTGTTCAACCTAGACTTTTGCTCGCGAGGGTTAATGCGCTGTTAAGGCGTGCGCACTCGACAGAGAGTGCTAATACCAATGATGGGGCTAAACCAGAAAGCCAAACCCGCCAGTTCGGTTCATTGTTTATCGACATGCGAAAACAACAGGTGGTGCTTAACAACAATGAGGTTGAGATGACGACTAATGAAATGGCACTCTTGTGGCAGTTTGCGCAGAATGCCGATACCGTGTTAAGTCGTGATGCGTTGTTGAATCAACTACGTGGCTTTGGCTACGACGGACTGGACCGCACCGTGGATATGCTTGTGTCTAGGCTTAGAAAGAAGTTGGGTGATTCAGCAGAAAAGCCAGAACGTATTAAAACAGTATGGAAAAAAGGCTATTTGTTTGTAGCGGATGCCTGGTAACGCATGCGTAGCTTGTTTTTTCGGCTCTACCTGTTTTTAATTCTAACCTTTGTTGGTCTTGGGTGGAGTCTGGACAGGCTCTATGATGCCAATATTCAGCAGAGTAACTTAACGACAGACTTAGATCTTCATCAAGGCACTTTGTTTTTGCTTAATCGCGAGTTAGGTCGGCTCCCACCTCAGCAACAGCGTATCCATTTGCAGGCGCTAGAGGCCTCATTTGGTTACCCAATCAAGATGCTTCCATTTCCTTTGCCCACCGAGTCAGATATTCCCGTAGCCAATCTTGAACAAGAGCAAATGACCTACCTCGCCAGAGGAGGCATTGTTACTCTGTTTGACGATACACTCGGCACGAGTTTTTTCTTACAGAAATTGAATCAACAGGATGATGTGCTGGTACTCGGTCCTATTTTCAACGATTCATCTGAAATCACAGAAATAGGGCTCACCAGTGTCTTTTTGGTTGGCTTAGCACTGAGTGTTTTTATTTGGGTGTGGCCCATTTCTAGAGGCATAATGCGCCTGTCAAGCACAGCTGATGAATTTGGTGCTGGCAACCTTGGCATTCGGCTCCCCGAAAACCTCAGTGGCCCCCTTAATGGTTTAGCGTCTCATTTTAATGCGATGGCGGCAAGAATCGAGAAGCTAATCCAGTCGCATAAATCTTTATCTCATGCGGTATCTCATGAACTGAGAACGCCCATCGCAAGGATCAGATTTGCGCTTGAAATGGTCAGAGAAGCAAAAGATAAAGCAACCCAGGATAGGTTGCTTAATACTATGGATAAAAATATTGAAGAGCTAGACGGCTTGGTAGAAGAGTTGCTCATCTATGCACGCTTTGACAGAGAAGAGCCCCAGCTTAATTACTCACACGTGCCTGTTATCCCTTTGATTTCTGAGGTCATAGCACCTTATCAGCAGCAGTATCGAGATGTGTTTTTTAGTCAAAGAGTGGAAACTGGCGAGGGAGTCATCGAGCCGAATACGCTCTATTGTGATAACGCGGCTATTGCCAGAGTCATCGATAATCTTGTTAGAAATGCGGTTAGGTATGCTAAAAGCCATATTGAAATAGCAGTAAAACAAACAGAAAAAGGAAAATTGTTTATCTCCGTGAATGACGATGGTGACGGCATACCTGAGCATGAGAGAGCGAATTTATTTTCGCCTTTCGTAAGGCTTGATGACAGCAGAGATCGCAATTCTGGTGGTATAGGGCTAGGACTGGCTATCGTAAAACGCTATGTAGACTTGCACAAAGGGCGTGTCTACATTGATACCTCACCCATTGGTGGTGCAAGTTTTATCCTGGAATTTGATTCGTCGATTACAAATTGAAAACGCTTGCATTTGGACTTTTCGATAAACTCCTTCGCATCTTAACTGCTACAGGAAATTCGAAATGAAAAGCAAGCTTGAAAATGTTGGCTTGGCGCTTCTAGCATTGTTTGTATCTGCCCAGATAAATGCGACAGAAGTGCAGATTAGAACTAATTTAGGAAATTTTAATGTCAACCTTTTTGATACCCGCACTCCCGTCACGGTAGACAATTTTCTAGCATATGCGAATGCTGGGGCATACGCACAGACCATAGTCCATCGCTCCGAGCCAGGTTTTGTTATACAGTCTGGTGGGTTTGTTTTTTCAGACACGGCAGGATTCGAAGAAATTCCAACGGGCAATGCCATTGCCAACGAACCTGAACTGTCCAATGTCCGAGGAACCATTGCTATGGCGAAGCTTCCATCGGATGAAAACAGTGCCACGAGCCAGTGGTTTATAAACCTTGATGACAACAGTGCCAACCTCGATGTGCAAAATGGTGGATTTACTGTTTTTGGTCAAGTAATCGGTGAGGGGATGGATGTTGTCGATGCGATTGCGTCTCTACCGCGATTTTCAACCGGGAGTTTTTCTGCATTACCATTACGTGACTATACGGCATCTGATGCGTCAAATAACGTCACTATCACGCGTGAGAATATGGTGATTATTGAAGACATCGTTATTGTAAATGATGCGCAAGTGACTAACCCAGACATTACCCCAGTTGCCAATACGCGCATTGATCAATTGCCTACCACTCCAGATACGGGGTCTTCAGGAGGAGCCGTTTGGTATCTGTTGGCTCCTCTTTTCATGCTGGCTGTTCGCCGTGCTCTAAAGCGTCTTTAAATGCTTAAGCAGCCCCTGAATCACTTTGGGGCTGCCAGCAACAATTTCTCCGCTGTATAGCGGGTCATTGTTGCCTTTAAAATCCGTAGCGATGGCACCGGATTCACGCACCAATAGTTCACCTGCCGCGATATCCCAAGGTTTAATGCCCCTTTCCCAGTAACCGTCAAAACGCCCTGATGCGACATAGGCAAGATCTAAGGCCGCGCTGCCTGTTCGGCGAATATCCCCAGATTCTGCAAAAATTTTGCAAAACGCATCGTTAAATGTAGGAAATTGCTCGCGATGTTTAAAAGGAAAACCCGTGCACAAGACTGTACCGCCTAGGTCTTTAGGTTTTGTTGCGCGGATGCGATAGCCATTCAGTTGTGCACCTGTACCTCTGCCAGCGGTAAACAACTCGCTGCGAACAGGGTCAAACACAAGTGCTTGCTCTAAGCGTCCCTTGTGCAAAAGTGCAATAGAGACACAAAAGTGAGGAATGCCTTTGATAAAATTGGTTGTACCATCAAGTGGGTCAATCACCCAGGTAAATTCAGCATTTTCGCCGGTATTACCGGTTTCTTCGCCCAAGAAGGCGTGATCAGGATAAGACTGCTGGATTTTGTGGATGATAGCTTGCTCGGCTTCTCGGTCTACCTGCGTGACAAAGTCGTTGGCGCCTTTTTGCTCTAAACGCAAGTCATCACGGTTTTCGTAACCGCGCATAATGATATTACCCGCCACGCGTGCAGCGCGCACGGCAATGTTTAGCATTGGATGCATCGTCTTACCCCAATTGTAAAAGATCAAAGAACGCAGATGAGTATAGCCTAAAAGCAGCACCTGCTGAAAATTCGCGCGGATAGTAGCAGAGACGTCAAGTTTATCCAAGTGTGATACACTAAATTCCTGCTTTTTATTTATCAGTTGTATCATGTTGGAAAACATCAAAATTGTACTTGTTAACACCTCACACACGGGGAATATAGGCTCTACGGCCAGAGCAATGAAAACAATGGGCTTGAGTCACCTTGTCTTGGTCGACCCAGTCAGCCCTCCGGATGGCAAATCCAGTGCCCTTGCCGCTGGAGCGGGTGATGTGCTGGCAAACGCAACTACGGTGGCCACTCTGCAGGAGGCCGTATCCGATTGTGGCCTGGTTGTTGGCACGTCTGCGCGTTCACGCACCCATTCTTGGCCTATGCTCGAACCGCGGGAGTGCGGTGTAAAGTTGATCAACGAAGTGAATAATTACCCCGTTGCCTTGGTATTTGGCAGGGAAAACAATGGCCTTACCAATGAAGAACTTCAGCAGTGTCATTTTCATGTATGTATTCCTGCTAATCCTGATTATAGCTCACTGAATTTGGCGGCTGCAGTTCAGACATTGTGCTATGAAATACGTATGGCTCATCTTCAGACGACAACCGGTGCAGGTGTAGACGCAGAAGTCTCTGAATACCCGCTCAATGAGGATCTTGAACGTTTTTATGTGCATCTTGAAGACACGTTGACCCAGACAGGTTTTATTGTGCCCAATCATCCAGGTATGGTGATGACAAAACTGCGGCGGCTATTCAACCGTGCTAGACCTGAAGCGCAAGAACTCAATATTTTAAGAGGTATATTGTCATCAATTGATAAAAAGGTGCCCAAAGTCGATGATTGAACGCATTAAAGAAGACATCAAAAGTGTTTTTCATCGCGACCCGGCGGCCCGAACTACTTTTGAAGTATTAACAAATTATCCAGGTTTACATGCATTATGGCTGCACAGAGTGGCTCATAAATTGTGGAGAAATAACCTGAAGTGGCTAGCAAGAACACTTTCGACATTAGGGCGCTGGCTCACCGGTGTAGAGATTCATCCCGGCGCAACCCTAGGACGCAGAGTATTTATTGATCACGGGATGGGGGTGGTGATTGGTGAAACCGCAGAAGTAGGCGACGATGTCACACTGTATCACGGCGTAACGCTAGGAGGCACAAGCTGGAATGCGGGAAAGCGCCATCCTACACTGGGTGATAATGTGGTAATTGGTGCCGGTGCAAAAGTATTAGGCCCCATCACTATTGGCAAAAATGCGAAAGTGGGATCGAACTCTGTTGTGGTAAAAGACGTGCCAGCCAATGCCACTGCCGTAGGCATCCCAGGACGTATTATTCCTGCCGGTGACGCAACGAAAGAGGATAAAAATTCTGCAAGAGAACACATTGCAGAAAAATTTGGATTTGACGCTTACGCCGTGTCACCCGACAACCCTGATCCTGTGGCTAATGCTATGGGGGTAATGCTTGAGCATATGCACCTCATGGACAGTAAAGTCGAAGAGATGTGTAAAGTTATCCAGTCAATGGGTGGTGAAGTCTGTTCCAAAGATCTCAATGCACTAACGCTCGACGATTTTGCTGAGACTGGGATTTCCCCTGTTGTTCCTGTTTCCAAGAAAGCACAACAAGAAGCATTCGATCCCAAAATTTAGTGGTGTCGTGGGAGCGATGTTGTATGTCAACGAGCAACACCGACCATGATGGGTAATACTTGACTGTTTTACTCAGGTTTGTAGAATAGCCTCATCAAATAGTAGAGGTTTCTATGAAGCTGACTTCAAAAGGGCGTTACGCCGTCACCGCAATGCTCGATGTAGCGTTACACGGACAAAAAGCGCCAGTTTCCCTTGCCGATATTTCGGAACGTCAGGAAATCTCACTTTCCTATCTGGAGCAGCTGTTTTCAAGGCTTCGTCGTGAACAGCTCGTTGAAAGCGTTAGAGGTCCAGGGGGAGGATATCGCTTAGGGCGAGCTGCGCACGATATTGCCGTTGGCGAAGTCATTCGCGCTGTCGATGAATCCGTTGATGCGACACGATGCCAAGGGCAATCTGATTGTCAGGGTGGCGAGCGTTGTTTGACCCATAGCCTTTGGGAAGACCTGAGCGACAGGATTAGTCTGTTTCTCAATGGTATTACGTTGGGCGAACTAATGGATAAGCGCGATGTGCAGGCCGTTGCCGGGCGACAAGATAAACACGCTTCTCGCAAACGCGATATAGAAATCAGCCTTCAACTGTAAACCCGATATTGTAAGCGTCTTATGCACCCGACTATCTATCTAGATTACGCATCAACTACGCCTGTTGACCCTGCAGTAGCCAAAGTCATGATGGATTGCCTGACACTTGATGGCAATTTTGCTAACCCAGCTTCACGTTCTCACAGACCTGGCTGGATGGCAGAAGAAGCGGTAGATATCGCTCGCCATCAAATAGCGGACGCGGTAAACGCAGACGCTAGAGAAATCATTTTTACTTCGGGTGCAACTGAATCTAATAATCTCGCTATAAAGGGCGCGGTTGACGCAATCGCTCAGGAAAACAAACACATCATCACAGTGGCAACTGAACACAAAGCCATTATAGATGTATTTGAGTATTTGACGACGAAAGGCGTTGAGGTAACCTACCTAAAACCCGCAAAAGACGGCTTAGTATCTGTATCTCAGTTGGAAGAGGCTATTAGACCTCACACAGTGCTGGTTAGCATAATGCACGTTAACAATGAGACTGGCGTAATTCAGGACATTGAACGTCTTGGGGCCGTTTGTCGGGACCATAATATCTTATTTCACTGCGATGCAGCTCAAAGCACTGGCAAGTGTGACATAGATTTAAGTACCATGCCGGTTGACCTTATGTCGTTTTCTGCCCACAAGACCTATGGGCCCAAAGGTATTGGAGCCCTATTTATCCGGCGTAAACCAAAGGTGCAGATTATTGCGCAAATGCATGGTGGTGCCCATGAGAGAGGGTTTCGTTCAGGTACGTTACCCACCCATCAAATTGTTGGCATGGGTAAAGCCTTTGAGATAGCGGCACAAGAAAGACTCCATGAGCAGGCGCGTATCGGACAGCTTCGTGATACTTTATGGGAAAGCGTTCGGCATTTGCCGGATATCAGGCTCAATGGTCATGCGTCTCGTCGCGTTGCTAACACCCTCAATATCAGTTTTGGTCAGCTCGATAGTCAGCAATTAATGCCTGCGCTTATGCCATTAGCCGTGTCGTCTGGCTCAGCATGCACCTCAGCGACTATGACACCTTCGCATGTGTTGACAGCGATGGGTGTGGACCAGGTTCATGCTCACAGTGCCATTAGAATTTCACTTGGCCGCTTTAGCACCAACGAAGAAGTCGATTTTGCTGCAAACCATATTGTTGATGTCGTTAGCAAACTAACTGCGCTTTAGATGCGTAAAACTAGGTTGTTTTTCTGTTTTACGGGATAGCGAAGAATACTTGAGTAAAATACTCAGGAAATATACAATACGCGGCATTCGGGCAATATGCTCCACAAACTTACTACTTATAGGCTCCCATCATGACTGAACAAATCGAACAGGCATTGTCGAGACAGTATGAAGCGGGTTTCGTCTCTGAGATCGAGTCTGAAACATTCGAGGCTGGGCTAAACGAAGACATTATCCGTCGCTTGTCAGCAATGAAGAACGAACCTGAATGGATGCTGGAATGGCGTCTAAAGGCATACCGTACATGGCTTGAAATGGATGATCCGGATTGGGCCCACTTGGATTATCCGCCAATCGATTACCAAGCGGTATCTTATTACTCCGCTCCCAAGAGCATGAAAGATAAACCCAAGTCGCTCGACGAGGTTGATCCGGAACTGTTGCGTACTTACGAAAAGCTGGGTATCCCTCTTCACGAACAGGAAATGTTGGCAGGGGTTGCGGTTGATGCGGTGTTTGATTCGGTTTCAGTGGTGACAACCTTTCGCGAAAAGTTAGAAGAAGCCGGTGTTATTTTTTGCCCAATTTCAGAAGCGGTTCACAAGTATCCAGAATTGGTTAAAAAGTACCTTGGTTCTGTGGTTCCGCGCAGCGACAATTATTTTGCTGCGCTTAACAGTGCTGTATTCACTGATGGATCGTTTGTTTACATACCAAAAGGTGTGCGTTGTCCGATGGAGCTTTCTACCTATTTCAGGATCAACGAGCAAAATACAGGGCAATTTGAACGGACGCTTATTGTTGCGGATGAAGGTAGTTATGTGAGCTATCTAGAAGGGTGTACGGCACCCCAGCGCGATGAGAACCAGTTACATGCTGCGGTGGTAGAGCTGGTGGCGCTGGACGATGCAAAGATCAAATACTCTACCGTTCAGAACTGGTACCCCGGCGACGAGCAAGGGCGCGGTGGCATTTATAACTTCGTGACTAAACGCGGTATTTGCCATACCAATGCAAAAATTTCTTGGACACAAGTTGAAACCGGTTCTGCCATTACATGGAAATACCCAAGCTGTGTGTTGAAAGGCGACAACTCTGTTGGCGAGTTTTATTCAGTTGCGTTGACACGCGGACGCCAACAGGCAGATACGGGGACCAAGATGATCCACTTGGGTAAAAACACGCGGTCTACCATTATTTCAAAAGGTATTTCTGCGCGAGACAGCAACAATGCTTATCGCGGCTTGGTGCAGATGGGTCCAAAGGCCGACGGTGCTCGAAACTTTACACAATGTGACTCTCTGCTCATTGGAGACCAATGCGGTGCACATACTTTCCCGTATATAGAAAGCCGGAACCCAAGTGCTATCGTGGAACATGAAGCAACCACATCCAAAGTGAGTGATGAACAAATGTTCCTATGCCAGCAACGTGGGCTTGATCCGGAAAAAGCGGTTTCTATGATTGTGAATGGTTTCTGCAAAGAAGTATTTAAAGAATTACCAATGGAATTTGCTGTTGAAGCCGGCAAGTTGCTTGAAATCAGCCTAGAAGGCTCAGTGGGGTAAACATGTTATCTATCAAAAACTTAACGGCTAGCGTCGAAGAAAAAACCATCCTCAAGGGCCTAAACCTAGAGGTTAAGCCTGGCGAAGTGCATGCGATCATGGGGCCCAATGGTGCCGGCAAAAGTACACTGGGCTACGTGCTATCAGGGCGCGAAGGCTATGAAGTTGAAAGTGGTGGCGCCGAGCTAAATGGCAAAGACTTATTAGATATGGATATTGAAGAGCGTGCCCGAGAAGGTCTGTTTTTGGCTTTCCAGTACCCTGTTGAAATTCCGGGCGTAAGCAATATGGAATTCATGAAAGAGTCGGTCAATGCTATTCGTGAACAGCGTGGAGAAGAGCCTTTATCCGCCGCTGAGTTTCTGAAGAAAGCTAAAGAGGCATGCAAACAAGTTCACCTACCGCTGGACTTTCTAAAACGTGGCGTCAATGAGGGCTTTTCCGGTGGAGAGAAAAAGCGTAATGAAATTATGCAAATGATTTTATTGCAGCCCACATTGTGTATCCTGGACGAATCTGATTCTGGTTTAGATATAGATGCCTTACAAGTAGTCGCAGAAGGCGTGAACAGCCAGCGTAGTGAAGACAGAAGCTTTATTGTAGTGACCCACTATCAGCGTTTACTTGACTATATTAAACCCGACTTTGTGCATATCTTAGCCGACGGCAAAATTGTTAAAAGCGGCGATGCATCGTTGGCTTTAGAAGTTGAAAGTGAAGGCTATGCATTCCTTAATAAGGTGGAGGCTACGGCATGAGCCAGTGGCTAGATCAAGTCATCGAACAAGCTGCTAATTTGCCTGCGGAAGGTTGGTTAGCGCAGCAGCGGCACATGTCGTTAGCAAAACTGAAAAATCGTCGTTGGCCATCTAGAAAGACCGAAGCATGGCGTTACACCTCGCTTTCACCTATCGAGAAAAGACAGCCATTGACCGAAACAAGTGATACTGCGACCGTTGCTGTACCTAACATCAATGGTCTTGATTGCATTGATTTGGTGTTCAGTCAGGGGCAGCTTGTCAGCGAGCTTTCTTCAGTTTGCTTGCCAGAAGGTGTACGTGTGTTCTCTTTAAATAGCGCCGACGCAAGAGAATTAGCCGACGGGCGATTTACTGCTATTAAACCAGAGCGTCATCTATTTGGCCTGATAAACGATAGTCTGATAGAGGCGGGGGTGGTTATTCACATTGCCGAAGGGGTTAAAGTTAAACAGCCTATTCGCATTGTGAATGTAACCTCAGGCCATGCTGACAATCATTCGCGCTTGCTGGTAAGTGTTGCTCAAAGAGCCAGTGCTGTGATCATCGAACACGGTGAAGGTGTTGACGATAGTATGAATACAGCATTTTCCGAATTTGATATCGCTGCTGAAGCATCGCTTGAACATTACCGTTTTGCCCTCTTTACTGACAGTGCCCTGCATGCCGGTGGAAGTCATTTTAGATTGGCAGATTCTTCCTATCTAAATAGCACGATATTGGGTTTTGGCAGCAAATTGTCCCGGCTTGACGTGGATGTAGAATACACAGGCGAAAACGCCAATGCGGATATCAACGCCATGTATTTGTTGGCCGAAGGCGAAAATTTCGATTTCCAATCCTGCATAGAGCATGCAGTACCTCACTGCACCACTGATGAAAAAGTCAGAGGCATTGTCGGAGATAAGGCAAAAGCAAACTTTAATGGGCGTATTCACATTCATCGCCACGCTCAGAAAACACTGGCTGAGCTGAATAATCGCAACCTTCTTCTGTCTCGAGGTGGACAGATCAACACCAAGCCAGAACTGGAAATCTATGCTGATGATGTAAAGTGTGCTCATGGCGCTACAATTGCAGAAATTGAAGAGCGGGCGCTTTATTATCTTTTGAGCCGAGGAATTTCGCGCTCACAAGCATTGATTATGCTTAACTTTGGTTTTATTCAAGAGCTCATTAATGAAATCAACAATGAGGCGATTCGCGAGTGGATGACAGAGCTACTTCGCACTCGCTTTGCGCGCATGGAGGTCAAATGACCTTTGACGTAAACGCGCTGCGTGCCGAGTTCCCAATTTTGTCGAGAAAAATTGACGGAAAGCCTCTGGTCTATCTAGACAGCGCTGCATCGACTCAAAAGCCTCAAGCGGTAATTGACGCAATTACTTCGTTCTATACAGAATGCAATGCAAATGTGCACAGAGGTGCACACGCTTTATCTGACGAGGCCACACGCCGTTATGAAAAAGCAAGGGATAGCGTTTCGAAGTTTGTTAACGCAAATAGAAGGGAAGAGGTTATTTGGACATCGGGCACTACCGAATCCATAAACTTAGTCGCGAATGGTCTTGCTCAACGACTTGATCCCAATGATGAAGTGGTGGTCACTGAGATGGAACACCATGCAAATTTGGTCACCTGGCAGCAGGCGTGCGAAAAAGCGGGAGCGACACTAAAAATTGCCAAAATCAATGATGCGGGTGAGTTAGACATAGAGTCATTTAAAGACCAATTGTCAGAAAGAACGCGTTTAGTGGCCTTTCCTCACGTTTCCAATGCTCTCGGGACAGTCAATCCAATCGTTGAATTAACTCAAATTGCAAAGTCTACGGGTGCTTGGGTACTCGTTGACGGCGCCCAGGGAATAGCGCACGGCGGAGTAGATGTTCAGGCAATCGGCTGCGACTTTTACGCGTTCTCTGGACACAAGCTGTTTGGCCCTACTGGGATTGGTGTGTTGTGGGGGCGTTTTGATGTTCTCAATGCGTGGCCGGTGTGGCAAACCGGTGGAGAGATGATCAGTGATGTGGAATATTTGTCTGCAACCTGGGGAGCGCTGCCAAATCGACTAGAAGCTGGCACGCCAAATATAGCTGGTGCTATTGGCCTAGGAGCGGCAATTGAATGGTTCTTACAACAAGACATCACCGCGCTGCAACAACATGAAGCGCAACTCATAGCCAGTGCAATGGAGCAAGGAGAAGCATTTGAAGGGATGCGCCTAGTCGGCACGGCAAAAAATAAAATCGGTGTGATGAGCTTCTTATTAGATAATGCTCATCCAGGTGATGTTGGATTTATTTTGGATCGTCAAGGCGTCGCCATTCGAACCGGAGACAACTGTGCTCAGCCTCTGATGAAAAGGTTGGGGATAGGCGGTACTGCCCGCGCCTCTTTTTCTATTTATAACACCCTTGAAGAAGTTGATGCCTTGTTTGCAGCTTTGCGAAAAGCAAAAAGTATGTTGGGCTAATAGGAGACGTTATGACTGTTGAAACTTTTGTTCCAAGCACCGCTTTACTGACACTCACTGATAAAGCGATCAAACATTTTGAAGGCAAACTGAAAAACAGCGCAAATGGCTTAATTCGTCTGTCGACTAAAGTGAGTGGATGTACCGGATATGCTTACGTCTTAGATATTGTTGACCAAGCAAAACCCAGCGATGAACTCATTACGTTTTCCCCCATCTTGACCTTTGCTGTGGCAGACGACGCCAAAGACCTAATCCGCAACACTGAAATCGACTATGTGCATGAAGGTGTGAATGGTGTGATTAAATACAACAACCCCAATGTGGTTGATGAATGCGGCTGTGGTGAAAGTTTCAACGTAGGGTAATACATGCAGCAAAAAATGGTGGTGACTGAGCGAGAGTGCTTGGCACGAAGAGTTCCTTCTGGCGAAAAACAAATTATTCCCGCTGGTGAGTTTGTTACTATTACACAAGATCTCGGTGGTAATTACACGGTGACCTGGAAGGGTAATATGCTGCGTATTGATGGTACAGATGCTGATGCAATTGGTAGAAAACCACTGACATTGTCATTTCCGAAACCAGAAAGCAGTAACATCGATAAGCAACAGGTTTGGGACGCGTTAGAAACGATTTATGACCCTGAAATTCCCATAAACTTAGTGTCGTTAGGCTTAATTTATCAGGTGGAAATCGATAATCAAAACAAAGCCGTTACAATCAATATGACACTGACTGCGCCGGGCTGTGGTATGGGACCTGTTTTAGTGGGCGATGTGGAATATCGAGTTGGCTTGGTACCCAACGTTGGAAATGTTAACGTTGAATTGGTATTCGATCCTCCATGGTCACGTGAAATGATGAGCGAAGAAGCCCAGCTAGAAGCGGGTTTGTTTTTCTAAGCAGGTATACAGGTAATACGAAATGGCACTTCCAGGTAGCGATGAAATAATTGACGATTTGGCCTTTTTTGATGATTGGGAACAACGCTACCAATACATTATTGATCTGGGTAAACAATTACCTGGTTTGGCTGAAATAGACCGTACGCCTGACAGACTGGTTAAAGGCTGTCAAAGCAGTGTATGGTTAAAAGTCGACAAGTCAGACGGGCAACTTCATTTTGATGTAGACAGTGACGCCGTTATTGTTCAGGGGCTATTGGCGCTGGTTTTGGCCGCTTACCAGGATAAGTCTCCTGCCGAAATACTTGCTTTTAATATTGACGCTTACTTCGCTGAGTTAGACTTGGAAAGACACATTACGCCCACAAGAGGTAATGGCCTGAGAGCAATAGTCGGTAAAATTCGTGACACCGCTACCCAAGCGTTAAATTAGCATTCGCTGCACTCTGTTAAAGCCGCAAGTACTCCCATTAGCAGCATAACAACAGGCAAGGCAATAAAAGCGCTAAAGAGTGACTGGTCGTCGTTCCATTGCACAGTAATCAACATTACCCAGCCAAATAGTAACACCGCGCTGCTTATTAATCGCTTAGATACTTTATTCATTGGTATTCCTTCATTATAAGAGACACTCCAAAGTTTAAAGACTTGCAATTTCAATATAAGTGGCAATAATGACATTTAAGAGGTCAAAATTGACATGGCGGCCATTGTGAGTACAAAAATCATTAATATTCTAGCCAGCAATAGTGCTGTCGGTTCCAGTTTGATAGGGATTATCGATTTTGTGCAGTTTGCCAATACGTTTTGGCAGTACATGCATCCCAATTGTGATGAGACACTGCTTGCATATCGGGTTTACGCGAATGAAGGGGACCAGATTACACTATCGAATGGATTAACGATCCCTGCAAAGCCCTTGAGTGACTATGAGGATGCAGATGCTGTTTTTCTGGTTTCATCATTTGTTTATGATAAGGCAGCAATGGATACATTTCTAAAAGCCTGCCAGGCGTTTAAACCTATTCTGCAGCGTGCCTGTGATGCAAACCGTATTCTAGTTTCATACTGTACAGGCACCTTTGGACTGGCGTCCTGTGGCGTATTGGAGAATAAACGGGCAACAACTGTATGGTGGATGTCTAACTTATTTGTACAACAATTCCCAAACACAACCTTGACTCTGGATGAGTTAGTTATCGTTGACGGAAATGTAATTACGGGTGGCGCGACCACGTCGTATTTTAACGTTTGTCTTCGTTTGCTTGAGATGCTTTCAAATGAAGTTTTCGCTATTAGGCTATCAAAACTATTGTTAATGGACAGGCACCGCTTATCTCAGCAGGCATTTATTGAGAGTGGTTTCATCATTAACAAGCATGACGAGCTCGTTGAAGAGGTACAGAATTGGATGATGAATAACTTTGCGTCACCCATTAGTCTTGATGTTCTCTGCGATCAGTTCGCAGTAACCAAGCGCACGTTAATCAGGCGATTTAAAGCATCCTGCAATGAAACACCATTGAACTACTTGCAAAAGATCCGTGTTGAGAAAGCAAAGCATTATTTGGAAACAACCAATTTGCCAGTGGAAAGAATCGTTGAACGTGTCGGTTATGAAGACGCCGGTTCGTTTAGAAAGTTATTTACCGGTCATACACAGTTAACGCCCAAAGCATACAGAGAGCGATTTACCTATATGAATCGCGATGAAGTGGCATGTTGTGATTAGGTAAGCTGAAGGATTTGTTATGACAGGTGAAAAAGATCTATCAACACTGATTAACAATATGGAGCCATTGTTGTGCAGTAAGTATTACGTGTTCTGCTGTCTATCCGCGGCTGAGAGGAGTCTTGTGGAAAGCCTGTCTCCACTCGGAACTTTTACAGAGCGGGAAGGCCTCACAGTAATCGTTGAGGAGTCTACAGCACAACGCGCTGGTTTAGGATATGAAGGAGTGTTTCGTTGTATCACCCTTAACATTCATTCTAGTCTGGAGGCGGTTGGTTTGACCGCGGCTGTTGCCAATGCATTGGCAAAAGAGGGGATCAGTGCCAATGTGGTGGCTGCGTATTATCACGATCATGTATTTGTGCCTGATGAACACGCGCAAAGTGCATTAAAAACTTTACAGGCGCTGACTAATTTGTAGAAAAAACCTACTTGCGCTAGCCTTTGTCACTTTACTTCCTTATAATCGCGCGGTTTTGAGAATATAACGACGGAGAATCTAATGGCGCTTGAGCGTACTTTTTCAATTATCAAGCCCGACGCGGTAGCTAAAAACGTGATCGGTGCAATTTATAATCGCTTTGAATCTGCTGGTCTTCGTATTGTTGCATCTAAGATGGTGCACATGAGCAAAGAACAGGCAGAAGGTTTTTATGCTGAACACAAAGAGCGTCCTTTCTTCGGCGCTTTAGTCGATTTCATGACCTCTGGTCCGGTAATGGTTCAGGTACTAGAAGGTGAAAATGCCGTAGTTAAAAACCGTGAAATCATGGGGGCTACTAACCCTGCGGAAGCCGCTGCTGGAACACTACGTGCCGATTACGCGGTGTCTATTGACGAAAATGCTGTGCACGGCTCTGATGCCCCAGAATCTGCAGCGCGCGAAATCGCTTACTTCTTCTCTGACGAAGAAATTTGCCCTCGCACTCGCTAAGCGAAAGCGACAGCACATAGAAAGGGAGCTGCGGCTCCCTTTTTGCTATACTGAACCGACATTTTGCTGAGATGACGACTATGAGTAAAACCAATCTTTTAAACTTGAACCGCGCTGGACTGCGAGAATTTTTTGCTGAAATGGGTGAAAAGCCTTTCCGCGCTGATCAGGTAATGAAATGGATTTACCAGCGAGGCGTTAGCGATTTTAGTCAAATGACTGACCTGAATAAAGTGTTGAGAGAAAAGCTTAACGAACATTGTGAAATCGTCGCGCCTGAGATTGCTTATCATCAACAGGCGACGGACGGCACAATAAAATTTGCGTTAAAGCTGGCAGGTGGTCAGGAAGTAGAAACCGTTTGGATCCCAGAAGTTGATAGGGCAACGCTGTGTGTGTCTTCCCAAGTAGGCTGTGCACTTGAATGTACGTTTTGCTCAACTGCGCAGCAAGGGTTTAACCGTAACCTAACTGTAAGTGAAATCATTGGTCAGGTGTGGCGAGTGGCGACTACGTTAGGGTTGTCGTCTGATAGCGCAAAAAGACCCGTCACTAATGTGGTTATGATGGGAATGGGCGAGCCACTTCTTAACTTAAAGAACGTGGTACCCGCTATGGACATCATGATGGACGACTTTGGTTTTGGATTATCAAAGCGCAGAGTGACGCTGAGTACCTCAGGCGTCGTTCCTGCTTTAGATCTTCTTGGCGATCAAATTGATGTTGCCTTAGCTATCTCGTTGCATGCTCCCGACGACACATTACGCAATGAAATCGTGCCCATCAATAAAAAGTACCCCATTAGCGAGTTTTTGGCGGGTGTACGTCGGTACTTAGATAAATCGAAAGCTAATCAAGGAAGGGTAACGGTTGAATATGTGATGCTGAGTCATATAAACGATAGTACGGACCAGGCTCATGAACTGGCCAAAGTATTAAAAGATACACCCAGCAAAATTAATTTGATTCCGTTTAATCCATACCCTGGCTCTCCCTATACGTGTTCGAGTAACTCCCGTATTGACAGGTTTGCTAAGGTGCTTATGGGCTATGGATTTACTGTGGTTGTGAGAAAAACACGCGGAGACGATATTGACGCCGCTTGCGGTCAATTAGTGGGCGATGTCGTAGACAGAACGAAAAGAATGTTAAAAAAACAGATGAAGGGCGAGCCAATATCGGTAAAAATGGCACAATAGCTGGTTTAGCCATAGGTGATATAGGACGTCATGCGTTATTTACTTGTTTTAGCGGTTTTTTTGTTATCGGGCTGTGTTAGTCAGACTACCGGTGGGTTCTCAGAAGAGATGGACTACGAAGAGGCGGCGCGAACGCGGATTTCTTTGGGGTTGACATACTTACGCAACGGCAACTTTACTCAGGCCAAACAAAATCTCGACAAAGCGTTAGACTTTGCCCCTCGTCTAGCTGATAGTCACTATAGCCTGGCTTACTATTTTCAAGTAGTGGGCGAAAATGAAAGGGCAGACGAGTTTTTTAATAACGCACTTAAGATTGAACCTCGTAATCCGGAACTGGCCAACAGTTATGGCGCTTTTTTGTGTCAGCAGAATAACTACCAAAAAGCAAAAGAATATTTTAACCGTGCCGTTGCCAGTGTAAGGTACGCGAACAGTGCCGAAACCTATGAAAATATGGCTATATGTGCTGAACAGGAAGGCTATACTGAAGAGGCGATAGCGTATTTGCGCAGCGCATTAAATCATCAGCCTGGTCGGATGAAAACACTTACGTTTCTGACCGAATTGTATATGAAAAATGGAAATTTCAAAGAGGCAGGTGAAGTACTCGACCGGATGGAGCGGCTGGGAAGAGTGGATGATACCTTACTGTGGCTACGCATGGATCTGGCAAGGCAACAAGGCGATACTGAAACCATGACCAATTACGGCGACATGCTGGCGTCTGTGTATCCAAATAGCCCGTTAACGAAAGACTATAAAGATGCAAAAGCAAAGATAAGGCCTGTCGTAGTTACACGAACAAAAAAAGTTGAGCCTCAAATCAGTACTGAACCACTAGAGCGTAAGCCAGAGTCATCGACCCTCGCAGAGACTGAAACGCAGACGCGTCCTGACTACCACATCGTTGATGAAGGCGAGAATCTTTTTCGTATATCAGTAATGTACAATATCACCATGCAGCGATTGATCGAATGGAATGAACTTAGTGATGCGGGAGCAATCAGAACGGGCATGAAACTGTGGTTGGTCCCTTCAGAGGAAAGACCATAAAGGAATACAATGACAGAAGTAGCAGAAGACAATATCGCACAAGAAAGTCCTGTTAGCCCGGGCAAGGTACTCAAAGACGCAAGGCTGAAGGCTGGGTTGTCTTGCCAGGATGTTGCAGACAAGCTTTTTTTGAAAGTCTCAGTTGTAGAAGAACTTGAGGCAGACAGGATAGACAGTGCTAAGTCGATCACCTTTTCAAAAGGCTACGTAAAAAACTATGCGAAGATGCTGGGACTTGACGTTGAATACGTCATAGGCGTGTTTGAGGCCTATCATAATAAACCAGATGAAACGGCTAAGCTTCAGAGCTTTTCAAAACGTGTGGCCAAACAAGCACAAGACGACCGATGGATGATGGTGACTTATGCACTGTTGGTACTGTTAATCGGCGCAGTTGTTCTGTGGTGGTACCAGCAACCAAAGACCACGGTAGGCAATACTATTGCTGAAACTGGTACAGAATCAAATTCTATTAACAACCCGTTATCAGAGGAATCGCCATCTACGGCTCAGCCCAATGTATCGGAAGAAGATGATAGCCTCACTTCAGAAGTTGAAGTGCCCGTCGTGGTTGAGGACGAGACAATGCCGTCAAGTAATCAGTCATTAATAGAAGACCCAATTGAAACAGGCACAGGTATTGATGCCCAGTCCAGCATCCAGGAAAGCAGTGAGCAAGCCCTTGAAATACCGCCAGCAGACCAGGCGTCCTTGGTATTTGTTTTTGCAGAGGATTGCTGGGTAAATGTTACTGATGCAACAGGCGAGGCCATAGCCTACGGCGTTAAAGCGGCGGGTCGGGAAATGCGATTACAGGGTCAACCGCCGTTTCAAATTACATTGGGTGCGCCACAAGTTGTGCAAATAACCTATAACGGTGAGCCGGTAGACATGTCAGAGTTTACCGGTAGAGAAATTGGCAGATTAACCTTGCCACGACAGGAATAGCTATGTTTTCAGAAACGCCCATTAATCGACGTGCATCAAAGCGCATTTACGTTGGTAATGTGCCCATAGGTGACAATGCACCTATTGCCGTGCAATCCATGACGAATACACCCACCACTGACGTGGACGCAACAGTGGCGCAAATCAAGCGCATTCAGGCTGTAGGCGGAGAAATTGTGCGTGTTTCAGTACCTACTATGGATGCAGCAGAAGCGTTCAAGCATATCAAGCAACAGGTGACGGTTCCCCTTGTCGCTGATATTCATTTTGACTACCGCATTGCTCTCAAAGTCGCTGAATATGGCGTGGATTGCCTGCGAATCAATCCGGGCAATATCGGCAACATGGAACGGGTAAAGTCTGTCGTAGATTGCGCGAAAGATAAGAATATTCCTATTCGCATCGGCGTAAATGGTGGTTCACTGGAGCGCGATTTACAAGAGAAGTATGGTGAACCAACACCTGAGGCCCTTGTGGAATCTGCGATGCGACACGTGGATATCCTCGACAAACTCAACTTCGACCAATTTAAAGTCAGTGTAAAAGCGTCAGATGTATTTTTGGCAGTTGGTGCATATCGCTTGTTGGCCAAGCAAATTGATCAGCCATTGCACCTTGGTATCACCGAAGCAGGAGGTATCAGAGCGGGTGCCGTCAAAAGTGCCGTTGGTTTAGGTATGCTACTTGCTGAAGGAATTGGTGACACCATTCGTATCTCACTGGCGGCTGACCCGGTAGAAGAGATCAAAGTAGGCTTTGATATTTTAAAGTCGCTTCGTATTCGTTCAAGAGGGATCAATTTCATTGCTTGTCCAAGCTGTTCAAGACAGGAATTTGATGTCATCGGCACCGTTAATGCGCTAGAGCAGCGTTTGGAAGATATCCTTACTCCCATGGACGTGTCTATTATAGGTTGTGTCGTCAATGGGCCGGGAGAAGCTGAAGTTTCAGATCTTGGGCTAACAGGGGCGCGAAACATGAGCGGTTTTTATTTAGACGGAAAACGACAGAAAGAGCGCCTTGCCAATGATGAGCTGGTGGATCAGCTAGAGGCGCGGATCAGAGCTAAGGCCGCGCAACTCGATGAATCCAAGCGGATACCCGTAGCGCACAAAGACGCCTGATATCAGCGCTAGTCTTTTGTAAGAGTCATCTTTATAATGTCGCCCTTTTGCACAGAGTAGAATAGATACGTGGCCAAGACAATTCAAGCAATTCGTGGAATGAATGACCAACTGCCATCACAAACCCGTTTATGGCAGCAGGTGGAAACTATTCTAAGAAAGGTTGTTAGTCAGTATGGCTATCAGGAAATCCGCACACCTATCGTAGAAAGCACCGATTTGTTTAAGCGGTCTATTGGCGAAGTTACCGATATCGTTGAAAAAGAAATGTATACTTTTGAAGATAGAAATGGTGACAGCCTAACCCTAAGGCCCGAAGGTACGGCGAGTACAGTGCGAGCCGGTAATGAACACGGGTTACTCTATAATCAGCAGCAACGATTATGGTACATGGGCCCCATGTTTCGTCACGAGCGGCCGCAAAAAGGCCGCTATCGTCAGTTTCATCAGTTCGGTGTGGAAACCTACGGCTTGCATGGCCCTGATATTGATGTAGAAGTGATCATGTTAAGTGCCCGTCTTTGGAAGGAGATGGGGATAACCGACCATGTCAAGCTCGAACTAAATACGCTTGGCGAGCCCGCCGCGCGAGAAAAATTCAAGCATGCTCTGGTTGAGTATCTTGAAGCCAGAAAGGAACAGTTGGACGAAGATAGCCTGCGTAGGCTCACTACCAACCCACTACGCATTCTTGATAGCAAAAATCCACAGGTTCAAGCAGCGTTAGACGGTGCACCCACACTGAATGATTTTCTTGATGACACTGATCAACTGCATTTTTCGCAATTGTGTGAACGTTTGACCTCCTTGGGTATCGAATACCAAATTAATCCCCGTTTGGTACGTGGTTTAGATTATTACAACAAAACGGTTTTTGAATGGGTTACCGATAGCCTAGGCGCACAAGGAACGGTTTGTGCTGGTGGGCGATATGATGGGCTTGTAGAACAGTTAGGTGGGAAAGCGTCACCTGCAGTAGGTTTCGCCATGGGCATAGAACGTCTGGTCTTGCTATTGGAGTCCCTCCAGAAGCTCGATACAAATGACGCAATAGCAGACGTTTACGTAGCTGCGCTTGGTGACAATGCAACTGGTTATGCGATGCAGATTGCAGAGCAGCTTCGTGACAATATGGCAGATGTTAGAGTATTACTTCACTGCGGTGGCGGTAATGCCAAGAAACAATTAAAACGTGCTAACAGCGCAGGCGTAAAAGTCTGCGTAATTGTGGGAGAGGCGGAGTTGACGTCCAAGACAGCGGTTGTCAAACCCATGCTTGGGCAACATGAGCAGCAAACGCTCTCTACGGAAACGTTAGCAAAAGAATTAAAACAATATTTAGATTAAGCTGCACTTAAAAAGCGGTGTAGCAAAAAAGAGGTATATAAATGGAGCAGTTTGAGACCGAAGAACAACAAGTTGAAGCCATCAAACGGTTTTGGAAAGAAAACGGTATAGCAATTGTAGCAGGTGCAGTACTCGGTTTAGGTGGTTTGTGGGGTTGGAGATATTACACAGATTCACAGCTTGCTGCAAAAGAGGTGGCCTCTACTGCTTATCAGCAGGGTATACAGGATATCGCTGAGTCGCAGTCGCCAGAAGCACTGGAGTCATTTGCTGCTAATACAGAACAGCGCGGATATCAATCACTGTCTGGTTTAATCATTGCACAGCAAGCTGTCGAAGCTGGCGACCTTGAAAAAGCGGCAGATGCACTGCAAAACGTACTGGTACAACAAGGTGATGCCCCCTTAGCTCAAGTTGCTGCGCTTCGTCTGGCCAGCATTCAGATTGAGCAGGGACAATTCGATGTGGCGTTGTCTACATTGGATAAAGTCACCGATGAAGCGTTCAAAGCAGAGGCGCTTATCCTCAAAGGTGATGCCTACTCCAAGCTAGAGCGTTTTGATAATGCCAGACAATCCTATGTTGCGGCACTGGACGTTGCACCAGAAAACAGACTGATCCAATTGAAGCTGGATAATCTGGCCTTGTTGGCAGGGGCATAATGGTGACCTTGAATAAAAAACAACTAATATCCGCGGTGCTATTGGCAACAAGCTTGTCAGGTTGCAGCACTATCAGCGATTGGTTTGCAGAAGAAGAAGAGCTTGAAATTCGACGTCTAAAGCCAATACAAGCGCAATTCCAGGTTGATGAAGTGTGGTCGCGTGATGTGGGTAATGGGGTAGAAAGCTACTTCTCTAGGTTGCAACCTGTTGCTGTAGGCAATGTGGTTTATGTCGCCGATCGTCAGGGCAAGCTGTACGCGCTTGATGCTGCCTCCGGCAACGTTGAGTGGGAACAGGATTTTGCTACCTATTCAGACGAGGGTTTTTTCTCTGGCGTATCAAAACTGTGGTCGGATGGTGAAACAGCGCGTCTATCGAGTCTTTCACATGGTAATGGCACCTTATATTTGGGGTCTGAAAACGGCGTGCTTATGGCACTTAATCCTGAAAATGGTGAAGTAAAATGGCAAACCACTGTGCCCGGAGAGATATTGGCGCCAGCGGCCGTTGAAGGCGACGTTGTGGTTGTGAATACCGGTAGCGGTGTCATGTTTGGTATCAACGCTAACACCGGTGAAGAATTGTGGCGTTCTGAAAGCGATGTGCCTCCACTGAGTTTACGCGGTATATCTACCCCCGTTGCAGTAAGTGGTGGCGTTATGGTAGGAACCCCAACAGGTCATCTTAAAGTCAATGTCATCAGCTCCGGGTTGACTGCTTGGGAAACGGCAATTGCCACGCCGACCGGTGCAACAGAGCTAGAACGGATCGTTGATATCGATTCAACGCCCTTGTTGTTTGCTAACACTGTTTATACCGTTGCTTATAACGGTACCTTGGCTGCCGTTGAACTGCGCAGTGGCAGGGTGTTATGGAAACGCGAGTACGGCTCCTTTCGAAACGTAACCCTATCGGGTAACACGCTGTTTGTGGTCGATACCAATTCTAATATTTATGCATTAGACCGCCGTAATGGCGTCGAAATATGGGCGCAAGGGCAAATTAAAGGCAGACGCTTAACCAGTGCGGTTCCGTTTGGCGATCATGTCGTAGTCGGCGACAACTGGGGCTATCTTCACTGGATAAACAAACAAGATGGTAGCATCGAAGCGCGTTACAACTTGGGTGGCGATGATGAAGATGAGTCCGTTTTTGCTGATCCTCTCGTTGTTAATGGCACACTGTTGGCAATGACCCGAGAAGGTGAATTAGCTGCACTTTCACCAGTAAACCAATAGGGCGGAAAGAAAAGTCATGTTACCTGTAGTTGCGTTGGTTGGACGTCCTAATGTGGGCAAGTCAACTTTGTTTAACCGATTAACTCATACCCGCGATGCATTGGTAGCTGACTTCCCTGGTTTGACCCGAGACCGGAAGTACGGTCAGGCCAAATACGATGGTGTACAATTTATCGTCGTTGATACCGGAGGGATTACTGGTGACGAAGCTGGTATTGATGCTTCTATGGCGGAGCAATCACTCAAAGCTGTAGACGAAGCTGACGTTGTATTGTTCTTGGTTGATGCCCGGGCGGGTGTGTTGCCTGCTGACATAGGTATTGCCGACCATCTACGCAGAATAGACAAGCGCGTATATCTGGTTGCTAACAAGGTCGACGGCATTGATGGTGACAGCGAATCCGCAGAATTCTACTCTCTTGGGCTGGGCGACGTGCATCAAATTGCAGCCGCCCATGGTCGCGGCGTTAGCCAGTTGCTGGGCACTTCGCTTAATCCACTCAAGGCAGAGTTTCCTGACATGACCGTTGTCGACGGCGCTCCTGAAGCCGACATGAACGAGCAGGATGCAGAGGCGCAACGGGAAAAATTACAAAACTTACCCATTAAACTGGCGATCGTCGGTAAGCCTAATGTGGGCAAATCTACGCTGACCAATCGTATTTTGGGAGAAGATCGTGTTGTTGTATACGATATGCCGGGTACGACCAGAGACAGTATCTATATTCCACTTACACGTGATGACAGGGAGTATGTCATTATCGATACCGCTGGCGTACGCAAACGCAAAAAGGTGTCTGACGCGGTAGAGAAGTTTTCTATCGTTAAAACCCTCCAGGCCATTGAAGAGTCAAATGTCGTGTTGTTAGTTGTAGATGCACGAGAAGGGATATCTGACCAAGATTTGAGTTTATTGGGCTTTGTTCTTAACAGCGGGCGGTCTTTGGTCATTGCGGTAAATAAATGGGATGGGCTGAATACCGAGGTAAAAGACGATATAAAACAAGAGCTTGATAGGCGCTTAGGCTTTATTGATTTTGCCAGGTTACATTTTATTTCTGCATTACACGGCAGTGGTGTGGGTAACTTATTTGAGTCTGTCCAAGAGGCGTATGCAAGCGCGACTAAGCGGGTTAATACCGCTCTGTTAACTCAAATTATGGAGATGGCGCAGGAAGACCATCAACCGCCATTGGTGCGAGGGCGCCGTGTTAAGATGAAATATGCCCATGCAGGCGGCTATAACCCCCCGGTTATCGTGATCCACGGAAACCAAGTTGATGCGCTTCCCTCTGCGTATAAACGCTATATGATGAACTATTTCCGCAAAGCCCTGAACGTGATGGGCACCCCCATAAAAATAGAGTTTAGGGAAGGCCACAACCCCTTTGAAGGCAAAAAGAATCAATTAACACTTGCGCAGCAACGCAAGCGCAAACGGCTAATGACATTTCACAAAAAGAAGTCGTAACGTTAGAACAGGCTTCTCAATTCTTTCATCAACTCTGATTCGCCCGGCACGCGCATTTCGGCAAGTGCCTGCTCAACTATGGGCATGGCCACTTGGTGGGGGAAAGTGCTGGTAAACTTTACCAGTTTGTCCTCTTGCCTGAAAACATAGGTCGCTGCGTAAAGAGGTTCACCAAACTCATCGACGGCATGCACTGCGAAATAGGCTCCCGTCCCGTTTGAAGCCGCTATTTGACTCACTGGAGCGTCGACCACCAAGGTGTATTGCCGTTCAGTGGCGATGTTTTGTGCGCGAAAAAACTCCTCATTGAGTGCCTGCTCGAACGTGCCGAAGTCGACATGTTGGAGTTGCTTCATGATGGGCGACACGCTGACATCGAACAGGGCCTCTGAAAAGATTGGATGGCGATATCGCGCAATGGCGCCAAGGAAGGGGTCAGGGTAAAGTTGCATGTCTTCCAAGTAAAATTCACCCAGTTGCTTCGGCAGATGCAGGTTGTCTCGATAATTACTTGCCTTAAGTGCTGAATAAAGAAACTCCCGGGTGAAAATACCCACATTGGCAGCGTGAGCGAGCCATCTGGACACAAGGGAATCAGCCAATTTCTGATAGTCTGTTTGCTTTGTAACGGCACTCGATATGGCATAGGTATCTAGTGCAAAGCCCCGCCATTGCACAGTAATTTCACTATGCACGCTTGACATTAAGTCACTGGTGTCAGAAAACCAGCGGTAAAAAATTCCCGAGTCAGCAAGCTCTGAGGGCATTTGTCTCTTATGTGAGGCGATGAGAATTTCATAGTCTGAAGTTGTGTCTGTGTCTTCGAGTGACGCTGGGTGCATTGCCTGTTTCAGTGCGTTGTGCCAAGTGACCTGGTCGATGGGGTCATCAATACAGGTGACGTGCTCAGCAGCACATTTATTGATAGCTTCTTCACTCATGTAAGCCGGGTAATAGCTAAATTGCGTAATACCCGCTAATGCCAATACTAAACCCTTGTCAGAAGATACCTTGTCTGCTTGTTCAGTATGCGTCGTTTGAACGGCGCATCCAGCAATCATTATTGTACATACAACAAAAGCTGTGACCGATACTAGGCGGCTCAATGCGTTGACACTATTAATACTATTATCCTCGTGCTATGACTTTTTCAGGCAAGCTGATGATTTCACCATCTTCAAGCTTGGTCACTAATGGCCGGCTGCTATCGACGTCAGCGACAGATGCAACGGCCTTGTCGTTTTGCATGGTAATGCTATATCCGCGAGCCAATGTTGCCAGTGGACTGATCGCTTGTAAATGGGCAGCAGCTTTTTGCAGTCTTTGGGTTTTATCATTGAGTATAGAATTCCATGCTCTATGCTGACTTTTATTAAGACGTGCAATGTGTTGCTGTAAGTGTTTAATCTGTGCTTGAAGTTTTATCCTGCTAAACTGGTGCAAAAGGTGTTTGGTTTTTGCACTGCTGCGATTAAGCTGCGTAAGCGCAGCATTTTGTAATCTTATCGATAACATATCCAAGCGTTGAGCATGTTGCTGTAGTTGCTTTGTTGGGTGCAGTAAGACCAATTGTGCATAAGCGTGTTTTTGACGTTGCTTAGCGTGATTGAAATACAGCGCCATCTGCTTTCTGAGTCTGTCTGACTGTATCGCCACCTGATTGCGCTTAACAGAGAGATCCTGGCTGAGCAGCTCAGCGGCGGCCGACGGCGTAGGGGCACGCAGATCGGCGACGAAGTCGCTGATAGTAACATCTACCTCATGGCCAACTGCACTCACGATAACCAGCTCTGACTGAACAATATCACGGGCCAGTCTTTCATCATTAAAGCACCATAAGTCTTCAATAGACCCACCTCCGCGAGTAATTAACAACGCATCAACTTCTTTTCTTTGATTCGCTGTGGAGAGCGCGGCGCGGATATTTTCCGCCGCCATTTCACCCTGCACCAATGAGGGGTAAACAATCACTTCGGTACTCGGACTACGCCGTCTTAAAACCGTTAATACGTCGTGCAGTGCCGCACCTGATGGGGAAGTAATAACACCGAGCCGCTTGATGATAGCGGGCAATGGGCGCTTTCGGTCTGTACTAAACAGACCTTCGTTATTGAGTTTAATCTTAAGTTGCTCAAAGGCGAGTTTCAGCTGACCCGCTCCCTCTGCCTCGAGATGCTCAACGATAAGTTGATAGTCTCCTCTGGGTTCATACAAGCCGACACTTGCCCTAACCAGCACCTTGTCACCCTCTTTGGGGAGGGGCTTTATGTAACGATTAGCTTGCTTAAACATGGCGGCTCGTACCTGAGCGCGTTCATCTTTCAACGTAAAGTACCAGTGACCAGAAGACGCCCTAACAAAGTTAGAAATTTCAGCACTTAACCATACAAGGCCAATTTCAGATTGCAGGATTGTTCTGGCTAACCGATTGAGTTTGGTCGGTGTCATTATTTGTCGCGGGTCAGCAGGAGCAGAAAAAGCCATAAAAATATTCACAAAGGGCAAAGAATACAGTTTACCTTAAAGTGAAAAAACACTACAATTGCGCCGCAATTAACCCCCACTCACCAGGTGTTGTTGCATGCTTAGAATCGTTCAAGAAGCCCTTACGTTTGATGACGTATTACTTGTTCCAGACCATTCCACGGTCTTGCCCCATACTGCAAAACTGAATACGCGTCTTACCCGTGACGTAACTCTGAATATCCCAATGGTGTCTGCTGCGATGGACACGGTTAGTGAAGCGCGTCTAGCTATTGCACTGGCGCAGGAAGGCGGTATTGGGTTTATTCACAAAAACATGTCCGCAGAGTCTCAAGCTGACCATGTTCGTCAGGTGAAAAAATACGAGAGCGGTGTTGTCTCTGATCCCGTTACTGTCAGACAAGATGCAAGTATCGGCGAGGTGATTACACTGAGTCAAAAGCTAGGTTATTCAGGTTTTCCTGTTACTGATGAAGACAACAACCTTATTGGTATTGTAACTGGCCGAGATCTGCGTTTTGAAAACAGGTTTGATGCACCCATCAGTAAAGTGATGACACCGAAAGAGCGTTTGATTACGGTAAAGGAAGGTGCTGACTCCAGCCTGGTACTCGATTTAATGCATGAGCATCGCATCGAAAAAATACTGGTTGTGGATGATGCCTTTAAATTAGCTGGACTTATCACAGTTAAAGACCACCAAAAAGCAGAAAACAAACCTAATGCGTGCAAAGACAAGCTAGGTCGTCTACGAGTCGGTGCTGCAGTAAGTGTTGGCGCAGGTACCGATGAACGCATCGCGCTATTGGTTGAAGCCGGGGTAGATGTATTACTTATCGACACCAGTCATGGCCATTCTCAAGGTGTCATTGACAGAGTTAAATCTGTAAGAAAGGCGTACCCAGATCTGCAACTGATTGCTGGAAATGTTGCAACAGGCGCAGGTGCAAAAGCACTCGCTGACGCGGGTGTAGATGCCGTTAAGGTGGGGATTGGCCCGGGATCAATTTGTACAACGCGTATTGTTACAGGTTGCGGTGTTCCACAAGTGACGGCTGTTGCAGATGCGGTAGAAGCACTTGAAGGTACGGGTATCCCTGTGATTGCAGACGGTGGCATTCGTTTTTCAGGTGATATCGCTAAGGCATTGGTTGCTGGCGCAAGTTGTGTGATGGTGGGAAGCATGCTGGCCGGTACCGAGGAAGCACCTGGCGAAGTGGAGCTCTATCAGGGGCGATATTATAAGTCATATCGGGGAATGGGATCGCTGGGCGCGATGAACCAAAGTCATGGTTCATCAGACAGGTATTTTCAAGATTCCGACAATGCAGAGAAGCTGGTACCTGAAGGCATTGAAGGACGTGTGGCGTACAAAGGCCCGATAGCCAATATTATTCATCAACAGATGGGTGGGTTGCGTTCAGCAATGGGGCTAACAGGTTGCGCCACGATAGAAGAGTTAAACACAAAAGCTAAATTTGTAAGAGTGACTGCTGCTGGCATGGGCGAGTCTCATGTACATGACGTTAGCATTACCAAAGAAGCACCCAATTATAGATTAGGTTAATAGACCTGAAGTCAGGACCAATAAAGAAAGGGAGCATGCTCCCTCTTTTTGCTGGGTTTCACCCTGTTGTCCATTAGAGGATTAAAATGAGCTCAAATATTCATGCACAACGCATTCTTATCTTAGACTTTGGGTCTCAGTATACCCAGCTAATTGCCCGTCGTATAAGGGAAATTGGTGTGTACTGCGAGCTATGGGCCTGGGACGTTTCAGAAGCGCAAATAAAAGCGTTTGCGCCCAATGGCATTATTTTGTCTGGTGGTCCAGAATCTGTGACTGAAGCAGGCTCGCCGCGAGCACCCGAATATGTGTTTAGTGCGGGTGTTCCTGTATTAGGAATATGCTATGGCATGCAAACCATGGCGCAGCAACTTGGTGGCACAGTTCAGGGTTCTGATAAGCGTGAATTTGGATATGCGCAGGTTGAAGTCTTGGAACCGTCTGCGTTACTTCACAATATTGAAGACCACATCGGCGATAATGGAAAGCCTCTGCTCGATGTGTGGATGAGCCACGGCGACAAAGTGTCTGCTTTGCCGGAAGGGTTCATGACGGTTGCGCAAACAGCTTCATGTCCCTATGCAGGTATGGCAGACGAAACGCGCCAGTTCTATGGCGTTCAGTTTCACCCAGAAGTGACTCATACCCGTCAGGGGCAGCGTTTGTTGTCTCACTTTGTAATGGATATTTGTGGTTGTGAAAAGCTGTGGACACCTGGCGCTATCATCGAAGATGCTGTGGAACGCATTAAAGAGCAGGTGGGTGAAGATGAAGTGATACTAGGACTCTCAGGTGGTGTAGACTCTTCAGTGACCGCCATGCTTTTGCACCGAGCCATTGGCGATAAGCTCACCTGCGTATTTGTGGACAATGGCTTGCTCCGACTCCATGAGGGGCAACAAGTCATGGACATGTTTGGCGACCACTTTGGTTTGAATATTATCAAGGTTGATGCTGAAGACAGATTCCTTTCAGCGCTTGCCGGTACTGACGAACCCGAAGCAAAACGCAAAATAATCGGTCGTGAGTTTGTTCAGGTGTTTGATGAGGAGTCATCAAAGCTGGTCAATGCAAAATGGCTGGCACAGGGCACAATTTATCCTGATGTGATTGAGTCGGCAGGTTCTGCAACAGGAAAGGCTCACGTCATTAAATCTCACCATAACGTAGGCGGTTTGCCAGAAGATATGAAGCTTGGTCTGGTTGAGCCATTGCGTGAGCTATTTAAAGATGAAGTTCGCAAGATTGGCCTTGAGTTAGGACTCCCCTACGATATGTTGTATCGCCACCCGTTCCCTGGTCCAGGTTTAGGTGTGCGCGTACTGGGTGAGGTGAAAAAAGAGTACTGCGATTTGTTACGCCGTGCTGATGCTATTTTTATGGAAGAGCTACATAAAGCAGATTTGTATCACAAAGTCAGTCAGGCTTTTACCGTGTTTCTGCCTGTGCGTTCGGTCGGTGTAATGGGGGATGCGCGCAAATACGACTGGGTTGTTTCACTTCGTGCTGTAGAGACGATCGACTTTATGACCGCACATTGGGCCCATTTACCGTATGACTTTTTGGGCACAGTCTCAAATCGTATAATCAATGAGATCGATGGGATATCTCGTGTAGTGTACGATGTGTCCGGGAAGCCGCCTGCTACTATTGAGTGGGAGTGAAAATGCTCTTTTAACTTATTGAATTGGCTGGTTATTTTAATCAGCCTTTTTTACATATATGCAAGGCCTTGCATATATATAAGGCTATTACAGCAATTTGAAATAGCCTGAGCCCGTGATATAGAGGACACTAATATTGCTGTTCTTACGGTGTGGGTAGTTTGTTTCTAATGGGGCTTTGTTGCCTATCCCACCGCTATTGATCTTATCATTGTGTAAGCTGCTATAAATGGAATGCAAAATTTAGTTTTCCATCCCATTTACAGCCAGCTTGATTTGCCCCCTAGGCACCGGTTTCCTATTGAGAAGTATCAGGGGATCTTTGATGCGCTTGTTGCCAGAGGGGTGAGTAAGTCATCATTTGTAACACCCGATGCCATATCTATATCTGACCTGGTGCAGGTTTATGACAAGTCTTACGTGACCGATTTAGTTCAAGGCACGTTGGACCCTAAAGCCATGAGGCGAATAGGGTTTCCTTGGTCGGAGCAATTAATTAAGCGCTCTCTTACGGCGGTGGGCGGTACTGTAAAAACCGCTGAACTTGCGATAGAAAAAGGCATCGCGTTGAATTTGACGGGCGGTTACCATCACGCATTTGCTAACTTTGGCTCCGGTTTTTGTCTGTTTAATGACCTGTATTTGGCGGCGCTGAAAATGTTGTCCTATTCCGGCATTGATAGGGTTTTGATCATTGACCTAGATGTTCATCAGGGCGACGGGACAGCCAAGTTAGCCTCTAGCAATGACGCCGTCTATACATTGTCTTTGCATGGAGAAAAGAACTTTCCCTATCGAAAGCAAATGTCCAATATGGATTTTCCATTACCCAACAAAATAGATGATGATGGATATCTGGCTGTTTTGGATGAAGCGCTTACGTTGGCAATGCGTTCGGCAACCCCTGATGCAGTGATCTACGATGCTGGTGTTGACGTTCACATGAATGATGATTTGGGGCTGTTAAATTTGACAACTAAAGGGGTATTTGAGCGCGACAGTATGGTGTTGTCGTTATGTAAGCAATTGGGCTTACCGGTTGCCTGTGTGATTGGAGGGGGTTATCAAAGAGATATCGATGCGCTGGTCGAAGTACACTTGCAGCTCTACAAAGCAGCTGGCGTGATAAGCTGAAATATTAAGGCAACGTAATGCATAATGGCTCAGATGCGGCAATAACCGCTAGGTCAGATGATGCTGCCTTTATATAATTCTTGCAGTGTTCAAGAATTTCGTCGATTTCATTATCAGTCCGTTCTGGATCGTGGCTGTATAAAGCCAAGCGTTTTACCTGACTGGCCAAGGCCAATTTTACACCTTCTTCAGCTATGGAATGACCCCAACCTGATTTTGCTGGCATATCTGTTTGCATGTACTGCGCGTCGTGAATCAGTAAGTCTACATTCTTGGCAAAGTCTACAAAGGTTAAAAACTCTGTTTCTTTGGTATAGGGTGGGTAAAGCTCATTGTCTGTAATGTACGCGAGTGTTGCGCCGTTATCTTCAAGCTTGTAAGCATTGCCCCCGCCGGGGTGGTTTAAGGCTATTCGAGTAATGGTTGCACTGCCAATCGTCCAGGTATTCTGGTTTTCAGACAAGCGATTGAAACGGATATCACAGGGGAGGTTGTCTGGATGCACCGGGAACGTTGAGCCGCGCATTTGTTCAACGATCGCATCTGGCTCGTCGAAGTGCGTAGCGCCTGCATTGATAATTATTTCTCTTCCGGGTTGATAGATAGGGGCAAAGAAGGGAAAGCCCTGAATATGATCCCAGTGATTATGGCTTAGCAGAATATAAATGGGCGTTGTCTTTTCGATTAAGGACTTGCCCAATATTCGAATACCTGTACCTGAGTCTAAGATAACATCGGTACCATCTGAAAGAACAACGTGAACACAGGCCGTATTGCCGCCGTAACGCACAAACTCAGCGCCAGGTGATGGGATAGACCCGCGTACACCGTAAAACGTTACCTTCACATTGTTCCTCGTACATTACAGCAATGCGTTGTAACCGTTTTTTTATAATGCTGCTATAAAATCTTCAACATCATCGATTGACAACAATTGCTTCTCGCCAGTGCGTCTGCACTTATATTCTACCTGTGCATTATCAAGATTGCGTTCACCAATAACAATACTGTGAGGAACCCCAATTAGCTCCATATCGTTGAACATAACACCAGGCCTTTCTTTTCTATCATCAAATAAAACATCTATGCCTTTATTAATCAAGGTGTTGTACAGATTTTCTGCCACATCTTTGATTCTTTGTGATTTATGCATGTTCATTGGGATCAAAGCAAGCGTGAAGGGTGCAATGGCATCCGGCCATTTGATGCCGAATTTATCGTGATTTTGCTCAATAGCAGCCGCCACGATTCTGGAAACACCTATCCCATAGCAGCCCATAGTAAGGGTTTGATGCTTGCCCGTCTCGCTGAGTACCCCACAATTCATTGCAGAGGAATACTTATCACCCAGCTGAAAAATATGACCCACTTCTATTCCGCGCTTGATCGAAAGCGTACCCTGACCGTCAGGAGAGGGGTCGCCAGCTTGTACGTTTCGGATGTCCACAGATACCGGCGTATCAACCCAGTTACCATTAATTATCGACTTCCCTGGCAGATTTGCACCACAGGTAAAATTGCTCACTGCTGCTGCCGCATGGTCAACAATCACTGGAATAGATAGACCCAATGGACCAAGATCGCTAGCAGTACAACCAACCAGTTCTTTGATTTGGGTATCCGTAGCGAATTCCAGAGGCGATTTGACGCCAACCAACTTTTCAGCTTTTATTTCATTTAGCGAGTGTTCGGCCCGCAACACCAGTGCTACCCAGCCCTCTTCTTCATTTTCTTCATTGGCCCCTTTAACCATAATGGTAGTAAGCCGATTTTCATGAGACGAAGAATGCGATGAATTTTCCACGCATTCACTCGCCAAAGGACTTTCATTGGTTGATGATGGGGGCAGAGTAACTGCCATTTCAACGTTTGCTGCGTAGTCGGATTGATCGGAAAAAACAATACTGTCTTCACCCGATTCAGCCAAAACGTGAAATTCATGGGAAGTGCTTCCACCTATGGATCCCGAGTCCGCAATAACGGCTCTGAATTCTAAACCCATTCGCTTAAAAATAGCATTGTAAGCCTGATACATGCGATCGTAAGTGTTTTGCAAACAGTCTTGCGTCAAGTGAAAGCTGTACGCGTCTTTCATGGTAAATTCACGTCCGCGCATGATACCAAAACGAGGACGAACCTCATCCCTGAATTTGGTTTGTATCTGGTATAGATTGAGCGGGAGTTGTTTATAGCTACTTACTTCATTGCGCACAAGTGCAGTAATTACTTCTTCATGTGTAGGCCCAAGTACAAAATCCCGCTCATGTCGGTCTTTAACACGCAGTAGTTCTGGTCCATAGTCTTCCCAACGACCAGACTCTTCCCACAAATCTGCTGGCTGTACCACGGGCATCAAGACTTCTATTGCGCCTGCCTTGTTCATTTCTTCTCGCACAATATTGGCGACCTTGTTCAGTACCCGCAACCCGGTTGGTAACCATGTGTATAGGCCTGAGGCAAGTTTTCGAACCATGCCGGCGCGGAGCATAAGTTGATGGCTAATAACCTCGGCCTCGGCTGGGGTTTCTTTTTGCGTGGCGAGAAGGTATTCACTGGTGCGCATGAAGGTATTTAATCCTGTTTTCTTTTTAATGACGCGTATTCTAAACTCAAGCGTCCGGGGAAGCTACTAGTCGAATATTCTCTACGGTAATTATTTGACCAGAGACCCGCCAAATAATATCCCAATCATACAGCTGACAGCCATAGCGTTTGTTATCGGTATGTTTTTTTTTCTTGTATGCAGGGCGTGGATCCTGTGACAGCACAGCATCAATTAATTCAGGTAAGTCTGGCTGATACATTGCACATTTGGCGAGCTGCTGCGTCGCTCGGGGGGTATAATGCACGTCATATTGGTTCTTTGGCTGTGCAGAGCCTTGTGCATTATCAAATGGAGTGTGACTCCCATTTATCGCATCAGCGTAGGGAATATACGGCTTAATATCGATAATTGGAGTGTTATCCAACAGGTCAACACCGCTGACCTCAAGACACAAGCGGCCTTTTTTTGTGTTATGGCCAAGGTATGTGACGACAGACATTCCTATTCCATTGGGTCGATGTGTGCTCCTACTGGCAAATACTCCCAGTTTCGCATTGCCGCCCAAGCGAGGCGCCTTTACGGTAGCTTGCCAACCTGCGTGTATAGTTTCACTGAACTGAAAGAGAAGCCAAACATGGGAGTACCCTGATAACCCTTTAAACACATTGATATCGGAATATGCATCAGACAATGTGACCACCCCTTTTGCATTGGCAAGATTGGGCTGACGTGGAATGCCAAACTTTTGTTTAAAAGGCGTGGTAATGTAACCAATCGGATGAATCGTAATTTCTGTCATAGTCGTTATTGATTTTACGGTAAAAGAACTTATATCTTCACTCGGCAAAATTTATCGCAATTAGACACGTGATTATTGTGCGGATGCAAGCAGGAAAACAATGATATCAGTAAAACAGTTATGCAAACGCTTCGGTCAGCAAATGGCCGTGAACCATCTTTCTTTCGATCTCTCGCCGGGTGATATCGTCGGTTTTTTGGGGCCGAATGGTGCTGGAAAATCAACCACGATGAAAATGTTAACTGGGTTCTTAACGCCCAGTAGTGGTGAGATATCAATAAACGGAAAATCTCTGGAAACGGACCGAATATCGATTCAAAAGCAAATCGGTTATCTGCCCGAGGGAGCACCAGCTTATGGCGAAATGACAGTTATTCAGTTTCTCCATTTCATTGCAGACATCAGAGAAATTAATGGGAGTCGGCGTGAACAAGCCATTCGGGATGTAGTGAGTAAGGTGGCGCTTGAAGAGGTATTAAACAAGACAATCGACAATCTTTCAAAAGGATTTAAGCGACGTGTCGGCCTGGCCCAGGCACTTATCCACGATCCTGACATATTGATATTGGATGAGCCGACGGATGGATTGGACCCCAACCAAAAGCATCAAGTGAGAAAGCTTATTCAAATGCTCTCAAAGGAAAAAATAGTCATTATTTCAACCCATATTTTGGAAGAAGTCAGCGCTCTGTGTAATCGCGTAATGATTATCGCTGAGGGCGAAAAACGCTTTGATGGCACACCAGATGAACTGTTGAAGCGCAGCAACGCTTACAACTCAGTACATCTGCATTTGAGCTATGCCGCTGATATATCTGGCTTGGATGAGCTTGACGGTGTAAAGGATATGCTGGTTGATCACAAGACTGGCAAAGTGACACTTATCCCTGAACCAGGGGTGAGTATCGTTCACTTGGTCAGCGAGTATATTTACCAGCGTCGCTTACCCGTTGATCAAATGACGGTTGAGGGAGGGCAACTAGATGATGTCTTCAGGCAGTTGACTGCGCCACACGCGGCAGAGGAGGTAGCATGAGACACGTAGTCAGTATCGGTAAACGCGAGTTTGCCAGCTTTTTTTCAACACCGGTTGCTTATGTTTTTATTGCCATATTTTTGGTGTTAAGCGGCGTGTTTACTTTTTTCGTCGGCAGCTTTTATGAGCGAGGCCAAGCTGATCTCACATCATTTTTTAATTTTCATCCATGGCTTTACCTATTCTTGGTTCCCGCAATTGCAATGCGAAGTTGGGCGGAGGAACGCAAATCTGGTTCTATAGAGCTCTTGATGACGTTACCTATTTCCGTTACTGACGCTGTGCTAGGCAAATTTATAGCAGCGTGGTTAGTACTCGGCCTTGCATTGTTACTCACATTCCCTCTTTGGATAACTGTGAACTATTTGGGGCAACCTGATAACGGTATCATTATCGCCGCCTACATAGGAAGTTGGCTTATGTCAGCGGCGTTTCTGGCCGTAAGCATGTGCATGTCTGCCCTGACCAAAAATCAGGTGGTTGCGTTCATCTTGGCCATTGTAGTGTGCTTTGTGTTTGTCGTAAGTGGGTCGAATATTGTATTAGATGCTTTTCAAAGCTGGGCGTCGGCTAACTTGATTGACGCAGTAGCAACCTTCAGCTTTTTATTTAGGTTTGAGTCCATGGCAAAAGGCGTATTGTCATTAAGTGATATTGGTTATTTCGTTGTATTCACTGGGGCGTGGCTGTATGCCAGCCTTGTGATCATTGAACAGAAGAAGGCTGACTAATCATGAATAAACTGACGTCTACTTTTGTAACTCTTTTGGTGTTGTTTGTACTGTTTATCGCCAGTATTTTGTTGAATGACTCTCTGTTGTCTAACATGCGTATAGACCTGACCGAGAACAAAGTGTACAGCTTGTCCGAAGGCAGCAGCAAGGTGATCAGTGAAATTGAGGAACCTATCAATTTGTACTTCTTTTTTTCAGACACTGCGACAAAGGGCATGGTTGGTTTACGCAATTATGCTGACCAGGTTCAGAGTTTATTGGAAACCTACAGCGCAGAATCACAGGGCAAAATACGGCTACATATCATAGATCCAAAACCTTTTTCGGAAGATGAAGATCGCGCTGCCGCGTTTGGTTTGACAGGGGCGCAACTGGGCATGATGGGCGATGCCATTTATTTTGGTCTCGCAGGCACCAACAGTTTGGATGATCAGAAAGTAATTGGCTTTTTTGATCCACAACAAGAACAGTTTTTGGAGTACGAAATCAGTAAGCTCGTTTATCAGCTTGCAGAGCCGCGTTTACCCGTCGTTGCGCTAGTTACTGATCTACCGGTTGATGGTATGCAAAATCCCATGACAGGTCGGTTTGAGCCTCCATTAACTTTTTACACGCAGCTTCAGCAGCTCTATGACGTAACTGTTGTCAGTGCAGCTTCAGAGTCTTTGCCAGAGAATACTGACTTAGTCCTAATGGCTCATGCGACCAATATCAATGAGAGTTTGCGCTTTGCTATCGACCAGCATGTTATGTCTCAAGGAAAACTTGTGGTTTTTGCTGACCCATACTACGAGTCATCAACGATGGGTATGCCTGGTGAGGCCTCTGATCTTTCCCTTCTGAACGATTGGGGCATAGTCATTAATGAAAAAATCGTTTTGGATCCTCAACTGGGTTTGGATATTAGAGGGCCACAAGGCGGTGTCATTCGTCACCCTGGCATCCTTGGGGTAAGTGCTGAGCAAATTGATTCGTCTGATATTGTTACTGCCAATATGGACACCATAAATGTCGCGTCAGCCGGACATATTTCCCTGAAGGAAAACAGTGAATTAAACTTAATACCCCTCATGCAAACTTCGTCTTTTGCCAATGTTATTAATAATGAAGATATGATGGCGACTCAAAATCCGTCTGACCTATCTCAATTGATTAGCGAAGAGGGCAGCATATATACCCTGGCCGCTCGGGTATCGGGGACATTAACCTCTGCTTATGCTGACAGCGAAGATACCAGCACAATCACTGCATCACAAAATGCCAATATATTGTTAATCGCTGACGCTGATCTGTTGCTTGACCGTTTTTGGGTTCAGCAGAGCAACTTCTTCGGACAAACCGTTTATAGCCCATTCGCAAACAACGGTGATTTAGTGATCAATGCTGTCGATAACCTGTCTGGCAGCGCGTCGCTGATCAGCGTGAGAAGTCGTGGTACCTTCTCTCGCCCCTTTAATAAAGTCGAGGAATTAGAAGTGCAGGCGCAGTCCCGCTTTAGAGAGCAGGAAGAACGTCTTCAAAACCAGTTGCTCGAAACAGAGCAAAAGTTGGCTGAACTGCAGAACCAGCAAATTGACGCAACGTCTATGATGATATCGCCAGAAGAACAGGCCGCTATCGACAACTTTATTGAACAGCGTATTCAAATACGCCAAGCGCTAAGGGAAGTGCGTTTTGAATTGCAACGAGACATTGACGCATTAGGCAACCGATTGAAGGTTATCAATATTGCTGTTTCACCGCTTTTACTGACATTTGCACTTTTGGCCGTCGCGAGGTTGTTGAGAAGGCGAGCAGTGGCAACGCCCAAAGCGGGAGATGCACAATGAAACGATTATTAACATTGCTAGTGCTGCTGGTGATTGTGGTAGGCATTAATATGATGATAGCGTCTGCGCCCGATGAATCGTCTGTTATAGAGGAAAAGCCTCTATTGGGCCAGTTATTGGAAAATGCAGAACAACTTACCTCTATACGCATTGAAACGGTCAATGGAATCGCACTCGAAGCGTCTTTGAAAGGTCAGCAGTGGCAGGCAGAACACCTTGATGAACAGGACGATTTTCCAGTTGATGAAGCGGCACTGAGAGAATTGGTCAGTGAACTGGCTTCTGCCAAGGTGGTTGAAGATAAATCATCTAACCCGGATAATTTTGCTCGACTCGGTCTGGCGGCGCTTTCATCGCCTGAATCTGCAGCAACAAAAGTCACCTTGCAAACACCAGGTAAGCAGTGGAGCCTGTTGTTAGGCACTGTGTCTGCGCAAGGGACTGGACAGTTCGTTCGTTTACCCAGTGAAAATCAAACATATCTTTCTGATACGCGCTTCTCACTGCCTACTGCACAATCAGATTGGTTAGTGAACCCTGCTTTGTCTCTGGACAGTTTGGATATTCTTTCTATCAATGCACAAGGTCCCGTCAATTGGAGAATAAAACGTGAAGGCGATGCGCAGGAATGGATGTTGGAGAATTTGCAAGACAATCAAAAGCTGGCTTTCCAGGATGTACTAGCGGATTTAGGGCAGGAATTTGCACAAATAAATTTTGAAAATGTGCTGAACAGAAATGCAACCCAGCTTGCCTGGTTGACCGACTCTCCTTTCGCACGCTTTACCCTTGAGCTTGCTGATAATGTAATCATGCTCAATCTGTATCGACAAGAAGGAACGGAATCCGCCTGGTTAACTATCGATTCCCAAAATCCAATTTGGCAATCAAAGTGGGCCTATCAACTCAGCCAGTTTGAACAGAACAAGCTGCTAGTCACGCGTGACAGCCTTATTCAATCGCCTGGTGAAGACGCGCCTGCCAACCCTTAAACTGGTGTACAAAGAAATCAGTGCCTAATGCTTCGCAGCGGGCCTGATTTCTGGCCACAATAACATCCGCCTCTTTTTGAGATGGCATCACAGTGCTAATTTCAGCTTCTCTTATGATATGTAAAATCGGCAATGGTGCGCGGTTAGTATAGTGCGTTGGGCTGTCAACAGGCTCGCCGTCAAACAGATAATCTGGGTGAAAGGTCGCTAGTTGAAACACGCCTTCCCAGTTGCATTGCTGGATCAACAAATTGGCCGTATCTACCCAGTCTAAAAAAGAAAAAAAGTCTTTTGCGCCATGAGTAAAAGTCACAAGCGTCGTTGAGCGATCTGGATTGCTGAGCAGTGACTGACAAGCCTGCTCCAGAATCGTCATCATTTGCTCAACATTTTTTGCATCAGACAGCGTAATATTGATACTTTCTTTTAGGCGAACGGGTCTCGCGAATGGGCAGAAATTCTGACCAATAATCCAATGATCAATCCATTCAAATAGAACTGCGTTGATTTCTTTTGTATTCAATAAAACTCGCCCAAAAAAAGTGTTGTTGGTTGGGGGCTTTTGAAGGTAGAAGTATATAGAGATGACCGTCTGAGGCATGGATGCCGAAGCCGAGCGCCCAGGGATGGGGTCACCGCGTGTCTTTTCTGTATACCCCTACCTTCAAAATTACAGACCACAGAACGTAATTTAGGAATGAAACTTAACGTAAGCTTCGAGCGTATTTTCTATCAAGCTTGCTACCGTCATTGGACCTACACCACCAGGAACAGGTGTAATCCATCCTGCTCGTGTTTTGGCTGTATTGAAATCTACATCGCCCACTAACGACCCGTCACTCTGGCGGTTAATACCTACATCAATGACAATGGCGCCGGACTTAATCCAGTCGCCGGGGATGAAATTAGGTTTGCCCACCGCGACGACAAGTAAATCTGCACGTTCAACGTGTGCGCGCAAATCCTGCGTAAATTTGTGGCATGTCGTGACCGTGCAGCCTGCAAGCAGAAGCTCCAGGCTCATCGGTCTACCCACAATATTGGATGCGCCCACAATAACCGCATCTAACCCTTTAACAGGGCGCTTCGTGGACTCGATCATCGTCATTATTCCCTTGGGGGTGCAAGGTCTTAATGCGGGAATTCTCTGAGCTAAGCGACCTATGTTGTAGGGGTGGAATCCATCGACATCTTTATGCGGATGAATTCGCTCAAGAATTGCCTCGCTGTTGAGTCCTGCTGGTAGAGGAAGCTGCACTAAGATGCCATCTATTTCAGGGTCTTCATTCAGTTCATCTACCAAGGCTATAAGCTCGTCTTGTGACGCTGAAGCAGGCAAATCGAAAGAACGTGATACAAAACCAACTTCATCACAGGCTTTACGCTTGTTTGCTACATATACTTGTGAGGCGGCATCACTCCCCACTAGCACGACGGCTAGGCCAGGGGAACGTTTATTTGCTTCCTTTAACGAATCAACATAAGAAGCCACATCTTGTCGTACTTGTTTTGAAATTAGTTTGCCGTCAATGAGGTGAGCAGTGGTTGCCATAATATCCCGTAAAAAAGAACTATCATTTCCTGTATATTGTCGCACAGAGAGGGAACCTTTGACACATGAGATTATGTTGAATTGATGGCTTATTCGCCAGTTAGAAAAAACCCATGAAAAAGTGTTTGACGAGGTTTAATCAAGTCGGTAATATGCGCCACCCGTAACGGCACACAGTGTTGTTACATGTCGGTGAGTGGCGCAGCTTGGTAGCGCACTTGGTTTGGGTCCAAGGGGTCGCAGGTTCAAATCCTGTCTCACCGACCACTTTATTGCACGATTCGTCGAGCGTCCGTAGCTCAGCTGGATAGAGCAACGGCCTTCTAAGCCGTGGGTCGCAGGTTCGAATCCTGCCGGACGCGCCATGCAAATGGCATTCGGCTAGTGTAATATAGTAAAACAGTGGTGGGCGTAGCTCAGTTGGTAGAGCCCCGGATTGTGATTCCGGTTGTCGTGGGTTCAAATCCCATCGTCCACCCCATTTCTTTATGCGGAAGTGGTGGAATTGGTAGACACGCTGGATTTAGGTTCCAGTGCTTCACGGCGTGAGAGTTCAAGTCTCTCCTTCCGCACCATCTATATAATTTATTCCTGTTTCTCTCGGTGAGTGGCGCAGCTTGGTAGCGCACTTGGTTTGGGTCCAAGGGGTCGCAGGTTCAAATCCTGTCTCACCGACCACAATAATGCAGGCTTTTTAACAACCTGCGCGCAAAATCAACTTTTTAACCAGTTCGACACCTCCACGAGCCACAAACATCGGTTTCTATCAGAAAAGTAAAGTTGTTGGTACTCTGCGTGGACTTCACTAAAGAGTGCCGCTATAATGCTGCGTCATTTTATCAGTGTAGGCCGTTTTGACCTCTTTGTTGAGCGTGGCAATGCCGCTAAAAACAAGGCCTGTAATTAAATAAATAGAGTGTGCACAGCACAGTTTTCGAGGTAGAAGCATGCAAGTTTCCGTTGAGACGACCGAAGGTTTAGAACGCCGTCTTACTATTACCGTTCCTGCTGAGTCCGTAGACACAGCAGTTAAATCACGCTTACAACAGCTAGCAAAAACACAGCGCATCAATGGCTTTCGTCCAGGTAAAGTTCCTGTAAGCGTAATCAAAAAGCGCTATGGACAGGCCGTTCGCCAAGAGGTAGCGGGTGATGTGATGCAGCGTAATTTTTATCAGGCAATTGTTCAGGAGAAGATTAATCCTGCAGGCATGCCATCTTTTGAGCTGACTAAAGATCAAGACGGTGAAGATCTAGAGTTCGTTGCTAAATTTGAAATCTATCCAGAAGTTGAAGTTAAAGGCATAGAAGAACTAGAAATCAACAAAACTGAAGTTGAGATCACAGATAAAGACCTCGACAACATGATGGAAACGCTTCAGAAGCAACACGCTGAATGGAAAGAAGTTCGTCGTAAAGCGAAAAAAGACGACTGTGTAATCATTGACTTCGTTGGCACTATTGATGGTGAAGAATTCGATGGCGGCAAAGCAGAAGACTTTAGACTTGAACTCGGCAAAGACCGTATGATTCCAGGATTTGAAAAGCCTCTCGTGGGTGCGAAGAAAGGCGAAGAAGTTACCGTTGAGGTGACTTTCCCTGAAGATTACCACGCTGAAGCGTTGAAAGGGAAAGACGCTGTATTCCAGGTCACGGTTAAGAAAGTCGAAGGGCAGGCCTTACCAAAATTAGATGAAGAGTTTGCTAAACTATTCGGTGTTGAAGAAGGCGGCGTTGATGCACTTAAAGAAGAAGTGCAGAAGAATATGCAACGCGAACTTGATCAGACTATTAAGGCAGAAACAAAGGAAAGTGTAATCACTGCTTTGATTGAGAAGAACGATGTGGCAGTGCCACAAGCGTTACTTGATCAAGAAATTAATGCCCTTCGCGAACAGGCAAAGCAGCGTTTCAGCCAGCAAGGTGGTGGCCAGAACATGCCGGAATTACCAGCAGATTTGTTCACTGATAATGCTAAGCGTCGCGTATCAATCGGCTTATTGCTTGGTGAAATCATCAAACAAAACGAGCTAAAAGCTGACGAAGATAAAGTCATGGAAATGATTGAAACAGCGGCATCTGCCTACGAAGACCCACAGGAAGTTATCGACTACTACAAGGGCAACGAAGAGCTGATGCAGCAAATGCGCAACGTTGCGCTTGAAGAGCAGGCTATCGAATGGGTACTTGAGAAGGCGAAAACTTCGCCTGTTACAAAAACGTTTGATGAAGTGATGAACAAACAAGCCTAAAATAGGTTTGACTGTTTGACTTCACCCATGTCGAACTGATTAAATGCTCGGAGTCCTTCCGAGCATTTTTGTTTTTAACGCAACGTAATTTGGATAGCTATGACCACAACGCCTTTCGATATCTCCAATGCATTAGTTCCTATGGTAGTAGAGCAAACTTCTAAAGGAGAACGCTCTTACGATATATATTCTCGTTTGCTCAAAGAAAATGTCATTTTTCTAGTGGGGCAGGTCGAAGACCATATGGCCAATCTGATAGTTGCGCAGTTATTGTTTCTGGAAGCTGAAAACCCTGAAAAAGATATCTATCTTTATATTAATTCTCCCGGTGGGTCAGTGACGGCAGGAATGGCGATCTATGACACTATGAAGTTTATAAAACCCGACGTTGCAACTGTCTGTGTGGGACAGGCGGCGAGTATGGGCGCTTTTTTATTGTCAGGCGGCGCTAAAGGCAAGCGTTATTGTTTGCCTAACTCACGGGTAATGATCCATCAGCCCTTGGGTGGTTTTCAGGGTCAAGCATCAGATTTTGAAATTCACGCTAAAGAAATTCTGTCCATTAAAGAGAAGCTTAATCGCTTGATGGCAGAACACACTGGCCAGGATTTTGAAAAGGTTTCACAAGACACTGACAGGGATAATTTTCTAAGCGCGGCGGAAGCAAAGGAATACGGGCTGATCGATCAAATCTTAACAAATCGATCTGACGCAGCGTCTATTAAGTAGTATATTGATAGGTCCCGATTAATTCGGTGATAAAGAGGCACGATGCATGAGTGACAAGCAAAACAGTGACGGCGACAATAAACTATTGTACTGCTCGTTCTGTGGAAAGAGCCAGCATGAAGTAAGAAAACTGATCGCTGGCCCATCAGTATTCATCTGTGATGAATGTGTCGAGTTGTGTAACGACATAATTCGCGAAGAAATTAAAGAGATTGCGCCTAAGCAAAAGCAACATGAGCTTCCCCGCCCCAGTGAGATACATGCGCATCTGGACGATTACGTAATCGGTCAGGAGCATGCTAAGAAAGTGCTCTCTGTTGCAGTTTATAATCACTATAAACGACTTCATAAAGGCGATGTGCACGATGGCGTTGAACTAGGAAAGAGTAACATTCTTCTTATCGGACCAACGGGTAGCGGTAAAACACTGTTAGCAGAAACACTCGCGCGCCTCTTGGATGTACCCTTTACGATGGCTGATGCGACTACGCTTACTGAGGCCGGTTATGTGGGTGAAGATGTTGAAAACATAATTCAGAAGCTGTTGCAAAAGTGCGACTATGACGTAGAGAAAGCTCAGCGTGGCATCGTTTATATCGATGAAATTGACAAAATCTCTCGCAAATCAGATAACCCATCAATTACCCGAGATGTATCTGGCGAAGGTGTACAGCAAGCGCTGTTGAAGCTCATCGAAGGTACGATTGCGTCTGTTCCGCCGCAGGGCGGAAGGAAACACCCACAGCAAGAGTTTTTGCAGGTAGATACTTCTAAAATTCTGTTTATCTGTGGTGGTGCATTCGCAGGTTTGGACAAAGTCATTGAGCAACGTGCTCAAACCGGCGCGGGTATCGGGTTTGGTGCGACAGTTAAAGACTCTGAAAGCAAAAAAGCGGTGGGCGAGTTATTCCGCAAGGTTGAGCCTGAGGATCTAGTCAAATATGGTCTGATACCTGAATTTATTGGCCGTTTGCCTGTAGTCACCAGCCTTGAAGAACTCAGTGAAGATGCGCTAATTCAGATTCTTAAAGAACCTAAGAATGCGATAACTAAACAGTACGGTGCTTTATTTGCGATGGAAGACGCTGAATTAGAATTCAGAGATGATGCACTTAGCGCCATAGCAAAGAAAGCGATGCAGCGTAAAACAGGCGCTCGGGGCCTTCGCTCTATCGTTGAAGCCGTTCTATTGGACACCATGTACGACCTACCCGCAATGGAAAATGTGAGTAAAGTTGTCATTGATGAAACTGTCATCAAGGGAGAATCCAGCCCAATCTTAATTTACGACAATGCTGAGAAAAAAGCAGCGTCAGATAGTTAAAAAAGGCCTTCGGGCCTTTTTTTGTAATTGAACTTTTTCGCCCAAGCCCCATATACTTCCAATAAATAAAAGAAAGCAGAGAAACCGCATGACAAATGAGCGAGAAAATCGCGCGGTAATGCCCGTTTTGGCATTACGTGACGTAGTTGTATATCCGCACATGGTGATCCCTTTATTCGTAGGAAGGGAAAAGTCCATTCGCTGTTTAGAGGCGGCAATGGATGCAGACAAACATATTTTCCTGGTAGCCCAAAAAGATGCGGGTGTCGATGAACCAGAAGCAAAAGATATTTATGAGGTGGGTACAGTCGCCACCATATTGCAGTTATTGAAGTTACCCGATGGCACCGTCAAAGTACTGGTAGAGGGCAATATTCGAGGCACCATGGATGGTTTTTCGCAGGTCGAGCCTTATTTAACCGCAGAAGTTGAGCAAATTGTCGATGACACTATTCCGGAGAATGAGCAAGAGATTCTCATTCGTTCCGCAGTGTCTCAATTTGAAGGGTACGTGAAACTCAATAAGAAGATTCCTCCTGAAGTATTGACCTCATTAAATGGTATCGAGGATGCTGCACGGCTGGCAGATACTATGGCTGCCCATATGCCGTTGAAACTGTCAGAAAAGCAAAAAGTGCTAGAGATGCGCGATGTAGACAAGCGTCTTGAATATCTCATGGCCCTCATGGAGGGTGAAATAGACTTGCTGCAGGTAGAAAAGAAAATTCGTACCCGTGTAAAAAAACAAATGGAAAAGAGTCAGCGCGAGTACTACCTGAATGAACAGATGAAGGCGATTCAAAAAGAATTGGGTGATATGGATGAAGCGCCTGATGAATTTGAAGTGTTGGGTAAGAAGATTACTGATGCCAAGATGCCTAAAGAGGCACAGGAAAAAGCCAATGCGGAACTGCATAAACTCAAGATGATGTCGCCTATGTCAGCGGAAGCAACCGTGGTGAGAAGTTACATCGAGTGGTTGACAAATGTCCCTTGGACAAAGCGCAGTGCGGTTAAAAAAGACTTAGCGAGGGCAGAAAAAATTCTCGATGCCGACCACTATGGTCTGGAAAAAGTGAAAGAGCGCATTATTGAATACCTTGCTGTGCAGCAGCGCGTGAAGAAATTGAAGGGACCGATACTCTGTCTTGTCGGGCCTCCAGGAGTTGGAAAAACATCACTCGGGCAGTCTATTGCAAAGGCGACAGGTCGCAAATATGTGAGAATGGCATTAGGTGGCGTGAGAGATGAGGCAGAGATTCGAGGACACAGAAGAACGTATATAGGCTCTTTGCCAGGAAAGCTGATTCAAAAAATGGCAAAAGTTGAGGTTAAAAACCCGCTCTTTTTGCTCGATGAAATAGATAAAATGTCTTCTGATATGCGAGGCGACCCAGCTTCAGCGTTACTCGAAGTATTAGATCCCGAACAAAATAATAGTTTCAGTGATCACTACCTAGAAGTTGATTATGACCTGTCTGATGTCATGTTTGTGGCCACATCAAACAGTATGAATATTCCAGGTCCATTGCTTGATCGCATGGAAGTCATTCGGTTATCAGGATACACGGAAGACGAAAAGCTGAATATTGCTAAGCGACATCTATTGCAAAAACAAATGGAGCGCAACGGATTAAAAGTGGATGAGTTAGAAATCACTGATTCAGCCATTGTCGGCATGATTCGTTACTACACCAGAGAAGCTGGCGTCAGAAGCTTGGAAAGGGAAATCTCTAAAGTATGCCGTAAGGCAGTTAAAGCTATCCTATTGAACAAAGGGGCTGAGAAAGTAGTTGTTTCTGCGGAGAACCTGAAAGATTATCTTGGCGTACAACGTCATGACTACGGGAAGGCCGATAAAAATAATCAAATAGGCCAAGTGACTGGCCTAGCGTGGACACAGGTAGGTGGCGACTTGTTGACTATTGAGACGACGTCGGTGCCGGGTAAAGGCAAAACCACTTTCACAGGCTCGTTGGGTGATGTCATGCAAGAATCAATCAAAACCGCGATGACTGTTGTGAGAAGCCGTGCAGAAAAATTGCGTATCAATGATGATTTTTATGAAAAGCGTGATATTCATGTTCATGTGCCAGAAGGAGCTACCCCCAAAGATGGGCCAAGCGCTGGTATCGCTATGTGCACCGCCTTAGTATCATCATTAACGGGCAATCCCGTTAAATGTGACGTTGCTATGACTGGTGAGATTACTCTGCGAGGCGAAGTGCTGGCTATCGGAGGTTTAAAAGAAAAACTTCTGGCTGCACACAGGGGCGGTATAAAAACAGTGGTCATTCCCAAAGATAATGAAAGAGATCTCGAAGAGATCCCTGATAATATAAAGCAAGATTTAAGCATTCATCCTGTTCAATGGGTAGACGAAGTGCTGGATTTGGCGTTACAAGAACCCATACAGTCTTGGCAGCCAGTCGCAAAATAGTACAATCAAAGGCGCTTCTTGCGCCTTTTTTGTTATCTGGACCTATAAAAAGGTATAGCGATTGATGAACCATATAATTTACGTAATGGCCTAGCATCAGTGACTTTGTACGCTGTAGCGGTTAAAAAGTAATCAGGTTTTTAAAGATTTAATGTTTTTTTTTAATTCTGGGGCTTTTTTCATTAAAAAACTATGATACCTTTTAATACGTAACCGCTATAAGCCTTGTCATTCAAGGGATTGCAGCGATTAAATGAAAAGTTAATTATTTGTAAAAGACTGCTTGATGTTAACAATCAAGCTTGTTATAACGTCTTAGCATTCTTTCATCATGCTGCCTGACAGTATAATAACAAACCGAAGGGGATTATAATTGTGAACAAGTCTCAACTAATCGATCAGATCGCTGCTGGTGCTGACATCTCAAAAGCTGCTGCGGGTCGTGCACTTGATGCCTTCACTGATTCAGTGACAGAAGCACTTAAAGAGGGCGACCAAGTCGCACTTGTTGGTTTTGGTACTTTTAGTGTACGCGAACGTTCAGCGCGCAGTGGTCGTAACCCACAAACTGGTGAGACTATCCAGATTTCTGCTGCAAAAGTTCCATCTTTCAAAGCTGGTAAGGCTTTAAAAGACGCGTGTAACTAAGTTATTTAGTACATAAAAAAAGGCGATGAATTTCATCGCCTTTTTTATTTCTTACTACCTCGCCAATCACACAGTGATTGCGGTATACTCTCGCCTTATTTTCCAAAAGGTTCGCCTTTCGCAGTGGTAGACAAACGCTTACATGCAAAATGAAAGGCTAGTTAGTTACGGAGTTTAATTTAAATCATGTTAGAACGGATCAGAGAGGGCGCTCAGGGGCCTTGGGCGATGGTTATTATTGCCTTGATCGTACTCAGCTTTGTTTTTGCAGGTGTGGGCGGCTATCTTGGCTCCTCTGCGCCCACGGCTGTGGCAACAGTCAACGGCGAAGAAATATCTGCGGATGAACTTGAGCGAGCTTATCAGAATCAGCGTGCACAAATGGAGGCGCAATTTGGAGAAGGCATAGCTGCACTGTTTTCAGATCCTGCCTATCTACAACAATTTCGGGCAGATGCATTGGACCGACTGATTGGCGATCTACTTCTAAAGCAACATGCCAATGAGCTTGGGTTACGTGTTAGTGACGAGCAGGTTAGAGAAGCAATTATTGCCATGCCTGAATTTCAGGTGGCGGGACAGTTCAACAATGACCGCTATCTAGCGATAATCAGGCAGGCTGGCTTTTTCCAGGCCGCCGACTTCAGAGACTATCTACGCCGTGAGATGATTCGCCAGCAATTACAAACTGCCATAGCGGCGTCTTCGTTCTCTATGCGGGGTCAGGCTAAAGATGTCGCCTTACTTGAACAGCAAACCCGGGATGCAAAGGTGTTGACAATCGACGCAGACCTGTTTGCAGATGACATAACAGTGACTGACGATGAATTGCAGGCTTACTATGATGGGAATCTGAGCCAGTTTGATACTGAAGAGCAGGTCAATATTGGTTATGTTGCTGTGAGTGTTTCTGATTTAGTAAACGATGTGACTATTGATGACACGCAAGCCATGGCGTTTTATGAACAAAATATTCGTGGTTTTCAAACAGACGAAGAGCGCCGAATCTCACATATTTTGATTGAATTTGGTGAAGACAAAGACGCAGCATTGGCACAAATCGAAGCTATTAAGGCGCGTATTGATGCCGGTGAAGATTTCGCTGCCCTTGCCGAAGCAGAGTCTGCCGATACGTTTAGTGCTGAAAACGGTGGTGACCTTGGGTTCATTACTGCGGATATGATGGGTGAGGCATTTGATAATGCCGCGTTTGCATTGAGCGAAGCGGGTCAGGTCTCAGATGTGGTAGAAACAGAATTTGGTTATCACCTGTTAAAAGCAACAGAAATTAAGCCACAGCAAACAACGCCATTCGAAGAGGTCAAAGAGGAAGTTGTTGCTGAATTGAAACGTGAAGAAGCGCTAACGCGTTATTTCGATATTCAGTCTCAAATGGCGCAAATTGCTTTTGAGGTGCCTGACTCACTTGATGAAGTTGCCAGCGTAGCAAATACTGAAATCAAAACAACAGGACTAGTCACGCGCGCAACAGCGCCATTCCCCGTTAACAATGCTTCTATACTTTCTGAGGCATTTTCAACGGAGTTGATTGAAGACCAAGTGAACAGCGACGTGATTGAAGTGGATGATGAAACCGCGGTTGTAATCAGAGTTATTGAGCACAAACCACAAAGCACGAAGCAGTTTGATGAAGTGAAAGATCAAATAACGGCAACACTCAATGCTCAAAAAGCGCAAGACGCTGCTCAATTATGGGCGGGTACTTTAAAGACTGCTATAGAGGCTGGTGAAGATGGGGCTGAGCAATTAGCCGAGAAATCGCTTTCGTGGACTGAGCTCAATGCAGTAGGTAGGTCAAGTGCGGATTTGGCCCCTGACCTTACAGAAGCCTTGTTCCGCCTCTCACCTGATGATAATCGTATTGATGTTGTCGCAATGAGCAATGGCGATGTTGGTATTGTTGAGGTTGTGAAGGTAAATCAGGCAACGCTTGTAGAAGAGAATCGACTTGAGCAATTTAAACAGCAGTTAACTGCTCGAAATAGTCAAAGTACTATGAATAGCTTCATTGAATCATTACGAGCTGATGCTGACGTAGTTATCCTTCAGCAATAATTCAGATAATAAATAGACAGGCGAGCACAGATGCTCGCCTTTTTTGTACCCGTTAATGGGTCAGCCATAGAAGCAAGGTGTAAAAGCCTGCAATGGTTGCAGAGATGACCAAAATATAGATAAATCCCTGTTTACCCTGTGCGAGGCTATAACCAAGAGTTTTTAAATACGCAGTCCACAATATTAGTAGTATTAAAGGGATGAGGATAATAATTCTTAGCACACTAGCTTCCTTTGTTTTCTTTTCTAATACACATACGAGATCGAATTAATACTGGCTCATTGTCATCGTTTTGTCTCAAAACCTTTATCACATTGTCATGCCAGCCTATCAAGCTATGAGCTTAGATGTAAATTAATTCGCATAGTCAGTGTGACATTCATGTCTATACCTAGTACTTACTTAGCACAACCTAGTGCAAGTCTGCGCCACGCTATCAGCTTAATGCAGATCAATTCAATCACGCCTTTTGATAATGGCTGTCAGGATTATTTGACCCAATTTTTGACCCCTCTGGGCTTTCACTGCAAAACTGTGAGGGTAAATGGTGTCAGCAACTTGATTGCACGACGTGGCAAAGGAAAGAGGCATATTGCGTTTAGCGGACATACTGATGTAGTACCACCAGGACCGCTCGCCCGTTGGAAGTTTGAGCCATTTTCAGCAACAGTCAGCAATAATGTGTTGTATGGACGTGGCGCAGCAGATATGAAAACAGGGATTGCCGCCATGCTAGCAGCATGTGAACGCATACTTCCTTTTGTCGAGCACGATGATACTTCTTTTTGGTGGTTAATCACGTCTGATGAAGAGGGTGAAGCTGAATTTGGTAGCAAGTGGATCAGTGAGTATTTGACAGCAAAGGGGATAAACCTGAGCAGTGTAGTTGTCGGTGAGCCTACAGGTAGCGCTATCACTGGTGACACAATAAAAGTAGGCCGGAGGGGGTCATTGTCTGGAGAAATTATTTTGCATGGCAAACAAGGACACGTTGCATACCCACACTCAAGTGTAAATGCATTGCATTTAGCGGCAAACTTTATTCAAGCGATGGCGGCTCATGCATGGGACAGAGGCAGTGCGGACTTTCCCGGTACCAGTTACCAAACCACGGGGATAGATGCTGGTGCGTTTACAGACAATTTGGTGCCAGGCCAGTGTAAAGTAAATTTCAACATCCGGTATTCAGATAAGTTCACAGAAGGGTCACTAAAAACCATAGTAGCAGAGATTTGCCATCGGGCTTTGCCGCAAAGCGCACTGCAACAGCCAGTTTCCTGGGAGCGTCCTTGTGAATCTTTCTTGAGCCAGCCTTCGCCTAAAAATTGCCTTATAAAAATTGCTGAAAGTGCTATTAAGAAGAATATTGGCCAATATCCTTTGTTGAGTACTTCGGGGGGAACGTCTGATGGAAGGTTCTTTGCTTCGCCTTCAACACAAGTCGTTGAGATAGGCGTACCTAATCATTCTATCCACCAGATCAATGAGCACATACACCTGTCAGACTTAATCACACTTGAAGACATTTATGCTGACATGTTGAAAGACTGGCTTAGTGTGAATAACTAAGCCGTTTCCTGTTTGAGCCCACTGCCCATGTAGCGTTTACGCTTTTTCTCAATAAGCTTGTCTAAGTCAGCAACTACAAGACCGTCAACACAATCATTGAAGTCAGGGTCGATGTTGAATGCTAAGAAAGCTACCCCTTCTTGCTGATACATCTCTGTGTATTGCTTATAGAGAGTGGGTACATTAACGCCCATGTTTGCCAACGTGTGTTTCAGGTGACTAAAGTCCTTTTTGTAATCTTCGCCTTGAAAAGTAGTTATCGGTTGGTTGTCGAGTTTATACGCTATCTTAGCACTGGCACTGGCCATTTTTGCAGGGAAATAGGTACTATAAAAGGACACTAGTAGATCTTTAGCGGGTTTTGGATAGGTGTCCGAAATACTCAATGGGCCAAATAAATAACGGTATTTTGGGTAGCGAGTTAAAAAGGCACCAATGCCGAACCACAGATAATCGAGCGAACGTTTTCCCCAGTACTTTGGCTGAACAAAACTTCTGCCTAACTCCAAACCCTGAGAAAAGAGTGCATCATTGCTTTCAGAGTAATCAAACAACGTACTCGAATACAAGCCCGTAGGGTGCCCGGGTTTAGTCAAAATATCAGCATCGCCTAAACGATAAGCACCAGCAATTTCTAAGTCTTTGGTATCCCACAGGACCAAATGATAGTAATGACTGTCATAAGCATCTATGTCTCGACGTTTATTGGTCCCTTCTCCTACCGCTCTAAAGGCGACTTCACGTAATCTGCCAATTTCGCGCATGATGGGGGAGGAGCCACTGTGCAGGTATAAATAGATGCGCTTACCGTCACTCGTTTCACCCAGTAACTCGCATTCGTTGATGGCATAAGAAAGCGCCTTTCTGCCTTCAGGTAAAGCAATTGATGCCTGTGTCTGAAACGGACCTTTATGGCCAGACGCTATTTTATAGAGGTGCTTTTTGAAAAGCTTTACTTGCTCTTGCGACGAAATAGATAACCCTTGATACGACGAGTAAGGGATCTCTTCGCCAATTCTCATGGGTAAATGCTTTTTGCGTTGCTTGAACATCTCCTTAACTAACAGTGCCGTTGCAAGTGGCTTGTAAATCATCGATAGACCGTAAAATAACGGCGAGTTTTTGCCGTCTATAAAAACAGGAAGAATCGGTGACTTAGTTTGTTTAGCAATACGTAAAAAACCTGAATGCCAACGCGTATCTCGAACGCCTTGAGGACGTAAACGAGATACTTCACCTGCTGGGAATATAAGTACAGCTCCTTCTTTATCGAGATGACTATGTATATTGGTTAAACAGGCTTTTGCCGTGCCTCCTTGCATGTTGTTTACGGGCAGAAGCATATTGTGCAAGGGGCTGATGGCCATCAGCATTTGATTGGCAACCACTTTTAAATCATGGCGTACTTCACTTACGAGCTTGATAAGTGCAAGTGCATCCAGTGAACCTATTGGATGATTGGCTATAATAACAACCCTGCCTTGCGCGGGGATCCTTTCCTTTTCTCTATCCCTGATCGAGTAGCTAATATTAAAGTACTCTAACACCTGTTCTACAAAATCTATGTCTTGGTAATGTGGGTAGGTGTCTGCAAACTCGTTGAATTCGCGTTCGTGCAAAAGCCGGCGCAAAACAAAGGTAACCGATTTATTTAGGATAGGTCGTTGTGCGACCTGAGGTAAGTACTTATTAACGACTTCATCGATAGTAAACATGCTTAAACCTAGCAGCTGGGTGCGCTTGTAAAACAAACGCAATCATAGAAGTGTAATGTGACGTTTTTGCAGCACATTTATGGCAAATTCTTGACACGGTCTTAATTGTTAAGCGGCTTCACCAGACAAGGCGGGTTTGCTTTTAACGAGACTAATAGCACTGCGTCTGCGAATTTCTTCCACCCAGTCAAGTAAAACTAACTCACCTTCCTGATTTTCAACCAACGCTGAGCAGTTTTCTATCCAGTCACCATCATTAACATAGTGAATGCCCTTCACATCGACTGACTCAGGGTGATGAATATGACCACAAATGACACCATCTAGTTGACGTTCTCTTGCCTCATTAGTGCAAGCTATACGGTATCGCTCAATCGCTTCATTGGCACCTTTTATATGCTGTTTGATGTAGCCAGACAGGCTCCAATAATCACCATTTTTCCACTCTCTGAACCGGTTATACCAGCGGTTGAGAAAAAGCAATAAGTCATAACCCTTGTCACCAACCCAAGCTTCTAGTCTTCCCAGTGTCACATGGCCGTCAAATTGATCGCCATGTAACACTAAATAGCGTTTGCCCTGTGATGTTTCATGCACCAATTCACGCTTTATATCAATGTCACCAAATGCCATCCCACTATATTGTTGCAACGGTGCATCGTGGTTACCTGGCAAGTAAATCAGTTTTGTGCCCTCATTACTCATGGCCATGAGCTTATGCATCACATGGTTATGTGCTTCCGGCCACCTAAATTGCTTTGACATTTGCCACATGTCAACGATATCTCCAACTAGATACAGTGTGTCGGCACTGACTACGCTTAGAAAATCGAGCAGAAACTCTGCTTTGCAGTCTCTATTGCCAAGGTGTAAGTCGGATAGCCAAATCGCTTTGTAGTGTGAGGCGCTCATAATCTTTTCCAAGTGGTCTACTTGGGATTAATAGGCTAGTCATGCGTCTTTACAATTAAGTGAAGATTAATTGAACAATCCATGACAGTTGATGACAGCTTTATTACGGGCAAAAAAAAAACGAAGCGCAATGCTTCGTTTTTGGTTTATGATTGAAACGTGCTTATAGCGCTTTAATTTGCGCAGCAAGGCGGCTCTTATGGCGAGCAGCTTTGTTTTTGTGGATCAAACCTTTAGTTGCCATTCTGTCAAGGATAGGGGTCGCAGCAGCAAATGCAGCTTGCGCACCTTCTTTATCACCTTGTTCGATCGCTGCAACGACTTTCTTGAGGCTTGTACGCGTCATAGAACGACGGCTAGCGTTGTGCTGGCGACGTTTTTCAGCTTGGATGGCACGTTTCTTAGCAGACTTAATGTTAGCCAAGGTGTAACTCCCAGATAAAAATTCATCTCAAAATTCGAGGCTGCGGATTTTGCCTATGTGAGTCGCATTTGTCAACTAGAATCTGCTGCGAAGTTTTCGCTTGCACTGAGCTCAGCATGACGCGAACATGCATGCTCTATTAAGAAAATTTTTGATTACTATTATTGAGCACATGAGCGAAACGAAAGAGAGTACACGGCATACGCACAAAAAATACCCGCCAAGCCTGATCCGCTCGGGCATGGTTGTAAGCGCAATGACACTTGTTTCTCGTGTGCTTGGGCTCATTCGCGACATTGTTGTTGCTAGATTGATGGGCGACGGTGCAGCAGCAGACGTGTTTTTCTTCGCCAATAAAATTCCAAACTTTCTGCGCAGATTATTTGCAGAAGGGGCTTTTGCACAAGCCTTTATCCCTGTGCTTACAGAAGTTCATCAACGTGGTGATAACGCTGAGTTAAAACAGTTTATTGCTAAGATTAGTGGCACATTAGGCGCCATTGTGTTTGTCGTTTCTTTATTGGGCGTACTGGCTTCACCCATACTCGCTGCTCTCTTTGGCACGGGTTGGTTTATGGCATATCTGGATGATGCGCCACAAGGGGAGAAATTTGTCCTGGCATCCTTGATGCTGAAAATCACGTTTCCTTATCTGGCTTTTATTTCACTTACAGGGCTGGCCGGAGCAATTCTCAATACGCTGAATAAGTTTGCTGTCTCGTCGTTTACGCCGGTTCTCCTCAACGTAGCGATTATTGCTTGTGCCTTATTTTTGTCTCCTCATATGTCAGAACCGGCTTTTGCGCTGGCATGGGGTGTTTTTTTGGGTGGCGTGGTTCAGTTAGTTTTTCAGTTACCTTTTCTCTATAAGGCTGGCTTATTAGTTAAACCTCAGTGGGGCTGGCGTCATCCTCAGGTGGTTAAAGTCAGAACGCTAATGATACCCGCTTTATTTGGTGTATCGGTCAGTCAAATCAACCTACTGTTGGATACCTTTATTGCCAGTTTCCTTATGACGGGTTCAATCAGCTGGCTTTATTATTCTGATAGGCTCTTGGAATTTCCATTGGGCTTGTTTGGTATTGCTATTGCAACCGTTATATTGCCGACACTTTCAAGAAACCACGTTGGTAAAAACGCACGTGCGTTTCAAAACAACATGGATTGGGCTGTCAGAGCAGTGGTTGCTGTAGGTTTACCTGCCTCTGCTGGTTTAGCTGTGTTAGCGGAACCCATTTTAAAAGTCATTTTTGAACGCGGTGCATTTACAGCTGACACAGCCAGAATGGCATCTTACAGTCTAATTGCTTACGCAATTGGTCTGCTAGGTTTTATGCTTGTGAAGGTGCTCGCACCGGGTTTCTTCAGCAGGCAGGATACGCGAACGCCGGTCAAGTTTGGCATAGTATGTATGGTGGCAAACATGATTTTCAACATCATGTTTGCAATCCCATTCGGCTACATTGGTTTAGCGCTAGCAACATCGTTATCGGGCATACTTAACGCCGCGCTACTATATATAGCCTTGCACAGGCAACAGGTTTATTGCTTGTCTGGAACGAGTCTTGTATTCATAGGCAAAGTGGCGTTTGCGACTGCTTGCATGGTGGCTGTCTTGCTCTACCTGTCAGAGTTCCATGACTATCAGGAGGTGGGCCTCACCAAGCAAATTGAGCAATTGGTACTGAGTATAGGCAGTGCCGCTGGCGTTTATCTTTTTGTCGCATTTGCGACAGGAATTCGTCTGAAAGACTTAAAACCCATAAATCCTTAAAGATTAACTCGGTATATGCTTTTTATATAGGCAGGTGTTGTTTATAATCGCCTGCTTTGATGGCAAATCACCGAGACGTAAAACCGAGTGGAACTTGTTCGAGGATTACATAATTTATCGCCCGATCATGCTGGTTGTGTATTGACGATCGGTAAATTTGATGGTGTGCATAAAGGCCATCAGGCTGTCTTACTGAATCTTCGAGAAAAAGCGAAACAACTCAAACTCCCCGCGGTAGTTATGGTTTTTGAGCCACAACCCGAAGAAGTTTTCACCCCTCAATCTGCACCTGCGAGGCTGACTACCTTAAGAGATAAGATCGAATTGTTGACGGCGCAGGGTATTGAACGCTTGGTAGTGGTAAGGTTCAACGCTGCTTTTGCATCCCAATCGCCAGAAACTTTTATACATGACTTGCTGGTTGATAAGCTGGGTGTGAAATTCTTAGTGGTAGGTGATGATTTTCGGTTTGGAAAGCAAAGAACAGGTGACTTTTCAATGCTTGAACAAGCAGGAAAGGCACAAGGATTTGATGTCGTTAGCACAGCCAGCTTTCGTCTTGCGGATTGCAGAATAAGTTCGACTGCTATTCGAGAAGCCTTACACAACAGCGATTTTGAACTCGCTGCAGATATGTTAGGTCGTCCATTTGTGTTTACTGGCAAAGTCATACACGGCGAAAAAAAAGGCAGAACGATAGGGTTCCCGACCGCTAATATGCGAATGAATCGATGCAGCACACCATTGAAAGGTGTGTTTGCCGTTCGCGTGCAGGTAAATGGCGATACCTATAAAGGGGTAGCCAATATCGGGCAACGGCCCACGCTTAACGGCGAAAGAATGCAACTTGAAGTGCATATTTTTAACTTCAACGCATCTTTATACGGGCAGGTAATACGCGTTATTCCAGAAGCCAAGATAAGACCAGAAAAGAAATTTGCATCATTTGATGCGTTGAAAAAACAAATTGTGTTGGATGCTTGCGAAGCGCAAACGCTGCTAGCATCTATGTAGTAAAACTGACGGAAAATAGACACCCATGACTGATTACAAACCGACCCTAAATTTGCCTGACACTGCATTTCCAATGCGCGGCAATTTGGCTCAACGTGAGCCTGAAATGCTTAAGAAATGGTACGGGGATGATTTGTACAATAAAATTAGACAGGCCAAAAAAGGAAAAAAAGCATTTAATCTGCACGACGGCCCTCCCTATGCGAACGGCAATATTCACATTGGTCATGCGGTTAATAAAATTCTCAAAGATATTATCGTTAAATCAAAGACGCTGTCTGACTTTGATGCGCCTTTTGTACCAGGGTGGGATTGTCATGGTTTGCCTATTGAGCTTGTTGTAGAGAAAAAAGCGGGCAAACCTGGTCACAAAGTCTCTCATTCTGCATTCAGAGAAAAATGCCGCCACTATGCGCAAACGCAAGTCGACGGTCAAATGGCTGACTTTAAACGATTGGGTATCGTAGGCGATTGGGATAATCCTTACAAAACGATGGATTTTTCCTCTGAAGCCAACATCATTCGAGCGTTGGGCAGAATAGCCGAATCAGGTCATATGGAAAAAGGTTTTAAACCTGTGCACTGGTGTACCGATTGCGGATCGTCACTGGCCGAAGCAGAAGTCGAGTATAAAGACAAAGTGTCTCCAGCCATTGATGTGCGGTTTCCCTTTATCGATAATGGCGAGATAGCGTCTATTTTTGGTATTTCCGACGCCGAGCTAGAAGGTGCATCAAATGGCGTTGTGATTTGGACAACCACTCCTTGGACATTGCCTGCTAACAGAGCTATCAGCTTGCATCCTGAGTTGCCCTATGCATTAGTGAAAACTCATGGAGAGCAGGCGGCCATCTACATCATTGCATCGGATTTGGTTGAATCCTGCATGACGCGATACGGTGTAGAGTCGCATGAAATACTCGCTGAGGTTCAGGGTGCTGCGCTTGAAAAAGTCCAGGTACAACATCCCTTCTTAGATATTCATGTTCCCTTGATATTAGGGGAACACGTGACGACTGAATCCGGTACTGGGTGTGTGCATACAGCACCCGCTCACGGTGTGGATGATTTCAATGTAGGAAAGCAATACGACATCGAAGTCTATAATCCAGTCGGCAATAATGGCGTCTATGTTGATGGCACCCCATTTTTTGCAGGGCAACATGTGTTTAAGGCGAATAATCCGATTGTTGCCTTGCTTGAAGAGAAAAGCATGTTGGTACTGAATGTTGCCTATGAGCACAGTTACCCACACTGCTGGCGCCATAAAACGCCAATCATTTTCCGTGCTACACCACAATGGTTTGTCAGCATGGACAATGCTGGATTGCGTGACCAATCACTCGAACAGATAAAGCAGACAGATTGGATACCAGAGTGGGGTGAAGGACGGATTCAGGGTATGGTTGAAGGACGGCCAGACTGGTGTATCTCCAGACAGCGCACCTGGGGTGTGCCTATGCCGCTCTTCATTCATAAGCAGACTGGCGAATTACACCCAAACACCAGCGATATCATTGAGCAAGTTGCGTCATTGGTCGAAAAGTCGGGTATCCAAGCCTGGTGGGATGCTTCAGATGAAAGCCTGTTGAGTGAAGACGCTGCACAATATGAGCGAGTGACTGATACGCTGGACGTTTGGTTTGACTCGGGCGTTACCCATTATTTTGTCACTGATTGTCGAGACGAATTGGTCGCTCCAGCTGATTTGTATCTTGAAGGATCTGATCAGCATCGTGGCTGGTTTATGTCTTCGCTAATGACTTCCACTGCTATGCATGGCAAAGCGCCTTACAAAGCCGTATTGACACATGGCTTTACCGTTGATGCCAATGGTAAAAAAATGTCAAAGAGCTTGGGCAACGTAGTGGCCCCTCAAGAAGTCACCAATAAGTTAGGTGCTGATATTCTTCGTTTATGGGTGGCCTCAACGGACTACCGCGGTGAGATGACAGTATCAAACGATATTTTGAAACGCGCAGCCGACGCTTATAGAAGGATACGTAACACAGCGAGATTTTTGTTAGCGAATCTGAATGGCTTCAATCCGAAAACCGATCAGGTACCCGCATCGCAGCTGGTAGAGCTTGATAAATGGATTATTGATAGAACCAAAGTGCTGCAGTCGCAAATAGTCTCTGCTTACAACAATTATGACATGCTAGGTGTATCACAAGGCTTAATGCAGTTTTGTTCGGTAGACTTGGGCAGTTTTTATCTGGACATTATCAAAGATAGACAGTACACCGCAAAAGCGGAAGGTATGGCGCGCCGCTCATGCCAAACTGCTATGTATCATATTGTAGAAGCCTTGGTGCGCTGGATGGCCCCTATCATGAGTTTTACCGCTCAGGAAATTTGGCAAGTTATGCCGGGTGAACGAGGGGAGTATGTTTTCACTGAAACTTGGTATGACGGTTTGGACGCTGTGTCTGGAGATCGTCAGCTGAGTGACGACTATTGGAAACGTGTCATGCAGGTTAAGACAGCAGTTAACGCAACGCTCGAACAGGCGAGGAACGATAAAACGATTGGTGGCTCCCTAGAAGCATCGATTACGCTGTATGTGGATGCAGATATGCAAACTCTGCTAAGCACGCTTGAAGATGAATTGCGTTTTGTGTTGATTGCATCTGACGTGACATTACAAGATTATGCTGGCAAGCCTGACAGTGTAGCCGACACAGAGGTGCCTGGACTCGCGGTTCAAGTGAATAAAGCCTCTGGCACTAAATGCGTGCGATGCTGGCACCATAAGGAAGAAGTAGGCACTATCCAAGCCCATCCTGAGCTGTGTGGACGCTGCGTTACTAATGTAGACGGAGAAGGGGAGTCTCGCCGTTATGCCTAATGGAGCGGGTAGTGTAATCATGGGTACAGGTTTGCGCTTTTTATGGATAAGCATCTTGGTGTTTATCCTTGATCAATGGACCAAAATTGCGATTGTTGACGCGATGACCTTGTTTGAATCAAGACAGGTTTTGCCCTTTTTTAACCTTACCTACGTTCACAATTACGGTGCTGCATTTAGTTTTTTGCACAGTGCTGGTGGATGGCAACGGTGGTTTTTTACAGCTATTGCACTGGGCGTTAGCATCATGATTTTATGGTGGTTAAAACAAACGCCCAAACAGCAATTGTTGTTACCTATTGCATTTAGTTTTGTGCTGGGTGGCGCATTGGGCAATGTTTATGATCGAATTGCCTATGGTTACGTAATTGACTTTCTCGACTTTTATATCAACGACTGGCATTGGCCCGCTTTCAATATTGCTGATAGCGCTATATTTATTGGTGCCGCACTGTTGATTATTGATATGTTTGTTAATAAAGAAAGCAATGATAACGGAGAGGGTAGTGAAAAATGAGTGAGATCACAAACGACAGCCAGGTGATTTTACATTTTGATCTTAAGCTCGAAGATGGTTCTGCCGCCGATAGTACCCGCATGAATGATAAACCGGCCAAACTAATAATGGGAGACGGTAGCCTGACACCCAATTTTGAGCGTTGCCTTTTGGGCTTAAAGGTGGGCGACAAAAAAGCATTTACCCTAGCGCCTCAGGATGCATTTGGTTTTCCCAATCCAGATAATGTATATTATATGGACAGAAGTAAGTTTGGTGCGGACACGCCTGTAGAGGATGGAGCGATAATTGCATTTTCGCAGCCTGACGGAACAGAGTTACCTGGCATCATTAGAAGCGCGGCTGGTGACTCTGTCACTGTCGACTTTAATCATCCATTGGCAGGTCAGACGGTGATATTCGATGTGGAAGTCATCGATGTTATAAACCAATAAAGGAATTGATGAGATAAGTATGCAGGTTCACTTAGCCAATCCCAGAGGGTTTTGTGCTGGCGTCGACCGCGCCATCACTATTGTGGAAAGAGCATTAGAGATGTTCCCCCCGCCGATTTATGTTCGTCATGAGGTGGTGCACAATCGCTTCGTTGTCGATGGATTAAAACAGCGCGGTGCGAAATTTGTTGATGAATTGAGCGAAGTGCCCAATGATAGCTTGGTGATTTTTTCCGCACATGGTGTCTCGCAGGCGGTGCGAAAAGAAGCAGAAGGCCGGGGGCTTAAGGTGTTTGATGCCACTTGCCCTTTGGTCACAAAAGTCCATATGGAAGTGACCCGGGCAAGCAAGAAAGGAATTGAATGCGTTCTTATTGGGCATCATGGACACCCTGAAGTCGAGGGTACCATGGGACAATATGACAACCCCAATGGCGGAATATACCTGGTTGAATCGATAGAAGACGTAGAGCGTTTGCAGGTTATTAATCCGGAGAAGCTGTATTACTGCAGTCAAACCACCTTGTCTGTTGATGATACGGCTGAAGTTATCGATGCCTTAAGGCAGCGTTTTCCCGCGATAGAGGGGCCGCGTAAGGACGATATTTGTTATGCTACTCAAAATAGGCAAGACTCTGTCAGGGAACTGGCGCAAGAGTGTGATGTAGTATTGGTGGTGGGTGCGCAGAATAGCTCTAATTCTAATAGACTCAGAGAGTTGGCTGACAAAATAGGCGCTACAGCTTATTTAATTGCTGACGCGAATTGTCTTCAAAAGCAATGGTTTGATAATGCTAGAAACGTTGGCGTAACGGCTGGAGCATCTGCGCCGGAAGTGCTTGTGCAGGGTGTGGTTGAACGATTGAAAGAGTGGGGCGCATTAACTGTTAATGAACGTACTGGCAGGGAAGAAAGTATCGAATTTGCTGTTCCTAAAGAGTTAAGGGTGAAGCTGGTAAGCTAGATTCGGATAACAATTTATAACCAGCAATAAGATTGTATACTTTCTGCCTAGATGTACTAATGTATATTAGTTATGCGAAGTGTTTTTTCGTAATGATTGGGTATTGTTGGGTAGAAAAGTGATAAACAACACGAGTATAAAAAACAAGAATGGTATAGGCATGGTAGAAATATTGATTACCATGTTTGTGCTGGCGATTGGCTTGTTGGGTGTTGCTTCTCTCCAATTTGTGGGTTCCTTCACTAATGCTGAAGCATTAAGCCGAACCCAAGGTGAAATGGTCGCTCAACAAGCTGCCGAAAGGCTCCGCGTAGCGGCATTTATGGATACGGTTGGCGACGGTATGGTGGTTGATGACCTGTATTTCGCCGCCAATAACTACAATTTTGACAACTTGAGCGGGTGTGTAGGAGATGACCCGTTCGCATGTCACTGCACGGCACTTCCTGGCGAAATACCTGACTGTGAAGGTGGCTTATGCTCTCAGGCTGAAATGGCCGTATTCGATGCTTGGGTGTTATCATGTGCCGCTGTTCAGGCTAATCCACAAACTACATTATCACTTTCATGCACGGACAATGATGCCGTCGATGCAATAGCCTGTTCGGCTGGTTCTTTCATACAAATACAATTGCGATGGCCGGTTCGCACTCAACAAAATGCCGAAGCTGTAACGGACGACAGGTGTGTTCAGGAGACAGACCAAGCATTTGGTTGTGTTACAAAGGTGGTAACCTTATGAGCAGGAAGTTCTTGAACGGGTTCACACTCGTAGAGTTGATGATCAGTCTGGCATTGGGATTGGTGTTGAGTTTGGCGGTGATTCAAGTAATGGTCAGTAATCGCGTTACCAATGAATTTAATCAGACCGTTGCTGAAGTCCAAGAGAGTGGACGGTTTATCCTAAATAGACTGCGCAATGAGTTTTTGGAAGCAGGGCACTATGACGTGTTAGCAGGAAATATCGATACCAGCGTTGATTTGGTAACTGAAGCTGCTTTTGTTCAGAATCACCCTGTCACCCTACTTAATCAGTTTGTGGCTGTGCCAGGGCTTACTACTACAGATGGCGCAGCGGGTGCGAGTGATTCCATAGTCGTCAATTTGCTTGCTGAGCAAGATTGTACAGGTAGTAACTATGGCGTCGCTGCCGGTCGTTCATTCCATGTGGTCAATCGTTATTTTGTCAGTGGCGATGAACTGAAATGCCAAGGATACAACGGCAGAGTTTTAAGGGGAGTCGCCAACGGCACCGCAAGCAGTGGCGCAGTGACGCTCATGGACGGCGTAGTGAGTTTTCAGATGCAGTACGGTGTTACAACTCAACGATCGCTGAGTGATGGCTCTGCCGTTCAGTATATAACAGCTGATCAGCTAGCTGCAGCTACCGATAACGATCAACATGTGGTGTCCTTGCGCATTGCAGTATTAGTGCAAAGTTCGAGGTCGCTTTCAACATTAGAAGATAAAACCCATACGGTATTAGACGAGCAAGACGTAGAAACTGACGAAAAGCACTATGGGCAGGTTTTTGTACAAACCATTACATTGCGTAATGTTAAGAATTTTGTGCGGAGTACAACATGAGACGTCAGAAAGGTTTAGTTTTAGTCCTCGCGCTTTTGGTACTGATATCCGTGACGATATTGGGTGTGAGTGCAGTATCAAGCAGCTTATTACAGTCAAAGATGGCAGTGTCAATGCAGCAGAATGGTTTGGCTTTTGATGCTGCTGAAGCGGCTTTATCCGGTGTTATGTTCGAAGCAGAGGATGAGTTATTACTTGCTTCAAACAATTTAGATCCACTAACCGAAGCCAGACAAGGGAATGAATATGACCCAACCATTCAAGATATGTCATGCCATGATGATGAGGCGTGGACGACGCGTCACCTGACCTCAAATGGGTTGGATAAAAATACTCAGCACTTAGCTGCGGGGAAATATCATACCATTCCTGCAACAGAGAGCTGGTCTCGCACTGCTTTTGTAAGAGAGCAGGCGTGCCGAGGGTCGAGTAATGTAGTGGGTGGTAATTCCATTAACTGCCACGTTTTTGTGATCAGAGGGTGCGGGCGTGTATCCGGACGATCGTCTATTACAGCTAATACGATGACGGCATCGGTGTTTGCCCCTGCCAGTCAGTAATACACGGAGGATATACAATGAAATCTTCTCGGTTAAGCTTTGTTACCGCCTTAATCCTCAGCTCTTGTGTCACTATGACCGCATGGGGTGATGATTTAGAAATCTATCTTGGCAATTATGATGAGGCTAAGATTTTTCCGCCAAATGTACTCTTTATTATGGATACATCTGGCAGTATGACAAATAAGGACGGTGGCACTGAATCAAGGATGTTGAGGGTTCAGAATGCACTGACGGAAGTACTGTCAACCACTACCAATATCAATGCAGGACTAATGCGTTTTTCGGACTACGGTGGGCCAATACTGTACCCGGTTGCAAATATTGATATTGCCTACAATTCAGAGCTGATATACACCACGTCAGAGAGTGCTAATGATGCCCATGAAATTAATGGCTCGGTCAATATCACTGATACGGAAGTGGTGCTGACAAAAGGTACAAGTGCAGTGCATAGCGGATATCGATTTGAAGATATCGATATTCCTCAAGGTGCAGTGGTTAAAAGTGCTTATTTGCGATTCACTTCAGCACAATTAGATATCTCCAATGCAGATTTAGACTTTTATGGAGAACTCGAACCTGATAGTACCGCCTTTACTACCTCAGCTTCTGATATTTCTTCACGCACTAAAACCGCTGCATCCGTATCATGGACATCAGAATATGACTTCCCAATTAGCGGTGAGCAGTTAAAAACGCCTGATATAACTCCTATCATACAAGAGATCATCGACCAAGAAGACTGGTGCGGTGGTAATGCACTGAATGTGATCCTAAAAGGTGTAGGTGCGTCTGCAGCGAGTAGTAAAAGAGTCAATAGTGCCGATGAAGGAACAGGGGGCTTTCCACAACTTATCGTAAGCTATGACGATACCACCGCAACGGGATGTATTAAGCGCAAAGAGGTTTATCAAATAAATTCCAACAACAACAATGTTGAAGAAAGAAGCAACGGCAAAGATGCGACCGGCAGTGAGTTAACATTCCACGATGACAGTAACGATTATGTTGCTATTCGCTTTGATAGCGTGCTAATTCCAAACAGCGCTGAGGTATCAACAGCGAAGTTAGTATTTACGCCTTATAGAAGTAGTGGTAACGAAACGGCATCAATGAATATAAGCGCGATTAATCTCGATGATTTTGATGACTTCAAACCTCATAAAAACTTTATGATTCGTAATATTGCTAAAACTGCATCAATCAATATGTCCATGCCACAACAAAGTAAAAACGTCGAATACACATCGCCTGAATTAAAAACACTTGTGCAAAGTGTGGTTAATCGCTCAGGGTGGACGCCGGGCAATGCAATGGGCTTTGTGATGTCTGATTTTGTTGGGTTCCGAGGCGCTTATTCTTACAAAGGCAAACCCTCTGGTTCCGTGCGGCTAGTTGTTGAGTATACGGGGAATGCCGTACCTAATAGTTCTCTGACGGTTCGAGATTATCTGATTGGTCAGGTTGATCAGCTCACTGCGAATGGCTATACCCCAATCGTTGATACACTCTACGAAGCAGCCAATTATTACGCTGGCAATGATGTATTATATGGTCTTGAGCGAGGGCCGAGCAATGTTCCTTCATCAGTAAGAAGAAGCACACGTGTGTCTCACCCTGCGTCCTATATTGGTTCTCCCTCAGTAAGACCGACAGGGTGTGATGAAGCAAACTTAAGCGCAAGTGACTGCGTTAACGAGTATATCCCTGATGGCGCAACCTATATTTCTCCGATTTCTGATTTTCAGTGTCAGACGAACAACCATATAGTGCTGTTATCTGATGGCGCTGCAAACAACAATCACAGTGCTGGATTGGTCAGGGATTTGTTAGGTATCGATTCTTGTGAAGACTCAGGAGGCGATGCTTGTGGGGTCGAATTAGTAAGAAACCTTGCAAATAACGAAGAAAGTGTTGTTGGAACAAAAGTCTACACGCATACCATTGGGTTTGCTGCAAATGCGGAAGTAAACAATTTCCTCAACAAGCTTGCTGTACAAGGTGATGGTGGCTTTTACACGGCAGATAATAGTGAAAATCTTGTTGAGGCATTTAACTCAATACTCAAAACAGTAAAAGACGTCAATACCACTTTCGTTTCGCCTGGTGTAGCAGTTAATCAGTTAAATCGATTGACGCACAGAGACGACCTGTATTTTGCTTTGTTTAAGCCAGCTGAAGGGACCGTTTGGCCAGGAAACTTGAAGAAATTTAAACTCGGTGGTTCTCAAATTAAAGACAAAAATGGGCAACCTGCGGTAGATAGCGCGTCTGGATTTTTTAAGGACACAGCGCATAGTTATTGGTCTGTACTTCAGGATGGCAGTAATGTGGAAGAAGGCGGTGCCGCAAGCCGTTTGACGACTAGCCGAAACGTTTATGTGTTTGATAGTCCAGGCACGATAACCACGTCTTCAAATAAATTACATGAAGATAATTCTAACATCACCGCTGCTATGTTGAGTTTGCAGGATGCAGGTTCACCAGAAGAGATGCGAGAGCTAGTGCTAAAATGGGCGCGTGGCATAGATGTGAGAGATGAAGATGGTGATAGTGACTACACCGACGCCCGTCAAGCTATGGGTGATCCCATTCACGCGCAGCCTGCGGTTGTTGATTACAGTCTGACAGACTCTGCAATATTTGTGGCTACAAACCAAGGTTTCTTGCACTCTATTGATGCTGAAACGGGAAGTGAAAACTTTGCGATCATTCCACAAGATTTGCTTCCTAATCTGTCTTCGTTTTATGAGGATTCATCCACTTTTAGCCATGTTTATGGTCTAGACGGTGACTTAGTACTACGCACAGTCGGTAACAAGACATACTTGTATGTAGGTATGCGCCGTGGCGGCAGGAACTACTATGTGTTTGACGTGAGTAACAAAACGGCTCCTTCGTTGCTTTACTCGATTAAAGGCGGAACTGAAGGACTGGAACGCTTAGGACAAACGTGGTCAAAGCCCACTATCACCAAAGTTAAAATGGGCGGCAGTGTTAAAAATGTCATGATTGTTGGCGGTGGTTACGACGATGCTCAAGACGATAAATCTGTGCGTTCTCCCGACGCTTTTGGCAATGCTGTGTATATGTTTGACGCTGATTCAGGTGATCTTCTGTGGACCGCAAGCTCCGATGGTGCTGATGTCAATATTGCCGATATGCAATATGGTATCCCCGGACGAGTATCAGCGATAGACAGAGATGCAGACGGCCTAATCGATCACATGTATGTGGGTGATATGGGTGGTCAGCTATTCAGGTTTGATATTTACAACGGTGAATCGGGCGATGATTTTATTAAGGGTGCTAAGATAGCCGACTTTGGTGGCGACAACGAAGAAGATAACCGACGTTTTTATTATGGTCCTGATGTATCAGAAGTGGCACTTGGTAGCGATCTCTACTACGCCGTGGCAATTGGTAGCGGTAAGCGAGCTTCACCCCTAGATACTGTAATAAACGACCGGTTTTACATGTACAGAGATGCATCGGTTTTCTCACTCGAGTCAGATGGCACTTACTCTTTCCCCTCTGTGGCTACGGAAGATGACCTTTATGATGCAACGGCGCATCTACTGACCAGTTCCGACGAAACTGAGAAGGGCGTTGAAAACAGCGCATTTGCAACAAAATCTGGTTGGAAGATTCACTTAACAACGAGCGGCGAAAAAGTGTTATCTTCACCACTGATCATTGATTATAAAATCTTCTTCACTACGTATGTTCCTGCGGCGAGTAGCGATGGAAGCTGTGCGCCGCCCAGTGGCACCAGTCGTGCCTATTTAGTCAATCTCCTTGACGGCAATGCCGTAGATGATTTGAACAATGACGACACACTTGCTGCCAATGACAGGGTGGTCGAGCTCAAACTTCCTGGTATTCCACCTGATCCCAGAGTATTTATCACCGACCCTACAAACCCTGTTGTTTGTCTTGGTACTGAGTGTGCCGCGACTACAATCAATGTTGCTGAGCCATGTACATCAGCCTTTGAGTGTCTCGCTGAAAACATTTATGGTGAGTTTGAACGCGTGAAACGCAGTAGTTGGCGAACAGAATCTGAGGGAGATGACTAAATGCTCAGTAATGACAAGGGGTTTTCTTTGGTTGAGTTGATGGTCGTTGTTGCCATTATTGGCATTATCGCGGCGGTTGCTTACCCCTCCTATCAGTCGATGATGTTAGGCAGTTATCGCAGTACTGCTCAGTCAGATCTTATGGCATTAGCCGCATCGATGGAGCGTCATTACAATGCGAACTTTTCATATGGTGGTGCAGCTGCGGGTGGAGCAAACACAGGCCAACCTGCGGCTTTTGCGGGGCACTCTCCAGCCGCTGAACCTCAAGCCGAGCGTCGCTATGATTTGCGCATCACTGCGGTCAACGGTACAGGGTCGAGCTATGAAATAACGGCTTCACCTGTATCTGGTACGCCACAAGCCGGTGATGGCATCATTGTTTATTATAGTGATGGTAGAAAAGGATGGGATCAAAACAATAATGGTGCAATTGAAGCGTCTGAATTTTGTTGGAGCTGCTAATCACTTAGTGTGAGAATTTAATATGCTGCCAGCTTACAGACGTTAATGGCTTGGTCGGCGTCTTGAACGCAGTCTCCTTAGCTTCAGTTGTACTGATGGCGTAATGATAGTTACCTTTCATGTTACCTGATGTTATTTCTACCCATGTATCATCTACACCATCGCCGTTTCCATCAATGTAAGCGGCGTAGGAATAACTGGTTATCACCGTTACTGCTTCTGGGTTTGCCTTGGTAAAACTCCACTTTTTTTCAGCGTACTCTGCTGACTCTGGAAACCAGTTGGGGGACGTATTGATAACACTTTCTAGTTCCTGATACAGGCTTTCTTGCATTAAAAAAGTGCGTTGAACACCAATTAGTCTCGTGTACTGTTTATACACAGATACCAGCGCTAATGTAAAAAGTAGAATCAAAGTCGTCGCCAACATAAGTTCGATTAATGAGAAGCCCTTTCTCAATTGAATTTCCATGATCCTGTAATTATTTCCAATTTTTGATTGTCGGGATGGTCATGTAACATTTTTACAATGTTCGGTTCTGGTTTTACTAGCGCAGTGCCGACTTGAGTATTACATGAGGTGGCAAGTGCACCTTGTAATGCATATTGTGAGTCACTTGATATCACGTGTGGCTCACCGTTAAAACATAAGTGAAGTACTAGCCCAATAAAATGCGTGTTACTCCCGAACTTAAGGTCACCGTCTATGATTATTAAAAAGAGTGGCCTGTTATTTTTGCCTAGCTTGACATTATTTAGTGAACAATCGCCTTTGATAACAACGATACCATGAACATCTTTTGGGAACGTATTGCAACTTTCAAACGTCGAGTCAGCAAACTTCACAAGGTAGGATTGCAGATCATAGGTGAGTGATAATTTGTGCAGTAATACCTGATGCAAGTCATCGTTATTCAGGTGCGTTACAGATGCCAAAAGCAATTTATCTGCAAATTTAAAACGTCCAACGAGCACCTCTTGTGATAACCATGTGTTCAAGCTTTTGGTTTTTCTGACGGAAGCTTTTACTCTATATACTCCTTCATAGAGATGAGCCGATAGCGGTTCGTATTCCACCGCCGATAGATAGGTATACGGTACTGCCGCTTCCTCTGTAGCGGTTACGGTTGCTTTGTCGATAAATAATTTTGCAAGTTGTTCTTTCATTCTTTTATCGAGCGCTGTCGTTGCGCCATGATAATGCTGATTTACCACATAGTTTTGCTTATCCATATAGGCCTGCATTGCTACCAATGAGCAAAAAAATAGTCCTACCGAAATAATGACCAATGAAAGCGCTAAGAGCGAAAAGCCTCGCTGTTGTTTAGACATTGTCATTCCAAACCGGTGTTAACCAGGCAAACGTTATTTCAACTTCCGGCATGTGAGTAAGCTGGGCTGTTAAATGAAAAGATAGGTAAGAGCGCTTGGACGTAGCGTTGAATAAAGGGGTATTTTTAATAACCGTAAAATTTACGATATTAATGAATGTAGGATCGGTGAGGTCTTGCCAAGTCCCCCCAATACATGTGGCATTGCCCATGGGCACTTCAATGCTGCCTCCTTTTAGGCGGTAACCAAAATGTTCTTTAGATTTTTTTGTGGGAAGCATGCCGTCGCCATCATGATCATAAACAAATTCAACACAGGAAAAAGCACCGTTTTTATCCTTCATACCAAGTGTTATGGGGTCAGTAAATGGTGATTTTGTTGACGTTAGTAAGGTGTGTTTAGCTAATGCTTTGCCATCGAATCCCGCATACCGAACGTGACGGTCAATTATCATGGAAATAAGCTGCACTTCATTAATCAACCGACTGTATTGCTGGCTCTTGTAAAAGTGCAAGGCGGCACTCGAGAGTAGCGAAAGCATTGCTGTGGTCGCCAAGGAAGCAAGGGTTATGGTCACGGCTAGCTCGATAACAGTGAAGCCATTTCTGTTGACTAACATTGAGCAAACCCACTTAAGTTTCCATTCACTAGACATGTCCTTGTTCTGCCCAATGCTGAAATAACAGTCCGTGTTGTGGCAACTGGTGAGGTTAAAAGAAAAGACCCGTTAAAGCCATATGCGGTACCTAATGGTGAGTCAAATAGAATTCGGTCTCCCTTTATCAGCGTCGAGCTGCTCATTGTAATAGCCGAATCATATTTTTTATTGATAACGTATGGGGTGTTATTGATCAAACAATCAGAAGGTGGCAGACACGAGCATGATGGGTCCACTGTAGCGCCTAAACACCACGTCTGAGGTTCTAGCACGACCGTAACCGGTTTGCCGTTTGACATTGAAAGGGTTCTTGCCTGGTTTAGAAAATGCTCTACTGCATTCGCAGAAGCTTTATGTGTCAGTACATTACGCAAGTGACTGAGACCTGGGCCACTTAACAACATCATAAGGCTTAATAATGCTAGTACAAGCAACAATTCAATCAGTGTTATCCCTAAACGCTTTTTCATAGTTGCCGATCTCCCTGGCAGATAATGGTCAGTTTTTGACGTTTCACAGTGACGCCACGCAAAAAATCTATACGATTAGACGTACAAATAACAAGTACTGAAAGGGAAAAAACGTACCATGGAACAGGTTAGAAACAGAGCGGGCTTTAGCGTGATTGAGCTAATGGTTACCGTGGCTATTGTGGGCATACTTAGTGCCATTGCGCTACCGAGTTATCGTCACATCAATGGTCAGGCCCATCTCAAACTCACGCAAGCTAGTCTGCTTGATTTGCACATGCAACAACAGCATTATCAGATGCTTCATGGCAAATATGCCAAGCTGCAAGAATTAAACTTACCCGATTTGAAATATCACACCATCACAATGAGTGAGCATAGTGGAGTGGCTTTTGAATTTGTTGCGACTGCGAAAGGGGAGAGTGTGAAAACGCTTCAATGCAATGTGATAAAAATTGACCACTTGCTCAACAAAACGCCGCAGGAATGCTGGTAATTAGCAGCTTAGTGCTGAGCCAGAAGCATTTTCTGCGATCCCGTCACCGTTGGAGTCAACACTGATGCTGATTTTCCCATACAATGTTACAAGCAGGGCGCGTGCGTATTTGGCCTCGCCTGTTGAAGGGCAGTAAGTAAGGGTAAGGGCTTCATCCGCACTGCCATCAGGCGCAAAGCTAAATGCCTGATTGGTGCCACTAAGGGTATTGTTTTTGGAGGTGGGGTCACCACTGGCTAATAGCGCTTCATCAGCATCGCGCTGACCGTTGCCGTTGCCATCAATAAACACCATTTTACCATTGTTCCAGTTTCCCGAACAGGAGGTGAAATTGCTCGTTGAGCACACGGTGACAACTCTTTGTTCATTCACGGCAGTATGTTTAGCAAATCGCATGAGACTGCTTAAACCGTTGACATCAGCAGTGATACGGTTGGAAATGAGAATAGACTGCACGTTGGGGCCGACTGCTGTAAGCAATATCGCCACAATCGCTAACCCGATAAGAAGCTCTAAAAGTGTCGCTCCAACCGAAATCCGTTTTATTTGAATAAACTTTTTCATCATGCTGTATTCTAGGCCAAATATTGCAGATAATACGTATCGATCAGTGTACGAGGGTCTGAATTTTCTTACCTGTACGAAAAATGCGCTGTCATCATCATTAGAGTACTCTTTACATGCTATCAATACAAGGTCGAACAGGGGCAGTTATTTATGCATAAACAAGCCATAATCGAAGAAATGCGCGTGTTACCAGAAATAGACGCGGCATATGAGGTCGAAAGGCGAGTTAGCTTTATCAAAAATCAACTTAAGTTATCCGGTTTAAAAACCCTCGTTTTGGGGATCAGTGGGGGTGTCGATTCTTGTACACTTGGGCGTTTGGCACAGGTGGCTGTTGATGAACTCAATGCCAGCGAGGAGACCAGTGGAAGTTACCAATTTATCGCCGTGAGACTACCCTACGATAAGCAAGCTGACGAAAGCGATGCGCAAGATGCCATTCATTTTATCCAGCCGAGTAAGTCTGTTTCTGTCAATGTAAAGCCAGGGGCGGATGCCATTGATATGGCAACAATAACAGCGTTGGAAACCGTTGGACTAGTGCCTGACAACGAAAGCAAATGTGATTTTGTTAAAGGTAACGTAAAAGCCCGCACGCGCATGGTGATCCAATACCAAATTGCGGGCTTGACAGATGGGCTGGTGTTGGGAACTGATCACTCAGCGGAAAACATTACTGGATTCTATACCAAATACGGTGATGGAGCCTGCGATTTGGTGCCTCTATTTGGTCTTAATAAGCGTCAAGTCAGGGCTGTAGCAGCTTTTCTCGGCGCGCCACCACATATCATCGCTAAAGCACCAACGGCCGACTTGGAGTCACTGTCACCACAAAAGACAGATGAACAAGCGCTGGGTTTATCTTATGATGAAATTGATGATTTTCTCGAAGGGCGACACGTTGCCGCTCATGTAGACCAAAGATTGGTAGAAATATTCAACAAAACACAACACAAACGCGTTCCTATACCGACAGTGTATGATGATGAGGCCGTATGAAAAAAATAGAAGCAGTAATTAAACCTTTTAAAACAGACGATGTGCGCGAAGCTCTAAGTAGTGCTGGCATTTCAGGTATGACGATTACAGAGGTTAAAGGCTTTGGACGTCAAAAAGGCCACACTGAGCTTTATCGCGGTGCAGAATATCAGGTCGACTTTTTGCCCAAAGTAAAAATAGAGCTTGTGGTTCCTGATGACAGAGTTGATATCGCGGTTGAGGCCATCGCCAATGCTGCAAAAACAGGCAAAATCGGCGATGGGAAAATTTTCGTCCTGGATGTACTAAGTGCTACTCGCATCCGCACCGGTGAGCATGACGAGGAAGCTATCTAATATATGCACTAGCCGCAGCTGTGATCGCCTTTTTCACCGTGGGGATGACCGTGTTCAAGCTCTTCCGCTGTGGGCGCTCTGACAGACAGTATTTCAACGTCAAACGTTAGGTCCATGCCGCTCAACGGGTGGTTGCCGTCGACAACCACCTGGTCATCTTCAACTTCTATAACGATGACAGATTGCTCGCCATCGTCTGTTGTGGCTCGAAAGCTCATGCCTACTTCAACATCTATACCCTCAAACATAGTTTTGGGTACCGATTGCACTAAATTTTCATGACGCAACCCATAGGCTTTTTCTGCTTCAACTTTAACCGTAAAAGTGTCTCCCTCACTTTTTCCAATCAAGGCTTCTTCAAGGCCTTCAATTAGAAAGCGGCTGCCTAGAAGAACGAGTAAAGGCTCGCTTTCTCTGGATGAGTCTAATTGCACACCGTCATGAGTGTAGACTGAATAATGCAGAGAAATTACATCGTTGGCTTTGATCATTTTACCTTCGCTTTTTGATTAAAGACGCCTCTTGCGCAATGTCATAGGGGAGCGCGACGATAGAGAGGTCAAAATTAGGTTGTATTCGCAATTCTGCGTCAGGTGTTAAATCGTTTGGCATAACACATAGTGACCAGGCTTCGTTCGCGAGACAGGCCGAATAAATGATTGTACCAGACTTTCGCCAGTTTTCCCCCATGCGCATTTCCACTGGGGTGCCAGGTTTGCTAAGATCTTGGTGAAGGGGCTGACTTTTTACTATGTAGCACTGGCGCTTATTTTTGCCTAAGTACCGAGTTCGAGCGACCGTTTCCTGACCGAGATAGCACCCCTTATCAAAATCGATGCCATTTAGCGCCTGAATATTGGTCATTTGAGGCACCCATTCTCCCGCCATATTTTGCCGAAGGAGAGGAATACCGTTAGCAATGGTATAGGCATCAAATACCTTTCCGTCATACACAGGTACTGTCTCTGAGAAAGAAGGTTTTGTCTGCGTTGTCCATCCAAAGATCGCATTCTCAAAGTGCGGGGTCGAATAAACAACTTCCATAGACTTGGCTTGCTCAATCGCGTCATCACCGACAAATAGAAAGCCCTGCCACCCATCAGCACGATGACATTCTGCTTTGGCAAAAACACCGTATTTTGTGAATTGCGATAAACTGGACTCGATCCCCTCTTCATGTTGAATAAACCACACAGATTCACCAACTTGCACAATATGACCTAAGCCAACCATTTTTCCTTTTGGGTCGCACTGGGCGCCTATTCTGGCCTGCTCTGATGACAGGGATTGAACATCAATAGTCAGTTGACCCTGTAGAAACGTCTTTGCATCCACACCGGATATTTCAAGGATAGCCAAAGACGAAAGCGACAATATTGCATTGTTCGGAAGATCGTTTAACGCGTTAACTGTTTGCATGGCTGGTCTCACTGATAATTGTATTTAGCTCTTTATTGTGGGGGGCAGTTCGTAAAAATCAATCCACACACCTGTACCTTTGTGTCATTAGCATATTGGCAGTGGCGTGTTATCATCCAGAAAAATAAATAGATTGTGTGGAACTATGTTTTCAGCAAAACGATTAGCGCGGTTAAAATGGGCATGCAGACGTGGCATGCTTGAATTAGATGTACTGCTTCTGCCCTTTGTGGAACAAGCTTTCGATGACCTCTCATTTGAAGAGCAAGAAACCTTTGAGCGCCTATTGACGTGCGATGATCCTGATCTTTATGCCTGGATGATGGGGCATCAGCAGTGTGACGATAGCGCACTAGCTGATATGGTTGCAAAAGTCGTTAATCGCGTGCGTGTATAGCGTCGTTGTCAGGGCATTACCAAAAAGCGTTTATGACGGACTGTTATGCGCTTTTATCGTACTCTTACTACCGCTATCCTTCATGGGCAAACTGCAACAGGCAATCGCTTTTGTTGTATGTGGCAGCATTGTATTTGGGCTCCTTTTTGGACGTCGATTTACGCAAAACCTGACTGTAAGTGATCGCTTTAGTATTGACAATAAAGGGAAGGTAATGCGTCGGTCTGACGCACCTTTTGAAGCGAGTGTTTTAATACCCGGGCGAAGCAAAGTGTCACCGTGGGTACTCTATCTCAGCATCGAGCATCCAGCCACAAAAGTGTCAAGTGGCATGTGGATTTTAAAGGGGAGCGTGTCCGACCGTTCATTTCGACGATTGAGCCGCATTATTCGTACGCTAAGTACACATTTTTAACGGGTGTATAATACATGACTACTATCCCCTATTTGTTCGCGAGAGCACTATTTAAACGTCGGAGAGAGTTAACGCCTGACGTTTTAAAAAAAATGGCCTCCGTAAGCGTTGATGATCCCTATTTCAAGGTCGATTACGCTAACTATCAGCGATATGAATTAGCCACAGACTGGCCAAGTGTATTTACACACCCTTGTTACTTACAAATGGCATCGCTGCCCATGCAATTTGCGCTCATTATGCATAAATCGTCTCCGTTTAAGGCGCTAGGCTTAGTGCATATACACAACCAAATTACACAGCAGCCTTCTCTAGTACAAGGGCAGCCGTTTTCGTTAAAAGTAGCGTTTGGCAAGGTGTACTCTCATAAAAAAGGGGTTGCGTTTGAGGTGGTTGTGACAGCAGGGCAAGGTGGAAAATGTGTTTATGAAGCTATTGGCACCTATCTGGAACGAAGAGCGAAGTTCCAAAGTGAATATCTTCCAGCCTGTGAACATCTACCCTTGATTGATGATAATGAAAAGAAGCCAAGAAGGACGCTTAAAGACAAACACTTTAGCACCAATGCCGGAAGACATTACGCCAGCATATCCGGTGACTATAATCCTATTCACTTAAGCGCAATCAGCGCTAAGTTGTTTGGGTTTAAGCGGGCTATCGCACATGGAATGTTTAGCATGGCATGTGGCTTATCCATTGAAGAAGAGATGTTGGACTTTCGCCATCCCGATGAGCCTATCGTAGTAAAATGCGATTTTTTCAAAGCGATATTACTGCCTTCGATGGTCAAGGTTCAATCGGGACCGCTCAGGATGGACAGGCTGATTTTTATGTCTCAAACACTCGATGCTGAAGAAAATTACTTAGTCATCCAATATTACCGTGGAGAGGCTGCCAGGCTTCACCGAGGACTTTGATTTTTCTGGTATAAGAATCGATGGCGTCGGGTTTGCGGACATATCAGGGTAATCAAGGTTATAATGCAGTCCTCTGCTTTCCTTGCGTTGCATGGCACATTTCACTATAAGTTCGGCTACGGTCACTAAGTTTCTTAGTTCTAGCAAGTTGTTGCTTACCTTGAAGTGTGCGTAATACTCCTGAATTTCCTGCGATAGTAACTGAATACGCCTTAATGCCCTCTCCAAGCGTTTATTGGTTCGAACAATACCAACATAGTCCCACATAAACAGTCTTAGCTCATGCCAGTTGTGTTGAATGATGACTTCCTCATCAGAGTTACTGACTTGACTTTCGTCCCAAGGAGCAACCTCACCCGGGGCAGAAGAGTTAGGGAGTGACGCAATAATATGCCCAGCTGCCGCATGAGCAAAGACCACGCATTCAAGTAGTGAGTTAGAGGCCATGCGATTTGCACCATGTAGGCCTGTGTAGGCGACTTCCCCAATAGCATAAACATTTTCCAAATCTGTTTTTGCGTTAAAGTCGGTCATGACACCACCACAGCTATAGTGAGCGGCTGGCACAACTGGAATAGGATCTCGGGTGATATCTATGCCCAGGCTGCGGCATCTTCGATAAATGTTAGGGAAATGCTTTACGATAAAGTCGGCAGGTTTATGGCTGATATTTAAATACATACAATCCGCCCCCAGCCTTTTCATTTCAAAATCTATGGCTCTGGCCACAACATCTCTAGGCGCGAGATCGCCCCGTTCGTCAAACTTTTGCATAAATCTTGTGCCGTCTTCGTGGCACAAATAGGCACCCTCGCCGCGCAGGGCTTCAGTAATAAGAAAGTTACGTGCTTGGGGGTGATACAAACAAGTGGGGTGAAACTGATTAAACTCCATGTTTGCTACTCTGCATCCTGCTCGCCAGGCCATGGCTACACCATCGCCACTCGAAACATCAGGGTTCGAGGTATATTGGTAGACTTTACTGGCCCCCCCGCTTGCCAGGGCAATGTAACGACATTTTATGACCTCAACGTGCTCCCTATTTCGATTCCATACATAGGCACCATTACAATATCCAGGACGAGATTTACTCGCTATCAGATCGATAGCGTTGTATCTCTCAAAGAAATGGATGTTTGGATGCGCAGCGACAGCATCATTGAGCGTAATCTGCAAGGCCTCGCCAGTAGCATCAGCTGCATGCAGGATTCGTCTGTGGCTGTGCCCACCTTCTCGTGTCAGATGATATTTTGTTGAACCGTCATCGTTTTGTTCTGTGTCAAAAGGTACACCAAACTTTATTAGCCACTCCAAACAGCGTTTGCCCCTTTCAGCGGTAAAGCGCACAGTCTCTTCTTCACACAAACCTGCACCTGCTTTTAAGGTATCCTGTACATGGGCTTCTATGGAGTCTTTCTCGTCAAATACAGCCGCAATACCGCCTTGGGCATAACGCGTGGAACCTTCGTTGCGGTCACTTTTACTCAAAACAATGACATTACAATGGTCAGCAAGCTTTAACGCCAAACTGAGACCAGCTGCGCCGCTACCAATGATAAGTGCATCCGTAGTGTGCTCAATTGGGGCGGTCGAGCAAGAAGGGGATGAAGCAAAAGGCGATTTCATGTATTTTGACAGCTATTAACGGTTCTTAGTCTCGCAAGTTTACTGATTGGACTCAAAGATGGCAAAAAAGTGAAACTAATTGCCAAAAAATGCGTCTATGGGAACTTCCATGGGTTTCACCTGGCTAAGTTAGAATGATGAGGAAAGGGCTCGAATGAGCGAGCAGTACAGCGACCAACAACTGGTCGAAAGGGTCCAAAAAGGCGACAAAAACGCATTTAATTTGCTGGTTACCCGCTATCAGCACAAAGTAATGCACTTAGTGAGTCGATATGTAAAGCATTCAGGTGATGTTGCTGACGTAACGCAGGAAGCTTTTATAAAGGCTTATCGAGCATTACCGAACTTTCGCGGTGACAGTGCATTTTACACCTGGCTATACCGGATAGCGGTCAACAGTGCAAAAAACTACTTGGTTTCGCAAGGTCGAAAGCCACCATCCAGTGATGTTGATGCGCAAGAAGCGGATTATTATGAAGGTAGTGATGCGCTTAAAGAGCAAAGCACACCCGAGGCAAGTTTATTGTCTGACGAAATCAGTGAAGTACTTTTTAACGTGGTTGAGAAATTGCCCGATGACTTGCGAATGGCAATTACACTAAGAGAAATAGAAGGGCTGAGTTATGAAGAAATTGCAGCTGTTATGACATGTCCGGTAGGAACCGTGAGGTCAAGAATATTCCGGGCCAGGGAAGCGATCGATAAAGTTATTCAACCACTTTTAGAAAAATAATTGATCTTGTCACAGAACCTTTTAGGATAGTGATAGTCATAGAAACGTATTTAATAGCCGATTAGGCAATAGGAACACAAGTGTTATGACAGAGCAGCATGAAAACCTCTCAGCGCTGGTCGATGGTGAAATTCATGAAGACAAAGTCTTAGATGCATTAAGCCACGACGATCAGTTACGGGAGAAATGGCAACGCTACCACCTTATCCGAAGTACCATGCGCAAGGAAATGCCTGCGGGTCAATACATGGATATCAGTGCGCAAATTGCCGATGCCATCGAAAGAGAGCCGACTGTACTAGCGCCTAATAAGCGGTTTGCGCGTATACCTGTAATCGGCCGTCTCAGCAATAAGGTGGTGCCATTTGCAAAACAGTCAGGTCAGTTTGCGGTCGCGGCAAGTGTTGCTGCAGCTGTCATCATTGGGTTCCAAACGTTCAATCAACCTCCGGAGTCAAAGCCTTTTGTGACGGCTCCGCCAGCGGCCGGGCCTCAGGGTGGGTTAGCGCCGGTAAGTCTTGAACAAACAAGAGCGCTGCCAACTCAGTCCAGAGCTGAAGTGCTTGAAACCCGTCGACACATAAATGCACTGATTGCCGATCACGAGCAACAAGTTAAATTGAAGTCTGATTCCGATAAAAAAAATCAGGAAAATCAAGAATCACCAGTCCAGTAAATGATGGGTAAACTCCTATTGCTTTTCGTTTTGGCAACCACCTCTCTAGGCGTGGTTGCCTTACAATCCCCTGATACACCCGAACAGTCTCCTACGACAACAAAGAAACTCACAGCAAAAGATTGGTTAAGCAGGCTCAAAACTGTCGTTTCAGAAAGCAACTATGAAGTTTCTTTTGTGCTGTCAAGAGTTGGGCATGAAGCTGTACCGTACTTATGGCGACACAGCGTATTACCTGATGGTACTGACATGGAGCAGCTTAACCTGCAAAATGGACCTGGTAGAGAATTTATTCGGGTAAATCAGCAAATCAGTGTGTTTGAACCTGATCAGCCTCCTTACAGCGTTTACGGCAACAACATTAACGGCCCTATTCCTACCGCGTTGTTGAATGCGCCAGAGTCTCTGTATGGTGCCTATGAATTTGTTTTGGTAGGTCGCTCGCGGGTGTCAGGTCGTCCTGCTCAGCAAATACGGGTTGTGAGCCAGGATAATACCCGTTATGCCTATCAAGTTTGGCTAGATGAAGAGACCGCGATGCTGCTCAAGATGAATATGCTTGATAAGCAGGGTAATGTGCTGGAACAGATTCAGGTGTCGTCGTTTTCTTTCAGTGAGCAACCCCATCCTTACTTTCAGCGAGTGAATCAGTCTGCATTGCCTAAAGTAATGGCCTTGCCGCCCACGCAACTCGGTGAACACAAGTGGGCAGTGTCCTACGTGCCGGTTGGGATGAAAGAAGTAAAGCAAGATACGCGTCGATTGGCAATTTCAGGGCAGTTAGTTGACTACAGACTGTTTAGTGATGGTTTAGTTGATGTCTCTGTTTATGTAGAGCCCGCAAATCAATCCCTCAATCAAGATGTATTGCTGCGACACAAATTGAATACTTTTTTAAGCTTAACCAACGGCAATGTTCAGGTAACGGTTATCGGGGAAATTCCACCAGAAACGGCCAACAATATTGCTCGTTCTTTAGTTGTCTCGCGATAGCATGATCGAAGAATCAGCGGTAGTCGTAAACGTCGAAGGCGATGAAGTCACAGTTGAGGCCCAGGTGAAAAGCACGTGCTCTTCTTGCCAGACTCAGTCTGATTGCGGCACAGGGGCAATTGCTAGGGCGTTTAGCCATCGCGCCCAACATCTTACTTTACATACGCCTGTAGTGGTGCATGTTGGCGATCAAGTGATTATCGGTATACAGGAAAAAAGTGTACTTGTTGCATCGTGGTGGTTGTATTTTGTGCCATTGTTACTGTTTGTTTGTTCAAGTTTAGCGTTGGCATCATTATTCGGTGATAGTGTGCATGAGTTGCTATTATTCGTTCTCACCTTGGTACCCACGGTTTTGGGTTTTAGCTGGGTGTCGAATAAAATTAAACGGCTCGATAAAGGACGTTTCCACCCTGTCATTCTGCGAAAGCTGTGAAGTTAGCAATTTTTGCAATAAATCGGTAAAATCCGCGCTCGCAATACGCACCGTATCAATTGAATTCAGTTATCAGGTATCACCGAACCTATGCAACATAAGCACATTCGCAATTTTAGTATCATCGCACACATTGACCATGGTAAATCCACCCTGTCTGATCGTTTGATCCAACACTGTGGTGGATTGAGTGACAGAGAAATGGCTGCACAGGTTTTAGATTCCATGGACCTAGAACGCGAGCGCGGTATCACGATTAAGGCACAAAGCGTGACACTTAACTATAAGGCCAACGATGGTGAGACTTACCAGCTCAACTTTATTGATACGCCTGGACACGTGGATTTTACTTATGAAGTATCACGCTCCCTAGCTGCTTGTGAAGGCGCGCTCTTGGTTGTTGATGCAGGACAGGGCGTGGAAGCACAAACCCTAGCAAATTGCTACACGGCGATTGATATGGATATGGAGGTTGTACCTATCCTCAACAAAATTGACCTGCCTCAGGCTGAGCCCGAACGTGTTGCAGAGGAAATTGAGGACATTGTTGGTATTGATGCCATCGAAGCGGTGCGTTGCTCCGCAAAAACGGGTATGGGTATTGAAGATGTATTAGAAGAAATTGTTAACAAAATTCCGCCACCAGAAGGGGAAATTGATGCGCCTCTTAAAGCACTCATCATCGACTCGTGGTTTGATAACTATCAAGGCGTGGTATCCCTTGTTCGTATTAAGCAAGGTAAATTAACTGTAAAAGACAAAATAAGAATTATGTCTAATGGTGCTGAACATCAAGTTGATAAAGTTGGAGTATTCACACCAAAAGCATTAGAAACTAAGGAATTAAAAGCCGGTGAAGTTGGTTTTATCATAGCGGGCATTAAAGAAATTCACGGTGCTCCCGTCGGCGATACCATTACGTTGGCAAGGCAACCCGCAGATAGTGCTTTACCCGGTTTCAAAAAGGTGAAACCTCAAGTTTATGCAGGGGTTTTTCCGGTTAGTTCAGATGATTATGAAGATTTTCGCGACGCGCTTGCCAAGTTAAGCCTTAATGATGCCTCTCTATTTTATGAACCCGAGAGTTCTGCCGCACTGGGATTCGGTTTTAGGATTGGTTTTCTGGGTATGCTGCACATGGAAATCATTCAAGAAAGGCTTGAGCGAGAGTATGACCTTGACCTGATTACTACTGCTCCCACAGTAGTGTATGAAGTAGAGACAACGCGCGGTGAGATTGTGCAGGTTGATAACCCTTCCAAATTGCCTCCAGTCAATGATATCGCCGAAATCAGGGAACCTATTGTTGAAGCGAATATTTTAGTTCCTCAGGAGTTTTTAGGAAACGTCATCACGCTTTGTGTCGAAAAACGAGGTGTGCAAACTAATATGGCCTATCACGGCAAGCAAGTGGCAGTAACCTACGAGTTACCGATGGCGGAAGTAGTCTTGGACTTTTTTGATAGGCTCAAGTCGACCAGTCGGGGCTTTGCGTCTTTGGACTATAATTTTAAGAAGTTTCAGGCTTCAGATATGGCCCGCGTTGATATTTTGATAAATGGTGAGCGTGTGGATGCGCTTGCAGTGATCACTCATAAGGAAAACTCTCAATATCGCGGACGTGAACTCGTCGATAAATTGAGAGAGCTGATCCCGAGACAAATGTTTGATATTGCTATTCAGGCAGCAATAGGCAACCATGTCATTGCAAGAAGCACGGTAAAACAGCTTCGTAAAAACGTGATAGCAAAATGTTACGGTGGTGATGTTAGCCGTAAGAAAAAGCTTTTGCAGAAGCAAAAAGAAGGGAAAAAACGCATGAAACAAGTGGGCAATGTTGAGCTTCCTCAGGATGCCTTCCTCGCTGTACTCAAGGTAGGTAAATAATGGCAAATTACTTTTCGTTGTTACTGGTAATTCTTACACTTGTAACAGGCTTCATATGGTTAATTGACAGTTTATTCTTTGCGAAAAAACGCAAAGCCAGATGGGCCAGCGGCGGTGCTAATGCAAATGGAGAACCAACAGCAGAGCCACACAAACCCTATGTCGTCGACACTGCGCAGCAAATTTTTCCCATTATTGCTTTTGTGCTTGTTCTGCGCTCTTTCTTGTATGAGCCATTCCAGATCCCCTCAGGTTCCATGATGCCGACCCTGCTGGTTGGTGATTTCATCTTAGTTGAAAAGTACGCTTATGGCTTCAAAGACCCAGTAACCCGTTATAAGTTTTTGGATACCGGTAAGCCTGAAAGGGGTGACGTTGCAGTATTTAAGTATCCAGAAAACAAAAACTTGGACTATATTAAGCGTATTGTTGGTTTGCCAGGTGATACGGTCATTTATCGCAACAAGCAGCTTTTTATAAAGCCTTATTGCCAAGCGACAGCAAAAGAATGCGCGCCCATAGCGCCGGTTGAATTAACCTATGTGGGCAGCGGCGAATTTGTCCAGAATATGGCGCCTTTACAGCGGTTTACCGAGTCGTTAGGAAAAGTCTCTCACGACATTCTCAGACACCCTGTTTTTGATCAGCCTCCTTCCACATTTTACGCTCAGCCAGGTACGCAAATTGACGAGTGGATAGTGCCTCAAGGACATTATTTTGTATTAGGGGATAACCGCGACAACAGCAGAGACAGTCGTTTTTGGGGCTTTGTATCAGATGATAATCTTGTCGGCAAAGCCGTTGCAATATGGATAAGTTTTGAATTTGAAAGGCAACCGGATAGCTGGCTTCCTGCGTGGGTACCTACGGGAGTTCGCTTCAGTCGTGTAGGTGGTATTGACTAATGCAGGCTCGGCCTCGTTTTGCAGACCTCTATGAAGCCTTAGGTTACACGTTTGTCGATGAAAAGCTTATTATTCAGGCACTGACGCATCGCAGCGCTGACAAAATGCACAACGAGCGGTTAGAGTTTCTTGGTGACGCAGTACTGGGTATGGTAATTGCCGAAAAACTGTATTTGCAATTTAGTGCTGTTCCTGAAGGCAACCTTACTCGTATGAGAGCAACCTTGGTGAAAGGTGAAACCTTGGCGGAAATAGGCAGCGCGCTGGACTTAGGTAACTATATTCGGTTGGGGTCTGGTGAGAAAAAAAGTGGCGGTCACAGAAGGGCTTCCATACTTGCAGATGCGGTGGAGGCCGTTTTGGGCGCCATTTATTATGAAGCGGGTCTGGACGTTGTAAAAGCTGTTATTCATCGACTGTTTGAAGACAGAGTAAACAAACTAAATCCAAAAGCGCATCCAAAGGATAGTAAAACACAGCTTCAAGAATGGCTGCAGGCGCGCAAGCAGCCTTTGCCGCACTATGAAGTCATCTCAATCACGGGTAAAGACCACGCTCAAACTTTTATCGTTGAGTGTCGTATTGCCAATCAATCCCTGTCTACCAGAGGCAGCGCAAACAGTCGACGACGCGCTGAACAAGAGGCAGCTAATGCTATGTTGGGAAGCCTTAACGATGTCTGACAATACATTACCTGAAACACGCTGTGGCTTTGTCGCAATAGTGGGCCGACCCAATGTAGGCAAATCAACGTTACTCAATCGTCTAGTGGGACAAAAAGTGAGCATTACGTCTCGTAAGCCGCAAACTACGAGACATCGAATTGTCGGTATTGATACCGAAGATAAGGTTCAAACGGTTTATATTGATACTCCCGGACTTCATCAGGAAGAAAAGAAAGCGATAAACAGACTGATGAATCGCGCCGCAAGTAGTTCGCTGGCCGAGGTGAATAAGGTCTTATTCGTGGTTGAAGGAACACGTTGGACCGACGATGACGCGCATGTGCTGAGCAAAGTGAAACAAAGTGGCTTACCTTGTGTGTTGGTAATCAATAAGATCGACAAAGTTGAAAATGATCAGGCGCTGATGGAGCATCTTACCTGGTTATCAGACCAACATAAATTCAGTGATTTATTTCCCGTTTGTGCAAAGAGTGGTAAGCGTGTTGATGCGCTCAGAGATTTAATCAATGCGTCGCAACCACCTTGTGAATTTATTTTTCCAGAAGATTACATTACTGACAGGTCTAGTCGTTTCATGGCTGCAGAAATTATTCGTGAAAAGTTGATGCGTTTTACCGGCGACGAACTACCGTATTCAACGACAGTGGAAATCGAACAGTTCTTGATGGCTGAAAACGGTACTTACCGCATTAATGGTCTCATACTCGTTGAACGCGAGAGCCAAAAGCGTATGATCATTGGTAAAGGTGGTCAGCACCTGAAAAAAATTGGGACAGAAGCACGCAAAGATATGGAACAACTTTTTGAACAAAGCGTGTTCTTAGAACTCTGGGTTAAAGTAAAATCAGGTTGGGCCGATGATGAACGTGCGTTACGTTCACTAGGGTACGGCCTGGATTAAATTAAGAGGTCTCGATGGCACTTACCGATTTGCGCAGAAACTATACGCTGGATTCTTTAACAGAGTCAGATTTGACACCTAACCCTTTAGACCTCTTCGATAACTGGCTACAACAGGTCATCGAAGGTGACATTCCTGACCCAAATGCCATGACGCTTGCCACTGTGGATAGTTCAGGACATCCCTCCCAGCGCATAGTGTTGCTGAAAGGTCGCCCCGAAAATCATTTCGTTTTTTACACCAACTACGAAAGCAATAAAGCATCTGATATTGCGGGCAATAACAATGTGTCACTGCACTTTCCTTGGTATTTAATGGAACGACAAGTGATGGTGTTGGGACAAGCCTTCAAGCTGAGTGAAGACGAAAATGATGCTTACTTTGCTTCTAGACCCAAAGCAAGTCAATTAGGGGCGGTGGTGTCTCAGCAAAGTCGACCATTAGCAAGCAAGGCTACTCTGGTCACCTCATTGGAGCAATTGTCCGAGCAATACCGTGAAGCAGACATCCCTAGGCCAAAATTGTGGGGAGGATTCTATGTGGTACCGCACACTATTGAATTTTGGCAGGGCGGGGAACATCGGTTACATGACCGATTCCGATATACCACCGAGGATGGCAACAATTGGCAGGTACAACGTCTCAACCCTTAGTAGATAGTCATTGCCATCTAGACTTGGACGTTTTTAGTGATGATATAGACCAGGTCCTACAGCGCGCATTGACAGCAGGCATTCAAAGACTGCATGTCCCAGGAACCACTAAAGCAGGGTGGCATAAACAATACGGCCTGTCGCAACAATATGCCTGCATCGATTACTCGCTTGGTTTACACCCGTATTTTCTCACTTCACAGTGGCAGTCTGATTTTCAGTACTTAGAATTAAGATTTGAACGCCGTGATAACCGTGCAATTGCTATTGGAGAAATAGGCTTAGATGCAGTAATTGATGTGCCGTATGAGCGTCAGTTGGTGGCATTTGAAAAGCAATTGGCACTCGCCAGTGCGTTGAAGCTGCCTGTTATTTTGCATCACAGGAAAACACAACAAGATTTACTGAGGGTGATAAAAAAGCTGCGTTTTACTGAAGGCGGCATTGTGCATGCTTTTTCAGGCAGTAAAGAGTCAGCAATGCGCTTTATCGAAGCGGGCTTTTTGTTGGGTATTGGCGGCACCATTACCTATCCACGCGGAAGTAAAACCAGAGAAACGCTGAAACATATTGATACGAAGCATTTGGTGTTGGAAACAGATTCACCTGATATGCCAGTGTATGGAAAACAGGGAAAACGTAATGAACCAGAGAATCTCACTGAGGTTTGTGAAGCGTTATCTACAACGATAAAACGCCCATTTGAAGAGGTGGCAAAACAAACCTCGGAAAATTACTTATCACTGTTTTCCCTTAATTTATAAAGTAATTTCAACCCCGACCTGGTTAGATATATACCTGCAATAATGCCTAACACCAGTGAACTGAAAAGCTTGTCGAGCATGTCGGTAATGCGCTTTGAGTAATGCGCCCTGAAACTAGCGTCATCAACCACTACCACAACATAGCCTAACGGTTTGTCATCAACAAAATAATTGGCCGACGTTATAACGTGATGACCAGGATGCGTGAGGATGGATTTAAGGTCGATGTCTTCGGGAATTCTCAGTTGTTCAGAGCCATTAATTGAGTATATCGCAAGGGCTTTTACATTTGGTATGGCAACCCAAGAAGCCAAAAATCCCATGTGCGAATCCTGGGGAAGGTGCTGAAGCTGTGACCATTGTTGTGCAGCAAGTTGAGTCATCTGTTGATAGAGGTGATAACGATCATCAGCCTTACCAAATGCGGTTTGCGATTCATGTTGCTGCTCAAGATAAGACTGAAACTGATATATCAAAAGCAATATAAGATACACAGATAGTGCGAAGAAAATAATATGCAAAACGCGCTTAAAAATGGTTGAACGCGAGTGCAACTGCTTATACAGAACAGTGCTGCGCTGAGCGTCGTTTGTAGTCTTAAATAGCGAAGGTACTGTCATGGTTACGATATTTGAGTGCATACTAGCAACATAGAGGATCAGCAAGATTTTGCCAAGCGGTATTTCACCCCATTGAGACATCAGGTAGGATGACACCTCACGATCCGGTGCCAGTAATATAAAGGACATGCATTGAAATCACATTTTGACTTTTACCAGTACATTTTCTCTAAACCCCAAGGGGTTGCATGGCATCCTGAAAATGGGTTTTCCCCGCTAGAGAAAAGTGTAAACAGTGAGTATGCGCTTACTTTAATTTCACCAGCTCTCTCTTTTGATAACGTGCATGCGGTGTTATCAGCGTTGCACAAGCATTGCCGTATTTTATCGGTTTCTCTGCATCCATTATCGGGCTTATTGTCCTGTTATGGCCTTGTGGTTGCAGTTGACATTACAGACACTGAAGCACACATAAAAGAGCTCGCGGCTAAATTGGCACAGCAATTTTCAATGGAAATTGCGCTAACGCATTTAGCACCGAGTTTGAGTGAACCAGGACTGCTGGTTATGGACATGGACAGTACTATGATTCAAATGGAGTGTATTGACGAAATCGCCCGTTTGGCTGGTCGCTATGACGATGTGGCTGCTGTTACTGAGCAAGCTATGCAAGGAAAGCTAGATTTTGCACAAAGTTTGAAAACCCGCGTTGCATGCCTTGAGGGGGTTGAAGAATCTGCACTTTTGCAAATAAAGTCAGCGCTTCCTCTGATGCCAGGCTTAGTCACCTTGCTGACAGAGCTAAAGAAACGCCAATGGGTCTTGGCGATCGCTTCAGGCGGATTTACGTATTTCGCTGATCATCTCAAAGCATGGCTTGAATTGGATGACGCCGTTTCAAATGTGCTCGCACTAGAAAATGGTAAATTGACAGGTAAGACCAAGGGCAGGGTTATTGATGCCCAGGTAAAGGCTGAAACCGTCGTTGCGCTCCAGCAAAAATACAATATTGCGCCACATCAAACTGTTGCTATCGGTGATGGTGCTAATGATGTACTCATGATGCGTCAAGCTTCACTAGGTGTGGCTTTTCACGCCAAACCTACTGTTAGAACACAAGCGGATGCAGCGGTAAATCACTTGCCATTGGATGCGCTGTTGCTTTTGCTTAAACCCTAATTGCAAAAAAAACACAGTGTACTAAGCGAAAATACCTATCAGGATCGTCAGTGCTGCACCAGCAGCACTGCCCAGTGCGAAGCCAAACCAGCCGCTTTTCAACATATACCTAGCCAAAGCCGCACCAAAAATACCCGTCCATAACATAGCACTGTAAATAGAAGCCATAGAGTTGAGAACGGCTACGCCTTGAAATATCTGAGCTGCCAGTACGGTAATTGCCATACTCGCAGACAAAATCACCCAAATTTTGTTTTTAGGATCGGTGAATGCAACAGAGGGTGACGTGCCTTTCTCATTTGACTCGTCGCTTTTTGCTTCATTTGATTGTTGACGCGCTTTTTCTTTTTGTTTTGTACGTTCTTGGCGCATGCCTTGAATTACTCCTGTCCACTTCCTAATAAGGCCTTGATGCCGTCTACTTCTATTTTGTGTGCGGCGGGTGTTTGTTGATTTTTCGCCACCACCGACGCTGAATATTGATAACGCATTAGCACTTCATCGGTGATGTCGTGTACAAAAACGCATCCCGCCGTTGCCCACAGTTGCTCTTCTAATTCCTTCGCCCGGTGAAGTGCATACATACTGATATAGTTCATTTCCAGTTGTAACAGCTCCATATCAGGCTTGTCAGTATTGGCCAATATCACTTTGACCGCTATGAATTGACCCCGTTTCAACGCTTCGTCGATGAAAGACTGGCGCACTCCGTGGTTATTAAATCTATGCGACCAGCGGGTAATAATCGACATTTTTGGATTTTTTTGCAGAGGATCAAACATCATAAATAGCTCACCGCTGATATTTCTGTTTTCAGCGCGCGTTTGCTTAAACCCGAGTTCAATAAAGGCTTGCTCTGCGGTTCTGTCTCGATAGAGGAATTCCAGATTGGCTCTGTTACTCTCCGCCATAAAGCTGGCTAAGGTTTTTAGTCTGCTCTGTTGCTCCGGCATGACGCAGGCATAGGGATAAAAGCGCCCTTTTTTCTTGTGTGCTACAAACGACATAAAGGCCGTATTTTTAGCGTGCATGAAGCGCATTGCCTGACCAATACCCGGAAACTCTTCTTCTTCTGGATAGGTCTTTAGACGTGCCCGATTTTGTTTTATCAATTCTTCAAAAAACTTTCGGGCCGGTTTACCGTCATCACCGTTAATACTGCGCAGGTGCAGTACACTATATTCACTGGTGATATTTACCACTCTGTATTGCAATGCGGAGACGTCATGTTTGGTTGTCATGGCCTGCAATTTTTTAAAATTGAGAGTCACTCGGTTGTCAACCGCGCCATGAAATGGGCTGGCTAATTCGATTTTAAGGCCTTGCACTGAGATATCTTCTGTAATTCCTGCAACTACTACATCGTTGATACTGAGTTCAACAGGTGAGCGCAGCAAATAACGCGTTTCTATGCGGCTCTCAGAATATTTGTAGCGGAACACTTTAATATCGGCAGGGATTCGGTTTCTTGGGTGGCCAAATATGCGCAGATGTCTGATAGATTCCCGAGCGACTTTATGACTGGCATAGCACTGCTGGCCTGTTTCGTCGGTAATATCAGTAATGTAAACCAGGTGTCTGATATTCTTTAAGCGTGCCATCAGTCTGGGAGCGGGGGGGGCACTCTGGCGTTTGATTTTTACACTTATACTATCGGGAATAGAGAGTGGGGTGTGCGCATCCTCGGGTGATACCTGTGTACTTTTAAGTTTAAAAACACGCCAGCTGATTTTTCTTGCGCCGAATCCGAGAAATATATTTTTCAGCTTTGGCGCGTTTTCGAGCTCTTCTGGCGTAGCAGAGTAAAAATAAATACGATCGTTCTGAATATGATTGAAACAAAACACAATCATTTCATTTTCATTGGCCTTTGTGCATAGTTGCTTCAACCTGTCCTGACTGAGCATAAAACCGAGTTTTATGTTTTCTTCTTCATCAGTCCAATAATCGATAATGTCGCGGTTAGCCAGTGTGGTCATGGCATACCGGGGCGTAAAATCGTTGTCTACTTGATCGATAAAAACTGGCAAAGAAGGCAATCTTGGTGTCAAGTATTGCTCGCACGATTTATTGATAATGGCGTCAATCGTGTTGTTCATATTGACTTTGTAGCGGCGTTTATTACCGTGAATAAACTTTTCAAGGAACTGATCAAAAGGCGGATTAGGGTAATCTGTAGCGCGTTTCAGTCTAACGACTTGCTCTTTTTTATCGCGCTCGCTTGCAACTACAAAATAGGTCACTGCATCTCGTTTATCCAAAGCAAACTCTGACTCTAACCCTCTGAAGTATACTGATACTTTCTCGCTTTTCTTAAACTCCATGTCTGAGCCGGTTCGCATTTTCATGCCATGGGTAGAGATATCGATACTTGTGGCTAGCACACTTTTGTTATGCTCAGTAAACACTTCAATAGCAACGGCGAAGTTCATCCTTTCGTGATGTCGCTGTGCGTATTCGAGAAGGTTTACGATTGGCGCAGAGTAGCGCTTATTAGACGCGGGGTCTTCGTCAGCCGCCGCGGCGTCTTTCGCGGCGTCTTTTCGAGTTTGCTCGATAGCGTCTCTGGTATGACTCAGTATCGCCTCATATACCCCAAAGGTATATTCACCAAAGATTCGGATTTGTTGTTCAAACAGTTCTATCGCCGTCTCATCTAAAAAGTGCTTTATTCCATCGTATTCATAGAGTTCACAATCACCCTCTACCTGACTGCGCAAATCTATCGAGCGGATGCAGGGCTTGGCGAGGCGTCTGACCTCCATTTTAATTAAAAAGCGTTTTTCTTTCGGCACATCTGCAGCAATTTGATCAACCACCTGATTGAACTCTGGCTCACGAACCATAGGCTTGAGTTGTTCAATTATTGGTGCGTATTGTTGCAGATCTTGCGACATCCATTAGCCTTTTTGGTACAAAACATCAATGAGTTACCCCTTATCGGCGATAACGCTAAGAGCTTGACTCATAGAACGAAAACCGGCCTGAATTCAGTCGGCTATGCTCGAATTATAGGTTACACTTCGCTATCAGTGAATATAAACCGACAGGTAACGAATGGCAAAGCGAAAAACGGCTTATGTATGCACAGAGTGCGGTGCTGATTTCATGCGATGGCAAGGGCAGTGTGGTGAATGTAAGGCATGGAACACGCTTCAGGAAATCACCGTCTCTGCGGATAAAAATGCAAGCGCCGGTTTTACTGGGTATGCCGGACAAACTGAGGCAACAGTTCAGCGTCTCGATAGCATAGACATTAACGCTTTGCCGCGATTCACATCTGGTTTTAAAGAGCTAGACAGGGTACTGGGCGGCGGAATTGTGCCCGGAGCAGCTATGTTAATTGGAGGTTCACCTGGTGCAGGAAAAAGCACACTGCTACTTCAGGTAATGTGTTTTCTGGCCACAGGTAGAAAAACACTCTATGTCACCGGTGAGGAATCTCTGCAACAGGTTGCCATGCGCGCTCAGCGTTTACAGTTACCTAAGGACAAGCTTCAATTATTGGCTGAAACCCATGTGGAAACCATTTGTCAGCTGGCTTTAAAGGAGAAGCCTGATGTGATGGTGGTTGATTCTATTCAGGTTATGCACGTTTCTGATGTGCAGTCAGCGCCTGGCAGTGTTTCGCAAGTAAGAGAAAGTGCCGCTTATCTAACCCGCTTTGCCAAACAGCATCATATTGCAATGTTTATTGTTGGCCACGTAACCAAAGAAGGGAGTCTCGCCGGACCGAAAGTGCTAGAGCATTGTATTGATTGCTCAATGATGCTGGAAGGTGAAAGCGACGGACGCTTCAGAACACTACGAACACACAAAAATCGTTTTGGGGCGGTCAATGAATTGGGTGTGTTTGGTATGACAGACAAAGGTCTTAAAGAAGTGGGAAACCCCTCCGCCATTTTTTTAAGCCGAGCTGAAGAACCCTCTGCGGGAAGCAGTGTGATGGTTGTATGGGAGGGGACACGCCCTTTATTAGTCGAACTGCAGGCTTTGGTCGACTATTCACAAATTGCTAACCCAAGACGCGTTGCAGTGGGGCTTGAGCAAAATAGAATGGCTATGTTGCTGGCTGTTTTACACAGGCACGGCAATGTTCAGATGAACGACCAGGACGTATTCGTTAACGTTGTCGGAGGTGTCAAAGTTGCTGAAACCGGTGCAGATTTGGCTCTGCTACTGGCCATGATATCCAGCTTTCGCAATCAACCATTGCCACAGGAATTAATCGTATTTGGTGAGGTTGGTTTGGCTGGCGAAATACGTCCGGTACCAAATGGCGTGGAACGTTTAATGGAAGCCGCAAAGCACGGGTTTAAACGCGCCATAGTGCCCAAGGCAAATATGCCTAAAAAGACCATAGAAGGGTTACACGTTACAGGTGTATCTCGTCTCTCTGAAGCATTAGAGGCGGTGTGAGCGCGCATCAAATTTGAGCATAAAGGCAGCGCCACCCAGGGCCGAATTCGTAACGCTACAAGTACCTTTATGCCAGTGCATAATACGTTGCACAATAGCCAAGCCTAAGCCTGTCCCTCCGTGCTGCCTTGAGCGATGCGTATCAGCCCTGTAGAAGGGCTCAAAGACTTTCTCTTTGTCACTATCGGGTACACCGTCACCATCGTCCTCAACACTGATGACGACGTGTTCCATAATACTTACAGCAATGCGAACACGCGCCTTAGCATGGCGTAGCGCGTTGGCCAACAAATTATCAATGGCTCGGGTGAGTAAAGTCGCATCGGCGAGCAGTGTGACGTTATCAGCTACACATTCTAATGTAATTGAAGTACCGGGTCTGAATTTGGATAGACGTTGCTCGCAAAGCGCCTGTATGGGAATATCCTCTATGTGCAGATCTGGTTCGTGAACGTCAAGACGGGTAAAATCCAGCATTTCCTGAACCAAATGTTCCAGCTCAGTGATGTCTGCACGTATTGCCTGAATTTGCTTTTTGTCATACTGACCCGGAGAGACCAACGCAAAGCGAAGGCGAGCCAAAGGCGTCTTAAACTCATGAGTAATAGCACCCGCAAGCGCTTTGTGTTGGTGCAGTAGTGTTTTGATATTACTGTTAAGGGCGTTGTACCCTTCTACTAGAGGTTGCAACGGTGAATGTGCAGGAATCTTAGGGACTTCAAGGGTACCGTCTTTTTGCAATGTTTCTGTGGCGGTGCTTAGTTTTCTGAGATCACGCCAAATTGGAACAACCCAAATAGCAATTGCCACACCAAGAAAGCCAAAAAATAAAGTACTGTATAATATCCAAGACATTGATGAATTTTTAGTATTCGCGAAACGAGCCTGCACAACTGTGTCTTGGTTAGTGGGAATAAGAATAAGCCAATCATCGTCGGCTATACCCTGAATGACCTCATTATTTTCTAGTGCGGCCCCATGGGTAGAATAAGGGGAAAATTGGCTCGCTGGGTAGACTTGGGTTTTAGCGCCAGCTTGCCTAAGCAGCTTTAACAACGTATCAGGTTGATTTCGGTTGGCGGTAACCAGGGACAATATGGCTTTTTGAGCAGGTGTTTGTGCTGATTGTTTGTTGATGAGTAGCTTTTCTAAGCCAATCCCTAACACCAATATGCTTATCGCAACGAAAACATACAGGCTTATAAACAACCGAGACATGAATAGTTAGCTCCAGGCATCGGCAACGAAAAAGAAGCCCTTACCCCAAATGGTTTTAATCCTGTAAGGTTGCTGCGCATTGTCTTTTAACTTCTTGCGCAATCGGGAGATACGCACGTCAGCAGAGCGGTCTAAACCATCATATTCTCTACCAATCAGCTCGTTATATATCCGATCACGCTCTACTACAGCGCCGGCATTTTCTGCCAGTAATACTAAAAGGTCAAATTCGTGGCTCGTTAATGTCACCTGCTCTTGTCCGAGTAACACCCGTCTTGCCTGTTGGTCGATGGTCAGCTCTCCAAACACAAGCGCAGAGGTATTATCTGAATGCTTTATCGAGGAACGACGTAGTAGCGCCTGTACCCTCGCCAGTAAGACGGAAGGCTCTACTGGTTTGGTAATATAATCGTCTGCGCCAAGTTCAAAACCAAGCAGCTCGTCTGCGAGTTCTGTTTTTGCAGTGAGAAACAGTAAAGGGCCATCAAAAGTGCGGCGTATAGTGCGACATAAAACAAATCCGTCATCACCAGGCAACATAACATCTAAGATGATCAAATCAACGTTGTGATTGATAAGCGTATCACTCACGTTGGAGCCATCTTCTAGCGCGATAACACCAAACCCATGCTGACTCAAATAGTTAGCGGTTAACTCGCGAAGGCGGGCATCATCTTCAATAATCAGTAAGGTTTGTAATGTACTCAAAACAGGCTCCAAGGTAATCGAGTGCGTTGACTAAAATCTGCATCAAGGAGTTTATTAAAAACCAGGGTATGCTCGGCGAGACGTTTTCCGTTGGTATCATTAAGGTGCAATGTGGTATCTGATGTAAGCGTGATGTCTACAGTCACGCTTTTTTGGCCTTCATACATACACGTTAACACCTGTTTATTGGCGATAATACAAACTTTGCCCACAGAAAGTGAGAGAAGGGTAATGGATACCCGCATAAAACAACGTGTTTCAGATTCACTAACCAGACAGGTGTCAGGCTCGACTCGCCATATCGCTGGGTCACTGCTAGCTTGGGATAAAAAAGATATCATTGCCACAATGCTGGCAGTAAGCATTACAACTGCTTTTCTCAAAACTGATATGCCATCCCAACAAAACCACTCAACACAGTAGAAGAATCGACAAGCGGGCTATTTCGCATTCCTGAATGGAGCTTAACAGCACTCGCCCGAATCAATACATGCCAGCTGTCATCAATGCTGTGCAACGCAAGCACACGCATGCCAAACTGCAGACCGCTTTTACCCTCATAGCCTAACCCCTTGCCCAACAGTGGAAGTGTTCTGATGCCATAATAATAATCTGTCAGGTTATCACTGTACCAGTGCACGTTTGGCGAGGTGTAAACCGTCCAATCGTCAAAGGCCCACTTACTGGTGAAAGACAGCGAGCCGTGAGTGCCCTTATACACATCAGATACATCAGCGTAAACACTGGAATTAATAACACTGTTTTTCCATTTCCAGCGCCACCTCACGCCTGCATCAGCCGCCCATTTTCGCGAGGATACGTCGTCAATTGACACAGTAGATTGACCAATTATCGGATTGCCGATATTCATTTCATCGCCAGATTGAAAGGGGGAATCTAGCGTAAAGATAGGTCCTAAAATATTACTGGTGTGCCAAAAGCTGAAAAAGGCTTTTTCTTTGTTGGGAGTAACAAACAGATTTATCTCGTGGCGAGCGGTAATCGACGTCCTCCAGCCAAACTCTGCATTGTCGAAATACAAATTGTCACCGTAATAGGCGATATCAGGAATAATGACTAATGGAATGTTGTCACCGCCCACAAGAGGGTTGGTCATTCCTCCTACGCCAATAGCTACGCCCAACTCCCAACCTGTGTCGCCGGGACAGTCCTTATTGCGCGTACAGACTACGTTTGCACTGACTATGCTTACCTGTGCAAAGACAAGCAAGAGCAATAACAAAATGTTCACTGTGTTTTTCAAAGAAATATTCCCGCTTCTATAACACGGCGAAGAGTATCAAAGCTTTTACCAATACACAGCCAAGGATTACATTTCTACACATTTTTAAGTGTTGTTTACCAGTATGCTGATGCGTGCTGCCTTATTGTGTAGCGTTAGCCAAGGCCTATATTGATCCCTAGGCCTTATTAGGTCAGCCAGCCTATGCTGGCTGGCCATTTTTATTTACTTATTTTTTTGTATTTTAAGCGGTGCGGTTCTACCACATCCTGGCCAAAGTTATCTTTAAGCCAACGCTCATAGTCAGAATAATTACCTTCGTAGAAGTTAACTTTGCCTTCATCTCGATAATCAATGATATGCGTGGCTACTCTGTCAAGGAACCAACGGTCATGGGAAATGACCATGGCACAGCCAGGAAACTCCAACAGTGCATTCTCAAGTGCGCGAAGGGTTTCTACATCAAGGTCGTTGGTTGGCTCATCCAGCAATAATACGTTTCCACCGGCTTTTAGTAATTTCGCCAAATGAACACGGTTTCGCTCGCCGCCAGACAAATCTTTAATAAACTTCTGCTGGTCAGTGCCCTTAAAGTTAAAACGGCTACAGTAGGCACGGCTATTGATTTCAAAGCTACCAATTTTAATGACATCCTGGTCGTCTGAGATTTCTTTGTAAACTGTATTGTTTCCGTCCATGTGGTCGCGGAATTGATCAACACTGGCAAGCTGCACTGTGTCGCCGACAGAGATTGTTCCCCCGTCAGGTTGTTCCTGGCCGCTGATCATTCTGAAGAGAGTTGATTTACCTGCGCCGTTTGGACCTATGATACCCGCGATAGCGCCTTTGGGGAGGGTAAAGTTCATGCCATCGATCAATACGCGATCACCATATGACTTGTGTAAATCCGATACATCAATGACGTTATCGCCTAATCGCTCACCCGGGGGGATAAACAACTCATTGGTCTCATTTCTGCGCTGATAGTCAGAGGTGTTAAGTTCCTCAAATCGGGCCATACGCGCCTTACTTTTTGCCTGGCGTCCTTTGGGGTTGGTACGTACCCATTCAAGCTCTTGTTTGATTGACTTTTGTCTTGCAGATTCTGTCTTTTCTTCCTGTTCAAGACGCTTTTCCTTTTGTTCGAGCCATGAGGAGTAATTGCCTTCCCAGGGGATCCCTTCACCGCGGTCTAATTCGAGGATCCAGCCCGCCACATTGTCTAAGAAGTACCTATCATGGGTAATGGCTACCACAGTGCCCTCGTAGTCGTGTAAGAAGCGTTCAAGCCAAGCAACAGATTCTGCATCCAGGTGGTTTGTTGGTTCATCGAGCAACAGCATATCTGGCTTTTCAAGCAATAAACGACATAGTGCTACACGACGTCGTTCGCCTCCTGACAGTTTAGACACATCGGCATCCCAAGGCGGTAATCGCAAGGCGTCCGCTGCGCGCTCTAGTGACTGTTCAAGGTTGTGCCCATCTTTTGCTTGGATAATGGCTTCGAGTTCGCCTTGCTCTTTTGCTAAGGCGTCGAAGTCAGCATTTTCGTCTGCATAGGCTGCGTATACCTCGTCTAGTCTCGAAAGGGCATTCACGACATCTGCGACAGCCTCCTCGATATTACCTCTAACATCTTTAGATTCATCCAGTTTAGGTTCTTGTGGAAGATAACCAATATTGATTCCAGGTTGGGGTCTTGCTTCACCTTCAATATCTTTATCGATACCAGCCATAATACGCAGTAAAGTAGATTTACCCGCACCATTTAGCCCCAAAACGCCAATTTTGGCACCAGGAAAAAAGCTAAGAGAGATATTTTTTAGAATGTGGCGGTTGGGAGGTACAATTTTCCCCACCCTATGCATGCTATATACGTATTGAGCCATGACTGTCCTAAACAAAAGAATAAAATAACCGCCATTATTGTACAGACGTTTAGTGAGTGCTTCTATGTCAGGCAAGACAAAAATCCGGTAAACTCTGCGTAATTTGATTTGACCTTCCTTACAACAGGAATAATTCATGACTGATTTGACGCTATCGTTGAAAGATATTGCCGAGCGCGTAGGGGCTGAGTTGGCAGGAGAGAGCAACTGCCAAGTGACAGGTGTAAATACGTTATCAGAAGCAACCCCGAACCAGGTGTCCTTTTTGACCAATGCCAAATACAAACATCAACTGGAGACTACGCGGGCAGCAGCGGTAATTGTGACAGCTGAAATGGTTGACAAGGTAAAAGGCAATGCGCTGGTCCACGACAACCCTCATGCCACCTTCGCAAGGATCGCGCAGCTTTTTTACACGCCGCCCGTGCTGGCAAAAGGTATAGCTTCTTCTGCAGTGATTGCAGATTCAGCGCGTTTAGGTGAAAACGTTGCCATTGGCGCTAATGTCGTTATTGGTGAGGATGTTACCATTGATGATAATACAGTAATAGGCGCCAATACCGTTATTGAACAAGGCTCACAAATAGGCGCTAACTGCCTCATTTATCCCAACGTGACCCTTTACCACAAAGTACAAGTAGGCGACGACGTGATCATTCATAGTCAGACGGTTATCGGATGTGATGGATTTGGTTTCGCAAATGACGCGGGTAATTGGCTGCCCATCCCTCAAGTGGGTACCGTCGTAGTGGGTGACAAGTGCTCAATCGGATCAGGGGTAACGATTGATCGGGGCGCGCTTGGCAATACTGTCATTGGCAAAAACGTGATTTTGGACAATCAAGTACACGTCGCACACAATTGCACAATTGACGATCACGCGTGCATATGCGGTGCAACTGGTATGGCAGGCAGTACCCATATTGGTAAGTATGTGGTTATTGGTGGCATGTGCTCTATCAATGGCCACATCACAATTGCTGACAAGGTGCAAATCACTGGTAATAGTATGGTGACGAACGATATTACTGAACCGGGCGTGTACTCGTCGGGCCAGCCGGCATTGCCCAATCGAGAATGGCGCAAAATGTCTGTACGAACCAGACAGTTACCCGAGCTGTTTGACAGAGTGAAACAATTAGAGAAAAAGTAAATAACCCAATGGCCAAGCAAGCTTTACACTGGTCGGTGCAAAGCTTGCTCATAAATCGGTATACACAGCGCCCAAAATAGCTAAAATATGCGCTGATCAAATTCTACCTACCTAGCTGTTAAGGAGCGCCCATGTTACCACGCGAAATGACTATCGCTGATTTTGACCCTGAATTGGCTGACGCTATTGCCAAAGAAACCCGTCGTCAAGAAGAGCATATCGAGCTTATCGCGTCGGAAAACTATTGTAGCCCCAGGGTATTGGAAGCCCAAGGTTCACAGCTTACCAATAAATATGCAGAGGGTTATCCTGGAAAGCGCTATTACGGTGGCTGTGAATACGTTGATATTGCAGAAGACCTTGCAATCGAACGCGCCAAGCAATTGTTCGGCGCTGACTATGCCAATGTACAACCGCATTCTGGTTCTCAGGCAAACACTGCCGTGTTCATGGCACTCTTGGAAGCTGGTGATACTGTATTGGGTATGAGTCTTGCTCACGGTGGCCATTTAACTCACGGTGCCCACGTTAACTTTTCAGGAAAAACTTATCACGCCGTTCAGTATGGTCTCAATGAAGAAACCGGCGAAATTGATTACGAGCAGGTTGAGGCGCTGGCGCTTGAGCACAAGCCTAAAATGATTATTGGCGGCTTTTCTGCTTACTCAGGCATTGTTGACTGGCAACGTTTCCGTGAAATCGCAGACAAAGTAGGCGCATACTTACTTGTTGATATGGCACACGTGGCTGGTCTTGTCGCCGCAGGTGTTTACCCTAGCCCCATACCTCACGCCCACGTGGTGACTACAACAACTCACAAAACGCTTGCGGGCCCTCGTGGTGGGTTGATTCTATCTTCTTGTGGCGATGAAACGCTTTACAAAAAATTCAATAGTTCTGTATTCCCAGGCAATCAGGGCGGCCCTCTGTGTCATGTAATTGCCGCTAAAGCCGTTGCGTTCAAAGAAGCCCTGGCACCAGAGTTTAAAACCTATCAACAGAATGTGGTTGCCAATGCACAAGCCATGGTTTCAGTTATGCAGGAGCGCGGCTACAAGGTGGTTTCTGGCAAAACAGACAACCATTTATTTTTGCTAGATCTCATCGACAAAGATATCACGGGCAAAGATGCAGACGCAGCATTGGGCAGAGCGAATATCACAGTGAATAAAAATTCAGTCCCTAACGATCCGCGTTCACCCTTTGTCACCAGTGGCCTTCGTATTGGTTCACCTGCTATTACCCGCCGAGGTTTCGGTCTTGACGAAGCTAAACAAGTAGCGACTTGGATCTGCGACGTACTTGACAATCTGGGGGATGACTCTGTCGAAGCTAGGGTGAAATCTGAAGTGATCGAACTCTGCAAAAAATACCCTGTTTACGCTTAAGGGAATAACGAATTTAGATGATTTGCCCGTTCTGTTCGGCACATGAAACTAAAGTGATTGACTCGCGCTTGGTGGCTGGAGGCCAGCAAGTGCGTCGTCGCCGTGAATGCACCGCTTGTAGAGAGCGATTCACAACCTTCGAAGGGGCAGAATTAGTCATGCCTCGGGTTATTAAGCGAGACGGTTCACGCGAACCTTTCAACGAGGATAAGCTCAGAGCCGGTTTACAAAGAGCCCTTGAGAAACGTCCGGTAAGCACTGAAAGTATTGAAAAGTGCATTCTTTCTATTAAATCTACTCTGCGGGCTACTGGAGAAAGAGAAATTCCCAGTGAAATGCTCGGCAATCTGATAATGGATGAGCTTAAAGTGCTTGATAAAGTCGCTTATGTCAGGTTTGCATCTGTATACCGTTCTTTCGAAGATATCAAAGAGTTTGGTGAGGCGATAGCCAAGCTAAACGAGCCAAGCTAACGCGCCTAGCGATGGAATTAACCACATATTCAGATCTCGATAAAAAATGGATGGCACTCGCTATCGATCTAGCTTGGCAGGGGTGCTATACCACATCTCCAAACCCTAATGTAGGGTGTGTAATTGTGAGTAGCGATGGCAACCTGGTTGGCCAGGGAGCTCACCTTAAAGCCGGCGAAGCGCATGCTGAAGTGCATGCCTTGCGAGACGCTGGCAAACAGGCAAAAGGTGCTACTGCATTTGTTACTCTTGAGCCCTGTTCCCATACTGGACGAACGCCGCCATGTGCTAATGCTCTGGTAAATGCAGGGGTGAAACGTGTCGTTGTTGCCAATGTTGACCCTAATCCGTTGGTTGCAGGTAGAGGGATCAAAAAACTGAACGAACATGGCATAGAAACGGTTACCGGGGTGTTGGCTGACAAAGCGGCCCTGCTAAATCGTGGCTTCTTTAAGCGTATGAAACAGGGTAAGCCATTTGTATCGTTGAAACTGGCGGCTAGCATGGATGGACGAATAGCGTTGTCCAACGGTCAGAGCAAGTGGATAACAGGACCCGAGGCTAGGAGGGATGTACAGCGGTTCAGAGCAAAGAGCTGTGCCATATTGACAGGCTCAGGCACGGTGAGGGCAGATGACCCAAGCTTGTTGATAAGGCCTGAGCAAGCCCAAATTGACGACTACCCCAATCTACCAATTAGGCAGCCAGCACGTTATGTTATTGATAGCACTGGCTCGTTGCCCGATACGTTTCAAATTTTTAATGACGGTCATAAAACGATCGTTTTTACCACAAAAGAAGTAACAACCCCCGGCAGTATAGAATATTGCCGAGTAAAGCAGGTGGGTAATCACGTCGATCTTGATGCTATGCTCATGGAGTTGGGTAAACGTGAGGTCAATCAGCTCTGGGTTGAAAGCGGTGCGACCTTAGCGGGTCAGTTACTCTCACAACAGTTGGTTGATGAACTTATTATATACCTTGCGCCTAAGCTATTGGGCGACCAAGGCTTGCCTATGCTTAAATTGCCCCAATATTCTCATTTGGCCGAATGTCCTGAACTATGGCTAAAGGATCTGACTTTGGTTGGTCAGGACGTGCGTTTAACTTATCACCTCAAGTAGCGTTAAAGAGAGATTATGTTTACAGGTATCATTGAATCGGTCGGAACAATTTCTTCTATTGAGAGAGGGCAAGACAGCTGCAGAATTACCGTTGCAACTCAATCCCTCGACATGTCAGACGTAAACCTAGGTGATAGTATCGCCACTAACGGTGTTTGCCTGACTGTCGTCGATATGGGTGACAGCTATTATAAGGCAGACGTGTCAGCAGAAACGATGAAGCTGACTGGCTTTGCTGATTATGGTTCGGGTAGCAAGGTTAACCTCGAGAAAGCGATGCAAGTTGGCGGACGGTTAGGTGGGCATATCGTGTCTGGACACGTTGATGGTATGGGCACAGTCAAAGACATTATTGACCACACTGACTATATTGAAATATGGGTGACGGCACCCGACGAGCTGGCAAAGTACATTGCCCATAAGGGCAGTATAACGGTTGACGGTGTCAGTTTGACGGTCAACAAGGTCGACGGGGCTGACTTCATGTTATGGATCATCCCACATACATTGCAAGAGACAGTGATCGGCCAATATAAGCCAGGTACAAGAGTAAACCTAGAAGTCGACCTCATTGCCAGGTATCTAGAAAGACTTGTCATGGGCGATGACGCGGCCATAAGCCAGTCTAAAAAAAGCGGTATTACCGAAGCGTTCTTAGCGGAACACGGATACCTGAAAAACTAAGGTCAGACAGACCGGCTACCCTACTAAAAAAAGGCAAAAGCATGGCGCTTAACACAACAGAAGAAATCATTGACGATATTCGTCAGGGCAAAATGGTCATCTTAATGGATGACGAAGATAGGGAAAACGAAGGCGATCTAATTATGGCCGCCGAGCACATTACACCAGAAGCCATTAATTTTATGGTCACCCATGCTAGAGGGTTAGTGTGCTTGCCCATGACTGAAGAGCGCTGCAGAAAACTGAATTTACCACTGATGGTAGATAACAATGGCGCACAGTTTTCGACCAATTTTACGGTTTCAATTGAAGCAGCAAAAGGTGTGACAACTGGCATTTCAGCTGCAGACAGGGCTACAACCGTTCTGGCTGCTGTCAATCCAGATGCCAAAGCCAGCGATATTGTTCAGCCGGGTCACATTTTTCCATTGATTGCAAAAGCTGGAGGCGTATTAAACCGAGCCGGGCACACTGAAGCCGGCGTGGATCTTGCCCGCCTGAGCGGATGTGAGCCTGCTGCGGTCATTGTGGAAATCCTTAATGAAGATGGTTCAATGGCCAGGCGTCCAGAATTAGAAAGCTTTGCAAAAAAGCATGGGCTTAAAATCGGCACTATCGCCGACCTTATTGAATATAGAAATCTTAACGAAACGACGATTGAAAAAGTGTCAGAGTGTAAGTTGCCAACAGAGTACGGCGATTTCGAGTTACATACCTTCAAAGATACCATCGATAATCAGCTACACTTTGCATTGAAACACGGTGAGATCAGCGAAGATGAGCCCACGCTGGTACGTGTGCATTTGCACAACACGTTAAGCGATCTACTAGGTTCTACGCGTTCAATAAGCCGTTCAATGACGTTACCACAAGCCATGCAGCGCATCGCAAAGGATGATGGCATTTTAGTCGTATTGGGCAAACAGGAAGACATTCCCGAGCAAGTCAGACGCTTTGCGGCTGAAGACAGGGGCGAAAAGCCAACCGGTGCTGACTGGAAGGGATCGTCGCGCACTGTCGGCGTTGGGAGTCAAATCCTCGCCTCATTGGGTGTGAAGAAGATGCGACTGCTGAGTAAACCCATTAAATATCACGCATTGTCTGGCTATGGGCTTGAAGTGGTGGAAACCATTTACTAACGGCGCTATACTTCGCGCCGCTTTCACTTTGGAGAAAAATACCATGCAAGTTATAGAAGGTAACATGCGTGCCACTGGCAAAAAATTCGCAATCGTTGTATCTCGGTTCAATAGCTTTGTTGTTGAAAGCTTACTTGAAGGCGCCTTAGATACGCTGGAGCGCCATGGCGAAGTGAACGAAACTGATATTACTCTCGTCCGCGTTCCAGGCGCTTACGAGCTTCCTTTGGCAGCGAAAAAAGTAGCCCAGTCTAAAAAATACGATGCCATTATTGCGTTGGGCGCAGTCATCCGTGGAGGAACCCCACACTTTGATTTTGTTGCGGGTGAGTGTAACAAAGGATTAGCGCAAGTGTCTTTGGAGTTTGATATTCCCGTATCCTTTGGCGTAATCACCACAGATTCTATAGAACAGGCCATTGAGCGCTCGGGTACCAAAGCTGGAAATAAGGGCTCGGAAGCGGCGCTGGGTGCACTTGAAATGGTAAACGTTATTGCTGCCCTTGACTCTAACGCTGAGGCCTAGTTTGTGAAAGTGTCTAACCGTCATCGAGCCAGAGAGCTAGCTGTTCAGGGAATTTATTCCTGGCAGCTCAGCAATAATGCCATAGAACAGATAGAACTGAGTCTGGCTACCAGTAACGACATGAAGAAAGTTGACATGCCTTTCTTCCAGCGTCTACTGCGCGGCACCGTTGAAGATGTAGTCTTACTTGATGAAAAGATTAAGCCTTATTTGGGGCGTTTACCTGAAGAGTTGGACCCCATCGAGAAAGCCATCTTACGGTTAGCTACCTTTGAACTCATCGCTTGTGTTGACGTGCCTTTTCGTGTGGTGATCAACGAATATGTTGAGCTAGCTAAAACGTTTGGTGCGCAGGAAAGCCATAAGTTTATCAATGGTGCCCTTGATAAAGCGGTTAAAACACTGCGCGAAAACGAACGATAAAGCGTCCCCATTTGTAATGAAAGAATTCGACTTAATTGACCGTTTTTTTAAGCAAAAAGGTCATCACAGGCGAGACGTGGTTGTTGGTATCGGTGACGATTGCGCTGTTATGTCTGTCCCTCCAAATCAGCAACTTGCTGTGACAACAGACACGCTGGTTGAAGGTGTGCACTTTCTAAAAGATACACCAGCACGCTCCTTGGCGTACAAGGCCGTCGCGGTGAATCTAAGCGACCTTGCAGCCATGGGGGCAGAACCGTCATGGCTGAGTATGTCACTGTCATTGCCGGATACCAATGAAGCATGGATGGAAAGTTTTGCAGAGGGCTTCTATGAGCTTCTCGAGTATTATTCAGTGCAGCTCGTTGGTGGCGATACAGTCAGAGGTCCTCTCTCTGTTACGGTTACTGCACAGGGCTTTATTCCAGAAGGCAATCAAATGTTACGCTCTGGCGCACAACCCGGTGATTGGTTGTACGTTACGGGCTCGCTCGGTGATGCTGGGGCGGGGCTGGCTTTGTTACAAGACGGCGCGGAAATTAAAACAGACACTGAGCAATATCTAGTCGAACGTCATTTGAACCCTACACCTAGAATAATGTTGGGGACATCGCTAAGGCGTATTGCAACGTCCTGTATTGATGTATCCGATGGTCTTTTGGCAGACTTAAGGCACGTGATGAATGCATCTAATGTCGGTGCCCGGTTATTTATCGACAGGCTGCCTCTTTCTGATCAGCTGGTTGACCATGTTGGGTTAGACAAGTCTGTTGAGCTGGCGCTAACTGCAGGTGATGATTATGAGTTGTTATTCACTGTAAGCGAAGAGCAAAAAGGACAGTTGGAAACCGTATTGTCAGGCGCCTCCCTTCAAGCTACTTGTATAGGTCAAATAACAGGGCAAAGTGCCCATTTGGATTTACGTCTTGGTGATCAACCTTATACTAAACCAGAAAAACTAGGCTTTGAGCATTTTTAGTGGATACAGAAACCAGAAAAAAACTCGATTTGACACATCCTATGCACTTTCTTGCCGTAGGTTTTGGTTCTGGTCTCGCAGTAAAAATGCCCGGCACATTTGGTACCTTGGCAGCGTTACCTTTAGTATGGGTGGCAAGTTTATTTCCCGATGAAATTTTTATCGCGTTAACAGTGTTAGTTTGTCTAGCCGGTATTAAGATTTGCGACCAAACTGCAAAAGACCTTGGCGTTCATGATCACAGCGCCATCGTGTGGGATGAATTCGCGGGGCTTTTTATTACTTTCCTATTAGTGCCTTTTAATCCATCAACAGCCATTGTCGGCTTTTTGTTGTTCCGGTTTTTTGACATTGTAAAACCATGGCCAATCAGCTTATTGGACAAAAAAGTAAAAGGCGGCTTTGGAATTATGGTGGATGATATTGCTGCGGGCGTTATGGCGTGCGTAGTAATGCACGCCCTGTTATATTTTGAGTTTCTAACGCTCTAATTTTTCAAAAAAGCGTCAATTTGCGCGATAATGCCATCGGCATCCAATTGATGAACCTTGTACATTTCTGTCTGAGTGCCCTGCAATATGAATGAATCGGGCAGTCCAATGTTGAGGCAGCTGATGTTAGCTTTCACACGCATTAAATACTCGTTCACTGCACTCCCTGCTCCCCCCATAATTGAACCGTCTTCTAGGGTAACAAGTAAGTTGTAATCTTCAAGCAGTCTTGTGATCACCTCTGTGTCTAATGGTTTAACAAAGCGCATATCAATAACGCTATAATTATTTTGCTCTGCTGCTTCTAAAGCGTAGGGAAGCAATGTACCAAAATTCAGGATTGCCACAGATTGCCCATGTCGCAGTGTTCTTGATTTACCAATTGCCAGCTGGCGCATTTCACTCGTTACTTCTACCCCCATGCCGGCTCCACGCGGATACCTGACAGCTGCGGGTTGACCTGCCAGGTGACCGGTATACAGCATATCGCGACAATCTTGTTCATCACCGGGAGTCATTACGATCATATTGGGAATGCATCGCAGATAAGAAATATCAAAGGCTCCTTGGTGAGTAGGACCGTCAGCACCTACAATACCTGCTCTGTCGATAGCAAAAAGGACAGGTAAATTCTGAATAGCAACGTCGTGGATAAGCTGGTCATAGGCCCGTTGTAAAAAGGTGGAATAAATTGCAACAACGGCGTTCATTCCTTCTTTCGCTAGGCCGGCGCCAAAGGTTACCGCGTGCTGCTCGGCAATGGCGACATCGAAATACTGCTCAGGAAAGCGCTGTGAAAACTCGACCATGCCGGAACCTTCACGCATTGCTGGCGTAATGGCCATCAGCTTTGAATCGATGCTTGCCATATCGCATAGCCAGTCACCAAATATCTTAGAAAATGTGGGTTTTCCAGGGGCAGATTTTGGCAGTGCTTCCTCTGCAGGATTAAACTTGGGCACAGCGTGAAATTTGATGGGATCTTTTTCTGCAACTTCATAGCCTTTACCTTTTTTGGTAACGACATGAAGAATATGCGGCCCGGAAAAGTTACGCATATTACGCAGTGTATCTACGACAGCATTGACATCGTGTCCATCAATCGGACCTATGTAATTAAACCCTAGTTCTTCAAATATGGTGCCTGGTACAACCATCCCTTTGATGTGCTCTTCTGCACGGCTGGCGAATTCTTTGATTGGGGGTACGTTAGACAGTAATTTTTTGCTGCCATCGCGAATGCTGTTAAAGAAGTTTCCGGTCAGCAAGCGTGCCAGATGACTATTGAGCGCACCGACATTTTCTGAGATAGACATTTCATTGTCATTCAGGACAACTACCATATCCTTTCCGATGTCACCAGCGTGATTCATCGCCTCAAAGGCCATGCCTGCAGTAAGCGCACCATCGCCGATAACAGCTACCACTTTTCTACCTGCATTTTCCTTTTCAGCAGCCACTGACATACCCAATGCTGCGCTGATAGAGGTAGAGGAGTGTCCTACAGCGAAGGTGTCATAATCGCTCTCTGGGGGCCATGGAAAAGGATGAAGACCGTCTTTTTGACGGATACTTGTCATTTTTTCGGCTCTCCCGGTAATAATTTTATGAGGATAGGCTTGATGACCCACATCCCAAATCAAGCGATCAAACGGTGTGTTATATACATAGTGGAGCGCCACCGTCAGCTCTACAGTACCCAGGCCAGATGCAAAGTGACCACTGCTCTGACTCACGCTGGTAAGCAAATACTGGCGTAATTCCTCTGACAACTTGTTTAGTTTGTCCTGCGGCAGCTTTCTCAACGCTTCAGGTGTAGTCGCCAAAGCCAGAGTTGGGTAGTGTGTCAAATCCAGTGTCATTATTGTGTCTTGTATTTATAAATAAGAAAATTAATGGTCGCGGTTAATTAACAGCTCGCAAAATGCTTCCAGTGCTTCTGTATTGTATGGCAAAGCGGCTAATGCTTGAAGCGCATCGTGATACAAAGTGTGTAATTGTTGCTTCGCACCTTCAATACCAAGTAACGCGGGGAAGGTGTGCTTGTGCTGTTCATCGTCCGATCCAGCTGGTTTCCCTAGCTGTGCTGTATCACCAGTACAATCAAGGATGTCATCTTGAACCTGAAACGCCAAACCAATAGCGTCTGCAAAGCATTCAAACTGCGCCTTTTCGGTAGTTGTGACTTTATCAGACAAGGCTAGTGGCATAGTAACGCAAGCCTTGAGGATTGCACCTGTTTTGAGTTTGTGCAGTAACATTAAGGTCTCAATCGTGTGAGCGACTTTGCTGTCTTCCCCAGTAGCGGCCAAATCAATGGCCTGCCCACCTACCATACCACTGAAACCCGAAGCTTTGGCCAACTGATTGATGAGCACTATCTTCTGACTTGGCGACGCATCGATTTGTTCATCACAACTCAACAACTCAAAGGCCAGCGATTGCAATGCATCTCCCACCAAAATCGCTATTGCTTCATCATATTTTACGTGGCATGTCGGTTGACCTCTTCGCAGGTCGTCGTCATCCATCGCAGGTAAATCGTCGTGGACTAATGAATATGCATGTATACATTCAATCGCCGCGCCAATGGAAAGTGCATGTTCACGCGAAACCTCTATGGCGTCTGCAATAAGTATCGCTAATAACGGACGGAGTCGTTTACCACCATTGAATAAGGCGTATTGCATCGCCTCAGCCAGTATTGTGGGTTGCGCAGGCAAACCATTAATTAGCGTACTAAGCTTTTTATGAATAGACTGGTGTACCCATTCGTGAGTAAGCGTCAAATCATGAGTTTTCACTGTTCGTCCGTCTGTTCACTGGCTTCAAGATCGACCAGAGTTTCACCGGTTTGGCTTTGCATCAGTATTTTGACTTTCTGTTCTGCATTCTCAAGTGCCTTTTGGCTTTGTTTAGCAAGGACAATGCCGCGTTCAAACTTTTCCAGTGCATCATTGAGCGGCAGATCACCTTGTTCCATTTCATTCACAAGGTTCTCGAGTTCCTCCAGGGTTTCTTCAAATGAAACGGAGTCTTCAGATGTCTTCTTCGTCATGTGTTCCAGCCAGTAAATGCGCGAGGTAGCGCGCACCTTAACCGAGCTGAAATAAGCGGTCAACGACTTTGTCAACGCGCATATTGTTTTACAAGTGTAGAAATCTGAATTTAAGCCGATAGAATGAAAGAAGTGACCTTATTCCGTAAACAATAAAAAGGAACCGCGAGTGGATTTAGCAACCCTTATCGGCATTTTGGGCGCCATTGGCTTTGTGGTGATGGCAATGGTTCAGGGTGGCGACATTGGCATGTTTATCAATGGGCCATCTGTACTTATTGTGTTTGGCGGAACCATCTTTGTTTGTTTAGCCCAGTATACGCTTGGGCAGTTTTTTGGCGCGGGTAAAGTTGCAGCAAAAGCCTTTATGTTCAAAATTGAGGCACCTGACGTGCTCATTGAAAAAGTGGTTGAGATGGCAGATGCGGCGCGTAAAGGCGGCTTCTTAGCTTTAGAAGAGGCTGAAATAGAAAATCCTTTTATGCAAAAGGGCGTCGATATGTTAGTTGACGGACACGACGTTGACGTAGTCCGTGAAACCTTGTCTAAAGACATCAAAATGACGACAGAACGGCATGAATTTGGCGCCAGTATCTTCAAGGCTATGGGAGATGTCGCTCCAGCCATGGGGATGATAGGTACGCTCATAGGTCTGGTGGCTATGCTATCAAACATGGATGATCCCAAAGCCATTGGGCCTGCGATGGCAGTTGCGCTTCTCACGACTTTATATGGCGCATTTTTGGCCAACGTTGTTTGCCTACCCATCGCGGTCAAATTAGGTAATAGGGCAACAGAGGAAGAATTGAATCAAAAGTTGGTTCTTGACGGAATCATTGGTATTGCCGACGGGCAAAACCCTCGCGTTATAGAAGGCATCCTGAAAAACTATCTGGCTGCCAGCAAACGCGGTGGCACTACAGACGAAGAATAAGGGTTCATTGTGGCAGAACAGCAAGAAGAATGTCCGAAATGTCCTCCTGAGGGGTTACCTGCTTGGATGGGAACCTTTGCTGACTTGATGTCGTTGCTAATGTGTTTCTTCGTCTTGCTATTGGCTTTTTCTGAAATGGATGTACTCAAGTTTAAGCAAATTGCTGGCTCAATGAAGTTCGCCTTTGGTGTTCAAAATAAGATTGAAGTTAAGGATATACCGAAGGGAACGAGTGTTATTGCCATGGAATTCCGTCCTGGCAGGCCTGATCCGACCCCTATTGATGTCATTCAGCAGCAAACCATTGAAATGACACAGCAAGCGCTAGAATTTCAGGCAGGTGATGAGGATTCTGCAGGGGGCAGGCAAAAACAGCGAGGCACTGAACGAGGGGGGCAGGCACAGCAAACCGCGTCTGATTCTGCAGCTTCAGCATCGGAAGCAACGTCTGACCAGGAAGAAGTCAATGAACTTATGAAAAAAGTGGCTCAGCAACTTCAGCGTCAAGTATTGGACGGCGCCATTGAGCTTGAATCGTTAGGCCAACAAATAACTATCAGGATAAGAGAGAACGGTTCGTTTTCTGCGGGGTCTGCGTTCTTGCAACCACAATTTCGCCCAATCTTGCAGCAGATTGGTGAGTTATTAGCAGATGTCCCTGGTGAGATTGAAATTTCGGGACACAGTGACAGGCAAAATATCTCCAACGAGCTGTATCGTTCGAATTGGGATTTGTCTTCGCAAAGGGCGGTAGCCGTAGCTGAGGAGTTGAGGCGTGCTACGGGTTTTGATGAGAGCAGAATGCGTGTGGTAGGTAAAGCTTACACAGACCCCCTTATTGAGAACCCTGAGACCGCCGATGATAGAGCACGCAACCGACGCGTTGAAATCAACATCAATCAAGGAAAACCTATGCTTTCACAGCCTATATCTGTGATTGAAGGAGGAGAGAGTTAACCTCTCTCCATGTCATCTCTGAATTGTGGTTTGCTCAGTACCAATTGAACCGTGCTTATTGTCCTCTCTAAAAAGCCACCTTCACAATACTTTAAGTAGTATTCCCACATTCTCATGAAGCGGTCATCATAGCCGTCTTTGTATAGCGCATCTTTACTTTGGACAAAAGCCTCATACCAGTCTCTGAGTGTCCTGGCGTAATCCAGACCTATATCATGAAGGTCGCGTATCATCATATCAGTCGCTTTTTTGATATGTTGATTAAGCACGAGCTGAGAAGGTAAAAAACCACCAGGAAAAATATATTTTTGAATGAAGTCCACATTCTTCGAATAGCTATCATAGCGGCGGTCGTCGATGGTGATAGCCTGAATCAACATTAAACCATCTGGCTTTAGCAGCGAGGTACATTTTTGAAAAAAGTTGCCCAAATAAGACTGGCCAACCGCTTCAATCATTTCAATGGAAACCAGTTTAGAATAAGTCCCAGTCAGGTTTCTGTAGTCTTCTTTCAGCAATGAGATCCTATCTTGTAGGCCTTCACGGCGAATCCACTCCGCAGCATAATCGTGTTGTTCTTCTGATATTGTTGTTGTGGTTACATGACAGCCATAGTACTTAGCTGCATGAATGGCCAAGCCTCCCCATCCTGTTCCTATTTCGAGCAAGTGGTCCTTAGAGGTTAGCTGCAGCTTTTTGCATATCGTATCAAGCTTATGAAATTGGGCCTCGGAAAGAGAGCTATTTGCATCGGGATAAATGGCGGCCGAATACATCATTGAGGGGTCGAGAAATTTGGTATAGAGCTTGTTACCCAAATCATAATGCGCTTCTATATTTCTCTTGGCTTGACGCTTAGAGTTGCGATTAAGCAGATGCTGAACCCGCAAGACGGGTAAAGACAACCATTTGAACTTTGCCTCCCATTTGTCCAAAGTAGGCAGATTCCTGGCAAACATTTGAATGACCTGGGTTAAATCAGGTGTTTCCCACAGTCCCTCCATAAAAGATTCACCCGCACCAACACTGCCTCCCAAAAGAAGTTTCGGATAAGCAGCGGGCGATAAAATGTTTACCTTGGCATGGATGTTTGATTGTCTGCCAAATGTAGCAACAGGTTCGCCTCGCTCAGAAAGGGTTAGCTGGCCATCTTCGAACAAAAACATGGCTTTTAAAAACACGCTTCGACAAAAACGTTCCGTTAATGTCATCTCATTGGTGTTAGCAAGTACAGATTCACTTTGTGACATTGTTATTTTCCTGAACGTGAGATTGAATCGAACCCGGATGTCCGTAGACAGGGGTACGTTTAATAAAGAGTTTTAGTGCTTGCCAATAGATGCCAATAAGTGAAAACAGGGTAGTACTCGGCATCTTAAGGGTCAGTGCCCGCAAAGTCCTGTCGGTCAGAGGTTGTTTTTTCATGGCAATAGACGCAGTAAAGTGTCTGTGTTCCTGATAGCAGGAAAGCGCAAGGCTTAATCTTTCATCTGGTTGTGATACCTGCCACTTATAGGTCATGTCAATCGGGTTAAAAGGCGACACATGAAAGGTTTTTTGGGTGTCATGTTGCTGTTTGAGATCAACCAAGTAATAGTGTTTTTCATTCCAGGGCGTGTTGCTGACCTCTGCAAGCATGTAGTCAAACACCTGCGATTCCTCATTGCGGTGATAATAGAAATTTACTGGGCTGAAGTAGATCCCCATGGAGCGCAATTGTCCGAGGAAAAATATGTCGCCATCGAGAGCCGAAGTAGCACCTAAGTGCACCATCCTTTCTTTTATCGCTTCGATGAGATCGCAGGTGCTGTTTAAGTCTTTGTGAACAAAATAGTCAGAAAGCTTAAAACGATGGAAGGACAATCTGCTAATAGAAAAGTGGCGTAGTGACTTTGTTAAATGTGGAAGCTCATCCAGTTTGAGCCAGAATAAACTCAAAGCATATTCAAACGAATGCTGTGTGGGATGCACGCGTTCGTGATGCACCTTGCCCTGATAAATAGCGCTTTCTATCACCACTCCACTCCAAATCGTTTAACAACGTCAAGTGCACTGCGCACGCCATCTTCGTGGAAGCCGTTGTACCAATACGCGCCGCAGAAATGCAATCCATCAATGCCACATATTTTAGCGCGCTGTTGTTGCGCTGCTACCATAGCCATGTTGTATTGAGGATGCGCATATTTAAATTTACCCAGTATAGACGACGGCTTGATAGCCGATGTGTTATTAAGGGTTACGCAAAATGTGGGCGTGACGTTCAAACGTTGCAAAATATTCATGTTGTAACTGACCGCTGCTGCATTTGCCAAGTCGCTGTCATCACCCTTAATGTCATAGTTCCAGCTGGCCCAAGCCAGCTTTCTTTTTGGTAAAACGCTGACGTCAGTGTGTAAGACCACTTCATTCATAGCATAAGGGATAGCGCCAAGTATAGCGCGTTGCTCCTCGCTGGGGAGCGCAAGGCAACGCAAAGCTTGGTCGCTATGGCAAGCGAATATGACTTCGTCAAAAGTAAACTGCTGCTCCTTGGCAACGAGGGTATATTCCGTTTTGTCACCGCTCAGGGTTTTCGTTACGCTGGACACAGGTGTATTAAGCAGGATCTTGTCTTTATAGGTAGAGGTAAGTGGGTCAATATAGCTGCGCGAACCACCTACGAGGGTGTACCACTGAGGGCGATCAGCAACATTCAACAATCCGTGATTATTGAAGAACTGCAAAAAAAATGTCAGTGGAAACGCCTTAACGTCCTCGACACTCGCTGACCAGATCGCTGCGCACATGGGCAGGATATAATTTTTGGCAAAATCATCACTGAGTTTTTCTTGCTCAATAAATTCGAACAAGGTGATGTTGTCGGTATTCGTTTTACTTTCAACAAGCGACTTACACCGTTTATTGAATCGTAAAATATCGCTTACGATACGCCAGAATCGCGGTCTAAAAATATTGCGTCGTTGAGCAAATAAGCTATTCAGATCGTGACCATTGTATTCTAGGTTTTGTAATTTATTACGTACGGAGAAACTCATTTCTGTCGGCTGACGGGCAACATGTAATTCGTCCATCAGTTTTATGAAATTGGGGTAGGTCCAATCGTTGAATACAATGAATCCAGTGTCTATTGCGTAAGATTGCCCTTCTACCGTTACATCTTTAGTTGCCGTATGCCCGCCGATGTAGTCATTGGCTTCGAATACAGTAATATCATGCCTTTTGTTTAAAAAGTAAGCGCATGTTAATCCAGATATACCCGTGCCGACGATGGCAACCTTTTTTCTTTGAGCCGTCATTACTTATTGACTTCCTTCGGATTTATTTTTCATGAATAGTGATATCTTTTTTTGTAGCCCTGCGGGTAATAATCCTAAAAAGCGCAACATCAGGCTGAACCGGGTAGGAAAATAAACACTTCTGTTTTTAGATTTAATACCACGCAGAATATCTTTTGCTGCCTCTTCGACTGAAATAAGCATTGGCATATCGAAGTCGTTTTTATCGGTCAACGGTGTCTTAACAAACCCAGGAGAGACACTTTGAACAATTATTCCTTTACTGTGTAAGTCCACTTCTAAACTTTTGGTGTAATAAAACAGCGCTGCCTTGCTCGCGCCATATGCCTGACTTTTACTGAATGGCAGGAGTCTTGCGAGACTATCTACGATTAAAACTTGATTTCCTGGTTTGAGGTTGGATAGTAGCGCTGACGTCGCATTGACCACACCAAAAAAGTTTGGCTCAAACACGCGCCTGAACATGTCTGGTTCAAATGCATCAATATCGACATATTCGCAAGTACCTGCATTTAACACAGCTATATCGCATTCAACGTTTCCTAGTGCAGTGTGAGTCTGAGATTCATTGGTGACATCAAACTGCAGAGTGCTGATATTCTCGTGGTGAGCCAGCTGTGCGAGTTTGTCTTCATTTCTTCCGCATGCAATTACTTGATAACCTTCATCTGCTGCGCGCAAAGCAAGCGTTTCGCCAATGCCAGACGTCGCCCCAGTAATTAAGAGTCTGAGTGTCATTGTTTGGCCATCCGATGTTTGATTTTTTTAATTATCGAGCCAAGAATGGGAATGTTCTCGTAAACCATCTGCCCAACGTCGTAATAATCCCTGTGATAGATAATTTTATTATCGTGTACCTTTAATAACGTGGTGCCTTGCATATTAATTGCCCTACCTTTGTTAAGCGCCCCCGTTTTTAGAGTCATTGTCCATGTAATGAGATGATCGATTTCTGCATTGTTATCTTTGCAATCAGCCACGTTATGTATAGTAAAGGTACATGTTGTCGTGTTAGCAAGAAGGTTTGCGAAATAACCTTTGACTTGCTCAATGCCCGTGTGGCGAGCCACAGGATCTTCAAACACCACCTCAGAGTGATAGATGCTGTCGAGCTGGTCCAATTGAAGGTTGGCAAGTTCTTTGTACAGTTCGCAAAATCTTGATATGAGTGACATGATAGTTCGAGTTTTTCTACATATTTAGATTTTACTCTCTGGAAAAGTGAAAAGATCATGAAATAAATGTCATCTTTCATCGACTTAAATTCGATCCAGAGCACTTTTGATGCCGTAGTAATCATAATTGCAACCTAACTAAACGAGCTATGCTGTATAAACACTGCCCTTTGTTTCCTCTTTCTGCGCACTTGTTACCCGGCGGCAGGATGACATTGAGAATTTTTGAACCACGTTATGTGAGGATGGTCAAAGAGGCGTGTGCGCAAAATGCTGGTTTTGTTATTTGTATGTTGAATGCGAGTGGAAGCAAAGACGATAACACGCACATTTATCCGATTGGTACATATGCCGAGATTGTTGACTTTGATATGCTGGAAGATGGTCTGTTAAGTATCACTGTAGTGGGAAAGCAGGCAGTCAACATTCAAAACATAGGCACCGAATCGGACAATTTAAGAGTAGCTGATTGCGTTCCTATTTCGCCGTGGTGTTGTGATGTAGATGAGGCCGACATCTCGGTAATGCGTGACAAACTCAAACAAATATTTGAACGGTATAATGAACTCAACATACTCTACGAAACGCCCGATTTTGAGGATCCAATTTGGGTTATCCATCGTTGGTTAGAGCTCATTCCGGTTGATCCAGAACAAAAACAATACTTCATCGGACAAAAAGATTGCAGTTTAGTGCTACAGTTTCTAAAGGAACTTGTGGATTAATGTGATCCATTCTCAATCGCGACAAGTAAAAGTAAGCTAGTGTCGAACTGTTGCGGATAATCTTACATGCTAGTTGGAATTCCTTTGGAAGAAAGCAAAAGCGTTACCAAACCGAAAGAGTGTGCAGACATCATGTCTAGATACTTGGTTTTGGTTGCTGAAGAACGTTCAAAGCACGCCTTTTCGAAAGTATTTAATTACTTTGCCCCCAGGTTACGTTCGTATGCGTTAAAACAGATGGGGAATGAGGCTTTGGCGATGGAGCTTGTACAGGACACCATGTCCAATGTGTGGCAAAAAGCACATTTGTTCAACGCTGAAAAAGGATCTCCTTCTACTTGGATTTTTACCATTGCTCGCAATATTCGTTTTGACATGCTGAGAAAATTGCAAAATCGCAAAGAAGATGTGTGTTCTGACGATTTGTGGCCTGTTTTATGCGAACAAACTGCTGACACAACTGAGGCGCCACTTGACGAGCAAATTACGCTAGAGCAGATTGGCGGAATGTTTGACTCACTCCCTGATAAGCAAAAAGCGGTTATCGAAGCTATTTATATAGATGGTAAATCACAGCAAGAAGTTGCAGACGAATTATCTATTCCATTAGGCACTGTTAAGTCCAGAACCAGACTAGCGTTGCAAAGATTAAAGGATATGCTTAAAGACCATGATTAATCGACATCCAACAGACGAGCGGTTGTTAGCTTTCGCTCGAGGTGCTCTGGCAGGTGGCGAAGCGTTGTTAATAGCAGCACACTGCGATATGTGCCCTCATTGTGCAGCCAAAGTCCAGCAGTTCACTGAAACGGAGGCTGAAAGTGCATTTGCCGAGTCGGACAATATAATGGAAAGTCCTGCTTTCTCTTCTATGCTAGCTTCCATTACTCAGCAGCCAGTTGCTGAACGTATTCTTGCAAAAGAGCAAGATGAATTCATCGAACTAGACGGACGAAAATTTAAATTGCCACGGAGTTTAAAGCGCTATTCGCATTCAACGGGAAATTGGTCGAAATTAGTAGGGAAATTGTGGCAAGCACCCGTAGATATTGGTGGAGAAGGTCGCGCTAATTTCATCTACATGGAGAAAGGTGGGAGTGTGCCCGAGCACACCCACAAGGGTAATGAACTCACACTCGTGATAAACGGCGCGTTCAGTGATGGCATTAATGACTACGACTCTGGCGATTTTATCGCTATGAACGACAGCCACACCCATGCTCCCTTCTCAGAAGACAAAGACGGATGTTTGGTGTTCACAATTGTAGAGGAGCCGCTTCATTTCACCTCAGGTATAGCTAGGTTGCTGAACCCGTTTAGCCATTTGTTTTTTTAAAAAAAGCGCCATTTAGGCGCTTTTTTATTGTCCTAATGTTTTATTAGCTAATAAAAGGGCTGTCTGGGTAGTTCAACTTAAGCGTTTTCAGTGCGTTGGTTTTTAGCTCATCTAGCCCTAGCTGGTCGTACGATTCAACCATAATCTCAAGGGCGGATTGAACCTGTTCAGTATCCGGGAAATGTTCAATCACATAGCGTCCACGATTGGCTGCAGCGACATAGGCCTCTCTGCGCATATAGAATCGCGCGATAGCTATCTCATATTTAGCCAAACGGTTTTTGATAAACACCATACGTTTTTGTGCATCAGCAGCATATTTACTATCTGGGTACTGCTGAATAAGTCGACGAAAATCCGCAAACGCTTCGCGTGATTTGGCTGGATCTCGATCAGAGCGATCAATGTTCATTAAATCCTGAAACAGGTTAGTGTCATTGTCCATGTTTGTCAGACCGCGCATATACAACGCATAATCGACGTCAGAGTGATTAGGGTTAAGACGAACAAATCTGTCAATTGTCGCTATCGTCTCATCTGGCTTGCCCGATTTGTAATAACTGTATATCAGGTCAAGTTGAACTTGGTGTGACAAAGGTCCGAAGGGATATCTTGAATCGAGGGCGCTTAAGGTTGTTGCAGCTTGGGCAAAATTACCGTTTGTCATACTGGATTTTGCAGCGTCATACAGACTTTGTGCACCTTGGTTCGCAGTTATCACTTGTAACTCTTCATCGGAGCTGCTGCAACCGGCTGCCAAAATGGCGACAGTGGCCATTGCACCAATCTTAGGTAAAAACGTTTTCATCGAATGTCCTGTATCTCTACTGCTTAAGCTTTTGCTCTTTGTGAGGGATTGTAAGCTAATTCTGATCATATACAAAGCTCAACGCCCACTCTCATTAATTGATATACTATGATTTTATTCAGATGCACGAGTTCCATGAGCGATAACATAAAATTTATTCACCTAACTGCATCAGCCGAACCTCGGCACTTTGGAGCCAGGTTAGACCAGGTGCTCGCAGAATTGTTTAGCGATTATTCCCGCTCTCGTCTCAAAGAGTGGATACAGCAAGGTAAGGTGAGTGTTGATGATGATGTTTGCACCGTACCCAGACAAAAACTAAAGGGTGATGAGAAGATAGAAATCAACGCTGAGTTGGTACAGGAGGTGTACCATCAGGCAGAGGATATAGACATCAACGTGGTGTTTGAAGATGAGCATATACTTGTCATCAACAAACCAAGAGACGTTGTAGTTCACCCCGGTGCGGGAAATACAAGTGGTACTTTGCTAAATGCACTATTGTCACATGTTCCTGGTATTGAGCAGATTCCCCGAGCAGGAATTGTCCATCGATTGGACAAAGACACCACTGGTTTAATGGTGGTTGCTAAATCACTGCTAGCGCAAAACGCTTTAGTCGAGCAGTTGCAGTCACGGGAAATGGGCCGGGAATATGAAGCCATATGTTATGGAACCATGGTGGCAGGCGGAACAGTGGATGCACCTATCGGCCGACACCCCACAAAACGCACGTTAATGGCTGTCAGAGAGTTGGCAAAGCCTGCAGTGACTCACTATCGCGTTATCGAAAAGTTTCGAGCTTTTACGCATTTGCGTTTGAAGCTTGATACTGGCAGAACGCACCAAATCCGTGTTCATATGGCACACATAAAGCATCCATTGGTTGGTGATCCTGCTTATGGTGGCAGAACACGCCTGCCTAAAGGTGCGGACGAGGAGTTCATTACCTGTTTGCGGTCATTCAATCGTCAGGCATTGCATGCTGCTCAGCTAAGCTTCTTCCATCCTGAAAGTGGAGAATGGCTGACTTTCCAAGCCCCCTTACCCGAGGATTTTCAAAAGCTGTTGATTGCTGTTCGTCAAGACTCAGAAACCCATGGCATTGATGAACTTTAAGGGATTGGATGTCTTAACACCCAACTGGCCTCTGCCTTGTCATGTTGTTGCTTACTCAACTACAAGGATAGGCGGTGTGAGCAAAGGAAACTTTGCCTCCCTTAATCTAGCCCAGCATGTGGGAGATTCTGTTGAAGACGTTTTAAAAAATCGGTCCTTGTTGCCCTTTAGTCAGAATATTCAATGGCTTGATCAAGTACACAGCAACCGAGTTGTAGAGGCTGTACCTTGGGAACATAGCCCTCAAGCTGACGCGTGCTATTGCCAAGAAAATAACGTGTTTTGTGCTGTTATGACCGCAGACTGCGTGCCGATTTTATTGTCAAACAGGGCGGGTACTGAAGTGGCAGCTGTCCACGCGGGCTGGAAAGGGTTGGAAAGCGGTATTATTAGTAATACGCTCGAAAGAATGAAGGCAGACAGCACTGATATTTTTGCTTGGATAGGGCCTTGTATCAGTCAACCTTGTTATGAAGTTGGCGCCGACGTTGTTGGCCATTTTATTGATGACTTCCCGGAAGCCTGCAAGCCGAATTCAGCGCAAAAGTGGCAATTAGATCTTCCTGGCATAGCCGAAACCCAGCTGTCCAATGGGGGAGTAGATCACATTTTCAAGAGCAAAATGTGTACTTATATGCGGTCTGACCTATTTTTCTCACATCGATTTGCGACACATCAAAGTTTGTCTTCAACAGGCAGAATAGCCTCTGTCATCGGGATATTATCCCCTTGAATAGTTAAACATTCGTAACCATAACTGAGGTTATGAAAGGTAAAGCTACTTTGCCTAGTCGTTTGTAGAGAGGACGAATATGCGTTTGGATAAGTTTACCAGCAAATTTCAGATGGCTATTTCAGATGCGCAGTCATTAGCGCTTGGGCGAGACCATCAATATATTGAACCAGTCCACTTGATGACTTCCATGCTGAATCAGCAAGGCGGGTCAGTGCGGCCGTTGTTTGATCAAGCTAATGTTAATGTTAATGCATTGCGTTCAGCGTTAGCTGAAGCGGTTGACAGATTGCCCAGAATTTCTGGCGTTGGCGGTGACGTTCAATTGGGCAAAGAAACAGCCATCCTGCTCAACTTGTGTGACAAAATATCGCAGCAGAGAAAAGACGAATACATTACCTCCGAAATTTTTGTACTGGCAGCCCTTCAAGATAAGGGCAAGCTTGGTGAAATTCTCCGCTCGATCGGCGCAACAGAAGACAAAATTTCCTCAGCAATTGATAAAATGCGCGGTGGGCAAAAAGTGACTGACCCCAATGCTGAAGATGTTAGGCAAGCACTTGAAAAATTCACTACAGATCTCACTGAGCGAGCTGAGCAAGGTAAGCTCGATCCTGTCATCGGGAGAGATGATGAAATTCGCCGAACTATACAGGTCCTGCAACGCCGAACAAAAAATAACCCTGTTTTAATAGGTGAACCAGGCGTTGGTAAAACAGCGATAGTCGAAGGACTAGCATTAAGGATTATCAATCAGGAAGTACCCGAAGGTTTAAAAGACAAAAGAGTACTTTCTTTGGATATGGGCGCGCTGGTGGCCGGCGCTAAGTATCGGGGAGAATTCGAAGAGCGGCTCAAAGCCGTGTTGAATGAGTTGGCCAAGGAGGAAGGTCGGGTCATTTTATTCATTGATGAATTGCATACCATGGTAGGTGCGGGTAAGGGCGATGGTGCAATGGATGCTGGCAATATGCTCAAACCAGCGCTTGCCAGAGGTGAGTTGCATTGTGTTGGCGCTACTACGCTCGACGAATACCGACAGTACATCGAGAAAGACGCGGCGCTTGAGCGACGCTTCCAAAAAGTTTTGGTAGAAGAGCCTAGTGTGGAAGATACCATCGCTATACTCCGAGGCTTGAAAGAACGTTATGAGTTGCATCATTCTGTAGATATTACTGACCCAGCCATTGTTGCGGCTGCCAGCTTATCCCACCGCTATATCAGTGACAGACAGTTACCTGATAAGGCCATTGACCTTATTGATGAAGCGGCATCAAGTATCCGATTGCAGATGGATTCCAAACCGGAAGACATGGATAAATTGGAACGCCGCATTATACAACTCAAGCTAGAGGAGCAAGCGCTCGCTAAAGAAACTGACGATGCCAGTCATAAGCGGTTAGAAAATATCGAGATTGAGCGTGAGCAAGCGGAAGCTAAATACGCTGATATGGAAAAAGTCTGGTTGGAAGAAAAAGAAGCGATGCAAGGCACGCAATCTATCAAGTCTGAGCTTGAGCAGGCAAAGTTGGACCTGGATATTGCCAGACGGGCTTCTGATTTAAACCGAATGTCTGAATTGCAGTATGGCCGTATTCCTGAGCTTGAGTTGAAGCTTGAACGCGCTGCGGAGAATGAAACTCGGGAGACGACACTGCTCAAAAACAAGGTGACAGACACAGAGATCGCAGATGTGTTGTCACGTTGGACGGGAATCCCGGTATCAAAAATGCTGGAAGGTGAGAGAGAAAAACTAATTCGTATGGAAGAGGTACTGCACAAGCGCGTGGTTGGACAGCAAGAAGCCGTTTCTGCGGTCGCCAATGCAATCAGACGATCCCGTGCAGGGCTGGGGGACCCAAATCGACCTATTGGCTCCTTTTTGTTTTTAGGACCTACTGGCGTTGGTAAAACTGAGCTATGCAAGTCATTGGCTGGATTTTTGTTTGATACCGAAGATGCCATGGTTCGCATTGATATGTCAGAGTTTATGGAAAAACATTCTGTTGCACGATTGGTAGGTGCCCCTCCAGGGTATGTAGGCTATGAAGAAGGTGGTTATCTAACCGAAGCCGTAAGACGCAAGCCATATTCAGTAATTTTGCTTGATGAAGTAGAAAAAGCACATCCTGATGTGTTTAATATATTGCTGCAGGTATTGGATGACGGACGCCTGACCGATGGTCAGGGGCGGACTGTTGACTTCAAAAACTCAGTCGTCATTATGACATCAAACCTGGGCTCAGATGTTATTCAAGACAAGCACGAAGAAAGTCAGTATGAAGAGATGAAGACCATGGTGATGAACGTAGTCGGTCAACACTTCAGGCCCGAGTTTATTAACCGGGTTGATGATATTGTGGTATTCCATCCGTTGGGTAAAGAGGAAATTAAGTCCATCGCTAAAATCCAATTGGCATCGTTAAGAGCAAGGCTGGCTGACAAAGGGTTCAGGCTTGAGCTATCTGGTGCCGCAATGGACAAGTTGGCGGAGGCAGGTTTTGACCCTGTATTTGGGGCTAGACCGCTCAAACGGGCCATTCAGACGCAAATAGAAAATCCGCTCGCCCAAAAGCTATTGGCTGGAGAAATATTGCCTGATTCGACAATACGCATTGATTTAGACAATGACAATCTGCACATAAGTTAAAGATCACAACCGCTCAAAATGGGTTGTTGAGCGGCTTCTTTGTGGATGAACAAGGCACTTTGTACTGTCAGAAATTGGTATCTAGAATAAGGTACGGTATGCCACGTTTTATGTTTATGTAATAATGTCTACTCACTAGATATGAGAGCACTATGAATCAGCAAAAACGAAAAGGCATTTATCTGCTTCCTAATTTATTGACCACCGCAGGGCTATTTTCTGGCTTTTTTGCCGTTGTCTCTTCCATGAACGGCCGCTTTGAAGCTGCTGCTGTGGCTATTTTTGTCGCTATGATATTTGACGGACTAGACGGTCGGGTGGCGCGAATTACCAATACGCAAAGTGATTTTGGCGCTGAGTATGATTCGATGGCTGATATGGTGTCATTTGGCGTTGCACCGGCATTAGTGGCCTATAATTGGGGGTTAACCGAACTTGGAAAATTGGGCTGGTTGGCAGCATTTGTATATGTTGCTGGTGCAGCATTGCGTCTAGCCCGATTTAATACGCAAGTGGGCATTGCTGATAAGCGATTCTTTCAAGGGTTGGCCAGTCCCGCTGCGGCGGCGGTCGTATCAGGAATGGTTTGGGTTGGTGTTGAATACGATATAGAAGGGACTGATTTATCTTTTATTGTTGCTGCGATAACTGGCCTTTCGGGGTTGTTAATGGTGAGTAACTTCAAATATAACTCGTTCAAAGAAGTTAACTGGCATGGAAAAGTGCCTTTTGTGGCTCTCTTACTCATCATGCTGATATTTATTGTTGTAGCAACCGAACCCGCACTCGTTTTGTTTATTGTTTTCTCGCTTTACGCACTTGCTGGGCCTATTAATACCTTTAGAACTGTTGATAAGGTGACACTTGACGATGTAGTGGGCGACCATGAAGAAGACGCCGATTTTGAAAGCAAAGTTACTGAGTCGCCAGCGGCAAAGGATGACGAAAAAGACAAAAATAGTTCAAAAGAAACACAGGTTGATTAAAAACTGTGCGAACAGTCATTTTTAGGTGTTTTTTTTGAATTAGTGCGTTGACAATTTTATCGCTAAGCGTATTATACGCATCCCGCTTGAGGAGGAAGCTCACCAAGCCGTTATGCGAAGCATAACAATTGTTCTTTAAAAATTAGATACAAGACAATCTGTGTGGGCACTCGTTAAGAGTGTCACAACGACAATTTATTTAGCTTTACTTTATTAATTTAAAGTCAAGTATTTCGATTTTAATTGAAG
>NZ_RPOK01000003.1 GCF_003820355.1 Paralteromonas sediminis | reverse complement strand
AATTAAAATCGAAATACTTGACTTTAAGTTAATAAAGTAAAGCTAAATAAATTGTCGTTGTGACACTCTTAACGAGTGCCCACACAGATTGTCTTGTATCTAATTTTTAAAGAACAAATGTCATGCTTTGCATAACGGCTTGGTGAGCTTTCCTCCCCAAGCGGGACGCGCATTCTACGCGTTTCGTTGTCAGTGTCAACAGTTTATTTCAACTTTATGTCACTGCGGTGTTACCACCTTTCGAAGCGTTATTAATTACCCCCCGAAGCGGACGCGCATTCTACAGAGAAAATGGAATGGGTCAACACTATTTTGAAATAAATTTGAAATATATATCACCGAGCTATTAAGGTTAGTACACATTCCCAATTTTGCACTCAAGAATAAAGTTATGAATACATATAAAGGCGTTTCACCTACCGTTCACTCAACTGCCTACATTCACGAGTCATCTGTTGTAGCGGGTGATGTTACGCTTGATGCTGACAGCAGTATCTGGCCTCTGGTAGCGGCTAGAGGTGATGTTAATGTTATCAAGCTAGGCAAAAGAACCAATATCCAAGACGGTACTGTGCTTCATGTTACTCGCAAAAGCTCAGCTAACCCTGACGGTTTTCCATTGATAATCGGGGACGATGTCACCGTAGGTCACAAATGTATGTTACACGGCTGTACACTGGGCAACCGCATTTTGGTTGGTATGGGCGCAATTATTATGGACGGTGCCGTTGTACAGGATGATGTGTTTATCGGTGCTGGTACCTTAGTACCACCTAATAAAGTTCTTGAGTCTGGTTATCTATATGTTGGCAACCCAATGCAGAAGAAACGCCCGCTAACAGATAGTGAGGTTAAGTTCTTGAAGCAGTCCGCTGATAACTACGTTGAACTGAAGAATGACTACATCAATGAACGTTTAAATGCGGGCTAACTCATCTGCGTCCGCAACATCACTAGTAAGTCAGAAGTGTCGGGTCTGTAGCCAGTCCAGATCGTAAAGGCTGCAGCAGCCTGACCCACCAGCATACCTAGCCCGTCACAAACATTTTCACTACCATTTTTTTGTGCATGGGCCAAAAAAGGTGTCAGCACCTTTTGGTAGACCATGTCATAAGTCAGTGAAACCTCGGAAAATGACAAACGCCCCAATTCGGGTATACCGCCAGTAAGTCCAGCCGATGTACTGTTTATCACAACATCAAATTTCTGCTCACACTTATGTATGTCTACAGCAGTTACACGTTCATTGTTAACTTCAACGGCTAACTGCTCTGCTTTGGCATAGGTTCTGTTGGCAATTGCAATGCTAGCGACCGACTCTGCTAACAATGGAAACAATGCACCTCTGGCAGCGCCCCCAGCTCCTAGCAATAATACTCGTTTGCCTGAAAGCTCAGTGACAGTCCGTTTTATGTCATTAACCAGTCCTACACCGTCAGTATTCGCCCCACATAATTCGTTTTTATCATTTCTATATATTGTGTTAACTGCTTTAGCCAAGCGTGCAGAATCATCTCGATGGCTCACTAATTGAAAGGCCTGCTCTTTGAACGGCGCGGTAATATTGCACCCGACACATTCGCTGTTGGAAAAGAAATGGGATATATCTTCAATGAACTGCTCAGTCGTTGACAGCTTTCTGTCGTATTGAATACTCAGTCCTGCCTGATCAGCAAAGTGCTGATGAATAATGGGTGATATACTTTGTTTTATTGGATTTCCAAATACAGCAAAACGTTTCATGCAGTGGCTCACAAATTGGATTAACAGATTTAGCGCAAAAAAGTCTCTCTACGAACATATTGGTGGTCAGCCAGTCGTATCGGCCATAGCCAATACTTTTTACGACGTCATGGAATCAGACGCCTATGCCGCTTCACTCTTTGAGATGCATCCTAAACCAATGAGTGCTATTCGTCAGCTGTTTACAGATTATTTGACTATGTGGTTTGGCGGGCCTGACCACTACACACCTAAACGCGGCCATCCACGGCTGCGTGCGAGGCACCTTCCTTTTAAAGTGACTAAAGAGTTAAAAACGCAGTGGATGTATTGCATGCGTATAGCGATTTATCAGCATGTCAAAAATAAACGCATTGCTGACCAAATATTGAGCGCACTCGATCAACTTGCAGAACACATGATAGATAAAGAATAAAAAAGCCGGAGAAAGGCTCCGGCTTTTTTAACGGGTCAACGTTTTAGAATCTGTAGCCTAAAGACAAAGTATATACCCAAGGGTCTATAGTTACTTTTTCAACTGCGCCCACATTACCTAACCCTTCAACATCGAATGACGCTTCAGTCTCAATATCAATGTAACGTACAGACGCGTTCAAGAACATTCTCTTCGTTAATTCGTAGTCAAAGCCCACTTGCGCAGAGAATCCAAATGACGCATCGAGATCAAGGTTCGAAATTTCGGCACCAGCTGGTAACGTGGTTCCAGTTGTTGCTGCCTGAACCGCATCAACCGTGGCACCATTAAACTCTTCATCAAAAAACACCGTGTAATTAAAACCAACACCTGCATAGGGTTGGAACTTTGCTGCTGGATCGGCAAAGAAGTAGTTTGCCGTTACGGTTGGCGGTAGATGCTTGGTGGTTGCCAAATTGCCCAGTGCAAAATCAATATCATGCTTAAATGGCGTTGCTGCCAATACTTCTACATTCCATTTGTCGGCGAAAAAGTAAGCTATATTCAGTCCCAACTGAGTATCGTTACCTACCGAAACACCACCTACTACACCGACTTCTGGCAAGCTGTTTGAACCACCAACCAAAATATCTGTGCTGCTATCATCTGGCGCTACTGTGGTAAGGCCGCCGCGCACTAACCAATCACCTTTTTCATAGGCCACTGCCGGGCCAGCGATTAAGGCACCTGCTACAAGCAAAGCTAATGTTGATTTTTTCATGTTAATTCTCTCGTTGAATGTGATGGCGCTACAATACACCGAGAACCATTAACAAAATTGATATAGAACAAAGGTTTTATGGGAAAAGGCAGACGGCTTTCTGTTGCTTGATCTATATCAACCTATGCATCAGCAATTATTGTGTTTTTAACCAATCAGTAGGCTTAAGCCAGTCGTGTAAGCTTGCTTCTTTCGAGCCAGGCTCTGGTTGATAGCAATATTCCCATCGGGCCATGGGAGGCATGGACATGAGAATTGATTCAGTACGCCCCCCTGTTTGCAGTCCAAATAACGTGCCTCTGTCATAAACAAGATTAAATTCAACGTAACGACCTCGCCTGTAAAGCTGGAAATCGCGTTCTTGCTGGGTAAAAGGCTGTGATTTACGTTTTTCCATAATGGGCACATAAGCATCTATATAGCCTTCTCCCACCGCTCTCATGTAAGCGAAAGACTTGTCAAACCCCCACTCATTTAGATCATCAAAAAACAAACCGCCTACACCACGGGTTTCCTGTCTATGTTTCAAATAAAAATATTCGTCACACCACTTTTTGTGATCGTTGTAAACGTGCTCGCCAAATTCATCGCCGATTCTTTTGGCAACCTTATGCCAGTGAATAACATCCTCTTTATTCGGATAAAAAGGCGTCAGGTCAAACCCACCACCGAACCACCATATCGGTGATTCCCCCTCTTTTTCGGCAATGAAAAAGCGCACATTGGCGTGAGATGTTGGAACATGCGGGTTTTTTGGGTGAATGACCAAAGACACCCCCATAGCCTGAAACTTTCGACCCGCGAGTTCCGGTCTAGCAGCTGTGGCAGACGGTGGCATTGTGTCACCAAAAACGTGGGAAAAGTTGACTCCCCCCTGCTCTATCACGCCACCATTTTTGAGTACTCTGGAGCGCCCTCCTCCACCTTCTGTTCTCTGCCAGTTATCCTGTTCGAATTTTCCAGTGCCATCTGCTCGCTCCAGTGCATTGCATATCGCATCCTGCAGAGACAGAAGAAACGACTTTACCGTTTCGATTTGTGATGAAATGTTTTCCGGCATGCATTAACTCCTGATCACTTTGCCTGTCAGCGCATCTTTGATGGTACTGGGAGACGATAAACCCTGAACATCGCCGTCAACATAAAAAATTCCGTCTCCGAGCTGGCGCTGGGCTTCGGCAAGAGTCCGTGCTGGCTCTTGCCCCGACAAGTTAGCACTGGTGGAAACAATAGGCTTACCAATTTTTCTGCACAAATCTGCCAATGGCTCAAAGGCGGTAACACGCATCGCAATACTGTCATGTTGACCCGAAATCCAAGCAGGTGCTTGGCTAGATTTTGGCATCAACCAGGTATGTGGACCAGGCCAGCTGGAAAATATCTCAGCCCTTTTTTCTTGAGGGATTGCGTTATCATCACAATATGGGAGCAGCTGCGAATAATTCGCTGCCACCAAAATGAGTCCTTTATCCACCGGCCGCTGTTTGGCTTTCAATAATCGCATCACGGCATCTTCGTTGTCTGGGTCACAGCCTATGCCCATGACAGCCTCTGTGGCATAGACAATTAGTTCTCCCTGCTCAAAAGCCTGAACTACGGGGTCGACTGCGTCATTTGGTTCCGGTGTCATCTTCTTGGTACTCACAATCGCGTTGGGGACACATTCGCTTTTCACCCTTTTTGATTAATATTTTCCAACCACACAAAGGGCAAGCGCGATTAACAGGCGGCAAATTTACCACATAGCGGCACTTGGGGTAATTGGAACAGGTATAAAAACGCTTCCCAAAGCGATTGGTTTTTTCGAAGAGTTCACCCGTTTTACACGATGGACAAGGAACAGAAGTGTCCTCCTCGTTATTAAGGTGTCCAATAAAGTGGCAGTCGGGATAATTCATGCAACCGATAAAAAGACCAAATCGACCTTTCTTAACGGCCAAATCACCGTGACACTGGGGGCAGTTGACGCCTTCAATTTGTTTTAAGATTGAAACCGAGGCATCGTGGAGCGGTTTACTGAAGTCGCACTGAGGGTAATTTGAACAACCATAGAAAGGCCCACGCTTACTGCTTTTGAAAGTAAGGGGTGCACCGCATTTAGGACAGTCGGGGGTACCACTGCCTGGCCCGTTTGAACCAAACAGTGTTTTATCTACGCCTCGTACCATTATACGTTCACTTAATGAAGGGGCCCCTCGGCTTCTTCAAAAATGAGCTCTTCCATTTGCGCGTAAGCATTTTCTTTACCCGGCACATTAAACAAGACCATGAGCACTACCCATTTGAGGTCTTCAAGGCAGAATTCACTCGCGTCGATCTCCATAACCCGGTCTAAAACCATCTCCCTTGTAGAAGCATCCAACACGCCGACCTGTTCGAGGAACAACATAAAACCCTGCGCTTCAACGTCAAGTCGCATTTGCTCTTCATGTGTATAAATCCTGTTAACGCCATTCCCCAAAGGCTTTGACAGATAAGGGGTGGTGTTTGTTTCCTGCAGTGCAGCCAATTTCTCTAGCCAACTTAGCGCTTTGTATATTTCATCGTGATGGAAACCTGCACGAATTAGTTCGTCCGTTAACTCGTCTTGGTCAACGCGAATTTCAGTTTCGCTGTGGACCAGATTTTCAAACAGGTACATGAGGATATCGAACATTGTTATTTTCCCCTCAATTTTATGTAACCCCCGGGAACGGCGGCTACGATACCTCGCAACTCATATTCTAATAATGCTGCCATTAACTCTTGTATCGGCAGTTTGCTGCGTTTGGTGATGTCGTCTACAGACGTAACATCGTAATCAACACTATCCAATATTGGATCAGATGCCAAGTGCTTTTGTACAGTTTTTTTTGGCGCTATTGGTACCTCTTCAAAAAAGCCTAGCTCCTCAATAATGTCAGACGTTTGCGTCACTAACTTTGCGCCTTGCTGTATCAACCAATTAACGCCTTCACTTAATGGATTATTTATATTTCCTGGTACTGCGAAAACGTCTTTCCCCATATCTGCGGCCAAATTTGCAGTTATCAAGGAGCCTGAACGAATCTTTGCTTCGATCACAAGCACACCTTTACTCAGTCCAGCAACGATTCTGTTTCTGCATGGAAAGTGGTGTGCCCGTGGCGGTGTCCCAGGAAAAAACTCTGACACTACCGCGCCACCGTTTTCAAGAATACGATTGTACAGAGGCCGATTGTATTTCGGGTAGCACACATCAACGCCGGTTCCCAATACAGCCAAAGTATTACCGTTATAGAACGCGCCTTCATGTGCGGCGGCGTCTATCCCCCTTGCTAGACCACTTGTTACGATGATGGCATTGTCACTGAGTTCTTCTGCTATTTGGGAGGCAATTCGGCATCCATTTTGGGAAGCATGCCTACTGCCCACTATACTCATTTGCGTAGTCTGTAGTTTCTCAGCGTCACCCAGAACAAAGAGTACACATGGCGGACAGGCTAATTGTTTAAGATGAATGGGATATAGAGGGTCGTCAAAGGTAATACACTGAATACCATTTCGTTGTGTTTTGTTTAAGACCGTTTCACAGTGGTTTGACACATCGCGCATTTTTGCCAATAGCGCTGGGGGGAGGCCATATTCTTGCCAGGCGGCTTCGCTTGTCAAAAATAACTTGCCCATTGGTTTGCCAACGCTTTCGCATAACTGCTTCCACTCAGGCGCTTTGAGGGCTGTTAACTTAGACGCCAACAACCACGCTAGCGTTTGCTCTTCTTTTTGCATACCGTCCTTCTGCAAGAAGTCGGTATGCTATATAAAAGATTAAGGCTTACCGACAATGAATCCTGTTTTTATCGACTTTTCAGCGCGCGTAATTATGCCGTAGCTGGCATTATCAAACACCGAGAATACAACAAGTTCGCCGAGTTTAAGAGCAGGTTGCGTAACCGTAGTCCCATCATTGAAGGCGCTGGTAATGGCATCTGATTCATCAGCATATTTAGGTTCACCGTCATCAATAATGTTAGGCCCTTGCGCATAAATGCCCATTACAGAGCCTGGCACCACCTGCCCATCACCTAAATCGACGATAACAACGTCGTATTTTCCGAACATGGCGTAAGGGTGAAGACTGCCGACAACATTACCTCGGACCCCCTCACTCACTGCAGCCAGTTCAAGGTCTTCGCCTTTAAAATCAGGTGCAGACCAAAGTCTGTCGCCGCGCAAGATTTCCTGTTTATTATTTTTAACTTTAATTAACCACTCATTGCCAAGGTCGTCTTCCAGCATATCTGCTGATGCAATATGGTTAAGCTGATAGCCCAGCTCATTACCTTGCAAGTCTGATATAGTACCCATGTGCCTTACGATGTGATACTGATCTTCAGCACGGCCAAAGCGTCGGGTCAATAATACATCGTCGTCAGCAAATCGCACTGCGCCATCTTGGTTACCCAATACTTTAGGCATAATGTCATAGGAGTCCTGTGAAACTATCCAACTGTTTTCTACGTAGGGTTCTAGTACTTCCCAAGGCAATACATCTATAGCTTGAGCTTTATCGATTCGTTTTTCATTTGGGGTTAACACCATTCGCTTTTTACTGCCTTCAACCGTCAGTACAGGCTGACCGTCAACATAACGCAATACCAGCACATCGCCCGGATAAATTAAATGCGGATTTTGAATTTGTGTGTTGTTCGCCCACAACTCGGGCCAGCGCCAGGGCTCACTCAAATACATGCCGGATATATCCCAAAGCGTGTCGCCTTTTTTAACTGTGTAACGCTCAGGCGCATCGGATTTAACTTCCATTGAGTGAGCATGCATGGTGCCCAAAACAAAGACCAACGCTGTTAGAGCGCTTCGCAGAACATTACTAACCGATTTTGTTGTCATTATTGTTACCTACGCCCTGTAAAGTGTCTTACTGTGATGAAAAAAAGATATTAACGCCATTTTGCGCATTATTGCGTTAAAATATAACCATAAATTCTTAGGAAATGAATGTCGATATATAGATCGTATGCGTATTGATACGATTTATGTAACAACACCAAGCAAGAAAGTGAGTTATAAACAATGGCAATTCTAGAAGTATTAAGCTTTCCAGACGAGCGTTTGAGAACTGTCGCTAAGCCAGTCGATAGCGTTGATGCGGAAATAAAAACACTCGTTGACGATATGTTCGAGACGATGAAAGATGAAAATGGAATTGGTTTGGCCGCTACGCAGGTCAATCGCCATGTCCGCGTGGTAGTAATGGATGTGTCAGAGGAACAAAACGAACCACGAGTCTTTATCAACCCCGTCATTACCCATAAAGAAGGCTCAACGATCAGCGAAGAAGGATGCCTATCTGTTCCTGGCAATTATGCAAAGGTGGAGCGCGCAGAAAAGGTTAAAGTGTCTGCATTAGACAAAGAAGGATCACCCTTTGAGTTGGAAGCCGACGGCCTACTCGCAATTTGTATTCAACACGAATTGGACCATTTGGAAGGTAAACTTTTTGTAGATTATCTTTCTCCTTTGAAGCGCCAGCGTATTAAAAAGAAGCTGGAAAAAGAAGCGCGTATGGCCGCCAGGGCATAAGGATAGAAATACCGTGAGAATTATTTTTGCGGGCACACCCGATTTTGCTGCTCGCCATCTTCAAGCATTGCTTGATGCAAACTATGATGTAGTTGCTGTATACACACAACCTGACCGACCTGCGGGACGAGGTAAAAAACTCAAGCCGAGTGAAGTGAAAACACTGGCACTTACCCACGATTTACCCGTTTGCCAGCCGGAAAATTTTAAAGACACGTCTGCCCAAGAAACACTGGCAAAATGGGACGCAGACATCATGGTAGTAGTAGCATATGGCATCATACTTCCTCGCATTATTTTAGATACACCGCGTCTTGGTTGCATTAATGTGCACGGCTCGCTGTTGCCAAAGTGGCGCGGCGCAGCCCCTATTCAGCGGGCTATTTGGGCCGGCGATGAAGAAACGGGGGTAACTATAATGCAAATGGATGCTGGTCTTGATACCGGCGCAATGTTGCACAAACATGCTATTCCTATTGAGCCCAATGACACTAGTGCGTCTCTATACGATAAGCTTTCCGTGGTGGGTCCAACAGCATTAGTCGAGGCGCTGAACAATGTTGCCAACTGGAAACCTGAAGCGCAGTCAGACTCACAAGCAACCTACGCAAAAAAACTCAGTAAAGAAGAAGCTAAAATTAATTGGTCGTTGGGTGCAACCCAACTAAGCCGAAATGTACGTGCCTTTAATCCTTGGCCAGTGAGTTGGTTTGAGCTCAATAATACTGCAATTAAGGTGTGGTCTTTAACAGTGACCTCACAATCCTGTGAAGATTATTCACCAGGAGAAATAATACAGGCAGGCCGAGACGGCCTTTTGGTGGCAACATCGGATTACGCTGTCAAGATCGAACATATCCAAATTCCCGGAAAGAAAGCTGCGCCATTTTTTGACGTTTACAATGCACGGCAGGCGTGGTTTGAGCCTGGTACCCATTTATGAATCTCATACCACCCAAAGGTTACAACTTGCGAGCTGACAGTGCATGGGTAATTTTTCAGGTTTTAGAACAGGGTGTATCAGCACGTGAGTGCCTGCCTAAAGTCTTGGAAAAGTATGTAGAGCCAAGAGATAGGAACTGGCTAAATGAAGTCACTATGGGGGTGTTCAGAACACTCCCCCTTTTACAAAGCTGGCTCAGGCCAATGCTCGCTAAGCCGCTTAAGGGCGATAAGAAAATCATAGAGCACCTGCTCCTAATTGGTTTCTATCAACTGGCTTTCATGCGCGTATCTGAGCATGCTGCCACCAATGAAACCGTTAACGCTGCAGGCGTTCTCAAAGCCAAATCATTGAGCGGATTGGTAAATGGTATTCTCAGACAATTTCAACGGCAAGAACATCCACCTGCAAAAAGTGAAGCTATGAAAGCCGGTTTACCAGGGTGGATTTACAAAAAGCTCGCGGAAGCCTACCCACAAAAACTATCATCGATTATTGATGCAATGAACGCTAAACCGCCTATCTGGTTACGGGTTAATACGCAAAAAACCACTATTACCTCTTTTACTCAGGTATTGACCGAGGCGGGCGTCTCATTTACGACCAGTGATTTACACCCAGATGGGGTGATCATAGGTAAAGGTGATATTACTCAGCTTCCGGGTTTTGAACAGGGCGAATTCACGGTACAGGATGGTGCTGCGCAATTGGCTGCTGAATACCTGTCTCCCCAATCAGGCGACCATATTCTGGATTGCTGTGCCGCGCCAGGCGGTAAAACAACACATCTTTATGCACACGCACCCGACAGTAGCATCGTTGCACTGGAGCTGGAGCCAGCCCGAATTGCTCGGATAAACGAAAATATGTCTCGTCTTGGGGCGCGAGCTCAAGTTGTTCAAGGCGACGCCAGTCAGCCCCATACGTGGTGGGATGGTAAGTACTTTGACCGCATTTTGTTGGATGCTCCCTGCTCTGCTACAGGCATTATTCGTCGGCATCCTGACATTCGCTGGTTAAGAAAAGTCACAGATATTGCACCTTTGGTAAGCTTGCAAGCCAGTATTCTTGATGCCATCTGGCCACTTTTAAAACCCGGCGGCACACTCCTTTATGCCACGTGCTCAATTTTACCTGAAGAAAATCAAGAACAAATTGACCGCTTCCTAGCCCGCACTCCTGACGCAACAGCAGAGGGTGTTATGCAACAAATATTGCCAGGAGAAGCACAAATGGATGGTTTCTATTATGCTCGACTGTTAAAGTCTTAAAAGCTGCTATGCATAACAAATAAACGATAAGACGTCATGAAAATCATTATCTTAGGTGCGGGACAAGTTGGTGGAACGCTAGCTGAGAATCTTGTAGGTGAAAAAAACGAGATAACGGTTATCGATGCTGATCAGGTTACCTTGCGTGCCCTGCAGGACCGCCTCGATTTACAAGTTGTTCACGGTGTAGGTTCACACCCGGATGTTTTACGCAAAGCAGGCGCCGAAGACGCTGACATGTTAATCGCGGTTACCAACAGTGATGAAAGTAACATGCTAGCCTGCCAGGTTGCCTACAGCCTTTTCAAGACACCCACTAAGATCGCACGCGTTCGCTCTGAGCAGTACATCATTTATCAGGAGCAGTTGTATAAGCAGCAAGACATTCCGGTAGACCACATTATCGCACCAGAACAATTGGTCACCCAGGCAATCAAGCGACTAATTGACTATCCCGGTGCATTGCAAGTAGTTGAATTTGCTGGCGGAAAGGCAAGCTTGGTCGCCGTTAAGGCTTATTATGGGGGATTGCTGGTTGGTCACGCACTGTCAGCCCTTAAAGAGCATATGCCGAATGTTGAAACCCGTGTAGCTGCAATTTACCGACGCGGAAAGCCCATCCGGCCACTGGGGTCGACCGTAATTGAGGCTGATGATGAAGTGTTTTTCATCGCCGCGACCAAACATATACGTGCTGTAATGAGTGAGCTACAAAAGCTTGAAAGCAGTTATAAACGGATCATGATAGCGGGCGGTGGACTGATAGGCGCAGGCTTGGCGAAGAAGCTTGAACACAAACACAATGTCAAACTAATAGAATATCATCAGGAGCGCGCAGAGTTTCTTTCGTCGCACTTAGATAAAACCATAGTATTCTGTGGGGATGCGTCAGATTCAGAATTACTCAACGAAGAAAGTGTCGAGAGTGTTGATGCCTTCATTGCGGTAACCAATGACGATGAGGCAAATATCATGTCCGCCATGCTTGCCAAGCGTATGGGTGCGCAAAAAGCCATGGTTCTTATCCAGCGCAGTGCCTATGTCGACTTAGTGCAAGGGGGCGAAATTGACATCGCCTTCTCTCCGCAACAGGCTACAATCTCAGCCTTGCTCACACATGTTAGGCGCGGCGACATTGTTAATGTCTATTCACTGCGAAGAGGTGCCGCAGAAGCAATTGAAGCTATTGCACATGGAGATAAAAACACCTCCAAGGTGGTAGGTCGCCCTATCAGTGAAATAAAAATGCCCCCAGGCACAACCATTGGCGCGATAGTCAGGGAAGACCAGGTCATCATTGCGCACAGCAATACCGTCATTGAAGCCAATGACCATGTCATTCTGTTTCTAGTAGACAAAAAGTTTATCGGTGATGTAGAAAAACTCTTCCAACCTAGCGCCTTTTTCTTTGGGTAAATGCGTTACGGGTTAGCCCCGCCAAAAAGTAGGAGAAAACAGTACCAGTAAGGAAAACACTTCCAAACGACCAAATAACATAGCGAGAATGAGTAACCATTTGCCAGGGTCATTAACACTGGCAAACGTAGAGGAAACCTCACCTAAACCAGGGCCAAGATTGTTGAGAGTGGCAGCCGTCGCAGTAAAGGCTGTTATGTTGTCGAGCCCGGTTGAAATTAAGCCTATCATAATGATCACAAAAACAATGGCATAGGCAGAAAAGAAACCCCATACCGCTTCAACGACTCTGTCAGGCATAGCTCTGTCACCTAACTTTACGGAATAGATAGCTTTAGGATGTACCAAACGGTCAATCTCACGTTTGCCTTGGAGGTAAAGCAAAAACACACGGATGACTTTCAGACCGCCACCGGTTGATCCTGCGCAACCACCAATAAAGCTGGAAAAAATCAATAATATTGGCAGAAAGGCCGGCCACGCAGAAAAGTCTGTTGTGGTAAAACCAGCCGTCGTACTGATAGATACTGCCTGCAACATTGCCTGATCAAGAGCCACTTCGGCGGAGCGGTAATAGTTACTTAGTACTAATGTTAAAAAGCATACGGAAATCAACGCTGCCTGAATAAAGAAGAAGGCTTTAAACTCCGGATCATGTCGATAATTTTGTAACGATCTTGCGCTAACCGCAGCGTAATGCAGCGCAAAGTTAAGGGCAGCAATCCATAAAAAGACCACACAGATGACATTAACCAGCGGACTCTGAAAGTAACCCAAAGACGCATCATAGGTAGAGAAGCCACCAATCGCGATAGTAGAAAAGGCGTGGCATATCGCATCGAACAATGTCATTCCAGCGAGCCAATAAGCTAACGAACATGCAATGGTCAATCCTAAGTAGATAAACCACAAGTGCTTCGCGGTATCAGCTATCCGCGGAGTCATTTTTGAATCCTTTACTGGACCGGGTGTTTCAGCGCGATAAAGCTGCATACCTCCAACGCCCAAAATCGGCAAAATAGCCACCGCCAATACAATGATCCCCATGCCTCCTAACCACTGCAGTTGCTGCCGATAGAATTTAACTGCGTGAGGCAAAAACTCTATACCTTCAATTACAGTCGCGCCGGTTGTGGTTAAGCCAGAGAATGATTCGAAAAACGAGTCAGTAATGCTCATTTGAGGTTGTTCGAGCAGCGCAAAAGGAATGGCACCAAAACTTGCAAGTACTGTCCAGAAAAGCACCACAATGAGAAAGCCTTCTTTGGCTCTTAGATCAGATTTATGTGTACGATTTGGATACCAAAACGCTGTACCCGTTAACAAGCAGAGTATAAACGCCAACACAAAAGGCAAGCCTCCACCATCCTGGTAAATCAGGGAGACTAAAGCAGGCGGGACCATGGTGACGCTAAACAAGGCTACCAACAATCCTAGAATTCTTATTATTGCCCGGTACTGCATGAATACGCGTTCTTTAGTTGAATAGCAGTATTAGCGCAGATTGCGACTTGCGGCTCAACCTTTTTTTCATAATTTGTTCTATCCCTTGTTTTTATTGGCTTATGCATTTATGAACAAAATGTAAACAAACACGAAAAAAATGTTATTAAGAAACACCTGTTCTTTTGACTTGGTTATGATACATTTTTTGACCGCTAGGAATCTAGGCGGATCGTCAGTCAAACCTTTATACACAAATCTAGATTTAAAAACATTTAGTTTAAGCTTCTTTGATAGGGCTTTTTTTCTATATAAATCAAAAATATAGATTTCCCGAAGTATTTTTATCAGTTATTCACTGATCCATTTACATTTTTCTTCACAGAGTTATCCACAAATTATCCAGATCCTTTTTTCTACATACTTGCTTTGACGCTGTGCTGTGGCATTCTGATGCCATTAAATAGTAGGAACAAAAAATAGTCTCATGTCTGATCACGCACCCGCTCCTTTTATTCTGGTCGATGGCTCCTCTTATTTGTTTAGAGCGTTTCATGGCTTACCTCCCTTAACTAACTCTAAGGGAAAAGACACCGGCGCTATTTACGGCGTCGTCAATATGCTGAAAAGCCTGTTGAAAGAATATCAGCCAACACATATGGCAGTGGTTTTTGATGCAAAGGGTAAAACCTTTCGCAATGATATGTATGCAGAGTACAAGGCAAATCGTCCTGAAATGCCACCCGAACTCAGAGATCAAATCGCGCCACTTCATGAGATTATTAAAGCAATGGGTTTGCCGCTGGTTGTAGTGCCAGATGTTGAAGCCGACGATGTCATAGGCACGTTAGCGGCGCAGGCTACGGCTCTTGAGATGGCCTGTCTCATAAGCACGGGCGATAAAGATATGGCACAGCTTGTCAATGACCATGTCACGCTGATCAATACAATGAATAACCAGATTACGGATAGAGAGGGCGTCGTTGAAAAGTTTGGTGTACCCGCAGAATTTATTATTGATTTTCTCGCCCTCAAGGGTGACAAGGTTGACAACATTCCAGGAGTGCCCGGTGTCGGCGATAAAAGTGCCCAAGCTATGATAAACGGCATCGGCGGAATTGATGATATTTACAACAACCTTGATAAGCTCGCCGAACTCTCGTTTAGAGGCGCTAAAACAATGGCAGCTAAAATGGCAGAACACGAGGAACAAGCGCGTCTGTCTTACCAGCTTGCAACTATCGTCACAGATCTTGATTTAACTGTATCACCGCAAACACTTACTCCCTCAGAGCCAGACTTAGATGCATTGATAGCCTTGTATTCAGAGTATGAATTTAAGCGCTGGTTCAGTGAAGCTAGTGCAATTAAATCAAGTGATTCTGGCGATAAAAACACGGAAACCGAGGACGTTGCAGAGGCAGGTGTTACAGAATCAGTGATAAATGCAGATAACTACCAGACCGTTTTTGATGAAGCACAAATAGAAGACTGGATCGCCAAAATTAAAGCATCAACGCTGGTTGCTTTTGATACGGAAACCACCAGTCTCGACTACATGCAAGCTGAGTTAGTTGGCATGTCATTTTGTGTAGCAGAAGGTGAAGCTTGTTATATTCCTGTTGGTCATAAAGACCCTACCGCGCCGCAACAGTTGGATAAAGCATGGGTGCTTTCTAAATTTAAACCGCTATTAGAAGACCCTTCGATTAAAAAAGTAGGTCAACATATTAAGTACGACAAAAATGTGCTGGCAAATGAGGGTATCACTCTAAATGGCATTGCTTTTGACACCATGTTAGAAAGTTATGTACTCAACAGCACAGCAACGCGCCATGACATGGATTCCTTGTCCATGGCTTACCTGCATCACAAAACCATCAGCTTTGAAGAAATTGCCGGTAAAGGTGCTAAGCAGCTTACCTTTGATCTTATTCCTATTGAGCAGGCCGCGCCGTATGCTGCCGAGGATGCTGACATTACTTTGCGGTTACACAATGCGATTTGGCAAAAGCTTGCACCACTTGAAAAACAAAAAGATGTGTTGCTCAACATTGAAATCCCCCTTAGTGGTGTCCTGTCCAGAATAGAGCAGCAAGGTGTAAATATTGACAGTCAACGGCTACAACAGCAAAGCCAGGACTTGGCCGTTCGCATTGCGGAACTTGAAAAAGAGGTGCATGAAAAGGCAGGCGAAGCGTTTAACCTCGGGTCACCTAAACAATTGCAAGCTATATTATTCGATAAACTATCTTTGCCAGTCATAAAAAAGACCCCCAAGGGCGCACCGTCAACCTCTGAAGATGTGTTGCAAGAGCTAGCTGAAGACTATGAATTGCCGCGGATGATTATTGAATATCGCGGTTTGTCTAAATTAAAGTCGACCTATACAGACAAGCTACCCAAAATGGTTAATCACAGAACAGGCCGCGTTCATACCTCATATCATCAGGCAGTTACGGCCACAGGAAGGCTGTCATCTTCGGATCCGAATTTACAGAATATTCCAATTAGAAATGCCGAAGGCCGACGGGTGCGCCAAGCGTTTGTCCCTGATGAAGGCTATGTAATTGTTGCTGCCGACTACTCGCAAATAGAGCTTAGGATCATGGCGCATCTTTCCAAAGACAAAGGATTACTTGATGCTTTCAAACATGGCCTTGATGTTCACCGTGCAACAGCAGCAGAGGTGTTTGGCATACCAACAGAGCAAGTGACGGACAGTCAAAGACGCAGCGCAAAAGCCATTAATTTTGGCCTCATATATGGTATGTCAGCGTTCGGTCTGGCAAAGCAATTGCACATTAGTAGACAGGACGCACAAGGCTATATGAACACCTATTTTGAGCGGTATCCAGGTGTACTCTCTTACATGGAGTCTACCCGAGAGAAAGTGAAGTCTGATGGTTATGTCGAAACAGTTTTTGGCCGACGACTTTACTTGCCAGAGATACGTTCGAGTAATGGCGCAAGGCGAAAAGGTGCAGAACGTGCTGCGATAAACGCCCCTATGCAGGGTACCGCTGCTGACATCATTAAAATGGCCATGATTAAAGTAGATGAGTGGATTCAGGGCCTTAAAGATGACTCAGTTAAAATGATCATGCAGGTTCACGATGAACTCGTTTTTGAAATAAAACAACAAAACGTAGAAGCACACTGCAAAACCATAAAAACCCTGATGGAATCAGCCTCTGAGCTTGACGTGCCGCTTATTGTAGACGTAGGAAAAGGACACAACTGGGACGAAGCGCACTAATTTGTGGTTATTTAATTACAAAAAGCTTGTTTTTTATTCATCTTATTTGTACTATTGCAGTTGTAGGGTACAGAGGTGAGAAGACAGATTCACGCCTTTGATTCAGCCTCGACTTTTTAGTCGGGGCTTTTTTTTGCTCTTTTTTTATTTTTTTACTGTGCAGAATGAACTTTTGAATGGCTAGGTGGGTCTATTTAATCGGTTTTATGTGTGTTTTCTTTTCTTAATAGCCTGGCATTCCTGTGAATACCAGGCTTTTTTTATGCCTCAGCCTGTAAATCCATCCACGCCGAGATGGTAGATTCCAATTCATTCATGCCAATGCCTGACTGCGCAGAAAACGCGTGAACGGTTACATCACCGCAAAATGCCAACGACGCCTCTCTGGCCATGAGTGTTTGTGCTTTTCGTTTACCCGATTTAAGTTTATCGGCCTTGGTAAGTAAAGCCAATACAGGCAGTTTTGCATCGACAGCCCAGTAGATAAGCTCTTGGTCCAAATCTTTAAGAGGATGCCTAATATCCATCAAGACAACCACGCCTTTTAAACACTTACGCTTATGTAAGTACTCACTCAGTGCTGCTTGCCACTTCTTTTTCATCGCCAGTGGAACTTGTGCATATCCGTAACCAGGAAGGTCAATCAATCGCCGGTCTTCATCTAACGAAAACACGTTGATCATCTGGGTTCTTCCTGGGGTCTTACTGGTTCTCGCTAACTGTTTTTGCCTGGCAAGTTTATTCAGCGCACTGGACTTCCCAGCATTGGACCGGCCCACAAAAGCAACTTCATAACCACTATCAGCTCCCAAATGCTGAATATTAGGTGCACTAATTGAAAATGTGGCTCTTGAAAAGTAGCTCATTGTTTTCCTTATTATAGAGAAGTATTCACAAAGCTATATTGTAAACCCAAATTACCTACAATGTGCTGTTAAAACTGATTTCAAACGATGAATTGGTTTTTTAGTTGAGCGAATTGTGTAAAATACGAAAATTACATCATAGAGCCCTTATAGTTCTGTAAAAGCAGAAAAGAGAAAAACCATGAAAAGAATCCTTTTTTTGTTGAGTTTGTCCATTGGTGTTTCACATACCGCGATAGCACAAGGCGATCCTGAAGCAGGCAAAGCCGCATCAGCCGTTTGTGCAGCCTGCCATGGAACAGATGGAAACAGTGCCATTCCAATGAACCCAAAGATTGCGGGTCAGCATGAAAAGTATATTTTGAAGCAGTTACAGGAATTCAAACTCGCCTCTCAAACCGGCGGTGAGGAAGGCCGAAATAATGCGGTTATGAATGGAATGGCGGCTCCACTGTCTGATCAACAAATGCGCGATTTAGCTGCTTATTATGCCAGCCAGGATGCCAAAGGCGGCAGTACTCCTGAGCAGTACATAGCACCTGGCGAGGCGTTATATCGCGGTGGAGATGAAGAAAGAGGTATCGCCGCGTGCGTTGCATGCCATGGTCCTACCGGAAATGGTCAAAGCCTTTCAGGTTTCCCTGATATCTCAGGTCAGCATGTTGAATATACTGTAACGCAGTTGAAGGCATTTAGAAGTGGCGCGCGACACAACGACATGAACGGCATGATGCGCGATATTGCTATGAAACTTACTGACGAAGATATTGAAGTATTGGCTAATTATCTTGCCGGACTCTATTAGTCGTTTTTGGCCCGGAACGGCCTAGTGTCACAATTGTTAAATAATTGTATAAAGTTATTGTAATTTGCAAAAATTGATGTATTCTTGTCCAAGTTTCGACGAGTAGTAAAATATTCGCGATTAACAGACTAGGACGACTAATAAAGAGTCAGGAAGACCTAAAACGATAAAACGCTCTGTCAACAACAATAAAAAGTAGAGCAAGCTAGGGAAGCATCAAACACAAAGACGTGTTATGACGGGAGAGGTGTCATCTGGCACTCAATACGAGGTGGTAGCTTAGGCTTCCACCTTTTTTCTTTTGTGAGCAATAAATCTAGTGTGCCCACTTTGTCATTTTAATCAGCACCAAACACTATTCCATTCCGATAAGAAACGCACATATATCCAGTGTCAGCGCTGCCGCTTGGTCTATGTTAGCCGAGAATGCTTACCAACATTGTTGGAAGAGAAGCGGGAATACGATTTACACGAAAATAGTTTTGATGATGAAGGATACCATCGATTCCTTTCACGAGCTTATGACGTTGCAGCGACAGAAACGGAAAACTTCATCTATGTAAAAAATGCATTGGATTTTGGGTGTGGTCCAGCACCCGTTTTAGCGGCGACTCTGTCTCGTAATATTGCTGAGGTAAGCTTTTTCGACCCTTTGTATTTTCCTTGCTTGCCTGACAAGAGGCAGCAATTTGATTTGATCACCTGCACAGAAGCCATTGAGCACTTTCATACACCACATGAAGAGTGGCATTGGATAGTGTCTAGGTTATCGGAAAACGGTGTATTTATTGTGATGACAAAGCGCGTCATTTCGGCCAGTCGTTTTGCACAATGGCACTACAAGAATGACCTAACACATGTCAGTTTTTTCAGTGACTTTACTTTTACCTACCTAGCGGCGAAAAGCGCCTTAACAGTTTCTTTCCCAAGCGATGATATTGCGGTGTTTAAGCGCATTTAATAAAGGTATAATTGTGTTTTTACTTTTACAGTCGGGACGACAATGCCAAGACAGAAAAAGACACGCAAGATTGGTCAGATAGGCACGCCCAAGTCCAGCGACAGGCATGTTCATGAAAAGACCAACACCAGGACCAAGAAGAAGGCAGGTCGCCCTTCTGGCTCTCGTAACAATATGGACAAGGCCACACAAAATAAGCCTAAGGCGAATCACAAGTCCACAGACCCAAGGCATGGCAGCAAGAGACTCATTGCCTTGACCCAAGAGATCAAGCGTTATGCAACGCCCAATGAAGAGTTAGCCGCGATTGAAGCAGACAATCGTCTATCTACACTGCTAGATAAAGCTGAGCGTGGTGAAGCCTTGAACAAGGCACAGCAGGCCTATGTGGATGAGAAGCTCAAGCGGCACGCCATATTGTGTGACATGCTTGGTATTTCAGCAGAGCAGGAAGAAGACAGCGAGCGCAGTGATCCATTCGACAAGCTTGATGCTATTTCTATGCAGGACTTTGTTGAACCGGACAAACAATAGTGTTTTACACGATATTACTATTGGGTGCGTTGATTATTGCAGCCCTCGCCTTCTATGCAGGTCGGCTCTTGTTCTTGCTGAAAAAGCAAAATGAGCGACAGGCTGTTGCCCGTCAAAAACGTGTAGCAACTATCACTGAGAGCGTGACCACAATCGCTATGGCCATGAGTCAACAGCAGTGTGATTTATCTGAAGGGGCAATAAGGATATGCCGTCTTTTAGACGCGCTACCATTAGACCCAAAGCCCGACTATGACCAGAGGTTTCCACATATTTATGGGCTGTTTATCAAAGTATCTGGCTTTGATACCCATGAGGCAAGAATGGCTCTGGACAAACGGGAGCGACGTCGCCAGGACCGAGCAAGGGAAGAAATTGAAGCCGAATATGAAAGCAGGGTTCTAGGTGAATTGGAAAAGATCACGACTTTTTGCAAAGGCTTGGGCTGAAGCCCTACACTACTGACCATTCAACCGCTATAATAGCGCCCTTTTTGAGCAAATCAGGCCATTGGTGAATGCAAAAATTTGATGTAAAAACATTCCAAGGACTCATTCTTGCGCTTCAGGATTACTGGGCAAGACAAGGGTGTGTCATTATTCAGCCGCTGGACATGGAAGTGGGCGCTGGCACGTTCCACCCAATGACATTTTTGCGTTCTTTGGGGCCAGAGCCAATGAATAGTGCCTATGTCCAGCCTTGCAGAAGGCCCACTGACGGTCGCTATGGCGAAAACCCAAACCGTTTACAGCATTACTACCAGTTTCAAGTCATGCTAAAACCCTCTCCCAGCGATATTCAAGAGAAGTACCTTGATTCATTGAAAGAGCTTGGCTTTGACCCCTTAGAGCATGACATTCGTTTTGTTGAGGACAACTGGGAATCTCCAACACTTGGCGCTTGGGGTTTAGGCTGGGAAGTATGGCTTAACGGTATGGAAGTCACCCAATTTACTTATTTTCAACAGGTCGGCGGCCTTGAGTGTAAGCCTGTAACGGGTGAAATCACCTATGGCCTAGAAAGGCTAGCTATGTATATCCAGGGCGTAGACAGTATTTACGATCTGGTTTGGGCACATACACCACAAGGCACCGTGACCTATGGTGATGTATTCCATCAGAACGAAGTTGAGCAATCCGCATTCAACTTTGAGCACGCCGATGTAAACACCTTGTTTAAGCAGTTTGATGACTGCGAAACAGCGAGTCAGTCACTGATCGAGAAGAACCTGCCATTGCCCGCTTATGAACAAGTCATGCGCGCGTCTCATGCTTTCAATCTTCTTGATGCCAGACACGCCATATCAGTAACCGAACGACAGCGCTATATTTTGCGCGTTCGCACGCTGGCAAAAGCCTGCGCACAAAGCTACTACGATGCACGAGAATCTTTGGGATTCCCGCTGTGCAAGAAAGAACAATAAGGAATAAATATGGCGCAACATGACGCACTTCTAGTTGAAATTGGGACGGAAGAACTGCCGCCTAAATTGCTAAAGTCTCTGGGGGAACAGTTTGCTCAGAACTTATATGCAGGCCTTATTGACGCAAACTTTTCACCAGAGTCGTATCAGTGGTTCGCAAGTCCCAGACGCCTGGCTATTTTGATTTCGCGTATTGCTGATACGCAACCCGATTCGGAAATTGAAAAGCGTGGACCTGCGGTAAGCGCGGCCTTTGATGAAGACGGCAACCCTACTAAGGCTGCATTGGGCTGGGCCAGAGGTAATGGCATAGATATAGCTGACGCGCAACGCCTTAAAACTGATAAGGGTGAGTGGCTGCTACATAAAGCAGAAATTAAAGGTAAAGGCCTCGAGAGTGAAATTGAGTCACTCATTACCGCTGCGCTCAACAAATTGCCTATTCCTAAACCCATGCGCTGGGCCGACTTCGATCATCAGTTTATACGTCCTGTACATACACTTTGTGTAATGTTCGGCTCCCAGGTTATTCCTGCCAGTTTATTTGGTATTTCATCGTCAAAGACCATCCGTGGACATCGTTTTCACGGTAATGCAACCTTCGATTTAACCCATGCGACTGAATACGAAAACACATTAATAAATCACTATGTGGTAGCGTCTTTTTCTCGTCGCGTAGACACCATTAAGTCGGCATTAGAGAAGCGCGCAAATGCGCTCAATCTCATAGCCGACTATTCTACTGCACTACTTGAGGAAATCGCTTCTCTGGTCGAATGGCCAAAGGTTATGCAGGCTAGTTTTGAAGAAAAGTTCTTAGAAGTGCCTAAAGAAGCCCTTATATATACGATGAAGGACGACCAAAAATACGTCCCTTTGCTAGGTGATGATGGTGTACTAAGCAATATTTTCTTGTTCGTGTCGAATATAGACAGCAAGAATCCTGATGCAGTGATTAGTGGTAACGAAAAGGTCATCAGGCCGCGCTTAGCAGATGCTGAATTTTTCTTTAATACGGATAAAAAGCACTCACTGGAAAGTCGAATAGAAAAACTGGAAACAGTATTGTTTCAAAAGCGACTCGGCACTCTGAAAGACAAGGCCATTAGACTACAAAACCTGGCTGGTGAAATTGCCGAGCAAACAAACGCAGATAAAACTGACGCGATGCGTGCCGGCTTGCTGTGTAAAGCAGATTTAATGAGCGAAATGGTGATGGAGTTCCCAGAAGTTCAAGGCGTTATGGGTAAATACTACGCGCAGCACGACGGTGAAAGCGAGGCCGTTGCCGACGCCATTGAAGCGCAATATCTACCGCGTTTTGCTGGCGATGCGTTGCCCCAATCGACGGTTGGGTTGTGTGTTTCGCTAGCAGATAAGCTTGATACCCTTGTTGGCATTTTTGGTATTGGACAACGTCCCAAGGGCGATAAAGACCCCTTTGCGCTGAGAAGAGCGGCCATTGGCACGCTTCGCCTCATTGTGGAAAGTCAGCATAACCTTGACCTAACCACATTAGTGGAAACGGCTGCGGCGCAATACCCCAAGGGAACACTGGAAGACAATACGACAGACGTGGTCGACTTCATCCTGACGCGGTTTGGCGCCATGTTGCACGATGAAGGAAATGCGAATGATACCATTCAAGCGGTAGCCATACGCAGGCCAACACAACCACTCGATTTTGTTGCTAGAGTGAGAGCCCTTGAGGCATTTCGCGCTCATGAAGCTGCAGATGCACTCTTTGCGGCTAACAAACGAGTCGCTAACATTTTGTCGAAGAACAAAGTCGACAGCGATGCGGCGGTTAACAGCGCCTTGTTCGAACTTGACCAGGAAAAAGCCTTACATTCGCACATGGTTGAACGACAAGAGCGACTACAACACAACGTTGCCAGCAGAGACTATAGCGCCTCACTGGAGGCCTTGGCAGAGCTCAGGGCTCCCATCGATGCGTTTTTTGACGATGTGATGGTGATGGCAGATGATGACGCCGTTAAGCAAAACCGACTTGCTCTGCTAAGCCAACTCAGAGCAATGTTTTTATCTGTTGCTGACATTTCAGTGATGGCGAAATAACGCTTATGTTAGGCATAGGCCGCGCTTTATTGACTGTGGTATTGGTATTGTTTGTCTCTGCCTGTACCACAGGCCCGTCCAAACAGACCGATAGGTCGCCCTATTTATCAAACATATCAGTGCCGCAGTTATACCTAAGAGGCGTGTTTAATTGGTGGGGAACGGTAGCAGCACACCAATTTAAACCAGGTAATGTCAGTGGCGTATGGCATGCTGACATCGATCTTGTTGCCGATGGTCAGCCTTATGATTTCAAAATAGCCGATGCAGTTTGGACACCTTCTCAAAGCTGTGGAGCCTTGAGTCAGGTAACCGAAATTACCACCAAGTCCAGTACGCCTGTGCACTGCAGTTCACAAGCCATGAACTTGCGCTTTACGCCATCAGATAATGGGGTTTATCGATTTACCCTGAAAGAATCAAAACCCAACTATTACACCTTAACGGTGGCCATGCGCTAATTGAGCGAACTCTCATGTTGACGTCTAATTTGCGAGGGCAAGACACCAAATAGCTGTTTAAATTGCTTACTGAAATAGCTGTGCTCCGCAAAGCCACATTTAAACGCTATATCGACAATTGAATGTTTGGTATCGATGAGCATTCTTCGAGCATTCTCAAGCCTTACTTCATTGATAAATTGTTTTGGCGTTTTACCCAGGTGTTTCTTAAATCGCCGCTCTAATGCGCTCACTGACAAACAAGCCAAATCGGCAAGTTCAGCAATAGTGATTGGCCTGTGGTATTCACACCGGATATATTCCACAGGCACTTTAACCGCTTCTACATTAGATAACGCTTGTGAAGACTGCTCAAGATATTGCGTTAGCCCATAAGTGCCCAGCACGCCTCCACTATCATCACAAAGGGGTCGCTTTGACGTTGAAAACCAGCCGAAATCACCAGAGCTCAAGTGATTAAGCTCAATCCGGTCGGTTACCAAATGCCCTGCCATCACTTTTTTGTCATCCAAGATATATTGGCGCGCCAAATGAGGCGGTGAGATAGCGAAATCATCTTTTCCCAGTAGTTGTGATACACAGCTTTTGTTTGAGTGGTCTAAAAAGCACTGATTGATATACACAAAGCGACTGTTTTCATCTTTAATCCAAAATAAAGTATTCGGTAATAAATCAAACATGATGATCAACTGGCGGACACTCAAAGCCGACAGTAAGGCATCGGTGTCTTGTGCTCTTTCTTCCCTCTGCATGGTGTTCACACCCCTAAAATACTGACTAACGCCGAATTTATCATAGTTTAAACCGATTTTTTATTAACGCCTTTTGTTCCTGTCAACAATAATAGTTACATACTATTTACAATCCTCAACATAAATATGAGCGAAAAGAGAAAGGTAAAGATGGGTATGATCGGTGGGGGGCAAGGTGCCTTCATTGGTCAGGTACATCGCATTGCTGCCGCAATGGATAGTGAAATAGAACTAGTATGCGGTGCATTTAGCAGTGACCCCGAGAAAAGCATCCTGTCGGGCAAGGCCCTTTATCTCGACCCCTCAAGGTGCTACCCCGACTTTAATCAAATGTTACAAGGTGAAGCTGCCCTACCCGCCTCGGAGCGCATGGAATTCGTCGCGATTGTAACGCCGAATCACTTACATTACGAAGCGGCCAAATGCTGTTTAGAAGCTGGTTTCCATGTGCTTTGTGATAAGCCAGCAACGTTTTCGCTTAAAGAAGCAATCGCGCTGAAAAACGTGGTTCATGAGAGTGGTAAGCTTTTTGGTCTAACCCATACTTACCTTGGCTATCCCATGGTTAAGAGAGCGAAAGAGTTAGTTGCACAGGGTGAGCTCGGTACGATCAGAAAAATCATGGTGGAATACCAACAGGGTTGGCTATCACAAAAAGAAGATGAGGACAGTAAACAAGCAGCCTGGCGCCTCGACCCTGCTAAAGCAGGGATCAGTTGCTGTATGGGAGATATTGGCGTGCACGCTGCCAATCTGGCTGAATACGTTAGCGGTGAAAAAATTACCGCACTATGTGCGGATTTAGGCACTGTGGTAGATGGCAGACGCCTTGATGACGATGGTGCAGTTTTTTTACGCTTTTCGAACAAGATACGCGGCACATTGCTAGCCAGTCAGATTGCAATTGGTGAAGAAAATAACCTTACTCTCAGACTATACGGTGATAAAGCGAGCCTGCATTGGCAGCAAGAGGAGCCAAACACGCTGATTATCAAACGGCATAACGCTAGTAGTACGATAGAGCGCAGCGGCATTGGCGAGGGTTCTTCATTTGTTACTGATGCGATGCGCGTGCCTGCTGGACACCCAGAAGGGTATATTGAAGCATTTGCGAATCTATATCGGGATTTTGCGCACAATGTAAAAATCAGTAGGAATGGCACTTTAACCGCGTCTAAATTTGTTCCTGGGATTGAAGATGCCCTAAGAGGTATGGCTTTTATCGAACATGTGGTCGCAGCAGATCGAAGTGACACAAAATGGCATGACTTAGTGACTACACATTCACCGTTCAAAGACATAACGTAAACAAGGATAAAAAGCATGAATCAAATTAAAGGTCCCGCCATTTTCCTTGCCCAATTTATCAGCGATCAAGCTCCCTTTAATACCTTTGAAAATCTGTGTAAATGGGTGAGTTCACTTGGCTATAAAGGCATTCAGGTTCCCACGTGGGACCCGCGAATTTTAGATCTATCCAAAGCCGCTGAAAGCCAGACCTATTGTGATGAATTGACTGGCGTGGCCAGTCAGTATGGTCTTTCGATAACTGAATTATCAACCCATTTACAAGGGCAGCTGATGGCCGTTAATCCAGCTTATGGTGACCTGTTTGATGGTTTCGCACCAAAGCAAGTCAGGGGTAACGCTGAGGCAAGAACCTCATGGGCAGCAGAACAAATGCGGTTGGCAGCAAAAGTGAGCCAGCGAATGAGGTTATCTGCACACGCTACGTTCTCAGGCGCACTGCTCTGGCATACTGTTTATCCATGGCCACAAAGGCCTGCTGGATTAGTCGATGAGGGTTTTAACGCACTAGCCCAACGTTGGGAACCTATTTTAAATGCGTTTGATGAGGCTGGCACAGATGTGTGTTATGAATTACACCCGGGCGAAGACTTACACGACGGCCTAACGTTTGAGCGTTTTTTAGCTGCAACCAACAACCACCCAAGAGTCAATATCCTTTACGACCCCAGTCATTTTGTTCTTCAACAATTGGACTACCTTGCATTTATTGATATCTATCACGAACGAATCAAAGCTTTTCATGTTAAAGATGCAGAGTTCAGGCCCAATGGCCGATGCGGTGTCTACGGTGGCTATGAAGGTTGGCTTGAGCGCGCAGGTCGTTTCAGGTCCTTAGGTGATGGCCAAGTAGACTTCAGCCAAATATTTTCTAAGCTAACGCAATACGGCTACGATGGATGGGCTGTTCTGGAGTGGGAGTGTTGTATTAAGCATCCTGAAGATGGAGCGGCAGAAGGTGCACCTTTCATTGAAAAACACTTAATTCGCCCGACCGAAAAGGCATTTGATGATTTTGCCGGTGCTGAGCAAGACCGAGAGAGTAATCGTCGGATTTTAGGTCTGTAGAGGAGTACTGCTATGAATCAAGACACACTGATAAAAAAGGTTTTTATACTCAGTTGCGTTGCACTGACAGCCACATCTATGACGTTTGCTATTCGTGCTGGCATATTAGTAGAGCTTGGGCAAACATACGGACTTAGTGCCACCCAACTCGGCTGGATAAATGCCATGGCTTTTTTGGGGTTTCCACTTGCGACCATGTTTGGTGGCTTCCTGTACAATGCATTTGGTGCAAAGAAGCTCATCGCTGCTGCATTCTTTTGCCACCTTGGCGGTTTGCTTCTTACCATTTCGGCTGAGGGCTTCTGGGGGTTACTTATTTCTACGTTTCTGATTGGTTTTGCAAACGGTGCGGTTGAAGCCGGTTGTAATCCACTAATCGCAGAAACCTATAAAGACAATAAGACCACCATGCTCAATAAATTCCACGTGTGGTTTCCCGGGGGCATCGTTATTGGCGCGCTGATTTCTAACTGGTTCACATCAATGAGCCTGGGTTGGCAACTGCAGGTAGCTACCATACTGGTCCCTGCCCTCATCTACGGTTATATGCTGTTTACTAGTGAATTTCCGAAACTTGATGAGCAAGCCCATTCTACGTCTCACAACCTAAAGAATTTGTTCTCTCCGTTGTACCTATTTTTGGTAATTTGTATGACGCTAACTGCGACAACAGAGCTTGGTACACAACAGTGGATCCAAGGAATACTAGGTGCGTCAGGAGCATCCCCTATGCTAATACTCGCGCTCATTACCGGTATTATGGCTGTTGGACGCTATTATGCCGGGCCTATCGTGCATCGTTTAAACCCTTCAGGTGTATTGGTATTTTCAGCCGTATTCTCAACATTGGGAATTTACCTGATGAGTATCGTGTCTGGTCCGCTCTTGTATGCAGCAGCAATTTGTTTTGCGCTGGGCGTCACCTATTTCTGGCCCACCATGTTGGGCTGTGTATCAGAGTACACCCCAAATACCGGTGCCTTAGGTCTTTCGATGATTGGCGGAGCAGGTATGTTCGCTGTCAGTATGTGGAATCCCGTCATTGGAGGGTGGATAGATGAAGCAACCGCCAGCGCTAAATCTCTCAACCTACCTGAAAACGAAGTGCAAATTGCCGCTGGGCAGGCCGTGCTGGAAAACCTCTTGGTCTTTCCCGTTGTTCTCACTGTGACGTTTGTCGGTTTGTACTGGTATTTGAGTAAACGAGCCCCTAACAAACATGACTTGCAACGAGAGGTACACTAGGTGAATAATCAAAAAGCATTATCCCGTCGGGAACTACTTCGCCACTGCAAAGATGCAGCCATTGCCGCGACGGCCGTGTCTTGGTTGTCCACGCAACACATCGCTTCAGCTTTTGCCTATACACCTAAGCAAGGAGGTGAAGTCACGGGTAAAGGAAAGTTATTGTCCTTCAGTCAATTAAAAGCTCTGCAAGCCATAGCGCAAACTATCTTGCCTGCAACCGATACACCTGGAGCGGGCGATCTGGATTGTCATGGCTTTGTTGATCATCAATTGTTTACCTGCCATACAGAAGATCAACAAGGTGCAGTAAAAGAAATATTAACGGAAATTCAACGTATTTCTGTTAACCAAGGCAGTTCGAGTTTCGAGTTACTTAATGAGCAGCAGCGTTATGACCTGTTAAGTGGCATCGAAGCTAAACAAGGCTACAGTGATACGCAAAGGTCACAATTTAAGTTTCTCAAAGAACTCGTAGTATTTGGTTATTTCACTAGTCAGGTTGGTGCTACTCAAGCGTTGAATTATCAGGCTGTACCTGGCGGTTACAAAGGGTCTATTCCAGCAGATGAAAATACCAAGTCGTGGGGCTCATTAATGAGCTATTAAGGCGCAGGAAACCGCAATGCAAACAGATGATTTATTTATTTCTGAGAGTAATGAAACCTTCGATGTCATTGTTGTAGGCAGTGGTGTTACCGGTGGATGGGCAGCCAAAGAATTTACCGAAAAAGGGTTTAAGACCCTCATGGTAGAAAGGGGTAGAAAAATAGAACATCGAAAAGACTACCCAACTGAAGGTAAGGGTCCTTGGCAATTTCCCAATAGAACAAAAGTACCATTAAAAGAGGTTGAAGATAAGTATCGTATCCAACAACGCTGTTACGCTTTTAATGACATGACAAAGCACTTTTTTGGTAACGACAAAGACTATCCGTATAGTACCCCAGAAAACAAAGACTTCACTTGGATAAGAAGCAATCAACTAGGTGGAAAGTCGCTAACGTGGGCACGCCAGTCTTATCGTATGAGTGAGTTCGATTTTCAGGCCAATAAAAGAGACGGGCATGGTATCGACTGGCCGATTCGCTATAAAGATCTTGCTCCTTGGTACAGCTACGTTGAAAGATTTGTTGGGATAGCGGGCGGTAAGGATAATTTGCCTCAACTACCTGATGGAGAACATTTACCACCATTCGAATTGAACAGTGCAGAGAAGCACGTTCAAGCTTTATTCGCACAACATTTCCCCGACCGTCCTATGGTCGCTGGTCGGTGTGCGCATTTGACTAAACCTACACAAATTCACATGCAGCAGGGTCGAATTCAATGTCAGGCACGAAATGAATGTCAAAAAGGCTGTTCTTTCGGTGCCTACTTCTCAACACAGAGTTCAACCCTTCCTGCAGCAGCAAAAACAGGATTACTCAAAATAGCCACAGACAGCGTTGTTCATAGTCTTATGTATTCCGAAAAGGACAATCGCATAACGGGTATCAATGTTATCGACGCCAAAACTAAGAAAACCCGAGAATACAAAGCCAAGTTGGTTTTCTTGTGTGCGTCAACACTAGGCTCGACGCAGGTGCTTTTAAATACCAATGCAAAGAGCCATCCTAATGGCTTTGCGAATTCTTCTGGGGCTCTAGGGCATTATTTGATGGACCATTGTTTTCATGCATATGCAGAAGGAACCGTTGAGGGCTTTCTTGATGAATATCACTCGGGTCGACGCCCAACGGGTATCTATATCCCGAATTTCCAGTATGAACCTAGTCGTTATAGAAAAGGTTATGTTCGAGGTTATGCAATGGGAGGTGGAGCCTCAAGAGGAGATTGGCGAGGTCGCTCGCATCAAGACGGCATTGGCATAAATTACAAAGAATCCATAATCAGACCTGGGCCGTGGCGTTTCAATCTGTATGCACAAGGCGAAATGCTCCCTCGCTATGAGAACATGGTTTCACTCCATCAAACTAAAAAAGACGCATGGGGCATACCACAGCTACATATCGAGTGCGAGTGGTCTGACAATGAACGACTCATGATGGCTGATGCAGTCAGTGAATTTGAAAAGATGTTTACTAAGATTGGTATGACAGACATTTTTACAGCGTCTAATCCAGATTCCGCTCCGCCTGGTTCAGCAATTCATGAAGTAGGTACGGTTCGAATGGGTAATGACCCAAAAGAGTCGGTATTAAACGGATTCAATCAGAGTCATGACATTCCTAATCTTTTCGTAACAGACGGCGCCTCATATTGCTCATCTGCAACAGTAAACCCTTCGTTAACTTTTATGGCGCTAACCGCTCGAGCTGCTGATTATGCTGTGAACGAGGTTAAGAATAGGCGAATCTAGTATTACTTCAATCTTCTATATATCGGCTATAAAAAAGGCAGTCATGATGACTGCCTTTTTAGTTTATAACGATTAATACTTAACGTTAGACATCTAAGTTCTCAACATTTAGCGCATTGGCTTCTATAAATGCCCTACGAGGCTCAACCTGATCACCCATCAGCGTAGTAAATAGTTGGTCACAGGCAATGGCATCTTCAATTGTTACTTGAAGCATACGACGGCTCTCTGGGTCCATGGTGGTCTCCCATAACTGCTCAGGATTCATTTCCCCTAGCCCTTTGTAGCGTTGTATGTATTGACCACGGCGTGCTTCATTCATAAGCCATTGAAGAGCTTCTTTGAAAGTAGCTACTGGTTGAGTCCTTTCACCGCGCTGAATGTATGCCCCTTCTTCCATCATATCGGCAATTACATCACCTAACTCTTTGATTTTTCTATATTCATTGGAAGTTATAAAGTCATGATCAAAGCGATATTCATAATCTATACCATGCATTTTCATGATTAGGGCGATATAGAAGCTACTGCGTTCTTCTTCTTGCCTCACTTCAAAACGGTAGTTTGCGCCTTCTGTTTCAGTACTGTCTAATTCTGCAATTAGGTTGTTGCCGAATACTTGTAAATCATTGTTATCGCTTGCGAGCTTAGCTTCATCAAGTTTGTCAACATACACCAAGGCAGACAGGATGTTAGTTGGCATCAATCGATACATACGGCCAATCATTTTGTCTGTACTTTGGAATTGCTTAACAAGGTTTTCAAGTGCAATACCCGTAATGGCGGGAGCATCTTCACTGGTATATAGCGATGCGTTTTCAACTGCGATGGCTGTTAAGTGCTGATTGAGAGAGTCATCGTCTTTCAGGTACTGCTCTTGCTTTCCTTTCTTTATTTTATATAGAGGGGGTTGAGCAATATACACATAGCCACGTTCGATAATTTCAGGCATTTGTCTGTAGAAAAACGTTAATAGCAGGGTTCTAATGTGAGAACCGTCTACATCAGCATCGGTCATTATTATGATACTGTGATACCTAAGTTTTTCTGGATCGTATTCGTCTCTGCCAATGCCACACCCAAGGGCAGTTATCAGTGTAGCTACCTCTTGAGATGAGAGCATCTTGTCAAATCGGGCTTTTTCTACATTCAGAATTTTACCCTTTAGTGGCAATATGGCTTGGTTTTTCCTGTTACGGCCCTGCTTTGCTGACCCGCCCGCAGAATCACCCTCCACGATATACAATTCACTTAGCGCAGGGTCTTTTTCTTGACAGTCAGCGAGCTTCCCTGGCAACCCAGCCAAGTCTAGTGCACCTTTGCGCCTAGTCATTTCTCTGGCTTTACGGGCCGCTTCCCTTGCTCTCGCTGCGTCAATGATTTTGCCCGCAATAATTTTGCTTTCTGTTGGGTTTTCTAAAAGAAATTCACTCAGCTTTTCGCCCATAGCGGTTTCAACGGCAGGTTTGACCTCAGAAGAGACCAGCTTGTCTTTAGTCTGAGATGAGAATTTCGGATCGGGCACTTTTACAGAAATGACTGCTGTTAAACCCTCTCTTGCATCATCGCCACTGGCATTAGTTTTTGCCTTCTTGTTTAACCCTTCTTTTTCCACGTAACTATTAAGTGTACGGGTTAATGCAGCCCTAAAGCCAGCTAGGTGTGTACCGCCATCACGTTGAGGTATATTGTTGGTAAAGCAGTAAATGTTTTCTTGGAAACCATCATTCCACTGCATTGCTACTTCAACAGCAATACCCTCTTCTTTTTCTAGTGTGAAGTGAAAAACTTTTTGATGCACGGGTGTTTTATTTTGATTGAGGTACTCAACAAAAGCCTGAATTCCCCCTTCATATTTGAAGTGATCATTCTTACCATCGCGCTCATCTTTTAGAATGATAGACACACCAGAGTTAAGGAAAGAAAGTTCTCTTAAACGCTTAGCCAGTATTTCGTAATGGAATTCAATATCAGAAAATGTATCTTCACTTGGCCAGAAGCGCACAGTGGTACCTGTGCTATCTGTATCACCAACAGGTGCTAGAGGGGCTTGAGGAACACCATGCTGGTATTCCTGTTCATAGCTCTTTCCTGCGCGCTTGATTTTTAGCTTGAGTTTACTAGATAAGGCATTTACAACTGAAACACCCACACCGTGAAGACCGCCAGATACTTTGTACGAGTTATCGTCAAATTTTCCCCCAGCATGAAGTACTGTCATGATAACTTCAGCAGCAGAAACCCCTTCTTCAGGATGTATTTCTGTCGGTATTCCTCTACCGTTATCAGAAACAGAAACAGAGTTATCACCATGTATAGTAACGATAATATCAGAACAGTGTCCCGCTAAAGCTTCATCAATTGAGTTATCTACAACTTCAAAGACCATGTGATGTAGGCCTGTGCCATCATCTGTATCACCAATGTACATACCCGGTCTTTTTCTTACAGCATCAAGACCTTTTAATACCTTGATACTGGACGAGTCATAACTATTTTGTTCTGACATTATTGCTTTACTCCTCTTTCACGCTTCCATGTTCCACGTGAAACATTTTCTTATTTTGATATTTTTTTATAAAGCCAAGTTGTTGCAATTCTATAGCTGTTACAAAAACCTGCGATTTTGATTCAACCAATGCATCTAAGAAAAGCTCCCTCTTTTCTTCATCAAGTTCTGCCCCCAAATCATCGAGCAGAAAAATTGGTACTTTTCCAGTTAGCTGATTATACGTTTTGGTTTGAGCCAATTGTAATGCTGCTACAGCCATCCTAAGTTGTCCGCGAGAAAGAACTTCAGAAGCTAATGTCTTACCCAACTTTATTCTTAAATCAGCTTTGTGTGGCCCGGCAGCAGTTGATCCATATTGATAGTCTGAATCGAGTTTATCCTTTAAAACGCTGCGTAGGCCTCTTTCTTTATCCCACCCTGCATTATACTCAATTTCGAGTTTAATCTCTGGCAAAAATTGCCCTAAAACAGCATCAAAATGTGCCTTTATTGACCCAATAAGGCTACATCTAAGCTGATCGATTTGATTAGCAACATCTATAAACTGTTCATCCCATACAGCTAGCTGCGTTTTGGTATTCCGTCCCTGCTTCAGTAATGCATTCCTTTGTTTATGAAGAATACTAAACTTACGATAAGTAGTCTTACTACTATGTTCCACGTGAAACACTGTCCAGTCTAAAAAGCGTCTTCGTTCACTTGGGCTTCCAATTATCAGGTCAGTGCTCTGCGGCGTGAACAACTGGATGGGGAAGTGTGTGACCATGTCTGTTAACGTTACACCGTGTTCGCCGTTAACCTGGCATCTGAATTCACCACCTAGAGAACGTGCCACACCCACTTTAACATCATCAGTACCATTAGAACGAGCACGACAGTAAAGGGAGTATTCTTTATGATCATTCCCTATCAAACTTTTTGACTTACTAGTACGGAAAGACCGCCCGTATCCGAAAAAATACAAGGACTCAATGAGCGATGATTTCCCGCTTCCATTTATGCCAATAAATACATTCAGACTATCGTTGAATTCAAGCTTAGCACGATGAAAGTTTCGGAATTGTGTTAACTCAAGATGAGTTATTTGCATGGAAGAATTTACTTAGAAAAGACTTGGCCTACTCATTATTACTGAGTAGACCAACAACTCTATCTACAAACGCATTGGCATGATGACATACAATGCAGCGCCATCCTCAGCGTCTTCTATAAGAGCACTGGCGTTGGCGTCTGACAAACTAATTTTAACGCTATTTGACTTGAGTGCATTTAATACGTCAATCAAGTAAGCAACATTAAACCCAATTTCTAAGTCCTCGCCTTGATAATCTACATCAACGATTTCTTCGGCTTCTTCTTGCTCTGGATTGTTCGCAGTAATCTTTAGCTCACCAGAGGATAGGTTTAATCTTACACCACGAAATTTTTCGTTAGAAAGGATTGCAGCACGCGAAAAGGCCTCTTTCAATACGTCTTTACTCGCTAACACCGTTTTATCACCGTCTTTGGGTAATACTCGGCGATAGTCTGGGAAACGCCCATCAACCAACTTACTAGTAAAAATAAAGTCGGATGAGAAAACACGGATATGATTAGAACCCATTTGGATCTTTATCAACTTATCGTCATCTCCGATAAGCCTGCTTATCTCTAACACTCCTTTTCTTGGAATGATGACCTGTCTGTCAGGTAAGGCATTTGTGTCGTAACTGAGACGACACAGTGCAAGCCTGTGACCGTCAGTAGATACAGTCCTAATGATACCGTCCTCTGTTTCTAGCGACATACCATTCAGATAATAGCGTACATCCTGCTGTGCCATTGAAAAGCTAGTACTTTCAATCAGATGTTTAAAATCGGCACAGGATATCTCAAATTCTGTCTCACCTTCCCAATCCTCTAGATTAGGGTAGTCTGATGCTGAAAGCGTCGATAGCGCATAGCGCCCCCTACCGGCTTTCAACACGGCTTTCGTACCATCTACGCTAAAATTGAGTTCTGACCCTTCAGAAAGACCTCTACAAATATCCAATAACTTTTTCGCAGGAACAGTAATTTCGCCTTCAACAAAATCACCTTCCAACTTAATACTGGAAATCAGTTCAACCTCTAAATCTGTACCCGTTAGCCAGAGTGCACCCTCACTAACTTTAATCAGTACGTTTGAAAGTATGGGCAAGGTATGCCGTCTTTCTACCGCACCCGAAACAAGTTGCAATGGTTGTAAGAAAGATTCGCGACTAATGGTAAATTTCATTTGTTTAGATTCTCGTTAGTCAATTTTTCGTTGAGCAAAAATACAGCTGCTTCCAGTGTTATGAAGACAACGTCCTAATAAGGTTCTTGTAGTCTTCTTTTATATCATGACTCTCTTCTCTTAGCTGCTCTATTTTTCTGCAAGCGTGCAAAACTGTAGTATGGTCCCGGCCACCAAATTGGTTCCCTAAATCAGGCAAGCTGTGATTGGTTAACTCCTTCGCCAGTGCCATCGCCATTTGCCTAGGCCTAGCGACGATTCTACTACGCCTTTTAGATAAAATATCTGACACTTTGATTTTGTAATAATCAGCGACAGTCTTCTGGATATTATCTACGGTTACCAACTTCTCTTGTAATGCTAGCAAATCTCTTAGGGCGTCTCGAACAAATTCAATCGTAATGGGCTGTCCTGTAAAGTTAGCATTGGCGATTACACGATTCAGTGCACCTTCCAGCTCTCTCACATTTGAGCGGAGTCTTTTTGCAATAAAAAAGGCTACCTCATTGGGCAGATGAATACGGTTCTCAGTTGCCTTACGCATAAGTATCGCAACCCGGGTTTCTAACTCAGGAGGCTCAATAGCTATGGTTAAACCCCAACCGAAGCGAGATTTAAGCCTGTCTTCTACGCCTTCAATTTCCTTAGGATAACGATCTGAAGTCAGAATTATTTGTTGATTCCCTTCTAACAACGCATTGAACGTATGAAAAAATTCTTCTTGAGAACGTTCCTTATTGGCGAAAAATTGTATGTCATCAATCAACAATGCATCTACGGAGCGATAAAAACGCTTAAAGTCTTCAATGGCATTGTTCTGCAATGCCTTTACCATATCCTGAACAAAACGCTCAGAATGCATGTAAACAATTCTTGCGTCTTTTTTCTTTTCCAATATTCCGTTGCCCACAGCATGCAATAAGTGGGTCTTACCTAGCCCCGTTCCACCGTATAAAAACAATGGGTTGTATGAGCCACCAGGATTGTCAGCAACCTGCGTTGCAGCAGCACGTGCTAACTGGTTCGATTTACCTTCTACAAAGTTATTAAACTTATAATTAGTATTAATATTGCTTTTGTGTTTAACGCCCTCTGGGATAGGAACGACTGAACCCTGACCAATAGATGACGGACCAGAATGTCCACCAGATTCCGGTTGTGTTCTCCCCGCTGACGTATGATTTGTTTCCGAATAATTATACGTACCAGAATGTGGCGTTTGTTCGCGTTTTTGGGTCTGAAATGAAGGTGGTGTTGCTGTGACGACATCTAGCTTTAGCATCGGCGCATCATTGCCATGGCTAACGCCCGCTATCGTTTGCGCTATTAAATCACGGTATTTGTCATGAACCCAATCCAGAACGAAACGATTAGGTGCCAAAAGGGTAATAATTCCATCCCCCATTTGCGCCTTCAATGGTCTTATCCACATATTATATTGCTGAGCGGGCAGATCTTGTTTTAACAGATCTAGACATTGATCCCACATTGACATTAAAAACAGCTCCTTTACAACCACTATACTGCGAAAATGGCCGCTTAACTAAAGAGATCACTTAGACTGACGGATCGGGCAGATCTCAATGATACATTGATTATTTTTATACTTTTTGAGGCAATTTTGACGAAAATAGAACAAATAGTTCCTTAGCCTGTGGAAATTATGAATCTTGTGTAAAACTTTGTAAACCTCGATCTTCCATTATCCAAAGTTTTTGATATATATATTTGTTTTATATAGCATTAATTATATTTTTAGACCTTATTTTCATTAAAATATTGATCTCTTTAAACATTTATGATTAGCAAAAATATTGGTTAAATAAGTACAACTGTTGGCATGAATTATGTTAATCTGTGGATAACTATTCTTTTTCTGTATTTTTTATTCACATCGATCGCAAATTAAATAATGATCAAACTCAGCAAGATTAAATTGACACAGACAAAAGACATCTATAGAATTCAGCGTCCTTTTAAACAGCAGCCCATTTTTGAGTTGTTTTTAAGAGAGCGAAATACAAACCTTTAACATGTGAGATTTAAGAAATGAAAAGAACATTTCAACCAAGCAACTTGAAACGCAAGCGTTCTCACGGTTTCCGCGCTCGTATGGCGACAAAAAACGGTCGTAAAGTACTTGCCGCTCGCCGTGCTAAAGGACGTGCTCGTTTGTCAGCTTAATGACAACAACCCTCAGTGGGGTATATCAGTTTCCAAGGGAGTTAAGGCTGTTAACTCCCTCCCACTTTGCCTTCGTATTCGACAATGCCATTCCGGTATCATCTCCTCAGTTAACATTGTTAGCCAGATATAATAGTCTTGAATATCCAAGATTAGGCATCACTATAGCTAAGAAGCGAGTGAAAAAAGCTGTCCAACGTAATCGCATTAAGCGCCTCATTAGAGAAACGTTTCGGCATCAGGCCAGTACACTCCCAAACATAGACATTATTGTAATTGGAAAGTCTGGTTGTGATAGCCTTACCAATGATGATCTCAATCGATTACTCAGGAAGTCATGGCAAAGACTAGACAAACGTTGCAGGCAAAACGATCAATAATAAGCAAAATGCTTATCTTTTTATCAGTTTGCCTCATCAAAAGTTACCAGTATGGTCTTTCTCCTTTGTTAGGCCCGCGTTGTCGTTTTCATCCCACATGCTCTTTTTATACATTAGAGGCATTAAAAACGCATGGAATGCGAAAAGGCGGTTGGTTATCTATCAAACGCATATTAAAATGCCACCCTTTGCATACAGGCGGCGTAGATCCGGTGCCTGAGAAACCAAAACAAAACACCAACAATTAAGTGATAATTTATGGAATCGCAGCGTAGTTTTCTTGTTATTGGCCTTGCTTTAGTCAGTTTCCTTTTATGGCAACAATGGCAAAAAGATTATGGCCCACAGCCTGTTCAGCCTGTTGAACAAACCGCCCCTGACGCCACTAGCAGCGTAGCGTCAGTTCCTTCAGAGGGTGTACCTTCAACAACATCTGCTGCGAATGATGGTTTTGTACCAGACAGCGATGCTGTTTTGCCTGTTGTCCAGGAAGCAGATGGCGCTGCACGATTCATTTCTGTACTTACCGATACTCTGTCTCTTGAAATTGACTTGATTGGTGGCGATGTTATTAAAGCTGACCTGATAGACTTCCCCATAAAACAAAACGAAGACGAACCATACAGTCTACTGAGACCAACTACAGGGCTTTACGTAGCGCAAAGTGGCTTAGTTGGGCCTAATGGTCCAGATGCTAATCCCAATGGCCGTCCTCAGTATGTTGCTACTGCGACAGAGTACATTCTAGGCGATAACGACCAGAGCTTGGTTATTCCACTGATTTGGCAAAGCAATGGTTTAACCGTTACCAAACAATTTGAAATTAACAGAAAAAGCCATGATGTTGTTGTTTCTTATACGATAACCAACAATACTGGCGCACCTGCACAGCTGCAACAATACGCACAGCTAAAACAAACAACACAGGTACCTGAATCGAATATGTTTATGCCTACCTACCGTGGTGCTGCGTATTCTACTCAGGAGTCACGATACGAAAAGTATAGCTTCAGTGATATTGAAGATGATGACCTAAGGGAAGCTACAACAGGTGGTTGGGTTGCGATGCTAGAACACTACTTTGTATCTGCCTGGGTACCGCCACAACAAGAAACCAATACCCTTTACAGTCGTCTATTGAATTCAGGTGATGCACTTATTGGTTATACTGGCGCACCTTTTACTGTTGCTACCGGTGAAGAATCTACTGTTACATCGACGCTTTATTTGGGCCCCAAAGACCAAGCGCATCTAGCTGAACTAGCACGTGGGCTAGACCTCACTGTCGACTACGGCATTTTGTGGTGGATTTCTCAGCCTTTATTCGACTTGCTTAAGTTCATTTATGGTTTGGTGGGTAACTGGGGTGTCGCTATTATCCTCATCACGATTATCGTTAAGGGTGTTATGTACCCCCTAACCAAAAAGCAATACGAGTCTATGGCCAAGCTGCGCAACCTAGCCCCAAAAATGCAGCAGCTTAAGGACCGCTATGGTGATGACAGACAAAAAATGTCCCAGGCCATGATGGAAATGTACAAGAAGGAAAAAGTTAACCCCATGGGTGGTTGCTTCCCGTTACTTTTACAGATGCCTATCTTTTTAGCGTTGTACTGGGTATTACTGGAGAGTGTGGAACTAAGACACGCTGACTTTGTTCTTTGGATCACCGATCTATCGGTTAAAGATCCCTATTTTGTCTTGCCTATACTGACAGGTGCAAGTATGTGGGCGCTTCAAAAGCTACAGCCCATGACAATGACAGACCCCATGCAACAGAAAATCATGCAGTGGATGCCTGTGATGATGAGCGTGTTCTTCTTCTTCTTCCCTGCCGGACTCGTTCTATACTGGCTAGTGAGTAACGTTATCACGCTTGTGCAGGCGAAAATAATTTACGCCTCAATGGAAAAACGCGGCATGAAAACCCGCTAATAGCCGAGGAGAATAAACACTATGCCTTCATTTGATATTGTTTCAGAAATCAATATGGAAGAAGTTCGCAATGCTACCGACAACGCCACGCGAGAGCTCAGTACACGCTTTGACTTTCGTGGTGTTGAAGCCAGCTTTACGTTTAAAGACAACTGTGTCCTGATGGCTGCGCAAGCAGAATTCCAATTGCAACAAATGGAATCAATGTTCAGGAACGCCTGTTCGAAGCGAAATATAGATACCGGTGCTATGGATATGCAAAAAATGGATATTAGCGGAAAAAACTATCGCCAAACCATTGCATTCAAACAAGGTATTGAGCAAAACATGGCCAAAAAGGTCGTCAAGCTAATCAAAGATGCCAAACTGAAGGTTCAAGCGTCTATTCAGGGTGACCAAGTAAGGGTAACCGGGAAAAAACGCGACGATTTACAGGAAACCATTGCACTGATAAAACAATCTGACCTCGGACAACCCTTTCAATACACAAACTTCCGTGATTAGAAGGTAGGATTGTGGAGAACACCGACACCATAGTTGCACAGGCAACACCTGCGGGACGCGGGGGTGTTGGTATTATCCGCGTGTCAGGTCCGCTGGCTGCAAATGTCTGCTCTGTTGTAACCGGACAAACTCTCACACCTCGCCAAGCATACTATTTGCCTTTTGTTGATGCACACAACAATGTTATTGACGAAGGCATCGCGCTCTTTTTTAAAGGGCCAAATTCATTTACCGGTGAAGATGTACTTGAACTCCAAGGACATGGCGGCCCAGTAATTATGGATATGCTTCTTGAATGCATTCTGCAACTCACTGGTGTTCGACTTGCACGTCCAGGCGAGTTTAGTGAACAGGCATTTCTCAACGACAAACTCGATTTAACGCAAGCTGAAGCTATTGCAGATCTTATCGATGCCAATTCCCGACAAGCAGCCAAAAGTGCATTGCAGTCACTTCAAGGAGCCTTTTCTCAGCAAGTAAATAGCCTTTCTGACCTCATTGTACATTTGCGTATGTACGTTGAAGCAGCTATCGATTTTCCTGAGGAAGAAATCGATTTTCTGAGCGATGGTAAGGTTGCTAAAGACCTTGATAATATCCGCGCGACATTGCACACGCTTACCAACTCTGCACAACAAGGAACGCTGCTTAGAGAAGGATTGCAGGTTGTTATAGCGGGTAAGCCGAATGCGGGAAAATCATCATTGCTCAACCAACTTGCAGGTAAAGAAAGCGCCATAGTAACTGATATAGCAGGTACAACTCGTGATGTGCTAAAAGAGCACATTAGCATTAATGGCGTGCCCCTACACATTATTGATACAGCAGGATTACGCGACAGTGAAGATAAAGTCGAACAAATTGGTATTCAACGTGCCTGGGATGCCATAAAACAAGCTGATCACTTACTTTTTGTCGTTGATGCCAGCACTACTGATGTTGATGACCCTTTTGATATCTGGCCAGAGTTTATGCAATCTTTACCCGAAGCCATGCCGGTATCAGTCATAAGAAATAAAATAGATAAAAGTGGCGAGACTGCCGGCGAAACCACGGTTTCTACAGCTCATGGTGCCTACCCTATTGTCAGGCTATCTTCTCTTACGCAGCAAGGTGTAGATTGCCTTCGGGAACACTTAACCCGAGTACTTGGCCTGTCTGCAGCAACGGAAGGCCAATTCATAGCCAGAAGACGCCATTTAGACGCTCTAAAGCAAGCAAGCACACATTTGCAAACGGGCTATGACCAATTACATGATGCAATGGCTGGGGAACTGTTAGCGGAAGAACTCAGACTTGCCCATCAGGCGCTATGTGAAATTACCGGTGAATTTACCTCGGACGATTTGCTCGGAAAAATATTCTCTTCTTTTTGTATTGGGAAATAACGTGTCAAAACAAATATCTATCATTGTGGGAAGTGTTCTTGGTGCCACTGAATATGTTGCAGAAGCACTTAAGGAAGTTCTTGATGAAAAAGGCTATAACAGCGCGCTTTATCTCGAGCCAGACTTTGACGATATTTCTCAGGATTCACATTGGTTAGTGTGCTCTTCAACGCACGGTGCCGGCGACCTCCCAGACAATATCCAATCTTTTGCAAAAAGACTGGAAAGCGAAGATCTGAGTGGTTTGAATGCAACTATCATAGGCTTAGGCGATACGAGTTATGACACATACTGCTTCGGTGCAATCGCACTCGAGGATAAACTCAAAGCGTCTGGGGCAAATATTACTCATCCCCCGTTACATATAGATGTACTTCAACACCCTATTCCTGAAGATGTTGCTGTTGAATGGCTTAAGGACAAATTTTAAATCCCATGCACGCAGAGGAACTCAGCGCTTTACAAGGCCCTATAAGCAACGAGGCAAGAGTGTTGTATTGTTTGTGCTTGCGGCCTTATGTAGACCTAAAAACAGGCGAGTCCCGCCCATTGGAATACAAAGCCATATTGGCAACGATAAACGCTAAACAAAAACACCTTGATCGGGGCAGACAAATAAATCGTTTAGTCAAAGAACTCGCACAGGTCGGTTTGGTTACTTTAAACACACAGCAAGATATCGAAACATCACTAAATGGTCAGAGCATTAACCTGCCCATGGTAGTCAATCACTCAAATACCCAAGACCGACTTTATGAAAATGCCAGTCCCATTACGTTTGACTGGCAACCAAATACTGAATTACTCACAGAATTGCTTTGCATGATAGGTGTCATTGACACTACTACCAAAGCAGAAGAAATCGGTGAATTTGTGGCATATTGGCGCGGCAGACCTGATATTAGACTGACTGAATATCAATGGACACAACGACTCGCACAACAAATAAAGCGAAATCGAACTGCTTCAGGTATGATACCTGTAAATCGCGTAGGCACCCAGATAGTTAACACAACAACGAGTGTCGATGCCGATGACAATGCTAAAAAGCTGGTAGAAAAATACTCAAAGGCAAAAGATAAGCGATAGATAACCCTATGCAGTCAATTAAAGATAAGTTGGACCAACTGGCCAAAGCGCTTGGAAAACCAGTGATTGATACCAAGCCACTTGATTACAGATCACTGCGTAAAGTATATGACCAACAGGCCAATGATGATATTACCCGTCTTCAGCAAAGCGCAAAAATAAAACGTATAGACAATATTTATGGTCAGTCAGACCTCAACCCTAAATGGACATTTGCCAACCTTGAACAGGATAGTCAAGATGTCATGGAAGCCTACAGTATTGCCCAATCTTTTATAGCAGCTCACAGTGATAAAGCTTGGCGCGAAAGCGGTTCACATATGATGCTGTTTTACGGTGATTATGGGCGCGGCAAGTCCCACATTGCAGGTGCTATTGCGCACCAACTTATCGAAGAGTACGAAATCAGTGTGCTCTATCGGCAGCTTTCTACATTGCTTGAAATGCGTTATTCCGCGTACGATTTTAATTCACAGGACAACATCGGCGAAAAATTTAGAAACGCTTATCAACAATTACTTGATGTTGATCTGCTTATTCTTGATGAAGTTTGTGTTAACGAAACTACACTTAAAAAAAATGCACAAAGCTGGTTGGGAAACCTATTAAGACAAAGGCTAGCCGACAATAAAAACTGCATTTTAATCACCAATCACAATCTCGCTGAACTGGAACATGCGCTGGGTCAATACTGCTTTGAGTCAATCAAAGAGTATGATACCTACAAAGTCCGTTTCAGCGGACCCAGTAGACGCCAGAAAGTTGTACCAGAGATTCCCGAAGGTCAACGTGTATCGGGCTATCAGCCAAACCAGGTTAAATAAAAAAATAGCGTTTAAACTTTCTCTTCATCTATTGCGACATAGTTAGTGTCAACCATGGAGAGTCTAATGAAATTGTTAACAAAAACCGCAATAATTTTTGCTTTAGCCACACCAGCCAGCACAATCCTAGCCGCTGATTTTTATGAAACTATTAACGCTTCTCCCGGCGAAAAACTTAACTTAGCCACACATTCTGGCAGCATCAGAATTCGCACACATAACGAAGACAGCGTTATTGTTGATGTTGATGTAAGTGGTAAACATGAGGATGAATTTACTGTCACTGTAGATAGGCGAGGCGATGAAATTGTGGTCCTTGGCGAAAAGGAAAACCGCAATTCTTGGAACGGTTTAAACGTGAAGTTTGATGTTGTCGTGCCTAAAAACTTTGAGCTAACGCTACGCACCGCAGGTGGTAGTATCGACATAGACGACCTCGAAGGCAATGTAGAAGCCAATACGTCAGGCGGCTCGATTTCTGTCGGCGATATCATAGGAGACATTGACCTTCATACCTCAGGTGGCTCAATTAGAACAGACAACATATATGGAGAGATTGACGCCCATACATCAGGTGGCAGCATAGATGTTACCTTTGCTCAGCAACCTTCTGAAAACGCGAGTTTGACAACATCAGGTGGCTCTATAAGGGCATCATTTCCAGAAAATGTTGCTATTGATATAGATGCCAGCACCAGCGGTGGAAGAGTTAAAAGTGAATTTGAGGTTGATGGAAGGGTTAAAAAACAGTCTATTCGCGGCCAAATAAATGGTGGTGGTCCTCAAATTGACCTTCGTACTTCCGGCGGAAGCGTAAGCATTTATAAAAAATAAAGCCACTATCCACAATTCACGCAGTCCTAATTCTAGGGACTGCTATCCACTTTTCCCCAAAACATGCACAAGATCATAACAGCTGTGGATAGATCCGCCTTTATTAATGTGTATAAGCCGTGATCAAACACTGAACAAAAAGATCAGTTTTCCATCATGTGGATAAGATCACAGGTTAATCACATGAATTACAAAGGCTTCAAGCCCTGTTTTAAACTGATCTATACAATTTTAACCTACTGATTTTATTAATTAAACAAGGCTTATTAACAGAAAATACGATCACTAATAAGATCAATAATAAAGATTTCTAGAGATCCTTTTAAATAATAAAGCATGCCTCTTTTAAAAGGCATTGATCCTGTTTTCAAAGAGTCATTCCAAATAGATCCGATCTCCTGTAAAATATCCGACCTTTTTTATTTGAGCGTTTATTTATGTTTTATCACCAGCATTTTGATGTCATTGTTGTTGGCGGTGGGCATGCAGGCACAGAAGCCGCCTTGGCTTCAGCAAGAATGGGCTGCAGCACTCTGTTACTAACGCATAACCTGGATACCATAGGTCAAATGTCCTGTAATCCAGCGATCGGTGGTATTGGTAAAGGTCATTTGGTAAAAGAGATCGATGCACTTGGCGGTGCAATGGCCAAAGCGATCGACAAAGGTGGCATCCAATTTAGAACGCTCAATGCCAGCAAAGGCCCAGCCGTGCGTGCTACGCGAGCGCAAGCCGACAGAACACTTTACAGAAATGCTATTAGAGCCACAGTAGAGTCTCAACCTAACCTCACCTTATTCCAACAGAGCTGTGACGATCTGATTGTTGAAAACGATCGCGCTGTGGGTGTTGTTACTCAAATGGGATTGAAATTTCGGGCCAAAACCGTAGTACTAACCGTAGGCACCTTCTTAGGCGGAACTATTCATATCGGTTTGGAAAACTACAAAGGCGGCAGAGCCGGTGATCCACCCTCAATTGCTTTAGCTGAGCGATTGCGAGCCCTACCATTTCGTGTGGATAGACTGAAAACAGGTACACCAGCAAGATTGGACATACGTTCTTTGAACCTTCAAGCCATGCAGGAGCAACCGGGCGATACACCCACACCGGTTTTTTCATTTATGGGAAGCCGTGATGATCATCCAAAGCAGATCCCGTGTTACATCACTCATACAAACGAGAAAACTCACGAGATCATTCGTGGTGGTTTGGATCGATCTCCTATGTTTACGGGTGTCATCGAAGGGGTAGGTCCAAGATATTGTCCTTCAATCGAAGACAAAATTGTTCGTTTTGCCGATAAAACATCACATCAAATATTTGTGGAGCCAGAAGGCCTCAACAGCATGGAAGTTTATCCTAATGGGATTTCCACAAGCTTACCGTTTGATGTTCAGGTTGCTCTGATACAGTCCATTAAAGGGTTTGAGAACGCCCATATTGTTCGTCCAGGCTACGCAATTGAATACGATTTCTTTGACCCTCGTGACCTTAAACAAACTTTAGAAACAAAGTTTATTCAGGGGTTGTTTTTTGCCGGACAAATCAACGGCACAACCGGCTATGAAGAGGCCGGCGCGCAAGGTCTTATTGCAGGAGCCAATGCAGCGTTACAGGTCATGGAAAAAGCACCACTTCAATTGCGTCGCGATCAAGCGTATATGGGTGTATTGATTGATGACTTAGCCACAATGGGTACAAAAGAGCCTTATCGAATGTTCACCAGTCGTGCAGAATATCGGTTGCTATTGCGTGAAGATAACGCCGACGCGCGCCTGACCGAGCTGGGTAGAAAGATTGGATTAGTTGATGACGAACGCTGGTCAGCATTTAACGCTAAAGCCGAACTTGTCGAAAAAGAAATGCAGCGGTTACGCGGTCAATGGGTACACCCTGATCACGTTGCCGTGGGGGAATTAAATCCTTTGATAAAAAATCCAATAACGCGAGAGCATTCGCTTGAAGAGCTGATAAGAAGACCAGAATTAAGCTATGAAAAGGTGACTTCTATTCCTTCATTGGGGCCTTCTATAGCGGATCCTGCGGCGGCAGAACAGGTTGAAATTCAAATTAAGTATGCTGGTTACATTGCTCGACAACTGGATGAGATAGCCAAAACGCAGCGGCATGAAAACACATTGCTTCCTGCCAATTTTGATTACAGTACAATTTCGGGTCTTTCCAACGAAGTCGTAGCAAAACTCACCGATGCAAGACCAGAAACCATTGGCAAAGCGTCACGTATTTCAGGCATTACACCTGCTGCAATATCGTTGCTACTTGTTCACTTGAAAAAACAAGGGCTCTTGAGAAAACAACAAGAAAAGCAGACTGCCTGATGTCAGCACTGAACCGAGAAGTGCTTGAAAGTCAGCTAAAACAGGCAGCGAGTCAGTTTGATTTTGGTATTAGCGAGACACAGCAGGCGAAACTGATCGATTATGTGTGCATGATCCATAAATGGAACAAAGCCTATAATTTAACGTCAGTCCGAGAGCCTGAAGCAATGCTAACAAAGCATATTGTGGATTCTGTTGCTGTTATGCCCTATTTGCAAGGTAGCCGATTTATCGACGTAGGTACTGGGCCTGGTTTGCCGGGGATCCCGCTGGCCATTATGATGCCACATGCGCAATTCACGCTTCTGGATAGCCTTGGTAAGCGAGTGCGATTTATGAAGCAATGTGCGCATGAGATGAAAATTGAAAACATTTTCCCCATTCAATCGCGTGTTGAAGACCATTGCCCTGAAAAGGTTTATGATGGAGTACTAAGCAGAGCGTTCGCTTCATTAAAAGATATGTTGCACTGGTGCGAACATCTGGTAGATTCAAAAGGCGCGTTTTTTGCGTTAAAAGGTCAACTACCTTCAGAAGAGTTAGCTCAGATACCGGGACATTTCACTGTTGAAACAGCGGAAACTCTATTAGTACCTGGGTTAGAAGGTCAACGTCATTTGGTCGTCATCAAAAAAACATAGTGGGGAAGCGGTGGCAAAAATTATCGCAATAGCCAACCAGAAAGGTGGTGTAGGCAAAACTACCACAGCTGTAAATGTTGCAGCGTCTATGGCAGCGACAAAACGGCGTGTGCTCTTGATTGACTTGGATCCACAAGGCAATGCCACAATGGGAAGCGGTATCGACAAATACGAAGTCGACGCAACCTGTTATGAACTGTTGATAGAAGATAAGCCCTTGGAAGAGGTCATTATTAAAAATACCTCGGGAAAATATGACCTTATTGCTGCCAATGGAGATGTAACCGCAGCTGAAATTAAATTAATGGAACTGTTTGCACGCGAAGTGCGTCTTCGTAATGCCCTTGCTGGGGTGCAAGACAAATACGACTTTATATTTATTGACTGCCCGCCCTCGTTAAATCAGCTTACTGTTAATGCACTGGCGGCAGCCGATTCAGTGCTGGTTCCCATGCAGTGTGAATATTATGCATTGGAAGGGTTAACAGCATTAATGGATACTATTCAGAAGCTGGCCTCAGTGGTTAATCCAAATTTAAAAATAGAGGGTGTGTTGCGCACTATGTACGACCCGCGTAACCGCTTGGCAAATGATGTCTCTGAGCAGTTAAAACGTCATTTTGGCGAACAAGTTTATCGTACCGTTATCCCCAGAAATGTGCGTCTGGCAGAAGCGCCTAGTTTCGGAGCACCTGCAATGTATTACGACAAATCATCGACAGGTGCAAAAGCGTACTTGTCACTAGCGGGAGAAATTCTTCGTCGACGAAACAGTCAGCAAGCTGCCGCGGCAAAAGCCAGCTAACTAACAATAAGAAATAGAGGAAACACATGTCAGCAAAGAAACGAGGCTTGGGTAGAGGGTTAGATGCCTTGTTGGCAACCAGTAAAGCGAAATCAGACAGTCTTTCTGATTCAGTCGCTGACGAGAGCACAGAGGCCACGTCCAATGAGCTCAAAAAACTTCCTATTGAGTTTCTTACACCTGGCAAATATCAACCGCGCAAAGACATGTCCCCCGAAGCGTTAGATGAATTGGCTTCTTCCATTCGGTCTCAGGGTGTTATCCAACCTATCGTGGTGCGCCCCATTTCAGAAGACAAGTACGAAATCATTGCCGGAGAAAGGCGTTGGCGAGCTTCGCAGCTTGCAGAGTTAGATGTGGTTCCCTGCTTAGTAAAAGCGGTACCTGACGAAGCCGCTGTAGCCATTGCGCTGATTGAAAATATACAGCGGGAAGACCTCAATGCCATGGAAGAAGCTCAGGCCCTAGAAAGGCTAATGAATGAGTTTGCTTTGACGCATATGGAAGTAGCCGAAGCTGTTGGCAAATCGCGTACAACGGTAACTAACCTGCTTAGGTTGAACAACCTAAACGATGATGTAAAAAAATTGCTTGAATATGGTGATATTGAAATGGGCCATGCCAGAGCTCTACTAGCACTAAGCGGTGATGCACAGTCAGAGACGGCACATACGGTTTCCAACAAAGGGCTGACAGTACGAGACACTGAAAAACTTGTAAAAAAAGTCCTTGAACCTGCACCTGAGAAAGCCCCGAAAGCCATTGATCCAGATGTAAAGCGGTTAACTGAGACCTTGGCCGAGCGACTCGGCGCAGCCGTGGCGATAGATCACAATGTTAAGGGCAAAGGAAAGCTAACTATTTCGTTCAATGACCTAGATCAGCTTGACGGTATTTTGCGTCATTTTCCGTTGGATTAATTATCCTGTTTGGAGCGATTTTTCAGGCCTTTGCTGAAAATATATCCTCAAACCAGTGATTATTGATAAAAATAAATATTTTTTAGGCATCCAACTGCAGTTGTAGGCCGTAATAGTTGAAAAAAATCGGTAAAACAGTATACTTCTGTCGCTTTTAAAAAAGAGAAAAAACCCGAAATTGACTGGGACACTAAAATCCATAGCGGCAGGTAAAAAGATCGCGAAAAAAGGATTAGTCCTTCAGTTAGCGTTCTCAGCGGTACTTGTGTCTCTTGCAACCCTACTTTTTGGTGCCCTCGCAGGCGCTTCAGTTGCACTCGGCGCATTCACCAGCATTCTTCCTAACGCCGTGTTTTCTTTCTTTGCATTTCGATTTTCAGGGGCTCGACAGTCAAGAATGGTCGAGCACAGTTTTAGTCAGGGCCTACGCATCAAATTGGCGCTGACATGCGGTTTATTCGCGGTTGCTTTTATTGGGTTGAGCTTGTCTCCCCTTCCTGTTATCGCAGGATTTGTAGCGGCCGTTGCCATCCACTGGATGGTTATGTTTTGGCTAAGCTCAACGTCAAAGGGCTAATCCGAAACGCGACAAGTTTCAATTTAAAATTTGGGTTTAATGAAATGGCATATGACACCACTCAAGACTACATTAACCACCATTTAACCAATGCGGCGATGTGCTCGACTGAGAACGGTATAGCGTTCAATAAAGCGTGTGCTGATGCAGGTTTTTGGCAGTGGAATGTTGACACCTTGGCCTGGTCTATAGGTTTAGGTCTTCTCTTTATTTTTATCTTCCGTCGCGTGGCAAAAAAGGCGACAACAGGCGTACCGGGTAAAACCCAGGCCTTTGTTGAAATGGTCTTTGAATTTGTTGACGACAACGTTAAAAGCTCTTTCCACGGTAAAAGCAAACTTATCGCGCCTTTAGCGCTAACCATCTTTGTATGGGTATTGCTGATGAACCTTATGGATTTGGTGCCGGTCGATTTACTTCCCTGGATTGCGGGTTTGATCGGACAACATGCGTTTGGCATGGACCCTGCTGACGTTTACATGAAAGTCGTGCCAACAACGAGCCTTAACGTCACCTTCGCTCTATCAATAGGCGTTTTTGTATTAATTATCTTTTACAGCCTTAAAACAAAAGGCGTAGTTGGTTTTACTAAAGAACTTACGTTACAACCATTACCACACTGGTCAATGATCCCCTTCAACTTTGTCATTGAATTGGTCACGCTATTGGCGCGTCCATTGTCATTGTCATTGCGTTTGTTTGGTAACTTGTACGCGAGTGAGTTGATATTCATACTTATCGCAACAATTGGCTTTTTCCAGTTGCCAGTACATTTTGTATGGGCAGCATTCCACTTACTGATTCTTCCGTTGCAGGCATTCATATTCATGATGTTGACCATCGTGTATTTGAGTATGGCTACAGAAGAACACTAATTTATAACTTTACTTTTTAACTTAACTTACTTCATTCGGAGAACATTATGTTATACATCGCTGTTGCAATCATCTTGGGATTGGGCGCACTAGGTACGGCTATTGGTTTTGGTCTACTTGGTGGTAAATTCCTTGAGTCTTCGGCTCGTCAACCTGAACTTGCACCACAACTACAGGTTAAAATGTTTATCGTTGCTGGTCTTATCGATGCGATCGCTATGATTGGTGTTGGTATCGCTTTGTATATGCTTTTCGCTGTTGGCGCATAACACATACATTTGAAGCGAACTATCAATAGGAGGAGCGGACGTGAACTTTAACGCCACTCTAATTGGACAATTAATTGCTTTCGTTTTTTTCGTGTGGTTCTGCATGAATTACGTATGGCCGCAATTAATGTCTGCAATCGAAGAGCGTCAGAAAAAAATTGCTGATGGGCTTGCTGCGTCAGATCGTGCTGAGAAAGACTTAGAACTTGCTCAGCAAAAAGCGACTGACCAGTTGAAAGAAGCGAAAGCACAGGCAGCAGAAATTATTGAGCAGGCCAAAAAGCGCGCCAACAAACTTGTTGACGAAGAAACGCAACGTGGTCAATCCGAACGTGAAAAAATTATCGCGCAAGGTCATGCTGAAATTGAAGCTGAACGCAATCGTGCCAAAGAGGAATTGCGCAAGCAGGTTGCTGCACTTGCAGTAACAGGCGCTGAGCAAATCCTCAAACGTGAAATCGATGCTAACGCGCAAAGTGACATTGTTGAAAAACTTGTCGCTGAGCTTTAATGAGGAGATGAGCCATGTCTGAATTGACAACGGTTGCTCGCCCCTACGCTAAAGCGGCGTTCGATTTTGCTGTCGAGAAGAACACGGTTGAGCAGTGGCAGGCCATGTTGTTTTTTGCAGGAGAAGTATCTGCAAACGAACAAATGCAAAATATCCTCACTAGTGGATTAGCGCCTGAACAGCTCGCACAGGTATTTATTAATATCTGTGGTGAACAACTCGATGAGTATGGCCAAAACCTTATTAAGGTGTTGGCAGAGAACCAACGTTTACAAGCTTTACCAGAAATTTCAGTCTTCTTTAATACGCTCAAAGCGGAATATGAAAAACAGATTGAAGTTGATGTTACCTCTGCTGTCGAGCTGTCCGAAAAGCAGCAAGCAGAATTGAGTGTATCGCTTGAAAAACGATTGGCACGAAAAGTGATTCTTCATTGTAACGTTGATGCCTCATTGGTTGCCGGTATGGTGATCAAAGCAGGTGACACTGTTATCGATGGTTCAATTAAATCTAAGCTGAGCCGTCTATCAGACGCGTTGCAAGCATAACGGGGATAAAGAGCATGCAACTTAATTCCACAGAAATTGCTGAACTGATCAAAAAACGAATTGAACAGTTCGACGTCACAAGCGAGGCCCGAAACGAAGGGACCATCGTTGGTGTGACTGACGGTATTATCCGTATCCATGGCCTTGCAGATGTGATGCAAGGTGAAATGATTGAACTACCTGGCAGCCGCTATGCGATTGCGCTTAACCTAGAGCGTAACTCAGTGGGTGCGGTTGTTATGGGGCCCTATGCTGACCTTCAGGAAGGCACAAAAGTAACCTCTACTGGTCGTATCCTTGAAGTTCCTGTAGGCCGTGGCCTATTGGGTCGTGTTGTAAACACACTAGGTGCGCCAATCGACGGCAAAGGCGCGATTGAAGCTGATGGTTTCGAACCAGTAGAAAAAATCGCACCAGGTGTTATCGAGCGTCAATCGGTAGACCAACCAGTTCAAACTGGTTATAAGTCTGTTGACTCTATGATCCCAATCGGTCGTGGTCAGCGTGAGTTGGTTATCGGTGACCGTCAAACAGGTAAAACTGCCCTAGCGGTAGATGCAATCATCAACCAGAAAGGCACAGGTGTTAAATGTGTTTATGTAGCGGTTGGCCAAAAAGCGTCTACAATCGCTAACGTAGTGCGCAAGCTAGAAGAGCATGGTGCTTTGGCCCACACTATCGTGGTAGCAGCATCTGCTTCTGAATCAGCAGCACTTCAGTACCTCGCACCTTACTCAGGATGTACTATGGGTGAGTACTTCCGTGACCGCGGTGAAGATGCACTAATCGTATATGATGATTTGTCTAAGCAAGCGGTTGCTTATCGTCAAATTTCATTGCTACTTAAGCGCCCACCTGGTCGTGAAGCTTATCCTGGTGACGTTTTCTATCTTCACTCACGTCTACTAGAACGTGCTGCTCGCGTAAACGAAATGTATGTTGAGCGTTACACCAAAGGTGAAGTGAAGGGACAAACTGGGTCGTTAACTGCTTTGCCTATCATCGAAACGCAAGCGGGTGACGTTTCTGCGTTCGTACCGACTAACGTGATTTCAATTACCGACGGTCAGATCTTCTTGGAAACTGACTTGTTTAACGCGGGTATCCGTCCTGCTGTTAACGCCGGTATCTCCGTATCGCGTGTTGGTGGTGCTGCACAGACTAAGATCATCAAGAAGCTTGGTGGTGGTATTCGTTTGGCCTTGGCTCAGTATCGTGAATTGGCGGCGTTCTCACAGTTTGCCTCTGACCTTGACGATGCAACGCGTGAACAGCTTGAGCACGGTGAGCGTGTTACAGAGCTAATGAAACAGAATCAGTATGCACCACTGAGTGTTGCAGACATGGCTGTATCATTGTTCGCAGTTGAGAAAGGCTTCTTGAAAGATGTAGAGCTAAACAAGATCCTTGATTTTGAAGCAGCACTTCACTCTTACATGAACGATGAGCACGCTGCTTTGATGAACTCTATCAACGAAACGGGTAACTACGACAAAGACATTGAAACTCAGTTAAGCGATGCGCTTAATACATTCAAGTCTACGCAAACGTGGTAATAACCGTTTAGTAACTGGAGAGTAAATCATGGCCAGCGGCAAAGAGATAAAAGGTAAAATTGGGAGTATCAAGAATACTCAAAAGATTACCAGTGCGATGGAAATGGTTGCTGCGTCTAAAATGAAAAAGGCGCAGGAACGCATGGCCTCAGGCCGTCCATACGCAGAAAGTATGCTTAAAGTGATTGGTCACATTGCTAACGCTAACCTTGAATATCGCCATTCTTATTTAGAAGAGCGCGAGGTTAAGCGTGTTGGTTATATTGTGATTTCCACTGACCGTGGTCTTTGTGGTGGCCTCAATACCAATGAATTCAAGCTGGTAGCCCAGCAAATTCAGGAATGGAAAGAAAAAGGTGTTGGGGTAGATTTTGCTGCATTGGGTTCAAAAGCGGTAACGTTTTTCAACCGCTTTGGTGGTTCTGTTATGGCTGCTGAATCTGGTTTGGGCGATTCGCCCCATGTCAGTGATGTAGTCGGTGTTGTTCGCGTGATGTTAGACGCGTTCGACAAAGGTGAACTTGACCGTATATATTTGGTTTATAACAAGTTTGTCAACACCATGGCGCAAGAGCCAGTGATCAATCAATTACTTCCTCTGCCTAAGTCAGAAGAGCTAGATCGTAAACACAGTTGGGACTATTTATACGAACCCGATCCGCAGCCAATTTTGGAAGCGTTGATGGTGCGTTATATCGAGTCTCAAGTTTATCAGGGTGTGGTTGAAAACGCTGCGTCTGAACAAGCGGCGCGTATGGTTGCAATGAAAGCAGCAACCGATAATGCGGGCAACCTGATAGATGATCTGCAACTGGTATACAACAAAGCGCGACAGGCAGCGATTACGCAAGAAATCAGCGAAATCGTTGGTGGCGCGGCAGCGGTATAGGCATAGGTTTAGAGAGTTAACGAGGACTAATTATGAGTCAAGGTAAGGTCGTCCAAATCATTGGTGCCGTTGTGGACATCGAGTTCCCACAAAACGAAGTACCAAGAGTATATGACGCACTAAGAGTCACGGAAGGTGACCTAGAGGGCCTGACCCTCGAAGTGCAACAACAATTAGGCGGCGGCGTAGTACGTGGTATCGCACTCGGTACTACTGACGGTCTACGTCGTGGTTTGAAAGTTGAAAATACAGGTGCACCTATTAATGTTCCTGTAGGTAAAGCGACCCTTGGTCGCATTATGGATGTTTTAGGTAACCCAATCGATGAAGCGGGCCCTATCGGTGAAGAAGAGCGTATGGCTATTCACCGCGAGGCGCCAAGCTACGAAGAGCAATCAAGCTCTGTTGAGTTGCTAGAGACAGGCATAAAAGTAATCGACTTGGTCTGCCCGTTTGCTAAGGGTGGTAAAGTTGGTTTGTTCGGTGGAGCCGGTGTTGGTAAAACCGTAAACATGATGGAGCTTATCCGTAACATCGCAATCGAACACAGCGGTTACTCAGTTTTCGCTGGTGTTGGTGAGCGTACTCGTGAGGGTAACGACTTCTATCATGAAATGAACGAATCTAACGTACTCGATAAAGTATCACTGGTTTACGGTCAGATGAACGAGCCACCAGGAAACCGCCTACGCGTAGCGTTGACAGGTTTGACTATGGCTGAAAAATTCCGTGACGAAGGTCGTGACGTTCTTTTCTTCGTAGATAACATCTACCGTTACACGCTTGCCGGTACAGAGGTATCTGCACTTCTAGGTCGTATGCCTTCAGCGGTAGGTTATCAGCCTACTCTTGCAGAAGAGATGGGTGTACTACAGGAGCGTATTACGTCAACGAAGACAGGTTCAATCACATCTATCCAAGCGGTATACGTACCTGCGGATGACTTGACTGACCCGTCACCAGCTACTACGTTTGCTCATTTGGATGCAACGGTTGTACTTTCTCGTGACATCGCGTCTTTGGGTATCTACCCTGCGGTTGACCCATTAGATTCAACGTCTCGTCAGCTTGATCCGCTCGTAGTTGGTCAAGAGCACTATGACGTAGCACAAGGTGTTCAAACTACCTTGCAGCGTTACAAAGAGCTTAAAGACATCATTGCTATTTTGGGTATGGATGAGCTTTCTGAAGAAGATAAGCAGACGGTATCGCGCGCACGTAAAATTCAGCGTTTCTTATCGCAGCCATTCTTCGTAGCGGAAGTCTTTACTGGAGCACCTGGTAAGTACGTATCTTTGAAAGATACTATAAGTGGCTTTAAAGGTATCTTGGCTGGCGACTACGACAGTTTGCCAGAGCAAGCCTTCTACATGGTAGGTTCAATCGACGAAGCGTTAGAAAAAGCGAAGAAGGCTTAATTTAACGGTTCATCAGTTGACTGATGGAGGGTATATGGCAGCTATGACAACACATCTTGATGTAGTGAGTGCAGAGGAAAAGTTATTCTCTGGTCGCGTTGAAACTATTCAGGTGTCAGGCAGCGAAGGTGAACTGGGGATTTATCCAGGTCACGCCCCTCTTCTTACGCCAATCAAGCCCGGTATGGTGCGCTTGGTTAAACAAGGTGGCGAAGAGGAAGTTATTTACGTAGCTGGTGGTGTACTTGAAGTACAGCCCGGCACAGTAACAGTATTGGCAGATACCGCAGTTAGAGCGGCTGACCTTGATGAAAAAGCGGCTGAAGATGCTAAACGTCAAGCAGAAGAACACATTGCCAATGCAGGTGCTGATTTTGATTATGCCGAGGCGGCGCAACAGCTTGCAGAAGCTATTGCACAACTTCGTCTTATTCAAAAGCTACGCAAATAGCAACATGCTAAACGTTTTAAAAAAGCCTCCATTTGGAGGTTTTTTTTTGTCTGTGTGATGGCTGTGATTTATACAAATATAAATTTAATTTTAGTCATTATATAAATGTCATTTAAAGTAAGTAAGTATTTACAAATAGAACTCTGTTCTGCACAAAAAAAGCCCCTTTTAGGGGCTCTTTATTTGAAAACGGCAGTTTACATTATACGTCCAAATACCCGTCGTCTTGTTCCAGATTTACGCTTTTTACGCATACTTGATCTGATTTGATTTCTGGTGCTGGCAAGCCAGCTCTCTCTATCAACATTAGCAGCATCACCACGACGATTTTCTTCGGTCTTACGGAAGCTACAAAACTCTTCGTAAGCATCCAAGTCGAGTGACATATCAACTATAACAAGCTCGATCATAATGGCATCATCAACATATCCAAGTACCGGTATATGGTCTGGCACCAAGTCTTGCGGTTCGCAAAAATACGCCAGAGAAGACAATACTTCTTTTTTCTCATCATCAGGCATTTGCCATTCAACATCCTGAACTGCCGCTATCAGTGCTTCAAGTGAATGCATTCGCTTTGCGACAAAATCCGGTAGATCAGCCTGTTTCATTTCGTTACATGCCGCAATTGCACGTGACAGCACCTCTTGCTCTGAATAGCTGCTCGCATTCTCAACGGCAGTTTTCATCATAGTGCGGAAGTGCTCCAGATCATTGTCTGAAAGCTCAAAACTTACTTGAATAGACATAGTGATATTGTTCCCTTCTTTATTTAATTAGAAACATACGCAGCATAACTAAATCTGTCAATGCGAATGCGGCTTAGCTTCGCGATTACCCTAAGAAAATCTACGACTATACGTGTCGTCTGTGTGAGGTTGGGCCTTGCCAATGGTTTTGGAATTCGTCCAATAATGCTAGCAGCGGATGCTGTGATATATCGAAAAGTTTATCAAGTGCCACCGCAACAGCCTCAAGTGTTGATAGCGCATATTCCTTATTAGTATGCCTTATTGTGTAGCGACTTGATGGTATTGAATTAAAATGGAAAAAATCTAGGCGTTTATCAGTCGGTAACTTTCTGGCTATGCCCCCTGCTTGCTTCCAGCTGCCATCGATAAACACAAGCGCGGCATAAAGGGCTGGCGTAATGTCTTCATGTTTTTCCTCCAGCGTGAAGCTTCTCTCACAAGGGTAAAACACTGCTAACCTGCCTGAGGGCAATGCTTCTATTGCATTCACAATATCTTCGTCATTTTCAATACAATGTACAAACAGATCGGGTATGGCTAGTTGTACCAATCGTACGGTATTTTTGGCATTACTACGCTCTCTTTTGTGCTGAAGAACGTGAATCTGAATAGGCGACGCAATAACGGGCACAAACTGACAAACACAGACACTTTGTGGATACTGGCATTTTTGACAATAAGTTCTCAACGCGGCGATGACCAATACTGACACTTCAATCCAAACCAAAATATACCATACGGTATCCTGTGTACCCAAAGGCACAGTTTCTAGTTACGGTCAGATTGCTGATCTAGCAGGACTTCCAGGCCGTGCAAGAGCTGTCGGATATTGGCTCAAACGTACACCACAGAACCTAGTTCTACCCTGGCACCGTGTGCTGAGAGCTGACGGTAAGATAGCTTTTCCACCAGGTTCTGAAACATTTATTGAACAACGCAACAGGTTAATTGATGAAGGTGTAGCGGTAAAATACAACAGAGTGGAGCTAGATAAGTTTGGTTGGAAGCCCGATCTCAGCGTGCTTTTACACCAGCTATACTATTAATTATTGAACAGAAGTCGTGTTACAAAAGTTAAATTGTGCTTTTTAAACAAATGGGGTAATTTACGTGTCCCCAGCAGTAGTTTTTTCCTATGACAAATAGCCATCTCAAAAAAATTACTATTGATGAATTGGCCGTGGGCATGTTTGTGCATGCCATTGCAGATCAACAAGGGAATTTATCTGTAAAAACGCAAGGAAGGGTGACGAAGCCCTCTGTCATCGATGGTCTCAGACGCAAAGGTGTTAAATCACTTGTTATTGATTTGTCTAAACAAATTGAGGACGAGTCAAAAGCGCCCGCGCCTGAACCTGCACCCGAAGAAGATAAAAAGACGGTTTCCTTCGAACAGGAAATAGGTAAAGCCAATACGTTACATAAACAAGGCAAACATCTTCAAAAAACCTTGTTAAGGGCAGTACAAAAAGGACTGCCGTTTGATGAACAAATACCCCGTGAATTTACGCAAAGCATGGTTGGCTCTATCGATCGCAATCCTGATGCGCTTATGTGCCTGACTAAAATCAGGGAGAAAGATGAGTACCTTTTGGAACACTCATTAAATGTTGCGATTCTCCTAGCTAACTTCGGGAAATCTGTTGGCATGAGCATTCAAGCTGTTGAGGAATTAGCACTTGCGGGTTTTTTGCACGACTTAGGCAAGATTAAAATTCCTGATGACATTCTGCACAAACCAGGGCGACTGACTGATGAAGAGATGGATGTTATGCGTGATCACGTCAAATACGGCGTAGAAACCCTGGAAAAGGAAGGCATTGATAAGTCTCTAATCAGAACGGTTTCTGAGCACCATGAAAGGCTTGATGGTAAAGGATACCCTGCCGGCAAATCGGGCGAAAAAATTAGCCAGGAAGGCAGAATGATTGCTATAGCCGATGTGTATGATGCCCTTACCGCTGATCGCGTGTATAAGGCGGGTATGCCTAGCCAGAAAGCCCTACAAATCCTTCTCAAAGACAGCCCGCATAAATATGACCATGACTTGCTTCAAAAATTTATAAAATGTATGGGCATTTATCCGGTTGGCACGCTGGTTAAGTTAACCAACGAACGGGTTGGTATGGTGATGGAGCAAAACAGCGATGCGCCTTTAAAACCCATAGTGAGAATGTTTTACTCAACACGTGGTAATCATTACTTAGAGCCTAAAGATCTTGATCTCAATTCCAGTACCACAGTGCGAATAGAAAAACCCGTCGTAGCCAGTGAGTATAAGCTTGATACTAAACAGTTTTTTGAACGTTCTGTGCTGAATATTGTATAGCCAGCCTCATTAAGCATTAATTTTGCATTCAGCTAACGGCTAATACAGTAAAGATTGAAAATTATTATTGAGGTAAGCATGAATAAAGCAATCAGTATGACACTTTTGGCAGCATCCCTGACACTTGGCGGGTGCGCTGCTAACTATCAGGCAAACAATACACAAAAAGGTGCAGCAATTGGCGCAGTAGTGGGTGCGATACTGGGTAAAGCCACCGGCGATCACGATAAAAAGCGTTATGCCTGGGGAGCTGTTGTGGGTGCTATTGCTGGTGGAGCCATCGGCAACTACATGGACAAACAAGAAGCTGCACTGCGAGAAGAATTAGCAGACAGTGGTATCGAGGTCGTGAGAACAGGTAACAATATCGACCTCATTATGCCCAGCGACGTGACCTTTGCAACGAATAGTGCAAGCGTCAGTCAATCATTTACCCCTGTGTTGCAGGATGTGGCCAGAGTACTAAACGAATATGAAAAAACTGTCCTCATGATTGAAGGTCACACCGACAGCGATGGTACTGAGCAGTATAATCAGGGACTTTCAGAACGCAGGGCCGAGTCGGTTAAAAATATTTTGCTGGCAAACAGTGTAAATGCAAGGCGAATGACAACCTTAGGTATGGGCGAGTATCAGCCAAAAGCCAGTAATGCTACACCAGAAGGTAAGCAGCAAAATAGGCGTGTTGAGTTGACCATTCAACCTTTAGGTGAGTAGTAGCAACGCATAGTTCGGTTAAGACTGATTGATGTGAAGATTTTATCTTTTGGTGAGGCTAAACCCTATTAACGTATCCTTACGTACAGATATAGTTACACTTACGTTTAAGGATAGATAAATATGGTTACACGCTTTATTGCGTTCGCAATGCTTGTTGCATTCACTGGTTTTGCAAGTGCTCAGCCTTCAGTGTCATTTTCAGCCTCACCAAATGAAAAAGCCTCACACAAGGTGGTCATTTTTCAGGATGATATTGTTCCTGATGAACACAAAGCTTTGTTCACTGCTTTTGAAACTGCGAAGGCACTTAACAATGGCTCAACGTCTCATCATTATGCGACATTTGGTGCAAAGCACATTATCGCTTTACACACTGATACACCATTAGATAACCCCGTTGCGCTGCAGAATTTGGGTGGACAAATCGCTGCGGCTTTACCAACAGATATTACAGAGACCTATTCGGTTGATTTAAGTGGTTTGAAGTCCAACATACAGCATGCCGCTGCTTTTATTGCAGAAGGTGCTATGTTGCGTGGGTATCAATTCCAAACTTACAAAACTACTAAGAAAGCCGACTTTTCAATTGAGTTTACCACGCCTTCTGCTAAGGACGATGCTACTTACTTCGAGTCACAGCGTCTGCCTGTTGTAGAGGGTGTATATATGGCGAGAAATTTTGCCAGCGAGCCTGGTAATACGATTTATCCAGCATCTTTTATCGATCGGGCTAAGGCCGCATTGCGAGGGCTTGATGACGTAAAAATTCGCGTTTTGGATCGCAAAGATTTAGAGAAAAACAACATGGGCGCTTTGCTGGGTGTGGGTAAAGGTTCGATACATGATCCTGCAATGCTAATTGTTGAATACAGTGGCGGTAAGAAAGGCGAGGCGCCTATTGTGCTTGCGGGTAAAGGCATCACTTTTGACACAGGCGGTACCAGCCTAAAACCAAATAACAACATGTGGCAGATGAAATCTGATTTATCAGGTGCTGCCGCGGTCGCAGGTACACTGCATGCCATTGCAAAACAGGGGCTTGCTATTAATGTAGTGGGTGTTATGCCGCTTGCTGAGAATATGCCTGCTGAAGACGCTATTCGTCCGGGTGATGTGTTAACCACAATGCAAGGTACAACCATTGAAATCATTTCAACTGATGCCGAAGGCCGCCTCATTTTGGCCGATGCAGTGCGCTATGCGCAGGATAAATATAAACCCTCTATGCTGCTCAATATTGCAACCTTAACAGGATCTGCTGCCCGAGCGCTGAGTGACGAATATGCCGCGTTGATAACGCGTGACTGGGACTTATCTGTTGCCATGAAAGCAGTGGGTGAGCAAAGTGGTGAGCATGTGTGGCCGCTTCCTTTGCACCCAAATCATTTCAAGCAATTGAAATCTGATATCGCTGATATTAAGAATTCAGGCGTTGGTAACCCAGGCGCCAGCATTGGTGCTGCGGTTATTGGTACCTTTATTGATGAAGACTTGCCATGGGTGCATTTAGATATAGCCGGAGTTGATTACTTAACTGAAGCAACCGATGTTGCACCAAAAGGTTTTCACGGTTGGGGTGTTCGCTTTATGACTCAACTTATTGCGAATGAAGCAAAAAAAGGAAACTGAACATGCAATCCATGTCACATCTGGCACAGCTAGAAGCTGAAAGTATTCACATAATGCGAGAAGTGGCGGCTGCATTCGACAATCCCTGTATGTTTTATTCCATTGGAAAGGATTCAACAGTCATGTTGCATCTGGCGCGAAAAGCTTTCGCGCCAGGTAAGATCCCCTTCCCTTTGCTGCATATAGACACCACATGGGAATTTGGCGAAATGGGCCGATTTCGTGACTACTTACGTGACAAGCACGAACTAGATATTCGCGTGCACATTAACCAGAATGCATTGGACAATGGTGTTCATCCAGTTGAATCCGGCTCCGTCATTTACAATGACCAAATGAAGACCGTGGCATTAAAGCAGGCTCTCGATCACTATCAATTTGATGCCGCGCTTGGCGGCGCAAGGCGAGATGAAGAAAAATCGAGGGCTAAAGAGCGCGTGTTCTCTGTGCGCTCTGCAGACCACCGATGGGACCCAAAAAATCAGCGACCTGAACTTTGGCATATATTCAATAATCAAATAAATAAAGGCGAATCAGTGCGGGTATTTCCTCTGTCTAATTGGACTGAGCTGGACATTTGGCTTTATATACTTCGAGAGAATATCGAAATTGTGCCGCTGTATTACGCCAAAGAACGTTTAACCTGGTTAGACAGAGACGGCACCATTTTGGCCATGGATGATGAGCGAATGATGGATTACCTGACTGACGAAGAGCGAGATACGCTAGATCATCGCTGGGTGAGATTCAGAACCCTAGGCTGTTATCCGCAATCAGGAGCGGTGCTAAGTAAAGCAACACAAGTTCAGGATATTATTGCTGAAATGTTGCTTACGACCACCAGTGAACGAGCAGGCCGGCTATTGGACAAAGACCAGGTTGGGTCTATGGAGAAGAAGAAACAAGAAGGTTACTTCTAATCTATGCCTTCAGCGGTCTTACTCACTCGTCATTGCAAAGCCAAGTGGATAGCGCCCGCTCTACTTCCTGTGGGCTTTCAGGTTGTAGAATATACTGATTTTGACACTGACAAACTGGGCACATTCAGTGGTGAAGTAGTACGCGAAAAAGATGCGAGAGCGACCGCTGCATACAAAGCCAAGCTGGCTTGTGAACTTAGTAAGTCGCGTTACGGTTTAGGCAGCGAAGGCAGTTTTTTTCCACATCCCCTAGCGCAAATCACTTGGGAACAAGAAATAATTTGTTTGTTTGATGCGCAAAAGGGAGCGCTTTTTTATGGAATGAGCGAAGGGCCCGCAGAGGTAACAACACAAACAATAGAAACCGCGCAGGCACTGGATGACCTAGATGCGTTTTTAGGTGCTGAGCAGCGGTGGATGTGGCAAGACGTTTCAGGGAATTGGCATAAAGGTCTAAACATAGAATTGGTAGCTGAGCTATACAAAGAACATAGTGTTTCCTACCCGCAAGCACTTGTCCCTGATTATCGAGCCATGTATTGCCCTAGTCGGCAGAAAATGCTTGAAAAAGCCGCCACTGACTTGGCCAACCGGTTACTATCCACCTGTCCACAGTGTGGTACACCCGAATTTGTTTACGAAAAGCCGCAATCAGGCTTACCTTGCAGTGCTTGTTCTCTTCCCACAACACAGGCCAAGGGCTGGTGGGCACAGTGCAAAGCGTGCGGTTTTAAAGACCTCAAACACCATTCTTCCCAACACACAGACCCAGTTAACTGCGCGTTTTGTAATCCTTAATCTACGTCACGGTTTAATGTGCCTGTTAATAATGTCGATTTAGAACGCAACACGGCGATATTTACAATCCCAAGAAGAATAAAAAATGGCATTAATTGGGTATCAAAAATGAATACAAATTTACCTTCCTGAAAAAAATTCAGTGTATTGGTGTATACAGCGTACAATCCCATGTAGTGAAGAACGTGGCTAACCAGTAGCTTAAACATGAATCCTCCCGACAAAAAAGGCAGATATTTCTATCTGCCTTGTTCTTAAAGTAAAGGGTCACTTTGGTTGCTTAAAAACTCATCTAAGTTTCCAGCTGAGCCTAAATCATGCATATCCTTAGATTGTTTACTATACGCTGATTCGGCCAGCAGACTTCCTATCGCTGAGCCTACGTCATGCCAGAAGTCATCCCAAGCTCCACCACCCGACACTAGCGATATTTCACTACGGTCCATTTCTACCAGTTTACCAACCATTTTTTTCCCTCATTTCGTCTTTTGCATTATTAAAACCTTCTTGAAACCCATTCTTGATATTCAGGGCAGCGTCTGTAGTAGTGAAGGCCGCGGCAGCTGTCTTCCAAGCAACTCCCCACAGTAGGCCTCCTGAAATTGCTTGAAGTTGGTTGGGATCTATTTCTTTCATTATCTCTCCTTGACAATTAATTGAGCATGCAGGAATCGATGATCTATCCTGCTATGCAAATCATGTACTATTCCACAGAAAGATATAACTGTACGAAAGTGGGGGAAATTGACTGGTCTAGCTTTGTTTCAGCGCCACTATCTGCTGCACTTTCAGCGCAAAATCGCCAGGGTTTTTATCAGCCAGCAAAAAGCCCACTTGATAAATATCCTCAAAGCGTAATGCAGGCGCGCCAGAAACTAAGCGCCCGCGCCAGACAGGTGTGAAGTCTGATAATTGAAAAGTATGCGTGGTCCACTCCCCACTGGTAGTTTCAAAGCTGGCAGAATAGGATATACGAGGAGAAGCGAGGGTTCTTAAGCGCAACTGGTAGGGCCTACCATCACCTTTTACGGTAATGCTAATACGCTCGCTGTCGTCACTGAACAAGCCTTTTTCCGGTGTTCGCCACACACTGACAAATCCACCGTTATATTCCAGCCTAAGCTCTCCACTGAAAAGAAGACTCTCACCTTCTGCCGTTACTGTGGAAGATGAAATACCTCCCATTACGGTATCGTTGGAGACTCGCCATTTTTGAATTTCTTGCGGGGAATCAAACATTGTCAAGTTCATAGCATGAGCAGAAAAAACAAAGCAGCATACCACTAAGCAGAGTAATGTAAGCTCAACCTGCAAATTTGCTTGCTTCATCAAGTATTCCCTTTAAAAGACAATACTATCTTTACTGGTTACCGGCCCTAAATGTTCACAAGTGCAGCGTATATCGATTAGGTCATTTACTCAATATTCTGGATCTGCTCACGCATTTGCTCAATCAGCACTTTTAGCTCAACCGCAGACTGGGTAATGTCTGTATTGATAGATTTAGAACCTAAAGTGTTAGATTCACGATTGAACTCCTGCATCATGAAGTCCAGACGCCTGCCAACAGCCCCGCCCTTTTTCAGAATCTTTTGTGTTTCGCTAACATGGGTGTTGAGTCTGTCCAGTTCTTCTGCCACATCAACTTTCTGTGCCAGCATAATCATTTCTTGCTCTAGTCTGCCTGGCTCGAGTTCAATGTTGGCCTCTTCAAAACGTTGCTGAAGTCGCTCCCGTTGCCAAGTCAATACGCTGGGCATGTGCGTTTGCACTTTTGCAACTTCAACGGTAATCGCATCAAGACGTTCTTCAATGAGTCGCTTAAGACTTTCACCTTCAGAGGCTCTGGCCTGAATAAAGTCTGACAATGTGTCGTCGAAGCACTTCATTATGTCTGCCTGAATACTATCCATATCGGCTTCTTCTGCGGCAACCACGCCTGGCCAGCGAAGAATATCCACCGGATTCACACCCGTAGACTGTCCGTGCGACTGCACCCAGTCAGCTGCATGCAAAAGTTGCTTCGCCAAGGATTCATTAAGTTGAATTTGACCAACAGCCGCTTCATTGGCACTAAAGCGCAGTGCACATTCTACTTTGCCCCGTTGTAAGCGCTTCTTAAAGCGTTCCCGAAGTACAGGCTCTAATGACCGAAACTGCTCTGGGAGTCGAAAATAGGTTTCTAGAAAACGCTGGTTGACCGAGCGAATTTCCCACACAGCCGTGCCCCACTCTGCTTTAAGTTCCTTGCGTGCAAATGCAGTCATGCTGTAAATCATAGTGAAGCCCTTGTTAACTGTTGATTTAGCGCGAATTCTACCGCAAATGTATAGTGACTTCTCTAATTGAATTGCAAAATCCCGTGAAAGAGCTTGCAAGATTGCCCAAGAAAACCTGCAATACTTTGCCAATACGCTATAATCGCGCCAGATTATTTATTCGGAGTTAGTTATGCGTCCAAGCGGCAGAACAGCCAGTCAAATCAGACCTGTCACCCTTACCCGCCAGTACACGTGCCATGCAGAAGGCTCAGTGCTGGTTGAATTTGGTAATACTAAAGTGCTTTGCAATGCCACTGTAGAAGAAGGTGTTCCAAGATTTATGAAAGGGCAAGGCAAAGGCTGGGTGACGGCAGAATATAGCATGCTGCCCCGCGCCACTCATACTCGTAGTCAACGTGAAGCAGCACGTGGAAAGCAAGGTGGAAGAACCCTTGAAATTCAACGTTTGATCGCTCGCTCTTTAAGAGCCGCAGTAGACCTAAAGCTACTTGGTGAAAATACGATTACTATCGACTGCGATGTAATTCAAGCTGATGGCGGGACGCGTACAGCCTCTATTACGGGTGCCTGTGTTGCTTTGGTCGATGCGCTCACGTATATGCGTAGCAAAGGGCTCATAAAAGCGAATCCACTAAAACACATGGTTGCAGCGCTATCTGTTGGCATAGTGGCCGGCGAAGCCGTTGCCGACTTGGAATATATAGAAGATTCACAAGCTGAAACCGATATGAATGTTGTTATGACCGAAGCCGGTAGTTTGATTGAAGTTCAGGGAACCGCAGAGGGCGAGCCTTTTACATTCGACGAAATGCAAGAAATGCTTGAGCTGGCAAAGCACGGCTTAAGAGAGTTATTTGATATTCAAAAAACAGCGTTGAACTGAGTTATGAAAGAGTACCAAAAGGCGTTTATTGAGTTTGCCATTGAGCGTGGTGTATTGAAGTTTGGCGAATTTACCTTAAAAAGTGGTCGGGTGAGCCCCTACTTTTTTAATGCTGGGTTGTTTAATACCGGTGGCGACCTAGCGCAATTGGGCCGCTTTTATGCCAATGCTATCGTCGATGCAGGCTTAACGTTTGACGTGCTGTTTGGACCGGCCTACAAAGGTATTCCCATTGCCACCACAACAGCGGTAGCACTGGCTGATCATCATAATCGTGACGTGCCTTACTGTTTCAACCGCAAAGAGGCGAAAACCCATGGTGAGGGCGGCAGCTTGGTTGGTAGCCCATTACAAGGCAACGTGTTGTTGGTTGACGATGTGATTACCGCCGGGACAGCGATACGTGAATCAATGCAAATTATTCAGCAACAAGGCGCGTCTTTAACCGGCGTGCTCATTGCGCTTGATCGCCAAGAGCGTGGGCAGAGTGAATTATCTGCTATACAGGAAGTCGAGCGTGACTTTGGCACACAGGTGGTTTCTATTGTCAGTTTACACGATGTAATGCAATACATAGAAGGCCATGCTGCTTTATCTCAGTATGCCGACGCGGTTAAGGCTTATCGCGCACAGTATGGCATCTGATCATCAATTAGATACATTGGGCTTGCGCTGTCCCGAACCTGTTATGATGGTTCGGTTGAAGTTGCGTAAAATGGAAGTGGGAGAAACGGTTGAAATTACGGCTGATGATCCCGCTACCACCCGCGATATTCCCAATTTTTGTCATTTCATGAATCACACATTAGTGGAAAAGCAGGATCAAGACATCCCTTATCGCTATGTGATTAAAAAAGACCATTAGATTACCGCGTTAACCACCACACCAAGCCAATCAGAACGACCGATAACAGCATGGTTTTAACCTTGTGCTCGCGTATTAGTTTTTCCGCGCGGTCACCTGCCACCTGCACCAGTAAGGCGATGCCGAAGTATCGCAGCGCGCGTGAAATTGCGACAGCTATCAGGTATAGCGTAAGTGAAAATTGTGTTGCACCTGCTGCCAGCATGGCGATTTGCAGAGGAATAGGGGCTATGCCTGCTGTTAACACAAACCAAAAACCTTCATCGCGCATGCGTTGCATAAATTCACTGAGCTCGCGCTCGGTGACATAGTGCTCAACGATAACGTTGTGCAACAGGTCAAATGCCAGATAGCCGAGCGCATAACCGAACAGCGCACCTATTAAGCAGCCAAGCACGGCAACCGCTGCAATCAACCACAGTTTGTCTCTTCTTGCCTGCATAAGCGGCAACAAGGCTGCTTCTATGGGAATAGGAACAACGGTTGATTCTAAAAAAGACGCGGTCAGTACACCGGGAAGTAAGTGTTTTGACCGCACGAGTGCTTTCGTTTTTTTCTTAAGCTTCTCTACCATGTATGTCTAGAGGGCAAGGCTAGTCAGGTGAATGGAAAACCCTGCCATCTTTCATAACAAATGCGACAGACTCCATAACTGTGATGTCTTTTAGCGGGTCGCCTTCTACGGCAATAATGTCTGCCAGCTTGCCTTTACTGATAGTCCCTAAAGTATCGCTAATTTTTAGCAGCTCTGCAGTGGTGCGAGTTGCGCTAATGAGGGCCTCAGCCTCGGGCATCCCCGCCTCGACCATAAGCGCAAATTCCTGTGCATTTTCACCGTGCGGCGACACACCACTGTCAGTTCCAAAGGCAATGCGAACGCCTGCTGCATATGCTCTGGCAAAGGTATCCTGAATAAGGGGGCCAATTGCAGCTGCTTTGGGTCTAACGATATCTGGGAAAAACCCCTGGATTTCTGCTTTTTTGGCGACGAAGTCTCCTGCAAGAATAGTAGGTACGTAATACGTACCGCGTTCTTTCATTAGCTCCATGACTGATGCACTCATGTAAGTGCCATGCTCTATTGAATCCACGCCTGCCAGTATTGCTCTGCGCATCCCTTCTTCACCATGCGCATGCACAGCTACTGTCATATCATAGTCTTTTGCCGTGGAGACAATCGCGTCCAGTTCATCTGTCATAAACTGCGGATTTTGACCGCTTTTAGCAACACTCAATACACCGCCAGTTGCGGTAATCTTAATAAGGTCTGCGCCGTCCTTATACCGTTGTCTTACTGCTTTCCTCGCTTCAACCACGCCATCTACTACACCCTCTTTAGGGCCCGGGTCTCCCTGAAGGTCTGCCCGCATTCCGTTTGTTGGATCGGCGTGACCACCGGTTGTGGCGATAGATTTACCCGTAGTGTAAATGCGCGGACCATCAGCAATACCTGCGCTGATGGCGTTGCGAAGCGCAATGGTTTCATTCTGTGAGTCACCTAGATTTCTTACGGTAGTAAAACCAGCCTTGAGCGTCTTTCTTGCATAATAGGCCGCCGATAACGCATTGTCTGCATTGCTCTGGGTAAAACGCTTTATGTAGGTAGCAGGGCCTTCATGCTGAAATGAAAGATGTACGTGCATGTCCATGAGTCCGGGTAACACTGTGTGCTCTGACAAATCAATTACTGTGTCATCATCGCCTGCGTCTATGAATCCTTTCTTAATATCTACAATGGTGTTGCCATCTAGCACAATACTCATTTTTTCGTGCAAGGTCTCATCTTCGGCGGTAAATAACTTACCTGCATGAATGATAGTTTCAGCATGGGCGGTGGGTAAAAGCAAAGCAATACAGAGGAGTGAGTGTTTTAATTTCAGCATAGTAGTTGGGCTTATCATCGTTATTTTTACTCCACTTTAGGACAGGTCCGTCCCAGTAGTAAAGCGCATTAGCATTTCATTTGGCCCAAAATTATAGAAAGGCCGTCACTTTTCAGTAACAACAGGGTTTGCCCGTCTTGCTCAATCATGTCCGCTTCGTCGAGCATTTGGTAATACACATTCTGGTGGAAACGGGCATAGAGATTATGCCGGACCTTAACATAGGGGATGTCAGCGTCAGGCTGATTGGGGAGTGGTCGGCAACTTACCGCGTGGTCACTATTCAATGGGAAAGTGCTGCCGGTTTGTGTCTTTACCCAAATTGTTGTCCCCCTCCTCTCCCAGTCAATAATGACAAAAGGCACGTCATCTACGTTTATTTTTACCTTTTCGGCGGGGGTAACTAGAAAATAGTCGTTGCCTTCTTTTTTCAGCACAGATGCAAATAACGCGACAAGCTTAGGACGGGTGAAAGGTGTACCCTGATAAAGCCAGGTACCATCGAAAGCGATTTTTAATGGAATGTCACCGCAAAAGGGCGGGTCCCACGACTCAACAGGCGCGCCTGTTGACGAGTCTTTCAGGGAATCGAGGGAATCACGTAATGAAGCAGATAACTGACTAAGATCCACGTTCTTCTAGAAGCGCTTTTATCTCACGTAGCTTTGCTTTTATTCTACGCATGTTATCCGGACCTGTTCGAAGTAGCTGCTTTTGTGGGCTGGATAAGTTTTCAAGCCGATCGTCTTTGTACTTAAACATTACTGAATCAGTGTAGACTTCAACAGGCACTTTTACCTCAGGTGTGTCCAGCAGGGTATCAATTGCATTGATAAGTACCCGTTCAAAAGGCTCATCAGGATCGCCGATTTGTGCATACTGCGTTTGTATTTCCTCTTCATAACGCGCAAACAAGGTGAGCAATCGCGTATTATCAAGTTGCTCCATCGCATCCACGTAAGGGGTGTATCGTTTATAGCTGGCTGGGTCGATCCATTCTCGCTGTGCTTGTTGATAGGTGCGAAACTTCTGCGCAGGTGGCTCCAACAATCGATGATTCGGCGCCATTTCTTCATTGGCAAGGTTGGTTACCGACACCACAAACCGCTCCAACAGCGCTTCATTCACCAAGAAGTTGGTAATAATGTCACTGTTAGCAATGGTGACTAACGCCGTTTCAATAGCCGCATCGCTAATATCTAATGGTTCAGGCTCAGAAACATCTTCCTGTACAGGAGGCGGCGCTATCTCTGCGTCTGCATCAAGTTCAACAGAGGATGGCGGTGGCGTTGCTTCAAACACTTCAGGTTCGGGCTCAGGCGTTTCAGGAACCACAGGTTCAGGCTCAGCGATTGCAACAGGTTGAGGGGCTTCAGGTTCAACGTCTTCATCGGCTGACGGCCAAAAGAAAACCGCGAGAATTACAACCGCTATGACGACGGCAATAATAATGTGAGGTTTTAATGATGACGTGTTCTCGTCTGCTTCCATTTGATCCACCTTTTTCTTTCGCCTGCTACTAATACTATCAGAGATTGTGTTTTTTGTTAGAAATTCAATTAATTAAATTAGTTCCAATCCATGCACACTTTTGAACTTCAAAAGCCTACCGCGCGTAAATGAACATAGGCTTAATACAGTACTGCGAAGAGATGAAATTTGTTTATTCTGAACTCCTAAAAAATCCGCCCTGTATCGATTTGCTCGAAGTACATTCATTTGAAATGAATGTTTATTTGGTGAATATTGCGGTAGGGCAACACGCCGGCATGGTTTATGACGACTCTGATAAACCCAAGCGATTTCACAGCAGTGGTCATATTCGCGAAGCGTTTGCGGCCTTTTCTGTCAAAAAAGCGGTGATGGTTCACGACACGCCCTACGACGAGATGATCGGCAACCCACCCAAAGCCAGTGAAAAAATGGCGTTGCCATTCTCTATGGACCTACCCTATTAGGTATCTGCAAGGTAAGGCGTCAGCAATGCGTGCAGGTCTACCGTGGCACCCAATCGCTTCGCCAATAAGTACAGTCCGCCCAGCTTTCGATGCATAAAGGCGGCGTCTGCGGGCGGAGCCTGCCAGAAGGCTTCTTCCATACTCAGCGTCCAACCTAATTCTTGCAATCGCTGCGCGGCATCATTGTTGGCAAAGTTGTGGCCGCCTTTACTATGCAGGGGCTCACAGGCAATTTTCAGCATTGACAAAATGATCGACAATTGCGCTTCGGTGGCCGTACTGTCTACAAGCCCAATTTGCATTGCGGCTTGCAACAATGCGTCATCGTTTTGTCTGTGAGCTGCATGAATAAGCGCTAAATAAGCATGAGAAAGCGAGGCAGGAAAATCTCTGGTCGCGCCAAAGTCGAGTAGCACCCAGTAGCCGTCCTCGATATCGACAAGATAATTGGCCAGATTAGGATCTGTTTGTATGAGATTGAACTCGAATATTTCTTTAAAAAACAGTGCAAAGAGCGATGTCATCATCTTATTTTTAAGCGCTTGTGATGACTGTTCAAGAGCAGTAATCGGCTCACCTTTTTGAAATGTCATCGCCAAAACCGTTTCTGTAGTCCATTCTTCAACAATGGTGGGGCACTGATAATCCACCAATCCGTCGATACAGGCAGCATAGCGCTTAAGCATGTTTGCTTCTGTCTGATAATTTGCTTCGGCATGAAGCTGCACCTTTGCTTCATTGAGTAGCGGTTGAATATTGGCAGATTCCGGGATAATGCCGATGAGCTTGATCAGCCCCGCCACATTATCGACGTCGCTGTTGATGCTTTTTTTAATACCGGGATATTGCACCTTAATCGCCAACATGGTGCCATCCATCAGGATTGCCTTGTGCACTTGTCCTATCGAAGCAGCAGCGATAGGTGCATAGGAAAAATACAAGAGTTTGTCATGCCAGCCTTCGCCCCAAGCACTGTCTAAAACCTGTTGCAACTGGCCTTTGGGCATGGGGTCTGCATCGTCACGTAGCCTAGCCAGAATAGTTGCCAGTTCTGGAGGTAGAAACTCACCATCGTCAATCGAAATGAGTTGACCTATTTTCATTGCCGCGCCGCGCATAGAGGCCAGTTGATCAGCAATGCGCTCAATATTGGCAGGCGTCAGCACCAGGTCGGTCAACTTAGGGCGTTCTCCACGTAGCAGTGTCTTTGCCCCTCCTGACAGCACGCTACCTGTTACTGTGGCCGCTAAACTCCCCAGCCTTGAAAATCGGCTTATTCTTGATGTCGGGACGGCTCTACTTTTACGCTGTTTATCTGGCAACGGCCTGCTCTCTTAAAAATAAAGTTTGATTATAACTACAAAGCACTTCAATTTAGTACGTGGGTTTCTTATGCTTGGCTTCACAACGACTCAGTAAAGTGTAATCAATGTCAGCTTTTGAATGGAAACGCGCTGTGATCAAAGTGGGGAGTGCCCTTATTGCACCCTCTGGCAGTCAGTGCAGTGCGACTTATCTGTTACCCATTGCACAGTTTATCTCAGCCAGCCATGCCCTAGGCAAAGAGGTCATTATTGTTTCATCTGGCTCTGTGGCTGCAGGCCGAGATCAGATACCCGTTCACCACAGGGCAACTATCGCTGAAAAGCAAGCCATGGCCGCCATAGGTCAGACACAAATGATGGCTAACTGGCAGCGCTTTTTCGACCGACCCTGTGCGCAAATCATGCTTACGTATGACGACCTGCGAGACAGAACTCGTTACGTGAACATCAAAAATACCTTAGGGGAATTACTAAAGCACAATGCCATTCCTATTGTGAATGAGAACGACACTGTGGCGGTCAATGAATTGCAGGTGGGCGACAATGACAATCTTGCCGCGTATACCGCACTTGTAGCGCAAGCTGATACATTAATCATTTGTTCTGATATTGATGGTTTATATACGGCTGATCCAAGAAAAGACCCATCCGCGCAGTTAATTCCCAAAGTGAATAAAATCGATGAAGCGCTGTTTGCGATAGCGGGAGGAGCAGGTTCAGCCGTGGGTACTGGTGGTATGTTTACGAAGTTGCAAGCAGCTCAAAAATGCATGCAAAGCGGTATCCAAACTCTTATCGTTAATGGTAAAAAAGCAGACATTTTTGATGCGCTAAGACAAGGACAATCCCCCGGCACACTATTTATCCCAGACCAATCGGCCAACAAAGCCAGACAGCTTTGGTTAACGCATACGCTTACTTCATGCGGTGCAATCTCCATCGACAGCGGCGCATATCACGCCCTTTCTTCAAAGGGAGCTTCACTTTTACCAAGCGGAATACTGAAAGTAAGTGGTCACTTTAATGTTGGCGATGCGGTTGATATCACCCATGACAACAATGTTATTGGTAAGGGACTAGCACTGCTAAATAATGACGATTTGCAACGCATAAAGGGCCTGCAAGGTGAGCAGGCGGCATCAGTCTTAGGTTATGCTTTTGGGCCTGAAGTGGTGCACAGGGATGATATGGTGATCCTTAAATGAATGGCGTTATTCTGGATTTTGCCAGCGTGTTACCACATCAATTGGAGGTCGCAGGGCTGTATGAACTTCCCATTAACTGGACAGTGTTTGATAGCACGTCGCCAGAGCAAATCACTGAAAGGATAACCGAAGCAGACCTTATTTTGGTGAATAAAGTGGTGTTAAACGCAGCACAGCTGCAGACAGCTCAACAATTAAAATATATCGGTGTCATGGCAACGGGCACGAACAACATTGACACCCACTTCTGCGCTCAGCACAACATCCAGGTTCACAATGCGGTGGGCTATGGAACAGAAACCGTGTGTCAACACGCGCTGGCACTGTTGTTAACCTTGGCAAATCGCATCACACTGAATCACAAGGCTGCCTATCAGGGTACCTGGCATAACAGTGACCAGTTTTGTGTGCTGCAGCATCATCCTATTGAACTGTGCGGTAAAACGCTGGTTATTGTGGGGTACGGTGAGTTGGGGAAACGGTTTGCCAGTTTAGCGAACGCCTTGGGTATGAAAGTGATCGTTGCAGCGCGTCCCGGCGAAAAAAGCCTGAATCGCCCAGATTTTGACGAGGTGTTGCCAGAGGCTGATGTTGTGAGCTTGCATTGCCTGCTTAGCGAACAGACGCAAGCGATGATGAACAAAACCAGATTTCAGAAAATGAAATCGTCTGCAATTCTAATTAACACCGCCCGCGGCGGATTAATTGATGAGGCCGCATTGTTGTGGGCATTAGACCGAGATCAAATTGGCGGTGCTGGTTTGGATGTATTATGCGAAGAGCCTCCGCAGCGTGATAATGTGTTGTTGCAGAATCAAAGGCACAATCTGCTGATAACGCCACACTGCGCATGGGGAAGTATTGAAGCGAGGCAACGGTTGTTTAACCAAACCCTCGAAAACATTAAGACTGCACTATTCAGGAGCTGAAAATGCCACTCACCATTGCCGATGTCATGACTGCCCCCGTCTTTAGCTTATCCCCTGATGCTACCTTGCTAGACGCTCACAATGTCACCAGAGACAAAGGGATTCGCCATTTACCCATTATTGAGCCCCAGACCAATCAGCTGGTCGGCATAGTGACGCAAAAATTACTCATCAGCCGGGTGATCGCCCTGTTAACCAAGTTCGGCAATGATTCACTGCAAAGTGAAGAGGCAAAAGTTAACATAATGGATATTGCACTGAAGGAATTCGATACCGTCTCTGTCGACCAGTCAGTAGCAGAAGTGGCGAGTTTCTTTTTGAAAAACAAACACGGTTGCATGCCAGTTGTTGACGAAGAGGCACATGTGGTGGGCATTCTGACATCATCAGATTTTGTTAAGCTCACTATAAAACTGCTGGATGGCAGCAAGTCATTGTTCGATTAATGAGATTTAACAGTACCCGCGACATCGCTTTTAAGACAAAATAGGCGTCCAAACCAAACTTAAGCCTAAAAGGGATGAGCTACAGATGTCTGATGTTATTAAGGACGCGCCACTAGGTGTGAGAGGGTCGCTGATTCTCATGCTAAAAGGGGCCGTAATGGGCGCTGCAGACATAGTACCTGGTGTGTCAGGTGGCACTATTGCATTTATCTTTGGCATCTACGAGCGCTTTATTCAGGCATTGAGCCGTGCAGATATGAAGGCATTTAGTTTACTCAAGCGTTTTGACATTAAGGGCCTTTGGCGCCACTTTGACGGTCAGTTTTTGCTGCCGATCTTCTTAGGAATTCTGATCAGTATTGTTACTCTGGCTAAAGGCGTGAGCTGGATGCTGGAGCATCAACCTGTATTGCTGTGGAGCTTATTCAACGGGCTCATTGTTTTTTCTTTGCCCTTTTTTATCAAGGCAATAACGTGGCACGTTAAAACGTTGCTGATGGTGCCCCTGGGTATCGCCTTTGCCCTGGCAATAAACCTGATTAGCGGGAACATTCATGACCCGAATTTATTGCAAGTTTTTCTGGCTGGCACCATTGCGATAAGTGCCTTGCTACTCCCTGGCATCTCAGGCGCGTTTATTCTTGTGTTATTAGGTATGTATGAACCGGTAGTTAGCGCCCTGAAAGCCCTCGATATTACCGTATTGAGTGTTTTTGCATCAGGTTGCCTTGTGGGTATGCTAACCACTTCTAAGTTGATTGCCTTGTGCCTATCTCGGTTTCACGATGTTTTGATAGCCTTTTTAATGGGCGTGGTTATCGGTGCTCTGTATAGAATTTGGCCCTGGAAGTTAGCAGACAGTCCGGTATCCTGGGCAGCATTTGCTGCCAATGGGAACGACCCCCAGTACCCGATGTCCGCGCTATTTTTTGCAATTGGCGGGGGCTTAATGTTCTTGTTGCAGCAAATTGATAAGAGACGTGAAGCTGAGTGACTAGCGTAGCCGTTGGAGGTGTGTAATGAGTAAACGAATAACATTGATAAAAGGTGTAATTTTCTCGGCTGCGATTACACTCGTTTCTGGCTGTGGCACGTCACATTTAAACTGTGACACGCCAGATAACCAGGAGCGGCTGGTAAGTGCTTTGAATGAGTTAGTCAGCGACTACCTTGTTGCCAATGCAGAAAAAAAAGGCATTGCACTTGCCGAAAACCCATCCTATCCAGCGTTTACTGTCACCTCTTTTAATCAGCATATAATTGATATTAATGCAAAAAAGTGTGACTACATTGTAAAGGCCTCATTCCCAGCCACTAAAGCGGTACAGAACGCGATCCCCGTGTCAGTGGTGTTTAGAAGTACTGGCATCAATGGTCAAACCCATGAACTCAACGAATTCACAGTAGACCCCAGTGACGCTGTGAGACTGGGAATTGCTGCGGTAAAAAATGCGGAACAGGCTAAACAATAGCGAAATGAGCGGGATTTTTATACTATCTACCTACAGATAGATATAAGAGTTGTCATGAAAACACTGAACGCCACCGCGCATAAATTGTTAGACGCTGCCCAGGAGCGAACCCAAAAGCAAGGCTTCAATGCGTTTAGCTATAAAGATCTACAAAACGAGGTTGGCGTAAAAACGTCGAGTATTCACTACTACTTTCCTACCAAACATGATTTGGCGCTCGCCATGACACAACGCTACATTGATAGATTCAGTGAGGTCTTGGTGAATATCGAACGGCAACACGCCAGTCCACTAAACAGATTAGAGGCGCTAGGTGAGGTATATATGTCGGAAGTCAACGGGGGAAAGTTTTGTTTGTGCGGTATGCTGGCCAGTGACATGTTCTCGCTGCCTGACGTGGCGAGTAAGCAATTACACGTCTTTTTTGATTTACTCGAAAGCTGGATAGCACAAGCAATAACCGCTGGGCAGCAATCGGGTTTGGTGGCAAAGGTGGAAACTGCGTCATCACTTGCCAGCGCCTACTTAAGTCTGCTGGAAGGAGCAATGTTGATAGCAAGAGTCAAACATTCACCGGCGTACCTAGCCGACGCGATTAATGTGTTCGTTACAGGTCTCAAAAAATAATGGCACGGAGCGGGAAATTTTTTCAGTTGTGGTCCTGTCTGTAGAGCACATACGTACACACTTTGTCTTTCAAGATTATCCAGGTTCACAAGAGGAATCATTATGAGAATATCTGCCATTGCGTTCGCGGTTGCATCCGGTGTTTTATTGGCTAACACCGCCCCCATTCATGCCGAGCAGCGCGTACAAGCCACTGACTTTATCGCCCTATTCGAAAAACTCAGCGGAAAGCAACCGGGTGAACGCAAGGCTCATGCTACCGGTGTATGCGCAAGCGGCCGATTTGAACCTAACACGAAAGTCGATATTTTTACCAATGCGCCGCTGTTGAGTAACGGTAACTTGCCTGCCACAATCCGTTTTTCACTGGGTGGCGGAAACCCTGCCGCTGATGAGCGCGTGCCGGGTACGCGTGGTATGGGCGTTCAGATAAGCCTGCCAGACGGTACCCGTCATATGTTTACCGGGAACAATTTTCCGGTATTTGCGGGTAAAGACCCCGACACGTTTTTTGGGTTTCTTTCCACGTTATTACCCGATGAAAATGGCAACAGAGATCCGCAAAAAACCATGGAGTTTGTGAAAAACAACCCAAGCGTCCAGGCTAATCTCGCGTGGAATCAGCAGGCAAAAACGGCCTCGTCATATGGCAATACCGAGTTTTTTGGGTTGCACACCTTTTTTTATAACGGGAACAACGACCAGGTAATGTTTCGTTGGCACATCACACCCGATTTAGGAGTAAAAACACTCGATGCTGAGCAGGCGAATGCCATGAGTAACCCGTTTCTTGCTGACCGATTGGCTGAACAACTCAACGACGGGACTGTTAGCTACACGTTGAGCGCGATAATAGGTGAAGACGGTGATGCAGTGATTGACCCGTCTGTTCAGTGGCCAGAAGACCGTAAAAAGGTTGTGTTAGGCAAACTGGTGCTTGAGCAGTCTGGCGGCGATGGTTGTACGCCAGTAAATTTTGATCCAAATATCATGTCGGCAGGCTTCTCACCGAGTGACGATCCTGTGTTGAAAATGCGCTCCTTGGCTTATGCGGTTTCGTTCGGAAAACGATTGAGTGGGCAATAGCCGTTGAAAAAATAGCCTGACATTTTGTCAATGTACAAGTTGCCGTTGGAGATTAGGTTTTTTGGGAAGCGCATTACTCTCTGACGTTACTTGTGTTAATGACTTAGCGTTATTGTATTGCAGTGAACTGAGTGTTGTTAAAAGGGGGTTCCACTGATGAATATGATAAATTGTGATACTAAAATAGAGTAGCCCCAGAACGAATAATACGAGCAGCAATTGTACTGTTCTTCTGAGAATTGTGTTCAATATAGAAAACATCTCTAACGCCTCATGGTCTGCGATTTCGTGCCTTTTTCCTGCTTTCTTTGCGTGTGTGGGTAATAAAGTAAAGTCGCTACTTGAGCATGAGTGTAGTCAGGGTTAAGCATCACATACGTGAAACTCAATGGAGGTTATCAATTTGCCTAGTGGATTGGAGACCCTCTGCGGTAGGTAAAACAAAAGTTAAGGTGAGTGCCAAAGCCTATTGTAAAAAAAACCGCCCCCTTTAGCGGGTGGCGGTTTTGAATTTTAAGCAGGGAACCTTTCTGTACTTTTTATCCCCTGATAAATTCAGGCTTTTTCTGTTTTGTTAGAATTCGTAGATTACCGCTGCTGAGAGCAATTCATTTTGGTCTATTTTTGACTGCACACAACGGGTAATCTGCTTTTGACTAAATACATAAATACGGTCTAATTTCCCTTCCTCACCTGTTTTTATGTCGCTTAAAATAAAGGTCACATTTTCATCTTCGTCCAAGGCTCGCAGGCCGCTTCCAAACCGGCATAACACATCGCCGATGCGGGCTTCAAAGTCTGATAGAAACTGATTGGTTAACTTTTCTCTTGCTGCAATGCGTTCTTCACGCTTCTTTTTTTGCTCATTTTCAACTTTAGCTAAGTATTCCCGTACTTCGACCCTTTGCTTGGCCAGTGACTTTTCCTTTTCTCTGACTTTCTCCAGTTCCTTTTTCACCTCTTCCTTGGCTTGGTCTTTCAATGTCCTCATTTGAAACTCTAATTCGCGCACTTCTCGCTCTACTTCTCTTTCCTGCCAGGACATGTCTCGCTCTCTAGAGCGCAAATCCCTGAGCTTTTCTGCTGTTTCTTCCAAGGCTTCGCGAACGCGCTCATGCGCTTCACCGCTAATTTCAGTCCAGTCAGTGGAAAACTCAAAGGAAACGTCACCTTCTGTGGCGCTCATAGAAATGGGCGGCAAGGGAGCGTCATGAGGGAAAGCCTCTGACAATCCGGCTATGTCGATGAACAGTTGTCGAGGACTGCCTTTTGCAGAAAATGTGAAAACTACACCTTGGTTAGCCAAGTAGGTGGCTTGGGTCGAACGAATGCTGATTGGGCTTCTTCTGTCCTGCTGCTGAATAGCGGTATTAATGACGCTGGTCATAATTTCCAACTCTTTTTTTAATTCAGCTGGATCCGTTGCCGCCGACGCAGTGCCCATGACAAAGCTCATTGATAATGCGGAAAGTAACTTTTTCATTGGGATTACTCCTGTAGAGACGCTGAGTACACTTCAGCTTCAAGTTTGTTTAACTGGCGAGCATAAAAACGCTGATCGTCGTCGCGCTGCTCATTAATAAATTTGATTAATTCTGCAAAGTCTTCACGTCGTTCTTCTCTGCTTGTATCCAACAGGAAGCGGGTTAACTCTGTGCGACTCTCTCTGTTTTGTTCTTGCAGTGCATCGATATACTGGGCCAGCAAAACCTGATTATTTTGTTGGTGTTGTGCCATTTTTTCGTCCAGTAATGCAGCCACTTCCTGTTGCGAAGGGCCTAAGTCAAATCCCATTTGAACGCGACCATCTTGCATGTTTACTTCAAAACCTGTTACTACCATCACAATGGCCGCAAACGACATGGCCATTGATGCAGCAGGCATCCAAGACCAACGATTGTGTGAAGGTTGTCTTGAAAATGCGACCGTTTGCTGCTTGTCCCAGGCGGGTGGCACATGCCCAGGCTGATCTACTTCAAATGCAACGCGGTTAGCCGTATCAACCCTGGCCGAAAAGTCACTGTCTTCTATGTATCGGGCTTCAAACAGGGCTTGTTCCTCTTTGGACAATGCATTGTCCAACCATTTCGCCAAAAGCGCTTCATTACTGATAGTCGGCATAGTTATCCTCCAGCGCATATTTCAATTTATCGAGTGCTGAATAAAGTCGTGATTTTACTGTATTTGAAGAAATACCCAGTTGGGAGGCTATTTCATCAAACGTGAACTGACCAAAAAATTTAAGTTCAACCACCGCTTTTTGATTCATCGGCAAGGTTTGCATTGCCACATGTAGATCGCCAAACTCGTTGGCGTTTAGCACACCTTGTTCTGGTGTCGTTCCTTCACAGGCCTGCTCTGGCACATCATCAAGTCCGTCATGAGGGCGTTTGCGACGATAGAATTCAACACAGCGAAAATGGGCGATGCGGAATAGCCAACATTTAAAGCTGCCCTCGTTTCCGCCCCGATAGCTGTCCAGACTCTTGTAAACAGACAGAAAAATATCTTGCATTAAGTCAGCTGCGTCTGCATGACTGCCAGCCATACGAATACCGTAGTTGTATATGGCTTTTTCATAGCGTTCTATCAATGCGATCCAAGCCCTTTCATCACCTCGAAGTGCTTTTTTCACCAGTGTGTCATCTTGACGCTTAAACACCTGATATTCCTGTAAAGATGGTTGTGTTGATTATTAAGTCGAAAGGCGGGAAAAAAAAGTTTTGTTTTCGTTTATTTTTTTCAAAAAAAAAGGCTCACCAAAAAGGTGAGCCAAAACAGCAAGAACGCGTACACACTTCAACAGTGCCTATTCAAAAACGTAAAATAGAATTGTTTGGATCAAAATTGCAAAATTGAAGTGTAAATGATGAATGCCACAGACGTGATCGCTCATTTTTCCATTGATAATGTGCCTCTAAAACGCCTCTTTGCGTTGCGTTTTGTTCTTTCCATCCCCAACGACAATACCGATTTAGGACAGGATGTGCGGGAACTGGATATCTATCCGGAAAGGCTATACGACTCCTACATTCAGGAGTGGAGAGCCTACTCAAAGCGCGCCATTGTCAAACGAGTGAACGAAGAGGGGTGTGACAACATAATCACTGACATTGAACAAGAAATAAGAGAAGTTGTTCGTTCAGAGACGTTTAAAAACATGGTACGGCACGTGGAGTTTACAGCGCGTATGAGAGGCGCTGACAATGTTGCTTATCTCCCACACCCGCTAAAAAGACAATTAGAGGATTTCCTCAAATAGTGTGTGACAAGTTACTCGTCATCACCACTCTTGAATACACAACTTGTGGTGTATTCTTTGAGTTCATTGGCTGTCCAGTCGCCTTTGGGCTTCTCTTTCATATCTTCGCACCAGGCTTCACTCCCTACCTCAGGGGCGCAAGCGCTGAGTAGTCCAAAAGTGGCCATTATCACGGCAATTTTCACTATTTTCATGTTCTTCTCGTAGTTGCTGTACTTGGTCATTTCACCTTGCCGCTATTTCGCGAAAAGGTCAACATCTCATTGTCAGCGTTTGCGCACTGGTTTGTATTGCGTTGGGCAATATCCCCGCGTTACGCCTGCAGGGCGCAGTTTTGAATGTTTGGTTTTTCTACCACTGACTCTGGCTCGCCAGTTTTCGAAGGTCTTTTTTTTCAGATTTGCGCGCATCAATCGAATAACCTCGGGTTCGCTCAACCCATAGAGCTTTTCGATGGCTTCAAATGGGGTGCGATCTTCCCATGCCATTTCAATAATGCGAGACTGACTCGCGTCATCCAGTTCGGGCGTATGTGACATATGCTGAAATTCAGTAACTGCTTTTGCACTCTATACGTGAGCAGGCGTGTTTTGTTCATTTTCCTTATTGAGTGCTAAAAGGAGCAGTTGGCTGGCGGCGACGGCATCAGACATGGCTCTGTGATGGCGCGTCATACCTATATCGAAATGTGCAGTGAGCGCGGCAAGAGAATAGCTTTTCAATCCGGGATACGTTTTACGCATCATTTGCACGGTACACAGTTTGGGGCGTCTGTAACTTTGTTCCAACCGAGCAAATTCCTCTTTTATGAAGCCGAGGTCAAAATTCACGTTATGTGCAACAAAAATACAACCATCGGTAAACGTGTCTATTTGCTCGGCCACGTCACAGAATAAAGGCGCATTGGCAACCATGTTGTTGTCTATTCCTGTGAGTCGAGTTATGGCAGAGGGAATGTGACGTTGCGGATTAATCAACGATTGCCATTCATCCACTATCTTGCCAGCCACCATCTTCACCATGCCGACTTCTGTAATGCGATGATTACCTGCTCTGCCTCCAGTAGTTTCTATGTCTACAACCACGTAGGGCTGATTTGGGTCTCTAATCCATTCTACTTGAGTGATATGAATATCGAACCCATGTCGCTTTAGAACCTGAAGTGCCAATAATTGATTGGCCCTCAATTTATCACCGGGTGCTTTGATTTCTTCAAACCGCAATTGTTCACCGTCCAGCACCATAATGTCTGGATAGCCATCAGATAAATTGCTGAAATCTTTGGTAAACGTGGTGAGGAAATCTAATAATGACTGAATATTAGCGTGTTCGAGCAACACCTTGAGTTTGTCCAATAGGTTACTTCGCCACATAAAGAGTGAATTTACTTTGCCATAATGGGCCGTTGCTTGTTTTAAAATATGCGCAAAAAGGGCGTCTTTTTGGCTCAGCGTTGCGAGTAACTGATCTATCTGGTCACCGCATTGCTGGTAAAACTCATTGTGACGGAGTAATGCCGGACGGCGATCAAACTCATTGCTCAGCGCGCCTTTGTCACCTTCAAACAGCAAGGGCCAAAAGGTTAAGCCAAACAAACTTCGCCATAATTCATTTTCAGTTCGCCAGGCTTTAATGCCCTTGCGCTGGTAATACCCTATTACTCCTTGCTCCACCTGCTGGTTATACCGACTGTCTATGCCAATGCTATGGGTTGCATTTCGTAGCATGTCGGTTAATGTGCTGGTGCGTTTTTGTTTGTACTTCCTTGCATAAAAGTCTTCAGCGAACAACAGCAGTTTTTCAGACCCCCCGCCCTCAATAATGGCTTCAAGTTTTGTCTGAACACAGGCTTTGTGACCGTCTTTGTAGGTTTCTCGCAACCACTTTTCTTTTGCCTCATCACACTCAGACAATGCCATGGCGTGTAGTGCCCAGTGACGATCTATGACTAACGCATATTTACCGGCTTCATAAAGGAATTTAGCTTTCTGACGGGCTGCCTCTTTTGACGTTACATTAGGCAACGTGGCTAAATCGGGTAACTCCGACAAGGTTTTTGCGGCTATCTCTTCGCGCTGGCAAGCATAGTAAAACGCAGCCTGTGCATCCTCAGCATCTGCAAATCGGGCTTCTCCGGTCACGGCGTCAGAGCGAGTACGCATTACCCCAAGATCACGCATAGAAAATTGATTTAACTTGCCGCGCAAGTGACCAAAATAAACAAACAATAAAAATTTAATGGCAGGGTCAAAGCGGCGATAGATGTAGTCGATGCCTTTGAACGAAAGGTTTGATGTTGTCAGATTTTCTTGGCATGCCTGAATCACGGCACTTTTAGTGGCACTAGCAGGTACACAAACCGCGCTATTTTGTGACATTAATAAAAGCAATTCCGTTTTCGTTAAGGCCTGTGTAATCGCTGCTATCGGCGCCTCTTCGGGCAGACCTAATACACCGAGTTCTACGAGCTCTGCGATGCAATGAGAGGGGTGCAGGATTTCCTCGTGCTGCAGTGTTCGGGTTGCAACTAGCGGGTATTTCCGATTTGCTACTCTAACAACAATAGCCTGTTGATATTGGTTAAGTGCGTGGAAACTCCTTATAAATTCCGTCACATGTGAAGGCAAAAGGCCTGCGTTGTCGCCATCAAAAAAAGACAGAAACTCTTTGAAGTGATCCAGGTAGTAAAACGGTGGGAGTGTCTTTTGCATAGCCACAATGACTGTTCATATATACAGTTATTGTTTCACATTTATTTGTTGCTTGCCAACCCATCTAAAATGTCGGGCGAGTAATTCATCCTCTTTCAATGCATCCAGCGAAGTGAAGTGCTTTGCCAACTGCATTTCATTGTAAAGCTTGTGAATGCCGTCATGACATTGTCGGCATATCATCACTCCCTGCTGGAGTGTTTGCTTTGAGAAATGCTTGCGAAAATAAGGGCGTCGGTGCATCTTTTTGGGTATAAGATGGTGAAACGTTAATCGGGCAGTTCGCCGGCAGCATGGGCATGTATCTACTCGTTTTGTTGGCATAAACCTTATCCGCTATATCTGCGTAAAAGTAACACATTACGAAAAAGCAGGGGCTACCGATGAGTTTAACAGACGCAGAACGATTTGAATGTCCGTACTGCATGGCTTACAACGATATTGATATAGACTTGCAAAATGACATTGGTCAGCAACAAATCACCGACTGTCAGGTGTGTTGTCAACCCATTGAGATAGTTATCATGGAAACGGAGTTTGGACGGGAGATAATAGCAAAGCGTGACGACGAATAAACATTTTTCTAAGCGAGATATCGACGCCCTGCCGCAGCGTTTTAGGGCAAACTTTATCAACTGCCTGTCTGGTTTCAAAAGCGCCAACTTAGTGGGTACCCAAAACGCTGAAGGACACTTAAATCTGGCTGTGATCAGTTCGGTGGTTCATTTAGGGGCGAATCCGCCTTTACTGGGGATGATAATGCGCCCTCATACTGTGCGTAGAGATACAATAGAAAATATTACTGCTACCGGGGTATATACCATCAATCACATAGCCTCCGACTGGGTGGATAAAGCGCACCAGACATCAGCCAGATATGAGGCCGATGAGAGTGAATTCGACACAGTGGGCCTCACGCCAGAGTACTTGAGTGATTTTGCCGCACCGTTTGTGCAGCAAAGCCCCATCAAGCTAGGTATGCGATTTGTTGAGTCTGTACCGATAACACACAACGACACCACGTTACTCATTGGAGAAATTCAACATGTGCTTTTACCTGAAAGCGCCGTGACCGAAGATGGTCATGTTGACTTAAACAGGTGTGATATCGCGTGTATTAGTGGGCTGGACAATTATCACAAACCACAGCATATTGCTCGATATAGCTATGCAAAACCGGACAAGTCACTGGAGAAACTCTTACCATGATCCCAAATTTGGACCAACTAATATGGGTATGTTTGATTGCCTTTGGTGTGGCTGGGCTAATAGTATGGCTTATCGTTAAATTTACGTCAGTGTCAGACAATGATGCCAATGAGAATTGAACGATTGTGATGTAAATCAATCCAATTATAGGCAAGTACGGTATATGATAGGGAAAAGCCCGCCTCTGGCGGGTTTCGTTTTTTAAAGGGCAAAGTTAAAAAGAATTATTATCGTTATCAATACTTTGGAGACTGTATGAAATCTGTAAATCGTCGTGATTTCTTGAAACTAAGTGGTACTAGCCTGATCGGCTTAACCCTAGGTGGTGTGGCACTAAGAGCCAATGCACAGGACTTACCCCAGCTTGAGCTGGACGATGCTACGGCAAAAGCGTTGAAATATACGCATAAGTCTGAGGTAGAAGGCGCTGTATGTGATAATTGCATGTACATTCAGGGTACAGAAGGTGCCGAGTGGCGGCCTTGCGCACTGTTCCCAGGAAAGTCGGTCAATGCACAAGGCTGGTGTACGGCTTACGTCAAAAAGCCGGGGTAATTAGTTCGCTTTTGCTCCCTTCTCAGCGCTTTGTAGTGCGGGCGCTGAGAAGTCGTTAGCAAGCATCATAGGGCGCATATCTTCGGTGCGCGCTTTTTCTATCAACTGGCCAGCTTTAAACAGCGAGGCGTCTTCGTACTTTGTAGTGATAAAACTGATGCCAACTGGCATAGATTTAACCTTACCAGCGGGCACCGACAAATGCGGATAGCCTGCAATAGCAGCCATCCAGCCAATACCTGCAAAGCCACTCGGTGCATTGTCACCATATACCGCATCGATTAAGAAAGATGGGTTATTAGACGGCGCGACAAGCATATCGAGACTGTGCTCGTTTAACATGGCATCTATGCCTTTTTCTCTAGTATGGCTTTGCACCAGCGCAAGTGCTTCAAGATATTCTTCTGACTCGAGCCCCTTGGTTTCTTGTGCTTTTTCAAATATCGATTGATCAAACACTTGCAAGGCTTGTGGCGTTTTAGCATTCAGTGCAATTAAGGCCTCAAGTGTTCTGACTGGAATATCAGCGGGCGAATCAGCCAGGTAGTGATTGATACCATGCTTAAACTCGGCCAACAAAACGTGATACGCCTTGCCCCAAAAATCTTCAGGCATAGAAGGGCTCTCAATATCAATTAACTCTGCGCCTGCGTTGGCAAGCTTTTCAAGTTGCGCTTCAAAAACCTGTTTTACCCCCGCAACATTGCCCATCTGGTTACGTACAACACCAATTTTAAGTCCGGTTAAATCTGACTCTGGCGAAGCTGCAAAATTAAGCAGATGCTGACTGATCGCCTTGTGTTCATCTTTTGCCATAACACCGGCAAGCAGTGCCGCTTGGGCAACCGTTTGGGTCATAGGACCAGCCGTGTCCTGGCTGTGCGAAATAGGCACAATATATTGGGCTGATAAAAGACCAACTGTGGGTTTGAAGCCAACAATGCCGTTCATTGAAGCCGGGCATATTACCGAACCGTTGGTTTCAGTACCTATGGCCATATCGACAATGCCGGCGGCAACAGCGGCGCCAGATCCCGATGATGAACCACAAGCAGAGCGAGACAGATTATGTGGATTTCTGGTCAATCCACCCACAGTACTCCAGCCGCTGATGGAATCTTCAGAGCGAAAGTTTGCCCACTCAGACAGGTTAGTTTTGCCTAAAATCACGGCACCTTGCGCTCGTAGTTTCGCAATTATGGGCGCATCGCGTTTGGTGTCGTTGGCGATTAATGCAAGTGAGCCTGCCGTGGTCGGTAATTCTTTTGTTTCTATATTATCTTTAATCAGAATAGGGATACCTGCGAGTAAACCTTGCCCAGAACGGGCCTGATCTTTTGCATTAGGGTTGACTGACAACACGCTATTAATGCCATTGGGGCCATTATCTAAGGTTTTAATTCGGGCTAGCGCCTGTGTGGCTTGGTCTGCCACTACTGAACCTGTTAGCAGGCATGCCGCCATTAACAGGCTGATTCTTTTAATTTTTTTCATTTGTGTTCGCTCTGTGTGATTGTTCGGCTAGGGTAATCTTTTCAGTAAATCATCTTTCACTACGCAATAAAACCTTGACAGGATGAATTACAAGCGTAATCTTTAATTAAAATTACAGTTGTAATCAATGACTGACCATGGATATTTCAAAAACAGAGCTCGACGTAATGCAGGTGATTTGGGATAACGCGCCCGCAACTGCAGAAGAAATCATTCAGCGTTTAAATAAGGATAAAGAATGGCACGAGAAAACCGTAAAAACTCTGTTAAATCGCCTTGTCAAAAAAGGGGCGCTGAGTTTTAACAAAGTAGGTCGTGTGTATGAATACTATCCCTTGGTATCACAGCAAACCTATCAGGAAGAAGAAACGCAAAGCTTCATACAACGTTTATTCCGTGGACGCTTGTCTCCCCTTGTGGCGGGCTTCGCGAAAAAAGAGGAGTTGTCCAAAGAAGACATTGCCGCGCTTAAAAAGCTGATTGAACAATGGGAGCAAAAAAATGACTGACTGGTTAATTGAGCAAACCCTGCTCTTCTCTTGTACTGCTGTTTTTTTACTGTTTCTGCAACAGCCGCTGAGAAAAGCGATAGGGGCAACAGGCTTCTATTATTTATGGGCGATCATTCCTATTCAAATGACACTGTCTAGTTTCAGTATGTCAGTGTATTTGCCAGAATTTGTGACAATGCACCAATATGTAGTTACCGCATCTAAAGCGGTCGCAGTCAGCCACACGACGATGGAAACGTTTATACCTTCCATTTCATTAATTTGGCTCGGTGGTATGGCCTTTTGTGTGCTGTCTATTGCAATCGGGCATGTGAAGTTTGTGCGACGACTTCGGGGTGTTGAGTTAAAGCATAATTATTTTATGGCCGATCCCGCACTTCGTCACTACTGTGATTTAAGGGTATCTATTCAGGTGAGTGAGGCCGTCGATGTGCCCATGGTCAATGGCTTTTTAAAACACTCGATTGTTATACCAAAAGCGTTTTTTAAATTAGATGCCACTCAGCAATCTCTCATACTCGAACATGAATTCGTTCATTTCAGGCGCGGCGATCTTTACTGGAATTTGATGGCGCTGGCCATTGTTTGCCTGTTCTGGTTCAACCCTATTGCATGGCTTAGTTATATCCGATTTCGGCAAGCCCAGGAAATGGCCTGTGATGCACAGGTACTAATAAACAAAACTAAGACAACGCGCGCCGTTTACGCGCGGACCCTACTGAATCAGACCATGCAGGGGCATCAAGAATTACTCACTACGCTTCATTACGGAGGATTACATAACATGAAAGAACGTATTAGTAATATTCAAACCGGTTTTACCTATAATTGGCGGTTACTTCCGGTGGCCGTGGCACTGTTAGGCGGTTCGCTGGCCTTTCAGGCTGTAGGAGAAAACACAACTTCAGCAAAGGCAGACGTGGTCGTATCGCCTGTTAAGCGCATTCCGCCGGTATATCCCGAGTATGCGTCTTCACGAGGCATTGAAGGCACGGTTGTATTGTCATTCAGTGTAGAAAAAGACGGTAGCGTGTCAGACATAAAAGTCATGGAATCTGCTCATCAAGGCTTGTTTGATGCCGCGGCTATGCTGGCATTGCAAAGTTGGCAATACACCAAACCTGTGCATAAAGTTGAAAATCAGTCTGTGGCGATTGAGTTTGTATTAGGTGATACAGTCAGCAGCAACCTTCCCTCTGAGATGGAGGTGATTCACATTAAGGCGTAATAGCTGACAAAAATACAACAGAAAAAACCGTGCTTTAACAAGCGCGGTTTTCTGTGTTGTGTTTGCCATTCGATGGCGCAAGGCTTGTTCAAAATTGCAATCACCGTTATGGTGATCAGGATTGCTATCACAGTAAGGGACAGCGTTTTGAAACGAGTCATTGCATCACTACTATTAATTTTTATGGCCACGCCATTTACCATGGCGAATGACAGCGTTGAGGCCGATGCGCCATCAACCGAAACGACTGAGCATAAAGCGCGTATTCAGGGTAAAAATATTCGTTATCAAGTAGCTGCGGGCGACACTCAACTCAAAGACGAAGAGGGAAATCCCAGCGCAAATATCTTCAGTTTTTACTATCAGCGCACCGATGTAGAAGATCGTGCTCAGCGCCCGCTTATCTTTGTGTTTAATGGTGGACCTGGATCGTCGAGCGTATGGTTACACATGGGCGTATTTGGGCCTAAAAAAGTGGTCATTCCCAGTGATGCAGAACGCGTGGGAGCCCCTCCCTACCCAATTTTAGATAACCCAGAAAGCTTACTCGATATCGCCGATTTAGTGTTTATCGATCCTGTCGGTACCGGCTATTCCAAGCCTGTAGGTGGCAAAGAAGGGAAAGCATTTTGGGGTATCAAAGAAGACGCTGAAACCCTGGCTCAATTCATCAGAGTGTTTGTTACACGACATCAGCGCTGGAATTCGCCTAAATATCTGGCCGGAGAAAGCTACGGTACCACTCGTGCCGCGGCTATTGTGGGCGAGCTACAAGAAGGCTGGGGGAGTATGGATTTAAGCGGTGTTTTCCTCATATCGTCTATTCTTGATTTTCAAACGGGCGATTTCACGCCGGGCAATGACCTACCTTTTATTACCTTTTTGCCCACCTACGCGGCTACAGCCTGGTACCATAATGCCTTGCCTGATAGGTCAAAGTGGGATGATTTACCCGCCTTTTTAGACGATGTCAGGCAGTTTGCTTTAAATGACTACGCTACAACCCTGCTCAAAGGTGCGCTTGCCACCGATGAGGAATACCAGAATGCGGTAGACAAGTTGCATCAGTTTACCGGGCTCAGACAACAATATATTCAGCAAACCGATTTGCGTATTAATGAGCATTTTTTCATGAAAGAGCTGCTTCGCGATCGTGGTGAAGTCGTGGGAAGGTTAGACAGTCGATACGTAGGCGAAGATGAAAGCCAGGTGAGGGAGCGGCCAGAAACTGATCCATCGAGCTACGCCATCGACGGAGCCTATACCGCTGCTATTCAAAGTTATATGGCAAAAGATTTAAACGTGATCCGCGACAACAGGTATCAGGTGTTGTCGGGTGAAGTGTTTAGGAATTGGAATTGGCTGTACGGAGCGTCTCCTCGTGCGCAAGGCTTTGTCAGTATGAGTCCAATCCTGTCAAAAGCGATGCGCCAGAATAAAGACTTTAGAATATTTATTGCCAATGGCTATTACGATCTGGCCACTCCTTTTTTTGCTACCGAATATTCGATGAATCATTTTGGTTACGACCAGGAGCGCATTAAAATGGCTTATTACGAGGCTGGACATATGATGTATATTCACCACCCTTCACTAGAAAGTCTCGCGCAAGATATGCGGGCGTTTTTATTACAACAATAGGAATCAGCATGCCCTGGATACAGTTAAAAATAGATGCAAAAGCCAAAGATGCAGAGCGGATTGGTGACGCATTAGCTGAATGCGGGGCGCAGGCTGTGACTTTTGTTGACGCAAAAGACACCCCCATGTACGAACCCAAACCGGGTGAAGTGCTGCTATGGCCAGACACTACAGTGGTTGGCCTGTTTGATGCGCAAGATGATGTCAAAGCCGTAGCTCAAGCGTTACTCGATAACGAGGTAATTGATGCGGCTACCGTGTATCGCAGTGACCCACTTGAAGACAAAGACTGGGAACGTGAGTGGATGGATAACTTTCATCCCATGCAATTTGGCGAGCGTTTATGGATCTGCCCCAGCTGGCGAGAAATACCTGAACCCGATGCCGTTAATGTGATGCTAGACCCTGGCTTAGCCTTTGGCACAGGCACCCACCCTACCACATCATTATGTCTGCAATGGCTGGATAGGCAGAATGTGAATAACAAAACCGTGGTGGATTTTGGCTGCGGTTCAGGCATCTTGGCAGTAGCAGCCCTCAAACTGGGCGCAACCGATGCCATCGGCATTGATATTGATCCACAGGCGCTTCAAGCTTCAATGGAGAATGCGCGACGCAATCAGGTACAAGATAAACTCACTGTGTTTTTGCCAAAAGACCAGCCACAAATGCAAGCCGACTTTGTGTTGGCTAATATTTTATCCGGCCCATTATTGGAACTACGCCCGGTTATCAGCGGATACTGCAAACCCGGTGGTAAGCTCGTGCTGTCAGGGATATTGGCTGAGCAGGTGGGGGCAATTGAAACCGCTTACTCAGAAGAGTTTGAGCTTGAGCCCAGCGCTATTGAAGGCGAATGGGCCAGGGTGTCTGGTACTAAAATGGGGGCAGAGTAAAACCGTCTCTAGTTCTACTGGTCAATCACATTGAATAATTGGAAGAGCTTTTAACTTTTAGCCGAATATATGCGAGTCTGTTTGATACAGAGGATTAGTTTTCCAATGGTCATGGTAAGTTGGACTATGCAGCCGTAAGCAAGTAACTGTCATAGCGAATGGGCGAGTCAGCTTGGTTGTTTCGTATATGTCTTACTGTCCATGAAAAGCATTCTTAGCCTCAGCAATTAGTTTCTCGTATTGGCTCTGCGTTATTTCGCCTTTTAATAACAAGGCTTCTGCGCGCATCGTGTTCAGAAAATAGGTGTTTTCAATATCCGCGACAATATAGCCATATTCCCGTTCATTTATCAGGTTGGACCAAAACGCGGACCAAGCCAGTTTTTTATTCCATGGCACACCCCGACACCTTGTTGGGATAGCCCTTCAAAACGGCTTAAAAAATAGGGTCAGAGTAGATTTTATTTACACCGACCCATTCAAATGACAGCGTTGACGCAAAAAATCGTAGTTTCGTCGCTGTCAAGACCCAAAAGTGAAAAATTGTGCAAAAATTAGCCTTTTCAAGCGTTGAAAAAATGCGTAATATTGCCGTCCCATTTTTCTGGGTGAACGGTTTTTGAGCAGGGTAGGCATTATTCCATGCGGATTGGTCCATACAATTTAGCTAATAATGTAATGCTCGCACCCATGGCCGGCGTTACCGACAGGCCTTTCAGGCAACTGTGCGCAAGAATGGGGGCTGGGTTAGTCGTTTCAGAAATGTTGTCGAGTAATCCCAGAGTCTGGCACACCGCCAAGTCCAAACAAAGAATGGACCACACCGGTGAAACCGGTATTCGGTCGGTGCAAATTGCTGGTTCAGAACCTGAGCTCATGGCACAAGCGGCGCAAATGAATGTTGAAAACGGTGCGCAGATCATCGACATCAACATGGGTTGCCCGGCGAAAAAAGTGAATAAGAAGCTTGCGGGCTCTGCACTGTTGCAACATCCCGAGCAAGTAGAACAAATTGTAAAAGCAGTGGTTGATGCGGTTGATGTGCCAGTGACGTTAAAAATTCGCACTGGTTGGAATCCGGAAAACCGAAATGGCGTACATATAGCCAGAATTGCCGAACAAAATGGCATTCAATCACTCGCAGTACATGGCAGAACACGCGCCTGCATGTACAAAGGAAATGCTGAATACGACACAATAAAAGCGATAAAGCAGTCGGTGTCGATTCCTGTGGTGGCGAACGGTGATATTTGCTCGCCACAACAAGCTAAGTTCGTGCTGGATAAAACGGGCGCGGACGCGGTAATGATAGGTAGAGGCGCACAGGGGAATCCCTGGATTTTCAAGCAAATTACCCATTACCTGAATACGGGGGAGCTTTTGCCTCCACCGTCATTGGATGAGCAACGCCAGGTGCTTAGAGAACACGTGGCTAATGTGCATACATTTTACGGTGAAGTTACCGGTGTGCGCATTGCCCGTAAGCACGTTGGCTGGTACTTGGAACAATACGACACGGACCGTCAGTTTAGACGGGTGTTTAATGCAATCGAAGAAGAACGCACTCAACTAGATGCATTAAATACTTACTTTGACACGCTGCAAGAAAGTGAAACACGACAGATTTCACCGGCAGCTTAACGATTTTAACAAAAGAGCAAACAAGTAATATGTTCGATCAAAACCTAACTTCTCCTTTCACCACAACTGTGACTACGCCTTCTCAAACGCAAGCACAGAAGCCCTTACGTGATTCTGTAAAGCAAGCGGTTAACCGTTATCTAAAGCAGTTGGATGACACTAACATCGACAATTTATATGATCTTGTACTAGCGGAAGTTGAAGCTCCCTTGTTGGAAGAGGTGATGACTTTCACCCGTGGTAACCAAACACGAGCTGCTATTATGATGGGCATCAACCGTGGCACGCTTCGCAAGAAGCTTAAGCAATACGGCATGAACTAAATATCGTTGGGCCAGGCCCTATTTCAAAGAGCACCACATTGGGTGCTCTTTTTGTTTTACCCACCACCTTTTACTGATGAAAAAGACTATGCAATCAAATACTCCAATCAAACGTGCATTACTCAGTGTCTCGGATAAAACCGGCATTGTTGAATTGGCCACTTTTCTTCACGAATCTGGCGTAGAACTATTGTCTACAGGCGGAACCGCGCGATTACTGGCGGAAAAGGGATTACCTGTAAAAGAAGTATCTGAACACACCGGGCACCCTGAAATTATGGACGGACGTGTAAAAACGCTTCACCCCAAAATTCATGGTGGTATTTTGGGACGTCGCGATCAGGACGCTGCAGTTATGTCGCAGCATGAAATTGCACCGATTGATTTAGTCTGCGTGAATCTTTATCCGTTTGCAAAGACGGTCGCAAACCCAGATTGCACGATGGAAGATGCTGTAGAAAACATTGATATTGGCGGCCCTACTATGGTGCGTGCAGCGGCTAAAAATCACAAAGACGTTACCATAGTGGTGAACGCGTCTGATTATGACCGTGTTATATCTGAAATGCAGCAAAATCAGGGCGCGGTGACGTTTGAAACACGCTTCGATTTAGCCATAAAAGCGTTTGAGCACACAGCTCAATACGATGGCATGATTGCTAACCATTTCGGAGCTCTATTGAGCGAAGAGAGCCCTTATCCGCGCACCTATAACATGCAGCTCACCAAAAAGCAGGACCTACGCTATGGTGAAAATAGCCATCAGGACGCTGCTTTTTACGTTGAAAATGACATTCAGGAAGCATCTGTTGCTACGGCGGAACAGCTACAAGGTAAAGCACTGTCTTTCAACAACATAGCAGACACTGATGCCGCCCTTGAGTGTGTAAAAGAATTTGACCAACCAGCCTGTGTTATCGTTAAACACGCTAATCCGTGTGGTGTGGCCCTGGGTGAAAATATTCACAGCGCCTACGACCGCGCTTATAAAACTGACCCAACATCAGCATTTGGCGGCATCATTGCGTTCAACCGTGAGCTCGATGCGCAAACGGCGCAAGCCATTATCGACCGCCAGTTTGTTGAAGTCATCATTGCGCCAAGCGTGAGTGAAGAAGCCAAGGAGGTTGTCAGCGCTAAGCAAAACGTACGTTTGCTAGCGTGCGGCGAATGGCATGGTCAGCTTACTGAAGGGCATGACTTTAAGCGCGTAAACGGGGGATTGTTAGTTCAGGAACGGGATTTTGGTATGGTGGAGCGTGAAGATATGCAAGTGGTGTCAGAACGTCAGCCTTCAGAGCAGGAATGGAACGACCTACTGTTTACCTGGAAAGTGGCTAAATATGTTAAGTCCAATGCTATTGTTTATTGCAAAGACAGTATGACTATTGGTGTGGGTGCCGGACAAATGAGCCGCGTGTATTCTGCAAAAATTGCGGGCATAAAAGCCGCTGACGAAAATCTCGAAGTCAAAGGCAGTGTAATGGCGTCTGACGCCTTCTTCCCTTTCCGCGATGGTATAGACGCGGCAGCAGAAGCAGGCATTACTGCGGTTATACAGCCGGGTGGATCAATGCGCGACAACGAAGTGATTGAGGCAGCAAACGAACATGGCCTTGCCATGGTGTTTACCGGAATGAGACACTTCCGCCACTAACCGCGTGGGCTCTTTTTAATCGGTTCCGCTCTAAAATAGACAAACAGAGTTAAACAATATGAAAGTACTAATCATAGGTAACGGCGGTCGTGAACATGCATTGGCATGGAAGGCTGCCCAATCTGAAGGTGTTGAAAAGGTGTTTGTTGCCCCAGGTAATGCGGGCACGGCAACAGAGCCCAAGCTTGAGAACGTGGCAATTGGTGTAGAAGATATTGCTGCGCTGGTGGCTTTTGCCAAGGACAATGCCGTTGATTTAACCATTGTGGGCCCTGAAGCACCTTTGGTTATTGGAGTGGTTGATGCGTTTCAGGCTGAAGGCTTGACCATCTTTGGCCCCACTCAGGCCGCTGCTCAGCTTGAAGGCTCTAAAGCTTTTACCAAAGACTTTTTAGCCCGACACAAAATTCCTACAGCCGAATACGCTACTTTTACGCAAATTGATGAAGCCGTTGCGTATGTGCGCGAAAAAGGCGCGCCTATTGTCGTCAAGGCAGACGGACTCGCGGCAGGTAAAGGCGTGATTGTGGCAATGACGCTGGAAGAGGCTGAAGCAGCTATTCAGGATATGCTGGCCGATAACAAATTTGGCGAAGCGGGCAGCCGTGTGGTGATTGAAGAATTTCTTGATGGCGAAGAAGCATCATTTATCGTTATGGTTGACGGTAAAAATATTGCCTCTTTCGCCACCAGCCAAGACCACAAACGCGCCTATGACGGCGACAAAGGGCCAAATACTGGAGGTATGGGCGCCTACTCACCAGCTCCTGTGGTAACACCGGATGTGCATCAGCGCATCATGGAAGAAGTCATTAAGCCAACGGTTGACGGCATGGCATCAGAAGGCATGCCCTATACCGGTTTTTTGTATGCCGGATTGATGATCATGGCCGATGGCACACCTAAAGTCATTGAGTACAATTGCCGTTTTGGCGACCCGGAAACCCAGCCTATTATGCTGCGTTTGCAGTCTGATTTGGTTAGCCTGTGCCTGTCTGCCTGTAAAGGTGAATTGGCAGGAAAAGATATTGCATTCGACACGCGTGCTGCAGTCGGTGTTGTGCTTGCTGCTGGTGGATACCCCGGCAGTTATGATAAGGGCGAGCAAATCCAGGGTTTAGCTGAAGCTGCCCGGTTAGAGGGTAAGGTGTTTCACGCTGGAACTAAGCTAGACGGCGAGCAAGTGCTTACTAATGGAGGCCGAGTATTATGCGCTACTGCATTAGGCAACTCGGTTTCAGAAGCACAAACCGCGGCTTACACGCTGGCAAAAACGATTGACTGGCCCAATGTCATGATGAGAAATGATATTGCGTATCGCGCGATTGCCAGAGAGCAAGATCAGGCTTGATTATTCAAGCCTGCAAGCTTATAAAAGACGTTCTGTGTTGCAACTAGCGGAAGACGCATGTCAATAAAACATCCTATCATCGCCATCACAGGTTCGTCCGGTGCCGGTACGACTACGACGATGAATGCGATACAGCATATCTTCCGTAACCTTAATATTAATGCGGCATTTGTAGGCGGTGACAGCTTTCACCGCTATACGCGACCAGAAATGGAAGTAGAAATTCGCAAAGCACAGGAACAAGGTCGCCATATAAGTTATTTTGGTCCTAAAGCGAATGACTTTGGGTTGCTTGAAGACTTGTTCAAAAATTACGGAGAATTAGGTCAGGGTCAGTACAGACAGTACCTGCATACCTTTGACGAAGCCGTGCCTTTTAATCAGATGCCAGGGACCTTTACGCCTTGGCAAGACCTGCCGCACGATACCGACCTGCTGTTCTATGAAGGTCTGCATGGTGGCGTAGAAACCGAAGAGCACGATGTGGCGCGTCATGTTGACCTGCTGGTGGGCATGGTGCCCATTGTTAATTTGGAGTGGATCCAAAAAATTGTTCGCGACACCACCGACAGAGGGCATTCTCGTGAAGCCGTAATGAGCAGCATAGTGCGAGGCCTTGATGACTATTTTCACTACATCACCCCCCAGTTCTCTCGTACCCATGTTAACTTTCAGCGCGTGCCTACGGTCGATACTTCAAACCCATTTAGTGCCCGAGAAATTCCTACCCAAGATGAGAGCTTTGTGGTGGTGCGGTTTCGTCGCGAGATGAAGAACGTAAACTTTCCGTACCTTATGCAGATGATCGAGGGCGCCTTTATGTCTCGGGTTAACACGCTCGTTGTGCCGGGCGGAAAGATGGGGCTGGCAATGGAACTTATACTCACGCCCCTGATTGAAGAGATTATGGATAAAAAACGTCGTGCAGGTATGCAAATGGATTGGGTGACAGAAAAGTAGCCGCTAATTTACATCAGTAAGGCCAACTTTTTCCGGATAGTGCTTGTTGGCCTTTTTAATGAACTCAGCTTGGTTTTCCATCCAGTCATCGCGCACCCCTTTGCTGTAATTGAGATACAGCTTGTCATCGACAATTGAAAACGCTTCTTCATCAATACCAACAAAACGCCCTGCAGACATCGCATAAGCACAATACCCACCGTATTGAGGGGCATATTTTTCTGGCTCGGCAACAAACAGGTCTTTGTGTGCTTGCGAGCTGAAATACCAATCGGCACCACGCCACGAATAGGTAAATTCGTCAGTGCCTTTCACCGCCTTGTTCATCGTAAAGTAGGCAACAGTGTCATAGCCATAAATGGCCTTGTTGTTAAAGGTACCGGTTTCAATCGGGTCTTTCGCAAACGCCGAAAATGTTGTCAAAGTAAGTAAGGTCAGCAGTGTTGCAAGTCGTTTAAGCATAGGTCTGTCCGATAAATGTGAGGTTACTTACTCATTAAACCGGACAAGGACAAAACAACTTTCACAAGTGTGACACTATTTGTAACACTCTTTTACTTTGCACATCACCAATCACTTTTGAAAATAAGCAGTTAACGCTATAGTGAAACAAAAATCGTGGGAATCCGTTTTATGGGTCAGGAAACATCAAAAATACTGGTAGTCGATGATGATATGCGCTTGCGCAGTTTGCTGGAACGCTATTTAGTTGAGCAAGGTTTTCAGGTTCGAACTGCCGCCAATGCTGAACAAATGGATCGGTTGCTAGAGCGAGAGAATTTTCATTTGATGGTATTAGACCTGATGCTTCCCGGAGAAGACGGGTTATCGATTTGTCGCCGCCTGCGGCAGAAAGAAAATGAAATGCCTATCGTTATGCTAACGGCAAAGGGCGATGAAGTAGACCGTATTATCGGCCTTGAAATGGGCGCCGATGACTATTTGCCGAAGCCCTTTAACCCTCGCGAACTTCTGGCCAGAGTGAAAGCCGTGCTGCGCCGTAAAACGGTTGAGGCGCCCGGTGCACCCTCTCAGGAAGAGCAAATTATTGCGTTTGGTGATTACAAATTAAACTTGGCCACCCGTGAAATGACCGCCAATGGCCAGCCGCTCACGTTGACTAGCGGTGAATTTGCTGTATTAAAATCGCTGGTTACCCACCCTCGTGAACCGCTATCCCGCGATAAGCTAATGAACCTTGCTAGGGGCAGAGACTACAGTGCGCTGGAGCGCAGCATTGATGTGCAGGTTTCGCGTTTGCGCCGCATGTTAGAGAAAGACCCAGCCAACCCGCGTTATATTCAAACCGTGTGGGGGTTGGGTTACGTGTTTGTGCCCGATGGAGAGATGTCTTAAGCGGTAACGTTTGCTGTGAAATTATTACCACAAAGTGCGTTTGGTCAAACGGTACTGCTCATCGGCGTATTGTTGTTGATCAACCAGGTCGTGTCTTATATCTCGGTCACCAACTACTTTATCTTGCCGAGTTATCAGCAAATTAACAGCCTGATTGCTACACAAGTTCAGTCGCTGAAGTCCATCAATGAGGTGGTTGACTCGTCTGATAGCATAAACTGGATCAGTGAAAAAACCGGCATTTTGATTGTGCGGGAAGCTCAAGCGCAAACTCAGGGGCTCGCCGACGCTGTACGATATGAATTTATGTCCGATCAGGTGTCTGATCAATTAGGTGAACGGGCCGATGTGCGCATTAGTAAAAGTGCTGTGGGCGAACCTGCTAAGCCTTATTTGGTATGGGTAAACTTGGCATCCTCGCCAGATATCTGGATAGCTATCCCCATTCAGGGGCTCAGTGATGCTGACATATCCCCGCTAACTATGTATTTGATGGTCATTGGCATTTTAAGTGTTGCCGGTGGTTGGTTGTTTGTAAGTCGCCTAAACCGGCCACTGATGGCACTGCAACGCGCTGCCAATGAAGTGAGTAAAGGCCAGTTTCCACCTCCTATCGAAGAAAACGGTACCAGTGAAACCAAGCTGGTGACGAAGGCATTTAATCATATGAACGCCAGTATTCAGCAACTTGAGCACGACAGAACGCTCATGACGGCGGGTATTTCTCACGATTTGCGAACACCACTGACCCGAATTCGACTAGCAACTGAAATGTTGCCCGATGATCAGGACTGGATACGCGATGGCATTATTAATGATATTGAAGATATGAATATTATTATTGATCAGTTTATTGATTACGCGCGTCAAGACCAGCAGGAAGAGCTTGAGCCCACTGACTTCAATCGCATGATCAACGACATGGTTGATGCGCGGCAAATACAAAGCGATCACCACATCCGCCTAGACCTGTGCCCTTTGCCAGAGGTGCCCATGCGCAGGTTAGGAATTAAACGCGTGATGGACAACCTGATTGAGAATGCGTTTCGCTATGGTAGTAAGCAAATCGAAATATCCACTTTCATCAATATTAAAACCGATGAGATGGTATGCCAAGTGCGTGACTTTGGCCCGGGTATTCCTCCTGACAGGCTCAAAGCCATGTTTATGCCTTTTACACAGGGCGACACTGCCCGAGGCAGTGCCGGTTCAGGTCTTGGTCTGGCGATCACCAAGCGTATTATCGACAAGCATGGTGGCAATATAGATCTTCGCAACCATCCCGATGGAGGTTTGGTTGCAGAGATGACATTGCCACTGTCGTAACCGAGCGGCTATTCAGCACGGTGTGTTAGTGAGCTGAAGAACCGCCCGCTGCTGCACCGTTGTGAATTGCCTCAACATCGATGGCATCAAAACGGTATTCGGTGTGGCAATACTGACAGTTCATCGTGATACAGCCTTCTTCTTCAACGATGGCTAACAGCTCGTCTTTTTCTACATTGAGAAGCGCAGTAGCACTGCGGTCCTTTGAGCAGGTACATTTAAAGGCAATAGGCTGGCTTTCAAACAGCGTGATGTCATGCTCGTGATAAAGACGGTGCAATACCGTTTTAACGGGTAAGCTTAATATTTCCTCTGCGGTCAGCGTGTCAGCAAGTGCAGTGAAGTGGTGAAAATCGTCAGCGTCTTCAGTCGCTGTGACTGCGGCACTTGAGGGCAGCACCTGCAACATAAATCCAGCTGATGCGGTTTCATTGTCAGTTTGCTCAAACAGGTAAACTTTAGTGAGTAGCTGCTCGGACTGTAAGAAGTAGTTCTCCAAACACGCTGCCAATGTTGGTTTGTCGAGTGCAACAACACCCTGGTAGCGTTCGCCTTCATTGGGAGTGATAGTGATCACCAATACCGAATCGGCACACAATTCAGAAAAACTTTGGGGCAATGTCTGCATAGACTCGTCCCAACGCGCAATACCGCGATAGTTAAGCTTGTGATCAGCACTTACAATGGCATAGTTGACAGCGCCTTTACCCTGAATTTGCAGGCTAATCTCACCTTCAAACTTCAATGTGGCAGTTAACAACGCCGCTGCAGATGCTAACTCGGCCATCAAGGTTTTAATTTCAGCGGGGTAATCTGCGTTACCCAGCATAGTCTGCAAGCTGTCTTTTAGGCGTACCAGTTCGCCTCGCACGGGCGCATCGGTAAAAGTGAATCTGTGTAACGTATCAAAATCTGTCATAGGTATCCTGCACCACTATTGGTGTTTTAACTTAATAATTTCTCGTCGTTGTTTCTTGTCCGGGCGATTGTCTGGGCGAGGATTGTGAAAGGTTTGGGCCTGTCGGGCTGCCTTGTTTTCCTCTCGCTTTTCCAAACTGGCGGGTGTTTCGCTGTACAAGGTCTGTGCAATGGGGGCAGATTGTCGTTTATCAACAATGCCTTCTATTTTTACTTCCTTGATATCCCAACCCGCGGGTACTTTTATTAGTGCGCCTAACTCTACAACCTTACCAGGCTTACAGCGCTGTCCGTTGTAATGAACCTTTCCGGCTTGGATCCAGTCGCGCGCAATGCTTCTGGTTTTGCTTAGCCTTACCGCCCATATCCACTTATCCAGACGTACCTGAGCGTCTTGTTCTTTTTGATTGTCTCTTTTCATGTAATAAATTCGTCACTCTTTCGCATTAGAGTTGTGGCCCCTGCATTGACTAAGCTATGATGAACGGTCTCTACAACACAATCAGTAAAGCATGGCAGTAGATAAACTGAACCCACAATCCATGGCCTTGTTCTTTGGGCAACATCAACGGCAAATTAATCGTTTCGTCGTCGCGATACTGGCAATTTATTTGTTGGCCTTTTTGGCTGACCTTGTGTGGCGAATTATACCAGAGCCAAAAACTTCCGCACAAAATGCGGGGCAAATTGCAGAAAATAACGCTCAATCTTCCAGTAACAATAGCCCAAATACTGATATCAGAGCGCTGCAGCAACTGAATTTATTCGGCGATCTGGTTGTGCAAACACAGCCGGTACAAGAAGCCGTAACCGACGCACCTGAAACTCGCCTTAATTTGGTCTTAACCGGGGTCGTGTCCAGTTCGAACCTCGATTATGGTACCGCGGTTATTGAACACAGGGGAAGTCAGGCAGTGTATGGGATAGGTGAGAAAATAGAAGGGACCAACGCCATTCTCCATCAGGTTCAGTCTGATAGAGTGATTATTCGAAATGGCGTGCGCAATGAAACCTTGATGATGGAAGGCATCGATTATGAACAAGCTAACCGGGCGCGAGAAGCAAGACTTCGCGAAGTGGCCGTTGCTCAGCGCAACAGTTCGCGCAATGTTACGGCACCGGCGCCGGCTTCACGGCTTTCTAATGAAGCCATCGAGGCCACTCGTCAGTTACGTGAATCGCCGGATAGCTTTGTTGACTTTATCAGTGTTGCTCCCCACCGCGAAGACGATGTTACAGTAGGGTATAAAATTAGTCCGGGTAAAAATCCTGCGTTGTTTGAAGCCACCGGACTGAAAAGCGGTGATGTGGTTACACTTATTAACGGTTTGGATTTAACCGATCCGCAACAATCCATAGACGCCATGGGAGAGTTGCGCAATGCAGAATTTATCGAGCTAACAGTAAACCGAAATGGTGAAATTTTAACGCTTTATCTAGAATTGCCCGAAGCGTAAAGGTAAGTGAAAAGAATGATAAACAGGAAAACTCGTAGTATGAAGCACTTAGGCTCTACCATGGTAAAACGCCTGAGCGCGGCCGTTGTTGCCTCAATGGCATGTGCCTCGCTCTATGCGGCCGAATACATGCCTAACTTCAAAGAAACGGATATTCAGGAATTCATCAATATCGTCGGCAAAAACCTGCAAAAGACCATTATTATCGACCCCAATGTGCGCGGTAAGATCAGTGTGCGCAGTTACGATTTGATGAATGAGGAGCAGTATTACCAGTTCTTCTTAAATGTATTGCAAGTTTACGATTATGCCGCAGTAGAGATGCCCAACGGCATCATCAAAATTGTGCGTTCGAAAGACTCTAAAAAGTCGAATATTCCTGTTGTTGAAGGCGCTTCGTTGAACGGTGACGAGATGATCACCCGTGTTGTTCCAGTTTATAATGTACCTGTGCGAGAACTTTCGCCCATTTTGCGCCAGCTTAACGATCAAACTGGCGGCGGTAACGTTGTGCAGCACGACGCGTCAAACGTGATGATGCTGACCGGCCGTGCCACCGTGGTAAACCGTTTGGTAGAAATCATTGAACGGGTTGACCGAGCGGGTGATGAAGAAGTTGAAATAGTGAAGCTTAAGTTTGCGTCTGCTTCTGAAATGGTACGCATCGTAGAAAGCATTGAGAAAAACCAGGCCAAAGCTGCTACCTCGGCCAAATCAGCACCTCGCGTAGTGGCTGATGACAGAACCAACAGCGTGATTGTCAGCGGTGACACTAAATCTCGCGCGCGGCTTATCAACCTGATTGAACGCATGGACCAAGAGCTGGAAACCAGCGGCAATACCCGGGTGATCTTCCTAAATTATGCCAAAGCAGAAGATTTAGTGAAGGTGCTGCAAGGCGTAAGTGCCAGTATCCAAGCTGAAGAGCAAAGTGGCAATCAAACCAGACGCACTGGTGCCAATCGTGAAGTCAGTATCGATTCACATGAAGACTCAAACTCACTGGTGATCACCGCTGAGCCCGATATGATGCGCTCACTGGAAGAGGTCATTCGTCAACTAGACGTTCGTCGTGCCCAGGTTCAGGTTGAAGCGATTATTGTGGAGGTGTTTGAAGGTGACGGCACGACCTTAGGCGTGCAGTTTATTTCAGAAAGCGGCGGTGGTACACAATTTACCAATGGTGGTGTGGGAATCGGCTCATTAGGCGTGGCACTGAAGCAAGCGGATGATCGAACCGAAACCACTAACGTGCGAGACAGTGAAGGCAACATTGTGGTGGATGCCAACGGTAACGCTGTAACGCAAACCACATCTACACAAGGTGATTTCACCGCTCTGGCTAGCTTGCTCGGCGGTTTGAACGGCATGATTGCGGGTGTGGTAGAAGACGGCTGGGGCGCTGTGTTACAGGCTGTCAGTACAGACACTAATTCCAATGTGCTGGCAACGCCACATCTCACCACCATGGACAACGAAGAAGCTTTCTTCATCGTTGGTCAGGAGGTGCCTATTCTTACCGGTACGACAGCCAGTGCAAACAATGGTAACCCGTTCACCACGGTTGACCGTCAGGAAGTAGGTATCAAGCTTAAAGTCACCCCGCAAATTAATGAGGGTGATGCCGTACAGTTAATGATCGAACAGGAAGTGTCCAGTGTGAGCGGGGCGACTGCCGTAGATATTTCAATTAATAAACGTGAAATTAAAACCACGGTCATTGTCGATGACGGCGGCACTATTGTATTAGGCGGTTTGATAGATGAAGACGTGCAGGAAAGCGTGTCTAAAGTACCGCTTCTTGGTGATATTCCCATACTGGGTAACTTATTTAAAACCACTACGTCAAGTAAACGCAAGCGCAACCTGATGGTGTTCTTACGACCTAAAATTGTGCGTGATGGTGTTACCATGAATGAAATCAGCCATCGCAAATACAACTTTATTCGGGCTGAACAGCTAAAAAGACAGTCTGAAGGCGTGTCACTTATGCCGATGACAGAGTCGCCTGTATTACCCAAATGGGATGATAGTCTTACCTTGCCTCCAACTTATGATGAGTATTTGCTGAAGAAAGCAAAAAAAGAAGGTAAGGATGAATGAGCACAAAAGACGAATCGGTAGTGAATACTGACATTATCGCAGAGCCTGATGCCGTCGCTGAAAAACAATTAGCGTTTGGTTTTGCCAAGCGCAATCGCGTGCTGTTAGAAACCAATCAGCAACCCGCGATCTTGTACCATACCGCCGATACCCCCTTTACGGCGTTTGCAGAGGTCAGGCGATTTTTCGGCGCGCCGTTTACCCCCAAAGAAGTACCCAGTGATCAGTTTGACAGCATGCTGACCGCGGCGTTTCAGCGAGATTCGTCAGCAGCAAAGCAGCTCATGGAAGACTTGGGTAATGAAAGTGATTTGTTTTCACTGGCAGACGAATTGCCAGACACCGAAGACTTGCTCGACAGCGAAGATGATGCACCTATTATTAAGTTGATCAATGCCATGCTCGGTGAAGCAATCAAAGAAGGTGCCTCAGACATTCACATTGAAACCTTTGAAAATCAGCTGGTTGTGCGTTTTCGCGTCGACGGCGTATTGCGTGAGATTTTGCGACCCAATCGCAAGCTGTCTTCTATGCTGGTATCAAGAATTAAGGTCATGGCCAAACTCGATATTGCCGAAAAACGCGTGCCGCAGGATGGCCGTATTACCTTGCGAATTGCGGGTCGGGCGGTTGATGTGCGTGTGTCCACAATGCCGTCGAGTCATGGTGAGCGCGTGGTATTGCGTTTGCTGGATAAAAACAACGCGCGGTTAAATCTTGAAGATTTGGGCATGACGCAAGCTAACCGTGACCACTTTTCCGCGCTTATCAGAAAACCTCACGGTATTATTCTGGTAACCGGTCCAACAGGCTCTGGTAAAAGTACCACCCTGTATGCAGGTTTAAGCGAAATAAATTCAAAAGACCGCAATATTCTCACAGTTGAAGACCCCATAGAATTCGACCTGGAAGGGATTGGTCAGACGCAGGTAAACCCAAGAGTCGATATGACGTTTGCGCGTGGGTTAAGAGCGATTCTTCGGCAGGATCCTGATGTGGTCATGGTGGGCGAAATCCGCGATATTGAAACCGCACAAATTGCGGTTCAGGCCAGTTTAACCGGACATTTGGTATTGTCGACCTTGCATACCAACACCGCATCAGGTGCAATCACCCGATTGGAAGACATGGGTATTGAGTCCTTTTTGCTGTCATCCAGTTTACTCGCAGTATTGTCGCAGCGATTAGTGCGCACACTTTGCCCTAGTTGCAAGTCAGAACATACGCCCAACGCACGCGAATGTGAAATTTTGGGTATTGAGGAAAGTAGTGCAATTGCCAACCCCATTTTTTCGGCTCGCGGCTGCGCTGAGTGTAATCAAACCGGCTACAAAGGCCGTACGGGTATTCACGAATTGCTGATTGTTGATGAACACATTCGTGAACTTATGCATGCTGGCAAAGGCGAGCAGGTCATCGAACGCTATATACGTGAATCTACGCCCAGTATTCGTGAAGACGGCTGTAAGAAAGTGTTGTCTGGCCTCACTTCGTTAGAAGAAGTGCTGCGCGTTACCCGCGAGGATTAGAAGTGGCAGCGTTTGCATATAAAGCTATCGCATCAGATGGGCGCAATAAATCGGGTGTCCTTGAAGGTGACAATGCGCGCCAGGTACGGCAGCAGCTGCGCGAAAAAGGGCTAATGCCCCTCAGTGTGGAGCAGGTAGCCGAGAAAAACACCACGTCAGGCGGGAGTTTTTCACTCGCCTTATTCAAACCGAGCATTTCAGCATCTGAGCTTGCCCTGCTAACGCGCCAGCTTGCCACACTTGTGGAGTCAGCGTTGCCCATAGAGGAAGCGCTGTTAGCGGTTGCTGAACAATGCGATAAGCAGCGCCACAAAAGCATGATGATGGCCGTGCGCAGCAAAGTGGTAGAGGGTCATGGTCTGGCTGTGGCCATGAATGAATTTCCCAGTGTGTTTGATGAGTTGTTTCGCGCCATGGTGGCCGCAGGGGAAAAGTCAGGTCATTTAGATACGGTGTTGAATCGTCTAGCCGACTACACCGAAAAGCGTCAGCAGATCAAAAATGCGGTTACACAGGCACTGATATACCCCATTATTATGATGGTGTTTGCTGTGGGTATCGTTGCAGCACTATTAACTATAGTGGTTCCCAAAATTGTCGGGCAGTTTGATCAGATGGGCCAGGAGCTACCCCTAATTACTCAAATACTGATTGGCACAAGTGAATGGGTGCAAAATTATGGTGCTTTGTTTGTTCTGTTGATTATTGTCCTTGTTGTTGCTTTCAGGCAACTCTTAAAGCAAAGGCATCTGCGCTTAAAATACCACAAATTTATTCTGTCGCTGCCCATGGTTGGTAAGGTGTCTAGAGGGCTTAATACTGCTCGGTTTGCACGTACGCTGAGTATTTTAACAGCCAGTGCTGTGCCCTTATTAGAAGCTATGCGCATCGCCAGCGACGTACTGGAAAACCTGTATATCAAAGAGCGGGTTGCCGCGGCGTCAGATAATGTGAAAGAAGGCTCCAGTCTGCGGGCGGCTTTAGACAATACAAAACTTTTTCCACCTATGATGATGCATATGATTGCGTCAGGTGAGCGTTCTGGTGAACTTCAGCAAATGCTAGCCAGGGCTGCAGATAATCAAGACAGGGAATTTGAAACGTTAATTGGTGTCTCACTCAAATTATTTGAGCCCATTTTAATTGTCGCTATGGCAGGGATAGTGCTGTTTATTGTAATGGCCATTCTTCAACCCATACTTGCGCTAAACAATATGGTGATTTAATGAAAAATCGTAACGCACTGAAAGGCTTCACACTAATAGAAATTATGGTGGTGTTGCTCATTATTGGTTTAATTACGGCCGTGGTCGCGCCGCAGTTTTTAGGGCAGTCTGAAGAAGCCCAATTGAAAAAGGCGGCGATAGATATTCAGCAGCTTGAAAGTGCTCTGCAAATGTACAAGTTGCGAAATAATGTGTACCCCACTACAGAGCAAGGCCTGGACGCATTAGTTAATGCACCTACCGTCGACCCTATTCCTAGTAATTATCCAGAGGGCGGGTTTATTCGACGTCTGCCTGAAGATCCATGGGGACAGCCGTACCAGCTCATTAGCCCTGGAGAGTTAGGTGTTATCGATATTTTTTCAAATGGCCCTGACACATTACCAGGCACTGACGACGACATTGGTACCTGGAACATTGGTGACTATCAATAGAATACAATGATGCCACTGCCGTCAAAAGCCAGCTCCAAAGGCTTTACATTATTAGAAATATTGTTGGTGCTGTTTTTGATTGGGATGGCTGTCAGCTATGTCTTGTTCAACGCGTTTTCCGTAAGTCAATCTGACAGGTTAAAAGAGCAGGCACGCCGCTTTCAGGTTATTGTTGATATGGCTAGCGATTACGCGGTGCTCAATCAAACCGAACTGGGTATTCGCTTTGAAGCCGCAAAAAATGAATATTTTTTTATGGCGCTGGATGACGAAAACCAATGGCAGGTATTAGACGATCCGCTTTATTCTGGTCATACGCTGCCACAATCATTTTCTTTTGAGCTTGAACTGGACAGCTTGCCATGGGAAGAAACCGAGCGTTTGTTTGACAGAGAACTGTTTGATGAAACCTTGTCGGTGTCTGAAGACAGCGTAGATATTGGTAACGAAGAGGACAAATCACTTCCACCCCCGCAAGTTCTTATTATGTCAAGTGGAGAGATTACGCCGTTTAGTGTAATGCTGGCCTATGAGCCCGACTTTAGTGAAGAGTTTCCAGTGTATTTCTTTTTGAACAACAAAGATGTCCCACCCCTAGAGCTCAAAGGACCTTATGATGCGCCAGAGCAAGAGCCAGAATAAACGCTCACAGCATCATGGGCTGACCTTGTTGGAAGTGCTGGTGGCTATTGCCATCTTCGCCATTGTTGGCACTGCCATTCTAAAAGCCGTAGGTGATAACCTTTACTCGGTGGAGCAAGTGGAGTCTATTACCATTGCAAGCTGGGTTGCGAATAATCAACTAGCCCGTATTGAACTTGAAAAAAAATGGCCTATTCGCAATAACGCTCGAGGCAGTGTGAACATGGCGGGGCGCGACTGGTATTGGCGTCAACAAGTGTTGGATACCAATGACAGTGAACTTAAGCAAGTTACCGTTTATGTCGGCCGTGATGCAGGTTATGAAAACTCTATCACGTCAGTAACCGCTTACTTTGCGAAACCTACAGTTGAGGCTCAGGACTAATGCGCAGCGTTAACGGGTTTACAATGCTGGAAATTCTAATTGCGATGGCGATCTTCACTATGATCGGTATTGGCAGTACGGCATTACTTACCACTGTTATCGACAGCAATGAGGCGGCCAGTGAACGATTTGTACGGCTACAATCTCTACAGCGGGCCATGCTGCTAATTGAGCGTGATGTGCAACAGGCCATCGCCAGACCTGTTCGCATTGAGGGTGAGGCTATCGACAGAGTCATGTTTGGTGGGATCACCGATACCAGTGATGCAGACGGCCTAGCTTTTGTGCGGGCAGGATGGAGTAATCCGCAGTTCATGTTGCCTCGCAGTACGCTTGAATACGTGGCTTACCGGTTAACTGAGGGTCGCTTGGAGCGACTGTCGGGGCACTACCTGGACAATGTCATTGGTTATGAACCGAAGGAGCGTGTACTGCTCGACGACGTGCTTGATTTTCGTGTTGAATTTTATGTGGGGGGAGAAGAAGACGGTGAACTGCGCTGGTCTGATTCCTATGTGGGAACAACCCTACCCCAAGGCGTCGCCTTAATCATTGAAAGCGAAACCTTTGGAACACTCAGGCGTGAGTTTGCTCTAGTGGGGGCCAACTCATGAGAACGCAACAACGGGGCGTGGCGTTGGTTATTGTACTGTTGATAGTGGCAATAGTGGTGATACTTGCAACGGAAATGACGGGGCGGCTGCAACTGAATGTAAAACGTGCGCAGAATATTAAAGATAACAACCAGGCTCAGTGGTATGCCAACAGCGCTGAGGCGTTTGCTCGCAAGTCGATCAAGGACCTAATGCAAACCGAAAGTGCGAAAATACACTTGGCGCAGCCATGGAGTGATGAATTTGCTTTTCCGCTTGAAAACGGCGGTATTAAGGCAAAACTGGTGGATATGTACAGTTGCTTCAACCTTAATGCACTTAAAAAAACCAGCACTGAAGCACAAAGCCAACAACGGGTCACACCTGTTATGGAAGCGTTTCATCGCATGCTACTTGCCGTAGAGTTGGAGCAGCCCATAGAGTCATTTACCGCCGATACAGTAAGAGATTCACTCGCAGATTGGCTTGACGACGATGAACTACAGCGTAGCTTTGGCGCTGAAGACAGTGAATACAGTTCGCGACCCTTTCCTTATCTAGCGGCAAATGGTCTCATGGCTAGCCAAAGTGAGTTTCGTGTTATTCACGGTGTCAGTGCGCAGTGGGTGAATGCGCTTTGGCCACTTATTTGTGTTATTCCAGGGTCGGAAGAGCTAAAGATCAACGTGAATACGCTGACGCCAGAACTAGCACCAGTGTTAGCTGGTGTGCTAGGGGTGACCTTGCAGCAAGCCAATGATCTCATTAATACTCGGCCGCAAGACGGCTGGGACGACATTGCCAGTTTTATGGCTGAACCCATTGTTCAAGCAGCACAAGTCACAGAAGTGCAGCAAGAATGGCTGACGGTAACAACGCAGTATTTTATTTTGCATAGTAAGACCCGTTACAATAATGCGTCATATGCACTGTCTTCACTTTTTTATGTACCAAGTCCCGCATCGGTCACTGTGATTAGGCGCGAAATTGGAGGGGTAGAATAAATGGAACAGCTGATTGTCAGGCTGAATTCCGACGATAAAACACCAGTATCTTGGTTAGTTTGGTCGTCCTCAGAATCAGACGTTATTGCGTCGGGTGTATTGCCTGATGCTTCGCACCTTAACACGTTAAAAGAACGCGCTGGACAAAGGGCTATCATTGCATTAGTTCCAGGCAGTGATGTGTTGCTCAAGTGGGTGACACTGCCACCCAAAGCAAACAGAAAAGTCATCAACGCCATTCCTTTTATGCTTGAAGACGAGCTAAGTGAAGACATCGCTGACCTCTTTTTTGCTACAGGCCCTCGCCATGGCGATAGGCAAGCCGTTGCCATCGTTAAACACGATAAAGTCCGGTTGTGGCAAGCCCAGTTGGATGCTGCGGGTTTGTATTGTGAGCAGCTGCTGCCGGATGTGTTAGCGGTACCTCATCATCAGGATGGTATGTCGTTACTCACGCTAAGTGACCAGGTACTAGTACGCGAAGATGAATGGAAAGGCTTTCAGGGCGAAGCAGATTGGGTAGTGCCGGCATTAGCCCATGCTACAAAGCAGTCTGAAACCAAAGTAGTTATCAATAACTATAGCGACCTTTCTCTGCACGACGTGCCCAATACCGAGGTGGTTTCGCAAACGCTGGAATTACCTATGGCTGTGCTGGCGAAGCATGCTTTGTCTGCGTCTTTTAACTTGTTTCAAAATGAGTACAAAGTACGCAAAAAGTCATCCAGTACCTTGTGGACACAGTGGCGTTTAGCGGCAGGCTTGGCGGCGCTAGCACTTGTGCTGACACTGGTTGATAAAACCCTGACCTTGTATTCTCTCGAAGAAAGAAATAGCGTGTTGAAGGCGCAAATCGATACCCAGGTGAATGCTGGGTTTCCCAATATGGGGGCGTACCGTGATCTAAGACGCAAAGTGTCCAGTGAGCTGGCAAAACTTGAGCAAAGCGGTGGCGGTTCCAGCATGCTGGTGATGATGTCACAGTTGCAACCTGCGTTTGCCCTGTCAAAGGTAAAGCCGCAATTGTTGCGGTTTGATCAAGGCCGCGGTGAACTTCGCATCCAGGCGCTGGCGAGTAATTTTGAGGCATTAGAGCAGTTCAAAAACCAGGCTGAACAATCTGGGTTCATTGTTGAGCAAGGTGCAATTAACAATCGTCCAGAAGGCGTGGTAGGCTCATTGTCCATAAGGAGCGGAGCATGAACGAATTAAAAGCGCGTTTTATCGCATTGTCTGAGCGGGAACAAAAGCTGGTTGTTGCATCGGGTGTAGCTGTGGTTATTGCTTTGTTTTATTTTATTGTTTGGCAACCATTGAACAACGCCATTGAGACGGAGCAAACAAAGCTAAAAAGTCAGCAGTCCCTTCTTAACTGGGTGACTAGCCGAAGTCAAAGGGCACAGTTGTTGCGTGCGTCCAGTGCAACGTCAGGCGGATTCAATGGTTCGCTACCACAGGCTGTGAATACCACCACAAACAGACATAACATTGCCATTTCCCGCATGCAGCCTCAGGGCGATGACCTGCAGGTGTGGATAGACGAAGCTGCCTTTAATGATCTGCTCTCATGGTTACAGTCATTAGAAAGAATGGGTGTACAGATTAAGCAGGTAGATATTACTGATGCCGAGAAAAGTGGTCATATTCAAGTTCGTCGATTACAGCTAGGTAAAGCATGAAAAAAAACGTAATCTGGGGAATTTCCGCCGTCATTATCTTCGTGATCTTTATGCTGGCAAAATTGCCAGCTAGTCAGGTATTAGGGCGTGTATCTGTCGGCCCTAATATTGGCTTTTATCAGGTGGAGGGGACCCTCTGGCAAGGTGCAATGGCAAGGTTGAGCATTAATGGATTACCTGTGGAAGATGTATCTTGGTCCATCAACCCCTTCGCCTTACTGTTAGGTCAGGTTTCCCTAGAGGTACGTGGCGGCAACATCAGAGACCCTGAATTGATCTCTGTCCGTGGTCCGGTGCGTTTCTCGTTGTTCAATGTTAACCGTGTGCAAACGGAGGGGTTACAGCTTTATTTGCCGGCTGATCGCGCCCTTGCCAAAGTTGCCTTGCCAATCCCTGTGCAGGCAGGTGGACGCTTTAAGGTCAGCGTAAGCGAGCTGGATTTTGGTCCTCAATGTCACACATTAACCGGTAATGGCGAGTGGTTAAATGCATGGGTAGGCGGCACACAAGGCCCAATTGACCTGGGTAATTTTTCTGCGGCATTACAGTGTGAAAATAACCAGCTACGAATCCAGGTGTCAGAGCCAAACAGTTTAGGGTTGTCTCTTGTATCTACCATATCACCGGACTTTCAAAGCTTTTCGGTTGAAGGTAAATTCAAGCCCAGCGACACACTGCCCAATGAAGTGCATCAGGCAGGCAAATTTTTTGGCTCGCCAGACGCACAAGGTTACACTGCGTTTAAGCTTTGATGCTTTTGAGTGAATGTACCATCTCAAGGCAGGCGTGATAAGCGCGTTTACTTACGCCTGCGACAGATAATAGTCCATGAAAACAGTCGTTTAAATGGTAATGACTAACAGATACCCCCTGCTCGCGAAGTTTTTTTACCATTGCCAGTCCGCCACCCAGAAGTGGGTCAAACTCAACAGTGTAAATGCAAGTTTTTGGGCATTGGGCTAGATATGGAGATAATACAAGGCTAACGTCAGGCCGGCTTGCACAGGAAGGCGCAGGCAAAAAGTGCCCCTTAAAGTATTCAACCGTGTCACGTGTGAGAATCAGATTTGAGGTATATCGTTGGTAGGCATCGTCTGCGCGTAAATCAGCCATGGGATAGAGTAACCAAAGAAAGTGTGGTTTACTTTTCTCTTCCTGGCTTAGGCATAGCGATGTGGCCAGGTAAGCTCCAGCGCTGTCGCCGCCGGCTCCCATAGTAGAAGCGTTAACACCAAGTCGCTGCTGGTTGGTAACGATAAAATCCCAGCTGGCAGACGCATCTTCTAACTGCGCTGGAAATGGGTGTTCTGGTGCTAACCGGTACTCAACTGACAACACTATGGTTTGACTTTCATTCGCGACCAATCGACAAAATCTGTCATGAGTATCAACACTGCCTATAACGCACCCTCCGCCGTGAAAAAATACTATGGCGTCTGTGGCAGTGTTATTGGGGTAATAGGCACGCAAAGTTGAGTGACCGTTATCACCACGCAGCGGAAACGTAAAATCAGTTACCTTGTAAATAGCTTGCTTTCTTATACCAAGCAAACGATCGAATCCGGCAAAGATGCGTCGGTTCGTTAGCGGTGAGAAATTATGCAGGCTCGGACCCATTCCCAATAAACGGCCAATGTGCCGTTGTGCAGGGGCAAGCCCATTTAAACGTGTGTGAAGATTTGCTTTATTTTTCATAGTCGTTCAAGGCCAGAACGCTTATCCATAAGAGTAGTTGTCATTGCAATGCTGATGACAACTACTCTTATGGGTAGGCTTTCTAGCTCTTGTACTCCAGAGTCATTAACTACAGAAGCAGCAATATAGCGGAATGAAGAAGTGTTCGTTTAGAACGCTATTGCGCTAATCATAAAGGTCAGGAAAGCGAAACCGTGCGAGCGCAAGGGTCATGGCAACTTCATAAACACTCTGCCGGCTAGCTGTGTTATCGGTTAACAGACCAATGGCTCCGCCTTTTTGCTTGACGTTTTCCGTATTGAAGGCTTTGTCCATCACATCGCCTAATTCCATGCCTTGCGTAAGTTGTGTGTAAAACTCCTCGGGGAGTGGCAAGTTAGCACTGCGACCTACGGCCCAGTTATTAGCGTGATAAATGGCAACATAAGCAAAGGTTGCAGGCCCGTCTTCGAACTTATCTACGCCGCCTTCAATGGCAACCAACCAATCATCTTGAGTGGCGAGCTTGCTGTCTAATAACGCGTGTACGCGGTTTACTGCGCCCTGGCGAGTTTCTTCTTCCGTCATTGGCTGGTCGGCCACACCTGAGGGCACAGCAACGCCCTCTACAAGACACTCTGCCAAGCCGTCAAGCTGTCTAATAGTGTTGTGAGCGGCCTGTATTTTTACTGGATTCTTAGAGCCAACAAATAGCATCATCAGGGGTTCTCGTGGCGCGGGTTTGCAAGAATGTCGGCAGTCAGATCTCTATAGTCTTTTACAGCCGGAAAGTCGTTAATCTCTCTCAGTGGCTTTTGACTGTCTGGATTGGCGACACATAACAGGTGAGCAATACCGAATTTTTTTGCGGCATGCAAGATGGGAATGCTGTCATCGACGAACAGGGTGCGTGCGGGGTCGAACTCTAGACGTGAATGCACTTGTTGCCACAACGATTGAAACTCTTTGCTTACCCCAAACTCATGGGTCGATATTAGGGTGTCTATGTGCTTGTCTAGTGCTGTGTGTTCGAGTTTTAAACTCAGTGCATCCGGGTGGGCATTCGTCACCAGTACAACGCGTCTTCCTGTTTGTTTTAGTGCATCTAGGAACGGTATGGTGTCGTCCCGCATGCTAATCAGGTGATCAACTTCTCGTTTCGCGGCAATTAAATCCAGACCCAATTGTGCTTTCCAGTAGTCAAGGCAGTACCACTGAATGGTGCCGACCACTTTTTCATAATGGGCGTACAATTCATCGCGGCAAACGTCAATGGGTTTGCCTGATTTCTCAGCAATCTTTGCAGGCAAATGGTCGAGCCAGAACACGTTGTCAAAGTGTAAGTCTATGAGGGTGCCGTCCATATCTAATAAGACGGTATCAATTTGATTCCACGGCAGAAAGGGCAAGCGAACTTCCTTAAAATCTAGTAAGCTTTATGTATTGATTAATCAGCGACAGTGTAACGCATCAGCATGTCAGAAATCGACCCGGATAAACCACTCCCGCACATTGAGTCACGTAAAACAGTGGCAAAAAGTCGTTTTTTCCATGTAGAGCAGGTGGATTTGACGTTTTCCAATGGTGCTACCAGGCAGTTTGAACGCATGGCCGGTAAGGGGCGCGGTGCTGTAATGATAGTTGCACTGACTGATGATGATCATATGTTACTTATTCGCGAATACGCAGCGGGAACGCATTCTTATCAACTTGGTTTCCCCAAAGGCCTAATTGACCCAGGAGAAAGTCCTGAGCAAGCGGCTAACAGAGAGTTAAAGGAAGAAGCCGGGTTCGGTGCTAATACCCTGTCTAGGCTTCACACAGTGAGCATGGCGCCTACTTTTTTCAGTGCGCATATGCATATCCTGATTGCCGAAGGCTTGTATGCTGAGACGCTGCCTGGCGATGAGCCTGAGCCATTGGAAGTCATCAAGTGGCCCATTGATGATGTTGACGCCTTACTGGCCAGAGAGGACTTTGTTGAAGCACGGAGCATAGCCGCATTGTTACTGCTTCAAAAATGGCGGGAGGAATGATAAATGTTGCCTTATGATGCCCCCTTAGACGCCTTGCTAGCTCTGGCGAAAAGTACTGCCGAGAAAGCCGGTCAGGCCGTGCTGGAAGTGTATGATAAAGGCGAGTACGACGCCTATGAAAAACCTGATGAATCACCCGTAACCTCGGCAGATTATCTGGCAAACGATATTATTGTCAGTGCACTTGAAGCCAATACGCCCGATATTCCCATCGTCTCGGAAGAAAAGAAAATTGCCGCTTTGGAAGAGCGCAAAACATGGCAGCGCTACTGGCTTATCGACCCCATAGATGGGACGCAGGAGTTTATCTCTCGCTCGGGGGACTTTGCCGTTAATATCGCGCTGATTGAAAACAATGAGCCTGTGCTAGGTGTTATTTTTTGGCCTCCGGGGCAAACTACATACTACGCCACTAAAAATCAGGGCGCCTTTAAAGAATGTTCTGAAGAGCATAAGCAGATACACGTACGAAAACTCGACGATCCCAAAGAAAGTGTTGTCATTATTGCCATCAGCAGGCGACAATCACGGGAAAAGGTGATGTCTAGGATGAGCGCTAAACGGGTTTACCAAACATTACCCCTTGGCAGTTGTTCTTTGAAGGCCTGTTTTATTGCTGAGGGTAAAGCAGACGTTTTCATGCGCATTGGCGTGACGGGTGAGTGGGACACAGGGGCGTCTCAGTGTATTGTCAGAGAGGCCGGTGGTGATATTGTTGCAGCAACGTTTGAGCCATTAACTTACAACCAACGTACTTCTTTGGAAAACCCAGATTTTGTTGTTCTTGGTGATCAACGCGTGCCCTGGGAAAAGCTCGTTCAATATTAAGAGGGAATAACTATTATGCGTATTCTGGCGCTAGCTGCATGCTTTTTTGCATCTTGTGTATCTGCTGACTGGACTTTGGATTCAGAATCGGCTTCTGTGCATTTCATTTCGACAAAAAATAGCCATATTGCAGAAACTCATACATTCAACAACGTGAAAGGTACTTTGTCTGGTGTGGACTTGTCAGTCAGCATTCCGCTGAGCTCAGTCAATACTATGATCCCTATTCGCGACGAACGTATGCGTACGATGTTATTTGATGTCGCCAACAATCCTGTTGCCAGTTTCACTGCGCAGGTGGACGAATCGCTGATGGCGTTGTCGGTGGGTGAGTCGACAACGGCTGAGGTCAGTGGCAAGCTCGCGGTAAGTGGCGTGTCTGTACCTACCACATTTGAAGTGCGTGTTTCACGTTTGTCAGATAACGAAATCAATGTTGCGACAGTGAAGCCAAGTGTATTGAGCGCAAGTAGTTTTAAACTCAGTGAAGGCATTGAGGCACTGCGCAACATTGCTGGGCTTAAGGTTATCAGTGAGGCGGTGCCTTTAACGTTTAATGTAACGTTTAAAAAATAAGAAAAAGAGTCAGAGTAAAGCGTTACTCTGACTCCTTTTTTTTGATATCTACCGTTTCATGTAGTTCGGAATACTCAATAACGGCCTCACCTGACTCTAGTTGCGCTTTAACTTGCGCCACTTTCTCCTTTAAATCAGTGGTGTAGTCGCCATAGTCTGTGCCTTCTCGCAACACAAAGCTTTCTATGATGTTATTGAGAGTTTGTGCGTCTAACTGGTCAATTGGGATAATCATGGGCTTAAGTAGTCGGTAAAAAAACGAATGACGCGCTGATGCAGCCAGATGGAGGTGTTCCAGGGTAGGCCTTGCATAAACCCTACATGCCCGCCAGTTTCACTAAGTTCGATGGTGACATGGCGGGCCAGTTCTTTTTCATCAGGGATGACTAGATGATTCATAAAGGGGTCATCAATGGCATGCAAAATTAACGTTGGACAGTGAATAGCGCTTAAGAAGTGAAATGCGCTGCACTTCTCGTAATAGTCCTCTGCATCAACAAAGCCGTGTAACGGCGCAGTCACTTTGTCATCGAATTCTTTAAAACTGCGCATCTCATCTATTTCACTTTCTTTTAACGTAATCGTTGCTTTGTAATCAATCTTTTGCATCTTCGCTTTCAGCGTTCGCTTCATGCTCTTGAGCAGGTAGCGTTGATATACACGGGAAAAACCCTGATTGATGCTCTCTGAGCACTCAGCGAGCTTAAGTGGTGCTGATATTGCCACAGCCGCTGCTAGTCCGTGACTGGCTGGATTTTCACCGAGCAGTTTTAGAAGCATGTTGCCACCCAGCGACACGCCCAGTGCGGTTTTGGGTATATCCGGGAAGCGTTGGTCGAGGATCTTAAGAATAAAGAGTGCATCTTGCGTATCACCGGAGTGATAGGCTCTTGGTGTGCGATTAATTTCACCGCTGCAACCACGAAAGTGCATCATCACTACACGCCATCCCTGTTTGCTTAACATCGCCATCATGTCATTGGCGTAATGTGAGCGAACACTCCCTTCTAGGCCATGGAAAAGAATGACCATACCTGACGGTGTTTGTTGTTCTGGTCCCCAAGCAAGATCGACGAAGTCGCCGTCTGGCAATTCAACGCGCTCCCATGTAAAGGAGAAAGGTAGAGGCCGCCTAATGAAGCGAGGCCATATGGTCTGAACATGCCGATTTCTGGCCCAGGCCGGTGCGCGAAATGAGCTTCTGATAATTTTTCCGTATTGTCGCGATTCAGTGGTCATGAACGTCAGGCCTTCACTGGCAAAACTAGCGTGTTTTTGCTGTTTTCATCTAAGTCATAGTATGCCAAGAAAGTATCAATAGGGTCATAACTTTTTTGTGCCTTGGGCATGCCGTTAAAGGCAGCGATCAAGTTCTCCTGCTGTGCTCTTTCTAACGCCAATTCCTGCTGTTTAAGGGAGTTGTAGTTGCTTTGGTTTCCATGCTTAGCGGCTTTTCGTATTTCCCTATGCGCTTTTAATGTGTTGTCATCATGTTCTATAGCCCGGTGAAGGTAAGCGCACTGCTCTATCGATAAGCCTTTGTTGGCTTGTTCTAGAAATACGCAAAGGAGTAGCAGATTGACGTTGCAACCGAAATTATCCTGAAGAGTAAGGCAAGACTTGGCGACGCCTTCTTTCATGTAATGCTGGCAACTGAACTGCCAAAAATCGTCAGCTCGTAGCGTCAAAATCTGCCTCTGCGTTGTCCAGTGCTTCCTGTGCCTCCATCCATGCCATTTCTACTTCTTCCAGCGATTGCGATAGCTCGGCACGTTTAGCAATAATGCCTGTCAGCTCGGTTTTATTTTCATCTAGATACAGGCTGTTGTCTGCTAACCGGTTCTCGATATCTGCAAGTGCAAGGTTGAGCTTATCCATTTGTGATTCGGCTTGGCTCAGTAACTGTTTGAAAGGATGTAAGAGTTTACGCTTTTCTGCCTCAAGCCGTTTTTGTTCTTTTCGATTTTCCTTGGGGCCGGTGTCTGTTGATGAAAGTGAGTCATGAGTGACGGTTGACGGTGTCTGTTTGCTTAGGATCCAACTTTTATAGTCGTCCAAGTCGCCCTTAAATGGCGCCACTTTTTGCTGGTCTACCAAATAGAACTCTTCACATACTGCACCGAGCAAAAACCTGTCATGCGACACCAACACCATGGCGCCTTCAAACGTTTGCAGGGCCAGTGTTAACGCATGACGCATTTCCAAATCAAGATGGTTGGTTGGTTCGTCCAGTAGCAATAAGTTGGGTTTCTGATATACCAGTATTGCTAGTACCAAGCGCGCCTTTTCACCGCCAGACATGGGTGCAACGGGTGCTAGCGCGGCGTCTCCATGAAAATCAAAGCCACCCAGATAATTCCTAAGATCTTGTTCAGTCGCTTTTTTGTCTAAGCGCTGCAAGTGCAATAACGGGCTGGCTTCAGGATCAAGGGTTTCAAGCTGATGCTGTGCAAAGTAGCCCAAGGTGCACCCTTGTGAGAGTGTAAAAGAGCCCAGTTGAGGCGCCAGTTCACCCGCAAGAAGTTTGATTAGCGTTGATTTTCCTTGCCCGTTCCTCCCGAGCAAACCTATTCTTGAACCAGGTACCAAATTGAGCTTCACTTCTTCTAAAACTCTATGCTCACCATAACCCAGTGCAATATCTTCTAGGCCCACAAGTGGGCTGGGCAAAGAAGCTGGTGCTGAAAAGCCAAAGCGAAAACTGCTGTCCTGATGAGCAGGCATTAACGCTTCCATCTTTTCAAGTTGCTTAATGCGGCTTTGTGCTTGTTTAGCCTTACTGGCTTTGGCTTTGAATCGGGTGATAAACGAATTGAGGTGATCGATTTTTTGTTGTTGTTTTTGATATTCGATATCTTGCAGGCGAAGCCTCTCAGCCCGCTGTTTTTCGTAGCTGGAGTAGTTGCCCGTGTAGGTCACTAAGCTTTGCTGCTCAACGCTAATAATGTGATTCGCTGTCTGATCGATAAACGCCTTGTCATGAGAAATGAGCAACAAGGTGCCTTCGTATCGCTGTAACCACTTCTCCAGCCAAATAACGGCGTCTAGATCCAAGTGGTTAGTCGGCTCGTCTAACAATAACAAATCCGAAGGGCACAACAGCGCCTGAGCAAGGTTGAGTCGCATGCGCCAACCACCAGAAAAGTCACTTACTGGATGCGTTAACTGCTGTTGTGAAAAGCCTAACCCATCGAGAATAGTGGCAGCTCGAGCCTCTACATCATAAGCGCCAGCCTGCGCCAATTCGGCATGCAAGTGGGCAATCTCATCACCCTGCTCTGCTTTTTCTGCAACAGCCAGCTCAGTTTGAAGCTGTCGTAAGTGACGGTCACCATCAATAACATAGTCGATGGCAGAGCGAGACGTTGCCGGCGTTTCTTGTGCAACACTCACAATCCGCCATTGTGAGGGCACCAACACTTCACCTTCATCTACTTCGAGTTCACCGCGGATAAGCGCAAATAGACTGGATTTACCACAGCCATTTCGGCCAATCAGGGCCGCCCGATGGCCAGCAAATAAGGTTGCACTCGCGTCTTGCAATAGGTGTTTGGTGCCACGCCGAAAGGAGATGGCCTGAATCTGAATCATGGTAACAATACTGCGGCTTTACAAAAACGCCGCCAAGTGTAGCAAAAAGGAATGATCACCCAAAAGATTTAGTCGGTATAATACTAACAATTTCGCTAAGGAATGATGTAATGACTAACAGACAACGCAAACGTTTTATAGCAGGTGCTACCTGTCCGAAGTGTAAGTCACTGGACAGCATTATGTTGTATTTTGAAAACAATATAGAAAAACTAAAGTGTATTAAGTGCGACTATGCTGAGTCGCAAGCCCCTAACGGCGTGGAAAATGTATCCCGAAACGGCGAAAATGTGATTGGTGTATTTAAGCCACACTAAACGTTTGTTAATAGTGCGGTGGAGGCGCTTCTTCTGATTGTTTTGCAATATGCGATGGTTCCATGCCTTTGAGCTTTTCCACTACCTGCCTAAGCTGAAAACTCAACTGCTCAATGTGTTTATTCTGACGAGTTACTTCATCATTCAATGAGTCAATGGTGTGCTCCTGATAAGCCACTTTTACTTCGAGCTCTTCAATAGCACGCTGCATGTCTGCGTGTGTCATTTGGTTTGTCATGGCAAATACGGTTCCCAAGTTGATGTTAGCCCTGCGCTACTGGCCGATAATATGGTGCCATTACTCAAGAAGCCAACCGCATAGACCACCGAAGTTTTTGGTACACTGGTTTCTCTGGGCGCCACCTTCCACTCTGCGAGTTGCTCGCCGGTAGCCACAGACCATAAATGCATTCTTCTTGATGGCGACCCTGTTAGTAAGTACTTGCCATCACTTGAGAATTGAGCATCAGTAAAAATCTTCTGTCTGGCTATGTAAGATAGTGTACTGACGGGCTCACCGGTTTGGGCATTCCAAATTTTCGATTCTCTTTTACTGTCTGCGGTAAAAAGGTAGCGGCCTTCATCGTCGATTGCTACCTTGGTTACTCTGCTACTGTGATTAAAGGTGTGGATCACCTGTCCAGTGTCTGTGCTCCATAAATAGGCTAGGTAGTCATTGCCGCCGGAGAGGGCGAATTTGCCATTGGGAGAGATATCGATGCTATTGATTTTTTCTTGATGACCGAGAAATTCTATGCGCCTGCTAGTGTCAGGCTCAAAATACATGATTTTGCCGTTGCTTCGACCAACCAGAATACCTCTGCCGCCGTTTGCAACCGCAATATCCCTAATCGACGACTCATCAATACGCCAAAACCCTACGGGATCTCCGGTTGATACACTCCAAAGCGCAAAGGCCTCTCGGTCTGATGTCACCACATATTGGGCATCTGCCGAGATATGTACGGTTGTTACTAAATTATTGCCTTCACCCTGGTGCTGCCAGTTGTAAAGAGGCTCATCTTGCCCCACTCGCCAAACGTTGATGCCGTTGTTAACGCCACTCATAACAACTAACTCACCATTTGGGCTTATGTCAGCGGCAAACGCACCGTCAGCAGCGTGTCTCCATCGTTCAACAGGGGTGGTTTCTGGGACAGAGCAAGCAGAGAGCTGGCTCAGTATTGTCATGAGCAGGAACGTGTGTAAAAACTTTTTAACAATTCCGCGGTTAATCATGAATATGGGGTTTCGCATTGGCACAAGTATGTTTACCATACCACGGAACTTATTTTTGTTAATACGAGGAATATTGAATGCGTAAATCGCTAATTGCCGCTTCTACTGTGGTCGCGCTTGGTCTTATGGGCTGCCAGCAAGAGTCTGCTAATACTGAATCTGTGGAAGAGGCAACGTCTGCCGCATTAGATGTTCAGACAATGACAGAAGAGCAAAAGCAAGCTTATGCCATGGGGGCGAGTATGGGCGTGTTTTTTAATCAGCGCAGTCAACAAGTTGCGGAACTTGGTGGTGCATTAGACAAGGAACTAGTGCTTCAAGGCTTCACCGATAGTCTGGCGAACAACGCAGTGTTGAGTGATGTAGAAGTTCAACAGCTTACACAAGCTGCGCAACAGCAGTTCGCTACCTTGCAACAAGCTGCTGCGGCCAAAGCGGCAGAGGCAAACATCAAAGCGGGTGAAGCGTTCTTAGCAGAAAATGCGAATAAAGAGGGCGTTGTTACCACAGAATCTGGTTTGCAGTACGAAGTGTTGCAAGCGGGTGAAGGGGTTTCTCCAGAAGCGACGGACACGGTAAAAGTGCACTATCATGGCACCTTAATTGATGGCACTGTTTTTGATTCATCTGTTGATCGTGGTGAACCGGCAGAATTTCCACTTAATCGCGTTATTTCTGGTTGGACCGAAGGTGTTCAGCTTATGCAGGAAGGTGCAAAGTACCGTTTCTACATCCCCGCTAATTTAGCTTATGGTCAGCGCGCTACTGGTGCTATCACACCCAACTCAACGTTAATATTCGACGTGGAATTATTGGAAGTTGTTAAACCAGCCTCCGATGCGCCATCAGAGTAAGACACAAAAAAGCCGGTGATTAACACCGGCTTTTTTTGTAAAGCATAGTCCTTGCAAGCATATTTTCCAGATACAACTCGCCCTTTTGAAAGTGCAGAGACTCTCTAGAGCTGGCTCAGGTACTCACCCGAGCTTCGACTTACATAAAGTATAGCCGATATGCCTTATCTTGCCAGTCGATGTGTGATATGTGGTCGACGTTGTCCACGCCAACGGTAAGTGGCACATTTGTTTAAAATGAACTCACCAAATTTTAACGCAATCACCCCTGCACACATGATTATTAATATTGCAAACTGCTCGGGTTCCAGAAAAACAGTTACTATCCCAGCAATAAATAACATGGCACCTGTAAAAAGCAAAATAAAGCCCATTAATGTCAGGCTTGTTTTCATCGTTTCACACCATGGTTCGGGTTAAACTCATTCTTATTATTATGTCGCTGTCTTTTTTTTAACTGGCAGTTATGCCAAATAAAACGTGCAGACAGTGCTTGTTATTACAAGTCGGCACATTCAAAGACTCGACTTGTTATCGGCACGTTAACATCTTTTTAAAGTCTCTAATAGGAAAAAGGTCAGAAAAATCAAATGCCAACGCCAATAATTACCCGAAGCGGATACTTGCGACTGCAAAAGGAGCACGATCACCTATGGCGAATAGAGCGCCCGGAGGTAACCAAAAAGGTTGCGTGGGCCGCCAGTTTGGGCGATCGAAGTGAAAATGCAGACTATCAGTACAATAAAAAGAAACTGAGGGAGATTGACCGGCGGGTAAGGTATTTGCGCAAGTGCTTGTCTAATCTTAAAGTTGTAGATTATCACCCACAGCAGGAAGGAAAAGTGTTCTTTGGTGCCTGGGTTGATCTATACAGAGAGTCTGACGATCAATCACTGTCATTGAGGGTGGTCGGCTACGATGAGATTTTTGGTCGCAAGGACTATATCTCTATTGATTCTCCGATGGCGAGAGCCCTACTGGGTAAACAAGTTGATGACGAAGTAACAGTGATGATTGAGGGGCGAAAATCGGTATGGCTGATTGAAGAAATACGCTATGATACCGACGATAAATTATGATGTTTTCAACTCAACGAGCGTCAGCCAACGCTTGTTTTATTCTTCCGATAAAAAATGATGATTAATTCCCAAATAGCGCAAGAACTCAATGTAAAACCTGAACAAATTAACGCCGCTGTAGAGCTGCTAGATGGAGGCGCGACTGTACCTTTCATCGCGCGATACAGAAAAGAGGCTACCCAAGGGTTAGATGATACCCAGCTTAGGACGCTGGAACAGCGGCTTGGGTATTTAAGGGAACTCGAAGACAGACGTCAGGTTATCCTGAGAAGTATCGATGAGCAGGGCAAGTTAGACGATGCACTAAAAGGCAAAATTGTAAAAGCAGACAACAAAACAGCGCTTGAAGATTTGTATCTTCCGTACAAACCCAGACGTCGCACCAAAGGGCAAATTGCTATAGAGGCTGGCTTGGAACCTTTGGCCGACCACTTGTTTGCCAATTCTGAGCTAGATCCTGAAAAAGAAGCCAGTGCGTTTATTAATGCGGAAAATGGTGTTGCAGATACTAAAACTGCCTTGGAAGGAGCAAGACATATTCTCATGGAGCGCTTTGCCGAAGATGCCGCTTTGCTTGGAAAAATCAGGGATTATCTGAATAAACACGCCTATGTGGTAAGTTCGGTAGCGCCCGGCAAAGAAAAAGACGCGTCGAAATACAAAGACTATTTTGAGCACAGTGAAAAATACAGCGCAGTGCCCTCTCATCGTGCGTTGGCCATGTTCAGAGGGCGCAATGAAGGCATGTTGTTTATTCAATTAGATGCTGCGCCAGGACAAGATAGTGGAGTTTCGCCTTGCGAGGAAATTATCGCCGAGCATTTTTCTATTCGTCAGCAAGGGCGTGCAGCAGACAAATGGTTAGCTCAAGTGGTGCAGTGGACGTGGAAAGTTAAGTTGTCATTACATATGGAAACTGAGCTGTTTGGTGCGTTGCGCGAAAAAGCGGAAGAAGAAGCCATTAACGTGTTTGCCAAAAATCTCAATGACTTGCTTATGGCTGCTCCGGCAGGTGCGAAGGTGACCATGGGGTTGGATCCCGGTCTGAGAACCGGTGTAAAAGTGGCCATAGTGGATACAACCGGTAAAGTTATCGCTACCAACACCATTTTCCCTCATGCTCCTCAAAATCAATGGGACAAGGCAGCCAGAACGCTGGCGACATTGTGTAAGCAGCATAAAGTATCTCTAATCAGTATTGGAAACGGCACGGGCTCCAGAGAGACAGACAAGTTGGTTGCCGAAATGCTGAGCAATAATGACGATATAAAGGCGCAAAAAATCATGATCAGCGAAGCCGGTGCATCTGTTTATTCCGCTTCAGAACTTGCGTCAAAAGAACTGCCCGATCTTGATGTGTCTTTGCGGGGCGCTGTGTCGATTGCCCGCAGGTTGCAGGACCCACTGGCGGAGCTAGTGAAAATTGAACCTAAAGCTATAGGTGTTGGCCAGTACCAGCACGATGTTAGTCAGAGTTTACTTGGTCGAAGCCTTGATAAAGTGATCGAAGATTGTGTGAACGCCGTCGGCGTTGACCTTAATATGGCATCACCAGCGTTGTTGAGTTATGTCTCTGGACTGAACAAAACGTTGGCTCAGAATATTGTGCACTATCGTAATCAAAATGGGGCGTTTGCAAACCGCAAAGCGTTACTCAATGTTGAGCGACTTGGCCCTAAAGCCTTTGAACAAGCGGCCGGATTTTTGCGCATAGTGGAAGGTGATAATCCTTTGGATTCATCAGCTGTTCACCCAGAAGCCTACCCGGTAGTCGATGCCATCGTGAACGACACCCAGGTAGCGGTAAACGACCTAATTGGAAACACAGAAGTCTTAAAAGCGTTGTCGCCGGAGCGTTTTATTAATGATGACTTCGGGTTGCCTACAGTAAAAGACATTTTAAGTGAGCTTGATAAACCTGGCAGAGATCCGCGTCCTGAGTTTAAAACAGCTGCATTTAAAGATGGCGTAAACACACTATCAGACCTCAAAGTCGGTATGATTTTAGAGGGTGTGGTAAGCAATGTGGCAAATTTTGGCGCATTTGTTGACGTTGGTGTACATCAGGATGGCCTTGTGCACATTTCGGCGTTAACCAATAAGTTTATTAAAGACCCTCGTGATGTGGTGAAAACGGGGGATATTGTCAAAGTGAAGGTGATTGAAGTCGATGTTGAACGCAAACGTATTTCTTTCACAATGCGCTTAGATGACACGCCTGCACCTGCACAACCTCATGACAATAAACGAGCTTCGTCAGGGAAAAAAGCGTCAGCCCCCCGTCGCGAAAGGCCTCAGGCCAAACCACAAAACAATGCGATGGGGAATGCCTTTGCAGATGCTTTTGCTAAGGCCAAAAAATAGGGGCAGGTAATATTAAGCGTTCGCGCTAAACCCTTGCCCTTCAGGGGCAACGGCGTTGGCATAGAATTGGGCGATAACGGCACTGCGTTGCTGAATAAGGCCTTCGTCAAATGACAATGTACGGGTAGTGCCTGACGATGCCGCTTGATCCTGCTGTTCGCTTAATGAGGCACGGTCAAGTGTTCTTGTAGGCGTTGAAATGCGATTTCCATCAACAATGTCGTCGAGTGACGGTGGCGTTATCTCGGCGCTTTGTGCAGCGTTGTCTGCCACGTCTTCGCTGGCGTTTTGCAGTATTTCGCTTCGGGCTTCAAATGCACGCTGATTGGCTTCGGAGGCAACACGAAGATCCTGAGGCGAGGGGTTGGCAGGCGCTAAAGCTGCTGCCCTCACTTGCTGCATTTTTTGTAGCGTAGCTTCAGGCGTTTGCGCTTCTGAAATATCGATAGATACGCGCCCGCCTACGGCGTAACGTTGGCCGTCAGGCCCGGTTTCAAACTCATATTGTGGCGAACCTGCATACTGGCCGCCTACCGCAGCGTGCGCTTGTTCATGGGCACGTACTTCGCGGTCTCTAGCTTTTAGGTCGCGTACTTCTCGCTGCTCTGCTTGGTCTTGCTGACGTTGTTCAGCCTCCTCGCGGCCTGCACTTTCATCGCTACCGTTGTCTTTGTTTTGCTCCGCATTGCTAGCACTCTGATTACCCAATGACGATTGAATAGAAGGACGTTCATATACTAGCGGGTTGCTGAACTGTCCTGTGGCAAGACGTGCACGATCACTTTCGGAGCCTAAGCCTTTCTCGGGCTCACCTTTTTCGCTGTTCCCAGTTTGGGGAATCGTTTCTCTAAGCAAATTATCACGCCTGGCAGATTCCGTGCTGAGGTTGGCAGACGGAAAGGCCATGGTGGTGGGAATGGGCGTGACAATATTCATAACTAGACTTATGCCAGCGTGTCTATGATTCTGCCAACAGTATTGTTTGCCACCTCAAGTACTTTGGCCGAGGCTTGCGCATTAATGCTGTTGACCTGCAAAGAAACAAGGTCACTGGTTAGACTGTCGGGTGCCTGAGGCAAAATTCTAGATGTATTCTCAAGGCCCCTAATGGCCGCTTGCTGCAAAACAGCCCCTGGGCCTTGCTGCTCCAGTGTGCTTTGTGCTGTGCGTTGTGCAATTGAAAGTGAAGCTTGCGTAATACCGTCGGACGCACGCTGTAAGCCGAGCTGGCCAGACACTATTGCAGAATTCACATTGAAATTCGTGTTAATCATATACTACCTCTCATGGTTAATTATTAACCAAAACATGTAAAAACGGAAGATTATATACACTAATTATTTGTAAATGATAATCATTTGCAATAATGGGTGCTGTGTTATAGGGTTATCTCATCTAAGGCAAAAGTATCGGGGGATAGCCATGTTGGCATGGTTCACGAAGCGAAGGAAAAAAACACCGGTAACATTTATTCACAGACAAGCCTGTTTAGAGGCGCAGACCCTTAAAGGGCAAACCGCGTTGAAAAACAGAGACACTGTAGTTGCACAGCGCTTGTTGCAAGGGGTCTACTGCGAATCACAATGGTGGTTTGAGCAATCAGAACCCAGTCCACGATTAATTGCCATGTTTGCAGGGAGTGCAAGTTTGTATGCGAGCGCATTGTGGGAAGCAGGCGAATACGCTAAGGCTTTCTCTATAATTAATATAAGCAATCAAAAACTCGTAAAGGCAAGTCGCCAGAAAACCGCAGTGCAGTGCCGTCGACACTTCTATCAACATTGTATTGAAGCGCTTAATCAGACGATGGAAGATTTTACCATGACGGAAAGTTTACTTAATTAGGTAAAAAAAGCAGGCGCTAAGCGCCTGCAAACAAACATCATAGTGCGAGACACAATGGAGACTGTGTCTGAATTAAGAATGGCACATCTAATCTTTTAATGCAAATAAAAATCATTATCAATTAACAGTCCTCAAACAATTTCTTCAGAGGCAGTGACTTCACATCCATGTCTTTTGCACATTTAGCGTGTCAGACTTTGCGCGAGGTCAAAGGATCGCACATCGAGTATTGTTAAAGTGCCTGATATTCTTAGCAGACAGAGTTTGGCATGTTTACTCGACCTGAGTTATTGGCAAAATATAATAAGCGAGTCCCTCGCTATACGTCCTATCCAACGGCATTGATGTTCAATACCGATTTTGGAAATGACGACTTTGAGCGAGCGGCCAGAGACTCTATTAATGAGCAACTGTCGCTTTATGTGCACATTCCCTTTTGCAAACGGCATTGTTACTACTGCGGCTGCAATCGAATAGTAACCCGACACCAGGACAAGGCAGACCAATATCTGGACGCATTGGAAGTAGAAATGGCCACGCGTGCGCCCGTTTTTTCAGACAGAGACGTTACGCATATTCATTTAGGCGGCGGTACGCCAAACTTTCTTTCTTCCACTCAATTCACGCGTTTGACGAGTCTGTTCCACAAATTCTTTAATGTGTCTGACACCCTTGATTACAGTGTTGAGCTAGACCCTGGAAATCTGACCAAAGAAGAGTTGGCAGATTTAAAGCGACAGGGTGTGACCCGGATTAGTATGGGAGTGCAAGACACCAATATTGTTGTGCAAGAGGCTATAAATCGGGTGCAAAGCACCGAGCATGTAGGCGAGCTGGTGCACTATGCACACGGTATAGGTATTTGTTCAGTTAATTTAGATCTGATTTATGGCTTGCCCTTTCAAAACCTGACACGCTTTAAGCAAACGATTGCTGATGTCATTGCCATGTCGCCCGATCGTATTTCGCTGTTCAACTATGCGCATTTACCTGAACGTTTTGCCGGGCAGCGTAAAATCAAGCCTCAGTGGCTACCTTCTGCGGCGGAGAAACTCAGTCTGATCAGTGCAGCTGTCAAGGCGTTTGAAGAGGCCGGTTTTTGTCTTATAGGCCTTGACCATTTTGCAAAACCAAACGATACCTTGGCAAAAGCGTCTGTCAACGGGTGCCTGCACAGGAACTTTCAGGGATATACCACTGAGTATGGTATTGATCTATTGGGCATGGGGGCATCATCGATTAGCGCAATAGGTTCAACGTTTAGTCAAAATGCCAAGGCGCTGCCCGATTACTACGCCTTGGTTGATGAATCTGGGGCTGCTGTAGAGCGCGGAGTGAAACTGAGCAATGATGACCGTCTTCGCCAGTATGTCATTATGCAGCTCATGTGTAATTTGAAAGTGTGTAAACAGCAAACCAATGCTTTATTTGATATTGAATTTGATGAATATTTTAAAGAAGCATTAGAGCAATTGGCTTCTTTTGTTGACGACGGTGTGGTGACAATCACCCCTGATAGTATTCGTGTTTTACCTGAAGCCCGACTTCTGATCAGAAATATTTGTTATGTCTTTGATGCATATGGCAACAGTGATGCTTCCGGCCCACGCTATTCAAACGCGCTTTAGGCCTCTAATGTAGCAAGCCGGGGATCTGCACAGGTAATACAAACAACCCTTCACCTGAGGTAATAAGCAGGGTTTTTAGGTCTTTACCACCAAATGCCACATTGGTCGTACCGGGTGCAACAGGCAAACGCTGAAGTAGAACGCCTTGTTCGGAAAAGATCTGAATTTCTCCGTTGGTATGGCTAGTGACATAAAGGTTTCCCGCGCAGTCGACAGCCATGCCATCTGGCACGTCAACCTGCGCAAATACGCCTATCTTCTCTTCAACATCACCGACTTTGTTTAGCGCATACTGAGAAATATTTCCATCCAGATCGCCAACAAAAAGAAACCGCTCGTATCGTGATATAACAATGCCATTCGGCTTGTTAAGTGTTTTATCTATCAATTTTACGGCGTGAGTTTTCGGATCTACACGGTATACACCGGTAATGCCTGTTTCACTTGGTCGAGGGCCAAGTTGCCAATCAGGGTCGGTGAAAAATATTGCTCCCGACGAGTGCACTGTCAGGTCGTTTGGTGAGTTGAAGGTCTTACCGTTAATCCGATCAGCAATGATAGTTTTTTCTTTTGTCTCCCAAGAAAATTTTGAGAGAGATTGTGAATTGTGTGTGGCGGCATACAGCGCCTGCGCGGTCGCCACTAGGCCATTGCTGCCACTTTCGTGAATAAAGATTGATGTGGTGTTGGGTAAATCCAGTGCAAAAACCCTGGCGCTGGGTCCTGAGTTCTGAGGTTTTGAAAAATCCATTTCAGAAAAAAAGAAACGTTGATGCACTTGCGACCAGGTAGGCCCTTCCAAAAATTTAAAATCCTTCGAAATTAAATGCGGGCTCGCGTGACTAGCAACAGGCAATAGGTTACTTTCACACGCATCAGCGAACACAGAACCAATGTTAAGCGCTGCGGCTAGTAAGATAGTGCGAATAAATAGTAGCGAGAGATCCATAGTGCCTGCTTACTTCCAACCGAGCGTTTGTTCAAAGTCATTGTCTAGCTTTTGAGCGAAGTCCTTTGCGTGTTTTGCTACAGTTTCTAACAGCTTGTCTTCCTCACTTTGCGGTTCATAAGGTGGGACCTGTACCGGATAGCCTGCTTCGTCAATGGCCATAAAGGTAATAAAGCAGCGGTTAGTGACCACAACATTATCTTCTTTCGGATCTGAGGCACGAACCACCACATAAATGTGCATACTGGTTTTACCGGTATGCACAATACGCGCAGTGACAGAAATTAGCTGGCCCACCAATATAGGCCTAATAAACCGAATGGCATTGGCGGAAACTGTTACACAATACCGTTTACTCCATTGGGCTGCGCATGCATAGGAGGCTTGATCTATCCACTTCATTACCATGCCGCCATGCACCTTTCCGCCAAAGTTTACATCGGTAGGCTCCGCGAGAAATCGAAATTCTGTTTCATTATCTTTTTTCATGATCAGGACGCTTTTGATACCCGTAACAAGGAGGATAAAGGTATATTGTTGAAATAGACAAATAATAAATGGGTTTTCGCTATGCACGTATTGGTCACCGGCGGTACTGGCTTTTTGGGGATTAATGTTATCCAGCAGTGTCTGGACAAAGGTTGGTCCGTGACAGCGACACATAGAAAAAGCTCAAATGTGGATGCGCTTAAAACACTTTCCGTTGCGTTGTTAGAAGTCGACATGCTCGATAGAGATAACCTGATCACAATGTTTCCTGAAGACATTGATGTTGTCTTTCATATTGCAGGTGACACCAATATGTGGACACCCAATAATGATAAGCAATATCAGGCAAATGTGGTGGCAACAAGCAACTTGGTTGACGCGGCAATTGCTAAAAAGGTATCTCGCTTTATTCACACTTCATCCATTGCTGCCTATGGTTTTCACGACGATATTATTACCGAGAAAACACAAAGCAAGGCCTTGATCAGCAGTGTAAACTACATCAAAACCAAGTTTCAGGGAGAGCAAGTGGTCAAGACTGCCGTTGTTGAAGGGAAACTTGACGCCGTGATTTTAAATCCTTGTGCCATTATGGGCCCTCATGACAGGCATAACTGGTCGCAGTTATTCACAATGATAAAGCATGGCACACTACCGGGGGTTCCCGCCGGCGAGGGCTCCTATTGTCATGTCAGAGAGGTGGCGGCGGCGCATATTACTGCTGTTGAAAAGGGAGGTAAGGGAGAAAACTATATCTTGGCTGGGGTCGATCATGCCTTTTTAGAGGTGGTGTCGAAAATTGGTGTGCTGGTAGGTAAAAAAACGCCCTCATCTGCGATACCTAGCTGGGTTTTGCGTGCTGTAGCGCGAGTACAATACTGGGTGTCATTGATAACGCATAAAGAACCCAGTATGACACCGGAGAAGGCGTTAATGGTAACTAAGCGGGTGGCTGCTAGCAGTGAAAAAGCAGTCAGCGAACTCGGCTACAATGACAAAGTGCCTATTGATGATATGCTCGACGACTGCTACCAATGGTTGAAGGCAGAGAAACTGCTGTAGCAGGTTCACCCCCTTGCCGCTAATGCCATAGCGGTTGACATTGCATCTTGTTCAGTGCTTTTTTTATGTGGCCTTACCCCTACCCCTTCTATACGCCCGCTTTGTACTGAATAGTAATCCGCAATGGGTACATAAAGCTGAAAGCCGCCGGTAATGTCATACATTTTTTGTGACAGCATTTCACCTGCCGTTTTTTCTCCAACAACCGTTACGTGAGGCAACTGTTTAAGCGCATCAACGGCTAATTCAGCTGCGCTGGCTGTTTGCTTGCTCGTTAACACATACACAGGGCCTGCATAGTGTGGTAATAGTGGCTCAAATTGGACCCGGGTCATCATGTTGTCTTGGGCGTCACGCCAAAAGGCTTTAATCGACCAGCCTGACCATGGCGAAACGGTTTGAAGCTGTGCTTTTGTTGGGGGAGTGTCATGGGTTGCATGCCATTTCTGTGATACAAAAACGCCGGCATCTAGGGGCGAGTTCGTGAGGTGACCTACCAATGGTTTCACGGCAAAGGCACCACCCGTATTGGCTCGTAAATCGATGATCAGCGCGTCGGCATTATTGGCAGTGATTGCCTTATAGGCGGCTTCAATTTGCGCAATAGTATCTGTTCCCATCATGGTATTCACAGTCAATACGGCAGTGTTCTCGTGCCACGTTAACAGCGCACCTTTACCGCCGACTTGCATGTTATCAAGGTAGTCAGCCAGTGCGGAGGCGGGCTGGTGCATTTCATCAATCCTAACGTGAGAAAACGGCCCTGAATGCCACAATTGGTTAAATGAAGAGATAAAATCGGCACGACTTTCTGCTTTCTGTGCCATCTCTGCAACATTCATTTGTATCATCTTGTATTCTTCAGAGGCGAGTTGCTCAGGGTTGTAGTGAAACTTGGCCATGGTGGCGTCTATTTCTTCTAAGGACTTTGCAAACGGTGTGTCTTCTGCGAAAGCTGCCAGCGAAAAACACAGGCATATCAGTTGTAGCCACCAAAAGCGTTTGTATTGATTCATTTATTTTCACCCAAAGAGATTGGTTTTTGGTGTGATTTGCACGCAGTGTGCCAATTGGTAACTAGTTGATAAGAAAACCAATATTTTTAGCTTTTATTTCTGCTCAGTAAAAGAGTGCGTTAATTACTTATCAAGTGGTTAATTTCACTAACATGTGAGGCGATATATCTAAGGGGCCTTTTTTGTGTTTGTTTTTAGTACACCAATCCAAAACGCAAGCTCTAGCAGTGCGCCAATTGCAATAAACGCTATGGAGCCAATTACACTGCCTTTCATGTAACACAATACGGCAAGCAAAAAGGTACAGGCCAACAGGATAATTTTTGTCGACTTATTCATTAACTTCTCCCTGACAAAATACAGTCTGAGTGGTTCACTGTAGGGCAAAAATGCCAATGTTTAAGGGTAGCAACAAAATCAATGCGCCGACAAATGCGGAAAAGAGTTGTACAGAATAAAACATCAACGGGGAGTCATCCGGTGTATGCTGACCTCCAGCAATATAAACGGTCTTAGCGCTTAGGGAATATATCGCTGGGGTAAAAAAGATAATGCCAATAAAGGTGCATAGTGCAATATCACCCCAAGTAAAGCCAAATGATGGCATGAACAACCGTGATAACAATGCGAGAATGACAGCGAATAGAAAGGATTTCATTAATCGTTGTTTAGTGGTGCTAAGTGAAACTGGTCTCGATTATACTAGAGGGATGAGAATAGATTAACTTATTCTGCAAACTTCACTATACCGTTTGGTATTTCGCTTCGTATAATCGTGGTATGTTTCCCATCACTCAAATAGGTATATGCTCACGATGAATAACCCTTCCCAACACGAACAGCCCTCAGTTAAAGCTCGCACCATGGCCGATGCGCTGAAGTGGGTATCCGGTGGATTTGCACTGTTCAAAAGCGATGTTGGAACCTGGGTGAAAACCATAGTGGTGGGCTTTTGCATTATGATTGCCATGGGCATGATACCTGTATTAGGCAGTGTTGCCAGTATGCTTCTTACGTATGTTTGGATAGGGGGGCTGATGCTAGGTTGTCATGCTGTATATGAAGGGAAGTCATTCGACATTAAATACCTGTTCGCTGGCTTTAATACCAACCTATTAAAGCTTGTTCAGCTGTCGGTAATCACAGGGCTGGCATCCCTGTTTGTAATGTCGCTGGTTTTTAGCCCTGAAAATTATGAAGCAGCGCTTAACATTGAACAGCTGAGTCAGGCTGAAGCTGAAGCATTTATGCAAGACTTCTTAGTCAAATTCCTGTTTGTTATGTTACTTATGTTGCCACTTATTATGGCGTCGTGGTTTGCGCCTGCACTGATTGTTTTCCACAACATGAGTGTTTTTTCCGCCATGCGTGCGAGTATTGATGCCTGCGCTAAAAACGTGATGCCATTCTTGCTTTATGGCTTGGTGACCACGGCCATGTATATAGCAGCATTGATCCCCTTGTTTTTGGGATTGTTGGTTGTGTTACCGGTGATAGTCGCTTCCATTTATATGAGTTATCGCGATATCTTTTTAACCAGTGACAGCGCGCATTCAATGTCTTTTGAAGCGTGAAGTTCAATGTCAAACTAAGCAAAATACTTTAAATAGAGGTGCACATGTCAAAGTCTTATCCAGAAATAACTCAACGCATATCATCAAACCTCAAGGCTTTGAGGGGCGATATTAATGACACCATGCAGGGGTTTTCCGCTATGGCCAAAGCGGCTACCAGTGACGGGGTGCTTGACAAAAAAACTAAGGAACTTATTGCGCTAGCGATTGGGGTTTCAACCCGCTGCGATGGGTGTATCGGTTTTCACACCAAGGCGCTTGTAGATCTAGGTGCTACTAAGGAAGAAGTTGAAGAGACCCTCGCCATGGCTATTTACATGGGTGGCGGGCCATCACTTATGTATGCTGCTGATGCCATGTTGGCGTTTGAACAATTTAGTGAGTCAAAGTAGAGCGATGACGTTTAGTTTAGAAAGGCAATTGGTTGCTGAGTTTTTAGGCACACTTTTGCTGGTGTGTACGGTTGTCGGATCTGGGATTATGGCCGACCAGTTGTCTTCGGGCAATGTCGCCATTGCGTTACTGGGTAACACTATTCCCACAGGTGCCATACTGGTTGTGTTGATCATGATTTTCGGGCCGGTATCCGGCGCTCATTTTAACCCAGCTGTAACCTTGGTATTTTGGTTGAAGAAGCATCTGAATACGAGGTCTGCTATCTTGTATTGTAGCGCTCAGGTTATAGGAGCCGTAGCCGGTACTATAGTGGCACACCTGATGTTTGAGTGGGCACCGGTAGAGCTTGGAACAAAGCCAAGAACTGGCATCAGTCAATGGTTTTCAGAAGGCGTCGCTACCTTTGGTCTGTTAGCGACAATTTTGGGCTTTGTTAAATTTAAAGAAGATGCCGTTGCTTATGGTGTTGGCCTGTACATTACAGCTGCTTATTGGTTTACCGCATCGACCAGTTTCGCTAACCCAGCGGTTACCATTGGTAGAAGCTTTACCACCTCCTTTTCTGGTATTGCACCCACCAACATGCCAGGGTTTGTTGTGGCGCAACTTATTGGCGCATGCTTGGCTCTTGTGGTGTTTAATTGGCTACTCCAGAATAAAGCGCGGTAAGCTACTTTCTACGTTTGGGAAATACGATCGTAAAGCCCACACCGGCTTCTTGGTTGTGGTCGACAGAAATGGAGCCGCCTAGTGACTGAGTAATCAGGTTATACACGATATGCATGCCTAACCCTGTGCCGCCTTTATTTCGCTTAGTGGTAAAGAAGGGGTCGAATATGTGTTTTTTGGCCTCTTCTGACAGGCCTTTCCCATTGTCTCGATACACCACCATCACGTCATCGTTAACAACGTCAACCTGAATAGAAATAGTCCCTTCAGTGCCGTCGAAACCATGTAAAAGACTATTTGCAACAAAGTTAGTAAATATCTGATTTATTGCCTCTTTATCTTGAAATACATGGACGCTAGTGTCACTTTGAACGCAAATGCTGACTTTGTCTGTTTCAAGAGCGTGCAGGGTAAGATAGGCCTCAGTAATACTGGTTAACTGGGCAATTAAGTCGAATTCAGAGCGGCGTTCTTCGTCTTTTGATGCCGCGACCTTTTTGAAATCATTAATCAGTGCAGCCGCCCTTTCACTGTTCTTTAAGATCAGCTGGCTTAATTCATCGGCATCATTGGCATGTCGCAATAAATCACTTTTAGTGAGAGCGCCGGATTCTATTTGCTGACGTACCTTTTTGTTCATATCTACCAAAAGACTCGATGAGGTAAACATGATACCCACGGGTGTATTCATCTCGTGCGCAACACCCGCGATGAGCTGCCCCATGGAGGCCATTTTTTCAGACTCAACCAGCTTGCCCTGGGTTGCGCGCAGGTCAGCAAGTGACTTTTCTAGCTCATGTGTTCGGGCTTCCACCTTGTGTTCTAGCTCATCACCGTATTGGCGCAACTGTGACAGTGCCTGTGTCAGGTCTTTGCCTAACACTAAAATGCAATAGGTGACTAGCGATAAAATAATGAGAATAAAGGTGGCTGACGTAAGTCCGCCACTTGTATGTGCCTCTTGCCTAAGACCCAGATCGTTGAGTAAACCTATGGCCAAGATGTTCAATGCCGTCACAGAGAAGACAACCCACAACAGCTTTGGCGTACCCACCATGACTGCAAATGCAATGAGTGCGGGGAAAACCAGCAACACTTCATCGTTCAGGCCATTAAAAAGCCATATAAATACCAACATAAAAACCGTGGTAACTAACACAACGTAGTTAGCAGCCAAGCTAACTTTATTTTGCCTTAGCAACACGTAACCAAAACCAAACATCAAGGCAAAGAAAATAAGTAAAAACGTACTTGTTGTATTTATAACGAATAGCGAAATGATTGAGGCGCACAAAACTGCTATCTCTATACCAGTGATTATTTGACCAAGGCGCTTTTTCTTTAGTGCAATGTCGGCGTCTGCATCCATGATTTAGAGAGGGCTTTTGTTAAGTATTATTCATAGTAAACACTATGCTAAGCCATTCATTTATTCAACGTAAGGTGTTGTTTAATTATTGCTCAGTGCGCTGGTTTTGAGCATACTGCCAGTAGCAAAGAAAGGCATTGAGTCGGGTTAGGGAACATGTTCAGGCTGCAAAGTTATGTAATGCTGATAACGTTGATACTTTTTTCAGTGAAAGGGGTGGCATCGCAAAAGGAGTCATTACTTTGGTGTGTTGACGACATACCTGTGCGCCACTACTACAACGAGGGGAAATTGAAAGGAACAACGGTCGATTTTATGCAGGCGCTGGCAGAAAAAAGTGGCTTCGCGCTAAGGTACACTCAGAACACGCCATTTTCACGTTGTTTGATGCAAATGCAAGCCGGCGAGGCTGATTTAATGATGGCGCTAAATAAAAATGATGAACGCAGCCAATACATGCACCTATTTCCTGTTTATAAGGCTAGAAGTGAAACACTTTTTACGACTACCGAAGGGAAACAAGCATTTTCCCAGCTTGGCGATATCCGAGACAATACTCTTGCGACTATCAGTGGGTATTTGTATAACACCAGTGATTTAAGCTTACTCCAAAATCATAACCAAATAATCAGTGCCTATAGTGTGGAGGGAGCGCTGGCTATGCTGATCAGAGGGAAAGTCGATTTAGTAGTTGCGCCTCACTTTTCCACATTAGCGCGAATACAATCCAATCCTCACTTTAAAAACAACATAGTGACGTTACCCATCACTCTGGGGCAAAAGACTACGCGTTATGTGCACTTGGGTATTTCTAAACAGGCAAAACTGCCTGCTGAGCAAGTAGACACGATTCGTCAGGCATTACAGACACTAAAAGAATCTGGTGAGGCCGAACGATTATTGTTTCCTGCAGTTGTGAAGTCCTTGTAGTTGTACCGAAAAAGCTTGTCTGTAGCTAAGAGCTAGCTTGATTTACATCAATACACCTATTTCCCAGTCTGTTTAAAGTAGTTTGACACAACCTATGAGGATTGAGGCATGGCGAGCAAAGTGGATTTAACCCAATACGGCATAACCGGTGTAACAGACATTGTCTACAACCCGTCTTATGACCAGCTTTATGAAGAAGAGTTAAGCCCTTCATTGACGGGGTATGAGCGAGGTGTTGTTACCGAACTGGGTGCGGTTAATGTCATGACGGGTAAGTTTACGGGTCGCTCTCCGAAAGACAAATACATTGTGCTCGATGAAACCAGCAAGGCAAATTTGTGGTGGAATTCTGACAATGCCCCCAACGACAATAAACCTATCTCGCCGGATATCTGGGCAGATCTAAAGGCCTGCGTTGTAGAGCAGTTGTCCGCTAAGCGCTTGTTTGTCGTTGACACGTTTTGCGGTGCCAACCCTAAGCATCGTATGAAGGTACGTTTTGTTGTCGAGGTTGCCTGGCAGGCGCATTTTGTCAAAAATATGTTCATACGACCCACAGAAGAGGAGCTGGAGAGTTATGGCGAGCCCGATTTTGTAGTACTTAACGGCTCGAAAACCAGCAATAAAAAGTGGCGTGAACACGGCCTCAACTCTGAAGTTTTTACCGCGTTTAACATGACCGAAAAAATGCAGGTGATCGGTGGTACCTGGTACGGCGGCGAGATGAAAAAGGGCATGTTCGCCATGATGAACTATTACCTACCACTTGAGCATATGCCTTCTATGCATTGCAGTGCAAATGTAGGAGAAAAAGGTGATGTTGCCATATTTTTTGGTCTGTCAGGTACAGGTAAAACAACACTCTCAACCGATTCTAAACGTCGCTTGATTGGCGATGATGAGCATGGTTGGGACGATGATGGACTGTTCAATTTCGAAGGTGGCTGCTACGCTAAAACCATTGACTTAGATCCAGAAAGTGAGCCCGATATTTATAGAGCTATTCGTCGAAATGCCCTGTTGGAAAATGTCACCGTAGATGAAAACGGTAAGATAGACTTTACCGACAAGTCGGTTACTGAAAACACCCGTGTTTCTTATCCTATTGAGCATATAGACAATATTATTCTTCCCAGCTGCGCAGGGCATGCAAAAAAGGTGATTTTCCTCACTGCTGATGCGTTTGGTGTGTTGCCACCCGTGGCGAAATTGACACACGAGCAAACCAAGTACCACTTCTTATCGGGATTTACGGCCAAGCTTGCGGGTACGGAGCGCGGCATTACTGAGCCTGTCCCCACGTTTTCAGCCTGCTTTGGCAAAGCTTTCCTGACCTTGCATCCAGTGAAGTATGCGAATGAACTGGTAGCTCGCATGGATAAAGTCGGTGCTACGGCTTATTTGGTGAATACGGGATGGAATGGTAGTGGTAAGCGTATATCAATCAAAGAAACCAGAGCAATTATCGATGCTATCTTAGACGATAGCCTGGATGATGCAGAAACACATGAGTTGCCCATTTTCAATTTAGCCATCCCCTACCAGCTGCACAAGGTTAACAGTGATATATTGGACCCAAGAAATACTTATGACTCAGCTGAGCAGTGGACAGAAAAAGCCCAGATCTTGGCGCGCAAATTTATAGATAACTTTGAGCAGTATACCGATATTCCACACGGGGAAGCATTAATTGCAGCCGGACCTAAACTGTAAGGAGCGGAACTGAAATGGGACAGCAAGTGATCAAAGCGAATTTCACGCCGAGTGATTTTGCTGCCTTTCATACCAAGCTTGATGCCCAATTAGCCGAACTTAAAGCCCGTTTGGCACAGCCGCAACAGGCTGGTCTTCATTCGGCATCTTTTGGAGCCGAACTTGAGTTGTATCTTGTCGATACAGGTTTTATCCCACAACGCGCCAATCAAACTTTGCTCGCTTTGGCTAATGACAAGCGTCTTACTGAAGAACTGAATCAGTACAATCTGGAAATCAACCTGTCGCCTGTAATGGCAAACCAACAGCCTTTTACCGCTATGCACAATGAGCTTAGGCAGGTAACTGGAAGGCTGCAAGACTTAGCCGCCAGTATAGGTTCCCGTGCGTTATGGACGGGTATCTTACCTACCTTAAAAACGGAACATCTGGCGTTAGACTATCTCACGGATTCGCCCCGTTTTCGCGCTTTAGCGAAGCAGTTGAGTGCTATGCACGATGGGCCCTTTCAAGTCGACATTAACCATTTTGAGTCACTAGACCTAACGTGTGACGAAGTCACCTTGGAAGGCGCAAATGCTTCTTTTCAAGTGCATTTTAAGGTACCTGAATCTGACTTTGTACCCTTGTATAATGCGGCTCAGTTGGTGACACCATTAGCCTTGGCATTGAGTGCCAACTCTCCCGTACTCATGGGTAAAAAGCTATGGCATGAGACACGGATTGCGCTGTTTAAACAGTCGATAGACAGTCGTGTGAAACAAGAAACAAACTGGCGACAGCCAGCCAGAGTCACGTTTGGTCAGGGCTGGTTGCGAAAATATGCGTGGGAACCATTTGCAGAAAGCGTTGCTTTATATGAACCCATTCTCCCCAGTATAGACAATGATTCGTCACCCTTTGCAGAACTGTTACTGCATCATGGTACTGTTTGGTCATGGAACCGAGCGATTTTTGACCCTCACAACAACGGGCATTTGCGTATTGAATTTCGTGCTTTACCGTCTGGACCCACGCTCTCAGATATGGTTGCCAACGCGGCTTTTATCATTGGTTTGACACAAGCATTTTCACATAATATCGACCAATATATGGCTAAATTGCCGTTTCAGCACGCTGAATACAACTTTTACCGCGCAGCAAAACAAGGCCTAGATGCCAAAATATTGTGGCCCTGTGATAGACAATACCAATTAATTGAACGGCCAATTATTGAGGTGTTACCCGCTATGCTGCCCATGGCTGAGCAGGGGCTTGAAGAGCTCAACGTAGACCGAAAAGATATAAGTCAGTATTTGGCGATCATTGAACAGCGTATTGCCACACGCCAAACGGGTGCTACATGGCAGTTAAACCAGGTAGAAAAGTTAGAACAAACACGCAATAGGCAGCAAGCGTTGGAGAAAATGCTTTCACTCTATCAACAAAATATGTTGACGGATAATCCGGTCGCAAATTGGACACTGTGATGAGTGGTATACAATTAAGATCGTTTACAGCTTCCTCTATGGCCCAGGTTCATTCTTTTGATCATTTATTAACGACATTAGGAGGCCCTTGTGAGATTGTCTTTAGGGGGATAGATGACTCACGTGTGAGAGTACTGACTACACTTCTGCATGGCAATGAACCTTCTGGCTTAAGAGCCATATATCGCTATTTGAAAACTGGAGAGATGCCAGCGGTTACAACCGTCTGTATTATAGCCTCTTTGTCAGCAGCCTTGACGGCTCCGCAGTTCTATTATCGTATGCTGCCCGGTCAGGCAGACCTGAATCGCTGCTTTACGCACCCTCCTGACGGTTTACAAGGGGCGTTGGCGACGGCAATTCGCCAACGTATTTTAACTCTCTCGCCCGAGGCTGTGGTCGATATTCACAATACCTCTGGCAGTGGCCCGGCATTCTGTGTTACCACGAATGACAGCGACCAAAATATCGCATTGGCATCGCTTTTCTGCCAAAGGGTTATTACCACCGATATTCAGTTAGGATCTTTAATGGAGCAGGACTTTGATTGCCCCATTATAACGTTTGAAGCGGGTGGAAGTCAGGATAATCAGGCCGATGAACTGGCGTTCTATGGACTGAAGGCATTCATGAATACACCTCGTCTGGACCAAACAAAGCAGGATATGGAAAGGCTAACTTACCCGAGAAGGCTGGAATTACAGGCTTATAAGCCCATCGTATACGCCAGCAAAATGGACACTACCGCTGCGATAACGATGCGCAGTGACATCGAACACCACAATTTTGGTACTACACCTGCTGACACACAGTTGGGCTGGTTAAATGACGCTATCGAATCCGTCTTAAAACTGGACAGCCAGCAACGACTCCTATCGGCATGTTTTGAAAAAAGAGGCTTTGAGCTGTATACCAAAGTGCCCATGCGTTTATTCATGGTGACAACGCGTGCTGACATCGCTGCCTCTGATTGCCTCTTTTACTTTCAACATCCGCCACTCGAAGGTTAATCGAGCTACAGTTTTTAGTATTCACAGAGCAAATCATTAAATAATTGTACGCAGATCAAGGAATACAAAGAGAGACTTGATACTCTTACCCTGAAATTAACTAGATGCTAGATATTATGCAATCTCTCAAATCGCAGTTTTACAATGAAGTAGAGTGGGGCAAGTTGCTGAAGTCTGGAGACCGGCTATTTTTAGGGTCGAATGCTGCCATTCCCAGCGCCTTAATGGACAGTCTCATTCATGATGCGCCACAGATAAAAGATTTAGAGGTGGTGCATATCGTCACGTTTAGTGACTGTGAGTGGGCGTTGCCCAAATATAAAGACCGCTTTAAAGTGAATACATTTTTTATCCATTCTGAAAATGTACGCCGAGCTGTTGATGAAGGGCGAGCTGATTACACACCTTGCTTTTTAAGTGAGATTTCCCAGTTGTTTAATGATGATACCTTGCCGTTGGATGTGGCGTTAATTATGGTGTCACCGCCCGATGAACTCGGCTATTGCTCATTGGGCGTGAGTGTGGACATAGTCATGTCTGCAGCGCGAAGCGCAAAACACATTATTGCGCAAATCAACCCGAGAATGCCAAGAACAGGCGGACATTCTTACCTGCACATCAGTGAGTTCAGTGCTTGCTTACAGCACGAAGCGCCATTACCTCAAATTCTGCCGCATGAACCTAATAAAATAACCGAACGAATAGGACAGTACGTCTCCTTACTGGTTGGTGATGGTGCGACACTTCAGCTTGGCATTGGAAAAATTCCCGACGCGGTGACCCGCTATTTGTTTAACCATAAAAACTTGGGTATTCACAGCGAAATGATCAGTGATGGCGTGATGGAGCTCATGCGCAAGGGGGTGATAAACAACCGTCAAAAAACGTTTCATCCAGGTAAAACGGTAACCAGTTTCTGCGCGGGCACCGACGATTTATATCAGTTTGTCGACAACAATCCTCACGTGGAATTTTATCCAAGTAGCTATGTCAATAAACCGCGTAACATCGCTATGAATGACAATATGGTGTCTATTAACAGTGCACTGCAAGTAGACCTTACCGGCCAGGTTGTCGCTGACAGTATTGGACACGATTTTTACAGTGGTATTGGTGGGCAAGTTGATTTTGTCTCAGGGGCAAGCATGTCCAAAGGTGGCAAATCGATTATTGCCATGCCGGCTACCGCCAAAGACAAAACAATATCACGCATTGTCGCCGACCTGACGCCTGGCTCAGGTGTAGTGACCTCCAGAGGTAATGTTGATTATGTAGTTACAGAGTTTGGCATTGCTAGGTTAAAAGGCAAAAGCATTCGCGAGCGTGCTCTGGAACTCATTCGCATTGCGCACCCTAAATTTCGCGAAGCCTTGTTGTCAAAAGTACGCGAGCATTTGTGGGTGCCTGATTATCAAAAACGTTACCCCACCGACATTGATGAGTTAGGTGACGTACAGATCATTCCTGTCGATATACGTGGCGAAAAATACTATTTGAGGCCCTTAAATCCTGCTGATGAGCGTCGGCTGCAGGAGTTCTTTTACTCTCACACTAAAGAAACGCTTAGGCTGCGTTATAACGCGGTGCCACAAGCAATGACCAGAGAAAAATCCTGTGATTTGGTCAGTGTTGATCAGACCAAAGATGTGGCGCTGACCATTGTGAAACAGGAGGGCTCCAGTTTGGTGATCGAAGCAGTCGGTCGATATTATCTTTACGATAATCAGCCCTTTTGCGAAGTGGCATTTGTTACCAGAGAAACCCAACAGGGTAAGGGTATGGCCTCTCGGTTACTTAACACCATGATAGACATTGCAAAAAAGCGACGGTTACAAAAGATGTTTGCGTTTGTAAAAGCCGAGAATAAACCCATGATCAGTGTGTTCGAGCAAGGAGGGTTTAGGCGCTTACCAAGCGAAGATCCGAGTGAAATTGAACTGATCTTAGATTTGGAAGGGGACTGACCATGCAAATAACTATTTTCGGTAGCCCTAAATGTGCGCTTCACAATATGGACCCTGAGCATCCTGAGTGTCCACAACGATTGCACCAGATCAATGATCAGTTCATCTCGTCAGGCCTTGAATACATATTGCAGTTTCAGGATGCCAAGCCAGTGCAAAAACGTATATTGCAGCTGGCGCATGATTCTGACTATGTCGAAACCATCTTTGCCAAAGCGCCGAAAGATAAAGACGAACGCGTTTGGCTTGACGATGACACCATTATGATGCACCACACGTTAAGTGCTGCCTTGCATGCCGCTGGGGCAGCGAAAGAAGGTATAGATAAAGTATTGGAAAAAGACAACCAGGTTGCTTTTTGTGCTGTGCGCCCACCGGGACATCACGCAGGTAAAGATAGTGCGTCAGGTTTTTGCATTTTTAATAATGTGGCGGTAGCGGCGCGCTATGCATTAACACAAACGGGTATTGATAGAGTCGCTATCGTCGACTTTGATGTGCACCATGGCAATGGCACGCAAGATATTGTCGAAGGTGATGATCGCATTCTTTTCTGTTCGTCATTTCAACACCCTTTTTATCCTTATACAGGAGAAGGTCCAACAGCTGACAATGTAAAGAACATCCCCGTACCCGCAGGTACTAAAGGAGACGCATACCGGGAATTAGTCGCCCCATGGTTTGAGCAAATGACAGCCTTTAAACCTGACTTAATCTTGGTGTCTGCGGGCTTTGACGCACATGCCGAGGAGAGTCTGGGTCATTTACGCCTGGTTGAAGACGATTACCGATGGTTAGCCATGCAAATTAAAACGGTAGCCGATCAGCATGCCAAAGGACGCATTGTGGCTGTGCTAGAAGGGGGTTACGCGCTTAGTGCGTTGTCTCGCTCGGTGGTTGCCTTCCTCAAAGGCATACTCGAAGCGAACTGAATAATAAGTTGGCAGGCAGCGGTGACATTGTTGTCTCCGCACAACCTGCCGGATAGCGCATTAACTGAACATACAGGCTGCAAGGCTTTTCTGAAGTCCTACAATGTCGACCCCCCCTTTTAACTCTTTTGAAATCGGCGCAGGGTCGCTGCCAACCCAAATTTTTAACTCAGCGTCTGCGTCAAATGTGCCTGCTGTTTCAACTGAGAACTTGGAAATACTCTTATACGGTATAGTCAGATATTCTGACTTTTTGCCTGTAAGGCCTTGCCGATCAATGAGAATAAGTCGCTTGTTGGTAAATACGAACATGTCTCTGAAAACTTTAAAACCTGCTTTGACTTCTTCCCCTTCATACACAACAGATTCCAGGGTTTCTTGCAGTTCTTCCATATCGACTTCAGACGCATTGCCCATCAGGCTTGATAATAATCCCATCTTTCTCTCCTTAAAGTTAAAGGGGACAGCCCCTTAAAGTGATCTTGTATCTAGTTTAGTTTAATTGGCTCTCCCAGCCCTAAACGCGATAATTTTTCTAATTGTGTTTCTGCATCACCCACTACCACATAGATCATATTTTGCGGCTTGATAAACTGCGTTGCCAGTTGTTTAACCGAGTCTACTGTCAGCGCCTGAACCTGTTGAATATGCTGATTAGCGTAATCGGAACGGTAGCTAAGCTGGCTAATCGATTGCAGCATGTCAATTTTAGCATCCATCGTTTCAAACTCGCGGGCATAGCTTTTGACATAATAACTCTGGGTTGTCGCCAGTTCTCTGTCGGTATAATTGGCCGCATAATTTTCCACTATGTGTTTGATTTCTTGTAAAGATTCAAAAGTAACATTGGAACGAACGCTGGTAGAAATCGTGTATCGACCCCAGTGTTTACCACCATAGAAGCGGCTTCTTATACCGTAAGTATAGCCCTTGGTTTCGCGAAGTTGTTGCATCAACTGAGATGCAAAACCGCCGCCACCGAGGCTGTAATTGGCAACATTGGCAACGAAAAAGTCGTCACTAGTCGCATTCATGCTCACGTGGCCTATCTCTAGCACAGACTGTTTTGCACCGGGTACGTCATAAAAATATAGTTGCGATGTTTTTATTTCGATGGGTGCGGGTAGTTCAGGCAATGTGAGTGCTCTGGATTCCCATTTTTTCTCAATATTAGCCAGCGATTGCATGACAGCATCTTTAGACACATCACCGACTACATGAACACTGGTCATATTGGGCACTACATAGTTTTCATAATAGCTTTTAAGCTGAACCATTGTTAGCGCGGTGACACTCTCCTCCGTTCCCTGTGAGGGGCGGGAAAGCGGATGTGACGCCGGATAAGCCTGTTTAGCAAATGCCATATTTGCTAACATGATTGGGCTCGCTTCACTTTGTTGAATATCGCTGATGACTTCTTGTTTTACTAGCGCCAGTTCAGCATCATCCCAACGTGGTTCCAAAAGCATCTCAGTAACAAGTGCCATCGTTGCAGCGTAATTCCTGGCTAATGTGTCTACGTTCACTTCAATTGACGTATTGACCAGCCTTATATTAATGGACGCCCCCAACTGGTTGATGGCTTCTTCTAACTGCTCTGGTGTTTTAGAGCGTGTTCCGCGATTTAACAGGCGAGCCGTAACATTGACCAAACCCGATTCGCTGGCTTTTTCAAATAGCAGGCCGCCGTCCATAGTGAAATTGACCGACACCAAAGGCACTTCATTACTCTGTATACCTAATACTTGAATACCGTTAGTCATACTATCACGCCATACAGCTGGAGGCGTAAGCTGCGGTGATTCGCCATAAGGTGGTTCGATAGAGCGATCGAAAGTAGATGGCGTTCTTTCATAACTGGCTTGCTGACTGGGGTCGACGTTTTGCTCCGCCCCCTCGACAATTTTTTCTTCCACCACCTGTGCCACAATGGAGCCGGATAAGCCCAAGTCAGGTTTACCTCGAGGTACAAAACTGGTGGCCACAAAGTGCTGCCCTTTTACATAGGTGTTGTAGACTCGATTTATGTCGTCTGCGGTGACGCTTTGCATTTCTGCAACAATCTGATTGATGCGATTAGGGTCGTCAAAGAACACATTTAAGTCAGCTAATCTAAATGCTTTCCCCAATACGCTGGTTAAGCCCTGATAATAACTGGTCTCCATACTTGCTTTTATACGGTTGAGGTCGTCTGTGCTAAAGCCGTCCTGTTCAAATTTGGTAAAGGCTTCGTTGATCGCCTTTTCGACAACATCTAAATCTATGTCGTTAAAGGCTCGTACACTCATCATTAACTGGCCGGCTAGCTCTGCCTGATAATGATAGGCAGACACGTCTGATGTGAGGGCTTTATCGTCTACCAGCACTTTATTAAACGGGGCGCGCTTGCCCTCACTGAGTAGTTCGACCAACATATTCAATGCGTAGCTGTCTTTGTGTCCTCGCGGGATAGTTGGCCATGCGAGTGTTAATTCTGGCAACTTGGCAAAGTTGTCTTCGTGAATGCGCTTTTTGGTTTCAGTAAGCACCACGGGAGTCTTGGGAAGCGGGGTTACGGCTTCACCTCTTGGTATTTCATCAAAGTACTTGTTAACCCATTGCTTGGCTTGAGCTGTGTCAAAGTCACCTGAAACTACTAAGGTCACATTATTGGGCACATACCAGCGTTTAAAAAACTGTTTTACGTCATCCAGTGTTGCTGCCTGAAGGTCGTCCAATGAGCCAATGACCTGCCAGTTGTAGGGGTGGTCTTGAGGATAAAGGTTCTTGCTAATCACATATTGGGTATGGCCATAGGGCCGATTGTCATAGGACTGACGCTTTTCGTTTTTGACCACTTGCTTTTCTTTTGCCAGCACGGGTTCAGTGACTGTATTAATAAACCAGCCCAGCTTATCAGCCTCAGCCCACAACATTTTTTCTAACGCATCGTTGGGAACTGTCTGAAAGTAAGCGGTAATATCGCGACTGGTAAATCCATTTGCTCCTGAGCCGCCGATGCGGGCGCTGAGCTGATCGAGTCCACCTTTACCCAAGTTTTCTGATTCTAGAAAGAGTAGATGCTCAAATAGGTGTGCAAATCCGGTTCTACCTGGAAGTTCTCTTGCTGAACCGACATGCGAGGTTAACGAAACCGCGACAACCGGATCAGAGCGGTCAACATGAAAGATCACGTCTAAACCATTATCAAGGGTAAACTTTTCGTAGGCTATATTAATGGCCGTTGCTTTAGGTTTGTCTATATTGGCGGTGGGTTCAACCACCTCTGGAGCAGGTTTACAGGCATTAAGTGTTACCAGGCAAAACACGGCCACGACGCGAGTATAAATTGTCTTCATGTAGGATCCCTTTTTATTTGCCTATTTTTTAGCGTGTAAATCTGCAAACATCAACGTAAAAGACAGAATATCTTGTTACATGCTATGACTGGGTGACTCCTCTCCATTGACCAAATAAAATTGGACAATGAATTTGTTATTATATATTGTGTCAATTAAGGGTAATAAATTATTCAATTGGGTCTTGGGGGCAGTAGCCACTATGCGAGTTAATCTGTTGAATGTAATGCTAATACTAGTGACGTTATGTGGCTCACAGTGCTTGGCTGATGAAAAACAGCCCACTGAACAAGACGCGCTGGCGTTTTATAATACTGTGATGGGCGCTGATCCTATACTTCCTGCCAATCTGGACGCCAAAACGATAGGGTGCGCGCTAAATGATAAGCCTATTTCAAGCGACTATCTGAATTCTCGACAGGCGCGTTATGAGCAGCATGGATGGGAAGGCAGAGTAAGTGCAGACTGGTCATTCTTTCAGGGGGACGACAGTGAAGGGCGTATAACGGTTATTGATTTTAGACATCAAGATAAGGGTGTGAGTTATCGTTACTTGTCTAACGGCACCCAACACAAGGTTTACGAGCCTTGGAGTTCTTCTAAAGTGCTGGCGTTTACCGGTGCAATTTCCCAAGCAAGAAAAGCGGGTGTAAGCGATGTGGGGTATGTCGGAGAATTTGCGCTTGCCGACCTTATCACCAGTGTGAATAGCTACGAGGCGTTTGGTAAGGCAGACGGAAACAGCAATGCTATTGCAAGCTATTTTGTTAACCTGGCGGGCCGTGATTACTTGACGGCACTTTTTCATGATGAATGGCTAAAGTTATCAAATGAAAAGATATTTTTCCGTGGAGCTTATGGCACAGACGTATTCGACCCACTCTCTTCAGAATGGCGCGACGAGGAAAGTGAAGAGGTTGCGGTTTTTTCTGGTTTTACGCGCAACAGCGAAGACCCTGGGTATCGTTCTTACCGCTGTGATGATTGCGGCCTCACTGGCAATAAACCCATGACGACGCTCGCCCAGGCAGAGTGGTTAAAGCGTTTGGCAGCACATGAGCGCGATCCTTTAACGCAGCATCCTGAGCTGAAAGTAGAAGACATTCAATTGTTGTTTTACGGTGTAGGCCATACGCAAGAAGGTGCTGAGGCCGGAGGCATGCTTGCGGGGATCAGCCATGCATTGAGTCTAGCTATTGCTCGGCATATTAGTAGTGATGCAGACCTCACATCTAAAGACGCGAAGCGCGTTTTAGATACAGCGACCAATGGTGAATGGCGTATTTTCCAAAAAATTGGTTGGGGTCCAAGTGAGACACGAAATACGGGTGAAAATGTCATGTTAGCGCACGTATGCTTACCTGAATATCAGGGGGGGCGCGAGTTCACTGTGGCAGCCCAAGCGTCTCATCCCGAAGCGAAGGAATCTTCCGTTGGCTATTCTGGAATGAAAATGCAACGATTGCTAGATACCAGCATAGCGAAGCTGTTAGCAACTCAATAAGGAAAGCAATGTTATCTGATCCGTTTTCTTATATCGCCTCACTGCTCTTCATTGCAGGTGTCCTCAAGGCAGTTGAGGTACACAGTCGATGGCGACTATTTTCTGTGTTACCTGCCATCGTTCTTTTGTATTTTCTCGTGATGGTTGCGTCCACCCTTGGTCTGTGGGAAAAAAGCGCAGATATGAGCAATGCTTATAAAGTTATGAGAAATAACTTGCTTCCGGCAATGATTTTTCTAATGTTGCTTCAGGCTGATATGCGTAAGATCATTCAGCTTGGTCCGCGTATGCTAGTCGCTTTTTTGTGTGCAGCACTCACGATAGGTGTGGGTTTTATCGTATCTTTTTCACTGTTTCAGTCGCAACTTGCCGCTGATGCGTGGAAAACATTTGCTGCGCTGTGCGGCAGCTGGATGGGCGGTACAGGCAATATGGCGGCTATTCAGCTGGCACTTAATGTCCCTGATTCCAGTATGGGATATACCCTGCTCATAGATTCTATTGATTACGCAATGTGGGTGATGTTCCTGTTAGCGCTTGTGCCGTTTGCGGGACGCTTTGCAGCCTGGACTGGTGCAGATACACAGGCCATCGAAAAAGTGAGTAAGGGACTGACACAGGAAAATAACCACCAAGAGCAAGATAAAACGTTTAGTCTGCTGTTTTTGTTAGGTGTTGCCCTGACGGTGTCTGCAGTCTCGCAATATATCGCCGGGTGGCTGCCTGTGTCAGCTTATTTTACCACCACTGCTTGGACCGTACTTTTAGTCACTGTTTTTGGTGTGGTGGGGGCCATGTCGCCATTGTCACGGCTGTTTGGTGCGGTGGAATTGTCCAATCTCATGCTGTATTTGATTATTGCGCTGATCGCGTCGAGAGCCGATTTTGCGGAACTCACTCAGGCGCCAGTCTACATTATCGCTGGCTTAGTCATTCTTGCTGTGCATGGCAGTTTGATGGTGTTACTTGCCAAGTTATTTAAGTTTGACCTATTTACCATGGGCATTGCTTCGCTGGCCAATATAGGGGGCGTTGCGTCAGCACCAATCCTCGCCGCCGCCTACTCAAGAGCCCTCATACCGGTTGGTGTATTGATGGCTATGCTGGGTTACATTATAGGCACTGCTGGTGGCCTATTGGTTGGCCGCATACTAGCCGCAATTGCAGGAGTACAGTAAATGCATATATACAGGAAAGCGGCCTACATCCTATCGGTTTTTTGGCTCTCGGTTTGTGCCAATGCTCTGGCTGAATCAGGAAGGTTTACATCGGATGTAATAGGTGTAAAAGAAGACCATTTTTCGGTGTCGTTCTGGATAGATAAATTAATTGAACCAGAAAAAGAGCTTATGGATGCTGAGCAAATAAAAGAATTTAATACGCAACTGATCAACGAAAATCCCCACGTTACCAATCCTCTTTCAGTTCCACGCACATTGAGCAGAGAAGCGCTTTCAGACAAACTGATGTCGATCAGCAGTCGGCCAGGATATCCGCGCTTTTATCTTGACGGACGAGAGCTAACCGACGCTGACTATGCTAAGTATGAAGCTTCACTCAACCGAGAAGCGATTCAAGAATCCAATACGGTAGAATATGCACTCGTTGTAAAACGCACCGCGTTGCGAAAGTATCCTACAAAAGACAGGGTGTTGAACTCAGGTATGGATGCTGATTTAGACCGCTTTCAGGAAACCGGCGTGTTCCCGGGTGATGTCGCTGCCGTTTTGCACTACAGCGCAGACAATAAATGGGCGCTGATACAGGTTTTTCACTACATCGCTTGGGCACCAGTGGAAGATTTAGCTGTCGGCGAAAAAGCGCAGATTAAGCGCTTTTTAGATGCGCCAGAGCGACTCGTAGTAACCGGTGCCAAGGTCTTTACTAACTATGTCCCAGACAACGCACTCGTCTCTGAGGTGCAGTTAGATATGGGGGTGTCGTTGCCACTGATGAATGCCAGCAATTTTAAGGGGTCTATATACGGTCAAAACCCTTATGCTTCTTATGTGGTTGAGTTACCTGTGCGCGATGAGCAAGGTGGACTGACGTTTAAACCGGCGTTAATTGCCCGTCATCACGATGTGCACAAAGGGCTATTGCCTCTCAATGAGAAAAATCTGCTTGCACAGGCGTTTAAATTTTTGGGTGAACGATATGGTTGGGGCCATGATTACAACGGTCGTGACTGCACGGGCTTTGTGGGTGAAATATATCGCACCTTCGGCTTGTTAATGCCAAGAAATTCCGGTGACCAAGGGTCAACTGATTACGGCATTAATACGCGTTTCAAGGATGCGAGTCTGCACACAGAAAAAACAGCTGCGCTGGCTAATATGGCCGTTGGTGACCTTATTTATATACCAGGCCACGTAATGATGTATATCGGTGACTATCAGGGTGAGCCTTATGTTATCCATGCCGTAAAAGGGCTGGGTTACAACAATGATCAAGGTCAATTTTACAGCGGTACCTTAAATGGAGTGTCTGTAACGCCACTTCTTCCGCTGAGAACCAGTCAAGAGACCAGCTACCTTGACCGTATTTACAACATTAAACGCCTTTATGGCCAACAATAAGAGAGACCTTTGATGGAGCAAGTGTTTTCTCAGTACGACACACTGGATTGGATAGTTTTTGCTGCATACGGTGCTGTACTGCTTGCCACAGGGTGGTTTTTTAATCGACGCTCAGCCAATAGTCAGGATTATTTCCTTGGTGGAAACAGTATGCCCGTATGGGTGGTGGCGATTTCTGTTCTGGCTACGTCGCAATCGGCCGCCACGTTTTTAGGCGGTCCGGATCAAGGGTATCGGGGTGATTTATCATACCTGACCACCAATATAGGGGCTATTATCGCGGCTTTGCTGGTATCTGCTTTTTTAATTCCGCGTTTCTATCAACATAAGGTGTATACGGTATACCAGTTGCTCGAACAACGATTTGGTGAGAGCGCCAAGCAGCAAGCAGGTATTATGTACCTGTTTGGCAGGGTGTTTGCCAGTGGTGCCAGACTTTATATGGCGGCCATTGCGGTTTCCATGATCTTATTTGGCAATTTTGAAGCCAGCAGCGTTGTTTGGTCTATTGTACTCATGACCGCTATCGGCTTGCTGTATACGGTATACGGTGGCATAAGAACGGTTATTTATAGCGATGTTGTGCAATGTGTTGTTTATGTTAGTGCGGCGATATTAGTCATTTATTTCTTGCTTGAGGCGATTCCCGCAGACCTGCCTGCCATTGTTAGCGCACTGCAGGCGCCGGCCCCTGATATGGAGTCTAAGCTAAGTCTGTTTCATTTTGACCTCGATTTTTCACCGTCAGGTGTGTTTAACTTTTGGTCCATAATGACGGGATTTGTACTCTTGAATGTCGCTGCTTTTGGATTAGATCAAGACATGACGCAACGCGTACTCACGTGTAAAAATGCAAAGGAAGGCAGTAAAGCCATGTTGTTCTCTGTAGTGATGGTGATCCCTGTTATGTTTTTGTTTATCTGCATAGGACTGCTGCTGTTTATCTACTATCAGCGCCCGGATATTATGAGCCAGTCGGGCTCGTTAGAGGGCACACCAAACTTCCAAGGTGAGAATGTCACCATTTTTATGTATTACGTGCTTAACCAAATACCCGCTGGTGTTAAAGGTTTTGTGACCATAGGTATTATCGCGGCCGCGCTGTCTACGCTCAATTCAGGACTCAACTCGATGGCGTCTGTGTTGGTTCAGGATATCTACAGGCCTTATCAGCTAAAAAGAAACGTAAATCATGCCGAAAAACACTATGTCAAAGCCGGACAAATCGCCATGATTATCGTCGCTGTGGCCCTGGCAGCTATGGCTTGCCTCTGCTACTACTGGCAACAATATACAGACATGCCTCTCCTGCAATTTGCGCTGAGTGTAATGGTATTCTCGTACAGTGGATTACTCGGTGTGTATTTGATCACTCTCTTTTCTGCTAGAGGGTCCAAAAACTCAGTGACAGCAGCCCTGGTTGGCGGCTTTGTTAGCACACTATTTATGCAGCCCTATGTGATGCAAAGTGTACTTCCTAGCGAATATCATTTTAGTCTTGGGTTTACATGGCAATTATGTATTGGTACTGCCATTTCAACCCTTATTTGTTGGCTTGGTAAAGCGCAAACCAAGCAAAACGATCAATTACAACCGGCAGTATCATCATGAATTCAAATAGCCAACAAGAAAATAATGTAACGGATCAATTATTGTCTCAATTAGAGACGATTACGTCTGAGTGTCGCAATCCGAATACATTAGACATCGATTTACTCTCCACTCGTCAAATTGTTGAAAAAATAAACCGGGAAGACCATCTTGTTGCAGGTGTTGTTGGAAAGGCATTAGATAATATTGCGATGGCTGCTGACAAAATCGTCGAGGCTTTTAAACAAGGCGGGCGTCTCGTTTATTTGGGAGCCGGTACAAGTGGCAGAATGGGTATTTTAGATGCCGTTGAGTGCTTACCTACATTCAGTGTGCCAGCGGGTATGGTTGTTGGCATAATTGCAGGCGGTGACAAGGCTATAAAAGTGGCTGTCGAAGGAGCAGAAGATGATGGCGACGGGGCCATTCGCGATCTAAAGAATATTGGGTTTTGTGAAAAAGATGTGTTGGTTGCTATTGCTGCCAGTGGTCGCACACCTTATGCGATATCTGGACTTGAGTATGCGCGCGCCATTGGTGCTGTGGCGGTGGCAGTGGCGTGCAATAAGGGGGCACCTATGTTTGAAGCTGCTGATATTGCAATTTGCGCGGAGGTGGGCCCTGAGGCGCTTACAGGCTCAACCAGAATGAAATCTGGAACTGCACAAAAAATGATCCTGAATATGCTGACTACGGCCAGCATGATACGCATTGGCAAATCGTATGAAAATCTTATGGTAGATGTAAATGCCAGTAACGAAAAGCTCAGAGCACGTGCCATAAGGATTGTTATGCAGGCATCAGGCTGCCAAAAAGAGGTTGCTGCACAGGCACTTAAGCTTGCGGGTAATAGCGCTAAACTAGCTATTCTGATGGTATTGACCGGGCTTGGTGCGCAAGATGCCAAAGCCCTTTTAGACAAGAACCACGGATTCTTACGTGCGTCAGTAGAGGACAAACAAGGCAATGACTAAGTGGTTGTGGTGCGCCATTTGGGTGCTGCTGTTTTTAGCAGGCCCCTCTGCGTATGCAGATAGTGAACAAAAAACGTTTTTGCTAGGTGCTGAACGTCAGGACATCTACTTGCCTTTGCTAAAAGATAAACGTGTAGGCTTGGTAGTGAATGCGTCGTCCAGAGTTGGACAGGCGCACTTAGTCGACACTTTGTTAGCAGACAAGATGGATATTGTCAGTATCTTTGCCCCTGAGCACGGCTTTCGTGGCGATCATGATGCCGGCGCTAAAGTAGAAAGCGGGCTTGATCCAGTCACAGGGATTCCGATCATTTCTATCTATGGCAAGAATAAAAAGCCACAGCCTGACGTATTGCAAAACATCGATGTGATTGTGTTTGATATTCAAGATGTTGGGGCGCGCTTTTACACTTATATCAGCTCAATGCATTACGTAATGGAAGCTGCTGCGGAACAGGGCATTGAGATGGTGGTACTCGACCGGCCCAATCCCAATGGCGCATTTGTAGACGGGCCAGTTCGCGAACCCGGTTTTGAATCGTTTGTGGGGATGCATCCTATACCATTATTGCATGGCATGACAGTGGCTGAGTTAGCCAGAATGATAAAGGGTGAAAAATGGATAAATGCCGCCCAAGAACTTATCCTTCACACCGTGCCTATGCAGGCATATCAAAGGCAAATGCCTTATTCTTTGCCTGTGCCTCCTAGTCCAAACTTACCTAATGACCAGTCCATTCAGTTATATCCATCACTGTGTTTATTTGAGCCGACAGTGGTGAGTGTTGGCAGAGGGACAGATTTTCCTTTTCAGGTGATAGGACATCACGCTGTTGAACTGGGAACATTTACATTCAAACCTCGATCTATTCAGGGTGCAGCAAGCAACCCAAAATTGAAGGGAAAGACACTGTTCGGTATCGACTTGCGCAACAGCGACATAGCGGGCTTGGATTTGGGATTATTGTTTGAGGTGTTCAAAAAGTTCAAAAACACTGATACCCCATTTTTTACCTCACCTGACTTCTTCGATAAGCTCGCAGGAACTGACAGGTTAAGAAAGCAATTGGAAGCGGGAGAAACATGGGAACGGGTCAGAATGTCATGGCGCACAGACCTGGCTGACTTTCGACTGGCACGTCAGCCCTATCTCTTATATCCCTAAGTCAGGAGTCTCTGAATTCGCCGACAACGGTACGGGTTTTTTCGAGGTATTGTCTGCCTTGTCGTGACGATTGTGTAATGGCAATGAATACCATATCAATAATAAATTCTTGGGCCGTGCGTGCCAGAATTGAAGACAATCTAGTCGCCTCTTCTTCAGCGACAGAGAATAATTTGACGTCAGCGAGGTCGGATATAGGGGTACTGCCAAAACGAGTGAGTGAAATAACCTGACTGCCATTTTCTTTGGCCTGATTCACCACTCTGACCACTTCTTTGGTGCTGCCAGATTCACTGATAGCAAAAACCAGGTCGCCTTTTCCAAAGGTTGAGGCAATAGCAAGCTGGGCATGACCATCAGGCTCTTCTATCGCAAACAACCCAAGTTTCTGAAGTTTGTATGAAAAATCTTTACCGACAAGTGCAGAGCCACCCAGGCCGCAAATTAGAATGCGCCTTGCCGACTTAATAATTTCTACCGCTTTACTGATTGGCTGAGGATCATTGAGGTGCTTAGTTTCATTCAGCACAGCATGTTTACTGGACAGCAACTTGTCAGCAATTTGATTCAGGTCGTCACTCAGGGTGATTTTCCCAGTCAGTTTATTGTCGCTGGCCTCACCATTAAGCGCATCAATCACACCAAGTTTGAATGCAGGATAACCTTTATAGCCTAACTTCTGAGCGAACTTCACAACGCTGGATTGACTCACTCCAACCACTTTGGCCAATTCTTGTGATGACAACTCACGCAAAGCATTGGCTGAGGATAAGGTAAAATTGGCTAATTTGAGTTCACTGGCTGACAGGCTGTTTTTGATAGCTCTTATTTTTGTAAAAGTCGACATGGTTCAGATAAATTTTTTATTCTTTAAGATTATTCTAACGCAATTTTAAATAATTACTATTCTGTTTGTTTATTATCCTAAAAATAACGTATTTAAGCTGGTAAAAAATTAAAATAATATTTTATTTCCATTTGCCATTTATTTTTGAAAGAAATATTGCCTGCTTGTAGTGTGGTTATTCTAAATGACCACCTTTACAGCTCTAAATTCTGACTAGACTTTCCAAATAATGCCACGTTTGTACATGCCAAACATCACTAGGTAGCTCACAAGCAAAAACAGCAAAGCGAAAGCCAGTGAGCCGTTGTAGTTTCCAAATACAGGTTGCAAGGCACTGGCATATAGCCAGCCTTGAAATGACGTCTGACCCACTGGGATCATGATTAGAATCCTAGCCAACACACCGGCGAACATAAAGAAAGCGATGCTATTGGCACCAAAGACTACGAAGGGCGCAGTCCATTTCCTGAAGCCTTTCATATCAATCAAAAATAAACACAGTGCCAGACTGAGGCAGGCCAGTCCCGAGCTCATCAATACGTAGCTTGGCGTCCAAAGTGCTTTATTAATAGGTACAACAAACGATAAAAATTCCCCGGCCAAGTATCCAGCTATCCCTACTAATGCGAGCATGAGGGTCTTTCGTGACAAGCTAGCATTGCTGGCCAGCCACTGGCCAGCAAAAACACCACTTAAACAGGTTGCAACGGCTGGCAAGGTGCTAAATATACCTTCAGGATCAAAAGGAAAGGGTGTGGCTTTTGGGTAATAGACATGCGCAGAGCCGAATACGACACTGTCCAGCCATGCCGCGAAGCTATTGCCAAAATCAAACAGCCCAGAATAGGCATTGCCTTGAGCATCATAGTAGACGGCCCACTGCATGCTTGCCCAATATCCTAGCATTAATGCACCAAAGGCAATAATTCTGCCTCGATTGTTCAGCCACAACATAAGCATCAGTGTAAGTAGAAAGACAATGCCAATACGCTGCAAAACGCCTGGCAAGCGTATTTCTACAATTCGATCAGTCCACCAGTTGTAGTTGGGATCAAAGGTGTTGTAATAAAACACTGCCAGAAAAAGGCCGAGTAAAATAAGCTTAGTGCAGCGTATTAACCCTTGCTTGAGTATTGCGCTATTTGGTTGACCCTTCGCAAGTTGCTTAGGGACTGACAGGCTCATTGAAAGCCCAACAATAAACACAAAAAACGGGAATATCAGGTCTGTGGGTGTCCAGCCGTGCCACTCTGCGTGTAATAGTGGTGGGTACACGTACTGCCAACTGCCTGGGTTATTCACCAAGATCATGGCGGTAATTGTAATACCCCGTAATGCATCTATAGCAAGCATTCTATCCTGAGATAATTTAGACATTACCTCACTGATATGACTGGACAACCAAGACACTACTAGTGTGCCTTTTTAGAAATGGAAACAGGTAAGCTTCCTTTGGCTTCAATGTCTCCCACCATGACTTTGACAAGCGCATTAAATATTGGGCCTGACACTATGTCAGTCTCTGCATCAATAGAAATGTTATACGAAAACGCGGCCATTTGCGCATCGCTAACGTCTTCAAACTTCTCATGGATATAGGGCGTGCGAAGAGTAACGAAAGCCAGGGGAGTGTTGTTGTCGTGATAGTACTCGGCAATTTTTTGCTGTGCAGCCATTACCTGTTCTGGTGTAGAACGAATTTGTACTGCGCTGGCATCATTGGCGACTTCTGCAGGACTTTGCTGAGGCGAAATGTCACCTAAAATTACCAGGTCAACGGCTGAGTCTGACGGGGTAAACGTATCGTCTACCGACGCCAAATGTTCGCAAGTCACATTAACCGAAGGCTTGTACTTGGCGAAAGCAGACTCCATTGCTTTGCATCGCATGTCGTCGGGCATGTACATCAGCACGTTGGCATCTTCTTTTGTAATAGGGAAAATGTCATTGTTTTTAACCATCACAATAGAGGCATCCGCCAGTTCCTGCTCGGCGGCTCTGTGGACTCTGCTTTCCTGATACTCAGCTGCATTTTTGACCAGGGTTTCCAATGGCGCTTTTGCCCACTCTTGAACCTTGTACTTGTCTTTTAGATCAGTGATACGCTTTGCTGATGCGAGAACATCGTCTCTGTCCAGCTCGCCAGATTCAACAGCTGCAACTAAGGCGTCTAGTAGGTTACTCACTAAAGAAACGTCTTCAGGGCTGCGGATGTATAAAGGCATCAATGCAATGTCACTGCCTGCTTTAAAGGTTTCGATGACGGCTTGAGTTTGCTCAAAGAAATGCGCTATACCGTGCATATCGAGTGCATCAGTGATTACTACACCCTTGTAGCCCATATCGTCACGTAGTAAATCCCTTAGAATTTTTGAAGACATAGTGGCAGGCACTATGCTGTCTGTTCCGTCTTTAGTGACAAAAGTAGTATTGTCTAAATTAGGAAACTGTATGTGCGCAGTCATGATCATGTCTACATCACCATTTGACACTGTGTATCTAAACGGTGCTAAGTCAACACGTTCAATTGTATCGCGATCATGAGACACCAATGGCAGGCCTACGTGGCTGTCTACCGTTGTATCTCCGTGCCCAGGGAAGTGTTTTATAGCAATGGCCACACCGGCTTGTTGCATCGCTTCCATTTGAGCCAAACCTAACTTACCTACCCACTCAGGATTTTCAGAATAGGAGCGAACGTTAATAACCGGGTTCTCGGGGTTAACGTTAACGTCTACCGTTGGCGCAAGGTTCACGTTAAAGCCCAGCACTTGTAAATCCTGACCAATGGCAAAACCGGATGTTGAAGCAAATTTGGTATCAAAATTAGTATACGTTGCACCTATGGCCATGTTGCCCGCGAATGCCGAAGCAAAATCAGGCGGAATACGCACCACCCGTCCGCCTTCCTGGTCGACAGAAATGAGTAACGGTGGGATGCCTGCCTCTGCGGCTAAATTCTGAATTTGATGATTCAGAGCAATGATTTGTTCGGTTGATTGCAAGTTTTCAGCAAACAAAATAATACCGCCAATCTTATCTTGGGTAATGATAGGCTTTAATTCATCTGGGATAGATGTAGTAGGCGTTCGACATGCATTGCCTTTTGTGCCATCGGTGCAGAAGTGACGAATGTCCAGCATGAGTTTTTGCGCCAGTGCGTCCCTGATCTGTTCACTTGATGATGCGTCTGAAGGTGCTGCAGCAGCTTCTTTTTCCTGGGATTGCGGTGAGCAAGCCGTCAGCAAAAGGCCACATGCAACTAGCATAGACTTGGTTGTGCTAGTCATAAATGTTGCTTTCATAATGCATATTTCCGATAGTAAGTTACTGTAATCACTCTAGATTTATTGGCAATTCGACGTGTTTCTCTACGTCTGCCACTCTATTCTTTGTAGTATTGTCAACGTTGTCATTATGTTGGCATTTTAGTAAAGGTGCAATGGTTTTTACATAGGATCAACAAAATGACAACAGCAATTTATGTATTTCTGCGCTCGCATTGAGCAAGTTTCTTGTATTTTTTGCTAACGCGTGCTTGTTTTTAAAAGATGTATTTCCTCTCATGATTTTATGCTCGGCGACTAGGTAACGACAAAATGAAAAAAGCGTTCGGAATATTAGGTTTTATTTGCTTTACACTGGCTGGTTGCAGTCTGTCGTCGAATAGGACAACGGATAATAAACTGATGCCAAATGACTTTATCATCGTCAATGACCTCGTTAAGGAAGCGCACTTCGATATCAAGTACTATGGTAAAGACAACTTTGTTGGCACACCCGTTGATGGCTATGATGCACCACTGTGTGTGTTGCAAAAACGTGCGGCTGAAGGGTTAGTGAAAGCTTCAAATGCAGCCCTTAAGGAGGGTTACCGCTTGAAAATATTGGATTGCTACAGGCCACAGCGAGCTGTTTCGCACTTTGTCCGATGGGCGAGCAATTTAGCCGACACAGTAACCAAAACCCACTACTACCCCAATATTCCTAAAAGCACTTTGCTCGGACCTTATATTGCTGAAAAGTCTGGACACAGCAGAGGGGCAACATTAGATGTGACGTTAGAAAAGCGTTCGGCAGAGAACACGTGGGAGCCGGTAGATATGGGTACACCGTTTGACTTTTTTGATCCTCTATCACACACAGTAAACAGTGAGGTAGGCGAATCGGTTCTTCAAAACAGACAGCGATTAATTCGTTATATGCAGGCAGGCAATTTTGTGAACTACGAGTTAGAGTGGTGGCATTTCAGTCAACAGGAACAGGTGTATCCAAATACCTATTTTGACTTTCCTTTGCAACTAACAACTGACAATACGCGTTAGGGCGGCACCTGATTTGACTGGCGCAATAGGAGTCATGTTGCTATATAAAATATTATTAAATATTCCAGTTTAAGAAAATAAAATATTTACATGTGAGCCCATTGTGCTAGGTTACACTCAAGGCTACTGTTTCAGATTGTTAGCCAATTGGAATTCTTCTCAAAGTAGAGCGCGCATCCCATTATGAAAAATTTGACTTTGTTCACCCAGCGACGGGCTAAGTCTATGTCTAAGATGGCTTTTTTTATTCTCGCCCTTATAGGGGTTAGCAGTTGTGCAAGCAACTCTTATGAACAATTACCGTCTAAAAACTATAGTGAACGAGTGAAGTTTTTGGTCATGCACTTCACTGCAATTGATTATCAGAAATCAGTGAATGCGCTCGTTGAACCTGGAAATGTCAGCTCGCACTATTTATTGCCTGAAAACTACGATATCAGCTACCCCTACGATGTGTTAAAAGTGATGCAGTTGGTGCATGAGCACGACAGAGCATGGCATGCCGGCAGAAGTTATTGGCAGGGCAGGGAAAACATCAATGACCAATCTATTGGCATTGAAATTGTTAACGTGCCTCAGTGTGAATACGACAGTGGTGGCGAGGGCAGCCGAAGGGAACATGGTGAAGGAAGAATGTGTGTTTTTCCCGACTACGACCCAGAGCAAATTCAAATGCTCATCACGTTGAGTAAAGACATACTGGCCCGCAATCCTGACATTGGCCCGACGCAGGTTGTGGGGCATTCCGATATTGCCCCAACCCGCAAAAACGATCCAGGCCCAAGATTTCCTTGGTACGAATTGTACAAAGCTGGAATTGGCGCTTGGTATGAGGTGGAAACCGTTAAGAAATACTGGCAACAATTTAACGATGTTCTCCCGTCGGTAGGGCTCGTTCAAAAAGCTCTTCGAACCTATGGTTATGGGCAAGAGGAAACGGGACGACTCGACCCAGCCACCATAGACACATTGTCAGCTTTTCAAATGCATTTTGTGCCATGGCGTGTAACTGGCCAAATGGACAGTCAAACTTTAGCCACCTTATTTGCACTAATAGACAGATACTTTCCTGAAAAAGTGGAGAGTCTCATGCAGGCTTACACAAAGGAAGTGAGTGATATTCCTGTATTAGTTGAATCAAAGGTTAAGCGCGGACAAATTGATCGGGCGTTTGGTGATGTTTCATTGACAGAGAATCCACTGACCGATAACAGACTGTCCTTTCAGTCTTACCAAGGACGCGGCGAAATCACTATTCAAAATATAAATGCTGAGTCAGCCAGCATTTTTGTGAATGGTGAAAAGCTCAACATTGCAGACCCGTTGAAGCCATTGCATGAATACGTTTATCCGTTATCGCGCAGAACGATAGACGGCGCAAATCGTTTATATGTCGAATCAATCTCACCTGCCGACGGGCAAATTGAAATACGCATTCCCTACCCCCGGCTCATTGATAAAACGGAACAGTATGAACAACGTTTTTCTACCGTAGACAAACTTATTCAACAGGATGTTAAAAACGGCTTCCCCGGTGCCGTTTTGCTGGTGGTCAAAGACGGTGAAATCGTCAAGCGCACCGCTTATGGTTACTCGCGAAAATACGCTGATGGCGGAATACCGCTAACACAACCGGTTGAAATGAAAACTGATACCCTGTTTGACCTCGCGTCAAATACAAAAATGTTTGCAACCAATTTGGCTTTGATGAAATTGGTTAGCGAGGAAAAACTGGACGTTAATTTACCCGTCTCTGCCTATATTCCTGAGTATCGCGGTGGCGGTAGAGAGGCGCGATTGGTAAGGGACCTGCTTACCCATACGGCGGGCTATGCACCTGAAGTCCGCTTCTTTGACAGCAAGAATCCATTGGGGAAACGCTTTTTTTCTCAGAACCGCTCGCGCACAGAATCATTGTTATTAACCCGTGTGCCTTTGGTGTCTGATGGCAGTAACGCGCCTGTTTACAGCGATACAGACTATATGTTGTTAGGTGTGCTGGTTGAGAAAGTAGCAGGTATGCCACTTGATGACTACGTAGAACATGAGCTTTACCACCCGCTGGGGCTAAAAAATACGTTATTCAACCCTTTGCATAAAGGGTTTGGTGCAGCCCAGTTTGCCGCTACAGAAATTCAGGGCAATACCAGAGGGGGGCGTATTACATTTGATAATATTCGACAGCACGTACTTCAGGGAGAAGTCCACGATGAAAAAGCATTTTATTCGTCGGGTGGCATTGCTGGCCATGCTGGCCTGTTTTCCACCGCTGATGATCTCGCTGTTTTAGCACAATTAATGCTGAATCGCGGTGGCTATGGTGATGTTGAACTGATTAATGGAAAAGTCGTAGACAGCTTCGTCAAGCCAGAAGAAAACGATGCGACGTACGGATTGGGATGGCGCAGAGCCAGTGAAGGCGAAAAAATTTCACACTTTGGCCCCTATGCCAGTGCATCTGCGTTTGGCCATACCGGCTGGACCGGTACTGTGTCTGTTATTGACCCAGAACACGATCTGGCTATTATTTATCTGACCAACCTTAGGCATACACCATTAGTCGATAATGAAGAGTCTGGGCTCGAGTTTAAGGGCCGATCGTACGAATCAGGCCGGTATGGCAACGTGATAAGTTTGGTGTATGAGGCGTTGTTGAACCACTAACCCATTGCTGTGGCTGACCACTGCAATCAAGATGTCATTGTGTGAGACTCAGCGATCAGATATATTCATCTCGCTCGCCTGCTAGGGCGTCGGCTTTATTCAAGCACCTAATCAGAAAGGATGGTTATGCGACGGATTGTTTTATTTTTACCTGTGATTTTTTTGTTGGTGTCAGCCTCTTTGCATGCGCATCCCTTTGTCGGAACCTGGGAGTTAGTCTCCGGCGAATATATCGATCAGGACGGTAAGCGAGTTCAATACAGTGACTTAAATTTTAAGTCTCTGAAAGTGATAACCGAACAGCACTTTAGTTTTGTTACCATGGCTGGTGAAGCATTCTGGAGCGCAGGCGCTGGTCAATATTGGTTCACTGATGACCAATACATTGAGTTGCCCAGTTACAATTCTTTCTCGTCTCCAAAGGGCAAAAAATACGTTTTTACCTACAAAATAAATGGCGATGAGTGGCACAACGAGCGCTGGGAAAATGGGGTGAGGGTAGAATTTGAGGTCTGGCGTCGCAACAAACCTGAAGAGCATGAATCTGCTAAGTAAGCTCTCACTGCTCCAGCCGTATCCTGAACTATCTCGCGCACTCAAGTATTTTGCTTGGTTCGGCCTATTTTATCTGGCCTTTATTTTTGTCTAGAGCTATTTGTAGTGGCAAGCGAATAAATATTATTGATTAATTACCTTGGCGATAGTGGCTTGTAAGCGCGATTTGTTGACCGGTTTACTGAGGTAGTCGTTCATACCGGCAGCAATGCATTTTTCTCTGTCGCCATCTAACGCATTGGCAGTGAGCGCAATAACTGGGACTGATTGCCACACTACTCCTGCCTTTCCTGAACGAATGTGTTTTGTCGTGTCGTAGCCATCTAAAACAGGCATTTGACAGTCCATTAAAATAACGTCGATGTCGTTAGGATTCAGTCTTTGCAATTGTTCAATGGCTTGCTTTCCATCTTCCGCAAGCTGAACTTTTACTTTTAGGCTTTCCAGCATGTCTATTAATATTGCCTGATTAATGTCGTTATCTTCTACAACCATCACACTCATACCCGCAATGTTGAACTTATTTTCCCTGTTATCAGGTTGAGGTTTGTCTTGTTCAGTAGCGCGAGACAAAGGCACTTCAAAATAGAAGGTGCTGCCCTTATCAGGCTGGCTGGTCACATCAATTTTGCCTTCCATCAGCTTGAGAATTTGCCGACAAATTACCAGGCCCAAACCCGTGCCCTGCACCGACTTAGTGGTGCTGTTGTCAACTTGATGGAAGGGTTGGAAAAGCTGTGCCAACTGGCTCGAGTCCATACCGATTCCGGTATCAGTGACGCTGCATGTTAATGTATAGCCTTGTTCGCTGGGGTTCAGTGATGCTGTCATGGATATCATGCCATTGCGGGTAAATTTATTGGCATTGCTAAGTAGGTTAAGCAGTATTTGCTGTAGACGCGTTTTGTCACCAACAACAAGGGTATCTTCCCAGTTTTTAGTGTAATTGAGTGTATTGCCATACTGCGGCAGACTGGGTCTAGTAATGAACATGACTTGCTCAAAAACCTCGTCAAGGGAAAAGGCTTCTGAATACAACGCAAACTTTCCCGCCTCAATCTTCGAGTAATCCAGAATATCATCTACGATCCGGGATAGAAGCTCAGAACTGTTTTGTGCCAGTCGCAGTTTTTCTTGTTGTTGAGCGGAAAGTTCCTCATAACTTAACCTGTCCAGCATGCCGATGATGCCCGCGATGGGAGTGCGAATTTCATGACTCATATTAGCTAAAAATCGGCTTTTTTCTCTGGCTGCCGCTTCTGAACTAAGGCGTAGCTCGTGTTCTTTATTAAACAAGGCTTCCATGCGACGAAATAGAAAATTCATACCACTGAGCGCAATGAGTTGCCCGGTAAGGATCACGAGTAGCCAGCGTACCTCAGTATCTTGAGGGGAAAAGTCCACCGCATAACTGTAACTGGTAAATAAGGTAGCAGGCGTTAGCACGAGTATCATCACTTGTGAGGCTCGGTTACTTATAACGGCAAGAGTCAAACTGCATATAACAGCGGCGACGCCTGAATGACTAATCGATGCATTGACCAAACAATTAAGGTTGGCGGCAAGTAAGGCCATTAATGTTAATGACCAAGAAAGGGCATGCGCTTTGTATTTGTGCCTGTAAAGATACAAAAGAATAAATGCGCTAAAAATAATGACTTGAATAGTGAGTGCAACAATACGCGTATCTGCAATAAGGTTGAAGTAAACAGATATTGCCAAGAAGGGTAAACTGAAATAAGCCAGCGCTTTGAGAATCGCACTAATATAAGCATGCTTCAGCATTTCTTCATTATTGGCGCTCGATGATTGCACTAATTCTGCCTTGGGCTCACTATCAGATGTGTTATTAATGATTATATGCTTGTTTTTATGAATAGCGAGTCAACAGAAACTATGCTAACTGTAGTCGTTTATTATTATCATCGACTAGATCTATATTTTTATTGATTGTATAAGCATATAGCTTGGTGGAAAGCTGCAACTGCTATGTTTGTCAATGGTGCTGAGCTAAAAGGAGAGTGCAATGCCAGCGGTAAGTGAGATTCTAAGTAACCACTTTACAAATTTGCCCAAAGAGAGCTTATTGAACGCTGAGCAGGCAGCGCAAAAATATGTGCCAAACACATTAGGTGAGTCCTTTTTACTTTCTGCGGCAATTTCGTTGACGACCCATGAAGATATCAGGCAGCTCATTGAACTGGCTATTACTCATGGGTTTATACTCCAACCCGTTAGCAGCGGAAACAATTGGGGCTATGGCAGTATTGCTCACAGTGATGAGCGAGAGGTGGTGTTACTTGATCTGGCAAACATGAATCAGATCACGCCAATTAGTAAAGAGTTGGGGTTGATCTCCGTGCAACCAGGTGTCACGCAGCAGCAGTTATATGATTACCTCAAGGACAATGATTGGCCCTATATGACACCCGTTACAGGTGCCGGACCGAGTTGCAGTATATTGGCCAACGCGCTTGAGCGGGGATATGGCATTACACCCCACACTGACCATTTTGCTGCTGTAAATAAAATTACAGCTATAATTCCCAACCCTGAATTTTGGGAGAATAGTGCCAAAACCTGCCTGTATGAGTCAGGTGTAGGAACGCTCGATCTGTCTAACGAAAAGGTTGTCGATCATTCATTCAAGTGGGGGCTTGGCGCCTACATAGATGGGCTGTTTACCCAGTCTTCCATGGCCATAGTGACGGACATTACAATACGGCTTGCGGAAAAGCCTGAGGGTTTTACTTCTTTTTATATCAAGATAAATGACGCTGAGAAACTGGATGCAACCGTGCGCTTTATCCGAGATACACTCAGAGATTTCGAAGGCATAATCGGTTCTATTAATCTTATGGACAAACGCAGGTTACTGGCAATGGTGGCGGAAAATCCAAATGGAAATGGCAGTCACAGTGTTATGACAGATGAACAAATTGCTGAACTGGCGAAGAAAAATGACGTATCTGAATGGATGATAGCAGGCTCTATCTACGGTCAAAAAGGCGTAGTAAAGGCGGTAAAAAGTTTGATTCGCAAACGAGCTGGTTTCGCCAATCAAACTATTTGGTCAGACGGTTTGTTAATTAAGTTAGGAAAGCTAGTCAGCAACTTATTCCCCTTTGGTTTTTTAAAGGCCGCAAAAGAGCAATTGAAGGCTTTAGATGAAGGCATTGATATTATGCTGGGTAAACCACAGCAGGTTGCGCTTCCACTGGCCTATTGGCGCAATCCAAGGGTTCAACCCGACAAATCACGTATCATGAATCCTGCGACCGACGCATGTGGTTTACTCTGGTATGCACCACTTATCCCGATGAATGAAGAAAAAATAAGAGAATTTGTCGCTTTTATTCGAAAGACAACGCCAAAGTACAAAATTGAACCTTTGATAACGTTTACTAACCTTAAACACGATTGTATCGACTCGACTATCCCGATTATTTTTGATCTGCACAATCCCGAAGCTCGTCAAAATGCCTATGATTGCTTAAACGAGCTCTATGAAGAGGGCCGTAAGAGAGGATATGTGCCATACCGAATGAACGTTACGCAACAGCGAGAGGTGCTTTCGGCCGACGTAATGCACTGGCAAATAGTAAAGTCGATAAAAGCAGTTTTCGACCCCAACAATATTATTGCGCCCGGTCGTTACAACCCATAACGAAGCATAATTACCACCCACTGATCGTGCTGAGCTCTGCTAATACAGTGTCGTTTTCTACAAGAAAAAAGTGGTCATATTGTGCTGCTGTAGAGCAGGCATGATTGGGCAAAATGCGCAGTTTACTTGCCAACGGGAAGCTTGAAATTGCTGTTTCAGATGACCCATTGCGGTGTTGCAAAATACCGTGTTCCTGATTGGCGTCTGCGATAATGAAATCAGCTTTTACTTTTCCTTCAACTGTACAAACCAGTCCATAACCTTGGTCTACGGGGTGTGATGCTGTTCCCCGATCACGGGACATTGCCATCCAACCTGCATCTGTAATAACCCAGTCTTTATGTTGCTGATGGCCTATCACGCTGGCCAGCACACTCATTGCTATATTCTCATTCTTACACACCTGCAAACCGGCCATCACTAAATCAAAGAGCACATACACGCCTGCCCGCACCTCTGTTATACCGGTGAGATCATCAATGGCGAAGGCAGTGGGTGTTGAGCCAATGGAGACTTCAGCACATTCTATACCCTGCTGTCTGATGCGGTTGGCTGCGAGAATAGAGAGGTCTCTTTCCTGCCGTGCTATGGTGCGTTGCTCTTCATGACTAAAGCAGTTATATGATTCACCTGCATGAGTCATTACACCTTTGAGTTCAGTGTGTTCAGATTGATGTAAAACATTGGCTATATTGATAATTTCCTGACCCTGAGGGTCTGCGCCAGAGCGGTGTCCGTCGGTGTCTAATTCAATCATTACGGGAAAGATGCATCCAAAGGCGCTTGCTGAATCAACAACTCGAGTCGCCATATCGACACTATCCAATATAATGGTTAGGTGACACCCCTGATTTAAAAGCTGTGCTACGTCTTCTAGTTTGCTCGGTACTATGCCAACGGCATACAGCACGTCCTTGTAACCATGGGCGAAGAAATGCTTGGCCTCCTTTAACGTTGAAACGGTAATGCCACTGGCGTTGCCACCCTCAAATATTGCTTGTGTAATTTCGACAGATTTGTGCGTTTTCACATGGGGCCTGATGCGGCAACCAAGCGAACCTATATGTGTTGATAGTCGGGCGATATTGTTCTGCATCTTCACCTTATCAATGAGGCAAGCAGGCGTTGGCAAGTTGGAAAGTGAAAGCATAAAAAGGCGAACTTTATCAGGTAATAATACGAGGATACGTTAGCATAGCTAGCGCATTAAGCGACCGGAATTAGTAACTATTTCATCCCAGTAGGGCGTTTCTCCAATGTAATCTTTGGCAAAATCAATGAAGGCACGTATTTTAGGTGTCAGTTGTCGATGCTTTGAATAAGTCATGTATATAAAACTATCTGGAGTAAGTGAGTAGTTACTTAATACTTGAATGAGCTCTCCATTTGCCAAATGTTGGTACACGCTCCATGTGGAATTAATAGAGATTCCCATTCCTTCAACACTTGCATCCCGGATGGCCTCGTCGTGATCAATAGAAAGGCTACCGCTGGCCTTAATGTTGTGCAGGTTCGTCTCGACCTGAAAGGTCCAGTGCTGTTTACCTGAGAAAGTTATACAGTTGTGCAATTTGAGTTCTGATGGATGAGTAGGCAAGCCGTAACGCGAAAGGTAAGAGGGTGAAGCACACACCACTTTTATGTCGTCGGCCAATTTTATAGCGCCAATGTCATTGTCCGCTAACACGGTACTTTGAAAGACAATGTCAACGTCGTCTTCCATAACACTAACCCGAGTATCTGAGAGCCTCAGATCGACAGTAAGTTGCGGATATAACTCGACAAATCCATTTATTACTGAGATGAGGTGCATGCGCCCAAATGATGCGGGTGCGGCAATGTGTAGTGTACCACTTGGCACTACTGCGCCTTTACCTACAGAGGCTTTCGCAGTATCAACACTGCTCAAAACGTCTTCAGCATGATACAAGAACGCTTTTCCCTCAGTTGTCAGTGAGACACTTCTCGTTGTGCGATCAAGTAGCTTTGTACCAAGTTCCTGCTCCAGCTTGTTGAGGTAGGAGCTAGCGACTGCAGGTGAAATTCCCAGTGATTCGGCTGCCTGAGTGATGTTATGGGTGGTCGCTACACGGACAAAGAGTGCGAGATGCTTAATATTCATTTTCAATAAAAAATAAAAAGATATGCCTTATTTTGGTGGATTATCAAAGTAATGGCTAGTAAAAATGGTCGGTACTACCCTAGGCTGTGTCTGTCTGCGGTTAAAATTCCCGCTTTTCACCGGGTTTGGAAAAATAGTCTAATTCGGTTTGTTGCAGCTTTAGGGGGACTTTAATCGGCACATGTACGCCTACTGCTTGCTTTACTCGTAGGGTCTTTTCCAGAATATAGCGGCCCTCGGCACCCTCTAAAAACCAATAGGGTGGAAATCCAATCTGGGTGTCACGTTTGTTCCAATGTGACTGATAGGCCTGATAATGTTCAATTTGTGGGTCGGCATCTCCCATATGGATAACCGTGGCCGTATTGGCAAAGGACAAGCGAAAAACGAGGTTTTCTACGTCTGCCCGACCGGGCCAGCCTGCATGGGGAATGCGCACGGCTTCAACGTGAACACCTTCAATTTGCTTCTGCCAGGGAGACGAATTGAACGCAAGCTCGATGGCATAAATTCTCTCTTTCATTGCGCTTACATGATCACTTGACAACAAATTAATCGCTTGCTGTGGAGCAACGAGTTTTACTGTGGGGTGCAATGTCATATAGCGTGCTACATCGTCAGCAGAGAAGTGATCTTCATGGGCATGACTAATGACGATCATATTGACATTGTTATATGGTATTTCGCCCTTGAAAATGGCTTGTCTGATGTTGTGTGGCACTTTTTGATAAATGCCAAATCCATTGTGGAAAAACGGGTCAAATAACACTTTATGCTCACCACTCTCTACCAATACTGCTTCGTTACCAAGGTAATGGGCCACATTATCTTTATGTTCATGTGTAGGGTGTGCTGTCGCTACAGCAATATAAAAAAATGCGGTTAGTATGAATAGTTTCATGCTTAGGGTGATACTGAGACTTCAATTGCGGTGTACGTTAGCAATAAGTCATGTGAAGCTCAACGTTGAGATATTCGTGTTAAAACTCTCAACCATTCAACCTTAATTGGCTTTAATTCGTAGTAACTGTCTTTAAAAGCGTGTCAGTATCCAGCATGATACTGCTTCACAAAATATCAATAATAAAAATGTTGAAGGGAAACCTATGTCAGTTAAGTTCTCTGTAAAACCCCTGTATCTCGGTGTATGCGCGGCATTATCACTAGGCTTGTCGCCCGTAGCCAATGCACAGGAAGTACCAATTATTCAACCGGGTGCACCGGGACAAGAATCAAAAAAACTCGACAAAGATCAGGCGATAAAAGTCGCGGATACCAGTTTTACTAAAGCAGATGTTGCGTTCATGCAACACATGATCCCGCACCATGCACAAGCAGTGGAAATGGGTAACCTGGTTGCTGACCGAACCAATAATAAAAAGATCCTTACCATCGCAGGGCGGATAGAGCAGTCTCAGGCTGATGAAATTAAGTTTATGCAAGACTGGCTTACACAACGTGGCCAAGAGACAGAGTCGGCGCATTTTAAGCACATGGATCCAACCTCTATGGGCATGGCAACGCCAGAGCAAATGGCCGAGCTGGCTGACGCAGAGGGTACCGAATTTGACCGTCTCTTTTTAACCTTGATGATACCCCATCATCAGGGGGCCGTAGACATGGTTGATGACCTACTCGATACTGCAGGGGCTGCCTATGACCCGGTATTATATAATTTCGTAAAAGACATCGTCGCTGATCAGACCGCAGAGATTATTCAAATGAATAACATGCTGGCAAACCTCTCTAGCGATCCAAGATCAAATTTATCTCCAGGTTTCAGAAACGCGGGCGAAGCCATTCAAAATTTGACACTCGTAAGCACCTTGCCGAAGCCTGCTGGTTTCTTTGATCCGGAAAACCCGGCCAATATTCCCCCAGTTATGCCAAAGAAAGCCAGTAAAGATGATGAGAGCGAAGAATCGGAAGTGACAAGAGACAGAGAGGAGGATGCTGGCGATGCTAAAACTCAGTATAGCGATCGCTGGCCATTACTCAGTTTCTGGAATACCGATATGGCTTTCTCTGAGGATATCCTGGTAGCAGGTAACTATCATGGCTTTAATATTTATCAACTCAATGATGCGGGTCTACCAAACCTGATGAGTTCGATTGTGTGTCCAGGTGGTCAAGGCGATGTGTCAATTGTCGGTGACTTGTTAATTATGTCTGTTGAACAGAATCGTGGCCGCATCGATTGCGGACTTGAGGGTGTAGACGGTGATATTAGCGACGAGCGCTTTCGTGGATTAAGAATATTCGATATCTCAGATATTACGCGTCCTAAGCAAGTAGGTCTGGTACAAACTTGCCGTGGCTCGCATACGCATTCCGTGGTGAAAGCTGACGATGAGACTATCCTTGTGTATAACTCAGGCACATCATTTGTTAGGGATAACGAAGAATTAGCGGGCTGTATTGGTGAAGTCGCCGGTGATGAGCGCACGGCGTTGTTCAGAATTGATGTGGTAGAAATCCCTGTTAAAGACCCATCAAAAGCGCGTATTACCTCAAGCCCAGCAGTATTTGCTGATGATGAGGGGCGGGTTGCCGGCTTATGGCTAGGTGGTGATCATGGTGAGGGCACGCAGGATACTCGTCCTACCGATGAGTGCCATGATATTACCGTGTTTCCATCGGCCAATATTGCCGCCGGCGCATGCTCCGGAAACGGGATCGTATTCGATATTTCTGACCCATATAATCCAAAGCGTATTGATGCAGTGACTGACCCAGGTTTTGCTTACTGGCATTCTGCAACCTTTAGTAATGATGGCACTAAAGTGGTCTTCACCGATGAGTGGGGAGGCGGGACCCAGCCTCGCTGCAGACCATCGGATCCTCAGGAGTGGGGGGCCAATGCTCTTTATTCTATTGTTGACGGTAAGCTTGAATTCGAAAGCTATTACAAAATTCCTGCACCACAATCTGAACTCGAAAACTGTGTGGCTCACAATGGGTCAGTGGTGCCTGTGCCGGGTCGGGATATTTTTGCCCAAGCTTGGTATCAGGGTGGCCTGTCGCTAATGGACTTTACAACGGCATCTGAACCACAGGAAATTGCCTATTTTGACCGCGGCCCTATTCACGACGAAGAAGTTGTCATTGGTGGCTACTGGTCAACCTATTGGTATAACGGGAAAATTTATGGCACAGCCATAATCCGAGGACTGGACGTTTTCGAACTCACGCCTAGCGAGTTTTTGTCTGAAAACGAAATTGCTGCGGCGAAGTTGGCAGACATGGGAAATACTTTTAACCCACAGCAGCAATTTCCTGTGACATGGCCAGACGTCCCTGTGGTGGCATTGGCGTACCTAGATCAGCTTGACCGTCATAGTCAAATCGACCAAAAAGTATCTGGGGCTTTGAGGGAAACGTTGAGTCGTGCACAGCAAGTATTGGACGCTGGCATGCAAGATAAATCTGTAGCGACCCTACTTCAGCAAAAATCTGATATGGTCAAGCAGCTAGCAAGCAAAACGCCTTCTTCCAACCGCTTGAGCAATTTAGCCAGCACCCTGACAGGGATTGCGAAGCAGCTCTAATATTGGCCTTTTTAAAACCAGCCCTGGTGGGCTGGTTTTAATGGGTTATTTTCACAAAATGCTGTACCATGGCGCGCTAGTTATCAAAAGGCTTTACGGCCATAACTCCTCTTGAAACTGAAGTGCAATGAACGGGCAATTGAAACATGATTCGCTAACCGCCGAGCAGGTAGAATCCTTCAACCAAAATGGTTTCCTTATCATAGACATTGGTTTGGACGATGCGACTATCGACTCGGCAATCAGTGATATGGAAATAGCGATTGAAGAGGAACGAGACGGCCGAGCATTATGGCCTGGGATCAGAATTCAGGATGGCTGGAAACACAGCGACGCGATTAAGAACATCGCTTTAAACGCCAGCGCGTTTGATGCATTAGCGCAGCTGTTTGCGCGTACCCCGCTCGCATTTCAAACACTCAATTTTCCCGTTGGTACTCAGCAAAAAGCACATTCGGACACCATTCATTTTAATTCAATGCCATCGGGTTTTATGGCTGGCGTGTGGGTGGCTTTAGAAGATGTGAGCTTAGACAACGGGGCACTAGTTTATTACCCAGGTTCTCACAAATGGCCGGAATACAACATGCAAGACGTGGGCATGGGAATTGGCTATGACAATTACAAACATTACGAATCGTTCATTGAAGCGCGTATAGCCGAGTCCAATATTTCGCCCTTTTATGCTGAATTAAAAAAAGGGCAGGCTTTAATATGGCATGCCAATTTGGTTCATGGTGGTAGTAAGCCCCGTATGGCAAATAAAACTCGTTTTAGTCAGGTTACACATTACTATTTCAAAGGGTGTAAGTACTACACGCCCATGAATTCAACGCCTGACAATATCGCATGGCGCCAGCCCACATGGATAGATGAAAAAGAAACGCTGTCAGATAAGTTAGTACGCATGGCAAAACAGCAAGCTAAAAAACTGGTCAAACGGTTCTAACGACCTGATGCGCTCAAAAAAAATCACACTTATTAGAAACAGACTGCGTAAAACCCTCTATCACAGTTTACGTACCAACGACGCAAGGCTGCCTTTGTTATTTGTTCATACCCCTAAAACCGGTGGAACGAGTTTTAGAATGGCGGCGGAAAGGTCTAAAAAATTTAAACACGTATTTTGTGATTACGGCGAAGACAACAATAAAACTACGCCAGTATTAAACCAACTTGGGTATAAGCTTGAAGGGAAAGAAAAAGAAATTGGCGCGTTCCTGAGCACACAAAAAGACTATATGCTCACCGGTCATTTTGGTGCTGATAAACACATGCATCACTTTTTCCCCTATCAAAGTGTGATCTTTATTAGAGACCCTGTTGACCGGGTTATTTCTGAGTATCATCACAAAACGCGACTGAATGAGTATTCGGGAAGCATAGAAGCCTTTATCAGAGAGCCTAGGTTCAAAAATGTTCAGTATCATCAGTTTGGCAGCCTGAATCCGGTGTATTGGGGGTTTGTTGGGTTATGCGAACAGTACAGGGAATCACTGTCGCTGATTAACATTCTGTTCAATCTTGATCTTCAACTACTTAGAGAAAATCAAAACCCAGGTAAATCACAACCAAAATACAAAGTCGACACAGCCCTGCGTGAATTAATTGTAGAAAACAATGCTAAAGATATGCAGATATACGGCCACTGCAAAGCGCTTCTCAGCTATCGTTTATCGAGTCAAAAACAGTGCGTTGATTGGCTATATGGCGGTTGGCGTTTCACTAAAACTAAAATTATAGGAAAAGCGTTCAAGGCGTTTTCAAATACGCCGGTGACGCTGGCGCTGCTCATCAACAATAAAGAAGTTGCTCAATGTAAGGCTGAACAACATAATCCCATTTCATGTAAAGGGGTCCGTCAGCCGTTGCAGGGGCATATTGGGTTTACCTTTAATTTGAACAAGCTTCCTGTGCTGAACGATGACGATAACGTAGAGGTGGTTTGCGCCCACTCGGGACAACACTTGTTCAGAATGGACTAAATCAATAAGCTGAGTAAAAAAGGGGCCTGACGCCCCTTTTTGATGTTTACAGAAGGCTGTGATTAGTCGCCACTGACTAAACCACGATTGCGCAGCAGAGCATCAGTGTTTGGCTCACGACCGCGAAAACCTGTGTAGGCCTCTAAATAGTCTAACGTGTCGCCGCGACTGTAGATAAAGTCATAAAGCTTCTTCGCAGTAGCTTCATCAAAGATGTCTCCAGCTTCAACAAATGCATCGAAACCATCTGCGTCAAGGATTTCAGACCACATGTAGGCATAATAGGCAGAGTGGTATCCACCTGCAAAAATGTGTCCGAAGTGTGTGCTGCGATGGCGCATGATAATTTCTTTGGGTTTGCCATACCCGTTAAGAATTTCTTCCTCAAAGGCTCTTACGTTAATGTCCTGCTGTTCAGTCAGCTTGTGATAAGCCATGTCGACTAATGCTGATGCGGTAAACTCAATCGTGGCAAAACCCTGATTGAATGTGCTGGCATCCTTAATGCGCTGCAAAAGCTCTGCTGGCATAGGTTCATTGGTTTGGTAATGACGCGCAAACTTTTCAAGAATATAAGGCTGAGCGATAAAGTGTTCATAGAGCTGTGCAGGGAACTCAACCCAATCGCGAGGTACACTGGTGCCAGCCAACGTTGGATAGGTAACATTGGAAAGCAAGCCGTGTAAAGCATGTCCAAACTCGTGAAACAGGGTCGTGGCATCTGAATAGGTCATGAGCGTAGGTTGACCGTCAGCAGGCTTGTTAAGGTTCATATTGTTGATGATGAGTGGTTTAACGTCACCAGCCAGTTTTTGCTGTGTGCGGAACGAGCTCATCCATGCGCCAGTGCGTTTAGTATCACGGGCGTAGTAGTCACCAAAGAACAGGCCTACAGAGTTTCCTGTAACGTCTTTGACTTCCCATACCCGAACAACTGGGTTGTATACGGGGATGTCTTTGCGCTCTTCAAAGGTTAACCCAAACAGACGCTCAGCAACGTAAAATTGAGCTTTTATCATGTTTTCCAATTCGAAGTACTGGGTCACTTCACTTTGGTCTAGGTTAAACTTGGCTTTGCGCACTTTTTCAGCGTAAAAACGCCAGTCCCAAGGCTCAAGTTCGTGTTCGACGCCTTCTTCAGCCATCACTTCTTTAATCCAAGTGCGCTCCTGATTGGCTTTTTCAACGGCAGGCTCCCAGACTTTCAGTAGAAGATCCATGGCTGCTTCTGGGGTCTTTGCCATAGTGTTAGACAAGACGTAGTCAGAGTGATGTTTATATCCTAGTAATTGGGCGCGCTCGATACGTAAATTAACAATTTCTGAAATAACTGCTTTGTTATCAAATTCATTGTCGTTGTCGCCACGCATTGCCCAACCTTTAAAGGCTTTCTCACGCAGATCCCGACGTTCTGAGAATTGTAAAAACGGCTCAACGCTTGAACGTTGTAAAGTGATTACATACTTACCTTCAAGGCCTCTTGAATTAGCCGCTGCAGCAGCTGCATCAATTTGACCTTGTGACAAACCGTCAAGATCACTCTCTTCCAATACCAAGGTAAATTCACGTGTGTCGTTTAACTGATTCTGGCTAAACTCTGTAGTTAGCGTTGAAATGCGCTCGTTGATTTCAGCAAGGCGAGCACGTTGCTTGGCATCAAGATTGGCTCCTGAGCGAATAAAACCATTGTATAATCGTTCAATTAAACGTACCTGCTCTGCATTGAGGTTGGCTTCTTCTCTGGTTTTATAAACGGTGTCAACGCGGTTAAACAAGGCTTCATTCATCTGAATTTGATTGCTATGCCGAGTTAACATCGGAGAAATGGTACGTTGTAGCTCCTGCATCTCTTTGTTTGATTCAGTGCTGGTAAGGTTGAAAAATACCCGCGATACTCTTTGTAGTTCTGCACCTGCCAATTCCATCTGATCAATGGTGTTTTCAAAAGTGGGATTGCTGTCGGCGTTCGCTATCTCATCGATTTGCGCCTTGTGCATCGCGATTGCTTTTTCAAAAGCCGGCAAAAAGTGCTCCGTTTTAATCAGTTCAAAAGGCGGCGCACCAAAGGGTGTATCCCAGTCCTGAAAGAAAGGATTGGCGTCAGCCACGACAGCCGGTTGCTCAGTGGCCGTGTTATCTTTTTGCTCTGCACTGGTGTCTTGTGCGGGTTTAGAACACCCCCCAATTAACAGTGCTAAAGCAACAGCACCTGCAGGGGCCCATTTATTCACATTATATGTGGGCATTTTTACTCCTATTAAAATAATTATAATGTCGTTAGGGGTCACCTTTTTTGGCATTTACTGCCAGGCTTCCCAGGATTTTTTTATTGTTTAAAACGCTAATGTTTCTTCGATTCGCTCTGCAAGGTTATCTGCGACTGCTTCGTTGTCAGTGATGAACTCTATTCGAGAATCTTTTGCAGAATCCAGTGAGGTTTCCCCTACCACGCCGTCAGCAATATTAAAGCTGAAGACACCCTCTTCGGTAATAACCACGGCTTTCAACCTGTCTACCTGAAGCTCTGTAAACAATGAGCGGCAAGTTTGATAGTCAAGCCATCGCTCTGGTGAGCATATCCATCCGCGCGAATAAAACCCTTCGCCTTGGTTTCTTACACTGATAACGCCTTTAGTCGGTGCTTCTACCGAGCTGGATGCGTGCACATCAGCATGTGTGTGGCCATGAGTGTGTTGTTTTTCGGCTTCTTGTTGCGCTAAAAAGCCAGCGGCGATTGCAGAAGGATTGTGCAATATACTTGGGTCGATAATACCTTTTTCGGCCCGTTTTAATGGGGTAGACCGAACACCCTGCTCATCGAGATAAGTACTGATTTCTAGGTCCAAATCATGAAGGTACAAGTCTGATTTAGTTAGGACAATACAATCAGCAATTTGGATTTGTTCAGCAAAGACAGGGTGCTGACGCCATTTAGTGTCATTGAGCTTCCTGGCATCCAACAAGGTTAGGGTTGCTTGGATATCTAACACTCCCTTATATTCATCACGGCAAAGGGTTTGCAATACCTCAGTGGGATGTCCCAGTCCAGTTGGTTCAATGATAAGGCGATCAGGCTTTGCTTCAGTTAACAGCAAATTAAGGGCGATTTGCATAGGTAGCCCTGATGTACAGCACATGCAGCCGCCTGGTACCTCCTTTATATAGATATCCTGTTGTCCGCCTTGACTGACTAGCAACGCGCCGTCTATCCCCACCTCACCAAATTCATTCACGAGCACGGCCCACCGTTCTGAATGGGGTTTATTACTGAGAAGGTGTTGAATAAGCGTGGTTTTTCCGACGCCCAGTGCGCCGGTAATGATATTTGTTGGAATATTTTGTAGAAGCATTTGCCAGTGTTTGCTTATAGAGCCGATTGGGCAAATTCAGTTACAATCGCGCAGTGATCGCTCAACATGGCATCAACCTCCATATTCTTGAACGTTGCTACCATCGGTTTAAAGGACCAGACCGTTTCTGGCATATTACCAGCAAAAATCAAATCGATGGGAGCAGGATAATAGGGGTGACATCCGATGGTTTCCGCATGTGTGTTGATGAGGCTGTTACGGTTGCCGTTGTCATCGCGAAGTATTTGCCGTGTAAGGTGGTTATATGGTGCCGTCAAACGGTGATTAAAATCACCCAGGATCATATAGGGCTTGCCGGTGGCTTCCTGGTCGTCAATCCACTGGTCCAAAATGGGGGCTTGCTTGGCAAATGTCTCGCAGGACTCTCTGTCGCTGCGAGAGTAATTGTCAACAAAGCACCCACTTTTCAAATGAACGTTAAGCAACGTGTACTGGTTGCTATTGTCTGATACCTGAATTTGTAAACCGTAGCGCAAACCTTCCCGTTCAAGCCCAAAGTCGGCTAACCCTTTAACACTGTCTAGACTCAGATCCTTGCGCACCGCAAAGGCGACTTTTTGTTGTGTAGATGGATTCCCATTGTCACGACACTCAAAAGGCTCATTGTCTTTTCTGGTCGACATGACGATGTGCCAGTCTCGTTCTGGAAACAATAAGTTAACGGCCTCTTTTGACCCTACTTCTTGCAGGCCAACAATGTCAGCGTGAAGATTATCTGCATAGGCCTTCATGTCAGCGATTTCTTGTTCTGTTCTCGGTCGGCATCCGCGGTCAATCGGGTAAGCGAGATGTTCTACATTCCACGTGGCGACCCGTAAACTGTTGGGCGCTTTTTGCGTGTCAGCGGCGCTCGAGCCTGAGACAAAAAACAGACTAATCAGGCTTGCGATTGTTGCTGTATGCTTAGACATTCTTAACATCTTATTGTAGCTCCTACGACAAAACGCCTGCTGGGGCCAACAAGCGGTTTATCAAAAAATGTAGCGGTAATTGGGTTACTTCTTTCCTAAATGAACTGTACCAGAAGGGATCACATCTGGTGTACATTCGTCGACAATTTTCACACGTTCAACGCTAACCAGTTAAACCAATATCCTTGATAAATTGAAGGGCTAGAAGCCCAATGGAATACCGATGGCAAAAAAGCCCACCAATAACGCCGTCCAAAAAATCAAAAATGCGATGGAATAAGGCAACATCATAATGATCATGTCGCCAAAGCTGAGGTCAGGCTTGTATTTGCGCATGAAGGCTAAGATAACCCCGGCATACGCCATCATGGGTGTAATAATATTGGTTGAAGAGTCGGCAACACGATATGCAGCGGCAACTAAATCCGGGGTCATCAACGGGTTTACTTGATACAACATAGGGATAAATATAGGGCCTAACAGCATCCACTTTGAGGTCAGCCCGCCAACGATCAAGTTGATAAATGCTGTGGTAAAAACAAAACCGATAATCAGCAGTACGGGAAACTCCTGAAGTCCCAGAGCGGTTAAGAAACTTGCGCCCAAATAGGTGATGTATGTGCCTAAGCCGGAGTAACCCAGCAAGCCCAAAAAGTTATAGCAGAAAAAGGTTAAAACAAGGATATAACCCATGGTATTCATTTGCGCGACCATGGCTTGTACAACATCCATTAGGCTCTTAAATTTTCCACTCGCATAACCAAATGCAACACCCACTACTGTGAAGACAATAGTGATCAAAATGATGACGTTATTTAAAAAGGGTTTAACGGTGGATCCTGCCTCATTCGTGTAGGGAGCAAGAGGTCCAATGGAGAGGCCGATAACGATGGCGAGTGAAACTAAAAGCCCCCAAAAAGCGGCCTTCAACCCCTTTTGCTCTTCGGGTTTCACGGAAAAATCAGACAAGTGTAAATCATCAGGTACCTGATAAGACATGGTTTCCAGTCTGGGGGCCACATAACGTTTCGTGACCCAGCCACCAATCCCCACCAGCATAAAGGTCGAGACAAAAATGAAGTAGTAGTGCATGGTTGCTGGTGTTAGCGTTTGCCCTTCGGCGCTTGTAAAGGGCACACCTTGCGCTTCAGCGAAGACTTTTGCATTGAGACCGATGATTACATCTACTGGCGTTGCGGGTAGTAAATTAGCACTAAATCCTGCTGAAACTCCGGCAAATGCCGCAGCCATTCCAATCAGCGGGTTTTTGCCTAGACCGGCATACAGGAGGCCCGCCAATGGGATCAAAATTAGATACCCTGCATCCGTAGCGATAGAACTCATGATGCCCAAAAAAATGAGCGCAGGCGGTAAAAAACGGGCGCTTAAGTGGGTACCCAGTTTCTTCACAATGGTAGACAAGAGGCCAGAATTTTCTGCCACACCTACACCGAGCATAACAACCAATATCACACCCAAAATGCCATTACCAAAGCCCAGCCAGTTTTGCAGAATCGCATTGTCAAACAGCCAAATAACATTTTCTGTGGCACTCATATCCTTGATGGTGTGCACAATAGGGCTGCCGTCAGCACCCGTTGTTTCAAATGTTAACCCCCCCACAAAGGCAGTTAACACAAATGCTATGACCAGGAACCACATAAATATGATCACGGGGTCGGGTATCTTTTTGCCAATTTTCTCAATAATTACAATGGCTTTACTTTGCGTGGGCGTTGTCTTTTCTGTCATTTTTCTAATTCTTTTATAAATTTCATATCGCGCCATCCATGATTAGTCGGCACGTTTTTTCTGTATGGGTAAAGGGTCGCATGGGTGATATCACGCGAAATATCCACATGAAACTCAATAAATGCGTCCGAAGCGGCGTTTTGGTTGTCCCAACGAATCAGGTATATGTTGTCCTGAAATGGCTCTAGAGTACCCTTCAATGTTGGCATTTTCTCAAATGCAATGCGCAAAGTATCATCACTTTGCACTATGGTGAGCCCACCAAACCAATTGTCAGTGTATTGTCCCATTACAGCGTCGTCGTTAATGGACATCGCAAGCAGCGGTTCTGGCTTGGCTGAAAGGTGTTGGTATTTCTCCTCCTGCTCCTGTTGAAACTCCTCGTATGCTTCAACCCAGTCTCGTATTGGTGCTGGATGCGTAAACATCTTTGTGATGGTTTGCATGACAGCGCCCCGTGCGCCGTAATTTGAGCCGTTATTGAGTACAACTGCACCCAGCTTCAGCTCAGGAATAATCACCACATAGGCTTGGTAGCCTGACAACGTGCCAGTATGAGAGATGTGTCTATACTCGCCGTGATTAGAAATACGCCAGCCTAAGCCATATCCGCGAAAATGCGTGCCATCCCAGGCAATGTCAGTATCATCAATGCTTAGTATGGTATGTGGGCGCCATGCTTTTTCTAACTGCTGTTCACTAAAAGGTAAGGTTTCTGGGGACAGCAAAGCGCTTAACCATTTCGTCATTTGATCTGCTGAACACACCATGCCTCCAGCTGCTGCAGACATCTGGGCCGGACCTGAGATAGCGTTGCGCGGAATAGGATAGAAGGTATTCTCACTTGAGAAACCATATGGCGTGGCGCTGTTGCTTACAACGCTCTTTGGTACCTCTCCTGTAAAACAGTTCATTCCCATTGCTGAAAACAGTCGGTTGTTGACAAACTGCTCGAAGGGCATGCCACTGACTTTTTCAATGAGTTCACCTGCCGTGATATACAGTACGTTGCTGTATCCGTATTGTTGTTGGTAGGCAGCCACGGGTGTTAGAAAGCGCAGTTTTTCTATAACTTCTTGGCGCGTAAAACCACCCGGCTCTGGCCAAATCATGCTGTCCCCAGCGCCACCGGGAAGCCCTGAGTTGTGTGTTAGTAGGTCTTCTATCCTAAAATGCGCCGTGGCGTAATCATCTTTGAGACGAAACTGTGGTAAGTAATCTATAACACGATCTGACCATGCGAGCTTACCTTCGTCTACTAAGATAGACAAAGCTGCTGCAGTAAACGCTTTGCTGGTAGAGGCCAGACGAAAATAGGTATTTGGCGTGACCGCTCGATTGCTCTCAATATCTGCCAGGCCAAAGCCTTTGTTGTAAATCACCTCGCCATTGTGCACAACAGCAACAGCCATACCTGGTGTTTCGAATGTTGCCAGGCTGTCCGTGATAGTTTTATCTAAAAAGGCGGCATTCCACTGATTTGCCAGGGCTAGCGGCGACTGCAATAGTAGGATAAAGAAAAATGTTCGAATTAAAGGAATAGGCATAGTGGGTCTGTTATTTGGCTTTTTTATTTTTCAAGCTACTCTATAGTAAGTCTTACCAAAAAACACCCTACTGGGGCAAGTCAACGTTAGAAAAGCAACATTCATGACCATAGATACGTTAACACAACTGAGCATTACGCTTTCTAATACTAGGTTGGCACCGTCGGATCAGCTCAAGCAAATCTGTCTGTCGGTGGAAGGCATGATAACTGGCGCAGACAGAGTGAGCCTATGGAAATTTACTCACGACAAGTCCGCTATTGAATGCATTGCTCTGTTTGATCAGGGAACATTTTCACTCCCGGAAAACCTTGTTTTAACTCGTGACGCTTTTCCTGAATATTTTGCTGCTATATTGCAGTCTGACTTTGTTCGCGCTTCTGACGCTCGACACCATCCAGACACTCGCTGCTTCAACACCGGCTACTTTGACAAGTTGGACATCTACTCTTTACTTGACTACGTATTCCATCACGAATTTGCTCCTTTCGGCATTATTTGCTGCGAGAGTGTGGGCCGGCAAGTTGAGTGGATGGATAACGATCTTGATTGCTTAAAACGAACGGCACGTATAGTGTCTGTATTCTCATACATGGATAAGTTGTAACAGCCTTAATGGGACATTAAACCTTTGAGTTTTTGCCATTCATTGAGTTTTTGTGGCTCGATGGCGCGCTCACCAAACATCGCTTTATCAAGAAAATGAACCTTGCCGTCTTTGGCAAGCATCGCGTACACGTTATGGTGTTTGTCTACGATACGAACAACGACATTTTGTGGTGGAAGTTTTTCTGAAAATTTCGGCATAGTGTGCATCCTTGTTCAATTGCTCTTATTATTGTGTATGCTATTGGTTAAAAAGTAAACAGTCCGTATTGCTCTCTACGTAATCAGGGGTTTACGTAGACTAATCATTTGTTCAAGCAAACACAGACACAAGGCTCGCGCCATCTAAGCGCTGTATTAAACTTTAAACTTATCAGTCTCTACTTTCAGTGATTCAGAGTATTCCAGCAGCGATTCTGTCTGTTGTTGAGCCTGTCTGGCCACCAACGCTGTCTTTTGTGTTTTATCTGAAATTTCATCCAGGCTCGCGTCTATAGCTTCAGCGGCAGCGAGTTGCTGCGTAGAATCGGCAGCGATAGTTTTACTTTTTTCTGCCACTTCGGTAATGGCATCCAGTAATCCATCAATAGCCGCTGATGCACTTGTGGAACGCTCTACAACTGCGCCACTTGCATTTACACTACTATTAACCGAAGACAGAGCTTGTTGCGCGGCTCTATCCAAGTTTTCAATTAGGTTGTGAATTTCTTTTGTACTTTCCGATGTTCTGCTTGCCAGTTGCCTGACTTCATCTGCAACTACTGCAAAGCCTCTCCCCTGCTCACCAGCTCTTGCAGCCTCTATAGCTGCATTTAATGCCAGCAAGTTTGTTTGTTCTGCTACACCCTGAATAACAGTCAAGACGCCTTCAATACTGGATACTTCTGAGGCAAGCTGCTTAACCGAATCACCCGCGGAGTGAATATTCTGCTCCAGTTGCTGAATAGCGTCGGTCGCATTGTGAGTGAGTGCTTTCGCTTCGTTTCCTGACTTTTCTGCATTGGCCAGTTTTTGGGTGGAATCATTGATGCTTTCAGCGGTATTTTTGAGTCCTATCGTGATTTGACCCACAGCAGTCGATGCTGAACGCGTGTCATTTTCCAGCGAAGAGGTAAGGTGATCTAACTCCACCGACTGTTGTTCAGTATCGCTAACCTGTGAAGCTAGCGATTGACTGACCGAAAGGATTTCCTGTACGACAACTTTCAGCGCCGTTTTCATGTACGTTAAAGAACCGGCGATACTTTCCCGCGGATAGTTGTCTTTGGACGAGGTTAAATCACCCGAGGAGACATCAGACACTATGCTTACCACTTCTTTGACCTCTGCGCCCAAAGAGCCAGCAAGTGTTTTACCAAAGCGGTAAATGGTAGCGGCAATAATAAAGGTGAGTACCAACGATACAGACAATAACCATATTGCAGTAGACCAGTACCTGTCGTTTGATTCTTTGAAACTAATACCTGTACCTACGTACCAGCCCCAGACATCTGATTTTTGAGCAACTGACTTAAGCCCCACGACTTCGCCGTCTCGTTCTGACGTCCAATCGTAAGTCACCATTTCCCCTGGGTTACGCTGTGTTACACGCGCGACAATTTGGCCGATACTCGCACCATTGGCATCTTTAAAGTCATTGAAGCTGGTGCCGTGAAGTTGCGGATCGTGAGGCGCTGCAATGAAATTCAATTTTTCATCGGTTACATAAACATATTCAGAAGGGTGATATTTATTTTCGATCAGTAGCTTGGTTGCAATTTGTTTCGCTTCTGCTTCAGTCAGTTCACCTTGCTGTGCTAGCTGCTCCAGCGCGGAAATTGTGGTAAATGCACTTTTAAAAATTTGTTCAATACGGGCGAAATTGTCTTTCTCACTGGCCGTTTTCAGTACTTGTAGCCCTGTGAAGGAAATTGCAAACAAGGATGCAGCAATAAAAATGTTCAAAGCAAGAATCTTGTGCTGAAGTTTCATACGTCAATGTCCGTTATTCAAGTAAGTTATTACGATTAACAGAAAACCGGTCGCGCTTATTTAAGCCGCTCAGTCCTATTTATTATTTCTGCACCGGCCTTATGACATTAACATAATTTTAACGTTGTTGAATGCTCAAAGATTCCAAGCTAGGCTGAGTGTGTATTGAGGAATAAGCGATTTAATTACAGCGCAGGTAAATGAAAGAAATTACGAAGCAACAGTGTAAAAATTGTGGAGAAAGTCTGATCGGACCCTATTGCAGCGCTTGTGGTGAAAAAGTCCTAAATGATAAAGACAAAACGCTGTTGGCTTTTTGCGGTATGGTGTTTGAGGAACTTACCTCTGTTGATTCGCGTTTTTGGCATACCGTTCGTACCTTGTTAACGACGCCAGGTCAAATTAGCCACGATCAAATGATAGGAAAGCGTATGAGTTATATGCGCCCTATCACTCTGTTTTTTGTTATCAACGTCATTTACTTCTTATTTCCCTTATTTGAAGCATTCAACACGTCATTGCAAACTCAGCTGCAACTCCCATACGCAGAGTGGATTTCTATGCAAGAAAGAATCGATGAGAAATCGTTGACGATGCATGTATCGAATGAGGTGTTTAATATGAAATTTGATCAGTCCTCTAATGCTAACAGCAAACTTATGATTATCTTGATGGTACCTCTGCTAGCGCCATTTTTTGCTTTAGTAGGTATACATCGCCGACATGGCATGCTACATCATGTTAACTTGTCACTCGAATACACCCTATTCACCTTGCTGGTTAATACGGTGATATTAGGATATGTGATTCACGGAATTGCTTGGGGTATCAACAAACTTGGCTTCAGCGCAGCATTTATCAATGAAGTCACTATCAGTGCTGTCGCAGCCGTTATCGCCTTTCTCTTTTTACTGCTGGCCACGAGACGTTTTTATCACTTCGGATTATGGCGAGCAGCAATTTGTTCATTGTTTCTCGTTGCTGCTACGTCTTTCACCCTGTTTTTATATCGGCTTATTCTGTTTGAAGTGACCATGCTCTCGATCTAGTGAGTAGGCTCTTGGCATGCAACTATACATGGACTAGGTCACGTTGATATCTATGGCCTGCGGATCATTTTGCGCTTTGGTCAGTACAACAGCAATAGACTTAGATGTGGGTGTACTGGAGTGATCCCCTATGCTGTCTATTGGCACTAAGGGATTAGTCTCTGGATAATAAGCTGCCAGATTACCCCTGGGGATGTCGTAAAACACCAGTGTAAAACCAGTGACTTGCCGGGTGATATTGTCATGCCAAATGGAGGTGATAGTCACTTTGTCTGACGCGTTCAATTTGAGTCGCTTTGCGTCAGTTTCATTGATAAAGAGTACCTTTCGATTACCCTGAATACCTCTATATCTATCGTTCAGACCATAAACTGTGGTGTTATACTGATCATGTGAACGCATACTTTGCAGCGTAAAAACGGGCGACTTTTGTTTTGCAATTTTTTCGCGAACAATGAGAGGGTAGACTGATTCAGGTAAAGGGTTGACGCTAAACATCGCCTTTTTTGTATCAGTAAGCCATTTACACTGCGCTGCACTATTGCCCAAATAGAAACCGCCAGGTTGCTCGATTTTTTTATTAAAGTCGCTAAATCCAAACACAGTGTCTGCAATAAGACTTCGGATACGCTGATTATCAGAGGCGATGTGTTGCCAGTTTATAGGAGCGTTACCTAAGGTTGCATTCGCAATTCCTGCAACAATGGCGACCTCTGATAGTAGGTGCTTACTTACTGGTTTGGATTTTCCCTGAGAAGCATGCACCATACTAAAGGTGTCTTCTACAGTGATTTTTTGTTCTCCGCGAGGTGTTTTGTCAATTTCAGTCCGTCCAAGACAAGGCAAAATCAATGCACACTCAGATACTTGCAAATGGCTGCGGTTGAGTTTAGTGCTGATTTGTACATTTAATTCGGCGCTGGCTAGTGCCTTGTGAGTAAAGGTGCTATCAGAGACGGCCGCTGCAATATTGCCACCTAAACAAATGATTACCTTACTGTGTTTCTTGTGCAGAGCGTGAATGGCCTGATAAACGTTGTGCCCAGGCTGAGTGGGGAATGGCTGCGAAAATCTGGCTTTGAGCTTATCAATGAAATCAGCGGGTGGCTGCTCATTGATACCCATGGTTCGATTTCCTTGCACATTACTGTGCCCCCTAACGGGGCAAAGACCTGCTCCTTGTCGACCAATTTGACCGAATAGCAAATGCAGATTGACAATTTCTCTGATAGTGGCCACAGAGTGTTTATGTTGTGTGATGCCCATCGCCCAGGTGCTAATAACATTTTTACCGCCAGCAAAAAGTTGCGCGGCTTTTGCGATCTCGTCCCTGTGCAGACCGGATTGGTCAAATATGTGTGACCAATCCGTTGCTTTCACCTGAGCAATATAGTCGTCTATTCCCTGAGTATGTTGCTCTATAAAAGCAAGATCACAGGGAGTTTCTTGTTCGAGTAGATATTTCACCATGCCTCTTACTACAGCCATGTCTCCGCCCAGCTTAGGAGAAAAATAGGCGTGGCTGATGGTGGTGGCTGCGTCTGTTAGCAGCTCTGATGGCACCTGAGGGCTAGCGAAGCGCTGCAGACCAACTTCTTTTAAGTTGTTAAACGCAATAATTTTGCACCCTCGGCGCGATGCTTTTCTCAATGTATTCAACATGCGTGGGTGGTTGCTTCCAGGATTTTGCCCAAAGACAAAAATGCAATCAGCATGGTCAAAATCTGCAAGAGTAACAGTGCCTTTGCCCACACCAATGGATTGTTTAAGTGCTACACCACTTGCTTCGTGACACATATTAGAGCAATCGGGAAAGTTATTTGTACCAAATGTTCTGCCAAACAACTGATATAAAAACGCCACTTCATTGCTGGCGCGCCCTGAGGTGTAAAATTCTGCTTCATCAGGTGTATTGAGGGCATTGAGTTTCTTGCCAATCAATGCAAAAGCGTCATCCCACGTGATTGGCTCATAGTGGTCAGTACTTTTATTATATTTTAAGGGTTCCGACAGCCTGCCCTGATATTCGAGCCAATAATCATTCTGTCGATTAAGGTAGCTCACTGAGTGCTTGGCAAAAAATTCAGCGCCAATTGTCTTGTTTGTTGCTTCCCATGCAATGGCCTTAGCGCCATTCTCACAAAATTGAAATACGCCTTCGGCACTATCTCCCCAGGCACATCCAGGGCAGTCAAATCCGTTGTCTTTGTTAACCCTGAGCAGATTTTTTACATTGTCTTTTACTTTACGGCTTTCTACCAATCGCGCCAGGGTGGAGGTTACAGAGGGGAAACCGCCGGCTCTTTTTGCTTTTTTGTTTATTGCCATTTAGTGTGCCTCCGCTATTTGATAAGGCCTATCCACCTTGGGAATGTGAAACAGATGCAGGTTGTGCTCACGTGCGGTGTCTACGGCTAACTGAGTTGGTGAAGCTAGCGTGATCAAACTAACAACTCCACATAGAATGGCTTTTTGAACAATTTCGACACTGCATCTGCTGGTGACTAACAAGTTCGCCGTCTCTGGTGACCAACCTTGTTTAAGTGCGTATCCAACAAGTTTATCAACCGCATTGTGTCTGCCAATGTCTTCCCTGCAGGCCAGGATATTGGCTTCCTCATTAATCCAAAATGCCGCATGCATGGCGCCACTGTACTGCGCGCGTTGTTGCCAATGCGGAAGCTGATCTTTCAATGCTTCGATATCAGCAATCGACAGGCATTTTCGCGTGGGAAGGAGCGGTAGCTCTGGAAAGGCTTCATCAATAGCAGTTTTACCGCACAGGCCACAACCTGACGTTCCCCGTAATTGACGCTGCCTGATACGCAAGCTTTCAAGCTGACGATTAGCTAGTGTTACATCAACCACTATGCCTTTGGGCACGGGCGTTATTTGCACATCATGGATTTGATTCTTATTACTAATCACGCCTTCTGATAGTAACAAACCATAGACAAAATCGTCTAAATCATAGGGGCTTGCAAGCATAACGACAAAGCTGATGCCGTTAAGCGCAATGGCAATGGGTGTTTCGTTTACCAGTTGCCTTTTGGTAATTAATTTGTGGTCGGGCGAATTGATTAAAGTTGTCCTTAGAAATAACGGGATAATAATAGCCTGCTCTATTACACAGCGTAATCTTAAGATAAGTAATCTGCCAGAATTCTGTTACCTCGTCCCATGCTTCAAAAACATTACACTGTTCGTTTTGATAAAAAGCAGAAGGCCTTTCATTTATTAGCAAATATCGAATGGAGTTGTCTATACTTCAAACGATGATAAGTGTAGGCGGTACATCGCAATGGTCCGTTTTGTTTATTTAATATTAATGCTAATCCTGCCGAATGCCTGTGCGTCTGCTGCGCCGCCCAAAACAGTCAAAGTTTGCATGATGGACTCTGAACTTTTTCCTTTATGGAGAAAGCCAGGTCAAGAAGACAAAATTAACCCGGGAATTAATATTGAGCTACAAAAGCAAATAATGGATGCCGTTAAATTGCAAATAGAGTGGGTCAGAGCCCCTTTTCCTCGCTGTCTCGTTATGCTCCGACACAATGAGGTTGATTTGTTTAACGCGGCAAGTTATAGCCCAGACAGAGAGCTCTATGGCGTATATCCAAAAGATAATGGACAAATCGATATAACCAAGAGATTAAAAACCGATAGTTATTATGCCTATGTCAGAAGAAAAGCTTCACTAACATGGAGCAGCGACAACTTCGTACCAAGTCCATCAAAACCCATAGCCATTGAAATTGGCGCATCAATTCGCAGTAAGCTCAACGATTTAAACATTCCTATTTATGAGGTGAGCCGTGTTGAACAGGCTTTTGGAATGTTGGAGAAAGGCAGAGTGAGTGCGGTGGTCACTAATCAATTTAATGGTTATATCTATCAGTCTGACGATATCATTGAGCTCAACCCTGCGGTACAAAGTAAATTCTATTACTTGATTAGCTCCCATCAATTTAATAATGAATATCCAGTGTTAATGCGACAGATATGGTCGCAATCTGAACAAGTAAGAAAAGAGTCATTTAAACGCCTGCTTGATAAATATGCTGGTTTGACGAGTTGGCATGAAAACTAGTGTTTCATCATATGACGCCTTTAAACTACTCTTTGCCCAACTAAGTTGGGTTCATCATCACAAGGGCGGAGTAAGCGTTCCGTTGTGTAAAAACTATCGAATGTATGGGCGACTATTGCTCCCCCCATTCGGGGATGAGAATGCCAGCTACCTCCTAACATTTAATTCGTTTACTAGAGCGTTAGAATTCATTGAACTTTGGAGATTCAAACCCATAATAATAGTATCGGAATGCGAGTTTGGCTCATGAAACTGTATCTCATTTTCTTTTTATTTGTTTTCCTTGGTCAGCTTGGTTTTAATGCTTTGGCGGAAGATGTTGCTAGCCAAGGCTACATTCTCGAACACTGCGATACGCCTTTAACGACTATCGATGATAATAGTGACGATGAGCCTCTCGTGTCAGTTTTTTGTCTGACAACATCGTTCTACTCAACCCTTCCCTCGGCACTTGTTGAGCACTTTGTTGCGAAAACAGACTGTCAACCTTCAATTAGGGGCCCACCCCGATTCCTCAAGAACCTAACTTTTTAACAAACTTGAGGAAAGATAAATGAAAGAGCTAAAACTAAACCAGATAGGTGATATCCGGGCTTTTGTGACACCGTCTGAGTTTTCTGAACTAACACTAAAGTCTTCTGCATTACTTTTTTTTACTGACTTCAGCAAAGTCAGGCCACTTATTATCGAGTCAGGCGTTTCTGCACTTGAAACGATACATTTGATGAAAAAAGCACATGTAAAACTAAAACTTGTAGTTGATGAGAATGAACAACTTGTGGGTATTGTCAGTGCTGATGACTTAATCGAAAGAAAATTCGTGCAAAAGCTGGGTGATGGTACCAAACGACACGAACTTTCAATTAGTGATTTTATGACACCAAGAGAAAAACTAACGGTGTTGGAATTTAGTGACGTTGAAAAAGCGAATATTGGCGCTGTGATTGGAACCCTACGAAACTCTGGCAAACAACATTGTTTGGTTATTGACTCTGATAAGAAGGTGATAAGAGGGTTGTTTTCTGTGAGTGATATTTCAAGAAAGTTGAAAGTAGATATAGATATTTTAGACCAACCTAGCTTTGCCAAACTCGCTAACAGCTTGGAATAGCCTGCCATAAAAAGAGCAAGGCTGACTCTCTTCAGCTTTGCTCAAAAAAAACTGAATGCGGCAACGCCGCTTTGAATAGACAGACCGATTATCGAAGGTACAAGTAATATGCAGGAAATACTTTACAACTTTGCAGCATCACGCATGGCTGATCAGCTAATGCTGTATTTTTTACTCACTTCACATCTTTGCATGATGTTGAATTTATCCAAATGGCAAAAACCGCGAGGAGATAAAACTACTTTCGCAGTAGCTAGTACATTGTCCGCACTGAGCACAGTAGGGACCATCCAATTAATGGGTTTTCAATCCGTATTGCTCAAACATGAAATTGGCATGTTAATGGCGATTGCGCTTAGTGTGCTGTTTACATTTTCTATCCCTCGGCTTAGACAGATAAGTTAATCAGGAACGACGAAATCTTGCGGCCTGCAACACTCTCTATGGAAATATACTATGAGACACTGTTGCAGGCTTTGTTTATTTGACGCCTTATGATTTTTTTGTCATTGATATCCGATTCCGTTAGCGCACATATATATTTTTCTAATCTTAAGTTTTTCCTAAGTTTTGATGTTTACAGTAAGGTCATAACTTACGTGGAAGAACTAAGATGCAGTTATCTCTAAACCGTAATCCCGATACAGTAAAAACTACTAAAACGTGTATCTACAACGTATTGTCATTTCCTTTCGACAGACATCAAAACTTGTCCAAAAAGTTCCACTATGACATTGACTTGTACCCCAAGTCTCATGCGGAACGCGCGGTCACTGAAGCCTTTATCGTTAATGGGTTCAACAGTGCGTATGGAGCAGAAATTTCTATAACTATGCCCCTTTTGGTGGCAATTAAAAAAGGTACTTTCAGCGCCGCATTAGGCTTACGGTTTGCATCAGCACCATTATTTGTCGAGCAGTACTTAGACAAATCAGTCGATGAGGTCCTTTATCAAACCACTGCTGAAGCACCAAGAAAACAGATTGTTGAAGTAGGTCACCTTTACAGTAGTCATGCCAGGTTCGCACTTCCTCTACTACTCTCAACAGGGATTTCACTTTTTTCTATTGGCCAAAAAACCATCGTGTTTTGTGCGACGAATCACGTAAGAAAGCTAATATCAGGTGCTGGTATACCGCTTGTAGTGCTGTGTTCAGCAGAACAACAAAAACTTACAGATACTCACGAAAAATGGGGACGTTACTATGAAACCACTCCTCAGGTTATTGCGATTTCAACGTCCGACATTATGCGGGCTGTTGTTACAAGTAACCTCTATCTAGAGCTGTTTCGAACAATGAGTACACGCATACAGTTATTGTCGAGTCAGCTTGCTATGGGGTTGTCATGAACAGCTATTTGGCGAAGTTGAAAGAAGTGCCAGGAGCAAGTGTTGCACTTATTTGCGGGCAATCTCAGCTTACTTACACAGAGTTGCTTAGCAAAGTAAACCAGTTCTCAAACTGGTTACTTGATAAACGTGTTCGTTCGCTTGCCTTACTGGCACAAAATTCAATTGAGTGGGTCATTGTTGATCTGGCTTGCCAGCAAGCGGGCATATTACTAACGCCTGTGCCGTTGTTCTTTAGCGAAGACCAAGTTAACCGTGTTTTAGCGTCGGTCAAGCCCGATCTAATACTGAGTGATACAAAATTAGGCTTTACACTCACATGTATCTCATCTGACTTGAATCTCAATGTGTACCAACTACCACAACGAGTGTTTGCTGATGTGCCAAGTCAGACTGCAAAAGTCACTTATACATCTGGCTCATCGGGTGCCCCCAAAGGCGTGTGCTTGAGCTTGAATAATCAGTGGTGTGTGGCGTCTTCTCTGGTTGACGTAATCAACATTTCTTGCCCCAAGCACTTGTGTCTACTTCCTTTACCGACCTTGTTAGAAAACATTGCGGGTGTTTATTCACCTTTACTTGCAGGTGGAACAGTTATATTGCCGAGTGACGATGAGAGGGGCTTCAGTGGTAGCAGCTTAACGCAACCTCACAAATTACTTGCATGTATTACCAGATACCAACCTACCACCTTGATTTGTGTTCCCGAATTATTACAAGTTCTTGTAAGTGCGTGTAGTAAAGGTTGGTCGCCACCTCAAAGCTTAACCTTTATTGCTGTTGGTGGAAGCAAAGTTTCTCCGCGCTTATTGCAAAAAGCGAAGGCATTTGGGCTACCTGTTTATCAGGGATATGGATTATCTGAGTGTGCATCTGTGGTCAGCCTGTGTAACTCCTTAGATGATAATAGAAGTTGTGGGGCAGTATTACCTCACCTTTCTTTGGAGGTTATAAACGAAGAAATAATTGTCAATGGCAATGCGTTTTTAGGCTATTTGGAAGACCGTGCAAGTTGGGGAATACAACGGATTGAAACGGGTGATCTGGGAAGTCTTGAAAATGGAAAGCTACAAATTCATGGGCGAAGAAAAAATACCATAATTACTTCTTATGGACGTAATGTGTCACCAGAATGGGTAGAGGCAGAATTACTTGCTACAGGTGCATTCATACAAGCCGTTGTGTTGGGTGATGCTAAACCGTTCTGTACTGCAATTTTGGTTCCTGCCAATCCAACTGCATCTGAAAAACAATTGAGTGCGATAGTCGAGAGCGTGAATATTACTCTGCCTGATTACGCCAGAGTGCAAAGGCCTATCATCCTGTGTTCACTCATGACCCCACAGCAAGGCTTGTATACAGACAATATGCGCCCCAAGCGGACGCAAATTCATCACCATTTTTTAAAAAAAATTGAAGAGGTTTATTCACTTTAGGGTGAAAAGGAGTATATCAATATGAATTTATACCAACGATTACTAAATGAAACCTGTGAACAGCGCGACTACTTACTGAGCGCACCTATCATAGAGCGCTGCTTTAGAGGTGAAATCGCCATTGCTGATTATGTTGCATTTCTTACTCAGGCATATCATCACGTCAAGCATACAGTGCCTTTATTGATGGCAGTAGGAGCAAGACTTCCTGAGCAAAAAGAATGGCTCAGGGAGGCGGTAGCTGAATATATTGAAGAAGAAATCGGTCATCAGGAATGGGTATTAAATGACATAGAAGCATGTGGGTTTGACAAAGAGGCAGCCCGTAACAGCACCCCCAACTTTGCTACAGAATTGATGGTTTCTTACGCATACGACCTAGTTAATCGCGTTAATCCACTTGGCTTTTTCGGTATGGTTCACGTGCTTGAAGGCACGAGCATTGCGATGGCAGACAACGCGGCTAAGAGCATTCAGACTACGCTTGGTCTTCCCAAACAGGCCTTTAGCTATCTTACTTCACATGGTGCATTGGATATTGAACACGTTCAATTTTTCCAAGACTTAATGGCAAAGATAACCTGTTTAGATGAGCAGGACGTTATCGTTGATTCAGCGAAAAAGTTCTATGTGCTTTATGGCGATATCTTTAGAACGTTAAACAGTGCACCTTCCTATCCTAAGGCAGCCTAAGGTGGTCATGATGAAAACATGTTTAGTCACAGGGGCATCTGGAGGCATAGGCCAAGCAATTGCTGAAGCCCTTTATAAACAAGGCTGCAGGGTGTTATTGCAAGGCAGGAACGTTAGCAAACTCAGCCTGTTAAAACAGAAACTAGGCGAACGCGCTGACATGCTAGTCGGCGACATTAATCTTCAATCAGATCGCGAGACCATTCTGGAAAAACTTCGCTCTTACGAAAGCATAGACCTACTGGTCAATGCAGCAGGTGTCTCGGAATTTGCGGCATTTGAAAGCTTGCAAGAGTCAAGGGTTGCCGAACTTGTCACCACTAACTTGCTCTCTCCTATCCTGTTTATCCAAGCATTTGTAAAAATGCAAAGCAATAGTAAAAGTAGTCAGCAAATTACCATAGTGAACGTTGGTTCAGCATTTGGTTACATCGGCTATCCGGGATTTTCAGTGTATGCGGCGAGTAAATTTGGTTTACGTGGGTTTACAGAAAGCTTGCGCCGTGAATTTTCGGATTCCCGCTTTTCGTTCGCTTATTTTGCTCCTCGGGCAACGCAAACAGAAATCAATTCTTCACAAGTTAATAATTTAAACAAAGCGTTGGGAAATGCCGTGGACTCGCCCTTTTTTGTAGCCGAGCAATTTATACAGTTTCTAAAAAAACACAAAGGTGAGGCCACCATTGGCTGGCCTGAAAAGCTATTTATTCGAGTGAATAATCTATTACCTGCTGTTGTTGATTCAGCAATTAAATCGAAATTACCGGTTATTAAGCAATTCATGAGTGCAAAGCCCGCTCATGTTAAATGAGGAAGAATTTATGAAACTATATTCACTAATCAATACCTTACTGATAGTCCCTTTAATGACTTTCTCTGTGTTTGCAGGTGCTCAGTCGCACTTTGATACAAGTCTATTGGAAATACAGCATGATTGGGCGAAAGTAAACTATACCTTAAACGACAGCGACCAGATAAAAGGGTTTGAAAACTTGCTAAAGAATGCCAAGGCATTTGTCGAAGACTATCCAGACAGGGCTGAACCTCTTGTGTGGTATGGCATTATTGAGTCTAGTTATGCGGGTGCTAAGGGTGGTATTGGCGCTCTATCAAATGCCAAGGAGGCCAAAAAAGCACTAGAGAAAGCACTTAAAATCGATGAATTGGTATTGGAAGGTTCAGCCTACACTAGCTTGGGTATTCTTTATCACAAAGTACCTGGATGGCCTATCTCCTTTGGCGATGATGACGATGCGCGTCTGCTTCTAGAAAAAGCAATAAGCGTAAACCCTACTGGTATAGACTCCAATTACTTTTACGGGGAATTCCTATTTGATGAGCGTGAATATGACAAGGCCAAAGTGCACCTCACACGAGCATTAAATGCGCCACCTCGGCCAACAAGAAAACTTGCTGATGAATCAAGGCGTGCCGAAATAAACGCATTGATGCTAAAGTTAGATGAGAAGCTTAGTAAGAAAAAAACATAATGAAAATTCTTCTTGTTGAAGACGACACCCCACTTGCTCAAGGACTAAAACAGTCCCTAAAGCGCGAAAAACATGTGGTTGACTGGGTGTCGTCGGGCAATAAAGCCATAGCAAGCGTATATCCTGAAGAGACTGACATGGTGATTCTCGACTTAGGATTACCTGACATAGACGGTATTCAGGTTCTAAAAAGTATAAAATCTCGCTATCCGCAGATTCCAGTGCTCATTCTTACAGCTCGTGGCGGTATCGAGAGCAAAGTAGAGGGTTTAGATCTTGGTGCAGACGACTATTTACCCAAACCGTTTAATATGGAAGAGCTATTTGCTCGCATGCGCGTTATTGAAAGAAGGCTAGGAACGGGGGCAACATCAGTCATTGAGGTGGGTGAAGTTGTTTTGGACACCAAAGCTAACCTCATTTTTTCTAACGGCACAGAAATAAAGCTATCGAGTAAAGAATATATGATTGCACGTACTCTGATAGAAAATGCAGGACGAATTCAGTCCAAGGCTAACCTAGAGAGTAAGCTGTATGAATGGGGAGAAGAGGTAAGCAGTAATACCATTGAAGTACATGTGCATAATATGCGAAAGAAACTCCCTAAAGGCTTTGTGCAAACGGTCAGAGGCGTCGGCTACATTGTGAGAAAACCTGAGTGTCGATAAAGAAGCAGCTGATAAGCCTTATCATATCGTCCGTTATTTTAGCCATATTTTTTGCTGCGTTGCATGGTTATCGCAATAGCCTCAAGCAACTTGAAAGTGTATTTGATAAAGAATTAAAAAGCGTAGCGCATGTGATATTTAACCTTGCTTCATCAACGCAAAACATGCCAATAAAAACGCAAAGTGACATACTTTTTCAGGTGACCCGGGGCGGAAAACTAGAAAGCGCCAGTCACAATGCACCATCGGAGAGCATAGGTGGCTCTTCAAATGGCCTAGGGATTGTCACCTTTTATGGTCAGCGTTGGCGAACCTATACAAAATCTGAAGATGGCGTCTCTGTTACGGTCGCACAACCAATGACATCACGTCTGAAATCTGCTGAAGACATATTGTTAGTCACTATCTTACCCATGGTCGTTGTTGTTCCTATTATAGGCTTACTTATTTACTACATTATTCAAACGAGTCTTAGCGGACTGTTTAAGTTGTCCAGACAACTCAGAATAAGAAACTCACAGGATCTAAGTGAAATTAACATTGGCCCTGTAGCCAGTGAATTAGCCCCAGTTATTGACCGGATGAATAACTTGTTAACGCGACTTGCTTCCGCGTTTGAACGTGAAAAACAAATAAGTGCCAATGCTGCCCATGAGTTGAGAACGCCAATCAGTGTTTTGAGTTTGACTGCTCATAATATTGAACAGGAGTTTCGCAATGGCAGTCTGGGGACAAACCTGATCGACGAACTAAAGAACAATATTCAACGTCAAGCACATGTTATTGAGCAAATTATTGCACTGTATAGATATAACCCAGAACAGTTTAATCAATCGTTAGATACGGTTGATATTACACAGGTTTTGCAGGACGTGATCAGCAACAAATTTGAGCAGATTGATGCAAATAGGCAGACTATAGAGCTGAAAGGTGACACAGAAATAGTTCGGGGTGATTACTTTGCTCTGTACACGCTATTTGAAAATATCATAAGCAATTCAATCAAATACAGTGGTAGCGGAACTCACATCCTCGTGCAAACCCATCTCCACGAACAGCAATTTCAAGTGAGCATTGAAGACTCCGGTGTTGGTATTACAGAGGCTGAAATAACCCGTATATTTGAACGTTTTTATCGAACACACAATAACAACATGCAAACGAAAGGTTCTGGGCTTGGGCTATCTATTGCAAAACACATCGTTGATTTACATGGTGGAAGCATACAGTGCACTCAAGCTGCGTTAGGTGGTTTGAAGACAATCGTTGTCTTACCACTTGCAAGGAAATAAGCCGTGGCCAATCAACTCAAACAATTTCATTTAGTCGGCATACTATTTGTTGTTTTGTCGTTAACGAATGCTGTTAAGGCTGCAGAGACAAAAACGTACCATTTGGTGTTGGAAAACCATGTGTTTTTTCCTTCAGAGGTCACTATACCTGCAAACCAAAAAGTAAAACTCATCATAACTAACAAAGATGCTTCCCCAGAAGAGTTTGACAGTTTTGACCTCAACCGAGAAAGGGTGGTGTTTGCGGGTAAACAGGCAAAGATATTTATTGGGCCTTTGCCTCCAGGTAAGTATGAGTTTTTTGGTGAGTTCCATCCTGAATCTGCCAGAGGCATTGTGATTGTGAAAGAGGTAACTCAATGATTTCAAATACAGTCGTTGTGTTGCTAAGAGACATGCTGCCCTTATTTATACTCATAGCTTACTTGTCATCTATTGGTGTTATGCAGTCTTTAGACAAAAAGTGGCTGAAGCTAACGCTATTCGCGGCGGTGACGTCGGTAGTAGCGTTTTACTTTAATTTTGAGTTAATAGCAGAAAGCTTTGAAGGCAGAGGATATGAAATTGTCTCCTCTCTCATTCTATGCCTCTTTTTTATTTGCTGTGCCAGCGTATCCATTTTCAGTGGCATGCTCCCGAGTACGTATCAAAAGTGGTTATTAGCTGTTGGCATTGTGTTGTTGGTAACATTAAAAGCCACTGAATTCATGGTCTACTTTGGCGTATTTATCCAACAAAGCGGTGACTTAATCAGTATTTGTTTAGGCTTTCTGATGGGTATTTCAATATGCATCAGTTTTCACCTGTTGTACCGCTTTTTTCTAACAGAGTTGATAGCACACAATAAAATCAAAACTGTTTATATGCTGTGGTTTGCTTTCATCACTGGACAAATTGTACAGATACCTGAGCGATTATCTCAAGTAGACATAATTGATCTCGGTAAGCCTTTGTTCAATCTGAGCGAATTTGTTAGGGACAGCTCTGAATATGGCCATGTACTCAATGCTCTGTTGGGTTATGAATCGTCACCAACGACAACGTTTATTGGCGCGTACCTATGCAGCTTTTTCCTTTTGCTTGTTATCTCTGGTGCAGCAGCACGGAATGCAGGCTTGCCGATTTCGCAATATTTTTCGGGAGAGAGTAAATGAAATATTTGCTACTTTTCATTAACTTACTGGCCTGCATGATAGCAAGGGCAGATGGCATGGTAGTCGATAAAGTCTATCACCCATACGTGACAGCAAATGAGCGAGAATTTGAATGGCGCTTGATGACCAGTCAAACCGATAATAGTAATTTACTTACTCAGAGGTTTGGCTACGGACATGCTGTTTTAGAAAATGTTGCGTTAGAAATTTATGCGATTGGCACACGCGATGAAAACAATAATTTTGAGTTGTCGGCATTTGAAGTTGAGTCCCGATGGATGTTAACGCAACAAGGAGAGTTTTGGGCCGATTGGGGGCTTGTATTAGAATTTGAAAAGCAAAAGGCCCAAGACAACTTCGAAGCATCTGCGGGCATTTTATTCGAAAAAGAGTTTGGCCGAACCAGCCTGACTATGAACTTGTTTGCCATTCGAGAATGGGGAGAATCCTTAGACAGTGAGTGGGAGTCAGAATTTAGGCTTCAATATCGATATCGGTATTTGCCAGAGATCCAGCCATCTATTGAAATTTATGCCGGAGAAGACTTTATAGGTATAGGGCCGGGTTTTATGGGCGTTTATCGCATCGATCGACAAGAGCAAATTAAATGGGACGCAGGTTTTATTACTGAGGTCGCGCACTCTGGAAAAAACCATACTTTCCGATTTGCCATCGAGTATGAGTTCTAGCAAAAAACAAAAACTTCAGCTTAGCGCTGGTTCAATTCTCTTTTGAATTGTCTTTGGTAGCGTTTAGTCAATTGGGCGCTCCTCACCTGATCTTTCACCAATGCTAAAAGGGGAGACGCGTTTAACGATGCTGGTTTATCCCGGCTGACACGCCTCAAGTTTTGTTTTACCAAAGCCATTGTCGCCAGCCCCGCGAGTGTTTTGTCTTTCCAGGTTACCACGGGTATATAACCGACTAGGTGCGGATCATCCTCCCAACGACGAGGCAAGTCTGGTGTAGAGGCCAAAGCGCTTGCTAAACCCACTAAATCTACACCACTTTCAATGACCTTATTGGCAACCGGCAATCTGCGTATTCCTCCAGTTGTCATAATGGGCATTTTTGCTGTTTTGGCAATATTTTCTGCAAATTCCAAAAAGTAGGCTTCGCGTGCTAGTGTGCGACCATCTGCGGTTCTGCCCTGCATGGCGGGTGCTTCATAACTACCGCCTGATAACTCAACAAAATCCACATTAAGATTACCCAACATATTGATGACCGTGGCGGCGTCTTCAATGTCAAACCCGCCTCGTTGAAAATCTGCTGAATTTAGTTTTACCGCTACGGCAAAATCATCGCCACAGGCTGTGCGAATTCCGCGCACTATTTCAAGTAGCAATGCCGCGCGATGACTGAGTGTACCACCCCACTCATCTGTACGTTTATTGGTGAGTGGCGACAGAAACTGGGCGAGTAAATACCCATGAGCGGCGTGTACTTGAACACCGTCAAATCCGGCCTTTTTTGCTTGTTTGGCGGTGGTGATGAAACGTTCTATTAGGTCGTGTATTTCTTCTATCGTCATGGGTTTCGGACGAGAAAACAAGCCTGAATGTTTACCCATTTTTAGTGGCACATCTGAAGGGGACAAGACCTTTCCACCCATTTTCTTAAACACCTGACGCCCAGGATGGTTTATTTGCATAATTGCCAATGTATTGTTTTGCTTTGCTTTTTTTGCCAGTTCCTGAAAAGGTGCAAGATCTGTGTCGCGCTCCAGGGCTAAGCCTCCGGGGCCCGTCATTGCCAAATGGTCGATCATAACGTTACCGGTTAAAATCATCCCAACCCCGCCGCGTGCCCAAGCATGATATAGGGTGAATAACTGTTGTCCTGGCAACTGATTATCCTCTGCTAGATTTTCCTCCATGGCAGCTTTCACCAGTCGATTTTTCACTACTTTACCGCAAGGCAATGTGAAAGACTGGAAAGCCGCAGAGTCGTTAGCGCTGTTTGTCATGATGAAAATCCTATAGGAGCAATGAGTGTGAGCATTAATGCGTGCTACTGGAAACGCTGGGTGTTGTCCCTTTATAAACAATACCATCCTAGACGATGTCAGGGGAAAGATAGTGTCTACTAAAAATGGGACTGTGTCACAGGTAAGGAAAAAGCGAGCAAGCTAAGAAGCTTGCTCGTTGTAATAAAAAAGGAGGCTATAAATCGATAGGAACAAGTTTAAAGTTTTGCTTTCCATCGTCATTAAAGCCGTCTTGTGCCACAAAAAGGCCATTGGGGAAACCAGGAAGGCTCGTATTTGTAACATCAATTCCGTCGGTTTCTTGTGCGCCATCTACCTGTGTATTAGCAACCACCCTAAAGCGGGATTTAAACGTATAAGGAGGCGTTGCTTCATAGACGGCGAAGCTGTCGTTCCCCTGTGAAGAGGCGATAAGCAGAGGTGCTGAGGAATGAAATAATGTCAGCCCTTCAATGTCGGCAACGATACCGTTATTACTTCCCACTTTATCAATTAGAAGCGGTTGAGTGAGTTTGTCGGCTGCACCGTCAAATACCCAAATGCCGTACTCTTCCTCTCCCACAAAAAGTCGATTGCGCTTATCATCTGCAACGCAGCCTTCTAATTGAGAAGAAAGCTGATAGCTGTCAGTCATAACAAGGTCGAGTGACTGTTTTTGTTCACGTAATTCATATTGCTCAATCAAGCCCGTCTTGTATGTCACAAATGCAAAAAGCTTGTTGTTAAAGTGCGCGAGGCAAAAACCATAAGGTTCAGTATTCACTGTGAACTTGTCGATAAACTCGATGCCAGTTTCGTCGATGCGTATCCAGCCAACAGTATTGTCTGCACGATCAGAAAATGCGCCGACATCTATAGGCTTTCCGTTTAACGTCATGCCTTGCCTGATATCAACATTATTCGGCAGACCGTGTTGTAGGAATTGGATCTGCTCACCTTGTAAGTTATATACAGCTAATCCTGACTTTTTGTTGGTGCCAATTACAAAGCTTTTGGATTTATCTGTGGGATGCACCCAAATAGCTGGGTCGTCAGCTGCATCGCCACTTGTAGACACGGGTGTAGTTTCTACAGATGCATTGAGCGCGGTGACTGAGCTGGCGTCTTTGTATTGTAGCGCATCTCTATTTAACGACTCACATGCGGGTAGCATTGTGATGACAGAAGCAATTAACACGCTATGAATGATAAACTTTTTCATTTTAGAAATTTACCTCAACACCGAATCTGCCCGTCCATGAATAAGTTTCATATTGCAGAAGGCGGGGGCGACCGGGCCCTTTTTGGTATGCAACATAATCGGTATCGTTAATGTTTGCGAACTTAACAAATACCTGTATTTGTTCACTCACATCATAACTCGCGGTGACGTCCATTTTCGTTTGATCCTCCACCCATCTGTCTTCCAAGGCATCACCGCCGAGTTCATCCAGATAGTCGTCGCGGTATGAATAAGTAAAGCGGGTACTGAATGGGCCACTTTCGTAGCCCACAGTTGCGTTATAGGTAGTTTCGGATGTGGACGGAAGCACAATGGTTCTGTCTGATAAATCTGCTTCCGAGTCGGTATAGGTATAGTTAAAGACTAAAATTAGTCCTGATTCAAACGCTTGGTTATAGGCAAATTCAAAGCCGACTACCGTCGCCGTCTCACCGTTTTGCGGGATCACCGCCTCTTCAAATGCAACGCCGTTATAGACGCCATTGTAGGGGGCATCATCAGGCCCAAACTCTTGATCGACAATAAAGTTGTCAATGTCTTTGTAGAATATCCCGGCTTGCACCACCGCGCCTTCGTCGAAGTAATATTCCAAACTAATGTCTAGATTGTTGGCCTCATAGGGGGCTAAGTCTGGGTTACCAGCCTCAATCTCAAAATCTTCATTGGTTTCCAAAAACGGCGCAAGTTTGCCCAGTTTAGGGCGAACAATCGATTGATACACGCCGCCACGCAGCAATACGTCGTCTTGCAGTTCGTATTTAAACGCAACTGAAGGAAGCAAGTTGGAATAGTCTTTATCAAAACGTCGGCTTTCTACGGATTCTGAATCACTGTCTACATAGTTGCCACTAGATGCTGTATCTGTCTGCTCATATCTGAATCCCCCAATAACAAGGAATTTGTCAGTTTCATAACCCGCTTGAACAAACAGGGCTAGTACATCCTCTTCAACGATGAAATCATCCAATTGCGAGTCAACAATCAGGCGTTCTACATCACCAAAACTATTCAAATTTGCATTGTTAAATGCGCGAGTAGCAGCTAAATCCGGTAGTGGTCCCAGATCAAACAGGGTGTAAGTTTGCTGGCCAACAACTTGTGCGAGTGTGTATGTGTCAAAGTCGCTATATTCGACAATTTCAACATCAACCTCTTTGTCTTTTTGGCGATATTTACCGCCAAATTTGATTTCAAATTCTGCACCATTGTTGAAAACAAATTCCCTTTCTGCATCAAATTGAAGGGTAACTTCTTCTTCCTGAGCAGTTCCATCAACAAACTCAACTTTGTTTAACTCATAGATACTTGGGTCATTAAAATCAAAGTTTTCAGAGGTCACTGAGAACGGAGAAAACGTTAAGTCGCTGTAGTCAAAAGTAACGGCTAAATCGCCAGCTTCGTCGAAATCACGTCTGAAGCGAGTGGGATCTTGTGTTTTATATTCATTTTCTGATGCTTCGGCATAGCTGGCAGCATACTCAAATTCCCAACCGTTGTTTAGCTCTGTCTCCCCACCTACTTCAAACGTTTTGATGACCTGAGATTCAAATCGATCTTTTAAACCTCGACGAACAGAAATTTCACCGTCAGCAGAGTCAAAGGTAACCGTTTCACCAGAAAACGCGCTGGGGGCTTCATCCATTTCAAATACCAAGCGACGACGATTTTCGAAGTCATCAAACTTTGAATAAAGTGTGCGTAAAAATAACTCCGTTGTTTCCGAAGCGCTAAAATCAAGCGATAAGGAGATACCCGTGCGCTCGCGCTCAACGTCATAATCTCTATATTCAACCGCATCTGCGTACACTGTCCCACCGTCGGTCTGATCCCAGCCGTCCATTTCTAGGTTATCTGTGGCCGTCTTGCGTTCAGACACTTTAAATCCGCCCGCAATTGCTAGCTTGTCGGTGAGCTTCCGAGAAAAATCAATGCCGTATTCTGGTGAGTATTTTTCGTTGAGGTCGTTATAGCTGGCAATGGCTTGCACGTTAATGAAGTCTTCGCGATTGTTGCCACTTATCGTGTTGATGCGAACCGTTGCGCCTATGGTGTCTGCGTCCATTTCTGGGATCAGGGTTTTAATCACTTCAATTGACTCAACCAATTCAGAAGGAATGACATCCAGTGCCACCGCTCGTGTATCGCCCTCAGGCGCAGGTAGTCTAAGGCCATTCAAGGTTGCTGCATTCAGCTCAGGATCTAAACCGCGAACGGAAATAAACCGTCCCTCTCCCTGATCGTCTAGCACGTTAACGCCGGGCAAACGCCTTACAGCTTCTGCTACGTTTTGGTCAGGTAAATTACCAATAGTCGCGTTAGTGACTACGCTATTAACGGTATCTGCAGCACGCTGAGTTGCTATCGCACTTGTTAGCATGCCTCTTTGCCCAACTACCTTAATGACTTCGGCGTCGTCTTCTGTTTGAGACTCTTGTGCAATCAGCGGCATTGATAGACTAGCGACTGAAATAGCGAGAAGTGTTTTCTTAAACATCTGGTTTCCTTAACGTTTGCTTGCGCTTTTTTTAGATGCGGAACGCTAACGTCAAAAGATGAATGTTTAATTTCACTATTCTTTAGCTTTTGTGAACGTTTTAAGTCACTAAGTCAGTTTTGAATGATTGTTTACATGAGCAAGGCTAAAAACTGGCTTTGGCTTCGCTTTGATGTATACGCCAAACAAAGCCTGCGGCCAGACTATATGTGGTATCTCTTTCAAACAGCGGGCTGTTTTCATTGGCCGCACCACTGTGGTTTCTAACGGTACCACCTAAAAAGGCACGGATATTGTCAGATAACTGGAAAGAGAAGGCTACACTTAGTTCAGAGCCTAAGTATCCAGACCTGGCATCATATTCAGGCCGAATGTCAGTGACAAAGGCAGCATCAACTTGGTAGAAATAGTCATGCAAATCTTCTGACGCAAAGGTCGAAGACAATCGCACTGTCATGGCAGTGTTTTCACCCCAGTAACCTCGTTGTTGCCACTGCAACTCGGGTTCGAACAAGTAACCCTGATGCTCAAAGCTTCTAAAATCAGTGCTTATTACTGAACGTGCCTGCAATCGCAAATTTAGACGGCCCGTGGCGCCCTGGTTATTACGAGTTTGATGGACGAGATACACAACCTGAGGCCCTAATTCCAACAAATAATCGAGCTCTGGCATACCTGCTCGCGCAGAGTTTTCGTCGGTATCTGCGGCAAATGCACCGCCCACAGAAATATCTAGCTCCCAGCGATCATCTTCAGCAACAACGGCCCTAGCGCCACCACCGCCGCCGAGACGAAAAACGTCACCGCGATAGATAATATAAGGCGCAGCCAGAGCAATGAAGTTTCGCTCAGATGAAGCGGGATAGTTAGGCACTTCTCCTACCCCACCGCCCACGCCAAATTCCCACAATGGTTGGGTCTCATCAGCGGCTTCAAAACCTGTGATATTTCGATCAGGCGCGTTTTTGGGAGGGCTTGCAGCATGTGCACTGCCACACACTAGTAATAGACATCCTAGCTTTTGAATCACTTTGTGCATCTTCATTCCCTTGTATTCATTATTGTAGTGAGCTGTGGCTCATTATTTAGCCGGTACGGTACCGGCTCCCGGTCTTCTCGGATCAGACACACCGTAAAAGTAGCCGTTGTGATACATGATCGCTTGCACACTGCCCATGGTAGATGACATCTTAATTGACTGGCCATAAGACTCCAGTATCTTCAAGGTGTCAGGGCTAAACCCAGGCTCCATTTCGAGCCGATCGGGTAGCCATTGATGGTGGATTCTTGGTGCATGTATCGCCTGCGCAATACCCATATCATGGTCTATGATGTTCACTACGGTCTGTAGCACCGTTGTGATGATTCGGCTACCGCCAGGGCTTCCTAAGACAACATAAGGCTTATTGTCTTTCAATATCATAGTTGGCGTCATTGAGCTAAGTGGGCGTTTAGTTGGCTGAATCGCGTTGGCTTCTCCACCAATCAATCCAAAGCCATTTGGAACTCCTGGTTTGGAAGAAAAATCATCCATTTCATTGTTCATCAATATGCCGGTGCCAGGGATGACGACTCCTGAACCGTATGAAAAGTTGAGTGTGTAGGTGTTCGACACGGCGTTACCAAACTTATCCATTACAGAGAAATGCGTCGTGTCTGGACTTTCATACGGCGCTGGATTTCCCGGTTTAATTTGGCTTGATGGTGTTGCTTTATCAACACTGATCTTGTTGGTTAATTTCTTTGCATACGCTTTATCGGTTAACCCTTTAATGGGAACATCAAAGTGATCGGGGTCGCCCAAATATTCGCTTCTATCGGCATATGCCAGCTTCATCACTTCTGTCATTAAATGGATATTTCTAGCACTGCCAAATCCGTTTTCTTTAATGGGATAATGCTCCAACATGTTCAGCATTTGTGCGATGTGAACGCCGCCTGAGCTAGTGGGAGGCATAGAAACGATGTGATAACCTCGATAGTGAGTGCTAACTACTTCTCGTTCTGCGACCTTATAGTTAGCGAGATCGTCCAAGGTGATAAGGCCTCCCTTCGCTTTCATATCGTTTGCAATAAGCTCAGCAGTTTTACCTGTGTAAAATTCTTTTGGGCCATACTTAGCAAGGCGCTTCAGCGTATTTGCCAGATCAGACTGAACAAATGTTTCACCCACTTCATAGTTTGAACCGTCTTCTTTATAAAAGATGTCAGCGGTAGCTGGGTAAGCGGTAAGTCGCCCTCGTCTTTTCTTTAAGTTATCTGCTAGATCATAAGAAACCAGAATGCCCTCTTCCGCTAACCTTATCGCAGGCTTTACTACGTCTTCCCAGCTCATGGTGCCATACTTTTCCAACGCATAAGCAAGCCCTGCTACCGTGCCCGGCACGCCTGACGACAAATAGCTGAACCTCGCCTTTTGATTGTCTACATTACCCTCATCATCCAGAAACATATCGCGGGAAGCGGCACGAGGTGCCATTTCTCTGTAGTCAATCGCGATGGTTTCACCTGTTTCAGCCAGGTGTACCAGCATAAAGCCGCCACCTCCCAAGTTGCCTGCTCTGGGTAAGGTAACCGCCAGTGATATACCAGTTGCAACGGCTGCATCCACTGCATTGCCGCCTTTAGAGAGTATTTCCGCGCCAATTTGACTGGATAGCATGCGCTGGCTCGAGACCATGCCTTGTTTGCCAATGACAGGATGATGGATAGCGTCATATCGAATGATTGCTGAGTTGTCGTTGTCTTGATTTTGCGCAAAAAGCGACAGTGGTAGCAGGGAAAAAATGGTCGCGATAAGTATCGCCGTTCTAGTGCTTCTGGGCATGAATTGACTCTTTTTGTTCATCTATTGACCTTCCCCAAGCCGAACGCAACGCGGAGCGAGCAGCAGGCTTGAAGTAAAACTGACGTTTAGATTCAGGCTAACAAACTACGCACTAAATGTCTGCTAATCACGGTTTTCATGTGGCTCAGAAAGTCACTTTTACCGCTAAATCTGCGTGGTATTTCAGGTGAATTATTGATGTTTTTCTATTATTGTCTGATCCGTTGTTTACCACCCTATTTCAGAGACACGCATGATTAACGTAAATCCAGTGATAATTGAAAGCCTGATTTTATTTGCTTTTTGTGGACTCGGCGCCATAGTTTCCCGCGGCAAGGTTGATTGGAAGTGGATCGGCCTGGCAGTACTCACTTATGCTGCTCATAAGTTCATAACCTTTGCTGCAATGCACCCATTAATTATTGACCTACTTCCCGGTCGCTATAATTGGGAAGGAAAAATACTTGGCTCAGTCTTTGTGTTGGTCATTGGTTTACTTGTTTGTAAAGGGAACGCAGCAGCGTTTGGTTGGACACTAAAACAAAATGGCCCGGCAGTGAAAGCGGGTTATACCGTTGCCGCGTTTACCTTCATTGCAACAGCCATGTTTATGTACTGGTACTTTCCTGGTACTCAATCAGCACCCACTGCCGATTGGCTTTATCAAATGACTATGCCAAGCATAGACGAAGAACTTCTCTATAGGGGCGTAATGCTACTGATGTTAACACGCGCTTTTAAACCTTCTTTTACTTTGGTAGGCGCTCCATTTGGAATAGCCGTCATTATTTCGATTTTGATGTTTTATGCTACCCATATTGTGGGTGTGTCAGCCGATTGGACGGTTACAGTAAATTGGTTAAACATCATTTCATTGTTTTACGGAATGCTTTGGGTATACGTGCGAGTAGCCACGGGCAGTTTGCTGTTGCCAATATTGCTGCATTCTTGGGCAAATACCGCGAATTATATTTTATAAGGAAGGCTGTGAAGAGTATTCGGCGTCAATAAAGCTGTGCTAGTCTCGCCTCTCAGAGCAGTTCTACAGTCAAACGTAAGCAGTATCTCAGGAGTGTAGTTTGGAGCCAGATGGAATTTTAATATCAATTTTTCGCTACTTTTATAAAAAGAGAAAAGCGGGACCCTTAGAGCCAAAGAAACCTTTGGTTAAATGGCTTCCAAAATATGTCGTTCGCGTTCCGCTAGGGACAAAGGTTACCTCAAGTAGCAAACCTGTTGATGAATTAGAGAGTATGCTTGAAAGCTTTGGTTTTACATTCAAATATGCAACAAAAACCCAGCTCTATTTTACTAGAGGAAAAAGCTGGGGAGACTTTTCGATAAGCTTGATACGTATACACCTGATTTTCGACACGCCATTAGTTGAGAATACACTAATGACAATTGAAATGGCTGATATGTGTTTTGTCGATACAGGCGACCTATGGAAGCTTTCGACTGAATTATCAACATATTTCTCGGAACAAGCTGATTTGAATACCCTTCCCGCTAGCTGATACCTATTTTCGCGTTGCTTTTTTGCGAAAAATGGCAGTTAGCGGTCATTGGAATATGGCAGGTATTGGTAGGCTTAGAGCGAGTAGCGGATCGTCACCAGATCTGCTGAAGACAAGGAGCGGACATTTTACTTTCTGCTTCGCTACTTCAGGTTTGCGCCATTTAGAGATGTTCGAATAATTGCAGTTAGGTTGCTTACCTATTGACTAAGCAACCACCCATTGCATAATTTAAATTAAAGCTTTTTAGCAATAAAAAACTGATAACCAAACTCACCTAAATGAGACTTATAAAGGTTTACTTCATGTTGGATGTCACTTACAGCCTGTGAATTTCCCATCATACGTGTTACCTCATTTAATCGCTCTTGAAGTGGCTCGTAATAGTCTTTCCATGCTTGTTCTGAAACAGTAAATGTGTGTTCAAGTTCATAACCAGCTTTTTCAATTTGTGATTTACGAGTTTCAACAGTCTGTATGTCGGGATAGTCACTTTTCCAGTGGTTGATAGACTTCTTACTAGGCTTGTTTGTCAACCAAACTAAGTCACTAAATACAAGCACACCACCATCTTTTAATAAAGGTTTCCATTTGGAGAGTGCCTTCTCAATTCCCATTATGTATGCCGATGCTTCCGCCCAGATAACATCAAATTTATCTGTACCAAAATTTAGTTCCGTCATACTGACGCACTTTGTTTTAACTCTGTTATTCAAGTTATATAGCTTCAACTTGCGTTCCAACTTATCTAAGGCTAATTCCTCATTATCTGTTGCAACAATTTCAGCATTCGATAGCTTGGCAATAACTATGGTCGAGTTACCTTTACCACAACCAACTTCCAAAATTCTTTTAGGGTTCTGGTTGAGCAACTTAAACGCTTTGGTAGTGTCATATTCGCTGTTAGGCCCCCAAGACTCAAGCGTTTCGAAAACCTTCATAAAGTCTTGCATATAATTATCATGTTCGTTCATATCTTTTGATAACCAATTCAGTCTGAGGGCTTGCTTTTCATCAAACCCTTGAATTTTTAACCAGTCTATATGTGCATCAGGCGCTATTTCACTTAGCGTTTCATGCCACGGTTTACTTGATCGATTACCTAAGATTGAAGACAACAAAGCTAAAGATTTTTCCTTTTGCTTAATCTCATTTTCAAGCTCGTCATATCGCAAGCGAAGTACAGATTTATCTAACTTACTTTCAATACATGATTGGCATTCAGCTAAAGTAAGTCCAGCGCTTTGTAATTGCTGAATCAATCGGATTCGTTGCACATCTCTATCGCTATATACCCGATATCCATTTTCCAACCTTTTTCCATTGATTAAATTAATCTTTTCGTAATAAAGCAAAGCTGTTCTTGATAAACCGACTAATGAAGCCAGCTCAGAGATACGATACACATAAAACCCCATGCATTTAAAATGCGATATTTAATGTAAACTATAAAGCAGTAGACAGGTCAAGGCGTGATTTTATATTTTGAGGTAAAAGGTATTTCCTTTAAAGAAGATCACGAGCGAAGAAGATATAGCATGAACGTCTCCTGATCGCTCAATACGGAACCTGACCTACCTTATTGCCAACTTCCGCTTTACGTACATATGAGACACCTGCCTTCGCAGGTGTGACGATCTGCAAATGGCACAAAGTAGCACTCCAAAATCATAGAGTCTGTCTCTAATTCGGTCGGTAACACTTTGTCTCTGAGTGTCGTCAGGATTTCAGCTTTTCAGACTTTCAGTTTTTCAGTGACCTTTCCCCCGTAAACAGCACCAGTAAGTCAAGTGAAGTTTAAACTCGTGACCGGCCAGCATTATTCTTATACTCTATGCGTTTATCGGTTTTGCAATTACGACTGACCTGGAATTTGAAAGCAAGTTGGTGTTTGCAAACTACCTGATGCTTTTTGTTATCATGCCTTCCTTGTGCGGTTATGGATTGTGGCTGAGGAAAAAAACTGCAATAGCTGTCTCTTTGGTATTGTTTATTTTTATGAGCGTAAGACGTGTGGGCGAGGGAGCAATGCTCCTACATATTGCTCCCATTACTTTCTCCTTGCCCATTGGAGATTTTGCAAACGGCCAAGGTTATCTGATTGATGTTTTCGCCATCATTATGGTCATATACATAGGGTGGTTATTCAAAACTGTTTTTAAAAAATAGACACACCGACGATTGCTCTGAAACAATCTTATTCTGAATACACTCCGGTTTTGGTTCTGAGCAACGTTTAATTTTGGCATTCTGCAATGGCAAAAATACCAGAAATAAGGGTTGAGCTACTTTTAATGTCGGCAAAAATATTAGCCACCATATTAGCGGAGCTGAGCACGGCCTAATTATGAAGCTCGCTTGCCTGCATGGCGGCTAGATACCCAAGGCACTATTGTCTTGATGCTAGGTGCAGATTCAAGCTATCTTCGCGACACTTTGTTTCTAGTGCCTGTTGTTTGACAAACTTGCTCGCTAAAGTCCAAAAACAATTAGGCGCAACCAAGCCAATGTAATGCGGCGCATTAACAATCTGCACCATGCGAATGTCACCCGACGGCTTGAGCTGTTCAACATGTTTAATTGCACCTTTAACATGTGTTTTAGGACCCAAGGTGCCGTGCAACACCAGTGTCGGGGGGATATTGGTCGGTAGTTTCGCAAAGTAGATGTCTCGTTGATAAGTAGGCATACTGTTTCCTGCCAGTAGTTTTGGTAACGGACTGGTAAAGAGCAATGGTTTTTCTTCTTCGGTCACAGCCTCTTTGCTTAAATCAGTGCGCAAATTGTTTTCAGATGAAGATATCACCTGTACCAGCGGGATAGAGCTACCAAAATTTTTATATCCTTTATCAAACTTGCTGTAGAACTGTTGTAAATCATCAAGGGTTTGCTTAAGTAGCGACACATCGTTGTTAGCAAGCCCTTTCACCAGCGGAGAAATTCGCGTTCTTAAATGCGGCACATCTAACAGAGAACCCAGTACATTAGATAGGGGGGCTGATTGCAAACCGTCAGCATAGTCAGACAACATAGGCCTGGCATTTAAAAGTTCTGACAAAATCTGCCCGATTGGCTTATCTGTCTTACAAAGAGGATCGCTGTCGCAACTCTTCAGCAGTTGGTTACCGATATCATTAACAATAAAAGAGCGTTGACTTAATTCATAAGTCGTATCGTTTTGCAGCGGCACCAAGGAATCCAGGATAACTCCGTCAATCTGTCCTTGTGAAAATTGCAACAGTCTTAATATCAGCTGAGTACCGTAGGACACACCGTAAATATAGGTTTTTCCGCGCTCATTCATCGTATTAATCAGCAAGGCTAAATCTTTTGCTGCGTTACTAATAGTGAAAGACTGCACATATGACTGATTTGCAAACATATGGCCAAAGCAACTTCCCCATTCTTCACCAACCAGCGCTTTCCCACCTAAAGAATCACTGGATTCTTCAGGACATATACTCGAAGAAAAGCCTGTCCCCCGGTGGTCTGGTATCAAAATATCGAGAGTAGGAAAAGTACGTTGAAATACGTCGATATTGCTATAAAAGGACGCGCCTGATTCACCTGGACCGCCAGCAATCAGCCAAATGCTTCCTTGCCGTGTTTTACGCGCAGGAAATTTGCGTACAAATAACTCAATGGATGCCTGATTATCGGCCTCCAAATGATTAAGAGGTACATCTATTGTCGTGCACAACGAATGTTGAAGCTCCGGGTGTTGCTGGTTGTCCTCACACATAGCGAACACCGATGATGAATTTGCGTTTGCGTTTGAACAAATGCTAAACAGAGATAAATACAACAAATAAGCGAAAGGTTTTACAATTAATTGTGTCAATGTGAATAGTCCTTAATTAGTTCAATGAAGCCAAAAAGCTTCTGCCCCCCTCAACAGTCTGCTCTTTCGTCAGTAACAGTTACACCTTGCTCGATTTAACATTTCAGGTCGACAGGTCTTTAACTTTTTCAGGTGATGCTTTAAAAAACCGCACTGGCATTAACGCCACTTTTTGCGTTGTTGAACAGCCAATGTTTTCTGCCTATAACGAAGGGGTTGATGACACGCTCTGCCCGGTTGTAATCAATAGCAAGATTGCCATCATCGGCATAGCGGATCAGTTTGTGCCATTGATTAAGGCAGTAGCAAAGCATCAGACAGAATCACTCCATCTCATTCATGAGCTTATTACGATGTCGCAAAAATAGTTTAACTAGGTCGTAAGACACTTTGGCAAATTCCCAAAAGTCGTCTGTTTTGGCATTGATATTCACAGCAACTGCCATGTTGTATTGTGGAATAACCATCAACCAACTCTGTGCGCCTCGTGAAACACCTCCGTGATTGGCGTGAAATAGTGTACCAATGTCTTTGCCGAAGTCAGATTCTCTCACTCGCCAACCCAGTGCATAATTTTGTTCATTTACTTCGCCATTATTTAACGCTTGCGGCGTCCAGAACTGTTCGCGTGTTCGGGGGCTTATAAACTCTGAAGAATTAAAACCAATACCCAACCTAACTAAGTCCGATGAAGTGGAGATAAACCCGCCACCTGCCAGACGATGGCTGAGATCGACTTCACGCCATTCAGCTACTCGTCTTTCATCATAATCCGGGTGCCAATAGAATGTTACCAGGTCAGGAGTTTGAGTTTCGCGGAGTTCAACGGACGGCTCAGGTAATGTGTATTGCAAATCCAAAGGGTTTAACACTTGTGTTTGCATTAGCTGTTGATAGGGTTTGTTTGCTGCTTCTTGCATTACTGCGCTGAGCAATACTGTGCCTAAACTGGAATATTCGAAATTTTCGCCCGGTGCAAACAAGGTCTCGCTGGAATCGAATAGCGAGACACTATCAGCAACATTCTCGTAATGAGTATCGAGACTGATGATACGCACCATGCCTCGCCAGTCATCATTTTGATTGTAATGGGGAATGCCTGCGGTATGTGATGCCAGATGGCGAGGGGTGATATTCTGCCAGGCAGGATTGAGTTTCCCAATTTGGTAATCTGAGATTGGGGTATCCAGGTCGATGCTTCCCGCATCAACCATGCGGGCCAACAAACTTGCATTTAGCGCTTTGGAAGTGCTGCCAATCCGAAATAGAGAGCGGGTGCTCATGGGTTTGTCTTGAGCAATATCTGCCCAGCCGGAAGCGCCAGCCCAGACCAGTTGTCCGTCTATAGCTACCGCTGCGGAAATGCCGGGACTGTTGATGTTACTGCGATGGGTCGCAAGCATGGCTAAAGCAGTCTCAGCTGCTCCCGAGTACGACTTTACACTTAGGTGCTGTACTTGCGGTTCGTCATCAGGGATCTCAACGTAATCCTTGCCCAGCATCGGTACAACATGTCGGTGAGCATAAAACTCATAGAAGGGAGAAACCGAGCTACAACCTACCATAAAAACCGACAAAAACGTGACTGCGAAAAACTTCCTCATGTAATAACTCCAAAAAGATGTTAGGTATTTTGGAGCGAGAAATTACAGACTGCTTACTTGCGTTTCTAATCGATTTTAAAAAAGCCTGATCATTTTTGAAATTGCGCAGAAAAACTTTGCCGATACTGAGTTGGTGTCATGCCATTGAGTTCTTTGAAAGCACGATTAAAAGGAGCAATGGAGTTGTAACCCGCCTCTAACGCCAAAGTGAGGATTGGAGTATTTTTGTATTTAGGGTCTTTGAGCTTTTCACATACCAAAGGAATACGGTAGCTATTTAAAAACTGCGAAAAGTTTTCAAAGCCCATTTCCTGATTGATAAGTACACGCAGCTGATGAGTTGGTATTTGCATAGCATCAGCGAGCTTAGCGATAGTCATTCCATTTTGGGTAAAAAAGTCGTGTTGCATGGTGTTTACTAACTTTAAAACCAGCGGATGGTTAGAGGGTGCCTTTTTATCTTCTTGTAGTTTTGAGCGCTTTTCCTCTCTATGTAATGTCTGATTTAGGCTCTTGTAGGCAAACAATAGAGCCAGGAAAAAAATCAGCAATGCATTGCTCAAGCTAAATATCCAATGGTCTTTTAACGAGCGAAAGAATATTTCGACAATGGTCAGTAGTAGCATGTAAATACTAACAAGCGTAATTGTCACCTTTCTCACATCGCGGCGACTGGCGACTAGGTCATCATCGAAGTCACGTATCGCATCAACGACAATTGCAACCAGAATAACAAACCCCAAAACATCATGAACATCGCGGAAAACGCCTCGGCCTCTCTCGACAATGAAAAAGTACGTGATCCATATCAACCAGGGTATCAATAGCACTTTTGTCCAGCGTGGTAGTGCGCTTAACAATGAGTGATTGTGTATTTTATGCCAATAAACAGCGAGAAGGGCATAAACAGTACAGTTAGTAAGTAGTAATAGCGGCGGGCGCAACCAGCCGTAATGCTCATTTTCAATTGGCGCTGTCAGTAACACGTAAGCGATAACACAGCAGATAAGTGAAATAATCGCCGCTAGGTTCTGGCGATTACCAAAACGCATTGTGAAAGCAAAAAATAGTGCTAAAGCTCCTACGCTGGCAAAGCGGAAAAAGATATCAAGCATTTGAACGTTTGATAATACAATACTGCTGTTCATACAAATAGAACTAAGGCTACTTAAACTGATGGTAAGTTAGCAAAGTAGCACCGAAAAAAATAGATTGAGCTTACTTACAATGAGTTACCGTGAATTTAATATTCAATCGCTAACAAATGATCTTGTGTTCGTAGAGCAATAATTTGAAAAGCAAAACTCGAGGCAGGAACGATTACCCAGGAAAAATTCGATAATATCGAAAAAGAGGCAGCCAAAGGCTTTTATCTCAATCCAATATCTAAAACTGATATCGCAACGTCTAAAGATGGGTTTATTCTCAATTTTAAGGTTTCTGATCTTGCCCCGAACTAGCACTACTCCTTCGATGGGATGTTTCATAATCCGTAACGAAACGAGAATGATCGCTATATGCGAAAAACAAAGAAAAAATGTGACACTACGCAGTGACTGCAAAGTTGCCCTGTGCAGATAATCAAGTCATAAGCACTCAGTGAAGGGGAATCGCTCTATTCAACACTTCACTCTGCAAATCCCCGAACGGCTGCAATACGTACAGAGCTGACCCAGAATAAAGCCGCTTCCAATGTTCTCTTGACCCTAGACGAAATATCTTAGCATCGTGCAAAGTAAGACTGCTTCCACTGGTGTGAGATTTTTTATTAATCTACGGAACGATCGAAAGCAGCCCTGGGGCTTACTCCACGGTCACACTTTTCGCAAGATTTCTTGGTTGGTCAACGTCTGTGCCCTTTATCAGGGCAACATAGTAAGACAACAGCTGTAACGGGAGTGTGTATACAATCGGTGCTATCGGGCCTTCGCAGTGAGGCACATTAATTACCCGCATGGTGTCGTCGCTTTCAAACTGCGCATCGCTATCAGCAAACACGTACATGATACCGCCTCTGGCACGCACCTCTTCCACATTGGATTTGAGTTTTTCCAACAATTCATTATTAGGCGCTACCACAATTACCGGCATTTCGTCATCAATTAGAGCCAGCGGGCCGTGTTTGAGTTCACCAGACGCATAAGCTTCGGCGTGAATGTAGGAGATTTCTTTAAGTTTAAGTGCCCCTTCCATGGCGATGGGATATTGGTCACCACGACCCAAAAAGAGACTGTGGTTTTTGTCGGCAAACTCTTCTGCCAAGTCTTCAATACCTTGGGTGATGGCCAGCGTTTCTTCGAGTTTTGCTGGCAAACTTTGCAACGCCTCACTGATGGTGTTTTTATCCGCGTCACTCATATTGTGATGCTGGCCAAGCGCCAGTGTTAACAATAGAAAGCCTGTTAATTGCGTAGTAAAAGCTTTTGTTGAAGCAACCCCAATTTCCGCACCTGCACGTGTCATAAAGGCAAGGTCCGATTCGCGGACCAGTGAGGAGCCCGGCACATTACAAATGGTCAAGCTGGCGGTGTAGCCAATTTCCTTGGCTAGGCGCAGCGCTGCCAATGTATCGGCTGTTTCACCAGACTGGGAAATGGTGATCAGTAAGCTATTCGGCGTGACTACGGATTTGCGATAACGAAATTCAGAGGCTATCTCAACATTACAAGTCACGCCTGCGTATTGCTCTAACCAATAACGTGCGGTCATACCGGCGTGATAGCTAGTGCCGCACGCAACAATCTGTACGTGTTTTATCGTGGCGAAGATGTCGTCTGCACCTTTGCCAAATATGTCGGCAGACAAGGTGTTGCCAACCAGTCGGTTTTGCAGTGTATTGCGCACTACAGTCGGTTGCTCATGGATTTCTTTGAGCATGTAATGACGATAGCCACCTTTGTCACCGGCGTCATGTTCAACATTTGATTCAATAATTTCACGCTCAACCGGATTGCCATCTTTATCATAAATCGCAATCGTTCTGCGGGTGATTTCTGCCACATCGCCTTCTTCTAAAAAGATAAAGCGGCGCGTAACCGGTAACAGTGCCATTTGATCAGAAGCAATAAAGTTTTCGCCTAAACCCAGTCCAATTACCAGAGGGCTACCAGACCGTGCGACAACCACTTTGGAGGGATCCTGTTTGTCCATGATCACAGTGCCGTAAGCACCATGAAAGGTTTTTACCGCTTTTTGCACTGCTTGAAGTAAAGACTCACTTCCGTCCATAAGTTTATGAACTGTGTGGGCAATGGTTTCCGTATCCGTATCACTTTCAAAGTGATACCCGTCTGCCGACAGCGACTCTCGTAGTGCTTGATAGTTTTCAATAATGCCATTGTGAACAACGGCAATTCTTTCTGATGAATAGTGCGGGTGGGCATTGGCTTCGGTCACACCACCGTGGGTAGCCCAGCGCGTATGGGCAATGCCGGTAGAGCCGAGAGCTTCTGAATCGGCGAGCGCATCTGCAAGTGCCTGTACTTTGCCAGTGCGACGGGTACGCGTTAGCGTGCCGTTAGGTTGAAGCAGTGCCACGCCTGCGGAATCATAGCCCCTGTATTCAAGACGTTTGAGTCCTTCTAGCAATATCTCTACAACATTTCGTTCTGCTACTGCACCTACAATGCCGCACATAGCCTTCTCCTAATCAACCTTGTTGGGGGCGCAGATAACGTCAACGCCTTGTTTTATTAATGCTTGTTTGGCCGACTCATCGATATTTTGGTCGGTTACAAGTACGTCAATGTCTGACCATGGCAGTTCGACATTGGGAATTTTTCGTTCCAATTTCTCAGATTCAGCCATGACAATGACTTGATTTGACACCTTCGCCATAGCCCGGCAAAGGTTGGTTAATTCATTAAATGTAGTTGTTCCGCGGTTAATATCTAACCCGGCTGCACCTAAAAAGGCTTGGTCAAAGTTATAAGCCTTGAGCATCTGCTCCGCCATCTGGCCCTGGAAGGAATGCGACTGCGCGTCCCAGGTGCCGCCTGTTAATAGCACGGTAGGTTCATTTTCTCTTTCTATTAGTGTATTGGCCACGTGCAAGGAATTGGTCATCACCAATAAACCAAGCTTATTGTTAAGCTCGGGCAATAGGGCGGCTGTGGTGCTTCCGCTGTCTATAACAATGCGGTTATGGTCGCGGATCAATGACGCCGCAGCACGTGCGATGCTTTGCTTACGAAGTGAAAGTTTTTCAGTTGATAGTTCAGAAGCTGAAGTAGGTAAGGGCACTGCACCGCCATACTTCCTCAGTAAAAGGCCGCTATTCTCAAGTTCGGCTAAATCCTTGCGAATAGTGACTTCTGACGTTTCAAATGCTTTAGACAGCGCATCGACTGCTACCTCACCTTGTTGGTGTAGTTGCTCTATGATGGCGCGACGACGTTGCTGTGTATTGCGTTTTTGCACAAAAAAGACGCTATTAAATTTCAGTTCGAAATCAAATATAGCGTCTATGTTACGATTTGCAAGTATTGTTTTCGATGCGAAAGTATTCGCCTAGTTCTTTTTGGGTTTTATCCAGCCCTGAATGTTTCGCTGTTTGGCCCTTGCAACAGCAAGATCTTCTTCTGGCACATTCTTATTAATGGTGGAGCCTGCTCCGACAGTGGCACCTTTACCAATTTCAACGGGTGCAACCAGAGAACTGTTAGATCCAATAAACACATCTTCACCAATTATGGTTTTTGATTTGTTTACGCCATCATAATTGCAGGTGATCGTGCCTGCCCCAATATTAGTTCTGGCGCCCACTTCTGCATCGCCTAAATAGGTAAAATGGTTGGCTTTTGCGCCTTCACCAAGTACTGCTTTTTTCATTTCTACAAAGTTACCGACTTTGGCCCCATCTTTAAGCACGGCGCCAGGACGCAATCGGGCGAAAGGGCCTACCGAGCAGTTTTTCGCGACTGAGGCGTCCTCCACAATGCTATTAGCTTCAATTCTGGAGCCCGCTTTTATGGCGCAGTTGCGCAAAATACAGTTCGGACCCACATAGACATTGTCGCCTAAGGCTACCTTCCCTTCTACAACAACGTTAACGTCGAGCGTCACATCGATCCCTGTTTTAAGCTCGCCTCTTAAATAGAATCTGTGCGGATCGGCCAGGGTTACGCCTTCCATCATCAAGCGCTCAGCTTCACGCTGCTGTAAGGCACATTCAAGGCGGGAGAGTTGCACGCGATTATTCACGCCTTCTACTTCAACAGCCGTATCGGGCTGTGCGCTTTGTATACGTTTTCCCTCGTTGGCAGCCATGGAGATAACATCTGTTAAATAGTATTCACCTTGCGCATTATCATTTGAAAGTGCACCCAGCCAACGTTTGAGGTCACCGGCATTCATCATCATCATGCCGGTATTTATTTCAGTGATAGCACGCTCTTGTTCTGTGGCATCTTTGTGCTCAACAATGCCTGTGATGTTCTCACCGTCTCTGATAATTCTACCCATGCCGGTGGGATCGGCTAAGTTAACCGTCAATAGTGCAATATCTGCAGTTTGTTTAACGTCGCGTAATCGTTGTAGAGTGGTTGCTTGAATTAGTGGGGCATCGCCCACCAAAACCAGCACATCTTCTCCATCCTGAAGGTCATTTTGAGCCTGCATGACAGCATGCCCTGTTCCCAGTTGCTCTGCTTGTAAACACCAATTGATATTGTCTCCAGAAATCGTTGCTTTGAGCTGTTCTGCGCCGTGTCCATAAACCAGATGTACCGATCTTGGCGACAGACTGGAGACAGTATTGATAATGCGTTGCACCATAGGAACCCCTCCTATAGGGTGCAATACCTTGGGTAATGAAGACTTCATCCGTGTGCCTTTACCTGCGGCCAGAATTACCACTGAAAACATAATCGCTACTCTTTGATAAAAAACGTTGGGCTATTTAGGATGAAAGTGTACCTATTGCATGCGGCGTTGTCAGTTACTGAATCAATTCTATCATTGCGAACACCGCCCAAACTTTGTTCACATCCGAGCGACTTCTCGTGTATGATCTTCGGAAAGATTTTCACTTCTCAGGATGAGTTTAGTTTGAGTGCGTTCAGAACACTGCACCGCAGCGTATTAGTGTTGTTTGCTGTGGTCATTATTGCCATAGTCACTTTGGTTCACTTCAGTATTTCCAAAATGGTCGCAGAGCAAGCGCGTGCTCAACAAAGTTCGATGTCACCTGCTATCGCGCTGATCGTGGAACAACTCCTCAAGCCACTGCACATCTCCGAAGCCCTCGGCAAATCCCGCGAATTGATAGACATCATGAATGCTGATGAGATTGACGAAGCGCAGGTTTTTGGCGTACTCGGGCGCATGCAAGAAGAGTTTGGTATGACCTTCTTTGTGGCTAACGAAAACAACCGCATGCAATACAACTCAGATGGTACTTCCCTTGAGCTGATTGAGGGTGAAGTCAGCTGGTATTTTAAATACAAAGAAATCGATGACGACGAAGTGGCAGACATTGGTAAATGGGAAGATCCTCACTTTTACATAGACCTGAAAATGTACAACGACAACGGTCGCTTCTTGGGCTTTTTTGGCATTGGGAAAAGCCTGGCCAGCTTTATTGAAATTTTTGAAAAATATAAAGCAAGTTATGGCTATGACTTTCTATTTGTCGACCCTGAAGGCAAAATTATGTTGTCTTCCGATCCCAATCTAATGGCTGATTCTTCGGCATTTCACTCACTCGCTGATCTCGCGTGGTTTCAGGCCCTGCCCGAAGACATTCAGTCACAGGAATCACTCAACAATCAATTGGTCACCATTAATAACAAAGATCATCTGGTTGCGGAAGTTGAGCTGGAGCAGTTTGACTGGACGGTATACCTCATTAGTCCTCTTGACCAACGCCAAACAGAAATATCAAACGGTTTCATCTTTAGTGTTGTTACCTTACTAATTACCGTGTTTGCCCTGTTTATTATGATCTACAACTTGCTTTACTACTACAGAAAAGGGGTGAAGCAAACCATAGTTGTGAATGCCGTAAATCAAATGCTGGACAAGCGACAAACCATTGCCGCATATAATCGGTTAAGCGGCAGTGTTGACAGTATGAGCATTATTCTGGTTGATATTGATCACTTCGCCAAAATCAATGATACCTATGGACGCAGCGCCGGTGATGAAGTCCTGTTAAAAGTGTCTCGGTACTTAAAAGAGCAGTTGATTGATGATCAGTTAATGGGGCGTTGGAGTAGTGACGTCTTTATTATTTTGTTACCTAAGATTGGCCCTACAGAGGCCACCAAAATGGCCAATAACTTCAGGCATGGCATCGCAACCTTGCCAGTTTCTAAACACTATCCCGATCTCACGTTAACCGCATCGTTTGGCGTGTCATATTCTGGCACTACAAGACCGATTTTAGAGGTGACGGCGCATGCAGAAGATGCCTTATATCAGGCTCGCCGAGACGGAAGAAACAAGGTGTGTGTTCAGCTTATTGACTAGTTTTTTTTAGGTCCGATGAACCCGGTTGTTAGCATAACGCCTAGCAAAATTAAGCCACCCCCAGCTAAGGTTTGAAGCGACAGCCGTTCGTTCAAAAGCGCAACGCCCCATGCTATTCCAAATAGGGGAACCAGGTAGCCAACGGTAATCGCTTTAGCCGGACCGGCTTTGCCAATTAAATAGAAATACAGAAGATACGCTATCCCGGTACCAAATACTGCAAGCGTTATAGCACTGCCCCACGCAGCCGAACTGGGCATAGTGTCTGGCCAGTCAGTCAGGGCGGCAGGGAACAGAAATACACTGGCTGCAAATTGGCTCCCCGCTGCCAATGCAATAGGGTTGATATCAGTTAATGACTTCTTGATGTAGCAGGCTGAAATGCCGTAGCACGTGGTGGCACCCAAAGCGGTAAGTACGGGCAATAAAGTCACCGTGTCTAATTGGGTTTGTTGAAGACTAAGCGTGATAACGCCAGCAAATCCAATAAGAAGCCCAAGTATGCCTAAGATTGGTAATTTGTCTCTTAGCCATACCCAAGCCACTATCGCAGCAAACATGGGGGCGGTCGCATTCAAAATCGCGTTTACCCCAGCTTCCAGATGCAGGCTGCTGTAATTGAATAAGACAAAGGGGATCGCCGTGTTAACCAGGCCAATTACGGCCACACTGCGCCAGTGTGCGATGATGGCTCGTGTAGTTTTGGCGTAGATAACAAACGGAAATAATACCAACGCGGCCAATACTGTACGTATCAGCACTAAGGTATAGATACCAAACTCTGGCGCCGCTATGCGCATAAACATAAACGAGGCACCCCATATAGCGGCCAGTGAGAATAACGCCAATATTTGTATAGCCTGCATAACCTTATGTTCTTCTTTGTTCCAGCGCCAATAGCTGTTGCTTTTTGTCTATTCCCCCAGCGTACCCTGTTAAGGTGCCATTTTTTCCAATAACGCGGTGGCAGGGAACGACAATGGCTATCGGATTTTTGCCATTGGCCGCGCCTACAGCACGCACAGCCTTGGGATTCCCTATCTCTGTTGCTATGTCGCTATAGCTAGCAAGGCTACCGTACTCTATCGACAACAACGCCTGCCATACTTGCTTCTGAAAGGGTGTGCCAGCTGCTTCCAGTGGCAGAGTAAACGCGTGTCGGTGGCCTGTAAAATACTCAGATAATTGGTCAATGGCCAGTGTCGTCAGCGCATTTGCGTTTACCTTTGATGGAGGGTGGTCAACAAAGGTGACGGCGGTAATGGCATCGCAAGAGGCACTGACCTGTACAAGCCCAAGGGGAGATGTATAGCAATCGGTAAAGGTGGCATTCATTGTTCACGCTCCATATAGTCATGCCATAGTGTGAGTGTTAAATAGCTTCGCCAAGGTTTGGCGGCATCAGCATTAATGGGGTATCGCTCGCACTGACGTAGAATGGCTAGATCTTTTTCTAACCACACATCCGGATCGCCTAGCCCACGAAGTGCAATATACTGGCATGTCCACGGACCTATACCTTTAATTGCCAATAAAGCAGAAAGGTCACCTGCGCACACTTGTGCTTCGATATTAGGGTTACGCATAGCTTCAGCAAAGTGTAATAAAGTGCGTTTGCGCATTGCAGGCATTCCAATCTTATCGACAACCTCTTCGGTAATATCATAAGGAGTGGGGAAGCCAATAAGTGGCTTTTGTTGTCTTACTAGGTCGACCAGCAATTTAGTTCTGTTAATGGCCGCACTTACACTGACCTGTTGCCCGAAAATGGCCCGGCAACCTGCTTCAAAGGGTGTCCATACACCGGGCAACCGTATTCCGCGCGTGTTCGCCGTCACTTTTAACCCTGCGTTGTTTAACCCTTCTTCTATTTGAAACCAGTCGGCGTTGCAATCGAGAACCCGCGTTAACGTGTCCAGTATGGGGTTAATAAAATGGGGTGACTCAACGTCAACATTAATCGCGAACCCGTTTTTGTCAGCCTGATGTGTTGCGGTAACGTTAGCGGGTAGCCCCTCACAATTGAGAGTGATCTGATAACTATCATTGGTAACAGATTCAATACCAGGGATACATCTGCTGGCAATAAACTCGCGCAGCGGCGCCCACTGGTAGGGTGGCCGATAAGATAAAAAGCTTGTTGTCATAGGGGTCTATAGCGCCAATTATGTGTGATGCCACTGTGTTGATGATAACACTAAAAAATTACTATAGTTGCACCTGCTCTGTACCACGCACATAATACGGGCTGACTGAACAACACAGGCTGCCTTTTTGTTTTCTCGTTTTACCACACTCTTTCTGTTTGTCATTGCTTCGGCGGTTTTCATGGGGGGCGCTACTGCCCAGACCAGCGCCATTCCGAGCTGGTTCAAAAACTATGAACGCTATGTGTCAGAACAGGCCAGAAGATATAACATCCCTGGCTATGCGCTGGTTTTTTATCAAAAAGGTCAGTCGCCTATTGTTGTCACTTACGGTAGAACACACAGAGGGGGTAAGCGTGTCAGTCCTGATACGGTGTTCAGGTTAGCCTCAGTATCAAAAACCTTTACGGGTGTGTTGATGGCGAAATGGACAACCGGGCACAGTCTTTCCTGGGAAACCCCCGTTAGCGATATGCTGAAGGATCAGGATTGGTCGAAGAGCAAGTTTGCCAACATGACGCTAGCGGATATTGTAGGGCAGTCAAGCGGCTTTATGCCCAATGCGTACGACAATTTGATAGAAGCCGATTACACGTTAAAGCGCGTGCTGGATGATATGGCTGATCTCGATCTGCTGTGCGACCCTGGGGTTTGCTATACCTATCAGAATGCCTTATTCGGGGTTATTTCAGATTACTTTTTTTACGAAGATACGTCTTACCACAGAGAAATGCACGAACTGGTGTTTGCACCATTGGCAATGGATACCGCGAGTGTGGGGAAAGCAGGTCTTCAATCATCAAAAAGCTGGGCAAGACCACATGCAGCTGTAACTCGAAGCAGGTGGCGGGAGGTTCAGGTAGACAGCAACTACTACCGATTTGCGCCTGCCGCAGGTGTCAATGCCAGCATTAATGACATGACGAGTTATTTACAAGCACTACTAGGTGAAGTGCCAAATGTGGTGTCCACTGACATAGTTAATTTGATCACTACACCTAGGGTCACGACAACCCGAGAAAAATATCGCAGAGGATGGCGACCGCACATCAAAAGCGCACACTACGGATTGGGCTGGCGCATTTATGATTTTAACGGGCACACGCTCAATTATCATGGAGGCTGGGTCCGCGGCTATCGGGCAGACGTCGCCTTCTCGCAAGAACATGGCGTGGGCTTTGCCATGCTGATGAACGCCGAATCAAATATGATCAATTCGGCGACAGCAGAATTTTGGAAACGCTATTTCGACAACTTGCCTGCTGAGGATTAATCCGTCTTTAGGTAGGTATAGCCGCTGAGGCAGTTTTCGTAAAAATCTGTCCATTTCACGCCTTCCCGAGGTTTAATTTTACCCGCAGATATTTGTTTATCGATGAGGCGCTTTACGTCTGTTGCCATGGCTTTGGGGTTGTATTGCATGATGTGAAGCACATCTTCAACCGACGAGCCTTTCACCACTTCTTCTATATAGAAGTCCTCTGGATCATCATCGTAACTAAAAATATGCACTTCGTTTAGCCGACCAAATAGATTGTGCATATCACCCATGACATCCTGGTAGGCGCCAGTTAAAAATAGGCCGGCATAATAGTGCTCACCTTTCTTTAACGGATGCATAGGGAGTACGTTAGTGATCTCTCTGCCAACGGCGAATTTATCAATTTTGCCATCACTATCGCATGTGATATCCACTAAAGAGCAATTTACAGTGGGCGGTTCATCCATTCGCATTAGTGGCACCACGGGTAGCAACTGGTCAATGGCCCAAGTATCAGCCGCAGATTGAAATACAGAGAAATTGCACAAATACTGCGATGACAGGCGATAATCTAACTCCAGAAGGTCTTCTGGCACGAAGTCCACGTCGGCGTAAAACGCTTTAAGCTTCACCATGATCTGCCAGTACAAGGTTTCAATTTTTCCAAGCTCTTCAAGGTTAAGCACCCGCAATTTAAAGGCATCTAAAGCTTGTTCCTTGTACTGTGAGGCATCGTTGTAAAGCTCTTGCTTGTTTGGGGCGCCGTCGAAATTTTCCAGCATTTCTCGCATGTTTTTAGTGAAGAAGTGCTCACCATCAACCACAGATGTATCAAGCTCAGCGCTGTTTGAACGGATTTCGCCGACAATTTCCATAATCACACAACTGTGGTGTGCGGTGATGGCACGTCCGCTTTCGCTGACGAGTGTGGGATGAGGTACTTTTTCCATATCGCACACTTCTTTCATGCCATACACGATATCTGCGATATATTCGTGCATGGTGTAGTTGCGCGAAGAGTCGTTAGTTGAATTGGAGCCGTCGTAATCAATACCCAGGCCACCACCAACATCAACATAGTCCAGCTCAAACCCCATTTTATGCAGGTCAGCATAAATTCTTGCACCTTCGGTGATAGCTTCTTTAATCGCTCTGATGTCAGTAAGCTGACTGCCAATGTGAAAATGCAATAATTTAAGGCAATGACTCATGCCCTCTTGTTCGAGGTGTCGGGCTGTCTTAATAATTTCCGCGATGGTTAAGCCAAATTTCGCTCTTTCACCCGCAGAGCCTTCCCATTTGCCACGACCTTTCACCGTCATTTTGGCTCGTACACCAATAATAGGCTCTATACCCAACTGTTTTGAGGCTTTGATTAACAAGAGCAACTCAGAGTACTTCTCGACCACCACAACCATGCGACGGCCCAGCATTCTGCCCAATAGTGCAAGACGCATAAATTCTTCGTCTTTGTATCCATTGAGAATGGTCAGCGAATCTTCATTGGTGTTCATAGCCAGTGCGGCCAGCAACTCTGCTTTTGACCCCGCTTCCAGCCCATACCCATAGGGTGTGCCAGCATCAACAATTTCTTCAACTACTTCTCGCATTTGGTTGACTTTAATGGGGTAAACCCCGTTGTAGCTGCCCTGATAGCCCGCTTCTTCAATTATTTGGTTAAACAGCTTATTTAAATTTTCAACTTGTGCGCGCAACACATCGTGAAAACGCACGACAACAGGCAACTGAATACCTTCTTCTTTAATGTCGTTTATGACCGATTTAAAGTCGATTTGAATAGAAGGGTCATTGGGGTCAGGCGTGACTTTTACATTACCGTTGTCACCAATGCGAAAATAGCCACCACCCCATCGCGATACGCCATAGGTTTTTTCGGCTTCTTCAATAGACCAGGAAGTAATATTTGGCTGCATGCTCAATGCGTTGTCTCCAAATTGAAATTGCGGCGATTATAGTGTGATATGCGTTAGCATTGAAATACTCAATGATAGCGGGTTGCGGTTTTTTTGCCGAGTAATATGCGGTGGAAAGTATTCAGTCCAGCCATAATCGATATTAGTCGTTAGCGTCCAGCCAGGCGCTTACTTTTTCCCAGTGTCGCTCATCACAGAGCTTATGGCGAATAATATCCCACGCCTGTGCTTTGTCTGTGAGACGATGCAAAGGGAAAGACACATGTTCGAAATAAGGGAGCAGATATTCAGATTCTGATAGATTATCGGCCAACCAGTATTCAGCGCGTTGACTGCGTCTGTCCAGCACTAAGTCTTTTTTCAGGGGCGTGTCTTTTACATCCTGGCTTATTTTTAGCCCACGCATATCCACAAATACATTAAACGGTTTGCCACGTGCTGCTTTGAAGGTTTGACTGACATCTCCCAGATACGCGATATCCAAAGCAAGACTCCACTCTCCTGACGTTCGTAACAGGATAAGGTTGTCGACTTTTTCTATACTGTAAAAACCCGCTGACATCGCCTGCTGCTACTCCTTTTAGGGTAAGCTACCTGAATGTGGCTACTCTGCTCAAAAAATAAGCGGCGCAGACTAACACAAAGAATGCTTAAAAAAAGAATAGCCTGTTGAATATGCGATGAAAAGCTTGCTTTTGGCTTTTAATAACCGAATAGAAGCTGTACCTGTGATCAGATGCCATAAACTTTGTGCTGGAAGAGATGGGGCAGAGTTGGTAATGGATATGCGCTTACCTCGGTTATTTCAGCAATATTCAAGTGCTTTTGGATGGGCATAACACCGGACCAGACAGGCCAATCTAAATCACTGGCGTCATCGTTGGCACCTTCAGCTCTATGTTTAATTGAAAATTCATCGATAGGGATCCATGCCACAGCGGTTACCATGAGTTCCTTTTCGGTAATAGGCCGAAGCTGAGACCATCTACCAGGGCTGACTTTTTCTACAAAGTTTTTCAATTGATGAGACTTCTCCACTTCACATGTTACTAGCGAAGGCTGACCGAACAGTGTGACAGAGCGATAATTAACCGAGTGGTGAAAAGCACTTTTTGCTAACACTAAGCCGTCTAACTGGCTAATGTTAATGCACACATCGTCATGCTTGCTCCCTATGACATTGAACGCCCTCGCATGGCCATGCCAATATAGCTTGTTTTCATCACGCCAGTGGCATGTAGGCGTTACTATAGGGTGGTCATTACGGATTTGAGCAACGTGGCATAACAAGCTGTCATCAATAATCTGATGGGCAAGTTGTCTATCACGCGCAGCGCGCCTGCGGCCGCGTTGTACGTCTGTTCTAGGTTTATTGGCCATGTGCTTCTCACATATTTGGGTTGTTCGGTGTATGCTAGTCTTTGTTGGTTCCTTTAAAAATATCCAGAAATAAGAAAAATATAGATGCCAGATTCCACCTTCCACCTTGTTGAGTGTTGTTATTGATCAAGCAGCGCAGACTCCCAAGTATCAACAGCTGCAAAATCAAATAGAGTCATTGATCCAAGATGGTCGTTTAACCTCGGAGCAAAAATTACCGTCATCTCGAGAATTAGCTGAAGTACTGAATATTTCGCGCACCAGTGTGTTAAAAGCACTAGATAACCTGATCGCAGAAGGCGTACTTATCAGCCAACCTAAGCGCGGTGTTTTTGTGGCGAAACATCAGCCTACGTTGTCGGCTTGTAAAGTTGAATCAGCCAGTGCGATACAGCCAGCCATTTCGGCCAATGTGGTGCTCGACTCGGGTGCGGATACGCGCGTTTTCCCGCACAAAGTTTGGAGTAAATGCATGAGGCGGGCTTGGATAAAGCCAGAACAGGGCGTTATGGAAGGTGTCTACAGTGACGGTATTCCAGCATTAAAAGACCAAATATGCCGTTATTTAATGCAATTAAGAGGGTTACATTGCCAAGCATCCCAAATCACTATTACCGCTGGTAATCGGGATGCATTGTCTATTTTGCATCATGCGTTGCTGTCAGACTGCGTACACCAGGTTTTTTTGGAGCAAACAAGTTATCCCCAAATTCCTTCACTAATGCAGTTTTTGCAGAGTCCCACGTCAATACTTAAGCTGGATGGTCAGGGCGCTGTATTACCCGAGCAAATCCATAAGGGGCGGAATCTAGCGATACTGACACCCTGCCGCCAATATCCAACAGGGATAAGCATGAGTTCCGAGCGGCGACAGGCTTGGTTGGGCTTTCTCAGTAAATGTAAAAAAGAGGGACAACCTTTTTGGTGTATTGAAGATGACTACGACAATGAATTTGTCTATCAGGGACGCGTTAATGTGCCTTTAATGCAACAAGATACATCATCAAGTCTGTTCTTCGTGGGTAGTTTTTCTAAAGTTATGTTTCGCGGTCTGCGTTTGGGCTTTATTGTTGCGCCAAAGAACCTGTCTGAACAGGTTAAAGCCAGTCAAAAAGTGTTGGGGTTATCCTGTAGTTCGGCGGTGCAGCCTGTCTTAGCAGAATTCATGGAGTCGGGCGCATTTACGTCGCATCTACGAAAAATGCGTCGGCACTATCTCAGTAAACGGAATGCGCTTTTGTCTTTGCTGAAGCCCTTGGCGCCTTTCTATCGGTGGGAGTCAGTGTTTGGCGGCATGCACCTGTGTCTAAGACTAAAAAGGCGTTATTGGTATTTAGAGTCCGCTATAGCCGCAGAGGCAAAGTACCAAGGGTTTTCTCTGACCACCCTGTCCAGTCATTATATAAGCGATGATAAACAATATGGATTTTTAGTCGGGTTTTCACAGCCTGACGTTTCCACGCTCGAACAGGGAATAGCTTGTATTTTAGCGGCAACGCGCATTTGTATAGAGCGCAACTCACGGTCATGTTAATCAATGCCCCGACTTAGCCAATTAAGGAACAACTAGGTTCCTGTCACAGAATCTTCATATGGTCGAGTTATCATTGAGCCTATTTGGTTGTATCAGCAACTTGGTCTCGGATAACAAAACTGTATGCAATTCAATGTACTCACAAAACTGATTGCCTTGGCGGCAGTGCCTCTTTTTGTAAGTCTTGTAGTTTTTGCCATTGGTGGCTTTGCCCTTACCAATGTTGCAGAAAAAACGGAAAGCATTACAGAAGATCGCTTAGTGGTGATAACACAACTCTCGCGGTTGTCTGATATTTACTCGCGACAAGTTGTGGACTTGGCACATAAAACAAAAGCGCAGATGTTGTTTTGGGATGAATCTCAAGCGCAGATCGATGATGCCGTTGCAAAAATCAATGACGCCTGGTCTGCCTACAAAGCAAGGCCGTTAAGTGCACAAGAGCAGGCGTTGCTGGCAGAAAATGAAGCCGCATTTGAGCAGGCAGATGCCACGATAGCTAAACTTCAAGGTTTTATTCAGGAACAGTCCAGTTACAGCATGGGTAGCTTTATCGACCTTCAACTTTATCCTGGCATTGAACCTATAATAAGCCTTATCTCGCAGTTAAACGGGCTTCAAGAAGAGCTGGCAATGCAGGATAAGTTAGAGGCCGAAGCCTTGAGTCAATCCAGCTTGCAAGGTATGGCCGGGTTCTTGGCCGTGGCTGTGGCGCTAACCGTGGCGCTGGCTTGGTGGCTGGTAACGGGCATTAACCAGCGCGTCAATAAAATACGCACAGTAATTACCCAAATTGAAAAAGATCGTAATCTTTCATTGGAAATGAACCTGCCACAAGGGGACGAGTTTGGTGATATTGGTCGTCGTTTTGACCGCATGATGTTAAGTCTTAAGGCGTTAATTTCAAACATTCAAGCGAAGGGTGCTAATGTTGAAATGATTGCAAAGACAGTTGACCAAGTAAGCCAGAACAGCGAGTCGCAGGCATTAGCCCAACGTGCTGAACTCGACCGGTTTATAACAAGCTTGGATGCCGTCAGTCACTCAGCAAAAGTGGTGGTTAATGGTGTGAGCAAGACCAGCGAAGTGACAAGACAAGCAGAAAAAACCGCGACTAGCGGTAATGAAACTGTTATTCAAACGGTTGAATCTATAATGGAAGTGAATCAAATCGTAAAAAATGCTGCGGGTAACGTCGAGGAACTGAGAAGTAGCTCCGATGAGATTGGCACTGTGATAGAAGTGATAAAGTCTATTGCTGAGCAAACCAACCTTTTGGCACTCAATGCCGCTATTGAAGCCGCAAGGGCGGGTGAGCAAGGCCGAGGTTTTGCCGTAGTAGCAGATGAGGTGCGTCAACTTGCCAGTCGTACTGCCACATCAACTCAGGAAATTTATCAAATTATTGAGAAAATCCAGTCGGGCACTCAGTCGGCGTTTGAGGCTATGCAGCAAGCAGAAAAAGCCGTGTTAGCGTCAGTTGATCAAGCAAAGGTTTCTGGTGAAGCGTTAGACAAAATTACCGGTGACTTCAATGTGATTGTTACGCAATCAGAAGAGATGCAACTTGCTGTTAATGAGCAGATTTCGGCTTTTTCGGTCATGCAGGAAAATGTGAAACGATTTGAAGGACTGTTAGATGAGGGGGCGTCTTTAACAAGAGAAGGTACACAGGCCAGTAAGCAGATATCAACCGAAACTACGGCAATGAATGAGGAATTATCGGCGTATAAGGCATAATACACGAAGTTAAAGGCGCTTTTTTAAGTCCTCTATGAGAGCCTTTTGGCTATTGTCTAATGGCGCACACTCCAATAGCTCAAACAACTCAGCAATACTGGTTTCCATGTAATAAGGGAGCTTTGTGACAATGAGTGCAGACAGCAGGTTAAGGACATTATCAGCCGAATGCGGTGTCGCTCGATATGCACGATAAAACAAACGCAGCGCCATTGCTGGGTATCGGTTTTCTAGCATATGTTTGCCTAATCTGCTTAGCATGCCTGCGCGAGCCTCTTTTCCTATATGGCTTTCAATGAACAGGTCATAGGCGAGGTAATTCACTGCCATTTCAGGTGAAATCTCAACATCCGCAAGTACGGCACACAATGCTGCCATATGACTAAAGGCTGCATCAGCATCGCCTACATGCACACAAATAATAAACAAAAGTATTCGTTTTGATGGTTCTATATTGATGGTCATTTCAGCAAGGTCGTTCACTTGCGCATGCGCTGCGGCGAGATTGTCCTGATACTTATTGCTGATCACATCTATCGCAAGTGAGAAATACGGTATGAAACTGTCAAAATCATTACCCGGATCATAAAGGCTTTTCTCTTGACAGCTTTCATGAAACAACGAGAGCACAACGTTATCTTCAATGTGTTTATCTCGCTTGTGCAGCAACTGCATAAAGCATAGAAACAGTATGTTTATAGTGATTAAGCTTCGGTAATAATGGTTTTCAGGTGATTCGATTTTCTTTTTTTGTAAATAATTAACCGCTGGTGTGAACCCCTCTGTAAGAAAGATAAGGGTTGATTTGAGCAACACTTCAGGAGGATGCAGTGAAGATTCGTCTAATTCACAGATATTCGTATAGGCTGACGTATAGCGCTTCTCCATTACGCATTGCAAAAGATAATAATAACGTTGTTGCGACAACAGCGTTTTTTGGTTTTTTGCGGTCTTTATGGTTTGTTGCAAAGGGAGGTGTTGACCGAAATAGAAATAGTAGTGCATTTGTGCCATGAGCCTTAACGTAGGATCATGAATCTTATCGACTATATTAAAAATCAGCGTCGGCCTTCTTAATTTCATTAACAGCTTGCTTTGTAACAGCTTTACACTGTCTGCAGTGTCCTTAATATTGATGCTCGTGGGGAGATTTTTTACCAACTTGACCAGTTTGATGTCCGTCTCTTCATTGAGTTGAGAAAAGGTACGCTTGCCAACTAAACACACCGCTCGGCATGTTTGAATAGATCGAGTAAGTTGCTCTACTGCAAAACGCTTGTCTATTAGGTCACATTTTTGTCCGAGCAATGGGAAATCTGTTCTAATACGTGTTGGCTCATGAGCGATAAAAATAACTTTAGCCCATTGATGGAGTTTTTTTAGCCTCGCTAAATGTCGAATGAGGTCGATTCCTGCGTAGTTATTTTCAAGCTCCGTCGCCATGATAATAATGTCTGCATTGACGACGTCAGTACGTTTTAAAAGGGCAGACCCATTTGCATAGCAGGTGATGTCATTGACTTCTAGATCGATCAGAAGGCGTCGAACTAAGGCGCGAGTATCGGTGTTGCTCTCAACAACAATGGCTTTCAATTTCTCGCTCAAGACATTAACCCTATTTACCCCATTGTTAAGAAACTTAGTGGTGAGTGAGGTAAAGATCCAGATGAATCTTGATTAGCACAAAAAATTTATCCATCTAACAATGATATGCGCTTTCTGCAAATTTTAGCTATTGTGTATTCTAATTTATAAAAGCTATCAATAAGATTAATTTTAACTGATTTATTTGTGATTACGTTTTCATGATACTGGTCATGAATCGGGAACGCAGTATCCCAAAACATGATAGAGGAATAAAAGTGAAGCAATTAATAAAGGTTATAACGTTTAAAAGAAGAAATGTGATGAACCAGCAAGTCTTTCGGTGTAATTACAGTGATAACTATTATGGTGATCAATGCTGTACACCAATATCTAAAATAGGCCAGTGAAAGAGACTAGGCGTGCTTAGTGCAACAAAAAAGCCCGAACACATGTTCGGGCTTTTGAATAAGACCTAGTCGAGAAGACCAGATAGGAGGTTGGCTTACATCATGCCGCCCATACCGCCCATACCGCCCATGCCGCCCATGTCAGGCATCGCAGGCGCTTCTTCTTTAGGTAGTTCAGCAACCATAGCTTCAGTCGTGATCATCAAGCTTGCGATTGAAGATGCAAACTGTAGCGCACTACGGGTTACTTTAGTTGGATCAAGAATACCCATTTCCAGCATGTCACCGTAAGTGTCGTTACCTGCGTTGTAGCCGTAATTACCTTCGCCGCCTTTCACGTTGTTAGTCACAACAGAGGCTTCGGCACCTGCGTTAGACGCGATTTGACGCAGTGGCGCTTCCATTGCACGAAGTGCAAGTTTAACACCGTGAGTCTGGTCTTCGTTGTCACCAGCAAGGTCTGTAATCTTGGCAGCAACGCGAACTAGCGCAACACCACCACCTGCAACAACGCCTTCTTCTACCGCAGCGCGTGTCGCGTGAAGTGCATCTTCAACACGTGCTTTCTTCTCTTTCATTTCAACTTCGGTCGCGGCACCAACTTTGATTACTGCAACACCGCCAGCTAGTTTAGCCATGCGCTCTTGAAGTTTTTCTTTGTCGTAGTCAGAGGTAGACTCTTCAATTTGTGCGCGAATTTGAGCAACACGACCTTGGATTGCTTCTTCTTCGCCCGCACCGTCAACAACCGTAGTGGCGTCTTTGTTGATGACAACACGCTTAGCAGTACCTAGGTCTTCAAGCTCAACTTTTTCTAGCTCAAGGCCGATTTCTTCTGAAATCACAGTACCGCCAGTTAGAATAGCGATGTCTTGTAGCATAGCTTTACGACGGTCACCAAAACCAGGCGCCTTCACTGCTGCTACTTTAACGATTCCGCGCATGTTGTTAACAACCAATGTTGCAAGCGCTTCACCTTCAACGTCTTCGGCAATGATAAGAAGAGGCTTAGATGACTTAGCAACCGCTTCTAGTGTTGGAAGCAATTCACGGATGTTAGAGATTTTCTTGTCAACAAGAAGGATATACGGGCTGTCTAGTTCAACAGTGCCTGTTTCCTGATTGTTGATGAAGTAAGGCGAAAGGTAACCGCGATCAAATTCCATACCTTCAACAACGTCAAGTTCGTTTTGAAGTGCTTGGCCTTCTTCTACAGTAATAACACCTTCAGTGCCTACACGCTCCATTGCCTCAGCAATGATGTCACCCACTTCTTTGTCAGAGTTAGCAGAAATAGTACCTACTTGGGCAATCGCTTTGTTGTCAGTGCAAGGCGTAGACAGTGCTTTCAATTCTTCTACTGCCGCGGTAACCGCTTTATCGATACCACGCTTAAGGTCCATTGGGTTCATGCCTGCTGCAACAGACTTCAAACCTTCAGTGACGATAGCTTGTGCTAATACCGTTGCTGTTGTTGTTCCGTCACCGGCTTCGTCATTGGCTTTAGAAGCTACTTCTTTCACCATTTGCGCGCCCATGTTCTCAAACTTGTCTTCAAGCTCGATTTCTTTAGCCACAGACACACCATCTTTAGTGATGGTAGGTGCGCCAAAAGACTTATCCAGAACAACATTACGGCCTTTAGGACCCAAAGTTACTTTAACTGCATTTGCTAGTACGTTGACGCCTTTAAGCATTTTTGTGCGAGCGTCATCACCAAAACGGACTTCTTTAGCTGCCATTTTTGTATTCCTCTAATTCGTTACGGTTAGACTTATTCAACAATCGCTAGGATGTCGCTTTCGCTTAAGATAAGCACTTCTTCGCCGTCCAGCTTTTCGGTTTTTACGCCGTAGCCGTCGTTGAAAATAACGGTGTCGCCAACTTTAACGTCAAGAGGCTTAACGTCGCCGTTTTCCAAAACGCGGCCATTGCCAACAGCAATGACTTCACCACGGGTTGATTTTTCAGCCGCTGAGCCAGTCAGTACGATGCCACCAGCTGATTTGCTTTCTTGCTCATCACGCTTAATGATGACTCGATCGTGTAAAGGACGAATTGCCATTTTCAAATCTCCTGAAAATTCCAATGTCTAATTAAGTGTGGTGCGCTGCACTATGCAGCACACCGGTTTCTGATTTCTGCGAGGTTAAATGGGGTATTCCCGTACTAATCTCAAGGGTAAAAAGTGAAAAAAATTAGTTTTTTTCGTTTTTATCGTCAATTGTGGGCGTTTCATGGTTGCGAAACTCCCCTTCAAACACATCACCGTCGTTTGAATCTTGGCGATATGACTGATATTGCGAATAACTGTGCTGAGTCACAATATGACCAGATAAACGCTTGGAAACGGCTTTAGCAATCGCTTTTCTTGTGGGGGGGATCACCAATAAAAAGCCCACCACATCGGTCATAAAGCCGGGTGTCACTAACAATACCCCAGCCACTAGCAAACAGGCCCCTTCAAACAATTCTTGGCCAGGCATTTGCTGTTGTTGCAGTTTGTTTTGTGCAGCTTGCATAGTGGCCAGACCTTCGCGCTTGACTAAAAATGCACCCACGGCAGCTGTTATTAATACTAATGCGATGGTATTCCAGCCGCCAATTTCGCCTCCCACATGAATAAGTAACGCAATTTCTGCAACGGGTATAATGGCAAATAATAAAAATAAAATAGGCAAGGTAATGTCTCGTTAACAGTGTGGTTCACGAGGAAAAGCTCAGAAGAGAAGTGTTTTACAAATCTGAGACGCCGTAAACACGTCCGTGTGGGCTCTGCTTCGGCATCCATGCCTCAGAAGCTCAAATTTGTAAAACACTTCTCTTCTAATCTTTTCCTCTTTATTCGGCGTTTCATAGAATAATTGAGGCCATTTGAAAGTTTCTCAAGTATAACTAGGTCAATAACGACATCTTTGCAGCAGTAGAAAGGTTTTTTAGGTGGTTAAGCAGTCTGTATTTTCATTATTTGTGTTGTTGCTTTTGGGCAGCCTCTCGGTTTTTAGTTATGCGCAAATTGGCAGTAATAGTTTATCTGATCCCTTCAGCGAAGAGCCGCAGTTTCTGCAGGTTGATGAAGCCTTTAAGTTTGATTTTGAGCAAAAGGGCGACCAGCTTACCGTTAAGTTTGATATTGCTGACGGCTACTACCTGTATAAAAAGCAATTCAGGGTAACCGTAAAAGGAGCCACCCTTGGCGAACCTGTTTACCCCGATACTTTCGTGCAAATTGAAGATGAGTTCTTTGGTATTTCCGATGTCTTTTATCAAGGCGTGCAAATTACTTATCCCATCACAGAATCCAAAAAAGACGCTACGGTGGCTTTTCGTTTTCAAGGCTGTGCAGACGCGGGACTGTGCTATCCACCTACAATAAAGCAAATCTACTTAAATGAAGTATCGACAGGCGACTCGACAGAGAGTGCATCGTCGGGCGCCCGGTCGCAGCAGTTTGATCTTGCAGATAAACTGGCCGGCGAAGAAAGCCTGTGGATTGCGTTGGCCGCATTCTTAGGCTTGGGTATCTTACTTGGTTTTACGCCCTGTGTTTTTCCTATGTACCCCATCCTCTCCGGTATTGTGATAGGTCAGGGCAAAGAAGTTAAAACCAGCAAAGCCTTCACGTTGTCTTTTGTGTACGTACAGGGGATGGCGATTACGTATTCGCTACTTGGTTTGGTGGTCGCGTCTGCTGGGGTGCAATTTCAGGCTGCGCTCCAGAATCCGATTTTGTTGTCAGTTTTTATCATTGTTTTTGTCTTGTTGGCGCTGGCTATGTTCGGTGCCTATGAGTTGCAGTTACCGTCTTCCTGGCAGGAGCGTTTAAACAACCTGAGCAACAATCAAAAACGCGGCAATATGGTCGGTGTGTTTGTGATGGGCATATTGTCTGGCTTGATTGCCTCACCATGCACGACAGCCCCACTCACCGCTATTCTTTTATATATCGCGCAATCCGGTGACATGGTGCTGGGCTTCTTTGCCTTGTACGTACTCAGTATTGGTATGGGTATACCGCTTATTATCTTTGGTATCACCGGCGGCAAACTACTACCCAAGGCTGGAAACTGGATGAACGTAGTGAAAGCGACGTTTGGTTTTATGATGCTGGCAGTGGCTATCTTCTTCATCGAGCGTATGTGGATTAGCGAATACAGTTTATTGCTCTATGCTGGCTTAGGGTTGGGCATGTTCACCTACTACTTTGTCATGAATGCGAATAGTGCAACCACATTCTGGAAGGGCGTGCGCACTTTGCTTATCTTCCTAGGCTTATTTAGCAGTGCCATGCTGGCGTACCGCGTTATATTTCCGCCACAGGTGGTAGCTGTGGCAGCGTCTGGTGACAGCGCAGCTACGCTCAACAAAAAGGGGCATCCTGAATTTATCATTGTAAAGAATCTGGCTGATTTGAAAGAAAAAGTTGCTGCAGCCAATGCGCAAGGACAATCGGTAATGGTCGACTTATATGCAGACTGGTGTGTGGCATGTAAAGAGTTTGAGAAATATACGTTTCCAGACCCTGCTGTTCTAGCTGCTTTGTCCAATACGGCGTGGATGCAAATCGATCTCACCCACAACACACCTGAGGGTTTGGCTTTTCAAGAACACTTCAGTATTTTTGGACTCCCCACTATTTTGTTTTTTGACGAACAAGGCAACGAATTAACGCAGTCTAGAATAACCGGATTTATGCGTGCCGAGCCCTTTGCTCAGCACGTTGAAGCGGCGTTGAATCAGTAAGTTAGTCTTCTTCTGTCGCTGGCAGCATCACAGCGGTAAATACATTGTTTGTGTTAAAATACCGCTTTGCTGCCTGATGTACCTTTTCCGCTGTTAACGATTGAGTGATTTGCTGATACATTGCCAGCGTCTGAGGTGTGTAATCTGGCGTAGTGAATTGGTGCAAATGACCAGCCCAGAAGGCATTACTCTCTAGCTGTGCTTCCCGGCTTTTCAGTCGCGTTTCTATGTGGTTGTTTATGTAGTGATCCTGCGGTGGTTGTTCGGCTAACAGGGCCGCTATGCGCTGTACTTCCTTAACCAGTTCGTCTACCCGTTGTGGATCACAGGTAAATGAGACCTTAATGCTATAATTTGCCTGTGGGATTCTATTTAATCCGGGTGTGACGTTTACCCCGTAAACACCGCCTTTTTCTTCTCGCAAAGATTCGCGCAGCAATGTACTAAATACATCTGACATGGCATAAAATGTCGCTGATTCCTCATGGCTCCATTCGCTTTTGCCAAACCACTCCAAATTGACGGTCGCTTTTTCGGCCTGGCCATTATTGACCGACACGTTTTGTGCCCCCAATACGCGCAGGTCTGGTGTCTCTCGCCATTGTTCTCTTTTTTCGGAAAAGGGCAGGCTGGCAATATATTGTTCAATCAATGGCGCCATGGCTTCGAGGTCCAGGTTGCCGACAAAGGCAAACACAAAGTCGCCCGCATTGGCAAAGCGCTGTTTGTAAAGTGCGACGTTTTCTTCCAATTCAAATTGTGTGACAAGATCTGGCGTTAAGGCAAAGTTTCTGGGCGATGTTTTGAATTTTGCTTTTCTAATGGCTTCGCTGTAAGCCCAATGGGGCGCGTTGACTCTTTGCTCAAGAGAAGGTTTTACTCTGGAGATAAAGGTATTAAACGCTTTCTCGTCTTTTCTGGGCGAGGTAAATACGGCATGTAGCATAAGTAAGCTATGTTCTATGTCGTTCACAGATGAAAAACCTGATACCGATTCGGTGTGGGATGAAATTCGCGGGCGCAAACTGAAGGCCTTGCCTGCGTTAAACTTGGTTAATTCGGTCTGCCCAAAATTGCCAAACCCCATTTGCTGCACAAGGCTAGTGGCCATAAACACGCGTGACAGTTTGTCGTCATCAACAAGTGATTGGCCACCAAAGCTTCTGGCAGAGATCACAATTTCATCATTCTTGTGCTGCGTTTGCTTCAGCCAGACCCTTGCACCATTGCTCAGTGTCCATAAGTGCGCATCCAGTGACTCCTTATACTCTTTTCGCACAATGCTGCCAGGCTTAGGTAACGCATCCAGTATAGATTGTTCCAGAATGTCATCCTGATAGGCCTGTTGTTGCTTAGTCTTTGCCGCTTGCCAGAGCGTCGTGAGTGCTTCCTTCGAAGGCAAGGACTCTTTGCTGCGCTCTGGTGCTGACACGGTAATAACTTTGCCTCGCTCTGAAAGCCACTCTGTTACTACATGGTTGACGTCTGCTACGCTAATTGACGGAATTTGCTTGGCGGCAATAGCGTAGTTTTGTGTCGGAGAGAGCAGCGGCGCATTGTTCAATACATGGGCAACAACTTGATTGGCATAACTCGCTGAAGGTAGTTTGTCTTCTTCTGATACAGCGCGTTCAAACGCCTTTAACATGTTGGTTTTGCTTCTTTCCAACTCACTAAGCGTAAAGCCATGGTTGGCTGCCTGATAAATAGTATCAAGCGTCTTAGATATACCAGAGGTAATGTCTTCAGGTTTAAGCAACATAAAGGCAGTCCATTGATCAATACCACCAAACAAACTGTTGTAAGACGTACCGGCTCGTATAACAGGTAATTGCCCTTCTTGTGTGGCCTGAGTGAGCCGTGCGTTGATCATTTGTGTAACTAAGCCGTATACCCACCGGGTTTTCAGATCATTTTTCGTCGCTCTGCTCAATGCGGGTTTTCTTATATTGAACAAAGCGCGAATAGCGGTAAGTTCAGGGTCCGTTTCAATACTGATTAAAGGCGACTCATTCACAGTGATAGCATAATGTGGGCGACTGACCGGCTCCGGGCTGGCTGCTATCAACCCGAAATATTGATGGATTAGTGCCTTGATATAGCGGCTATCAAAATCGCCAACGGCCACAACTGTCATGCGCTCTGGCCGGTACCATGTCTTATAAAAGCGGATCAAATCGGCGTGGCTGCCATTCTCAATATTATTCGAAGTGCCTATGGGTAAACGCTCGGCATATCTGGACTGGTTAAAAATAACCGGTATTTGCTTGTCTCGGATCCGTTGGTTGGCGCTCTGCCCACGACGCCACTCTTCAAGCACTACACCTCGCTCTTTGTCTATTTCTTCAGGCTCAAAACTCACCTTGTGTGCCCAGTTTTCAAGTATGCGAATGCCCTTTTTCAAATCAGCGTGGTTCTGAGAGGGGAGCGTTAGTTTGTAGACAGTTTCATTGAAGCTGGTGTAAGCATTTAAATGCGCACCAAATCGCATACCCACGGACTGCATGTAGTCAATAATTTCCTGCTTGGCAAAGTCCTCGGTACCATTAAAAGCCATGTGCTCCACAAAGTGAGCGAATCCGCGTTGGCTTTCTTCTTCAGGTGTTGAGCCAACATCAACAATCAAGCGTAATTCTGCGCGATTACTGGGTTTTTGGTGTTGTTTGATGAAATAGCGTATGCCGTTTTCTAGTGTGCCAGTTTGTATGTGTTCGGACGTGGGCAATGCCTCGTTGGCGTGAAGAGGCGTCGGGATAGCACCAATAACAATAGAGAAGAATAGGCATTTAAAAACGCGGTGAGACAACATCCAGAGTCCTTTGGCGGATAAATTACAGGGGATTGATTGTAAACAGCTTAAGACAGTGTGGCTACATGACGGCAACCTTTACTTACATAACGCATTCGACACAGACGTAAGAGTTGATATATTTTTAAACAGCGTGACAAGGAGTGCAACGGTGCAAAAAGCCATTAACAAGCAAACAGCAACGTGGGCGAAAATACTGATGCAGGAAAACCCTATGCTGTCTGCAAAAATTGTGTCCAACGTTGAATCAATAAATCAGCACAATGTTCATCATGCACTGACAGAAGTGGTTAGATTCTTATGGCTTTGTGCCAAGCATGAACATGTATTGACACCCTCAGTAATCGTCGATAATTGCTGGCATGAGTTTATTTTATTTACACGTACCTATGCCGTGTTTTGTTCAACAACTCTGGGTACCTTTATTCATCATCAGCCCAGTGCCAATGAGGGCGATAACCAAAGACAGTATCTGATGACGCGTGAACTTTACCAGCAAACATTTGGTCCAATGAACCAGGTTTTCTGGCCTGCACTCGAGCAAGTAGCAGCTTGTGGCACTTGCGAAGACTAGAAGGAATCTTGTATGTACCTGTATAAACGTATCGATATTCGGTTAACTAAAAACTACACCGAACTACTCAGGCGCCCGTCTAAAGTCTTTAATAAAATTAAATCACTATTTAGTGGTGAAATGACACCTACCCAGCAAAAGCAAGCGGATGTGATGCTTAGCGTTATTCAACGCCTAAATGTGGCTTTACGCCGTTCTGGTTTTACGCGTCTGGCAAGTATTTCTGTAAATAACGTCTTGGTATTTGACTGTGCTACGCAAGAAACCACATTGGAGCAAAGCAATGCAACCCTCGTTGAGGGCTTTAACAGTGGCGATTTTAAACAGCTGGATCAGATCCAACTGGTAATAGACGGCGAAGACCAAGCTCTGCATTACCTGCTTAACGTGAGCATTGACAGAAAACCAAAACATCATGACACACCGGTATGTATTGCCATGTATGGATTTGTAAAAGCGTTTGGCAAACAAAATACTGAATCGGATAACGTGTTTTCACAGCGGGTTAAGGCGCTAATGGCTGAGCAATGGGGCACAGAAGCACAAATTCAACAACAGCTGGATGCGTTAGAAAACCAGTTTGAACAGTTGGTTACCAGATTGTCTGATCAGATAGCCGAGCACTTTCCTTCAGGCATTGAGGTGTCTGATACACAGAAACGAAAGCGCAATAGGGAAATGAGCAGTCAACATCAATCGCATAAAGACCGCTATGACGCAGTGTATAGTTATTTGCCACTTTTTTACTTATACACAGAGGGCGTGTATGCCGAGGGTGAAGATCCCTTTGTGCTAGACAGTGCTTCTTCCAATTGGGATCGCAATACGAACGTAACTGTTGGGACGGCAGACGACAACAGCTGGGCTGACGCCATAGAGGTCAGTGACGGTGGCAGCAGTGCAGGTTGCGGAAGTGGTTGTGGCGGTGGCTGTGGTGGAGGGTAAACTTCGCTGATAAGACCAGTATTTTGCTGCGATCTTACGGCTTTTCGTTATACTTCCTGACAGAATATGTGAAATTTGATTAAGAAGTGTTTTTTTTAATCAATTTGCTCGCAATTGCAGCGAATGTTTGTTGGAATAGCGAATAAGTGGTTTTTTCGCGGATTTTGTCAGCACGTTTATGAATATTTTAATACTTAATGGGCCTAACCTGAACTTGTTGGGCAGCAGAGAGCCTGATAAATATGGTTCAGTGACACTAGACGATATTCTTGCGCGTCTGGAAACCTTATCAGCGCAGCAGAGTATTTCTTTGTCGCACGTTCAGTCAAATGCTGAGCACGTCCTTATTGATACCATCCACAACGCTGCCGGTACAGTTGATGCAATTATATTTAATCCAGCGGCATTCACACACACCAGCGTTGCCCTACGTGATGCACTGCTAGCGGTTCAGATTCCGTTTTACGAGGTACACCTCAGTAATGTGCATCAGCGTGAGGCATTTCGCCATCATTCTTACTTCTCCGATATTGCAGCGGGTGTCATTGTAGGTTTGGGCCCATTGGGCTACGAGCTGGCGCTGACTGCTGCAATTGTAAAACACAATGAATTACAACAAGGCTAAGACAGAAAATGGACATACGTAAAATTAAAAAGCTCATTGAGCTTGTCGAAGAATCTGGCATCTCAGAATTAGAAATTACAGAAGGTGAAGAGTCGGTTCGCATCAATCGGGGTGCCCCTGCGGGCTCAGCGCCTATGCCGATGCACTATGCCGCAGCACCAGCTCCAGCGCCAGTTCCCACACCGGCTGCGCCCGTTGCACCTGCTGCAACTGACGAGCCTGCAGCGAGTGATATCCCAGCGGGTCATGTGGTGAAATCGCCTATGGTGGGCACCTTCTATCGCGCCTCTTCGCCTACTGCTAAAGCATTTGTTGATGTAGGCCAGAAAGTCAATGTGGGCGATACCCTTTGCATTGTCGAAGCTATGAAAATGATGAACCAAATTGAAGCAGACAAAGCGGGCGTGGTGAAAGCGATTCTGGTAGATAACCAAGATGCGGTTGAGTTTGACCAGCCTCTCTTTGTTATCGAATAAGTGGCATCGCCATGTTAGATAAAGTATTGATCGCCAACAGAGGCGAAATAGCACTAAGGATCTTACGGGCTTGTAAGGAACTTGGCATTAAGACAGTGGCAGTGCATTCAACGGCAGACAGAGCGTTGAAGCATGTTCTGCTGGCAGATGAGTCAATTTGTATCGGCAATGCCTCTGCTACTGAAAGTTATTTGAATATTCCGCGTATCATTGCAGCGGCAGAAGTGACTAATTCAGTGGCTATTCATCCCGGCTATGGATTTTTGGCAGAAAATGCAGAGTTTGCTGACGCAGTTGAACAAAGTGGCTTTATTTTTATTGGTCCAAAAGGTGAAACCATCAATTTGATGGGCGACAAAGTGTCGGCCATTAATGCTATGAAAAAGGCGGGTGTGCCTTGTGTGCCTGGGTCAGACGGTCCGCTCACTGAAGATACCGAACGCAATAAAAGCATAGCGAAGCGTATCGGTTACCCCATTATTGTCAAAGCAGCAGGTGGTGGCGGTGGACGCGGCATGCGCGTAGTTCGCAGTGAAGACGAACTGGAATCCGCGATTGCGACGACCAAAGCTGAAGCTGGAGCCGCTTTTGGTAACGACATGGTTTACATGGAAAAATTCCTTGAAAATCCACGCCACGTCGAAATTCAGATTATTGCAGACGGTCAGGGCAATGCTATTCACTTGGGAGAACGTGACTGCTCTATGCAGCGCCGTCACCAAAAAGTGGTTGAAGAGGCGCCTGCACCTGGTGTGACTGAAGAAATGCGTAACCGTATTGGTGAACGATGCTGTAGGGCCTGTGTAGAAATCGGCTATCGCGGTGCGGGTACGTTCGAGTTTCTCTATGAGAACGGCGAGTTCTATTTTATAGAAATGAATACCCGTATTCAGGTTGAGCACCCCGTTTCAGAAATGATAACCGGCGTTGACTTAATTAAAGAGCAATTGCGCATCGCCGCCGGGCAACCATTGTCACTTGATCAGTCTCAAGTGAAAATTCGAGGCCATGCGATAGAGTGTCGTATCAATGCAGAAGATCCAGAGACCTTTATTCCTAGCCCAGGAAACATTTCTATGTTTCATGCGCCTGGTGGTCTAGGAGTTCGCTGGGACTCTCATGTCTATGAGGGTTACAGCGTACCACCCTATTATGACTCAATGATCGGTAAACTCATTAGCTATGGCGAAAGCCGTGACGAAGCCATTGCACGTATGCGTCATGCACTTGAAGAGCTGGTTATTGAGGGGATCAAGACTAACGTTCCTCTGCAACGCCAAATTATGGCCGATGAAAACTTCTTCAATGGTGGTACTAATATCCACTATCTTGAGAAGAAGCTCGGTATCAACCACTAACACAACAAAGGCGCTATTCAGCGCCTTTTTTATTGGCACCTTTCATTACAACTGACCGGTTTATTTAAACCAATCTGAATGTAATAGTGACAGCGTAAAGCCGTGAGTGAAACTTATACTCTGGCATTCACTATTGGGTAACGATAAAGTAGTGATTAGCGAAGTGAGAGAGACTGTAAGGATTGTAGGTGACAGTATTTTTTTTGGGGGTTGATGGTGGAGGGTCAAATACCCGAGCCAGATTAGAGGACGCCAAGGGCAATCTGCTGGGTGTTGGACTGGCAGGACCATCAAACCTGGTCAGAGGAATACCTGCGGCCAAAGCCGCTATCATGGATGCGACGTCAGCAGCATTGCAACAAGCATCGCTTTCTTCGTCACAGTTGTCCAGTATACACGCCTGCATTGGTGTAGCAGGGGCAAATGTAGACAGTTACGCCAGTCAGCTGAATGCTTGGCAGCATCCTTTTCATAGCCTCCAGGTGACGACAGATTTACACGTTGCCTTAGTGGGGTCTCATGGTGGTGGGGAAGGTGCTGTGATTATCACAGGCACGGGGTTTTGTGGCGGTATTTCACTCAACGGCGATTATTGTGAAGTAGGTGGCCACGGGTTGTTAATGGGCGACGGAGGAAGTGGTGCCCTGCTAGGCCTTCGTGCAGTGCGGCATACATTAGAAACGCTAGACGGTGTTGTGCCAACCTCTGATCTTGCGCAAGCTGTGTGTAAGAAGCTGGGTTGTAATACTGCTGCGGAAATGGTGTCAGCGAGTATTGAGCAGCCCCCAGTCTATTTTGCAGCTCTGGCACCCACAGTGTTTGAGTGGGCAAAGCTGGAAGACGAAACCGCGCTGGAGATCGTCCACAAAGCGGCTCGCTTTACCGCAAATTATGCGCGTTTACTCCTTAATAAACGGCCCCAACGCTTCAGTGTTATAGGTGGTATTGCAGAAAGCTTGTTACCTTATTTACCTGAAGACTTACAAAAGCAATGCGCCCCTGCCTTGTGCACGCCTGTTGAAGGTGCTGTACTTTTGGCCCGCCGCAAACATCAATCATTTGCCGCTAACATGTAATTCAGTACTTTAGAGTTACAGAATGACGCCGGCAATCGTTACACTGCAAAAAGCAAAAGTGACATTTCATGTGCATACTTACGCACATAACCCCTCTGAGCCGTCTTATGGTGTAGAAGCTGCAGAAAAGCTTGGCCTATCTCACGCTCAGGTCTTTAAAACACTCTTGGTGTCATTGGACAATGATCGCTTGGCGGTAGGTATTATTCCTGTCACCTCTATGCTTAATATGAAGAAGGTGGCCAAGGTGTTAGGCGCCAAAAAAGTCATGATGGCTGATAAAAGCCTTGCTGAGCGCACAACCGGTTATGTACTCGGGGGGATAAGCCCACTGGGGCAGAAGAAGTCATTGGTGACGGTAATCGACAGCTCTGCCGGTAACTTCCCAAGCATTTTTGTCAGCGGCGGCCGCAGAGGCCTAGAGATAGAACTGGCTCCCGATATTCTACTTCAACTGGTTAAAGGTCGTTTTGCCGATATTTGTCAGCAGTCTTGAGAGAAGCTGTTACTATAAAATAATCGATAGAATAAAGGGGAATAGCGAATGACATCGTTTAAGGACCACACCAAAAATCAAATTAACCGACGAGAGTTTTTATGGCTAATGGGGTGTGCAGGGACTGCAGCCATGGTTACCCCACTAACAGGTTGTATGAGTACCGACCCCGTCACTGGTGAGCGCGGTTTTGTATTAATGTCAGAGCAGCAGGAAATTGCCATAGACAAACAGCAATCGCCACATCAATTTTCATCTGACTATGGCGTGAGTCAGGATACAGCACTGAACCAATATTTGAACTCAGTCGGTCAGCGTATTGCAGCGATTTCTCACCGTCCACATATGCCCTATAATTTTCAAGTGGTTAATGCGACCTATGTCAATGCCTATGCATTCCCTGGAGGCAGTATAGCCGCGACGCGGGGCATTCTACTGGAAATGGAAAATGAGGCCGAGCTAGCGGCGCTAATTGGGCATGAAGTTGCCCATGTCAATGCTCGTCATACGGCTGAGCGTGCTACTCGCAGTCAGCTTGCTGGTATGCTTGCCAGTGCTGCCACCGTGCTCACAGCGCAATCTGAGTACAATCAATATACAGATATCGTCAATACGCTTGGTGGTATGGGGGCTGGTGCTCTGCTGTCACGTTATAGCCGAGACAATGAGCGGGAGGCTGACAGTCTTGGTGTAGAGTATATGGTCAAGTCGGGGCAAAATCCGCAAGGCATGGTTGGACTGATGGAAATGCTTAATGGCACTAAACAACGAGAACCCAATATCATTGAGCAAATGTTTTCTTCACACCCAATGAGCTCAGAGCGCTACCAAACAGCCGTTGCTCAGGTTAACAGCCAATATGGTGCGGAAAAAAAGCGCTCGTTCAACAAAGACAGATACATGGACTCCACGGCCAAAGTACGCCGGATCAAGGAAACTATTAAAGGCATTCAGGCAGCTGAAAATGAGATGAACAAGGGTAACTTTTCTGCTGCGGAGTCGCATTTTGAGTCCGCATTGAAGCGAGCACCCAACGATTACTGTGGATTGGTAATGAGTGCAAAATGCCAGCTTACACAAGAAAAACTGGCTCAGGCCGAACGCTTATTAGAGAAAGCTAAATCGGTCTATCCTCAAGAAGCGCAAGCGGTTCATTTGAGTGGCGTAACTAAACTAAAGCTGGGGAAAAATGAAAGTGCATTTAACGAGTTCCGGCGCTATGAAGAGAGAATGCCCGGTAACCCTAACTCCGTATTTTTTCAAGGTTTCTCACTTGATCGTATGCAAGAAAAAGAACGAGCTGCCACTGAATACATGCGTTTTTTGAAGCAGGTTAATCAAGGCGAACAGGCAAAGCATGCCTATGCCCGTTTAACTGAATGGGGATACATAAAACCGCAAGGTTAACGCATCTAATAAAAAGAACCGGCGCTACTTCGCCGGTTCGGTTTCTAGTTCTCCAACAGCAAACTCGTAATACATATCAACAGCCAGGCTAATACCTCGAACGGCCTCAATGTAAAGTTTAGGAATAATCTGGTAACGCAGCGCGATTTCAGTTTCATTGTCGAATACGCCTACGCCGTATCGCAAGGTGAGGTTTTTAGCGATACGGCCGCTAACGGCAACTTGCGTATTGTCGCCCTGACCAACGGTTGTCAGGGATAGATCTTCTATACCCAGTGCCTCACCTACGCCTGAGGTGAAGGTGCCTGAACTGGCTAAACCAAACCCCAGTAAAGCGGTCTGAAATGCTGTCTCATCCTCACTTGAACTCGCGTTAAGATTACCGCTGCCGCTTAACAGATAGAGCAGGTTTTGGTTCTGATCCATGGCTGGTTCGGAAAATAGTTCGACGGTGGGGCCTGTAGCTGCACCGTCTATTCGTACGCCCGCAACAACACCATCTTCTGTGAGTTGGGGATCTCTAATGGCTTCCACAAACAAAAAAGGTTGAGAAAGCGGGCCATTAAACTGTACTTCCCCCGTCCGTATTAACAGGTTTTGACCATAAGCCTGATAGCGACCATTGAGAATTTGTAAATCACCGTATCCCACAACAGAAGGTTGATTGAGAATTTGTAAGCCCCCGTGTAAATCGGCGGTTAGACCAAACGCATCAACTTTTACTTCTCCGGCTTTACGCTCGTCCAAGGTTATCAAGACATCCGCATTAATGGCTTTAATTGGATCTGTCTCAGGCGGCTCGCCACGCAAATAAACATCTTCTGACGGTGAAACTGCGCTGGCTGGCAGACTGTCAATCTTGATCCTGGCGTAAGGTACATCAACCTGACCCGATACCATTACGGAGTCAGGCAATATAGTGGCATTGAGATTGGGTGACAACGTGAGCTTAGATTTCTCGTGCGTCAGCGCAATGTCATTTGCTTCAAGCGCTAAGTTAACAATGGGGGTATCTGACCAGTCAATCAAGCCCGAGATTTCACCCTGTCCCTCCCCGATATTTAGACTTCCTTCAATACTGGCGCTAAGCCCGTTAAATACCAGTTCCTGTTCCCAATTAGTGAGCTGAAGCGGGGACTGCTCTACTTCAACATTACCGTTTTTAAGTGTAAAGGCCCCTTCAATATTTGGTTTTCGCACACCGCCTGTCAGTAAGAGCTGACCATTGATACTTCCGCTCAGTTGATGAATAGAAGGTGACAAATCTGTAATGGGATCGAGGGTTATGTTAGAAAGAAACAGTTCCACCTGATTGGTGCTGTCGTTTGGGTTCGTAATATTAGTGTGTACTTTAGCGCTCGCTTTGCCCAACTCAGGACTGCTAAAATCAAGTGTTGCATCTAGTGTATTTCCATCAAGTACAAGTTCAGACTGCAAATTCTCCAAGGTAAGTATTACCGGATTCTCTTCTGCAAACGTCCAGGTAGACGGATTGATGCTGGCAGAAGCCGTAGCTGTCATTTTACCCGACGAGTCATAGCCACCTTGACCCAACAACTGCAATCGCGCCGAGTCTGAAACCTGTGAAAGGTTTGGTACAAATGGCTTAGCCCAAGCGCCAACCGGTAATGCTGATATTTCAAATTGTGCAGATGCTTGCTTTGCCTTGTAATACGCTTGCTCAATGCAAGCTTTCGCTGGGTCTGCGTCAAGTAACCAGCAGTGAGCACCGACATTAACGTGACCATTGTCAGTGTGAAGCGTTAAAGCTGCCGGTGCTTGTAAATACCACTGCGTATTTTTAATTCGCAGCAGTGACTGACTTAATTGCCCACGCCATGCATCATTCTCGTATCCGCCATTTAATGCCGCCTGCAAACTGGCATCCGAGGCTGAAAAAGCGATGTTCAAAACATGATCAAAGGCATTGCCTTCGGCGGCAAAAGAGGCTTCAAGTGTACCTTGCTGTGCCAGTTCAGGTGACAGGCTGTCGGGGATCACTATGTTCTTAGCCATAATATGGGCATCAAATGCAGGGTTTTGCCATTCCCCAGCAATATTGACGTCTCCCTGTATTGTGCCTTCAACACCCGCAACAAATGTTGCGATATCCTGAACTGCCAGATTGAGTTTTGCATTAATAAAGCGCTGATTCAAAACCTGCGCAGTAATACCAACAGTATTATTGGTATTGTTTTGAGACAAGGTTAGCGTAGCGACGCCTAAGTCATTACCTTGCGAGTAAGCCGCCTGTCCAAGCAGTGTCGCTTTGCTATTGGCCTGAGTAATTTGGGCATTGATATCACCCAGCAAAACCTCTATGCCATTTGGACGTTGCTGCAATACGTATTGCCACTCCGCTTGAGGTAGAGACAACTCCTGCCAAGGCTGAGGTGTTTGATTGCCTTGCAGTAATCGCGTAAGGGTTATTCCTTTCGCTTTGGTAAACCCAGTCCCGCTAAGGCCGTCTACAAAATTTACTTTTCCTCGGGTCGAAATGTCGCCCCCAAGTAGTTTCGCATCGAGGTGGTTGACTAAAAAGCTTCTGTCTGTCAGAACAAAGTCGACCAATAAACGAATATCGCCCAAGGTTGATTCTTTCAGCCCAGATTCAAGTTGCATGCTGTAGTTGGCTATCTCGCCCTGAACGACCAGCTCACCCGCTTGCAGTGATTCGACGGACGCATAACCAACGGGTTGCGCGGGCCAGTTTAACCTACCCTGTATAGGTAAGGTGTCACTTAGTATATTCAGTTTGAGTGTGGCGTTACCATCTACGAGCCCTGCAAGTTCGATGTCAAAATCCAGATTCGCCAGTGAACCCTTCAGCTGTAACTCTGAGGATTGTTGGGTGTTTTCATCAATGTTTGCAGATGCAGACAGCCAAGCATCAATACGATAGTCATCGCGCAAAGCAATTTCACCTGATGTGGATGCCTGCCCTTGTGTATGTTGTATCGTTAAGGCTTGCCAACTGATGGTTTCACCCTTCGCACGCAATGCCGAACTTGCGATTAAATCGACCGATTGCTGCGAAGTGGCGGCTTCATAGTACAGGTTTTGAATATTGAGATCATTGATGTCAACGGCAATAGGCAGGCTAACTGTTGGCAGGCTCGGCGCTGTATATTGTATGCCTGCAAAGGGCGTCTCTGGCGCAGGCAAAGAAGCATCCTTTATGGCAATATCACGCAACTGCAATTGACTGATTGACACCGTGTCTTGCATCGTCAATGCCGTAGTCAAGGTACTGATTTCAACTGAATAGGGTGATGAGGCCAGCTGGATCTCAGTGACCTTAATCCTGCCAATGACTAACCTTACTGGCAGCTCGATATTTGTATTTGGTACACTGTCATCTTCAGCGTCGGCATCCGTGTTGCTGAGTGTGATAACGGGCCGAGACACGGTTACGGATTCAATACAAATGTTGTCCGCGTCAATACAGGACCAATCCAGATTGAGAGTCGTTGTCTCAATTCGCACCTCGGTACCCGGCTGACGATAGCGAATACCTGAAAGTGACAAGTTCCCCAATAAACTGCCTGACATCTTCTCTACGGACAGTCCTTCAACAAATTTGTTTGCTGACCATTTCATCAACGGCGTTGCCAAAGGGCTAACGATGAACGCACTCAAAGAACCAATGACCGCCGTCATTATCAAGATAATATATGCCAGCCGTTTACTCATAATTCTGGCCCCAGGGCGAAATGGAAACGAAAACTGCTGTCGTCGACATTTGACTTGCCAAAAGCAAAGTAGAAGCGAACTGGACCAACAGGCGTTATCCAGTGAAAGCCGAATCCTGTTCCACGGGAGATACCCTCATCAAAGTTATTGGTTGCTGTGCCTGCGTCAAAAAATAGGGCGACCCGCCAATTTTCGTAAATTGGATAGGTGTATTCAATACTGGCAACTGCAAGGTACTGGCCGCCAGAAAGGGTGCGTGTTGTGTTGCCATCTATTGTTTGCTCTTCAAACGGCGAAATAGAATTCAAGGCAAAGCCCCTAACCGTTTGGTCTCCGCCAACAAAAAAACGCATGGTAGAAGGCACCCTGTCGAAATTATTCGTGGATATTGCGCCTGCTTCGCCCCGGAGTTTGAATCTGTGCTTACCTAAGCTGTGGATCCACGTTGTTCGGGCAGTCGCTTTGAGTAAATCAATATCCGATAATAAGGCTTCACTACCAACTTGTAACGACGTGCTAAAGTATAAACCTTGATTGATATTAATGGTCTCGCCTCGGTCAATATAAGTAAGCGACGCGCCGGGCATAAGCAGATCTGTCGTTTGAGCCGGTTGCAAACCCTGCGTAAAGTTTTCCCGTTCAAAGGTCAGTGACACACTCTTTTGCCAGTTCGACGCTTCTTCGCGCCAAAAACGCCTGGCTGACACCGACAAGGTATCGCTCTTGGTATTGCTATTTTCTGTGTCATCGAGGAACTTATAACCAATACCAATGCTGGCATAGTCATCGTTAACATTCTGCATGGGAATGCGATAGTTGGATGAAATGGACTGCTCTCGCTGTGAAGCATATAAATCTGCACTAATCGAGTGACCGCGTCTTGTTGCCCATGGACGTTGCCATTGTAGCGGAATACGCAGGCCCTCATCACTGGAGGCACCTATACCCACATTAAACAAATCTTTAGGTTTGTGGGTCAGTGTAATTTCTATCGGCACATGCCTGTCTATTGCCTTTTGCACGACGGGACGGGCAATCACCCTTTGGTAATAACCCGTTTGATTGAGTCTGCGGTTGAAACTAGTCAGCTTCTCCGCACTGTATTTATCTCCTTTTTTAAACGGCTTGATGCGCTCGACGATGGCGACCGACCTTGCATCGCCTTTGATAACAACATCGCCGAAATAATATTGAGGGCCACTTTGTGCGATTAGCAAAATGTTGGCTGCTTGTTCTTCCCTTACCAGGTCAAGTCGACTCGCTTGCCAGGCAAAATCAAAAAAACCATGAGTGAGTGCGTAACTAAACATGGCTGATTTGAAGTCTTCATATTTGGGCTGATATAGCACATCTCCGACTTTGAGGGGAAAGTTGTTAAAAACGTCTCTAAACCCCTTATCTTCTCGGCCTTCACCAATAATTTCCCGTGTCAGGTTTGTCACAACAAGCGGAGAATTGAGTGTTACCGTGACGCTCAGCTTGTTATTCACCACATAAAGTGCGGATTCGCTGTTGTAGTATCCGTAGGGTTGAACGGCCTTATTTATTGCGTCTTGTATTTGTCGCTGCCAAAAAGCGTCATTAACGTTTTCCATGTCAATATTAAGCGCACCAAGATGGACGGCAATATTGTTGCGAATGTCACTGTTCTCCACGCCTTTTATTGTCAGCGCATGCACGCGTGCAGAAAAAGCAAAAATACACAGAGACGTCAGCAGGAAAAGAATGTGTAAGCGCACGATGGTTAAATGGCTACCCTTTGTTGGCCGAGATTCGGCAGATACCTGTATGAGGGCTTAGAGTACCTGAACCGCAATTTTTCTCCATGACTGAAATGAATAATTTGTGTCAAAGTATGAGTACAAGGTATTAGGGCAATACATAATGGCTCGAACAGCGTATACTTTGCGCCCAATTTTCAGGCCAGTACTATGCAAGCAAACGTTAAAAAAGCAGTCGCTCCTACCCTATCTATGCCCGAGTTTGTCACACTTATGGCATTTTTAACGTCGCTAGTCGCGCTGAGCATTGACGCCATTCTGCCCGCATTAGATGTGATCGGCGCTGAGCTTAATGCAACAAGCACACAACAAACCCATCTGAGCGTGTCTTTATTTTTTGCCGGCATGGCGGTAGGACAACTCTTTTTTGGTCCATTTGCAGATGCCAAGGGGCGAGTGCCTGCGATAGCCTTGGGTCTGCTCATTTTTTTGCTGGGTTCAGTCATGTGTATGCTGGCCTCAACCATGGAAATGCTTTTACTGGGTCGTTTGGTGCAGGCCTTTGGTGTGTCTGGGCCGCGCATCGCATCGCTGGCGGTTATCCGTGACTTGTATGCGGGTAATGCAATGGCTCGCGTCATGTCTTTTATTATGATGGTATTCATACTAGTGCCCATGCTGGCGCCCATAGTGGGTAAGCTAATGTTAGACCTTCACTCCTGGGAGGCGATATTCGCGATGTTTATGGTGGTGGGGCTAATTGGCGGTGGCTGGTTTTATCTGAGGCAGCCTGAAACCTTGGTTGCTGAGCATCGTCAGCCCTTTTCCTGGAAAAAGCTCGGTTACTCAGCCCGCTTTGTCCTCACACACCGCCAAGTGATGAATTATACCATTGCAATGGGCTGCATTTTTGGTGCCTTCCTGGCATATATCAGTGCGTCGCAAACTATTTTCCAAGGCTATTATGGCGCAGGTGAAGCCTTTCCTTATATTTTTGCCACATTGGCGTTTTCTATTGGTCTGGCCTCCTATTTTAATGGCAGAATGGTCATGCGATTTGGCATGCATGCATTGGTGAAGCATGCATTGCGCGGAGCAATTAGTTTTGCGGTGATACTGTTAGCGCTTTTATTAGTTTGTGATGGCTTACCACCCTTACTCGCCCTCATAGCCGTGTTATTTGTGGGCTTCTTTTTTGTGGGGATTTTGTTTGGCAACATGAATGCCATGGCGATGGAACCGTTAGGTCATATTGCCGGATTAGGCGCAGCCTTGATTGGTTCATTGTCTAGCATGATCGCTGTACCCGTTGCTGTGCTCATAGATAGCTTTCTTGTTGATAATGTGTATCCGATTGGTGTGGGCTTTCTGGTGTTTTTTAGTGTGGCCAAAATCAATATAAAAATGGCCGGTCTGCCACATAAGGTTCACATACAAAAAAGCTAAATTTATATTGAAACTACACTAGGTAATACCCTAATTCATCAAACGTATTCGACAGTTTGGCTGAGGCTTATCTCGCCTCTGAGAATAGACATAAAGCATAAGTATTGTAAAAGTCGACTGATGTTTACATGTCCACTCAGCTTTTCCGTACCATTAGCCATCATATCTATGCATTCATTGCTTATCGGTTGGCCTACATAGGTGAATCACCGAGGCCTAAATTTCGGAGTATTAATGTGTTCAAGTATTCAGTGGTAGTTTTCTTATTATCATGGTTTGCGACCAATGTAAGCGCCGAAGAAACGCGTTGCTTTAGCAAAATTACGGGTGTTATTTCTCCGTTTCTTGAATATAACCCTCGAGGAGAAATTTCCTGCAGCGAAAGTGACCAATACAGTCACTATAAGGTAGTGTATTTGGCAAATGGCAGACTTTCGGAAATGCGATACTTCAGAAAAGCCGAAGCATCTAGTCGAGCTTATTATGAAGCACACAGAGTCAGCTATGAGTATCGCGCAGACGGCTATTCCAGAAAATACTATGATATCGAAGGTAAACCCACTTCCATGTGGCGCCATTACTACGGTGGTGGTGATATTCATGAAGAGCACTACAAGCATACAAAAATTGGAACTGAGCTAAGCTTGTTCAATAGCGCAGGAGAGGCCATTACTACCCAACATGGTCACAACCAATTTGTAAAAAAGACTATCAATAAAAACGCTTTCACCCAGAGACAGTTTGATGATAAGGGTTCACCTGTTGGTTTGATGGGGGACTTTATGCCATTTACTCACAGTATGATAACGACTGACAAACGTGGATATTTGTACCAGGTTTTGAATCTCGATGACTCTGGAGAAAAGGCATTACATCCAGTCGCTGGTTATGCCGAGTTTCGCTTAGATTTTGATGATTTCGGCAATGAGTTAGGATGGAGTCATCGAGATGAAGCCGGAGAACTTATTAATTTGCCACAATCTTCTACACAAGCAGGGCATGCCAAGTGGGTGTACAAGATGACGTGGTACAACCGTGAATTAGGGCTGATCCGCAGTTACACCCAGCAATATTATGATGAGCATGGCCAAAGAGTTTGGCTCAATGGCGAATTTGCTTCAACATATGTATTCGACCAACTTGGTAATCTTACTTCCCTAGAATACTTAGACGACCAAAATCAACTGCTTTTACACCCCCAGCATGGGCATGCAATACAAAGGCTTCATCGCAATTCAAATCATAGAGTTCACGAGATTTTATACTTGAATACGAATGGTCAACTCATAGAAAACGGGGTCGCGCAACAGCGATATGTGTACGGAGAAGATGGCAGTCTAAAAGAAATCAAACATCTCACACATACCGGTGAGGAAGTTATTCAATGAGGCTGGCACTAGTGAGATAAATCGCAATACTCTACATATCATTAACCTGGTCCCGAGCCAGTCAGTAATGATGGAAGTACTTGAAATAGAAGACAGTAAGGTAGCCGTTATTCGAAAATATCATGAATGATGTTTGACGGTGAGGCCCTAACGTTAAGGAGTCTTGACGCTACAAAAAGATGCTAATTTTCAACGTTAGGATGCAAATTGAAGTTAAAACAAATCATTTAGGGTTTGTTTATACACTTTACCCAGTTTTATCCGTTTCTCACCTTTAAGACGGATATGCTCTGAGTCGACTCCAATTACAACTGCCGTATTCACAACAAATGATTTGTGAACCTGAATGAATTGCTCATCAGGAAGCTCTGCAACAAGTTGTTTCAAGGTACTGTTTACTAACAACATTGTGTCGTTTTGCCACAGTTTTACATAGTTACCGTACGCTTCAAGATATAAGATGGAGTTAATATCGATCTTGCGTTTTTCTCGGTCAACTTTCACAACAATTGATGGATTACTGGGCGCATTTGGAATGGACTTTTGGCATCGTTTTCTCACCTTATCAAGGGCTTGAGATAAGCGCGCTTCGCTAACAGGTTTAACAAGATAGTCAGTGACATCAAGTTCATAACCTTCCAACGCGTATTCCTGATAAGCACTGACGATGATGACCTGAGGCTTGTTGTGAAGCACGCGTAGCATTTCCATTCCTGTCAGCACAGGCATATTAATATCCAAAAAAATGAGGTCAACTGAATGCTCGGCCAACCAATGCAGGGCTTCTGTGGCGTGAAAGCAATGGCCGGCAACCTCAATATCGGGGTGTTTACGTATATGGTGTTTTATCACCTCATGAGCAAGCGGTTCATCGTCGATAATCAGTGCTTTCAACATTCTTTCAGCTCCATTTCGAGATACGTGACCCATTTATCGTCAATGCGTTGTGAAGTAAGTGCGTGATTATCGGGAAACAGCAGTTGCAACCGTCGTCTCAAGTTTGCCAGTCCAATACCCGGTTGGGTGTGCGGCCTTGTGTTAGGTAAGTCATTTTTACAGCAAAATATAAGACGTCCTTCATTCACCTGTATGTTTACTTCTATATGAATTAGGTGATCACTGGGCTCTACGCCGTGTTTGAACGCATTCTCCAGCACTATAATCAACAACAATGGCGGCAGTGCCCAACGCGCTGTTTTATCAGGAAGTGATATCTGTACCTGACATTTACCACCGCTTCGAATTTGCTGCAAAGCAAGGTAATCGTTCAGATAGTCCAGCTCCTGTTGCAGGGGCACCTCGTTTTTACTGCCTTCATAAACTGTGTAACGTAGCAAGTTGGCGAGGCGCATGATCATATCAGGCGCATGTTCAGATTTGGTTAGCGTTAGCGCATATAGGTTGTTCAGGGTGTTAAATAAAAAGTGCGGATTAATTTGCTGTTGCAGTAATTTCAGCTCTGTCTCGATTTGATGTTGGGCAATTTGCGCCATCTGTCGGTCCTGGAATTGACGCTCAAACGCTAATATTGCCGGAGTAGTGACGGCCATCAAAGCAAAGCACACCTGAAAATTCAGTGTATCGAAAGGATTATAATTCTCTGAAGGCAGAAACGTCCAAGTATCTAAATTCATCGGCAACAGCAAAACAACGTTGGCCAGAATAGGCGTCAGCACGATAATTGCGATAAAACTCGAGGCACAAAAAGCATACACACCATGATGCGTCAGGATTTTGCGTATTAGCACGTAGCGGTTAACGCCATATACGCAAAGTACCGTGGAACCGATAACCATAAACTGCCACAAGTAGTCTATAAAACTACCAAATTGAGTCACAATTCTTCCTAAATCAATTCTGAGCGCAATAGGTTGGTTGTTAACTGCGTCTGGCGTTGAGTTGAAAACAGCGGCGATACCCAAAGCCCAAAGTACAGTCAGTGTCACAATTACGCCATCTAATGACAGTAGTTTCGACAACAGTGACATGTTATCGCTTCGCTTTTTCTTAACCAGGTAATGGGGGATTTGATAGCCAAGACTGGCCATTGCAATTAATAGCCAGCCTTCAAAAGAAAGTAACGTCCACTGAGAAAAACTGACATTGTTTTCTGTAAAGATATTCCACACTAGTGAATACAACATAAAGGTAGCCAGCCAACCTGACCATGCTTTAATGCCACTGTTATGGACTAGCCAAAGATGTGCGGCAAATAAAGGTAATGTTTCTAACGTAAGCTGAAGAACAGTGATAACGAAAAAAACACCGTCGCTACTCTGCTGCATTAGCATGAACTCGGTTGACAAAAACAACACCGCAGCAAGCAATGCAAGCTGAGGGACAAGATGCTTACTTATCTGCGCAATAAGCGGATGTTTGGAAACTTGAGACATGGATATACCTGATTAATGATAAGCATTATGCTGCCAGAAAGTTAATCTTGTGTCTCTGCCTGGGTGACGAAACCCTATTTTTCACTGACAAACGTCACGTGTCATGCCAATTCTCCTCTTTTAATCAGTTTGTCATGAAACAGATATCTTTCATCACTGTTTTATTGAGTGAGCACAACACTCCGTTTAGCGTTGCACCAGACGAGAAAAAGGAGCGATTAGATGCTTAGTGTAAAGCATGTTAACAAAACCTACAGCGATGGTACTCATGCACTGCGCGATATAAACCTTGAATTGCCAAACGGTATGGTGGGTTTGCTGGGCCCCAATGGCGCCGGTAAGTCTACCCTAATGCGCACATTGGCGTGCATTCAGTCGCCAGATAGTGGAGAAATGACATTTGCCGGAATCAATGTATTGGATAATCCTATGGCTATTCGAAAGCAGCTCGGCTATCTACCGCAGGATTTTGGTGTCTATCCTTATATGAGCTGTCGTTCATTGCTTAAGCATATGGCTGTACTCAAAGGCGTGAATGACAAGTCAGTTCAGCGGCAACACATTGACTCATTGCTTGAGTTAACCAACCTGTCTCATGTGGCCGACAAGCATGTGTCTACGTTCTCGGGAGGTATGCGTCAGCGATTTGGCATTGCCCAGGCACTCTTAGGCGACCCTAAACTGGTCATTATGGATGAGCCTACAGCTGGCCTCGACCCAGCAGAAAGAGACCGCTTGCACAACCTATTAGTTAGCATTAGTCAGGACAAGTTAATCTTACTTTCAACACACATTGTTGAAGATGTAGAAAACCTGTGTCAGCACGTGACGCTCATCAATAGCGGGCAGGTTGTGGAAAGTAACCCCATCGACAAACTCATCGCTCCTTTGTGCAAAAACCTTTGGCAGTCGGATAAACCACCTGGCGATCATGGGCTTTTACTCAACAAGTCCTATCATCATGGCAAACCCAGCTTTCGCTTTTTTAGCGAGCAGTCTCCACATTTCGACGCTCAGCCCGCAGAGGCAACACTCCAAGACAGATATTTTTTTGAACTGGCAAAACAAGGTACTTCAGCATGATGTTTCGCTCTGAATGGGCGCTACTTATGCGTCAACCACTCGTTTGGGTGTCTGTAGTGTTACTCCCCGGCTTTGCTTTTTTGTTAGCCATGGGAACGCATCGTGATGAGGCCATCGCCAGTCAGCAACTGCAGATGCTTGAAATGACACTATTATTGATGGTCTTACCCATAATGTGTGGCGCATTGTCGCCGATCAGTTTTTTACGCGACCAAACCTACAACATGCGCGAGTTAATTGAGGCGTCGCCGGTCTCAGTCGCATTGCGCTATCTGGTCCGACTCGGTGTCGTGGCTAGCTTTGCATTGGTCATGGTTATCATCGGTTACGCCACCCTCTCTTGGGCTGTTGTCAGTAAGCTTAACGTTGAATATGCGTTCTTCTCGTCAACGCTGTGGATGTTGGCTGTATTGGCAGTTCCATCAATTTTGTTTTTAACATCTCTCGCGCTGTGGGTGTGTCGTCGTTTTCCCAATCGACCAGTAGTGTATGCCTTATTCGCTGCAGTGTGGCTGGGCTATATGACACTGGCAAGTATGACCGGCTCCCCTATTATGGCGGGAAGTGCTGTAGCGAATGAGGGGCTGTTGTATGGCATGAAGCTACTGGATCCTTATGGTATTACCGCAATTCTGGCTCAGTACAAGGTCGGATATACTGAGGTTACCCTCGATGTGTATGTGATTTTCAATAGACTCCTGTATGTGCTGTTAGCAGCTTTGCTTACAATAAGCGCATTGCGTTGTTCACCGGCTGCCATATCTTCTACAAATGCCAACACAAAGGGCATTAACAAAACAGACCCCAATAACAAGACGGTTGAAATTAGTAGGGTTGCACCCCGTATTCGTTTTTCTAGCGGGCTTCAACAAATTTGCGCTTTTCATCTTACAGGGCTACTCAATGATCATCTTACTAAGCTCTTGTTAATTGCCTGGTCACTAGTGATTTTCTCTGAATCTGTCGCAGGAATAGATTTCGCTGAACCACTTTCAGTGTTACTGCCTTCCAGTGTAGACGCGTTTAACCGAGTGGCATGGGATGTTATGCCAGTGATGGGCACAGCCTTGCTATTACTTTGGTCATGGCAAATGTGCTGGCGAGGTAAGCAATGTGGCTTTGCCGAATTTATTGGTACGACACCGGTTTCTTCTTTCGCTTTGGCATTAGGACAGTTCCTAGCGTTACTGGGAATGCTTGCGATACTCATGTTGTTGTCGGCGGCCGGTGTCTTTGCCGCAGAAATCTTCGCAAACAGTCAGATTCTACCAATGCACTATGTGGCTCAACTTGGATTCACATTTATCCAGTTAGCACTCATGGGAGCAATATTTATCGCCATCCACACATGGAGCACCAAGCAGCTTGTGGCGGGCGGGGTCATTGCGTTCATTTTGCTGGTTAAGCTGTCTCCACTAACTGGTATTCTGGAAATCGCTCACCCACTTTGGGACATTGCTGGAACGCCGCTACAAGCACCCGACCGGTTCTGGGGTTATCAGGCAAGCCTTTCAAGTTACCTTCCGTTTACACTGTTCTGGCTCATCACAGTTTGTGCATTGTTTCTGGTTGCGGTGAATTATTCACATCGCGGAACAGGAATAGCAAATTCAGCCATACGTTGGATTACTATGCCGTCACTAGTTCTGATAGTGGTAAGTGTTGTCAGTGGCATAGTGCTGCACATTTCTCTACACAATGAGCATCCCATGATGTCATCAGCAGACAGAGCAGCATGGCGAGCCGATTATGAAAGAAACTATCTGCACTGGGCTGATGTTGCACAGCCTGTTGTCACGGCGCTCGATAACAAGGTAGCACTTTTTCCTGAACAAGGTTTCGCTGAGTTTGATTTCACAATGACATTGACCAATCAGACTGATCAGGCTATTGATTCTATCCTGATTGGTGGTTACAGCACTGTGAAATACTCGTCTGTTTCACTCCACAATGCAGAGTTAACGGAACACAGTGAGCGCCTCAACCAATACGTATTCTCTCTCTCTACTCCCCTCATGCCTGGGCAAAACACCTCATTGCATGTCAGTCTTAGGCAAGAGCGACGGACGTTGTGGCCTGCCAGCATGCATCACATCATTCACTCTGGATTCACTTATCTAAGAGGAATACCCATGATGCCAGTGGTTGGCTTTAATCATGGCTATCGATTGAGAAATAACGAGCGTCGAGCAGACAATGGGCTTGCAGAAATGAAGTACATAAAGCCGTCTTCACTGTCTTTTGAACATTCTATCCAAGAGGCAAGGTACGACAGAGTGTCTATGCGCACAGTCATCTCCACACAAGCCGGTCATACAGCATTGACGCAGGGGGCGTTAGTCGATTCTTGGCAACAGAACGGTCGACACTACTTTGAATATGAAACCGCTGAACGCATCAGTAATATTCCGACCTGGATCTCTGTACCCTTTGCATCGCAATCAGACCAAGTGGGTGATGTGTCGTTATTGGTATATTCGCCAATGAAAACAGATGCCTCGCAGATTAATTTATTGGCAATGAAAGACACCGTTGAATGGCTGTCAGAAAATATTCATGCATACAGAGGTAAGCGCCTAAGTATGGTAGCAACGCCTAACATTGGCTCTACGGGCTACGCGCTTCCACAACTCATGTTGATTAATCACAAGGTTGGCTTTAGGGCTTTTCCTGCAGAAGATGCTGGTTTTGACCAACGTTACAGACGGGCAGTACACGAAACCGCCCACCAGTGGTTTGGACATGATATTGGCAATGGTGTACTGGAAGATGGGGCGTTTCTTATCGAATCTATGGCCAAATATGTGGAACTGGTGATGATTGAAAAACGCTACGGAAAAGCTGCCAAAGATGCCTTAGTTGACTATGAGTATCGACGTTATCAAATGGGACGAGCACGCAGTAAACAACCCACTGAAGCGCTGGTAAATGCTACAGATAGTTTTGATCAGTATTCGAGAGCCACAATTGTATTCGACAAGTTGCGAGAAATGCTGGGCGATGAGGTGATTGTTAGCAGTTTACAACAACTCTGGCAGCAGCATGGATACCCTCAACGACCTGCAACGTCTATGGACTTTGTCCGTATTTTAAAAGACAAAGTTCAGGACCAAGATAGAGATGCTATAGAAAAACTACTATTGGGTACCGATGTGCGCGACTGGCTTTGAGTTTCACTCTTTGCTCTAGGCTGTATTCGCTCATAGTCCATCTGATAATGTCGATAATAAGCTTGTTACTTCATTGGGTAGATCGCTATAAGCTCAGTCTTGGCAGTCTGCTCAACCGATAAAGCAGTCGTTGCACATATAGCAATTCTTATTGGCAAAAAATTAATGAATGGGGCTCTAAATTTGTTCGTGTTACCGTCCTTGGTATAGTGAGGAAGTACAAAGGGTTCGATGTTTTTTTACAAGATAGTGAGAGAGAGTTGTTCAGACGTATCTATTTACTAGGGCAGCGCTAGAAGTAGTGCAGAGCAAATAAGGTGCCTGTCTAAGTTTCAGAGAAGTGGACAGTTGCAGAGAGTTACTTCAAAAAAATTGCTCAGATTGCTTGCATATATTCGTCTTGATACGTTGGTTTAATTTTGATTTTCAAAAGTGCTCGAGCACGAAAAAGTCGAGTCATTACAGTATTTTTATTTAAGGCGAGCAGGTGAGCGATTTCATCGCAATTGAAGCCAAACATAACTTGTAGCATCAAAGGTTCACTGTATTTTGGCGCCAGTTGGCTAATTGCTTTACGGATTTGAATAACTTCTATGTTTCTGTCTTGATCATCGGTTCCAACCACTGACATCTCGTCCAAATCGAACATATCAAAACGCTTGCGTTCAAACCTGCGAGCATTCTCTCGTCGTAAAATTGTAATCAGCCATGACTTTACTACTTTCTTGTCTTTCAAGCTGTCCAATGCGCGCCAAGCTCGAAAAAAAGTTTCTTGTAAAACATCTTCTGCGGTAGCTTTGTCTTTTGTGAGAAATAGTGCATAACGATATAAATCAGCATGTAGATCATGGACTAAAGTCTCGAACCAATTGTTTTTTTCTTTAATCATTTTAATGTACTTAAGGTTATGTGTTATTAAAATGATAAGGGCTAAAAAATAACAAATTTACCAATTAATCCAGATTTAGAGACACAAATACTGTTTTACTAAATTGATATTTTTTTATCTTCACGTTGCCCAAAAGTGGAAAAACAGGATTTACTTTCCACCGTTAACGTAGTGCAAATTTGTCTCCTCTAATATGCTTTTGAATATGAGAAACTGATGAAGTCCAAACCTGGATTTGGTCTTTTAAATCCAGCGTTTGAATAATGAAAATATCGCAGCGCCAAAGAATGGGATAGTTGCTCTCCAAATCGATATCCTATCCCTAATCGGTCTTCAAACTGATAATGTGTACTCACATTTTTACCGGCAAATTGCGTATCATCTAATAACGATATACCGATACCCGCTTCTGCGTATATCTCACCATGAGTGCACCTACAAAGGGTGTATTGCAGGATAGGGGAAAGTGAAACAACAAAGTTTGAGTCATAGTGCTCAGGCGAGCCGTATTTCCAAAAGTTTACACTGCTTTCCACGTAAACTGCCAAGTTTGGACTTGCTTTATCAAGCTGAAATGCATTGTGGCGATAGGCTAATTTAATGCCTTCTACATCGCCCTCTCCCCTCAAGTAGTCTATAGACAGCTCTCTAGCGTGTAACTGCACAATTTGCATGGATAAAATCAGAAGTATCTTTATCAAACGGATTAAATAGTCAAAGGTTCGCTGTTTAAAATTGGACATGATCACTATTTCATATGGGTGAGTTAGAGGAGCATGATGTCGTACTTACCCTATGAGAATTTACCCATTCGTACTTTCTTTGTGACAAAAAAAACGGCGAATAAACATTCGCCGCGAAAGCCGGAGGAGGGGCCTTGAAAAATTAATCTAATCTGGTCAACCATGATTTACTGATGGCTTCAGACAGCCACGACGCAAAGTTGAATGTAGGGTAAAGATCTAGTAGTGACGCAACCGATATACCTTCTTGCATACCTAGCATCCAATTGAGTTTTTCTTCTGTCAGAACTTCGACTTTAGCCACTCCATTGTGCTGATACGCTATGCAATGTTCAGCTTTGTCTATGTTGCTCATGATGGCTTTCAAAACACTTTTGTCAGGCAATTGCCCTGAGTCAACTACACGATGAGCTTGCCATATTTGATGTTGTGGATAGGCGCTGGGTAGTAATGAAACAGAGGACGATAAAATGCAGTAAATGTCTTCAAGGTCACTTTTCGATAATCTTTGCAGTGAGTCACCATCAAAACTTAACACTTCACTCCGTGAAGCAATATGAAAGGCCCACTCTAAATTGGCGATATCGGGTAGATACGGATAGCTTTCATACAATTCGCTATTAAATAAGCAAGTGGCTAGTTTGTCGCCCCACTCGGCCCAATCACCACTTGCAGGTTTATCCATATCAAGTAATCGTCGCGTTAAAACATACAACGCGTGCTCACCAACCATACTTTCTATAACTGGGTAGCTGATTGATAAACTTCGAAGCGCAGTCATCAGCAAATTGTTTTGATAAATCGAGAGAGCGTTCTTTTGAAGCGCCGTCGACTGAGAGAAGCTGAATATCTCATTAAGCAGAAACTGCTGATAATTAGTATCTGATGAAGTGTTTTGTATTGTACGTTTTTTCACTTGTATCCCTCTCATGGTATCGCCTTTCTTAGGCTTACCCCGGCTGCCTTTCGAATGTCTCTCGCCTTGCCTGCTTCTTTTAAGAGAACATCCCAAGTCGGAAGGTCGTTATCCCACTCAATTAGCGTTGCCGCTTTAGGAAAATGTTGAATGGCAAGAGTATAAAGCTGCCAACACTGTTCAGATACTGGCTGACTGTGATCGTCTATGATGATGTCGCCCATTTGCGGTAATGAACTCCCTGCGAGGTGCAATTCATTAATGTGCCCTTGTGGTAGATACGATAGCCATTTCAGTGCATTTACTGTGATATCTTGCACTTTTTGATTGTGCATATTCACCAGAATATTATTGAGGTCAACTAACAAACCACATTGAGTTCGATGTGCTACCTCAGCCAAGAATTCCGCTTCTGCGAAGATATTGTTGGAAAAAGAAAAATAGGTAACCACATTTTCCACTAACAGTTGGCGACCGATAGCTTGCTGGACTCGGTCTATATTAGATACAGTGGCGTTCAAAGTTTGGGTATCGAATTTCAGTGGTAATAAATCGCCAGCGTGAAGCGGCTTACCGCTGTCATCGCCCCAGGTAAAACACGCATGGTCAGAGATATAGATTGGGTTCACATCGTTATCAAGCTGAGTAAACCTATTTAGATATCTTTCATTTACTCCTGCTAAAGAGCCCAACCCCATTGAAGTACCGTGAATACTCACCGGATAGAGGCTTCTTATTTCCTCAAGTAGGTGCCTACTAGGCCCTCCTTGAGCGAAGAAGTTTTCCGCGTGAAGCTCAACGAAATCAATGGAACATGTCTTCTGAGCCAATGCTTGAGTATAGTGCTCGTGTCTTAGCCCTACTCCAATACATCCGTGCTCACAGTCTTGAGGGTAGTGTGTTGAATTCATGACATACTCCATTGAAAATATTACTAGCGTCACAGCTGTGAACGCTATTTATACATACGTTAAGATTGATAATGCTTAACCTTTTTTCTTAGCTGCTTCGTAACGTTCTTTGGCTTCAGCTTTCAGCATTCCTCCCATAGTCTCGCACGAGCCTTTGGCTACAAGCTTCCATTCACCTGGGTCTTTATCAACAGTAGATTGACCCGCACAAGAGTGTGTACCCGCTAGGTTGCCACAGTCATTTTGACCCGCAGCAGCTATTCCGTAACACTTCTCTTTACCAGCAGCTTGTACAGGCGCCGTTACCGCTGTTGTCAACGCCATTGCCAACGCGGCCGCTGCAATTGTTTGTCGTTTATTCATAACTATTCCTCTTTATATTCAACTCGGGATTTAACCCAGTTATCTAGTTCGTTGTAACTCAGGGCACCAACGTGGGTGCCTAGCTGTTTATTGCGCTCAAGTAATACCAATGTTGGAACGGCTCTAATGCCAAATACTTGTGCCAATTCAAAATCTTCCTCAGCATCAAGCTTTATTACGCGTAGTTGAGAAGCGTTGGCGCTTTCGAACATTTGAATCACAGGTGACATCTGTTTGCACGGACCACACCATTGAGCACTAAACCAGAGCATGACGACTGGCTCAGAAAACTCATGGCCATTCGTTGTGATGCGATCGATAGTTGTCGGCATATTGAATTAGTCCTCTGCGTTAGTTTCTTCTACTGAAAGTGCTTCGATGCCGTCCCAAACGCGGTAAGCGGTTTTTAGGTTTCCAGGCACATCTTCCATCCACTTTTTCTGAACAGCTGCGTTCAAATTCAAGAACAACTTGTCGTCTTTGATTAGGAAAGCCGCTGGGTCGACGTCTAGCTTCTTGTTCAATGCAACACCCATTGCGCAGTAACCACCAAATTGTGGCGCGTATTTCTCTGGTGATGCTTTGAACATGTCGCGATTTTTTTCGCTAGAGAAGCGGTAGATTGCACCGTCATGAGTAGCGGTATACATTGCTTTACCTTCTACAGGCATACTTTTAACAAAGTAAGCCACAGGGTCATAACCGTGGATAGCCACATCGTTTTCACCTAAATTAACTGATGATGCAAAACTCAAACTGCTAAACAAAATAGATGTTGCTAGACCGGCAATTTTAAATGCGTTGCGAAGTTTCATAATTATTCCTCATTAAATATTTTAGTGACGTTTGCGAGCGCGTTGGTGTTTCGCTCTCTAAGTAATAAAGTAATGAATTTCGAATCTGGTCAGGAAACCGATACACTGTAAAAAGAAGCAAATCGTCCAAGTCTAAAATTTGTTCAGAAAATTACTGATTGCGGTCTTATGTGGATGAATGTGGAAAACAATACAGAGAGAAATCACTTATTAAACGGCATTTCTTTGCCGTTTTAACAGTGCGTTGCTGTCCGCTAACGCTATTTCATAGAATTGAAAAATAAGAAACGGCACTATTTTTTACCACCAAGCGCCTATTTTTTTAATTATTCTTCTTTTGCAAATAGTGCTCAAAAAACTTTTGGTCTAATTGCTCTCTTGTGCGCAGAAAATTTCATACAAACACGCCACGACAAGGCATTTCTAAAATAGCTCTTAATCAGTGGAACAACGCTCAATAGTTTATTGTTAATACACTGTCATTAGATACTTTTGAAATAATAAATCGCTGATGCCGGTTTAAAGCTGGCGTCAGGCGATGAGTCATTTCATTATCGAATTCGAGGAGCGCCTCGAACATCGTATTAACTAATGACAGTTAGTCGGATAAGAGAGCGATATTTCTACCGCTCCCTCTCCTAAGAACCGTGCGTGCAAGTTTCCCTGCACACGGCTCAAGCTCTCATAAGGCCCAGATAAAACGACCCACTAGCTTGCTCCAGATGTGACATATTCGTTGCTCTTTTATCAAAATAATCAAACCACTCGGCATCGTACGGAGTTGCCACGGATATGACTTGCCGGTGTCTGCGTATAGGAATGTCAGCGGCCTTTTTCAACCACACGATACGTTTTTCACCGTTCTTAGTAGTGTAAGGCGCAATTAACATCCACTGTCGCATACCACGATGGGTATAGTATTTCCGGTAGAGCCATGCAGCTGACTTCTTTGGATGCTTACGCTTAATCATTCGATGAAAAGCACGGAATATTGCAGAATCAACATTATCAAAGACTTTCTTAGCCACAACATGACGGTAGTAATTTGCCCAGCCTACAATCTTTCGATTAACTGAACTGAGCAGTCTCGCCATGGGCATTGAAATTCCCTTTTTGATAACTAACCTGATAGACTCAAGAAACGATTTAATACTACTTTTACTTGGTTTAATGAGCAGCTTTTGACCATACTTGCGCACATTAAATCCAAGAAAATCGAATCCCTTTGTTATTGAGGTAATCAAGGTCTTTTCTTCGGACATTGTTAACCCTCGCTCAAACAGGAAAGCCATTACCGCTGGTTTTATTGTATTCTCCAACAACTCTTTGGAGTTGGCAGTGATCACAAAATCATCAGCATATCTAATCAAATGGACTTTTTGAGTTGGCTTAGTCATTGATTTAAGCATCGCCTCCATACCATCTAAAGCACCATTCGATAAGCAAGGCGATATTATACCGCCTTGTGGCGTTCCTGCTGTCGTTGGAAACAAACGTCCTTTATCCATAAATCCTGCCTTTAGCCACTGATTCAACACTCTTTTCTCTAGCTGTAAGTGTTGATTCAACCATGTATGGCTAATATTGTCGAAGCATCCCTTAATATCGCCTTCGAGGATCCACTGAGCTGATGTTTTCTGAGCTAATACGTTGAAGCATCTCTCAATCGCATCGGCGGCTGAACGCTTAGGCCGGAAACCATAAGAATGGTGATCCGCTGTCACTTCAGCTACTGGCTCGTAAGCGAATAGAAAGAGAGCCTGCATTGCTCGGTCATACATTGTTGGGATCCCCAAAGGGCGCTTCTTGCCGTTCTTTTTCGGAATGTAGACGCGCCTCAATGGTTGTGAACGATAATTTCGACATGAAAGCGTTTTAGCTGCTTCCCACTTCTGTTTTGCATTTATCCACACAATGCCGTCAATACCTGGCGTATTGCGTCCCTGATTTTCAGTGACACGTTTAATCGCCAGTAGTTTCGCTTGATGAGATCGTGTTAGTAAATGCTGTAGCGCTTGGACTTTACCCCAGCGCTCAGCTCTAGCTGATTTAGCGATACGCATTTGGAGTCGGCGAACGTCAGCGTCAACTCGTTTCCAATTGATGGACGACCAGTTGTTCGACGGTGAGGCTGCACCACCATGCATGAGCGCAGGTGTCATTTGCTTTTCCTCATTAACTCGATTCTCCGCATTCTCTCGCTATTGAGAACCAGTCGGACGTAGGCACTCTTTCGAGTCAGGTGATTGGCACCTTATGTTGAGCATTACAGTCAACCTTTCGCTTTTTCCGACCTCCCATTCCCGCATAGCCATTGTTTACCCTTGCGGTTAAACTACCTTTCGGAGCTATACGGGGTTTCCACGTTTCGTTCCTATGACTCGATGGGTTAGGTCTCTCGTTTACACCGGCGATGCTTATACTCACGATATCCCATCTGTGAAAGGATATTCCTGATCGCTTACCTTTTGGTTGAAGCTTGTCAGCCGTTTTAGCTTCTTAACAGTTACGATGCTTATCGAGATTCGCATTTGCTGACCTTACCATCATCCCTAGCGCCATCACCGCTCACGGCTAGCAGTTTCGATGCTACCCTCACAGGTTACACCTACGAAGTGACGTGGCTACATTGTCCTCAGCGCTTTGCACCTCAACGTTACCGTTAACGCACAGCTGAGTAGGGAACTACTGGTGAGACAGTAGGTTTAACATCCAATCCCTTGGATTAAACAATCACAGGAGCAACATCGTGTCGCACCAAAGAATCTGTTACAGGCTTTCGCTTGTTTTCTCTGCGATGACGGCGGCCAATGCCTTAGTTTGAGACTTAGCGGTTTGTAATGATTGTTCATGACGCCGATCACCGAACTCTTGATACTCTGATTTTATTTCGTATATCTTTTCTACTCCCAAATATTTACTCAGTGTACGCAAATGCGGTACTAAATGGCTGGCAGTTTCATTAATCTCACCCTTTTCAAACCCAAACTCTCCGCTTGAAGTAATAATTACTAGCGTTTTACTCGACAATAAGGGCGCTAAAGGCTTATCTCCCCGGGCTAAATCAAAATCGAAGGTTTTATTGATTCGTATAATCTGATCAAACCACGCTTTGAGCTGTGCTGGCATACCGTAGTTATACATGGGTGACGAGATCACAATAACGTCGGCACGTGAAACCTCTGCTATGAGCTCATCTGACAACGCAAGCGTTTGTCGTTGCATAGCAGTGCGTTGTGCCTCGGGTGTGAATACGGCGCCTATCCAGTCCTGGGTGATGAACTGAGGAGGGTTAACTCCTACATCGCGGTGAATGTATTCATCTATATTAGTCACACTATGTAAGTGCGAGATAAACAAGCTTGCTAGCGCTTTAGAAATGGAATTGTGCTCAGTGTTGTCATTTGTAATCGCTCTTACGCTTGAATCTATATGCAATATAACGGTCATTTTGGTTTCTGCCTCTGGTTAAAATTGCATAGATTGTTATGGACTAACGTGCATGCGACAAACATAGAAAAATGATGCAGAAGTGAGTTAAATTCATCTATAGTGAGGCTGTAGAGGGAGGATAGTTACCATGCAAGTGTCTTTACCTGCACTTAAAGTGTTCGAGTCAGCTGCCCGCTTAGGCAGTTTTAAAGCCGCTGCCAGCGAGCTTTCTATTTCTCCGACTGCGGTTTCTCACCACATCAAAAATCTTGAACATCGGTTGAACGTTGCACTTTTTGTGCGCGCGACCAGACACGTTAGCCTCACCGAATGTGGAAAAGAACTTGCGGCGGCCACGTCTAAGGGGTTTGCTACAATTGAAGCTGCCATTGACAAGATTTCAGCAAAAGGGTCACAGGTTGATATCACTGCCACCTCGTCTTTTGCTGCATTGGTGCTTGTTCCTGCCCTAAATACCTTCTCCTCTCTACACCCTGAAATTAAGGTAAACATCACCAGCGGTGAGAGTATTGACCCGAACAGCTTTGCACTTCCGATCCGTTATGGTGATGAGAGAAAACAAGCCAAGGAAGACATAATCGCTCGTGATCATTTTAACCTTTATTGTTCGCCAACTACTGCTAACACCTTCCACAAAACCCCCAAACCACGCATTTATACAACACAGTGGAAAAACGAGGCGCTTCCTTCAGTACCCTTAAGGGCATGGTTAGAACGCAATCAGTTACAAGAAGCAGAGCTTAATGTTACTTTTTTCGACCAAGAACTTTTTGGTATCCAACAAGCTTTGCAACAAAACGCTTTTGTTTTTTGCTCGAGTACGCTAACGCAGGGATATGTAAAGTCGGGTATTCTATGTGAGTTAAATACATTGCCCGTCAGTTCAGCGCTTTGCTATTACATCAAAGACAAAGTGGAGAAAACCACGCGACACACATTTGTCTTTGTTGAATGGCTGGAATTGCTGCTGAACCCTAACCGTCATAGCTCCTAGCGTGCTGACCTTCTGACAGTGCGCAATTTAGCCGAAAATACACATTTTAAAACCATTCATTCAAATCTTGGTGTTCTACGTTGGTATATTCTACTGCCTGTGACATAGTTATTTGCTATCGAGATTACGCATTAACATTCATGGTTGTGTCTTTGTATTGGTAACTAACTAGCCGCGAACAAGGTTTGCTTGCTGTTGAACTAATAAGAGTTAATCACTATTAAGCTATTTTCAAGGAATTCACTATGCATACTGAACAGCGAAACGCACTAATTACAGCAAGTTGGGAACTTCATGCACAAATAGAAGACGCGTACACTCAGTTCGCAGCCAAACGCGGTGACGCAGAATGGCTTGAAAAGCAAAGGTTTCTTTTAGCCGACATGGCGCTACATTTGTTTCAAACAGTAATAGCCGACGGGCCAATGCAAACGGCAAAGTTACAAAACAACCTTTATTCAATTTTGACCATTTGTCATCAATTCTTTCCTCATGTCAACCTGAGTGATTCAGCTCAGCAGCTTTTGTCCACGGAATAAGGTAAGTATCTTACTGGATGATATTGTGGCTTCAGCTGGGACCTTGTAAATGAGCTGCGACAGGTCATCAAGACGTCTACATGATCACCATTGAACCTAGACCTGTTAAGTAATCTGGGTCAATGGCACAGCTTGGTTAACATATAAATCGGAGGCTGCAAAGTTTGTCCCTTTTGTGTCCCCCAATAAAAGATAAATGCGTCTTACCTTAGTTCATGACTCGAACGCGCGCCCTCGAGCATAACAGTGAAAGGTCTTAAGTGGAGAAGTGCATCATCATGAAAACTGCAATTAATAATGCCCTACTAGTCGGATTTTTCCTGCTAAATATATTGTTAATTGGCTCGGTATATAGTGCGTCTGACGAGGATTTTTCCTGGGTAAAAAACGAACTAACACAAGCAGATTTCTCAGGTTTATTAATTGTTGCCAAAGAACGTCAGGTTATTTTAAGGGCGTCTTTTGGCTACGCTAACAGGGAAGAAAAGCTGCCATTTAATAATGAAACGGTTTTTGATATTGGTTCCATCACTAAACAATTTCTTGCTACTGCTATCTTAAAGCTATCTGAAGATGGAACACTTTCACTGCACAACAATTTGGCGACTTTCTTTGATAACGTCCCACAAGACAAAACCGGTATAACCGTGCACCATCTTCTTACTCATACTTCAGGATTACCAACCAATCTCTCTGGTCATAAGCTTTATGACATTGTTCCATATGAAGCGCTTCCACGCCTTGCATTCAAAGAAACATTAGCTTCAACACCAGGCGAAATCTATCAGTACTCAAATGTGGGCTACAGCTTGCTGGCCAGAATATTAGAAAAGGTATCTGGTCAAAATTGGGAAGCGTTTTTAATCGAAAATGTATTTAAACCGTCAGGCATGCTTCATACGGGTTATCGATTGTTAGAATACAGACCTCAGCTCTTAGCGGTTAACTATGGGGCAGACCAGACCGCATTTCAGAAATTTTTCTCTATTGAACCTAAAAGCCGAAGTGTCGGACATTCGTTAGCGCACTTGTATCAAACACCGGGACAACGCTGGATGGAGGGTGCTGGAGGTCTTATGTCCACCATAGACGATATGTACCGTTGGTACCTAGCTCTGAGTGCTCAAACCATCGTTAACAAAGCGTCATGGAATGCAATCTTTACTCCCCACATAAGAGAAGGCAAGCACTCACACTATGGTTATGGATGGGCAATATCTGTTGACGAACAGGGCCGCAGGCTTATCGCCCACAATGGATCAAACGGCTATTCTTTTGCGGATTTCAAATATTATCCAGAGGAGGATATATTTATTTTTGTAGCCACAAATGACATTGACAACTATCCAGAGGACACGTTCAAACGGCTCAGTAAAGTGGTATTTGGGAGCAACAAAAGCAAGCCACATTCAACGGTTATCCGGGACACCCAATGAGAATGACCCACCACTTTCAAAAACCGGAGAGCGCTATTAGAACTAGGTCGAAAACTGGTCGCGTTTCCGCAAACTTCAGTCATTTATGAACGACCGAATGTAAATTCAGGGCGTTTAGTTTGATAGTGGTCAATTAAACCTCAGGTAAAAGAAGACCATTCCTGGCTGAATTGCTCAAAACGTGCCTGCATTCTGGGCGTGATGAAGTCGATAAAGCTTCGTTGCTTAAGGGGTAAAACCGGTTGTTGGATATACAGCAGATTGACTGGCCAAGATGAAGGTGCAAAGCGCTGCAAGACCAACTTTAATTCACCACTAAGCAACCATGGTAAAGCCTGATAAGAAAGGACTCTGGCAATGCCAAGACCCTCTCTGGCCGCTTGTATGGATACATCAATGGAATTTGCCCGAACCCTTGAGAATACAGAGGTCAGAATTTCCTTGCCGTCGTCATTGAAACGCCACTGGCTGGCAGAGTCTAACCCTTCGAATGTAATACACTGATGCATCTCCAGATCGGCTGGCTCGGTGGGTACACCATGTTTGGCTAAATATTGCGGACTGGCACAAAGTATTTTCTGCACACTGCCAAGAGATTTGGCAACTAATTCACTGTCAGGTAAATCACCTACTCTGAATGCAACATCAACGACATCTTCATACATATGGAGGTTTTGATCAGTCAGTAGCAGCTTTACACTCACATCGGCATAGAGGTGAAGATACTCCGTTAACAATGGAAAGACATGCATTCTCCCCATGATATGCGGAGCGGTGACGGTAAGGCATCCTTTCGGCTCACGATACTCTCCTTTCGCATCGCGTTCGATCTCGGTCACCATGGACAAGACTTCCCGACAGGATTGCAGGTACTTTCTTCCCGCATCAGTCAGCACTAAATTGCGCGTTGAGCGTCGCACTAGCTGCACACCAAGGTAGTCCTCTAACTCCTTTACCTGCCTGCTTACAGTAGTCTGAGGCTTGTTCAATTTTCTGGCCGCCGCGGAAAAACTACCGCACTCCATTACCGTGCTGAACATGGCCATGGCATTGAGTCGATCCACGTATTCCTCCAAAAAATGACTAGGTGCTAGGCGTATTTACCCACTACACGGAGATATGTAACGAGCATACATTGACCCTGCGTTAAATACACTTACTGAGGAATAATTTATGTCACGTTTAACTTTCCCTGCAACTATTCAAGATGCACCTGAACAATCTCAATCTATGCTAGAAGCCGTTGAGCAGCAGTTGGGGGTTGTCCCCAACCTGTTCCGCTTGGTTTCTATTAATCCGGCAGCGCTGGAAGGTTATCTTGGTTTATCCGGCGCCTTGGGCAAAGGTTCATTGTCAGTTGCACTGCGAGAAGGTATTGCGCTTGCAGTCGCTGAAGTAAACAAATGCGAATATTGCCTGTCTGCGCATACCTATCTGGCTAAGGCACTGGCAAAACTGGATGAGGCAGAAATCACCGCCAACCGCAAAGCATTGTCAAAAGACGAAAAAACACGTCAGGCACTGCAGTTTGCCATTGATGTTTCACTCAAGCGCGGACAAGTCTCGGATGCTTCTGTTGCCAACATCAAAGCCGCGGGCTTTGGCGATTCAGAGATCATTGAAATTATTCTGAATGTAACGCTGAACATCTGGACAAATGCCGTCAACAACGTTGCTCAGACCGAGGTTGACTTTCCACTGGTGCAGCCCTTCTAAAGACCGGAAGCATTCTTACCTATTAGGAAATTTCTCATGCATGCAATAGAAGAATATCGCCCACCGACTCCCCCTTTTACGCGCGAAACGGCGGAAAAAAAAGTGCGGTTGGCTGAGGATGGTTGGAACTCTCGTGAGCCCAACCGTGTAGCCCAGGCTTACAGCATAGGCACGCGTTGGCGCAATCGTACGGAGTTCATTGAAGGTCGGGAGCAGGCCCGTTTGTTTCTGCAGCGAAAGTGGTCCAAGGAACTGGAATATAGACTCATTAAGGAGTTATGGGCCTTCACCGAAGACCGAATAGCCGTCCGTTATGCCTATGAGTGGAAAGATGATTCGGGCAACTGGTTTCGTTCTTACGGCAATGAAAACTGGGAGTTCGATGATCAGGGATTAATGGTCAACCGGTATGCCTGTCTCAATGACTTACCCATTGAAGAATCTGAACGTCTATTCAGATGGCCAAAGGGACGTCGGCCGGAAGATCATCCTGGCCTGAGCGAGTTAGGTTTGTAACTCAAATGCATCTTTATCGCGTGTCCCGGTAAAGGTGCATTCACCCAACTAGGTGTTAACTCTACCTCAGCCAGCAAAAATTCTTACTATTAAAACTGGACAAAGTACACAGATCTGTCTACCTTTTATCTATGGTATACAGATCTGTATACCAAGACCCTGAAAAAGTATCAGCTCTATGGGTGCTTTTTTGGAATTTGGTCGTCGATGTCACTGTTTTTGTTACTTATTTTATCCCGAGATAGAAAGAGGCTTGCTATGCACAATTTAAATGGAATCCTGAATCTGTATTCGTTTGCGATAACCGTCAATAGTAGCGGTGAATTTGCTCGAGTCAGGCATTTAGATCAATCAGGAAACTGCATTTACTCGATTTCGGTCAAGCCGGCAAAGAAGCTTGCATGACTTCATCTCTTAGACGGTAAAAAAGAAAAATAGATGAATAAAACTCAACTGCAAATGCTTTTTACTCGTTTGTTATCAACCCTGCCAAGGATAAAAATGACGGTGGAGTTTAACCAACAGAGACACTCAAGATGAGTGCAATTTTACCTGTAGGTTCAAGCGTGCGAGCAATTGCAGATGCACACTCCGAGAACGACTCCATTTCAAAAAAGGTGTCATTGCTTTGGTTACTTGTTTTGTCTTGAGATAAAAGAGGCTTGCTATGCATAATTTAAACGGGATTCTAAATCAGCATTCGTTTGCGACAACCGTCAATTACAGCGGAGAATTTGCAGGTGTCAGGCATTTTGGTCAATCAGGACAACTGCATTTACTCGAGTCTGGTCAAGTACGAATAGTACGCCAGGGAGGGAGTGAAATTTTACTCGACAGACCTTCCATGGTTTTACTTCCAGTTGCAGTGAAACATAGAGTTGAAAGTCTTGGTGAACAGCCCGCAAGGATGATCAGCGCCAGCATTTCATTTTGTGAAACACGATCATCACTTCTGATCGACGCACTGCCCCAAACGATTTATTTCCAGTTAAGCCCTGATTGCTCTGTATCATGTACCGCGAGATGGCTGCTACACGAGGTTTTTGAACAACGGTTTGCAAGGCAGGAAATGTTGGACAAATTGGGTGAAGTTTTTATTCTTCAGATTCTACGCCACGTCACAGAGCAGGGCACGCTTCAACAAGGTAAGTTGTTGGCTATCAATCATCCACAACTATCTAAAGTCATTGACAAAATTCATTGTCATCCAGCCGAAAACTGGACCCTGGATAACCTTGCGCAGCTGGCTGCAATGTCTAGATCCAAGTTTGCAGAATGCTTTAAGGCATTGGTCGGACAAACACCAATCGACTATATCACTGATGTCAGAATTGCAGCAGCGCAGAAACTGCTCAAACATAACAAGCCTGTTAATTTGGTTGCCGGTGCAGTTGGTTACGAACATGGCTCAGCTCTGGCCCGCATTTTTAAGAAAAAACTCGGTGTTTCTCCCCGAGAGTGGTTAAAACAGACCAACGAGGATCGAGAGGGTATGCTCAGTATAGGTTTTGGAAGGTTCGGTTAAATGAGCGGAAATCCAGTGAATTTAGCCTGTGTTTGCCAGAGGATATGTCAACGCTGAAAGATTTCTTAGGGTGATTCTGTCTTTAGCATTGATTCGGCTGTAACTGAATACTTTAGGTTTTGAACAAAGGAGTAATGGTTGCATTTCACTAAGACTCAAACGTTACTGTGAATTATTAAGAATTAAGTTTTATTCCGAGGTGGCAGACGCTGCCATCGATTACCTAGTTGTATTACTGAGCGCTTATCGCGTCAGCTCAAATTCCTTCTCGATTTGGAATGCTCAGTCTGGATCAAATCTATTAACTAAATATAAGGCTCAAACGTGGACAATATCGCCAACATTCTGCGCAGAATCTCTATAAAAGCTGAGGTGTTCTTCAGTGGAAAACTCTGCGGCATTCAAACATTTGATAGTAAAGACAAAGGACATCTGCATCTCTTACGAGCAGGAACCCTTACCATACTGATGAACAATGGTCAGAAAATTGTAGCGACCGGACCTTCCCTGATCTTTATACCTAGTCCTCATGAGCATCGAATACTCTCTGACCAATCTTCCACCGCCCAACTCGTCTGTGCCACAGTCAACATTGATACAGTTCATCGTTCACTGCTGCTCGATGCGCTTCCTAGTATCTTCTGTCTGTCTTTAGATGAACTTCGCGATTTCGGCAGAACGGCTGAATGGTTATTTGAAGAAGCGTTTGGCCATTCCATTGCAAGACAGGTGATAATAGACAAGTTAAGTGAAATCTTTCTCCTTCAGTTGCTCAGATATTCGCTGGAGAGAAATATCGTAAAAAGTGGCACTCTGGCGGCTCTTACACACCCCATGCTTGCTAAAGTGATCAGTGCCATGCATGAACATCCTGAAGTTAATTGGACGGTAGAATCACTTGCCGACATGGCAGCTATGTCGCGCTCTAAATTTGCAGCAACGTTCAAGTCTGTGATTGGGCTGACGCCCAATGACTACTTAACTGACATACGTATTTCACTTGCCCAGGACATGTTACTGGAAGACAAACCTGTAAACCTCGTTGCCAATCAGGTTGGTTACGAGCATGGTTCGGCATTAGCCAGAATATTCCGCAAAAAACTGGGTTTATCCCCTAGAGAATGGCTTAAGTCGTTGCAAAAGGAAGATTTTAAAACACCTTTTCAGAGCCTTGCGGACTCTACAATCGAACACTAACAGTTGTAAAGAAAAGACCATCTGTTTCATTTGTGCCTCCTCATGCAGATACATTAATCCCTGTAGTAATTAATGCATACAAATTAAACATTTCTACTGAGGTAAACGACAAATGAAACTTTTAGCTATAAATTTGATAAAACTTGTTGATGTCATGTCATCAACGCTCTCGCCATTGCAACCAGTACTGTCAGTGGCCGGACGGATATATGTCTCGTGGGTCTTCTTTGCCTCCGGACTGACTAAAATCGCAGACTGGGAATCTACCCTGTTTTTGTTCGAGTATGAGTATCAGGTACCTTTGCTGAACTTTGTTTTGGCTGCGTATCTCGCAACGATAGCAGAACTACTTGCCCCAGTTCTGCTGTTCTTTGGATTTGCGAGTCGCTTGAGTGCCATCGTGCTCGGAGTAGTTAATGTTGTAGCAGTAATAAGTCTGGAAGAAATTGCACCAGCCGCTTTGTACGGCCATGTCATTTGGGGGCTTATCCTACTTCACGTTACCTTTTGGGGCGCAGGCAAGTTGTCTGGAGACCATTTGCTAAGAAAACAATTAACAAACTTTCTTCCTGCTCGTCAGGCTTAAAAGTTAATATTGAACTGTCATGAATATTGATCTAAATGATGGTGAATGGCCAATTCAACATGCCCCCCTCATACCTTTGGAAGAGGGGGGATACTGCATTCCACAGCACTATTTGCGTTACACCCACTCCAAATCGACGATTGAAAAAATCGTGGCTGAATGCAGTTTCGATGACCATTTTTTGTTTTTTGTCGGAGAGGATGCAGGAAGCTTGTATTTGCAAGTTGGTATTGTCGGATACGACACATACAAACGTGAAGCAAAACTTGGTAATAAAAAGATCGTATATGGCCGCAAGTGGCGAGTAGACCTCCACACCTCGACATCCGAGGTTATTCAGACATTGTTCCTTGCTGTCAAAAAGGCCCGGGAACACGAAGTCAGGGAGTTGTTAAAGCTACAATTTCGCGAAAAGTGGAGTGCTCCTTTCAGTACACATCAGGATTTACCCTTAATTGCCAAGTATGCCGACCACTTGTATCACTCGTGTACGCCACTATCAATCAACGGATTCAGGCGACAGGCGGCAGAATTATTTAAAAACCTGATATATGACGAGGCAGCACTGAGCTTGATCAATATTGAACAACGCAATAATGGACAAGTCCTGGTTGACGTAAAGCTGGAGCACAATGATAACAGCACGCTTGTGCTTCACGGACAGCAGGAATTTACACTTTTGCTTCCCGCCACCTGCACTAATGCCTTATTGCACGCACTGATGGAAAATCTTGTGGCGGCAAGTAACGCCTATGTTGCCGAACGTTTTCGCTTCCGAGGGGTAAACCGATTCAGTCACAGTATATCAGTAACTCAGCTCGCCTCATTATCAATACAGACCCGAGCGCATCAAAACATACCCGGTTTGAAGCAGAACCTGAAAAAGCTAAATGCCGAAGTCGACCAATTGCGCGTGCCGCAAGTGACTGGACAGCAAGTCCATAGTGTTGTCGAAAAACTGACTGAGCTTGGCCAACTGGATGGATTCTATCCTGCACTGGAGGCAGAGAATGAATAAATTTGCTGGCATAAATGCTGTCACTCGCAAGTTTCACCCTGCGACGGTATAGAGTAACAACGGCTCTAAGTATTGGATTCCTCATTGTTCAATAGTATCTCAGCAATGCTCTTTGCGATGAGCGCCGCATCTGAAATATTTGTTGTATGCGCATTTACAATGGCTCCATCGGCCAGAATTGCTAGTTGTTCCGCCAATGCTCTGGAATTGACCGGTTTTACAGGCACAAGCAGCTCTTCGAGAAGCTGGATTACCAGCTTTTTATGCAGTGCACATACTGCATGGATGGGATCTTCCTTCCGCAGGTATTCAGCAGAGGCATTGATAAACATACAGCCAGAAAACTGACGGGATCGGGTCCATTCATCAATAACATCAAAAAATGCCAGTACCCCAGCAAAGCGCTTTTCGCCTGGCTGTTTTGGCTCAAATTTCCGGATCCCTGCCTTAATCATGTCGATAAACTCCTGGTCACGCCTGTGTAACGTGGCAATAACCAACTCATCCTTCGACTTGAAGTGATTATACAAGGTTCTTTTTGCAACACCCGCGTGCTCCAGAACCGCATCTATCCCGGTTCCCTTGATACCCTCGCGATAAAACAATTTTTGCGCGACTTCTACCAGATGATCTCGCTTGCTAGTGCGTTTTTGTGTCATAACCTTCCTCGTCTGTATACAGATCAGTATACACAAAATTTCCCGCTGTGAATTAACACTATTACGACGCTTTGGTTCTGCTGCCGTACATAAATACCGTGAAGGGAATGCAATATCCAAAAATGGCTTTAATTGGATGAAAATCGGCCTGGCCAAACAGGACTTCATATTGGTTGATACATAGCAAAACTGTTCCAACAAGCAATGCTATTTTTGCACCCTGTCGTACTCTTAAAAAGAATGAATTAGACAACATACATTCTCACCTTTCGATTGCTCAAGGGTGTTCTCTTGCAACACCGGAACGGAAAGTGCCCGCTCAATGCCTTCCGGATACTGATGACTCCGATACATAATTTCACCATCCGTAGAAAAAATAATGAAAACGGGAGTGCCGAAAACATGAAAAGTTGAACTGATTTCACTGTCAGTATCGAACATGACCGGGAAGGTCATATTGTACTCAGACATGTACGCTCGCATTTTCTCTACTGAGTCGTTAATGCCCACATTAATTGCAAGTACATCAATGTAGCCTGAAAACTGCTGATGCAGTGCGACCACTCTGGGTGTAGCCTTTTTGCAGTAGGGGCACCAGCTCGCCCAGAAATACAAAAATATGGGTCTTTGTGTTTCCTGCAAACGATCATTGAAGTAAAAATCGCCACCCTTTTCAGGTGTAAACAAAAAGTCAGGTCCTATTCGTTCTGATTCGGAAACTGACTGTGCAGTTACAGGTTTCGAGTAAGAGATTATGAGAGCGATTAAAATGTTGATTAACGCTATAAGGTAAGGGTTTTTGATCATGGTAAATATTCTCGCAATTTCAGCTTTATCTTCATCAACTGGGGTCAAAATGGATTTCTTTAAAATAACTAATTACGCTCACCATACTTAGCGCACATGCTTTATATTGAAACTGATAGTCCAGCGCAAAATTTACCTATTGGTGGTAACCTAAAAACAGGCGGTATTCGGGATGTGGCGTCAAAGAGAATGTATATAGACCTACGAAGATTAAAAGAACCGTGTCAACCAGTTATTCCGGAGCGGTGTTGATAACCAATTGGCAAAATCAAAACCGGGATACTCATCTAGCAAGGCGGCAACGCTCATCCCCTCAGAGACCCCTTGCATCCACAGGCAGTCGTTTTCACTTGATGTTGTTAATTGCGGACTAAGACCTTTCTGCCTAACGAGACGGTTAGATCTGACTTTGCGGCTATTCATAACGTTCTCCTAAGCTTGACTGTCCGACTCTTCACCGCATTAGCTTTTTCCAGCAACGCTAACGACGGATGAAACCTCATGAACACCTAACTACCACATCACCTTGTGTAAAAAAGTGTTCTGCATGAACTTCTACAAGGTCTACGGAAAGCGATGTTTGCTGCAACACGTCGGTGTAGTATTCATGACGCGACACCATACCTACTGCACGGTGTTTTACGATCGATTGCACTGATTTTTTTGCAACAAACATCGGTATTCTCCAGGTTAAGATCTATTAGCTTTTGTTCGCTTTACTTTCGTTGTAGCGTTTTTTAGCTTCATCTTTGAGCATTCCGCCCATGGTTTTGCATGTTCCTTTGGCCACCAATTTCCATTCACCAGGGTCTTTATCAACAGTTGATTGACCTGCACATGAATGGGTACCAGCAAGGTTTCCGCAATCGTTCTGACCTGCCGCAGCTACCCCATAGCACTTTTCCTTGCCGCCTGCCTGTACGGGCGCTGTTAGGCTTGACAGAGCTACTGCTAATGCTGCAGCGGCAATTGCATGTTTACGATTCATATTTCAATCCTCATTTAGGTTACAGGAGGTAAATTCGCCTCTAGCCATTGGCTGAGTTCGAGGTAATTTCCGAGTCCGACGTGAGAACCCAAGGTTTTCTCGTGACTGAGCAAAACCAGCGTCGGAACTGCTCTAATGCCAAATCGTTGTGCCAATTCAATTTCGACATCTGCATCAACTTTTAATACTCTTGCAGATCCTGCAAAAGTTTGGGTCAGCATGTTGATGACGGGTTCAAGTTGTTTACACGGACCGCACCATTCAGCACTAAACCAGAGAATCAGCAGAGGTTCAGGATAGCTATGGCCATTACCCAGCAGCCCTTGGACGCTTGTTTTCATTGTGTCTTACTCCTCCGCATTAGCTTCAGCGACGGTCAGGCCTTCGATACCATCCCACACGCGATAGGCTGTTTTCAGGTTGCCAGGTACATCTTCCATCCACTTTTTCTGAACGGCTTTATTCAAGTTTAGATAAAGCTTGTTGTCTTTGATGTAGAAGGCATCAGGATCGACATCGAGTTTTTTATTTAAAGCAACACCCATTGCACAGTAGCCGCCAAACTGAGGAGCGTACTTTTCCGTATTAGCCTTGAACATGTCGCGATTTTCAGCACTGGAAAAGCGGTAAATTGCTCCTTCATGGGTCGCCGTATACATTGCTTTTCCTTCGACAGCACTGTTTTGGGTGAAGTAAGCAACAGGGTCATAGCCATGAATTGCCACATCGTTCTCACTCAGGTTGACTGAAGAGGCAAACGTCAGGCTACTAAAAAGTAGCGAAGTAGCGAAACCTGCTAATTTTAATGCTTTTGAAATATTCATATTTATTCCTCAGAAAGTTAAATCAAGTTAATTAATAGAAATCAGAAGGGAAATAGTATTGCTGCACTTCCTGATGCATAAGGTATGGAATATCAAAAGGAGACAGGAAACAGATACACCAGGAATTAGTGCTATTCGTCCAGCAAGAAAAAAAGGTTTAAATAAGCCTGCTGATGTGTGAGTGGGGATTTATACTGTCCAGGCACTAAAGAGCTGAAAATCTATGACTATGCATACCCACAAATTGCTCCGCCAATACTTTTACTTTCAGGAGTAACAACAAACTATATGTCCAACACCAAGTTATTTTTACTGACCGCTGTTGCTATGGTGATGTTTGCATTGAACTCACTCTTGTGTCGGCTTGCATTCAATGAAACTGAGATTGACCAGAATAGCTTCACGGCACTGCGACTATTGTCAGGCGCTTTGTTCATGTTGTTGATACATCAATCACGTTCAGCTGATAACAAATTGGCAGGTAACTGGTGGTCGTCTTTTGCGCTATTTGTATACGCCGCTGGTTTTTCATTTGCCTATGTTCATCTGGACGCAGCAACCGGAGCTTTGCTTTTATTCGGTGCGGTTCAACTCAGCCTGATCATCTATGGTGTAAAGCAAGGAGAAAGACCCAATAAGGTACAGCTGATGGGGTTGACTGTAGCGGCATCGGGGGTTGTTATGCTGATCTTACCCGGCGCGACTTCGCCGCCATGGATAGCCAGTATATTGATGATAGTCGCGGGTATAGCCTGGGCTGTGTACACCCTCAGAGGCAAACAAGAAGTATCTCCAGCTGCGGCAACCAAGGGTAATTTTGTGCGGACAATCCCAATGCTTGTAATACTCCTTTTGGTGATGCACCAAGAGCTGCACTGGGATTCACAGGGGGCAATTTACGCGTTGGTTTCTGGGGCCTTGGCCTCCGGGTTTGGTTATATGATCTGGTATAAGGCTCTTCCTTACCATACCGCCATAAGTGCTGCTGTGGTGCAACTTACGGTTCCCCCCATCACCGCCTTTGGCGGCGTGTTTTTACTTAAAGAACATATGCCGCTTAACCTTATTGTGCTGAGCTTTATTATTCTTGGTGGGGTAGGCTTGTTCATTCTGTTCAAAAGGCACGCTTGATTGACCAGCCTGAAGCCCTTGCAACGGCTGATGTCAAATTACCAGGCTCCGGGACCGGCATAAAATGTTGAATGTTTTGTGATAGCCTCGCCTGTTTGCAGGTCTTCCACGACAAATTCAATAATTTGTTTTTCCGGATACTCTATGCCGGAAAAAGACACTGGCAGTGGAGTCATCAGGTACTCACCAGGTTGGACTTGAAACTCTGTTCTTGTTTCAATTGTAAAATCGGCATCGTCACTTAGCAAAACTGCGTATTTTTTTAGATGCTGTGTCTTGTTGAGCGTCTTGAGCAAAAAGGTGTTTTCAATGTGCCCAGAAGTGTTGACGCGGTACAAAGCTTGCCTGTCCCTGAGTAGGTTCACTTCAAATGACTGTCGATTTAGTCCCCAAACGATTATAGAAACACCGGTTGCCAGTATGAGTAAAGCGTAGCCAAGATTGGCCCTGTTGAATGACACTTCCGAAGTGGATTGTTTGGTGTACCGTATCAACCCTTTTGGATAATTGAACTTGACCATAGTTTCATCGCAGGCATCAACGCATAGTCCACAGTTGATACATTCGTATTGCAAGCCCTCACGAATATCTATACCAACCGGACAGACCTGAACACATAGATTGCAATCCACACAGTCGCCTTGCCCCTCTGATTTAGCCACAGTACGCTTTCTCGGACCTCTGCTCTCGCCTCTTGAAGCATCATACGCTACCAACTTGGTTGTAACGTCAAGCATGGCAGATTGGAAACGGGAATAGGGACAGGCATGCTGACACATTTTTTCTCTTAGCCAGCCTGCATTTATGTAGGTACAGACCGCGAAAAACAAAACCCAGCCGGCAATTACTGGCGATATATCCGCGGTAAAAAAGTCAGAATAGAGAACGCGCGCTGGCTCGAAATAGGACATAAATGTTAATGATGTGAATAATGAAAGCATCAGCCATAGCGTGTGCTTGGTAATTTTTTTCGCTAGCTTTTTCCTGTTCCAAGATTGGTTGTCCATTGCTTTGCTCTGATGATGAGAGCCTTCCACCCGGCGCTCCACCCAGTTAAACATGAGGGTCCAAATGGTCTGCGGACAAGCATAACCACACCACACACGGCCATATCGTTTCGACACAAAAAACAGCGTAAATGCTGCCAATATAAATATCAGTGCGATGATCATTAAGTCCTGGGGAAACAGGGAGAAATGGAAAAGGTCTATGCGTTGTGTTGCAACATCGATCAGAATTGCCTGTGCACCATTGTGCCGAATAAACGGCAATAACAAGAAACCTGCAACAAGCACAAAGTTCAGCCAACGCCGGATACGTTGAAATTTACCGAATTGCTCCCTGATGTAGATTTTGTCTGAAGACGTCATTCCCGCCGAAGCTGGCGCCTGATAGATCACATTCTGCTTTGCTACCCACGAACTTTTCACTACGCACTCCTCGTTGTCCCGATGGGTGCAAAGTGTAAGCAGAACAACTGTTATTAACAGATACAGTTATTTAACTTTTAATAGGTACAGTTTGCTATAGTAAGGGCCATGAATGAATACAAGTACCAAAGCCTGGCCAAGAGACTGATTAATAAGATCGAACAAGGTCTATTACAAAGCGGCGACCGACTGCCATCTATCAGGCAACTCAGCAGCCAGTATAAGTTGGCAAAAGTCTCTGTGCAGCATGCTCTGCATTATCTTGAAGCGAGGGGTATGGTCGAAGCCCGGCCTCGCTCGGGCTATTACGTTACGGCAGTAATAAGACAGACTCAGCCGAAGCTTGATTCAAAGTTTGAAGATAAACCTGGCCTGGTTGAAGTGCCGAACATTTTTCATCAAATTATGTCAAAAGGGGCCGCATTCGACTTATGTCCGTTGGCTCCTTTGCACGACCATATGCCGCACACTCAGTTCCTCCATCGTTTTATCAGCAGAGCACAACGGCAAGACAGCAGAAGAAATGCCGTGTATTACTCGCCTCCAGAAGGCGATCTACGACTTCGAAAGCAGATTCAAAACCATTACAAAACGCGCAACTGTGCTTTGCATGAAGATCAAGTCTGCATTACCTCAGGTTGTCAGAATAGCCTGTTTATCGCGCTGATGGCTTGTTGCAATCCCGGAGATACTATTGCTATTGAGAGTCCGGCTTTTTACGGGGTTTTGCAGATTGCGCAACAACTCAGACTGAAAGTCATTGAAGTGTCCTGTTCAGCCATCACCGGACTTAACGCTGATGATCTTGAAAAAATCATTGCCAAGTGGCCAGTGAAAGCATGTGTGGTAACACCCAGCTACGCGACACCCACTGGTGCATGTATGCCGTACCACGAAAAGCAAAAGCTTGCAGATCTGGCTGAAAAGCACAACATCTATCTCATTGAGGACGACATATATGGTGATCTGGGTTTTACCCTGCTACCCGAGCCACTGAAACGTTTCGACAGGCGAGGCAACGTGATTCTTTGCGGTTCGTTTTCCAAATCCCTGTCTCGGGATTTGCGTGTCGGCTGGATAAGTGGAGGTTCACTGCATGACAAAGTCATACATCTGAAGCTGGTCAATCAATTATCTTGTGGTCAGGCAGTGCAAACCGGATTGGCAAGTTTTCTTTCTGAAGGTCACTACAGGCGCCACCTCAACAGATATCGACAACAGCTCCGGCAAAGACGTGACAACCTTGTTCAGGCACTGGTGCAAACATTTGGCAGTGAAGTCAGTTATACTGTCCCTGAGGGAGGACTGGCATTATGGGTCGAATTGCCACCAAATCTCGATACTCACAAAATGTATCTGCCATTGCTTGCAAAAGGCATAAACATTACACCCGGCGTACTTTTCTCCAGTCAGAGACGCTATCTAAATTACCTTCGACTAAGTTTTGCGCATACTCTGGACAAGCACAGGAAAAATGCACTGAGCACTATTAAGCAGCATATCGATGGATTGTATATGTCTCCCAAAAGTGATTAATGAGTGCTGTCTATATTTCTTCATTTAACCACCCGTTTAATTTCCTTAACGTAATTGATATTAAAAGATTAGCCAAAAAGGTATCCCGGTTTTACTGATCAATATACTCTGGCACTGAGTCAGGTAAAAATATGTTCTGCGCAAATTGTTTTGTTAACACCATGCAATTTAATGCTCCACCTTCTCATTGGTCTATTCACACACATGTTGCTACTATGGTTGTACAAAATGCCAGCAAGACAACCAATTGAGAAAAATAATGAAAATAACAACCACTATTCTGGCCCTGCTTTTTGCTACTAGCCTCTGTGCTAAGCCGTTACAACTCGACTACGTTATTTATGACCCTGTAGGTGAGTCAGGTAATCAGCAAATTATCATAGATGGCAGCAGTATTACCTCCTCCTTATATCAAACCTGGAACAATCGGGTGGTGGATTATAAAGAAACGACTGAAGTCGATGAAATGGGGCAAGTTATATCGTTTCAGGTAAAAGGTACATCGGCATTTGGTGCCCAGATAGAGGAAGTTTATCGCTGTGATGCTGGAACGGCGAGTTGGAAGAGTACTGCTGAATCAGGTAGTACCCCTTCTGACTGTAAAACTTATTATCTGCCCTTAGACTCCGCCGGTGGCGCGACCATGTTGTTGAATAAAGCTGCTATTGATAAGGGATCTGTCGACCTTTTGCCTTCGGGTGCATTAACCGCCACAAAACTTAATCAGGTTGAGCTTGTTGAAGGCGACAAACGGGCCAATTTAACGTTGTATGCATTCAGTGGTACCGGATTCAACCCCTCTTTTGTTTGGGTCGATGAAGAGGGCTTGCGCTTTGCGACTTATTGGTCGAGTGGCGGTTCGTTACGCCAAGGGTGGGACCGTAAACACCTTGAAACGCTTGGGGAAATCGAGAAAGCCGCAGAGCAGCAGTACTATGAAGAGCTTGCTGCCAAGATGGCAGTGCCTATTGAGTCTGAGCTTCTATTAAAAAATGTTGCGATTGTCGATGTAAAGACGGGCGTTCGAACAGAGGGACGCGATGTATTACTTGCTGATGGAAAAATTACCGCAATAGGAAGCAATCTTAGCTCCACAGATGCCAGAATTATCGATGCCAAAGGGCAGACTCTAATACCCGGTATGTGGGAAATGCATGGCCATCTCAGCATCGGGCAGGGGATCATGAATATTGCTGCTGGCGTTACAAGTGTTCGCGATATTGGTAATGAGCACGAAAATATCATGCGTGTAGAAGACTTGTTCGAGAACAATACCATTATTGGACCCACTGTTTATCGCTCGGGGTTCATTGATAAGCTCAGTCCTTACGCATCTAAATCCAGCAAAACAGCGGAATCCTTGGACGAGGCGTTGGCCCATGTTGACTGGTTTGCCGACCGCGGCTACGGCCAAATAAAACTTTACAGCTCCATAGAACCTGAGTGGGTGAAACCCCTTGCTGAACGTGCGCACGCCAGAGGTATGCGTATTAGTGGCCACATACCCGCATTTATGACGGCGGAAGAAGCAGTAAAGGCCGGATATGATGAAATTCAGCATATGAATATGCTGTTCCTTAATTTCCTAGAGAAAAATATCGATACACGAACCAAGCTGCGCTTCACCATACCTGGTACAGAAGGCGGCAATCTTGACCTTACCAGTCAAGAAGTGAAGGACTTCGTTGCACTGATGAAAGAAAAAGGGACCGTGGTTGATCCGACTATTACCATTATCAACTATGCCTTCAACGCTAAAGCCGGCGTTAGCAATATTGCATTCAATGACGTTGCAGCGCATTTGCCTCCTTCAATACAACGTGGCATTCGCCAGGGTATGTTGCGCATAGAAGAGCATGAGCGGGAGGCATATAGTGCATCAGCGGCCAATATGAACCGAATGATCAAAGTGCTCCATGATGCAGGCGTACAGGTCATCCCTGGCACTGATTTTTACAATGGCATTGCCTATCATTCAGAGCTTAAGTCGTACGTGGCGGCGGGTATCTCTGAGGCCGATGTGTTAAGACTTGCCACCTTGGACGCATCAAGTGTGGTGAAAGCTGAAAAAATGACAGGTTCGATTGAGGTGGGCAAAGCGGCCGATCTGGTGCTCATTGATGGTAACCCGTTAGAAGACTTCTCGGTTATCCGACGAACAACGCTCGTGATTAAAGGCCAACAGATGTATCAACCTGATCGTTTGTGGCAATCAATCGGTGTGCAACCGTTTGCCAAATCGATTGAATTGTAGCCACTTAACTTGATGAGTCACAAACATGGAAGTTGTGATACATCTATACTTATATTGAGGCGCTATTCAGCTTGGGGTGTGCGCGTTTAATGAGTGCTAGGCAATCGATATCTTCTGGCAAAGTACCGTACATAGCGCCACTTTTATTGACGATCCTTGCTGCTATAAACGCGTCTGCGACCCATTTTTCGCCGTAAAGTAACAACGTTGCTGCTTGCCACAATATCGCCAATGACTCCATCACTGCTCGGGCTCTATATTCCAGTGATTTCGCATCGAATAGCTGAGGCTCAACAGTGTTCAAGTAGTCATCAAAGGCTTTATTGATACCTGACGCCTTTTTGAGCTCCGCCAGAAAAGCGACTAGAGACTGTGGCTCTTTTACCATTGCACGCAAAACGTCTAAGCACTGAACATTGCCTGAGCCTTCCCAAATGGCATTAACTGGGGCTTCAGTGTAAAGTCGAGATAACACATTGTCTTTGATTAAGCCAACGGCACCAATGCACTCCATAGCTTCATAGGTTAGCTGGGGCGCCCGCTTGCATATCCAATACTTACCAATTGCAGTAGTCAGACGAACAAAATCGTCTTCCTTATTATCTAGGGCCTTAGCGACACGCATAGCGATAGCCAAGGCCGCTTCAGCTTCAAGAGCTAGGTCTGCCAATACATTTTGCATAAGCGGCTGCTCGTGCAAATTTTTGCCAAAAGCGCAACGCCCAGCTGTGTGGTGTATCGCTTGCTGAACAGCAAGTCCCATAATGGAAGACGAACCCACCATACAATCGAAACGCGTCATTGAGACCATTTCCAGTATAGTCTTAATGCCTTTACCCTGCTCTCCAACCTGCCAGGCAAATGCGCCTCGGAACTCCACTTCGGAGGAGGCGTTTGAAATGTTGCCAACCTTGTCTTTCAAACGTTGGATTTGCATGGGGTTCTTACTGCCATCAGGTTTCCAACGAGGCATTAAAAAGCAAGTGATGCCTATTTCTGTATGTGCTGTGACAAGAAAAGCGTCACACATGGGTGCTGAGCAAAACCACTTATGACCGATAATTTCCCATGTAGGTATACCCTCGCTGTCTTCACCTAAGGGTTTAGCAATACTCGTGTTTGCTCGTACATCAGAGCCGCCCTGTTTTTCCGTCATTGCCATGCCAATAGTCACGCCTTCTTTCTCAAAAAAAGGCACGTTTCGTTCATCATATTGGTTTGATAACAATTTCGGGAGCCACTTTTTTGCCAATGCGGGCTGGTGTTTTATCGCAGGAACAGCGGAGAACGTCATGGTAAGGGGGCAGCCAGAGCCAGGGTCGGCTTGGGTATGTAAATACTCAATCCCAGCTCTTACTACATGTGCGCCGAGATCGTTGTTTTTCCAAGGTAGCCAAGTGTGCCCTGCCTCAATGGCACTTTTCATCAACAAATGATAACTGGGATGAAAGGTCACTAAATCAACGCGATGGCCAAATCGGTCATGCGAAGAAAACTCTGGTTTAACGGCATTGGCATCAAAGCCTGCTTCCAGCAATTCACCACCTACTTTTTCACCGTAATTGCAAAGTGATGTTTGCCCCCATTCGCCACCGAAAGCAGTGACCCAGTACCTTAGCACTTCATTACTTGAATAGGCGTTGTAATTAGCTAACGGGGTTGGCTGATTGAGTACCTGATGAGTGTGGCAGTAATCTGGCGTAAACTTGTTTGGCATGGCGTCACGTTTTTCTGTACCGATAATATATTGGTTAATATGCCGTTGATTGACCGTAATGTGTAGCCCATTAAGCTGCAAATAAGAAGCAAACACTCTCGTAAAGGCTATTGGATTTTCTCTGTTTCCGACGCCAAACTTTTGCTACGGTGTTACCTAAACCTTATCGCCTTGATATTTGGAGGGTATGTGAAAAAACTTTCGGGCTTGTTGTTTTTACTGCTACTTTCACCGCTCGCGCTGGCACAAAGTATTGCTGAATTTACGGATGGAATGCGTAAACAAGAAGGACTCATTCCAATCTTTTACGATGGCGCTGAAGACAAGGTCTATTTACAACTGATGGATTTTGACCAGGCAATGATATTTCAAAGCAGCTTGCCCCAAGGGTTAGGATCAAACGATATTGGTTTAGACCGCGGGCAATTAGGCGAAACCCGTTTGATTGAATTCGAACGGTATGGCAATAAGGTATTGTTAAAGCAACTCAACACACAATATCGCGCAGTTTCCGATAATACAGCCGAACAAGCCTCAATTGATGAAGCCTTTGCTGATTCGGTGATTGCAGGTTTGCCTGTTGTTGCAGAGAGCGACGGCGTTGTATTAGTCGATTACACAGATTTTTTGTTTAGCGACATTCATGGTATTGCGGTGCGATTAGAGCGTACCAAACAAGGTAACTTTAAGGTTGATGCTAAGCGCAGCGGTGTGTATCTGCCCCGTACCAAAGCATTTCCGAAGAATACTGAATTAGAGGCTTTAGTGACGTTTTCTGGCAACAATCCAGGTAATTACGTCCGTCAGGTTAGCCCAGACCCTGACTCGATTTCCGTGCATTTACATCACAGTTTTATCCAGTTACCAGACGATGGCTATGAACCTCGGCGCTTCCATCCCTTTTCTGGATTTTGGAAACACAGCTATATGGATTATTCGGTACCCATCGATCAACCCATGGAGCAAAAACTGATCCCTCGGCACCGTTTGGCTAAAGTAGACCCAACTGCGAGTAGCAGCCCAGCGGTTGAACCGATTGTGTATTATCTGGACCCCGGTATTCCTGAGCCAGTTATGAGTGCCCTGCGAGATGGCGCACTGTGGTGGAATGACGCATTTACCGCGATTGGCTACGAGAATGCCTTCCAGGTAAAAGTACTGCCTGCTGATGCCGACCCAATGGATGTGCGTTATAACGTGATCCAATGGGTACACCGTGCCACACGCGGGTGGTCTTATGGCACCTCAGTGGTAGACCCCCGTACCGGTGAGATTATCAAGGGTCACGTTACACTCGGGTCGCTACGCGTGCGTCAAGACTACTTAATTGCCTTAGGCTTAACCAGTCCGTTTGGTGAGGCAAATACCGATACCTCAGCACAACAAGAAATGGCATTAGCACGTATCAGACAGTTATCTGCGCATGAAGTAGGGCATACCTTGGGTATTGCCCATAACTTCGCCGCGAGCGAAACGGATCGCGATTCAGTAATGGATTATCCACACCCCAAAATTCAAATAGTACGCGGTAAAATTTCTTTAGAAGGGGCTTATGCTGTAGGTATGGGGCGCTGGGATATGCACACCATAGAATATGGTTATCAAGATTTTACTGACGCTGAAGCGGAAGTATTGGGCTTAGCACAGACGATTACTGCTGCCTATGAAAGTGGCATGCGTTACAAGTCAGACCCAGACTCCCGTTCAGGTCGTCACCCCAGTGCAGATGGTCATCTATGGGATAATGGTGCCGACCCTATTGCAGAATTTGAGCGAGTGGCTGCCGTGCGCCAGCACGGGCTTGAACACTTCGGACTAAATACAATTCCAGAGGGGACGCCGCTCTCTGATCTCGAAGAATTTTTAGCGCCTTTATATTTTGCTCACCGCTATCAGGCCGACGCCGTTGCTAAGTTAATTGGCGGTATTGATTATCAATATGAGGTGAAATCAGAACGCCCAATTCAAGGTCAAACCATAGTGTCACCTAAGCGTCAGAACAATGCGCTAAAAGCCTTGTTAGGTAGCTTATCACCCGAATTTTTAGCACTGCCAAACAGCGTTACACAAATCATCATTCCAAAGGTTTATGGCAGTAGTCGAAACCGTGAGTCTTTTGTTGGAAGAACTGGGCTAATGTTCGACCCGCTCAGTGCCGCGGAAGCGTCAGCAGCTAATACTGTGCAGCTGTTGTTACATCCTGAGCGTCTAAATCGGCTAACATGGCAGCGGACCATTGATGAACGACATCTGAGTGCCGAGGGTTTGCTTAATCAACTGTTGGACAAAACCTGGAAAGCGCCTGTTTCAGGTTCTGATGGCATAAGTAAAGCGTTGGCGAAGGGCATCAATGAACGGGTAAAATTGGTTGTGTTATACGCTGCTGTGGATACGCTAAATGCAGACAGCCTTAGCCCTGAAAATCGGCTTGCTGTGATGGGCACACTACAAGAGTTTACTGCGTGGTTAGCTCGCAACAATAATTCCAGTGTTGACAAGGCACTTCTGCGATTGCTCGAAACCTATTGGCAAACTGGTGAGTGGCATGGCACGTTTAAGCCAGTTAATATGCCACCTGGCTCACCCATTTAATGTATCTGGATTTTGGTGCCGCTGTGCAAACGAGCGGCACCTACTAAAGACTCACTCAAGGAACAATACACAGTCTTGATGTTGATTTACGTTGTTCTACTCATCGAATATGTCTCGGTACTGTTGCTGAATCTCACGTACTTTGGGTAAACAAGAGATAAATAGAGGAACTAGGGTGGGATCAAAGTGCTCACCGGCCTCTTCTTTTAATAATGCGACTGCTTTTTCTTCGCTCCAGGCTTTTTTATAGGGACGTTCACTGGTTAACGCGTCAAAAACATCGGCAATTGCAACAATTCGAGCGGATAAGGGAATTTCTTCACCTTTAAGTCCATTTGGATAGCCTTTTCCGTTCCATTTTTCATGGTGATTGATCGCTACTTCTTTAGCTAATTGCAATAAAGGTGATGGATGTTCGCCGATGATTTCCGCACCATAATTTGCGTGCATCTTCATGATTTCCCATTCATCTTCGTCTAGCTTTGCGGGTTTGAGTAACACGCGGTCTGGGATCCCTATTTTGCCGATGTCGTGCATCGGTGCTGCGTTGTAAAGTAGTTCACACCAGTCTTCAGGCTCACCAAGCGCCTCAGCAAGAAAACGTGAAAACCAGCTCATGCGAATTACATGCATGCCGGTTTCATTATCTTTGAACTCTGCAGCTTTACCCAAGCGACGAATAATCTCGACACGTGTTTCTTCTAGTTCTTCGGTGCGCTTTTTAACCAGATTCTCAAGATGCCTGGCTTGATCGAACATGGCTAGCTGTGTCTTTACCCGAGCGAGGACGATGGGTGGGCTGACAGGCTTGGTAATGTAATCGACAGCGCCTAAATCAAAACCTTTTTGCTCGTCTTCAATTTCTGATTTTGCGGTGACAAAGATTACGGGTATTTTGGCGGTGACAGGATCCGATTTCAGTTTTTGACAAACCTCATAGCCATCCATGTCTGGCATCATGATGTCTAGCAGAATTAAATCAGGTCTGTTTTTACCAGAGGCGAGTTTAAGCGCTACCTTGCCATTTAACGCCGCTTTAACCTTGTAGTGCGACTTCAATACTCCTGTCAGCACATCGATATTTTCTGGCGTGTCGTCGACAACGAGAACCGTCGCTTTATCCATTTACCACCTTCTTATACCTCTCACCGTCGTCTGTTACCTATAGTCAGTGGTTAAAAAGTTGTCAATGTAGATGAAATGAAAACCTCAAAAAATTCATCTTGTTATCGAAATAAACGCTAAGCTTATGACTGAAGTTTTGTATTGGAAATACAGTACATTGGGGTAGTAAATGAAAATGCGAATAATGTTGCGATGGTTCATAGCGAGTCTGTTACTGCTATGCGCACCTAGTTACGTTTCAGCAAAAGCCACTGAACTGGCTTTGACCCAGGAAGAACGCGCTTGGCTATCACAACATCCAGTACTTAGAGTGTCTAGTGAGAGAGACTATGCGCCCATGGACTTCCAACAAGACGGTGTATCAACAGGTTATTCAATTGACTACATGCACCTGCTGGCTAAACGTTTGGGTGTCGAACTTGAGTTTGTTTCCGATTCTTGGGCCAATTTAGTCGAAAGAACGCGCCAGCGTGAGATTGATGTACTGCACACAATATTTGATGTGGAGAGCCAAGATCGCCCTTTTCATTACACTCGAGCCTACAAAGACACCTCGACAGCGCTTGTTACGCGTTCGGATATAAGCAATTTAGCGACCATTGACGCCATTTCTAATTATCGTTTTGCAGTGATAAAAGGTGATGCTGTCACTACCCGGATACGTGAACGCTATCCCAATGGGCAGTTTGTTGAAGTAGAAAGCTATGAGGAGGCGCTAAAAGCATTGGCTTTTGATCGTGCTGATGTCACTGTCACGGAAAGGCCTGTAGCAAATTACCTTATTCGCAGTTTATTGCTAAGCAATGTCCAAATAGCGTTTGATGTAAAACTGGAAGGAAATGAAAACCAACAATACAAGATTGCAGTGAGAGATGACTGGCCAGAATTAGTACCGATTCTGGAAAAAGCGATGGACAGTCTTACTCCGCAGGACTTAGCAACACTCGATAATAGGTGGCTAAGCCTTACACTGCCGAGCGTAGACCCATCGTTGGAATTAACAATGGCTGAGCGTCAGTGGCTATTGCAAAACCCCGCAATTCGATTAGGCGTTGATCCACAATGGCCGCCCTTTGAGTGGATGGACAACGAAGGTGAATTTAAAGGCATTTCTGCAGACTACATTACGCGAATTCGAGAAATAACGGGTTTAAATATCACACCTGTCCAAAATCTTACCTGGCCGCAAGTTGTTGATGGATTAAAAAGTGGCAATGTCGATATGGTTGCTGCAATGACTTACAGTGATGAACGTGACACGTTTTTAGACTTTACGGCACCTTATACTGCGTATGCCACAGCATTTGTTACACGAATGGATACCCATGTTCGTGGTGGGCTTGATGATTTCGAGGATGAGCGTATTGGTACGACAAAGGGCTATATCTTTGATGACTTAATGCGCTTAGAAAATCCGTCAGGTAGCTTCAAACGCTATGCAACGCCTTCATCAGGGCTTGAAGCTCTCGCGCTGGGCGAAATCGATGCGTATGTGGGAAACCTGGCCGTGTTGACCTACTTCATGCAACAGAATAACTTGAATAACCTGCGTGTAGGCGGACGAGTAGAGGGTTTTGTCGCTACAGATTTGCACCTCGCCGTCCGGCATGAATTACCGCATTTAGCAAGTATACTGGATAAAGCTCTTGCATTAATTGACGATGAAGAGCGTATTGCAATTGCTAGAAAGTGGCGAGCAGAACAAAACTTTCAACCACCTGTAAGTCATCAAACTGCGTCCAGATTAGAATTTCGACATATAGTTAGTCTGGGCGCTGCATTTGTTCTGTTTGTTGGCTTAGGGCTTTTATTAGTCAGGTTACTTGAACGGTCCAAACAAAATCCACTTGCCTATCAGTTTACTTCTCGCAGAGCCAGACGCACGGCGATCTTGGCCAATGCACTCTTGTTCGTTATTTTAGTGGTAATGGGGTGGTATGCATTGAAGGCCATTCAAAACGATGTTCGCACCGATGCCAAAAATGCGCTATTGAACGGGTTAGATACGTCAACACAAGCATTAAGTGCTTGGGTACAAAGTCAGAAAAGAGAGTTGTCAGCAATAGCAAACAGGCCAAGACTTTCTAATCTTGTCAGCCAACATTTAACCTCTTTCAACACGATACAACAAGCAACTGACCAGCAGCCAATCGTACAACTAAAAACGTTGCTTGATGCGCTTCAGCAATCTACTCGAGATTCTCATTATGCTGTGGCCACTCTCTCGGGCGTAGTGATAGTGTCAAATGACGCCAGAGAACATGGCGCTTATCATCCATTGGTTAGCAACAAGCCTCGTTTATTTGAGCAATTACAACAAGGGCAGAAGGTACTTTCTCCTCCCACTCTTGACGATTCAGGAAAACCAGCGCTGTATTTTGCAGTGCCGATTACGGATAGTCAGGGTTCAGTGATTGCTGGGCTCATTAACAGTCTGGACGCAGGGGCAGAGTTCACTGAAGTCATTCAACGTGGTCGTGTAGGCAATAGTGGGGAGGTGTTCGCTTTTAACCGAGATGGTGTCATTTTATCGGAAAGCCATTTTGCTGACGATTTGGTACGCGTAGGGCAATTCCAAAATGCCCCAGTAAGTAATGCCAGTTCAAACCTCACAATGTATCGAGATGACCGCGGAGTGAAGATGGTTGGTGCTTGGTTATGGAATGAACAACTCAACGTTGGGTTAGCAACAGAACAAAACTACGACGAGGCGTTTGCTGTTTTGCGCACCGCCACCTGGACAATTATTATCATTATTGGCATTACCAGTACTATTGTAATGGCATTAACTGTCATGACGATTGTATTAGGTAGCCGGGCTAATAAAGCGCTGAAACAAGCTCATGACCAGCTAGAAGACAAAGTTAATGAGCGCACTGAAAAACTCAGTGAGGTCTTGAAAGACTTATCCATTCAGGAGGCGCGTTATCATTCACTGGTCAATAACATCCCCGGGTTGGTTTATCGTTGCGAACTGGATGAGCATTGGACAATGCGATTCATGTCCACCTTTTGTGAGGAATTTACGGGTTATCCTGCCACTGACTTTATTGAAAATTCTGTACGTACCTTCGCCAGCGTCATTCATGTTGATGACCAAAAATATGTTGATGACACAATAGCTGCCGCTGCCGAGGATACCGGTTTCTATATGATCGAGTATCGATTATTGCATGCTTCTGGTGAAATCAAATGGGTTATGGAAAAAGGCCAAGTTGTTAAAGATGAAGATGGTGTGGCAACGCATTTAGATGGCTTTATTTTTGATATTTCTCAGCGCAAAGCGACTGAGCATGCATTGTTGGAAGCGAAACAATCATTGGAATTTGTGCAATATGCTGTCGATAATGCGGTTGATATGGTGTTTTGGCTGGAAGCTCATTCCGGTGACTTTATATACATCAATAAAACAGGGGCAGACCGATTGGGTTATTCGCCAGGTGAAGTAAGAAAACTCAATATCGCTGATGTGGATTGCCAAATTACCCGTAAAACATGGCCCGAGTATCTTGCGCGATTAGCGTCTGGTGATCTCTCTCAATATGAATCCGAGTTCATATGTTCGTCGAAAGAAAAGTACCCTGTTGAAATATCTGCACGTTTTGTCAATTTTGGACATTACGGACGAGTAATTGCATTTGTACGAGATATTCAAGAACGCAAGCAAGTAGAGGAGCAAATCCAGTTGGCCAACCAGCGCCTGGAAGTGGCTGCAGACGCGTCCAAGCTAGGTATTTGGGACTGGCATGTCGAAGATAATTATACGGTATGGGATGACCGGTTATTCGATATGTATGGTCTTGAAAAACAAACACCTTTGAACTACGACAGCTGGAAGAATGCCATTCATCCTGATGACTGCGATGCCGTTATGGCACTCATGAACGACGTTGTAGAGAAAAAGATTAGTGCTCGCCATGAATTTCGCATTTTACGGCCAGACGGCACTGTGCGTCACATTTATGAAGCGGCATTGCCCCATCTTGACGATGACGGCCGAGTGCGTCATGTGATTGGGACAAATCTCGATGTCACGCGTCAAAAAGAAATAGAACAAGAACTGCAACTTGCCAAGAGTGCAGCTGAGTCTGCGAATCAGGCTAAGTCCGACTTCCTTGCCAATATGTCTCATGAAATACGAACACCCATGAACGCGATCATTGGAATGTCTGAATTAGCGCTAAAAACTGACCTTGACAAGCGTCAACGCAACTATGTTGAAAAAGTCAATCGTTCAGCAGTTAACTTGCTCGGTATTATCAACGACATATTGGACTTTTCCAAAATTGAAGCAGGCAAAATGGACCTGGAGGAAATCGAATTTTCCCTAGAAGATGTCATGCACAATTTGGCTAATCTTCTTAGCATTAAAACGCAAAGCAAAGGATTAGAGGTATTATTTGATATTGCACCAGATGTACCGCAAAGACTGATTGGTGACCCGTTACGCCTAGGGCAGATATTAATTAACTTAGGCAATAATGCCGTGAAATTTACGGAGGAAGGTGAAATTGTTGTCAGCGTTCGCATAGATAAGAAGGCTCCAAACGCTGTCACATTATACTTTTCGGTGACCGATTCAGGTATTGGGATGAACCAGACACAACAGCAACGACTGTTTCAGTCTTTCAGTCAGGCAGATAGCTCAACAACTCGGCGATATGGTGGGACTGGTTTAGGGTTAACGATTTCCAAGAATCTCAGCGAGATGATGAACGGTAAAATTTGGGTCGACAGCAAAGAAGGGGAAGGCAGTACCTTTCAGTTCACTGCAGAATTTTCACTCCCAGACCCAGAGCAGCCTTCATTATTGCAAAGCACCAGACACAACCTCGAAGGGCTGCGAGTCATTGTTATAGACGACATTGATGTCGCGCGCGACATCATGCGCGAAATGTTGGAAAGCTTTAACTTCACCGTGTCTGAATACTCAAGCGGCCAAGTATTGCTGGAGCAACCCGGTGAAGTGTTTGATGACTGTGACTTGATTGTAATGGATTGGATAATGCCTGACCTAGACGGTGTACAAGTGAGTCGCCGTTTACAGCAAATGGGGATTGCCGTTCCAATTATACTTGTGACAGCCTATGCAAGAGAAGACGCCATTGAGGCTGCTAAAGATATAGAGCTTGCGGGAGTCATTAGTAAACCCATAACCGCATCCACAATGTTAGATACGGTCATGCAAGTGTTTGGTCGTCAAATAATCAAGGCCAATAAGGTCGAACAAACAAGCATTGATGAAATGAACGCCGCGAACAAAATCCGCGGAGCCAAATTGTTACTGGTGGAAGATAACGAGCTAAATCAGGAACTCGCTGTTGACTTGCTAGAACATGCTGGCGTCAATGTTGATGTGGCTGAAAATGGACAAGTGGCGTTAGATATACTGAAAACAGAGACTTACGATGGCATCTTGATGGACTGCCAGATGCCTGTATTGGACGGATACACAACGACAAGACGAATTCGTTCGCAAACCAAATTTGCTGATTTACCTATTATTGCCATGACTGCCAATGTGATGGCCGGCGATAAGCAAAAAGCCCTAGAGGCGGGTATGAATGATCATATAGGTAAACCAATTAACGTTGTTGAAATGTATCAAACTATTGCCAAGTGGATAGTACCAGATGAAACAGCGCAAACAGATACAACAAATACGCAGGTTGTTCGGCCTGCCGATTCCGCAGAAACACTTCCTTCTTTGCCGGGTATCGATACTGTGGCGGGGTTATCTACCGCCAATCAGAATGTTGCACTTTACCGGCGCTTATTGAGTAAGTTCAATCACAACCAGAGAAACTTTATTCAGCAATTTTCTCAAGCCTTGTATGACAATGATTTAGCCTTAGCAGAACGCAACACACATACACTAAAAGGGCTAGCTGGAAACATAGGCGCTACCAAAATCCAGTCAATCGCGGCGGAACTTGAACGGGCTTGTAAAGCCAACCAAACGTCACGGTTAGGTAATTTACTCTCAGCCCTAGAGAAAAAATTGGACGAGGTTTTTGAAGGGCTCACAGCGCTATCTGACAAAACACAGGACAATACCGAAAAAGAAATAGATTTTTCTTCCATCCAGTATGAGCTTGTAAAGTTACGTGAATTGATTGAAGAGAACGATACGGAAGCGTTAGATGTCATAGCTGATCTACAACCCGTACTGACAAAGAGTGAACACGCTGATGTCTTTAGAAAAATCATCAACAGTGTGGAAAATTACGATTTTGACACTGCGCTATCCCTGTTAGAGGGGATTGAAAGATAGATTAGACCAAAGATAGCATGATAATGCCCAGTGACTTCGGGACTGCAACCACACTTAGGTTACTAGGCTCGCGAAATGAAACTAAGAGTAAATCGGCACTGCAAGGCAGCGCCGAACATTACTATGATTGATGTTCAAGCCACTGCTTGTAAAAAGGTTTTAGTCGGTCAGAGAAGTAGAGGTACTCTGTGGGTTGATAGCGAAAACCAAATCCTCTTTCTAGGTAAAAGTCTGCCATATTGCCCATTGAATAATCTGCACTAATACCCTGTTGCGTGAGTGTTGCTTTGGTGTGCTGTAAGTGCGCCATAGGGCTTAGCACCCATACGATGTCTAAGCTGTCATCAGCAAATACCCACTCGCTTAGCCCATCGTGTTTCAACGGTGCATAGTTTTTACAATCAACCTGAGTCTGCGACTCTGTTGCTGTGGGAACCTCTAAATCTAAATTTCTCTTTACCGACACTGACGTGCAATGCGTCTCAAGGTGAGTTAATACTGCTGACAGCTTTTGGCCGAACGGAAAAAAGGTATTTTCGGTAATAGTAAGTGGATTGGCCACTGCATGATTAACGGCCAACAAGGAAAATAAGAAAGGGAGTATCGCTTTTCGCATAATTAAGTCTCTATGTGATTAAAGGCCTGATTATGGGGAATTGCTACATGGTTTCGTGCGCTTTTACGCTATTTGCGGATATCCGAACGTTCGGATTTACGATATTGCGTAGGTGTTTGTCCGGTAAATTTCTTAAAGGCCGTATTGAAGCTGGTTTTAGAGTTAAAACCTGCTTCAAGCGCAATATCCAACACACTTTTAGAAGGTGTGTGAATTAAGGCGACCTCACAGTCTTGTACTCTCATTTTATTGATGAAATCTGCAAAGTTTACATTGAGCCCTTGGTTCAGCAATGTTGAGCACGTTCTTTCTGTCTCGCCAAATGCTTCGGCTAACCGAGATAAGGTCAGATTTGGCGTACGATGCAGTGCGTTTGACTGTACAAAACGCACGAGTGCATCAACTTTATCTTCATTGTGAAGTTTGTTTGTTTTGACGGTAGGGGCGTCTGTTCTAAGAGAATCAGCTTCAATGAGAGCGGGTAATTGTGGGATGGTAAGCTGGCGCAAGAACATAATGTGCAGCATGACAAAAACACCAATTAAGGTGATTTCATGTTGCTCGAGGCCCAGCAATACCGGCGATTTCACTTGCATATTAGCCCACATATCGTACATAAGTAGCGAGGCAAACAGGATCACCATTATTCGGGTATAACTCAATGTCACACTTACCGGCTCTGAATGCTGATGAGGCAATAATTTGTAGGCGCGATAGACTGTAAGCGCAGATAAACCAACATAGATAAACAGTTGTATACCAATGACTGGCGGCAACCAAGCAGGTTGTATCCCAAGCAGATTTAGCGCATTGATCACAAAAAACAGAGCGAAGTGAAGCACGTCAGGCCAGAGTGAAAGATGGCTGAGAGTCAGGCTTCGTATATAAATGTAAAATGCTGGGCCGTAAAAACTGGCCCAACCGTAACTGTAGTCTATAGCAGTACCAAAAGAGACATAGATGAGGTTTAGCGTCATGTGCAACGCCATGCCTAACAGGAAAAGTGTTAATCCGACAGGGGACTTTTTCAATAGCGTATACACACCGTAGATGGCAGCCTGAAGCAACACAATAATATAGACAAGCTGAAGAAACGTGATACTCATTGTTTGTAATAGGTTGCCTGTTCTGGTTTTTGCTTTGCAATATATAAAATTGACGTCATCAAAGAAAGTCTATGGCCGTTTGCCCTTAGCATAGACAATAAACTAATTGAAAACTAAGGCCTGAATATCACCTTGTAAGGGTTGCAACTGGGCATAGACAATACTTTTCTCATCTTGACTGACAACGTATTGATGAAGAAATCTGTCAGGTGTTGGCATAACAAGATGCTCGGCTCCTGAATCCAGGTCAAACCGCCAAATACCTGAGTCGGGTCGGTAAAAGTATACTCGGCCATTTATGAGTTGCCAGTTGAGCCAGTTAATATTCTGGAAGTCTTCCACAAGCTTACGCTCTTGCCCATTGTCTAATGCCCAAAGACCATCGTGGTTACGCTTGGAGTAGATCAGGCGTTCTTGGTGCATATAACCGCTGTATCCGCCTTGCTGGGTAATTTGATGATGTTTTTGATTTGCCTTATCAAACAACCATATTTGCCATTGGCCTGACTTATTGCTGCTGTAGATAACGCGATTGGCGGTGGCATGATAATTCGCGACATAGGCCTTGTGGTTTGCTTCAAACACGCTAGTGACATTCTGAGCATCTAGATTATATTCATATAATGCACCTCCACGTTCAAACAGCAGGAACTTTCCGTCTGGGCTGGAGGTAAAACGTCTGAATCCAAATTCAAAAGGTGCAGGTAGGGAGGCGGAAACCTTGTTTTTTAATTGCCATAAGTCATGCGTGGCCAACGCATCCGAAATAAAAATCAAACTACCGTCAGGCATTAAACGGGGAAGTCGGTTTAAGGCTGCGCTGCTATGGATGACTTGCGTTGATTGGTCGTTCACACTGTAACGAAAAAGAGTGCTGCGAGGTTGATACTGAGTGGCTAAAATACTGGGGTGTTGGCCTGACATGCTGCCTGTGAGTGATTCGATGGGGTAGCTGAACTGCTTAACCAGCCTGGTAATCTGGTCGTCTGCCAATAGGTGTAAGTCTCTTTTATTGGCGACAAAGAGCTGCTCATTCTCTAACGCCCACGCCATGGCGTTTACAGTATGCGAAAGAGAATAGGTCGACTTTGTGACAAGTGAAACGGTATCCAGCACATGGATTTCGCTTTGTTCAGAGCCTAGATATCTGGCAAAAGCCAGTAAGGGCAGTGAGGGGTGTGAAGCCAGCAAAAAGTCACCCTTCATCTCACTTAGCCCAACAGGCAAAGACACTTGCTCTAGCGCCTGAGTAGCTATCTTCAGTTTATAAATGGAAAACGGAGAAGCGTTACTCTCTCTTGCTTGAAGGAACAGCGCCTCTTCATCATGGGCCCAAGCGAGCTTAACATCTGAAAATCGGTCACAGTTGAAGACAGTATTTGCATTTGCCCCATTGATATCTGTGGTCAGAACCCTACACTGGCCGTCATCCTGCGTGACCAGCGCGATGTTTGCTGACAAAGGGGATAAGCGAACAGAAGATACGCCGCCGAGTGGTAGAGGGATGATTACTGGCTCAGTATTCGCGCGCTTTAGCAATAACTGACGTTCACCGTCTTGAGTGTGAGATACATACAACACATCGCCATTTGCTGCACTGCTCAGTTGAATTTCAACACCGTCATGAGCGCTAAACCGCATTAATTGAGAGGAGACGTGGTGCCCAGTTGAGGATTCTTCCTCTATGGCTGAATGCCACATGTTGTAGGCTAGGGCGATACACACTGTGAACACGACTACACTAAGGAGTAGAGCAATCGTCGACCTATTTGGTTTTGCTTGCTTCTCTTTTTTTGACGGTGCCTCTTTAACTTGCGCACTAAAACGGTACCCAAATTTAGGTTTGGTTTCTATAAAAACGGCATTTGGTACCAAGCGCTCGAGATGGTGACGCAGTTTTGAAATGGCTTTATTGACAGCGCCATCCGTGATCACCTGCCCTTGCCATGCCAGTGCGACCAACTCGTCTCGTGATAACACTTTGTCTCTGTGGTCTATGAAAACGGTCAATAGTTGAAAGGATTTGGCTTCTAGAAATACCTTGTTTTCACCGTGAGATAGGCTGCGATCTTCGGTGTTAAAGACGATTCCATTGATGAGGTATTTCATTAGTAATTATATGATTATTCGTACTATTTTGCTTGGTAAGCAAAAGGTAACAGAAAATTCCGCAAAGCGTTATGATGTCAATGTACCAGTTTACGTAACCTCTTGGCAAAACAGGAGGAACAAATGAAAAAATCAAGATTACTTTGCTTATGCGGTTTGCTAAGTCTGATGGTAGGCTGTGGTTCAGCGACCAAACCCGATACCAGTTTACCCCCAGAGCAGGGAGATAACCCTCCCACCAGTGTGAGAAACACGCTCAATGGTTTGCAGTATACGTTAGCAATGCCAAAGGGGGGCCTTAAGCAAGGAAAAGCCTATAAGCTACTTCTTGCTTTTCATGGGTCTGGCGGTACGGATTCAGGTATGCAGAATATGGCCCGTTTTGAGCAGCTCAGTGACGATTTTCTGGTGGTATACCCCAAGTCTCAGGAAGTAGAGTGGGATGAAGGATGTGAATGTAACATCGCACACAGGCTTGGTGCGAAAGACGTTGAGCGAATAACTCAACTGATTGATGAACTTCACAACACCTACACGCTGCTCCCCAATGAAAACTATGCGGTAGGTTTTTCTCAGGGAGGGTTGTTTAGTCAGAATATGCTTTGCAAACACAGTGCGCTTTTTCGTGCAGTTGTAACTGTAGCCGCGCCTATGTCAGAGCAATTGCACGCAAATTGCCATGTGAACACCCCAACGCATTACATGTTAATTCAGGGTACCCGAGACCAGGTTCTGCCTTATTACGGAAGAAAAGACAACAATTTTGGCCTTATTTCTGCGCCTGAAGCCGTGCAATTTTTTGCCTATCAAAATATGCAGGCACCGGAATACAGTGAGCAGGTTATCAGTAGTCGAGTAACAGAAGCCGTATATCAACAAGGTGATATGGTGAATAAATTGGTCAGCATTGAGGGCGGTGAACACAGCTGGTCTTTTGAGGGGTACCGCACCAGTGAACAGGTACTCACATTCTTCAATCAAAGCAGTGCTTATCCGCTACCTGATTCGTCTTCACTTTATTCTGTAGGTTCCGATTATTATCATGTGAGAACCTTGGGGGACAGCACAGAGAAAGGCGACATAGTGATCCTGTCTGGTGCAAATCGTTTTTTTCATAGCGATTCTGCCTGGGCCGCGTTGATTCAGCCGTTGCTGGCCGAACATGCCAGAGTGCATGTTATTGACAGATTGGGCAATGCATGGAGTTCGAATACGGATGCGCCGTCGTTTTCTCGGTTTGCCACAGACTTGCCTGTCTTACTCAAACAACTAGGTAGTAAACAGGTGACGTTTCTTACTTTTGCAAATGGCAACCTTGCTGCCTTGATGTATTTAAATCAGGATAACCCTGATATTAATGTGAAAGGAATGGTATGGGTAGACCCTGATATTTTACTACCACACGCTGTTGCACAGTATCAAAGTGGTGCAGTGGCGGGTTTACGTAAATACCGAGATGAATATATTGCTCACGTCGCCGAAGGTAATTGGACAACAAAATCGGCAGACAGGATAGCCATAGAACGGCAAGAGATCGCTGCGTTAATTCCACCACACCGACAACCAACAATGGACTGGGCGTATTACGATAAAGTGACGGCACTCAGAGTGAATCTAACCCATCAGTTGGTGCGCATAAAGGAGATGATGCACTACCATGATGATTTAAATACCGCTTTGAATATGCAGCACCAAATCACAGTCCCAATTAGTGTGATAGACAGCGACTTTGAACGGCTGGACATTGCGCAGGCCTCTGATGAAGTCAGGCCGAGACTGGTTAAGTGGCAACAACAAGGCACACAGTGGAGTAAAGACATCACTTATCAAACTGGCGGACAATACTATCCGCTGGAAAATGCCTCTCATCAGGTGTTGTTTGAACATCCTGACGTGGTGTTGAGGGCAGTATTGGCGATGACAAACAATGACAATAACTAGCTGATATACCGCATTAGCGATGATGTGTTAGCTGATTAATACAACCAATAAAAAGGAAGCAAAACCAATCAGGGACGATGTTAAGGCTAGCTTTTTTAAGTGTGGTACTTGAAGAGCCATCATAAAGCCAGATACAAGTAAAAGCCCTAAGGATATGGCAAATAGTGACGCGAATATCTTGAATGCAGTTCCGCCTTTCGCTTTGTGCAATTGAACAAATGTGCGATACCAACTTGTGTGCTTGATGGTGAGTATCGCCTTTTTTTCGGTTGGCCCAGGCATTAAGGTAATGTCTTTCGACGAACCTGACCACTCTAAGTAGAAGTGCTGTCCAATGGTTTTTATCTTTGCCTTGCCTTCCGGCTTTGAGAGACCTTTACTAGACAACTCTGATAATGCCAGCGCTTTCAATACATCAACATCAGACGTTAACGGGGTTTGTAAAGCAATGTCATAAGATTCTTCATTATAACTTCCCTTTATACCCCACGTGTAAAGCGAGCCCGTTAAGGCAAACATCACAGTAACTGGCAAAATAAAGGCGGCAAGTATGGAATGCACTTTCATTAACTGTGGGCGCTTCATGGCAACGGAACCCTTTGAGACCAAAAGTTTACGTTGGCATTATATCTATTAGTGTGCAGGACGTGTGGAAAACTAAGCTGATGTTTGATTTGTATCATAGTTTGACCGTTAACTATTTCTGAAGGGAAAAACAAAAAAAGCCCGGCCAAAATGACCGGGCAAAAGGGCTTGGTTTAAGCACCTAACGACAGAAAAAGGTTCTCGCTGCCAAGCGGATCAAGGATTTATTCAACAATTGCTTTCATATCAGTCATGTACTGACGCAATTCAGCCCCGACCACTTCCACGCCGTGTGAACGGATGGCTGCGTTTACATCTACGAGTTTTTTGTTTTCTACAGAATTAGATTTCACGGATATTCCTTTGCCGATAACGTCTGTAGAAACTGACGGCATAAAGGATTCGCGTAATAATGGTATCGCGGTATTAGCAAACAAATAGTTGCCGTACTCCGCAGTGTCTGAAATCACAACGTTCATTTCATACAAGCGCTTACGTGCGATGGTGTTTGAAATCAGCGGAGTTTCGTGCAGTGACTCATAATACGCGGATTCAGGCAGAATTCCGGCTTCGACCATGACATCAAATGCTAATTCAACACCGGCTTTTATCATGGCAACAATAAGGATGCCGTTATCAAAAAACTCTTGTTCATCAATGCTACCGGTATAGTTAGGCGCATTCTCAAAGCCTGTTTGGCCAGTTTCTTCACGCCATTTCAACAAGTTTGCGTCGCCATTGGCCCAGTCTTCCATCATAGTGCGGGAGAATTCTCCGCTGATAATGTCGTCCTGATGTTTCTCGAAAAGTGGGCGTAACTGCACTTTAAGTTTTTCGCTCAATTCGTGTGCGACCAATTTTGCCGGGTTACTCAGGCGGTCCATCATGTTTGTTACACCGCCAATTTTTAATGCTTCGGTAATGGTTTCCAGACCTTGCTGGATTAGCGCACCGGCATATGCCGCGTCAACGCCTTCTGCTGTCATCTTTTCGAAGCAGAGTACAGCGGCGGTTTGTTGCATACCGCACAATATTGTTTGCTCGCCCATCAAATCGGATTTTACTTCCGCAACAAACGACGATGCCAGAACACCCGCTCGGTCACCGCCAGTTGCACTTGCCAGCGCTTTAGCAATATCCCAGCCCTTATTCTGCGGATCATTTTCAGGATGTACGGCAATCAGTGTCGGCACACCAAACCCGCGCTTATATTCCTCACGCACCTCTGTGCCAGGACATTTAGGCGCACACATGACAACCGTGATATCACTGCGAATTTGCTGACCTTCTTCAACAATGTTGAAGCCGTGTGAATACCCTAATGCAGCACCTTCTTTCATTAACGGCATCACGGTTTCAACCACGTTAGAATGCTGTTTGTCAGGGGTTAAGTTGTATACTAAATCTGCTGTTGGGATGAGTTCTTCATATGTACCAACGGTAAACCCATTGCCTGATGCACGTTGGAACGAATCGCGTTTTTCATCTATTGCCGCCTGACGCAAGGCATAGCTTACATCAAGACCTGAGTCACGCATGTTCAACCCTTGATTCAGGCCTTGTGCACCGCAGCCAACGATGACAATTTTTTTGCCTTTGAGCGCATCACAGCCCGCCACAAATTCATCGCGACGCATAAAACGACACTGACCAAGTTGAGCAAGTTGATCGCGCAAAGATAAAGAGTTGAAGTAATTAGCCATAATTTTCCTATTCAAACTTTTTCATCGAAATAACAAGCGTTCGACGATGGTTGTGACTCTACGCTAGTCATAGTGTTTTTAAAAATGATATATTCGCAATACAGTGTTGCAAATAATGAAATAATAATGGATTTTCGTAGTCTTCAGCTGTTCCGACATCTGGCTTCAAGCTTGCATTTTGGCGAAACCGCCTCGGCGCTTTACGTTTCACCCTCTACCTTAAGCCGAATTATTCAACGGATGGAAGATGAATGCGGTTGCAGTTTGTTTACCCGTGACAATCGTAGCGTCACTTTAACCCATGCTGGTGAACGCATGGCAAGGTTTGCCGACAGTGTGCTGGGCGAATGGGAAGGCTTACAACAAGATATGCAAAGGGAACAAACCCAACTGCAAGGTGAGGTGTCTTTATACTGCTCAGTAACCGCGAGTCAAAGCCACTTACCTAACATTATTCGGCAACTTGCAGTGAAGCATCCAATGGTAACGCTCAAACTTCAGACCGGCGATCCCGCGTTTGCCATACGGCATGTTGTAGAGAAGCAGGTTGACGTTTCCATTGCTATCAAGTCACCGCAAATAACCAATGACTTGCATTTTATGCCTTTAGACGACGTGCCTTTAGTCATGATAGCACCACGGCAGTGGCGCATTAGCAGCTTGGAGTCGGTTGATTGGGCGTCACACCCTGTTGTTATGCCTGAAACGGGTCCATCAAAAGGGGTGGTTTATCAATGGTTTAAAAAACAGGGTATCCAGCCCAACATTTATGCGAATGTCGGCGGTAATGAAGCCATTGTGTCTATGGTAGCGTTGGGCTGTGGATTGGGGTTTGTGCCGCAAATTGTACTCGACCACTCAACCGCAGCCAGCCAAGTGTCGCGCGTGCCAGTGCGAGACATAGGTGCCTACACGCTGGGCTTCTGCTGCTTGGCCTCACGAAAAAATCAACCTCTTGTGCAGGCCCTATTTAACATGGCTACTGAACTCTCTTATTAGTTTGTCCAATGCTCTGTAGCTCATGGCTTCAGCAAAGTGATTGCGACCCACAGCATCACAATTGGCCATGTCAGCAATAGTGCGTGCAATGCGCAAACAGCGATGGAATACCCGCAAAGACAGTTCAAGTTGTAGGGCAACGTCTTGAAAGTATTGCACATCGGCGGTGGTGAGTGCGCAGGCTTCTTCAAGTTTGTCGATGGGGAGTTGAGCGTTTAAACAGCCTTGCCGTAGTCGTTGCTTTTCTCTTGCCAACTCGCATTGGTTATACGCTTCTTGCGCCGTAAGCGAAGAAGGTGGGCGTAAGCGTCCAAAACCAAAATCGTCGAGCTTAGGAACTTCAATTTGTAAATCGATCCGGTCTAATAGCGGGCCGGACAGTCGATTTAAATAGCGTAATATCTGGTCAGGTGAACTACGCCCATCCAGTATGTCACCCGTTGGACTTGGATTCATTGCTGCAACAAGCTGGAAGCGCGCTGGATAGCGGGCTTGTGCATTTGCCCTGGCAATGTTGATGTCGCCGCTTTCCAAGGGTTCACGCAGTACGTCCAAGGTGTGTCTGCCGAACTCTGGCAGTTCGTCCATAAATAGCACCCCGTGATGTGCTAGGCTCACCTCGCCGGGTTTGGGTGGGCTACCGCCACCCGTTAATGCAATTGACGATGCGGTATGATGCGGCCGCCGGAAGGGTCTTTGGGCCCACGTTTTCTCGTCTAACGATTGACCCGCTACTGACCGAATACTGGCGACTTCCAATGCCTGTTCGACACTAAGCGGAGGCAGTAAATCAAGTAATCGGCTAGCGAGGAGGCTTTTACCTGTGCCCGGTGGACCAACAAAAAGCAGGTGGTGGTTTCCCGCCGCAGCAATCATTAGTCCTCTTTTGGCGTGCTCCTGGCCAACAATGTCACACCAATAGGGTTCAGGAGGCGATGGTGCATGGCACGCCTTCTTACAATGGGTGAAATGTAAATGACTACCTGATAAATGGGTAAAGGCGTCTAGCAAACTGGCTACAGGTAAGCATTTCAAGCCATTGACCAAGCTTACTTGCGGCACGTTATCCTTAGGTAAAATCAACGGCGTACCCTGCTTTTGGCAGGCAACTGCAAAAGGCAGCGCACCCGCTATCGCACGTACGTCACCACTAAGAGCAAGCTCACCAAACACTTCAATATTTTCACAAGCGCTTGCAGGAATTTGCTCACTGGCACAAAGAATACCTAGCGCAATAGGGAGATCAAAGCGCCCTCCTTGTTTGGGTAAATCAGCTGGCGCTAGGTTGACGGTGATCCGTTTCGCAGGCAATTCAAAACCGCTGTTTATCAGAGCTCCTCTTACTCTGTCTTTGGCTTCTTTTACCGTGGTTTCTGCCATACCCACAATATGAAAGCCGGGGATACCGTTGGCCAAATGTACTTCAACGTTGACGGGAGGCGAATCCAAGCCAACGATGGCGCGTGTGCGAATAACAGCCAGTCCCATAACACCTCACGGGAAGTTTTACATCTGGCTAAGCCTACGCTGAGGTTTGGTGGTTTCATACTGGACACGGGGCCAGTATTGTTAAGAGTGTTGTTTAAACACGGGCACCTGCCAGTGCCAGCGCATGGCAGCAAAACGAAGCAATACCGTCGTGACGAGTGCACCAATCCCGCACCACAATGCTTCCAATCCCACAGCGAAAAGTGCTGCGTAACACAAGCCGCCAATAATACAGGTTATCGCATAAAGCTCGCCGTTAAATACCAAAGGTACTTCTCGGCAAAGAACGTCTCTGATAAGGCCGCCAAATACGCTAGTGATGGTGCCCATTGCTATGGCAACCTCCATGGGCGCACCGGTTAGCAATGCTTTTTCTAGTCCAACTACGTTAAACAAGGCTAAACCAAACGCGTCGGCAATAAGCAAGTAGTGGTAGGGAAAACGCACAGACACGCGTAACCAGATAATGGTTGCCAGTGCGGCAAACAAGGTGACATATAAGTAATCTGTGTTCTGGATCCAGAATATTGGCAGGTCCAACATCACATCGCGCAACGTTCCGCCACCAATGGCTGTCACTGAGGCCAGTACTACAACACCAAACCCGTCCATCTTTTTTTGATACGCCATCAGTGTTCCTGAAATGGAACAAACTGCCACGCCTGCCAGATTTAACCAATGGAACCAATCCATCCAAATCTTCCCTATAAAAATACTTGCAACAATAAATGCCTTCATGCTACTTATACAGGACATCCCGATATTAGCCAATCGGGTCAGCCTTTCTTGTATTCAAACTTTTCTTGAGCGAACAGCTAAGCGTCGTCTTACGTCCACTTTTGTCGAACTAATACACGTTTGATGGTTGGGACCGAGTGTTACCTAGGGTATTATCGGCCGGTAAATTTTCAGTCGATATACCGTCAAAGGACAATTTTATGGCTAAACAACCTGCAGAACACATTTGGTTTAATGGCGAAATCATGCCGTGGAAAAACGCAACCGTGCATGTTATGACGCATGCAATTCACTACGGCTCTTCTGTGTTCGAAGGCATTCGTGCATACAACACTCCGGATAAAGGTACTTGTGTATTCAGATTGCAGGAGCACAATCGCCGCCTGTTTGATTCTGCAAAAATCTATCGCATGACCATTCCATACACGCTTGATGAAATTAACCAGGCGACGCTTGATATCATTCGCGCAAACCAGCTTAAGTCCGCTTATATCCGTCCTATCGCCTTCTATGGTGACATTGGTATGGGTCTTCAGGTGCCTTTTGGGCAGGAAACTGAAGTGACAATTGCGGCTTTTGAATGGGGCGCTTACCTGGGTGATGAGGCACTGAAAAATGGTGTGGATGCGGGTATTTCTTCTTGGAACCGTTTGGCTGCCAATACTATGCCTACGGGTGCTAAAGCAGGTGGAAACTACTTATCTTCACAGCTTATTTCCATGGAAGCTCGACGTCATGGTTATGGTGAAGGCATCGCACTCGATCGCAATGGATATGTGAGTGAAGGCGCAGGCGAGAACATTTTTGTTATCCGTAATGGTGTGGTCACTACCACGCCGAAAACGGCAGCAATTTTGCCTGGCATTACTCGTGACACAGTAATGACCTTGCTAAAAGAGATGGGTTATGAAGTGCGCGAAGAAAATATTCCACGCGAGTCTATGTACGTTGCCGATGAGATCTTAATGTGCGGTACCGCGGCAGAAGTGACACCTGTTCGCAGTGTTGACGGTATACCTGTAGGTAATGGCGGTCGTGGAGAAATCACTAAAGCCGTTCAAGACCAATTTTTTGGTTTATTTAACGGTAAAACAGAAGATAAATGGGGCTGGTTGACGCCCGTTTACGAATAAATGTAGAGAGGAACTATGCCGGTTTTACGCTCGAAGACGACCACTCATGGTCGCAACATGGCTGGCGCGCGTGCTTTGTGGCGCGCGACAGGTATGAAAGATAACGACTTTGGAAAGCCAATTATTGCTGTGGCTAACTCGTTTACCCAGTTTGTGCCAGGTCATGTACACCTTAAAGATCTTGGTCAGTTGGTTGTTAAGAGCATTGAAGAAGCCGGCGGCGTTGCCAAAGAATTTAATACCATAGCGGTGGATGACGGTATCGCGATGGGGCACAGCGGTATGCTTTACAGCTTACCGTCCCGAGAAGTTATCGCTGATGCCGTAGAGTACATGGTCAATGCACATTGTGCTGACGCGTTGGTGTGTATTTCAAACTGCGACAAAATTACCCCCGGCATGTTAATGGCTGCCATGCGTCTCAATGTACCTGTGGTATTTGTTTCCGGTGGCCCAATGGAGGCCGGCAAAACCAAGCTTTCTGACCAAATTATTAAGCTCGATTTGGTTGATGCTATGGTCGCGGCCGCTGATGACAATGTGAGTGATGAGCAAACCGACCAGATAGAACGGTCAGCCTGTCCGACTTGTGGTTCTTGCTCAGGCATGTTTACGGCTAATTCCATGAACTGCTTAACCGAGGCCCTGGGTTTGGCATTACCAGGTAATGGCTCATTGCTCGCGACGCATGCCGACAGAGAAAATCTGTTTAAACAGGCGGGTAAAGTAGTAATGGATTTGTGTGAACGCTGGTACAAAAATGACGATGCAACAGCCTTGCCGCGAAACATTGCTAATTTTAATGCGTTCGAAAACGCTATGAGCTTGGACATTGCAATGGGAGGTTCCACCAATACCATTTTGCATTTGCTAGCGGCTGCCAGTGAGGGTGAAATTCCTTTTACTATGAATGATATCGACCGGTTGTCGAGAGGTGTTCCGCATTTGTGCAAGGTGGCGCCGTCAACACCCCAATACCACATGGAAGACGTTCACAGGGCGGGTGGTGTGCTTGGGATCCTCAAAGAGCTGAGCGTGGCGGGACTGCTTCATGACGACAGTCATCATATATTGGGCGGTACTATCAGGTCAGTGATTGAAACTTGGGACATTACCCGTGAGGACAATCAGGTCGCCCGCACTTTTTACAGCGCAGGACCTGCTGGAATACGCACAACAAAAGCCTTTAGTCAGGACTGCCGATATCCGACGGTGGATGATGATCGCGAAGGCGGGTGTATCAGAAGTAAAGACAAGGCTTACAGTCAAGACGGTGGCTTGGCGGTATTGTTTGGCAACCTCGCTGAGAACGGCTGCATCGTAAAAACAGCGGGCGTTGACGAGTCTATTCTTACGTTTACTGGTCGTGCGCGTATTTTTGAAAGTCAGGACGATGCAGTGACCGCCATTTTAAATGATGAGGTCGTTGCAGGCGATGCGGTAATTATCCGCTATGAAGGGCCGAAAGGTGGGCCAGGCATGCAAGAGATGCTTTATCCTACATCGTATCTCAAATCCAAAGGCCTAGGTAAAGCGTGTGCGCTTATTACCGATGGTCGCTTTTCCGGAGGCACGTCAGGGCTTTCTATTGGTCATTGCTCTCCAGAGGCGGCCAGTGGTGGTGGTATTGGCCTGGTAGAAGAAGGTGATGTGATTGAGATAGACATCCCGAATCGTACGATTAATATTGCTGTTTCCGATGCTGTATTAGCCGAACGCCGTGCAAACATGGAGGCCAGTGAAAAGCCATGGAAGCCGAAAGACAGACATCGCCCCATTTCTACCGCGCTGAAAACGTTTGCATTAATGGCAACCAGTGCTGATAAAGGTGCCGTTAGAGACGTTTCAAAACTGGAGCAGTTATGACATTGGAAGCAGCGGACTACCTAAAAAAAATTCTGCTGTCGCCTGTGTATGATGTTGCTGTCCATAGTGATCTGGACCTTTTGCCTAGGCTCTCTGCTGAGCTGGGCAACCAAATTTGGCTCAAGCGGGAAGATCAGCAGCCAGTAAAGTCGTTTAAGTTACGCGGTGCCTACAGCAGGATTGCTGCGCTCAGCGAACAGCAAAAGCAAGCCGGTATTGTAACGGCGTCTGCCGGTAATCATGCCCAAGGCGTGGCCTATGCGGCACGCAAAAGTGGCATCAACGCGACTATAGTAATGCCTGAAACTACCCCTGATATTAAGGTAGAAGCGGTTCGCCGTTTTGGTGGTTCTGCCGCCAATGTTGTGTTGCATGGCACCAGTTTTGATCAAGCGAATGCACATGCTCACGCCCTGAGTGAGAACAAAGGCTTAACGTTGGTTCCGCCTTTCGATGATCCTGACGTTATTGCTGGTCAGGGCACAATAGCTAAAGAGATCTTAGAGCAAAATCCGCATCTGGATACTTTGTTTATTGCTGTAGGAGGAGGGGGACTGGCAGCGGGTATTGCCGTTTATCTCAAGCAACTCAAGCCAGAAATTCGACTCATTGCGGTAGAAGCTGAGGAATCTGCTTGTTTACTCGCTGCAAAACGAGCCGGAAAACCAGTCACTCTGCCTAGTGTGGGGATTTTTGCCGATGGTGTGGCAGTTAAAACCATAGGAACAGAGCCATTTAGACTGTGTCAGAAATATCTAGACGATATTATTACAGTAACGAACGATGAAATTTGTGGTGCGATTAAAGATATCTTTGACGATACAAGGGTGATTGCTGAACCAGCCGGTGCAATGTCCATTGCGGCAATCCGAAAGTATGCAAAAGAATACAATCTCAGTGGCGCTAACTTAGGCGGGATCTTATGCGGTGCGAACATTAATTTTCACACCTTAAGGTATGTCTCAGAGCGTTGTGAATTGGGTGAACAAAAAGAAGCAATTTTCGGAGTGGAACTCAAAGAGCAACAAGGAGAGTTCAAACGATTTTGTGAAAGCTTAGGTGGCAGGGTACTGACAGAGTTTAATTATCGTCACAGTCATCAGCAACGTGCCAAGCTGTTTGTGGGGATCAAGTTAAAGCAGGGTTTGGAAGAATATCATGCTCTGTTAGATAGCCTTGAGGGTAAAGGCTATAAGCCAGTCGATTTATCTGATAATGAGCTTTCTAAACTTCACATCAGACACATGATTGGCGGCAGCACCAGCGTAGCCGAAGAAGAGTGTGTTTTTACCTTTGAATTTCCTGAATACCCAGGCGCACTGATGAATTTTCTCAATACCTTGGGCGAAAACTGGAATATCACCCTGTTCCATTATCGTAACCATGGCGCTGCATCAGGTTTGGTCATGGCCGGATTCTCGATAAAACCAGAAGAGCGGGCCGATTTTGACCAACATCTATTGGCCTTAGGATATGACTACGAGGAAGTTACCAACAACGCGGCTTACCAGTTTTTCTTGCGGTAGCGGTGCTTTACACCTCTACCGTCTCCAGGTGCTGTACAATTTCTGGCTCGACTAACTCAAGCACATCACGTCTCAGTGCCGTACTCTCTTCTGAAATGCACAAATTCCCATTGCCATCACTGTCTAACCAGTGATTCTCTTTCAGTGCGGCGGTGAAACTTGAGAATACGTTCTTGTCGTAGAACTCGGGTGAGCTAATACCATACAGGGCTGACAGTCGCTCAGCCACGTCCCGACTTTGTTTTTCCAGTTGGGCGCGGCCTACTGATTTGTGTTTGTGCAAGAGGGTTAGCACCACAGCATAACGCTGAAACGTTTCTCGCATACAGCGGCTAAGTAGCCAGGCCGCATTGTAGTGTTCTGAGCTGGATTCGGGAGGCGCCAAATACTTTCCCTTTTGCTGAAGTAAACCAATCTTTTTCATGGTATCGATCAGCTCTGCAGTATAAGCAAGGGCCTCATCCTGATTTCGATATAAAAACAGTTCCTTTTGCAATAGGGGGTATAGGGCCGCTACCAGTTGCAAAATTAGCGATTTTTCTGCTCGTGTACTGACAAATACCTTTGCCATAATCAATCCCGGCAAAGAAAACAGGTGGATAATATTATTGCGGTAGTAGGTAAGGAGCGCCGCGCCACCTTTAAGAGGTGAAATGAGTTTGCCAAAATCGTCCTGCTCTACGGCCAATCGCTCAAGAGACAAGGTTTCATGAAGTAGTGTGACCGCGTCTGAGTCGGGGAGAGTGGCATCCTGGCTAAAAGGCGCCTGGTTTAGCAGATCAAGAAACGCTTGCATAGCCAGCTTGAGCTCTCTTTCACTGAGCACATGATTTTTACTTGAAAGCAGGCACAAGCTGGTTAATGCCATACCGTTAACTGCCGCGTTCGTATTAATGTGCGTCATCACAGAAGAAGCCAACTCATTGACTGTGGGTGTAAGCCAAGCGGGCTTTTTATCTGGATCGCTACTGATACTCTCACGCCAGCTCGGTACCGATTGGTCCAGAAACTGGTTAAGATTGATAGGCGTGCCAAAATTAACATATCCGTGTCCATAATTTTTCAGTTTGCGAATGGCTGAAAAAATCTGGGCGGGTGATTCTTTTTTCTTACTTTTTCCCTTCAGTTCACTCTGGTAACTTTTTACTTCCATGACATTTTCATACCCGATATACACTGGGACTATGCTGACAGGGCGATTAACCCCCTTAATCACAGCCTGCAGGGTCATAGCCAACATGCCTGTTTTGGGTGGAATGAGTCTGCCGGTTCTACTTCGGCCACCCTCGGGGTAATATTTAACTGAATAACCTTTGTTGAATAACAGCTCAAGGTATTCCTTAAATACGGCCGTGTAGAGTTTGTTGCCAGCAAAACTTCGTCTTAAGAAGAATGCGCCACCACGCCTGAATATGCCCCCTGCTGGCCAAAAATTTAAATTTATGCCGGCAGCGATGTGAGGCGTGACTAAACCCTCATGATAGATGACATAAGTCAGTAGCAAATAGTCCATATGGCTGCGGTGACAAGGCACGTATATGATCTCATGTCCATTGCGAGCGAGATCCCTGACTCTGTCTGCATGACCTACACTAATACCGTTATAAATTTTGTTCCAAATAAAGGTTAGGGCTCGATCACCAAATCTGATTAAACCTTCACGATAATCTGCGGCGATTTCATCGAGGTAATCAAGTGCCTGTGTTCTGGCTTGTGATGGTGTAATTTTTTTTGCGTCAGCCTCATCGGAAATGGCATTACGAACGCTCTCAGAACCTAACACTGCATTATTTCTTTCTTGCACTTCCAGCAATGTCGGACCCGTCATTGATTGGCGTTTTCGTTGAAAGTGAGTACTAGCCAACCTGACGAGCTTTTGAGCGATGTCGGCGTCACTGCCACGTTGCTCAGCCATATTGCGGGAATGGACAGCTTTACTGTAGCTGATGAAGTTATCTCTGCCTAAAAACAAAACAATAAAAAACTTGCGTAACCAACTTGGTGTAGCCGTGTGTGTAATAAGGTCAGTAAACCCTGGTTTGCCTTTTCCTGGTGCGCGTCCCCACGTGACATAGACGGGTACGATTTGAAGGTCGATAGTGGCGTTTTCTCTGTGCCGTTGAAACAGTTCGGTGAAGACAGATTCAATCCCTGTGCTAGCTGCATTTTTCTTAAAGAGGGGTTGGGTGCCTCGCAAAAACAAACAGCGGGGGTAGGATTCGCCTTCAATGTCAAAAGATTCTGTCGGATCGGGCAACCCCAGGCGTTTGGCTGACATTGCCAAGGTCAATTGATCAGTCACAGAGTTATTGTGCATCAGATACATGACGGGCTTGGCCTTGTCCAGACCCAACTCGCTGATATTAATGGGAATATCTTTTGACCTTACCAGCCACTTTACTGGCCATTTAAATGTTTTCAGCAGTGCGTTACGCATCCACGACATGCAAATAAACCCTAACCTAGTTAAAATAAATCGGCGCGAGTGTAGCACAAATTCACTATTTATATGGTTGCAGATTGTAAACAACTGTATATACTCACAATAACTGTATGGAATAACAGGCTGTTTATGCGTCCATTAACTCAACGTCAACAAGAAGTATTCGATCTCATCAAGGCATCAGTACAAGAAACCGGTATGCCACCTACCCGCGCAGAAATTGCACGTAAGCTAGGTTTTAAGTCTGCTAACGCAGCAGAAGAGCATTTGAAAGCGCTTGCCCGTAAAGGCGTGATTGAAATCCTGCCAGGCACCTCAAGAGGGATTCGCATCCATGCTGAGGAAGAGCCTGAAGACAATGTGGTTGGGCTTCCATTAATTGGTAGAGTGGCAGCGGGTGAGCCCATTTTGGCGCAGGAAAACATAGAATCGAATTATCAGGTCGATCCTATGTTGTTTAAGCCAGGTGCAGATTACTTACTGCGTGTTTACGGCGAAAGTATGAAGGACATTGGTATCTTAGACGGTGATTTGTTGGCTGTGCATAAAACTACTGATGTCAGAAATGGTCAGGTAGTAGTAGCCAGAGTCGAAGATGAGGTAACAGTAAAGCGACTAGAAAAGACCGGTAGCAAAGTAATCTTACATGCAGAAAATAGCGCATTTTCACCTATCTATGTCGATCTAGCATCGCAGGAATTTAATATAGAAGGTCTTGCGGTTGGGGTTATTCGTAACGCAGATTGGATGTGAAAATAAACCGAATGGCCTAAAAAATGAGCGGCGAGTGTTTTTTATACACTTTGCTGCTTTTTTTATATCTCAACTATACCACTCCCTCTCTCTCATAACCCCACTGCTGTTTGGTTTTCTTTACATTTTTTGTTTCATTTTCAATGTGTTCAAAAGTACAGCAATCTTGACGCTTATTAAAAATAATTCGGTTTTTTCTTCCTACTTCATCTAAAAAAACTGGACTCTAAACTCAATTTGGGCGATTCTTGTACACTCTTTAACAAAAGCGTAACAAATAGACTCTAATAATATTTACAATAGTCTATTGGACTCGTTCTTTAATTGAGCGACGTGACGGAGGTGGGTAGTGCGTAGACTCGCAAAAAGTGCCTTAACTGCATGCATGATGATGTCATCAGGTGTATATGCAGAGGCGCAGCAAGCAGTTTCTGATATCAATTTAAGACCAGGCGTAACCGATATTTCATCTCAGGTGTATGACTTACACATGATGATGTTTGCCATTTGCGTAGGTATTGCGGTTCTTGTGTTTGGGGTCATGTTTATTTCCATGTACTTACACCGCAAATCCAGAGGGGTTAAACCCGCCAATTTCCACGAAAATGTAAAAGTCGAAATTGCATGGACTGTAGTGCCATTTATTATTTTGATTGTGATGGCTATTCCTGCTGCGAAAACACTAATTGCCATGGAAGACACTTCTGCACCCGACATGACAGTACTTGTCACCGGGTCACAGTGGAAGTGGCACTATAAGTACATGGATAGCGACGTGGAATACTATTCACTATTGGCAACGCGTCGCGAAGAAATTGAGAATAAATACGACAAGCGAGATAACTACCTGCTTGAAGTTGATCGGCCCCTTGTTATACCAACCGGACAAAAAGTACGTTTTCTGATCACATCAGACGACGTTATCCACTCATGGTGGGTGCCCGACTTTGCCGTCAAAAAAGACGCTAACCCAGGGTTTATCAACGAAGCCTGGACACGCGTAAACGAACCGGGCATCTATCGCGGTCAGTGTGCTGAGCTATGTGGTAAAGATCACGGTTTTATGCCGATTGTAGTTATTGCCAAAGAGCCTGCCGAATATGCGCAATGGGTGTCTGAGCAAGAAGAAATGCGCGCGCTAGCGCGAGAAGAAGAGCAGCGCTTGTTAGCTATGAATATGGATATGTCGGAATTGATGGCGGAAGGTGAACGCGTTTATAACGCAGTGTGTGCGGGTTGCCATATGCCAAATGGTGAAGGCCTACCTGGTGTATTCCCTGCCATTAAAGGTAGCAATCTAGCACTCAATGACATGCCTGGACACATCGACATTGTACTTAATGGTAAAACCGGTACAGCGATGCAAGCGTTTGGCAACATGCTGTCGCTAAAAGAACTGGCTGCTGTTGTTACCTACCAGCGCAACGCATGGGGTAATAACACTGGCGATGTTGTGCAACCAAAAGACGTTAATGCGATAGCAAAAGGCGAATAGGAGCGAAATTATGAGTAATGTAGCAGACTCAACCGCGTCTAACGACGCTACGCTTGATGGCCACCATGGTGATGCTCATCACGACGATCATCACGACCATATTCCAAAGGGGATCAGTCGTTGGTTGCTAACCACAAACCATAAAGACATAGGTACCTTGTATCTGTGGTTCGCCTTTATTATGTTTTTGGTGGGCGGAGCAATGGCAATGGTTATCCGCGCTGAACTCTTTCAGCCCGGCATGCAAATTGTCGATCCTAATTTTTTCAACCAAATGACCACAGTCCATGGCCTGATAATGGTTTTTGGTGCAGTCATGCCCGCTTTTACAGGGTTGGCTAACTGGTTAATCCCTATGATGATTGGTGCGCCAGATATGGCCTTACCAAGAATGAATAACTGGAGCTTCTGGATTTTACCTTTTGCGTTCCTTATTCTGCTTTCATCGCTGTTTATGGAGGGGGGCGGTCCGTCGTTTGGCTGGACTTTCTACGCGCCTCTTTCGACTACATATAGTAATGATTCAACCGGTCTGTTTGTATTCTCTGTGCACATCATGGGTATCTCATCCATTATGGGCGCAATCAACGTGATTGTTACTATTTTCAACATGCGTGCGCCTGGTATGACATGGATGAAAATGCCTTTGTTCGTATGGACCTGGTTGATTACAGCCTTCCTGCTCATTGCGGTAATGCCGGTATTGGCTGGTGCTGTTACCATGGTTCTTACAGATAAGTATTTTGGTACTAGCTTCTTTGATGCCGCAGGCGGCGGCGACCCTGTTATGTTCCAGCACATCTTCTGGTTCTTTGGTCACCCTGAGGTATATATAATGATTTTGCCTGCGTTTGGCATTATCTCTCAGATCATACCCACTTTCTCACGCAAACCGCTGTTTGGATACGCATCTATGGTGTATGCAACTGCGTCAATTGCATTGTTGTCGTTCATCGTATGGGCCCACCATATGTTCACAACTGGCATGCCCTATCAGGCTGAAATCTTCTTCATGGTAGCCACCATGCTTATTTCGGTGCCGACTGGAGTGAAGGTCTTTAACTGGGTCGCTACTATGTGGCGCGGCTCGATGACCTTTGAAATTCCAATGATGTTCGCCATTGCGTTTGTAGTACTTTTCACGATTGGTGGCTTGTCAGGCTTGATGCTGGCTATAACGCCCGTTGACTTCCAATACCACGATACTTACTTTGTGGTTGCTCACTTCCATTATGTGCTGGTCACAGGCGCGGTATTCTCCATTATGGCAGCGGTGTATTATTGGCTTCCCAAATGGACCGGAAAAATGTTTGATATCACCTTGGCTAAATGGCATTTCTGGTGTTCGCTTATTTCGGTCAATGTATTGTTCTTCCCAATGCACTTTGTTGGCTTGGCAGGCATGCCTCGCAGGATTCCTGACTATGCGTTGCAGTTTGCCGACTTCAACAAATGGATAAGTATTGGTGGCTTCGCGTTTGGCTTGTCGCAACTCATTTTCCTAGCGCTACTTATTAAAGCGTGTCGCAAACAAGGCGAGCCAGTTTCTGACCAGGTATGGGACGGTGCTGAAGGTCTTGAGTGGGAAATTCCCTCTCCAGCCCCCTATCACACGTTTGATACACCACCGGTGGTGAAATAAGTCATGGCACTGCAATCAGAAAATCACAACATGGTGTTCAGGCTGGTGATAATCACCTGCGCCATGTTTGGTTTTGGTTTTGCAATGGTGCCTCTGTATGACGTGTTTTGTGATATCACGGGAATAAACGGAAAAACCAACGAAACAGCAGTGGTATACAGTGCACCTGAAATTGATACATCACGCGAGGTGGCGGTTGAGTTTATCACTCGTACACATAAAGGGATGCCGTGGGAATTTAGCGCGACAACCCAACGCATTGTGGTTCATCCAGGTGAGTTAAACACCGTAGAGTTCTATGTCAGGAACCCAGCAAGACGAGACATAGTAGCGCAGGCGATACCCTCTGTTTCACCGGGAACTGCGGCTTTGTATTTGAACAAAACGGAGTGTTTTTGCTTCAATCATCAGCCGCTCGCGGCAGGAGAGGAAGCACTGATGCCCATGCAGTTTTATGTAGACCCACAAATACCTGATGACGTTACTGTTTTTACTGTGCAATACACCTTGTTTGACGTAACGGCGAGGGCTGATGACCCCAAGTCGCTTGACAACCCTTTCCTATCTGGCAGCAATGCAGAGTAGGCAGGGCAAAGGAGAATAATAAATGCAGCAAGAATACGAAAGATATTATGTACCCGCGCAAAGCATCTGGCCCATAGTGGGCGCGGTTGCTTTATTTTTGATTGCAGTGGGTGCCGGTAATCTGGTTGTTGAGATATCGAAAAACTCAGAAGGCTATGGCGGCTATGTGCTTATGGTTGGCTTAGCAATATTGATTTTTATGGTTGTTGGTTGGTTTAGAGACCAAATCAATGAATCTATGTCAGGCTTGTACAGTGCCCAGTTAGGGCGTTCGTATCGACAAGCTATGATGTGGTTCATTTTTTCAGAAGTGATGTTTTTTGCTGCGTTCTTTGGCGCCTTATTCTATGCAAGAATGATTGCTGTGCCCTGGCTTGGCGGCTCGTCAAACAACGCAATGACTAATGCTGTGCTGTGGCCTGGCTTTGAGGCGATGTGGCCGCTCCTCACAACACCAGACGGCACAACGACCACACAGATGAAATGGTCCGGTTTGCCAGCAATCAATACTGCTATCCTGTTGGTTTCATCGGTGACACTCCATTATGCTCACACAGGTTTAGAGCAGAACAAGCGTAAGCAGCTTACTGCCATGCTTGGTTTTACCATTCTGCTCGGTTGTATATTCTTAGCGTTACAGGTGTATGAATATATTCACGCTTATCGTGATTTAGGTTTGACTTTGCAGTCTGGCGTTTACGGAAACACCTTCTTTATGCTCACCGGGTTTCACGGCATGCACGTTACATTAGGTACTGTAATACTCATTGTGCTGTTCTTCAGGGTATTGAAAGGTCACTTCACGCCAAAAGAACACTTTGCTTTTCAGGCTGGCGCTTGGTATTGGCACTTTGTTGACGTTGTATGGGTAATGTTGTTTATCTTTGTTTATATACTGTAAAAGAGTTAATACGGTCTGGGGTTGGGTTCAATCAACCCCGTTGCTACTGCCACCAAAATAATGACAAAAATAACGGTAGATACAAGCACTCTGCGTCCAATGAATTTACTCATGGGCTGTCCATCGGGGTCATTCTTTAGCATTACCCGCATGGCCAAAAATAAATTCACAATCATGAACAGCAAGAGCCCGACAAGCAGGATTTTTACGAATAACATATAGGTGCTCTTTACAACTTGTTTACAATGTTTACACGCTATCAGGGTTCCGCGATCATTTCGAGTTTATTCTTGTTGTTGATTGTTGCCATTTTGCTGAGTCTAGGTGTTTGGCAGTTATCCAGAATGCAAGAAAAGCAAGCGTTCTTATTGGACCTTGAAGAAAAAAAAGATCAGCCGGCCAAGGCGCTTATCGACGTCATTGACCGCAATGAAGCGCGAGAAAATGTATTGGTCAATGTCAGCGGTACATTGCTGCGAGAACATGTCTGGATAGTCGATAATCGTCCGATGGAACGTGAAATCGGTTATCAGGTTTTGGTTGTAGTGAATACACCTGCGGGCAATGTGCTACTTGATTATGGCTGGGTTGCCTCGTCGGGTGACCGTAATATATGGCCTGAGGTTACATTACCACAAACACTCAATCGAGTGAGAGGTGTCATCATTGAACCCACTGCTAACCCGTTCGTGAATGTTGAGATGTTCGAGTCCAAACCCTCTGACTCTGGTCAGGTTTATCGGATACAAGGTATCGATATAGCGCAACAAAGCAAGCAGTCTGGTATTCGTTTGTCACCCTTTGTGGTTAAAATTCTTGGGCGTGACGAGCAGTTTATCAGGCATTGGGAGCCAGTAGTAATGCCACCTGAAAAGCACCTTGGTTACGCTATTCAGTGGTTTGGGCTCGCCGCTGCCGCACTCATTATTGGCGCTATCGCCATCGGAAAAACTAGGAGCAAACATGTCTGATACAAAAACGGGTGGATCTCGCAAAACGCTCATCCTCTTAGTCGTCGTTTTTGTCCTTCCTGTTATCTTGGCAAAACTGGCATTAGACAACGATTTTTTTAACCGAGGCGCAACGAATCGAGGTGAGCTACTCCAGCCTACGCTCAACGCACAGTCGTTGTTTGGTGAATTACCGAAAAAGTGGCGAGTGGTTTATGTGGTGCCTACTACCTGTGACCAAACTTGTCAGAATGCTATTTACAGTATTCAGCAAGTAGACTTGGCCTTAGGTAAAGAAAGCGACAGAGCGAATGCAACGTTAGTCATCACACCTGAAAGTGCCAATGTTGAAGAATGGATTGCCAAAGATAACCGCACTGAGGTGTTAAATACAAAACAAGAAAATGTTAATAAGGTGTTTAATTCAGCGCATAGGAATGGTATTTTTTTGGTTGATACTATGAACAACGCAATGTTGCGGTATAACCCTCATGCAGACCAACAACAAGCCATTATGCAAAGCAGGGATGTGTTGTCTGATTTGAAAAAAATGCTTAAGTTATCGCGAATTGGCTAACCAGGACAAAGTGAAGTGAAAAGTTGTCGTCTACTTGTACTGCTCAGTATTTTATTCACATTAATGGTTATTGTTTTGGGTGCGTATACGCGCCTGACTGACGCCGGTTTAGGTTGTCCTGACTGGCCAGGTTGTTATGGGCATCTGGTGGTGCCTCAATCTGAAGAGTTAGTCAATGCAGCAAATGCGGCTTTTCCAGAGCGACCGGTAGAGCAAGAAAAAGCCTGGAATGAAATGATCCACCGCTATTTTGCTTCTGCACTTGGCTTGCTTATTGTTGCCATTGCGATATTGTCGTGGCGCAATAGGGCGGAGCAAAAGCCGATTAAATTGCCCCTATTTCTGGTTGCTCTAGTCATCTTTCAGGGCATGCTTGGCATGTGGACAGTTACGTTAAACTTGTTACCCGTTGTGGTAATGGGGCACCTATTGGGTGGGTTTACGGTACTCAGTTGCCTGTTGTTACTGTACTTGCGCTTAACACCATACAGGGCGCCGACGGGTGATGCGCATTTAGGTAAATACGCTACTTACGCCTTGGTGGGTATTGCAGTAGTAGTGGTACAAATTGCATTGGGCGGTTGGGTGAGCGCAAACTACGCTGCTTTAGCGTGTACAGAATTCCCAATTTGTGAGGGAAATTGGTCATCCAGACTCGATTTCGCGGGGGCGTTCAGTGTACCGGAAGCGCAGGATTATGAGTTTGGTGCGCACGATTATGCTGAGCGCATGACCATGCACATTGTGCATCGCATAGGTGCTGTTATAACGTTTGCTTACTTATGTTGGCTGGGTTTAAGTTTGTACGTCAAAGCTTCTTCCTCACTTATTAAAGGGTTGTCTTTGCTCATGCTGCTTGTGTTAGTTGTGCAAGTCGTGCTTGGCATTAGCAATGTAGTCTTCAGCCTTCCTCTGGCCGTCGCTGTTATGCACAACGCTGTTGCGGCATGTCTTTTGTTGGTTATGGTAACCATCGCATACACACTCATGCGAAAAATATAGGTATTCTTTTATATGGCTAAATCCGACGTTTCGCTTTCCGCTTCAAAACCCGTTCAGGAGTCTGTGACGTGGCGAGATTTTTATGAGCTGACCAAGCCACGAGTTGTCATGCTGTTGTTATTAACCGCCTTGGTTGGTATGTGCTTAGCTACGCCAACGTGGGTTGATAGCGTTACACTTATTGCAGGCATGTTGGGTATCGGTTGTCTTTCTTCTGCGGCAGCGGTTATCAATCATGTTGTTGATCACCGAATTGACAGCCAAATGGCCAGAACATTCAATCGGCCTGTTGCAAAAGGACGGGTATCAGTTAACCAAGCTCTGGTGTTTTCATTTGTACTTGCCCTGATTGGATATTTAGCACTGGAGCTGTGGGTAAACCGACTAACAGCATTGCTTACGCTCGCCAGTCTTGTGGGTTATGCCGTAATTTATACTATGTTTCTTAAACGTGCTACGCCGCAAAATATTGTGATTGGCGGGCTGGCAGGCGCTGCACCACCCTTGTTAGGATGGACCGCAGTGACCAATGAGGTTCATGCACACGCATTACTGTTGGTGTTGATAATCTTCACATGGACACCTCCCCATTTTTGGGCCCTCGCCATTCACAGAGAAAAAGACTATGCGCGCGCAAATGTGCCTATGCTACCTGTTACCCATGGTGTAGCGTTTACTAAAACATCGGTGTTGTTATACACGGTGTTATTATGTGCTATCGGTTTAATGCCGTATTTAATTGGTATGTCTGGCGTTATCTACCTGGTCGGTTCCACTGTGCTAAACCTCATTTTCTTAGGTTATGCAATTCAGCTTAAGTATTTTGCAAAACCTGATACAGCGATGGCGACCTTCCGTTTCTCCATCATTCACCTCATGGTATTGTTTGTTGTATTGTTACTTGATCACTACATTCCAATAACCCTATGAGCCAAAAAACTATTGTAGGTATTGTGGCCGCTATCGCATTGATAGCGGGCATCATCGCTAGCGTCTATGTGTCACCTCCAGGCGATATTAGTGCCGTAGGTGACAGACCTGAGTATATGCAGGTTTATCCTGCTCCGCGTGCCTTGTCAGACTTTACACTCACGCAGCACACAGGAGCTCCCTTTACAGTTGAAAACCTAAAGCAGCATTGGACACTCGCATTTATTGGTTACACTTATTGTCCAGATATTTGCCCTGTGACTATGTCTGCGCTTGCCGGTATATATCCTGAACTAAAAGAAATGGAAGGCAATGCGCCCATACAGGTGGTGTTTATCTCCGTCGACCCCAACCGTGATTCGATAGAACGCCTTAGTGAATATATTGGTTTTTTTAATAGTGAATTCATTGCAGTTACGGGCGAGCACGCCCAGCTGTTCCCCATGGTGAGAAGTATGGGCATGATGTACGCTATTTCCGAAAGTACTGATAACCCTAACTACCTCGTCGATCACAGTGGCTCTGTTGTGGTGATCAACCCTCAGGGCAATGTGGTTGGACGATTCAAACCAGAAGTCAAAGCTGGGCAACTTTCTATTAGTGATGTCGACCAAATTAAGGCTGATATGCCTGCAATTATAGATGGAAGTTACTGAAAACATTAGGATTAGGCGTGCCAAAGCAGACGACGGTTATGCTACCGTTGACCTGATCATGCTCTCGGCCCCTCAAGTTCTTACTGAAATCTTTGGCAATGGTGACCAGACAGTAGCCAAATCCTATTTAATGCATGCATGGGAATGTGGGCAAGGTCAATATGGATGTCAGGCGCATTGGGTCGCCACTCACAATGACCAACCTATAGGGGTGGTGACTGCTTGGCACAGTAATATGCCAAAAGCGTTTGGCAAAGCCACCCTGGCATCTTTAAATGCGTTTTTCGGTATAGATGAGACTGCACAAGTTTTTGCACGCTCAGCAAAGATCACGGAACAGATAACGCCGCCGGCATATCAAGAATTGATATTTGGCCATTTAGCGGTATCACCTAGCTTTCAGGGACAAGGAGTAGGTAAAGCGCTAGTTAACTATATGGAAGAGATAGCAGTTCACAATGAAAAGCGCCGTTGTGTGTTAGATGTGGAACGTCAAAATAAGAGTGCGATAGGTTTCTATGAATCACTCAGCTACCTTGAAGTCCAGTCCCTCTATCCCGCAGGCTTTCGCTATATGAGAATGGCAAAAAGGCTAGAAGCTAGTGCAAAATGGGTTGGTGTGATTTAAATAGGTTTTGAGGCAAACAGGTTAGAAGATATACTAATTTCAAAAAGGCTCAGGTCGACAAAACATAGAAATAAAAAGATTGCTTTTGATATCTGGCTTGGTGTTTAGCAGTCTGAGTGCCTATGCAGAGCTTCCTGCCTTTGAGGTCTGCTTAGATCCCTTCCCTCCTCGTCAAATAGTCATTGATGGTAAGGAGCCCAAAGGCCAGAATATAGAAATTATTGAAGCAATTGGTAAGCAAGTTGGGTTTCTCCCAAGCTATACCGTCAATACGCCTTTTAAACGTTGCTTGCTAAAAATGGAATCAGGCGATACAGATTTCATGGTTGGACTAGTAAAAAACGACGACCGTTCCCGTTATATGGCCTTCATTCCCTATATGCAGGAAACAACTAAGCGTTTCTTTTCATTAAAAAAAAGACAAATTACAATCACAAAAAATGAAGATTTAAAGGGGTTAAAAGTCGCTTTAATTGAGGGGTTTGCTTTCAATAAACAAGTTACACCTCTGTTAAACCATGCAGACTATGTTTACGTTGAGTCACTGGATAAAGCATTTTATTTGTTAACGTCTGGGAGAGTTGACCTCGTATTTGCTTCAGAGTACATTGCGCCTGAATTTCCGACAGCCCCTATCACGCAACTGCAACTTATTTATTCTGATTATGCACTGAAATTCGACAACTATGCCAGTATCGCTATTTCTAAAAAGTCTGAAGCAATGATGCATATTCCTGCCATCAAAAATGCTGTAGAAAAGCTCAATCATGAAGGTGTTATTGAAACCATTATTAAAACCGGCTCCCTTCAAAAACACAGTGTTCAACACTAGCACTATCTTATTAATAGTATGTGCAGTTTACTCATCATAATGATGAACTTATCTGTATCGGCTCTACTGTTTTACTGTCTCATTGATAACAAGATCGGCTTCTGTGTCAGCCGAGTTTACCGAAAGAATCAGCATTGTATGCTAACACCTCAATAACTTTTTTAGAGGTGTCTCGGTAGATTTATAGTGAGCGATGAGTCGTAACATCAAAGCGCGCATGTTTATGGACTATATATCCCAATATGCCACCGTAGATATCCATTAGGGCGTGGAGTGCAATAACGACCCACAAAGATTCAGTAAACACATAAATGCCTCCCAATATCAAACCGACAATGCCGGTTCTGAGCACGTTTTGCCAGCCTTGATAAAGATGACACAAGCCAAACAGAAAACTGCCCAATATCAAGCTCAATATAGCGCCCAAGTAATCAGAAAAGACGAGCAGGAAAAAACCTCTAAACAGTAATTCTTCGCAAAAACCTGCAGACATTGATAAGCCCCCGGCAAACCACCGTAGTTCACGTTTATCCGCAGGCATCATCCACTGATGTTGACTCATTGCATCACTGAGCTGTTTAAACTGCTCAGTGCCAGGCGAAATGCTTTGAATGCTCCAAAACGCATAGGCAAACGCCAATACCACAATGAGCACACCAACCCAATTTCTCCAAGAGTTATGCCAGGCTAACCCCATTGTATCTGCGGGTACGATTTGCATTCCGATTAGCAATAAAAGTACGCTGCTTGGCAACCATAAGAAAACCATTGTTTCTTTGTATAGTTTGACCTTGGATTTATGACCAGCCTGCACGGCCATCTTTCCCTTGTCAGCTTCCCAAAGGCTGTAAACAATCATGGCAACCATCATTGCCAGTACTAACCATTCTCCTATATGCAACGCCATCGTAATTAACCTCTTTTCAATTTGTGTTCACAACGGCAGGATAGTGAGTCGCATGAGTTAAATAAATAAATTACTATATTAGAATAGTTAAACTAAAAGTTTATATTATGCTTAACCCGAAAGAATTGGCTATATTCTGTAAAGTCGCCACAACTGGTAACATGTCTCGTGTTGCAGAGTCCGAAGGCAGAACCGTGATGGCAATCAGTAAACAGATTGCGCGTCTCGAATCTCAGCTCAATCAGCCTTTATTTATTCGATCCAGACGTCAATTGGTCCTCACTGAGTTTGGTAAGGCATTTAAATATAAAGCAGAAATTTTTTTGGAGCAGCATCAAGGGCTTTTGCATTGGAGCCAAAACAATGTTTCGGCAGTGAATGGTGAGCTGCGTGTGGTCTGTCAAAGCAATGACATCGTTACCGAATCGCTTGTTCCCTGGGTTGCTGAATTTGCCGAACGTTACCCAGACCTCATTCTTGGCATAGATGTTAAAGAATCGCTCATAGATATCCGCGAAGATGAATATGATGTTTTTTGGGCAGTAGGAGAATACCTAGGCAATCGATATCCAGGTTTAAAGCGTCGGTCTATTTGGAAAAGTCGCTATGGTGTATTTGCTTCACCGGCTTACCTAAAAAAATTTGGTGTTCCCTCTCATCCAAACCAGCTTAAAGAACATAAGGTTATTGGTTACCTCCACAATCAACCTAGCAATGTCTTGGTGCTGCAAGACAAGAATAAAAAGCCACTTTATGCAACACCACATTGTCAGATTAAAACCGTTGCAGGCATAGTAGAACTTGCTGAAGCCGGCCTTGGATTAATTAATGCGCCAGAAGAATCCAGACATATTCAGCAATTTATCAAACAGGGAAAGTTAACGCCTGTACTTAAAAAATACTGGTGGGATGACGCAGAGGTCTATGCGTATTACCATCCATCAAACCCCATACAAACAAAAGTACGTGTGTTTTTAGACTTTTTTATGTCGAAGCGACAAGACTGGCAGTTTTGAACACTCCTGCCTACCTTAATTTTTTGTATTGCGATAAAAAAATTCCACCAACACTGTCATTGCGATTTGCGCGGCAATGGCTGGCAAAATAAAAAATAGGTCAATTCTGATATTGGTGCTAGGTGGTAATGATATCTCTACAACCCCCCACATCAAAAACATGGCTAATAACGTTATCCATCCATAGCGCCGGAGTTTCTGTTTGCTTGTGATGAAGGCCGGCTTAAACAGCCGGATCATGATTAAACTTATTATGGTAAGAATGGGGAGGAGTATAATTGTTGCGGCGCTTACTAGATTTATAGTACGCCATGGCTGCTCATCCAGTGTTGTTGGCATGCCTATCACAGCGTTACAGCTAAACAGCACCATACAGCACACAAAAACAGCTACTAGCCTCATCGAATCCTTCCTATTTGCTGTTGCTAAATGCTACTTTACTCTGAGTACGCCGATAGCGATACAGATTGCGCCACCAACCATGCCTGCCCATGCCTCGATTGGCGTGTCTCCGCTTAAGGCCCGCCCTATTTGTGCGCTAGCAGAGTCGTATATGTTGTAACCCCATATCGCCAGTGCAATACCAATAATGATCAAAACAAGACCAATAACCTTATTTGTCATAGTAACTCCTGCACCAACTCGGATAAAAATGGGTATGTCGCGTTAACTTCCGAGAGAAAAAAATAAACCGACAGACAATTCAACCCAAAGGTAAAGAAACGCCAGTAAAACGGTAACGGCTAATACGCGGTAATATTTTGTAGGGGCCTTTCGCGCCAGTAATATCAGCATACCGCCCAATGATAAGAGTAAGCCCCCCATCACTAAAAAATCTGCCCCAGTCCAATAGACTTCACTGGTAAACTGCATAGCGGTCAAAGGAATGAGCAGCAATACGCCAGTTGCAGCCATTAACCAAATTAACGCGCTGTCTTTCTGTAATAGTCTTTTCACGGGTAAGCCCTCACTCGTTGATAGGCGCTTAAAAGTGAATAAATAGTAACACTCTTAACGAACAAAAAAACAACATTTGTCCAATTGAGAGACGATAGATTAGCTTATCTTGCGTAATTCTTTGTACCGTTCAGCTTTTCAGCAGCCTGGTTAAGTAATCTATATGAAATGGAAAGTTGTCAGTCAATGACACAATTTGATGACGTATGCTGGAGATATATTTATCGAGTTGCTCGTCGCTCATTGTGTTAACCATATACATGCTATTTTCTGGTCTAACGCCTTGGCCAAATAGCACACTGAGCCAGTTAGTGTCGGCGAACAGGTCACCGTCTTCATAATGGATGTAACCTGTTTTCTTAAATAGGGTGATCTTTTCTTCAAGACTATCAGGTAACCTCATTTCTGAAAGCGAGCGCCAAAATGGATCATCGCGATGGTTTAGAGCATAGTGAAGAATAATAAAGTCTCTTATCCGCTCCATTTCAAACGTTGCCTGTGCATTGAATCGTTTGGCCATGACCTCGTTAGTGTCAGCATTTGGAAACAGCGTTACTAAGCGGGATATCGTCGTTTGAATAATGTGAATGCTGGTTGACTCCAATGGTTCCAGAAAACCACTGGACAACCCTACGGCCACACAGTTTTTTTCCCAAAATCTCTCGCGCATGCCAGCTTCAAAATGCAATTTCCGTGGTGCCATCAGTGGCTCACTGTCTATTTGCTCCAATAATAGTGCTTCGGCCTCTTGATCTGTCATGTGTTCACTGGAATAAACTAAGCCATTCCCAACTCTGTGCTGCAAAGGTATGCGCCATTGCCAACCCGCGTGATGTGCCTTTGCTCTGGTGTATGGTACAAAGTTATCTTGGGTCAATGCAGTAGGCAGGACTTGAGCACTGTCGGTTTTTAACCACTGTTTCCAAGAAACGAAGGGGACACGAAGGGCCTGACCTAAAAGCATCGACTTAAACCCAGTGCAATCAATAAAAAAGTCACCTTCCAATACACTGCTATCAGCAAGGTTTAGCGACGAGATAAAGCCCGTTTTTTGATTTAAGTTAACGCCGGTAATATCTGCTTGAATGTGCTTAATCCCGCGCTCAGTTGAATATTGCTTCAAAAATTCAGCGTACAATCCTGCATCAATGTGAAGCGCATAACCCATACCGCCAAGAATGGGATTAACTTTCGGGTCTGGATGCACGAAGCGTCTCTTTCGACCGCTCACGGCACACAAGCTCATGTCTTCTAACTTAGCGGTAGGGTTGCTCTTAAGCCAACGAAACCAATAGTGATAAAAAGGAAGCCCCGCGGCTTGGTCACCTAACGCACCAAAGCCATGAATATAATCGTTACCTATCTTCTCCCAATCAACAAACTGAATGCCGAGTTTGTAGGTTGCTTTGGTTTGTTTGATCAAATGACGTTCATCAATGCCCAGGAGCCGATTAAAGTGCATAAAGCTGGGTACTGTTGCCTCACCAACGCCCACTGTAGGGATGTTGGGAGATTCTACAAGGGTTATCTCGAACCCTGCCCGGCCCAAGCTTTTCGCCAATAGTGCCGCTGTCATCCAGCCGGCAGTTCCGCCGCCGGCAATGATAATTTTTTTCCACATAGTCAGTTTACTTCTTTTATTACTGTCTAAGACGTCACCACGTATGTTTAAAACGTACCTCTGATAGAGATCGCATAGCGGCGGTCGGTGGTAAAAGTAAAGGCATTAGTCAGCGTGCCTTCCTGATTTTGCTGATATTTGGTTTTTGTATCTTCGCCCAACAGATTACTTACTTCAAAGCCCACACGTAAATTGTCGCTGAGTGAATAGTAAATACTGGCATCCATCAGGCCTTGAGCTTCAGAGTAGACTGGCACAAATTCTGTTGCTTCGCGAAGGGCAAGCAAATATTCAGAGCGCCAAGTATAAGCAAGTCGAGCAGAAATACCTGCATATTCATACATGCCCACAATGTTGAAGTTTTGGTCAGAGTATCCTACCAAGGGAAGATTCATAAATTGACGGAAGCTATTGCGACCGTCAGGCTCAAGCAATGTACCGTCGGCAAACCGCGACTCTACCGCTGGGTTATCATTGGGATCTTCAAGGCCATCTTGGTCGATATAAGTGTAATTAAATTGCAGACCTAAACCGCTCCATGCACCGGGTAACATGTCGTAAAATTGTGTATAGGAAAGCTCATATCCGCGAATAGTGCCTGAGCCTGTGTTATTGGGGCCGTAGGCTGACACGGGTATATTGTCAATCGACGCGGCAAAGCTCCGGTTCCGAATTATTCCTTCAAGCTCTTTATGGAATACACCCACAGTAACCGCGCCTGTGTCTGCAAAATACCATTCACCGGATAGATCAAAACTAGTCGATTCCTCTGGGTCAAGATTTGGATTGCTCGCATTGCCAGTTACTTCAAAATTGGTGAGATCAACAACCGGATTGGTTTGGTCATCTCTGGCTTGTGTTGGGTCTTGCAAAACGGTGTCGTAGTCTAATGTCACGAACATACGGTTACGTGAATCGAGCAGGTTAGGATAGTACAGGCCCTTAGACGCACCAATGCGAACGACAAAGTCATCATAAATCCCAAAATTCAAATTTAGGCTTGGCAACAGGGTTGAATAGTCATGTGTTGAAGTATCGAAGTCTGCCCGACCGGAAGCCAAGTTAAAGAATTGCGTATATTGGCTTTGCATAATCTGATACACGGGGCCATCAACCGGCCCTCGCGCGTCGGGTGTTGGTAGCGTAATTGCCCCGGTTGACTTCAGTTCATAATCGACAGAGCGCAAACCCAGATTACCACTAAGATAGACATTTTCTGAGATATCAGCTTCAAAATCGGCTCTAATGTAAAACTCGGTACGCTGGGTATTATTCTTACTGATATGCCTAGACGCAAACGCACCTTCTACTCGATCTGTCATATCTTCATAAGGCAAGGCGCAATTGCCGCTCTGGTCGAAAGCTCTGCCCTCTGCCCAGTATTTCCCGCATCCCTCTCGTAAGGTTTGATTGAAATTCTGTGTCATTTCCATACTCGGGAATAGGAAACTTGTATGCGGGCCCATGACTGTTTTACCGTCGTAATGATCAGCAAAATCGACCCTGTCAAAGAGTTCAGGCGCTACTTGTGGTGATGTTCTAAATGCTTCAGTTGCGTCCCATCTTGCCGCCAGGGCTTGCCAGCCCTCGTACTCAGTATTACGCACAATCAGCGATTTCTCTGAGTAATAAAGACCCGCTTGGATTTTAGTAAACATGCCTCGCTCAAGCACATACTCAATATCTAGCTGATAGGAGTCGGCATCGGCGTCGTTGGCCTCTTCTTGTGGCAAAGCAGAATAAACGCTAGTAACTGGATGGGTATTCTCAGGCACCGCAGGTGGGTTTGATATGGTTTCACTCAAGAATTCAACCGAGGGGGTTGAGCCTCTTAAGTCTAAGAAGAAGGGTGCATGAGTAATAGAATCTGCGCCACCGCGTATGGCTGCTCCAATCCCATAATTCGAGATAGTCTGCTCAGAGCGAATATGCTGATAGTCAAAGTAGACGGTAAGTGCGTCAGTGGCGTTAAAACGAATATTGATTGACGTGTCGTCGATCTTACTTTCATTGAAGTTATAACGGGATGAAAACAGTGTATTGTAGTCTGTGGTGGTTAAATTACCGACTCCCGAGGTTAGGTAGCCATTATTATCAACCGTCACTGGACGACCATTTTCTGCATCGTCAAACCACTTAATACCATTAGGCACGGCGGGGATAAAACCCCGTTCGCCATTAAAGAATACTCGTTCTTTCCATTCTAAAGATGCGTTTGAATGGATGTGTTCAAGGGTAACTAGTGTACGTTCGTCATTGCTTTCCCACTGCAGCGATGCGGTTAAACCTTCTCGTTTACGATTATTTTCAGCGGTACTTAAGGTTATGGCTGCAGGGGTATACCAGGTTTCACCATCAGGCTGGCCCTCTACTGCTTCCCCTTCATATAAGGGTACAAAGGCATCAGCGTCTTCCTGGGTATATTGATTAGCGACGACATCACCACAGCCACTCCAGGGGGCAGCATTGGGTACACATGGGCCGTCAAAAGAACCGGCTACGCGCGTGACTTGCGGTGTGCCCCACTCGTCATATGAAGCGATAGGAAGCGGTCCGCGGCTGTGATAATTCCCTAAACCGAAACCATCACCACGGGTTCTAAATTCAGATCGTGACCCTGCTACCAGCACGCCAAATTTACCTGAATTTGTGTCCCAATTGTCGGAAAAGAGTGCGTTAAATGAGGGCGTAGTTTCTTCGCGATAGTCACCTCGGTTTGCTTTTAGCCCATAGGCAAAAAGTTGCTCGTCTGAGTCAAAAGGTTTGCGAGTAATTAAATTAACGGTTCCTGCAATTCCACCGGAAATCAAGTCAGCGGTTTGGTTTTTTACTACTTCAACGGCACCGAGTAGCTCAGCAGGAAAATCTTCATAACTCAAACCGCCGTTTGGGTTTGCACTAAATGCATCACGCCCGTTGATTTCACTGCGAACTCTGTCTAGGCCTCTTACCAGAACACCGGTTCCTTCATCGGCATAGTGCTTGGGGTCATCCGACGCCGCGAAACGTTCTATGGTGACGCCTGGTACTCGTTGCAGTGCTTCGGTAACAGATTTGTCGGGTAAGGCGCCTATGTCTGTTGCCGTAATCACGTCTTTAACGGTATCGGCAAGTCGCTTAAGTTCCTGTGCTGACGCAATACTGTTTCGAATTCCGCGTACTTCGATGGTTTCGATTGCCTCATCGTCGGCAGATCGCGACTGCGTTTGCTCTTGGGCGACCCCGGTAGCGGTAAACGTTGTGGCAAACACCCCGCATATCGCAACATGCAACGCGCTCTTTTGAAATTTCCTAGACATTCTTTTTCCTCAGAATTAGCGGTTATTTATTGTAGCTGCTCGCGATGCACAACTTTTCGGACAGCGTTGTCATTATTGTTCTTTCTACACCTTAGGCACATTGAATTCAAGCGTGGAGACAACAAATGTTATTAATATGTAAATGCATTTGTAACGTTTAAAGTACTAATGCGCCATCATATAAAACCTGCATGGTATCTAGCCTTATGAAAGCAATTGAATACGTATGCTTGTAGTAATCATGTAGCAAAGGCCCTATAAAGGATCAAGATTACTGGCGAGGAAACTTACGTGGCTTATTTACGACTTTTATTGCTTCTGGTGTCTCTTTCTTTTATGAGTAATGCGGCCCAGGTTGCAACGGGAACCTTACATACTATTGACGCATTCGAATCAGCGTTCATCGGTCAGCGTACGGTACAAGTATGGCTTCCTGCTGGCTATTCCAATGCAGTGAAGTACAGTGTGTTATACATGCACGATGGCCAGATGCTCTATGATGCAAGCACTACCTGGAATGGCCAGGAATGGGGTGTTGATGAAATCGCTGGAAGGCTGCAGGCTGAGGGCAGAGTTAGGCCGTTTATTGTGGTGAGTGTATTCAATGGCGGTGAGCTACGTTATCCGGAATATCTGCCACAAAAACCTTGGGAGGCATTGTCTGCAAATCAACAAACGGCGTTAAACACCGGTGGACGCCAATCTATCGTCAGTGAAAAGTCTATTCGGTCTGACAAATACCTCAAGTTTTTAGTAAAAGAACTGAAGCCCTATATCGACAATAAATATTCCGTATTGGCTGATAGAGACAATACGTTTGTGGCGGGCTCAAGTATGGGCGGCCTTATTTCGCTTTATGCTTTAGGTGAATATCCTGACGTGTTTGGTGGTGCTGCTTGTATGTCGACCCACTGGCCAGGTTCAAGCAGACCGGAATGGACGGTCATCACAGACGAGTTTATGCGTTATCTGAAAAATACAGTGCCCGCGCCGGGAAATCATAAGTTGTATTTCGACTATGGTGATCAAACACTCGATGCCGTATATCCGCCCATGCAGCAATATGCTGATCGTATTATGCAAGACAAAGGGTACGATCAGTCGAATTGGCTAACGGTGTTTGACAAAGGTGCTGCCCATACAGAGAAAGCCTGGCGAGCCCGTCTACATCAACCTTTGTTGTTCCTGTTTGGTAACGACCTTTAATCAGGATATGTGCCGTCTTCACGAGCCACGAAAAAGGGCTGAGAGTACCAGTAAAAACGGCCTTTGTGTAGATTGCTGGGAGCGGTACAATTCACTCTTGAACGCCCCTCAGGTAACGTGTCAGGCACCCGAGCACTAACGGTTAACGCGTCTATACGGCTATCAATCGGTTTCCCACGATAAAAGCACTGAACCTGGGAGAGCCGTACATCCTGACTATTAATGGTAAAAGAAAGCGTCACATTATGGCGCTCAGATAATTCAGGATCTATGGGTGTTGAGGCGACAACCGGCATTGCAAGACTCTTCATTTTCGTTTCTAAAGAACGCATGTTCGCGTAAATGCCCGCTGATGGGAACCGTGGTAAAGCAGCAAAATCGCTAAGGGCAGAAATGCCTCCTGAATGCTGAGCAAAGCCAACATAACCCTCGTTGAGCACTTTTTCTGCTAATAGTGCATTGTATTCCCCGAAGGGGTAGGCAAGGTATTTGGGTGCGTAAGAGACTTGTTGTTCTAACGTTTCTTGCGCCTGCTCTACATGTCGCCATACCCGGTCAAGCCAAGCACTGTCAGTTTCCTTGGGCTGTTTGTCGAGTAAATGCAAATGGCCGATAGTGTGGTTTGCAAACAGTACGCCCTCGCGCTCCATTTGCCTAACTTCCTCCCATGTCAGTTGAGCCGGCTCTACACCAATGCGATCGGGGTTAATAAAAATGGTATACGAGAATCCATATTCTTTAAGTATAGGATGGGCATTTTCAAGAATGTTGCGATAACCATCATCAAATGTAATCACTAAAGATTGAGGAGGCAAAGCAATGCCTTTTTTTATTTTGTTAATGGCTTCCTGTAGTGGCAAAACAGTGAAATGTTTTTTGATATAAGCCATATGCTCACGAAAGGTTTCGGGGCTCACCGAGGTACTGGGCGGCGTATCTGTGGCAACGTGGTGGTAGATCAGCCCTACTGTACTAGACTGGTCAGGTGTGCTGTTTGCTAACGCCTGATTGAAACAAAACACAACACCAATAAAACACAGAAAAGATTTCATGATAGGCTTGCTACACCACAGATAATTCATTGTATTCATTGTCCCTTTTAACGACTCACTTAACACACTGGCCAACCCATAAAAAGCTATTGGCATTGTCTGCCCCTATGGTGCTGGCCAATATTACCACACCGCTTGTTGGGCTTGTTGACACTGCTGTATTAGGGCGAATGGACGCGCCTAGTGCGTTGGCGGGCGCGAGCATCGGTGCGCTTATCATAACGCAGATCGTTTGGATATGTGGCTTTTTAAGAATGTCGACAACCGGTTTATCAGCACAGGCTTATGGTGCGCAAAGCAAGCAAGAGCAGGCGAAAGTACTGTATCAAGGGGTATTTATTGGGCTATTGCTGGCGGCCGTTTTATTGCTTTTGCACAGATATATTTTTAACGCTGGCTTGCACCTCTCTGAACTGTCGGGCGAGGCAAAACTCGCAGCTGAGGCCTACTTTACAACTCGAATTTGGGGCCTACCAGCCGCTATGACAAACCTCGCGTTAGTGGGGTGGATGATCGGACGGCATTTAACGCGCCAAGTTTTGTATATCCAAATTACAGGTAATCTTTTGAATGCCGGACTGAATATTGCGTTTGTATATGGACTAGGCTGGCAGGTAGAAGGTGTGGCATTCGCGACTGTATTGGCAGAGTACACCCTGATGTTGCTATCCATTCTAGTATGTCGAAGGCACATTCAGGGCGCAGGTGTTGAACGAACGTGGTTTAGCATGAAGGCATTAAAGAATGTATTGTCTTTAAATACGAGCATGTTTTTACGAAACCTGGTACTGCAAATTTGTCTGGCATTTCTTACCTTACAAGGTGCGCGTTATGGGGTTACCGCTGCTGCAGTCAATGCAATTGTCTTGCAATTTTTCGCACTTATCGCACTAGGGTTAGATGGTATCGCCTTTGGTGTTGAAGCCATGGTAGGAAAAGCAGCAGGCAGAAAGGCATCTGCAATGTTAAGAACAGATATTCTTGTAGGCGTGTTTTGGTCGGGCCTTATTGCATGCATCTATGCGTTTGTGTTCGCCATAGCGGGTGACTCGATTGCTGCATTACTTACTGAGCACCACAATGTCTTAAACGCCTTATCCGCTTATTCCCTGGTTATTATTCTTTTGCCTTTAATCGGGCACTGGTGCTTTTTATTTGACGGTGTCGCGATTGGATTAACCCAAGCCAGTGCAATGCGCAATACTATGTTTGTAAGTGCCGTAGCGGGTTTTTTCCCCGTGTGGTGGTTTTTTAAAGACAGCGGGAACATTGCGTTGTGGTATGCGATGTTGAGTTTTTTGGCACTAAGGGGGCTGACGTTAGGTGTATCGATAGTGCGTCGATATTTACTTTGAATGCTTTTTATTGAAGCGTTTCGCTGCCGTAAGACGAAACCATATCATGGGCAAATAGCCGGTCATCGCTACGATGAAGCCACCAATGAGCAAACCTAATCCTAGATAGCGCATGAGGGTGATGTCAGACGCATCGGACAAGGTGAGTGCTAGGCCAATTAAAAATACAACAAAGCCAGCAACGAAGCGTCGCCAGCCTTTGTGTTGATCAGTAGTAGGAGTGCTCACCTGCTTCGTGTTCAGTGGCATCTCTGACCCCGACGATTTCGCCATCAAACTCAGCAAGCATTTGTTTTTCAATGCCTTCTTTCAGCGTAACATCCACCATAGAGCAACCATTGCAACCACCACCAAACTGCAAAACGGCATGTTTGTCTTCGGTAACTTCAACCAGCATCACTTTACCACCATGGCTGGCAAGCTGAGGGTTTATCTCTGATTCGATCATATAGTTGATACGCTCTATTAAAGGCGCATCATCTGCCACTTTGCGGGCTTTAGCATTGGGGGCTTTCAAGGTCAGTTGCGACCCCATTTGGTCTGTTACAAAGTCAATTTCGGCTTCTTCCAGAAAAGGTGCACTTTCCTGATCAACAATGGCCTCAAAACCATCAAATGGCAGTCGTGTGTCCGTGCTTTCTACCGCATCTGGCGGGCAATATGAAACACCGCATTCAGCAGAAGACGTACCAGGATTGACCACAAACACCCTAATATTCGTATTAGGCTCTTGATTAGCCAGTAATTTTGCAAAATGTGCTTGAGCTTGTTCAGAGATTGCTATCATTTTTCAACCTATAGCACTAATAGAACGCATCGACCATTGGCGTAATCCATGCGATGCATACTATTAAACATATGTTCATTCATCGTGTAAGATGCCAAGTGTACCAAATTTACTTGACTAAAACACTCAAGTATTAAAAATAATTTATAAGAAAGGAAACTACGTTGTGCTTAAATCCCTGAAGTTGTCTTTTCGTGCTGCAATGCTGACGTTTGCGTCGGCATTACTGTTCGCACCAAGTCTGCATGCCCAATTTGCAGTGGAACCCTATTTTGAAACTGGCAAGCCCGCCAGTGACTATCTGCCCGCTGATACCACCTTTAACCCTGCGATAAAAACACCCGAAGCTTTCTTTGGGTATAACGTTGGTAAATGGCATGTTCGTCATGACCAACTTCTTGCCTATATGCAATATTTGTCTGATGCTTCTGACCGCGTATCGCTTCAAAACACCGGCAAGACACACGAAGACCGCCAGCTGGTATTGATGACTTTTTCAGCGCCAGAGAAACAGGCACAACTGGAACAGATTAGGCAGCAGCATCTTACGACTATCCAGTCAGGGAAAGCAGGCAAAAGCACCGATCCTTTGGTGTTTTATATGGGCTACAGTATTCACGGTAACGAGCCATCAGGCAGCAATGCCGCTTTAGTCGTGGCTTATTACCTAGCGGCTGGGCAGGACAGTAGAATCGATGCATTACTCAATCAGGCAATTGTGTTGTTTGATCCGTCGATGAACCCTGATGGTCTGTCTCGTTTTGCCCAGTGGGCAAACCAGCATAAAAGTAAGCAACTGAGTAAATCGCCTTTCCACCGTGAGCACAGCGAAAACTGGCCCTCTGGCAGAACTAATCACTATTGGTTTGATTTGAACCGGGACTGGTTGTTACTGACTCACCCAGAATCACGTGCAAGAGTAACTCAATATCAGAAATGGCGTCCTCATGTCCTCACCGATTTCCATGAAATGGGTACTAATAGCACGTATTTCTTCCAACCAGGCATTCGCTCACGCAAGAACCCGCTTACACCCGATGCTAATGTTACCCTGACCGAGGCGATAGCGGCTTATCACGCGAAAGCGCTCGATGCCACAGACCAGCTTTATTTTACCGAAGAAAGTTTTGATGACTTTTATTTTGGCAAAGGCTCTACCTATCCGGATGCGCACGGCAGTATTGGTATTTTGTTTGAGCAGGCCAGTAGCCGCGGACACCTACAGGCCTCTATTAATGGCGATGTGGCGTTTCATCAAACCATTCAAAATCAAATCACCACGTCGCTGAGTACGTTTGATGGTGCGTTGGCAAATAAAGCGGCGCTTATCGATTATCAGGCAAGCTTTGCCAGACAAACGCAATCCTTGATTAAAGAAGACGAGACTGCCGGAGTGATCATTGACCAAGGTAAGGACCCGGCACGTTTTGCTGAATTCTTAGATCGTCTTGATATGCACCAGATTCGCTACCGTACAGTCACTGAAGATCTGTCTGTTGATGGGAAGAACTACGTGGCAAACAACGCGGTATTGATCGCTTATGACCAACCCCAGTATCGACTGATTAAATCACTGTTTTCAGAGCGTACAGACTTTCCGGACAACACCTTTTATGACGTGTCAAACTGGAACTTTGGCTATGCGTTTGGCCTCACCTACAGTAAGCTGAGCAGCCGACAAGCGAGAGGGCTCGACACCAGTGAAGGCAGAGCCTCTCTGATGCAAGCTGAACAAGTGGCGGGCATTGAAAACGCGGTGGCTTATGCATTTGACTGGCACCACTATTTTGCGCCTGCTCTCACTCAAAAGTTACTGCAAAACGGGTTTACGTTGCGTGCAGCAAACAAAGCCTTTACGGCAAAAATAGGTGATACCACACGCCGCTTCGAGCCAGGCACAATGTTGATCACCAAAGCACTTAATCAACAGGAAAGAGCCTTTGCAGGTGCACAGGCCCTAGCTGAAACCTTGAGTATACCGCTTTATCCGATTACCTCGGGCTTAACACCACAGGGGATCGACCTAGGTAGCCGTAACATGGCAGTAGTGACTATGCCTTCTATTTTGATCCTAGGTGGGCAAGGCACTTCTCAATACGAGGTAGGCGAAATTTGGCACTACATTGACACACGTGTAGGCGCGCAGATTGCCATGGTTGACCTGAATAAACTGAGCAGAGTCGATCTGTCGCAGTTTACCCATGTTATTGCCGCGTCTGGCAATTATTCAGCGATAGGCAAAGATACAGCAGCTGCATTGACACGTTGGGTGAAGCAGGGCGGCACGCTAATTGGTCAAAAGAGCGCCCTTCGCTGGTTTAAGAAGCAAGAATGGCTTGACATCAATATCATGGAGAGTGCTGAGGTGGATGCACTGTTCGCTACCGAAGGACTAAGTTTTGCTGATCGCGACGCGCTGCGTGCGAAAAAGCGTATTGCCGGTACAGCGTTTGAAGCCAGCATTGATAACACCCACCCTTTGTTCTTTGGTATTACGACAGACACACTGCCTTTTTTTAAAACCACAAGCATGATGGTAGAAGATACGTTCGACCCCTTTGAAACACTCGCAACATATACCAAGCGCCCTTTACTAGGAGGCTATGCAGCGTCTGAGTTAGTAGAGCAGGTCAAAGACAGTGCTGCTGTGGTGGTTCAGCCAAGTGGTCGTGGCCGTGTTATCGGGTTCGTAGACAATGTGAACTTTAGAGGGTACTGGTTCGGCACCAGTAAACTTATGGGCAATGCACTCTATCTTTCACCACTAATGAACTAACGTTTATATGGTGTAACGGCCATGACCCACGCTTCTATTAGGATATGTGGGTACTGGCAATGAATGGCTCGGGCTAGTGACATTAGGGTTGCGCCCGTAGTTACCACATCATCAATTAATACCAAGCGCTTTACCGTTCTGGGGAGCGCTTTTATTTTGAATCCTAAATCACGGCTTATCCTGTCCTCTCGAGCCAGTTTATGTTGCGCTATTAACATTGATTTTCGTTGAGCGAGGACACTTACATCGTCAATCTTAAGCGAATGGGCAATGTGTTTGCTCAATAGGGCAGCCTGATTATAGCCTCGGGTAAATAAGCGCCAATTGGTAGCAGGAACAGCCATCACGGCATCAGGTAACACCTCAGGCTGCTGTAATGCACGATTCATGAACCACTGTGACAATAGCAGGCTGATCATAGGTCGACGCCGAAATTTCATGTGGTGGATCAAGCAATCAAGTGGCCAGGTATACCAGCCCAGACAGCGAATATCTATGATGGGGGAGTGCACCACTAAACTAGCCACCTCAAGATGTTTGTTTTTGTGTGGCCGTGCCTGACGTGTAATTGCTGAACGCATATCCTTGTGACACACATCACAAAACAATGCTGAGCTTACATGAGAGCACAATAAACAATGCTGGTGAAAAACGTTAAAGCGGTGCATCATAGTAAGAACACAGGAGAAGTTGCATATGCAAGACAGTATCACTTCCATGCCGCTAAAAACCCGTACTGAAGGAATGGGCTTGGATCTGTTTTTGTTACATGGGTGGGGCACAAATAGTAAAGCTTTTGACGCTTTTATCCCGCACTTACGTCAGCACTATCGCATCACTACTATAGACCTGCCCGGTTTTGGTGAAAATTACAATAATTTGCCAGCTGACTACACGCTTGACAGTATCTGTGAGCAATTGGCCAGCGTCATTGAAAACAAAGGGATAATGATTGGCTGGTCGCTGGGCGGCCTGATAGCACAGCAGTTTGCACTTAATTACCCCGATAAAACGCTGGGCCTTATAGGTATAGCCACTACCCCTTATTTTATGCAAAAGGCAGGATGGCCGGGCATTAAGCCTGAAGTGATGAGCCTGTTTACAACACAATTAACAAAGAGTTACAGCCGCACCGTTGAGCGTTTTCTTGCCATTCAGGCAATGGGTAGCCAAACGGCGAAACAAGACATAAAAGCGTTGCGAACGGCGATGGCTGAATTACCTGAACCAAGTACAGTAGCATTGGAAAAAGGTCTAGGCTTGCTGCAAAGTGCTGATATTAGAGGCCAAATAAGCAGAATTTTGTGTCCGACATTGCGTATTTATGGCCGACGTGACACCTTAATCCCAGCCAGTGCTATCGATCCAATTCATGCGTTACATCCACAGTCAGATAGTGTTATTTTGGCTGATGCAGCCCATGCGCCGTTCATGTCGCATCCGGCACAATGTCAGCAAATTATCAGGCAATTTATTGAGAGAGCGGTAGCGGAAAACAATGGGGCAAAACCCAGAGCTTATGGATAGAGATTTCTGGTGCATTTTCAATTATAGGCTACGCTTATTGCTAGAGAAAAATACCCTGTTGCCGATAACCTCATACAAATTAGTAAATTATAAATACATCCTTTGGAGTTATATCAATGCTGGTTTTGAAATCTTCACTTGAAGCAAAAGAAGCAGAGCTCGACACGCAGATTCGCAGAAACGCAGAATTACAGTCAAGAATCGACGAGCTTGAACACGAAAAAATGGCCCTTGAAGAAGCGCTTCACGAGCAGCAAGATGTTGCTGGTGGCACTGATAACCAGGCATTGATCAATAATATGCTCGACACACTTCAGCAAATACGCGGTATTCAGGAGTCTGTTCAGGCCAGTGTCAACCAAATGGGTGACGGTGAAGATAATATGAGTAGCCTGTTCGATATTTCAGGCACCTCGTTAAAAGAAATCACAAAGAACATGGAAACTTTAAGTACGCGCATGACGCAAATGAACGAGAGTATTTCTGGTCTGAGTGAAACAGCAGATAACATCAACAAATTTGTAAGCACCATAACCAGTATCTCTGATCAGACTAACCTGCTAGCGCTTAACGCAGCCATTGAAGCTGCCAGAGCCGGTGATGCGGGTCGCGGTTTCAGCGTGGTTGCCGACGAAGTAAGGGCGCTGGCTACAGAAACTAATACCTCTGCCAGTGAAGTGGCTGACTTGGTTCAAAAGATTATTCAGTCAACGCGAGTGGCTGTAGACGCTGTGGGTGAGTTGCAGGAAAACAATGAGCATTTATCAAGTGGCGTAGAGTCGCTAAACGGCAGTTACGAAGAAATTGTCAGTCGTTGTAATGTTATGCAATCAAACCTAGCTCAGTCTTCTGCGTTATCCGTTGTGCAGTCGGCGAAGCTTGATCACATTGCTTGGAAGGGTACTGTGTATTCTGCGGTATGTGGGCGTACTAGCCGCCCCTCAGATGATTTCTTTAGCCCTTCTTCAGGCTCTCTTGGACGCTGGATGAGTGCGCAAGCGGGAACGCCCATCGCCACTAAGTCTGCATTCCGCGAACTAGATGGCCCTAATACCAAAGTACACTCAGAAGGTGCAGCAGCACTGAATGCTATCAGCAGTGGCAATCCTGACAGAGCTGCGTCACATCTCCAAGATATGGAAGTAGCCAGTGGTCGCTTGCTAAGTGCTCTGGATCGCTTGGGCCATGAATTGAGTTGATGCTGACTGAGCAATAGATTTGCAAAGTCTAAAGGTAAGTAAATAAAGGGGACGTTGTAAGCCAGAGCATAGTGTTTGGAACTTTTGTTCGCACATGAATACACAGATCAGATGTATAGAAGACCGTCACCCGTTGTAAGGTGGCGGTTTTTTTGTTGTGGAATTTAAGTTCGGTTTAAATACAAGCTCACATGAAGGCTAAAAGGTTAGCGGAGGCTATCAGTTCTGCTATTTGGAGTTGGAGCTTTGTGCCAATTGCGGTCATGAGGCTCTTTTAGGAGACGCTTGTCTTGAAAGCTTAATTATGTGGGAAAAGTTGATTAATAGACAAAAATATAAGACTTTCAATCCTTAAAAAACATTAGATAGATAACAATATGTAAAGCACGTCCCACAATAAGGCTATTTTGATTTATATTTTTCACTTGAGTCTCTATTACAAATTCATTTGATACCCAAACAGAAATCTAGCGTACCAAACCACCATGTTGATAAATTCATCAGGTCCATGATGAAATAGGTGAAGAAACATATGGCTGCACAACATCGCGTCGCTCGGCGGTCCACCCCGACAGGTCCCGTGACAGCAGCATATGAACGCAAGGTGGATGCGGGGGAGGTACGACGAGATGCTGCGCAAGTCGCCCTGGCGGCAAAGCTCGATGCCCTGCACGAGTCTCTTAACTCGCTCCCATCAGTACCAGTACGTAACTACGAACCGACAGAGAGCAGCTTTAAGAACAGCAGTTCACTGTTACGGTTACTGGCACGATCCTTGGCACCCGCTCAGTCTTTTCTTCGAAAAAAGTTCCATTTGTGGTCTTTTGGTCCACCACCGCGAGGTATGTATATTCATGGCCCGGTCGGGGTCGGTAAGAGCTTTCTAATGGATCTCTTTTACGCGTCGGTTTCTGTTTCTATAACCAAACGCCGCGTCCACTTTCATGAATTCATGCTAGACGTCCATCATCGAATCTTTGTCTACAAACAGAAGAACCCACGAGATGATGCGATTCCTGTCATTGCTCAGCAATTGGCACAAGAAACCCAACTCCTCTGTTTCGATGAATTCCAAGTAACAGACGTTGCCGATGCCATGATTTTGAAACGACTGTTTAGATTATTATTGGATTGGAATGTCGTGGTGGTGGCCACTTCGAATCGCTCCCCCGATGCCTTGTATGAGGGAGGAATTAACCGATCACTGTTTTTGCCATTCATAGACATGTTAAAAAACACGTTCGACATTATTTCCATGGATGATTCCACGAAGGATTATCGACTCGAAACTCGAGCGGATGGTCAATCCTATTTTTGGTCAAACAAGGATGTTCATGGCGATAGTAATAGCAATAACAACGTACAGGCGCAGTTGGAAGAAATATTTGGTATCACTGCATCTGGAACTGAGGTCGAGACCATTCCTGTCCTCTTTGGTCGCAACGTACAGGTCGCCCGATTGAATGACCGGTGCGCTTGGTTTGACTTTTCCGAGCTGTGCCACCAACCGCTCGGGGCAGCCGATTATATTTCCCTTTGCTGCCGATTTCCGGTCATCATCGTGGAACACGTCCCCCAACTGGATGCCAATCACCTCAACGAAGCGCGACGGCTCGTGACTCTCATTGACGCGTGTTATGAATCTCGCACCCGCTTGGTGCTGTCGGCACAAGTGCCGCTCGACGAATTGTTTGTCGATTTTGAAGCGCACGTCGAAAGCAGTGATGGAGATGGAGAATTGATTGTCAGTGAGAAGGGGGGGAACTCGAGTTCCTTTGCGACGACCATGATTCGCACCAAAGAGGGGGAATATTATGAGTGGTCGGCGACGGGTCGAATTGGCGTGTCACTGGCACAATTATCGTCCGCCAATGATCTCGCCTTTTCCTTTCAACGAGCCGCGTCTCGGTTGGTAGAAATGGGGGGAAAGGAGTGGGGGCGGCAATAGCGACCTACGGTAAGGTGCCCACCAACTTAAAAGTACCCCTTTCATTTGCATACAAATTAACCATTAGTCCTTAGTCGCTCAATCGTTTGCATAAATCCAACCTTTAGACTGTTATGCGAATGCTGACATTGCCAAGAGTGTAGCAGACACGTAATCTTTTTTCGTGTCGCCAAACCTTTTGTCAAGATACCGCTGGTGGCACCTTTGTGTTTTGTATAGACGTCAGACCTATTCCTGCCAATCCGCAAAATACGCCAGTAAGTAGTCGATGGTAATACGGGCCTTAGCGGGCAGGTACTGCCTGTTTTGGTACACGATCCAACTGCTGATGTCCTTTAGCCAATAAGGCTCCATGATGGGCACTAAGTCGCCCTTTTCTATCGCATCACGAAAATTACTTTTGGGCAGATAGGTGATCCCAAACCCATTTAAACACGCTTGGGTCATGACACTGGCATTGTTACTCTTGAAGCGTGGCTCCAGTTTCACACTTTCAATGCCATTTTCCGTAGAGAAATTCCACGTGTCATTGTTCACAATGCAGTCGTGCTGCTTAAGATCGTGCGGTGTTTTAGGCGTGCCCTTACGTGCCAAATAGTCTGGGCTCGCGACAAGCATAACGGAGCGATCAACCAGCTTGCGAGCTATCAGACCTGAGTCCTTTAGCAGGCCTACGCGAACAGAAAAATCAAAGCCTTCATCAACAAAGTTAATTAATTTGCTATCAAAAATAAGATGAATATTAAGTTCAGGATGTTGCTGGCCAAATTCAATCAATGCCGATGCTAGAAATGATTCAGCAAAGGTACCCGCAGCGCTTACTCTCAGTGTGCCCGTAAGCTTTTGCTGTTCTGTTCCAATCGCGTCGTTTGCCTGATGCAAGCCATTCAATAAATCCCGTGCTTTATGATAATAAACCTCACCCTCTCGAGTCAGGTTTACAACACGCGTGGTTCTGGCAAGCAGAGCAACACCCAGTCGTTGCTCTAACTTCACCATTTGTTTGCTCACATGGCTTGTACTGCATCTGAGCTGTTGGGCCGCTTTAGTGAAGCCTTTGCATTCCGCTACCGCGATAAATTCAACCAAGCCCTCAAAGTCATTCATAGTAATTATTATTTCTATAAGGAAATAGTGTTTCTATGATATGGGTAATTATCACTCAATGGAAATAAACTAGAATGCATTTTTTACAGTAAACATTGTTCAACCCAGTACTGAAGGAGCTTGAAATGAAAAACGTACTTATTGTGGTGACAAATCACGCAACGCTTGGCGAAACAGATCAAGCGAATGGCACCTATTCGCCTGAAATTACACACGTCATTTCGGTGCTCAACGAAGCGAGCATTAACTACGACATTGCTTCTATTGAGGGGGGGAAAGCACCACTTTACGGCACCGATGTGGAAGGCGATGATGTAAATCTTCGCATTCTAAATAGTGAAAGCTTTAGTAACCGCATTAATAGCACGCTGCCAGTCAGTCAGGTTGACATTGAAAAATATGCGGCCATTTTTTACCCCGGCGGATTTGGGTTGCTTTCCGATTTGGCCGACAACGCAGAGTTCGCACGTTTAGCTGCCTCACTTTATGAAAAGGGTGGGGTATTAGCCGCTGTGTGTCATGGCCCGGCAGGATTACTACCAATAACCTTGTCTAACGGTGAGAGCCTGTTGGCGAGTAAGCAAGTGACAGGCTTTACACGTGAAGAAGAAATTGATTTTGGCACCATTGATCACATTCCTTACCTGCTTGAAGAGAAATTAGCTCGTAGCGCCAGACAGTACAGCAAAATGCAGCCTTGGAGTGAACACGTCATTGAAGATGGCAGGGTGATTACAGGACAAAACCCTGCCAGTGCTCACGGTGTAGGAAAAGCTTTAGTGAAGCAACTGAAGCAATAACGGAACAAATAGTTGATAACTCGACGAATAAATTAGGAGCAAACAGTGAAAAACATTCAAGATAAAGTGGTTGTTATTACCGGTGGTAGTAGCGGGCTTGGTGAAGAAACTGCAAAACACTTGGCGTCTTTGGGCGCAAAAGTAGTGATAGGTGCGCGCAGAGAAGACAAGTTGAGCAAGATTGTTGAAGCAATTAAAGCCGAAGGCGGCGACGCTTCTTTTCTCACTACCGATGTAACGAAAAAAGATGACGTTTCCGCCTTGGTTCAGCACGCTGTAGATACATTTGGAAAAATTGATGTAATGGTTAATAACGCCGGATTGATGGCGATTGCCCCCATGTCAGCCTTACGCACAGACGAGTGGGACCGTATGATTGATATCAATATCAAAGGCGTGTTATATGGTGTAGCAGCAGCCTTACCGTTGTTCGAAGAACAAAAATCAGGTCACTTCATCAATATTTCATCAGTGGCTGGCATTAAAGTGTTCAGCCCAGGCGGCACTGTTTACAGTGGCACTAAATATGCTGTGCGGGCAATCAGCGAAGGCTTGCGTCATGAAGTGGGGGGAAATATTCGCACCACAAGCATTGAGCCTGGTGCTGTAGAATCCGAGTTGAAACACGGCTCATCTGACAAAGACAGTGCGGCGTTTGTTAATGACTTTTATGAAAACTATGCGATCCCAGCAGATTCAGTCGCGCGTGCAATAGCCTACGCTATCGAACAACCTGATGATGTGGATATTAACGAAATTGTACTGAGACCCACGTCACAGGAGTTCTAAATTAATTTATCCAATGCGCACCTTTACCTGCGTTAGCTTATGCTAGTAAAGGTGCAGTGTATCAGCGAAGGGCTCGTTAGCAGGCCCATTTCAATATGCCAATGTCACTCTTACGCAAAGCCTTAGCCAGAATCAAGAATTTTTAATCGGTGATCTTCTCGTAGGCAAATACCTCATCAAATGGTCGGCCAAATACAAGTGCGATTTTAAATGCCACTTCAAGAGAAGGGGAGTATTTCCCCTTTTCAATCGCCATGATCGTCTGGCGTGTGACGCCCACTTTGGATGCGAGCTCTTGTTGTGTCATTTCGTTGGCAAAGAAGCGTAGTGTCTTAATTGTGTTAGTGATTTTATACTGCGCAGACATCAGCTTTCCTTGCGATAATAATAGATCTCTGTGGCAAATCTCACAGCCTCTGATACCCAAAATACTACAACGAGCTTCAATTCAATGGGGGATGATAAAAAGGCTGGATAAGACGCTTGTGCCTCTATATAGCTATTAGCCATTTGTTGCAAAACACAGCCTATAACACCGATTGAAAGAACCCAATAGCCAATGTTATTAGCAAGCAAACGGTAATTGCGCTCACGTTCATCCTCGGGCAAATTGGCATTCTCTTGCTCACCCATTGCTAGTGCGATGTGTAACACCACTTCTAATACTATAAATGCGATGACCACACGAGTTATCAAAGCAGCCACAGCTTGCGGATCTGCGCTTTGTCCTGCTTTTAAAAAATAATAGATGTTGTCACCGTAAATAGTGGCGATTACTACAGTAATGAGTAACGACACCCACAGGCTTTTCTCTCTGAACGCGATCATCAATTGATACCTTTGTTTGTTAAATCTGACTTCATGAAATAAATAATATACTCAATGTTAAATATATCATACATTTCAGATGTAAATAATTATTACAAACAAGGTTTTCCTATGTTGCTTATGTCTACCGCCTTGTTGCCTTCACAAAAACAGGAAGAAGATGTTCAGCTATCACTTGTTGAGTGGCATCATTGCGGTGATGTGCAGTGGTGACAATTTGTAAATCAAGTTCATTTATTCGCAGTATATACATGCCGCCACCACCTTGTGCTGATGTTGCATAGTAGTGTTTGCCGTTGAATTCAATATCAGTTACCCACCAGAAGTAGCCGTATCCTTGGTTGCTAACGCTCTTTCCGCCACCGAAGATACTTTCGTCACCAGTTAATACTACTCTATCAATAGTCTGGGAAATAAACGCTGAAGGTATGAGCTGTTCATTGTTCCACACGCCTTTATTTCTGACTAAATGTCCAATTTTGACCATAGCTCTTGACGTAATACTCCACTGATCGGGCAGCCGGCTGGCGCTATTGCGTGACAAGTCATAGTTTTTTATACCCATCTTTGCCATTAACTCGTTCTCAATAAATGCCCAAACTGAACCGGGAACGAGGGCATCAACAACATGCAATACGAGAGACGGGTTATAATTTCCGTAGGAAAATGCCTGGGATGCTGGTGTGACCGGCGCGGTATGTTCAAACAGGTATTGTACAAAAGCCTGTCCTTTTAAATCGGTTCTGGTATTCAAAGCTTCTCTGGCTTCATCACTTATTTGCAGGCCGCCACGCATGGTTAACGCTTTTCGCAGCGTTATAGTTTCAACACCCTCAACAAACTTCTCAGGTTGTAGTTGATCAAAAAAGTGCACGATTGGCTTGTCCAGATCAGACATGCTCAAATAACCCTTCTGAATCGCTCGTCCCAAGGTCAGGCCGATATAGGCTTTACCAGCAGAGGATTGGGGGTGAGGCAAGTCAATGCGTCCTCGCTTGAAATAAGATTCAAATAAGAGCTTTCCGTTTTGCGAGATGAGTAAACTGTCATAACTGCCATGTTGGCCTTCTGCCATCTCTTTTGCGAGCCTAATGACAGCAGATGTATCATTCACATAGTCACTCAGTTTGCCCACCTCAATGCCGTCATCATGCGCCGTGGGTTGAGGGTTAATGTAGGCAGTTTCAAGCTCTGGGATTTCCATGAAACCACGGCCAATGGCAGGCATTTGCCAATGAGTGATTTTCGCTTCTTCAGGTGTGGCTGTTGGTGCTAGTTGCTGGGCAAGGGCAGCCTGACACAGCCCAATAATTAAAAATGACGTAATCCAAAGCGCCTTATTTTTTAAGATTTGCACGATATTTTCCTTATTGATTCTGTTTAAAAAGTCAGTTGCTGCTTAATGTCGATAGCCACTTGATACTGCTTGTGAACGTATCGGGCACGGCAGTGGTATGGTCGGCGTCATTGATAATTTCAAGGCCGGTTAGTGTTCTGGGTGATGGTCCTTTGCGACGAATGATAGAGGCTAATTGTTTGGTTGCATCCATGGCGTTGTGCTCTAACGCGCCTATAGAAAGAAAAACATTGGAGTGATGTGAGGCGTGCTGCTGCGTATGTTGCTTTTCCAATGCATCGAGGTAAGCAATGCTTTTTTCATCGACAGAAGGGCTACCTAGTATGTAGTTATCAAAGGTTTCTGGTTGTGCCAACAATATATAGGCGCCAAATTCTGCGCCCATCGAATAGCCCAGATACGTTTGGTTGGTGGGATCTACGCGAAAGGTTTTAGCCACCAATGGCATAATGTGGTTACGAATAAAGGTGAGGTGCTCTGCGCCTTTTCCAAACTGATACTTCTTTTGTACTTTTGGTTTGTCTGATTCAATAAATGAGTAATCACGAAATCGGCTGGCAAACGCCCTGACGTCCCCATAATCCACGGTCTCGCTCATATTTTGTTGCCAGGATATGCCGACAATGATGACATTGGGCATGATGTAGGTCGTGACACCAGACAATAAATCCATATGCCATTCTGCGTCAGTGGTATAAATAACAGGGTAATGTGAGTCAGTCTTTTTGTGATAATCCTCTGGCAGTTTGATATATAACGCATAGTCGCGGTCGAATTCTTTGTGCTTAATCTTAATGGTTTGCGTTCGGGCTATGTGAAAAGCCGATGCCTCGCTTGCCTTTATTGCTGTAGACGTCATCAATAGTGTTGCCGTACACAAAAGCATGGTTACTGTATTCATTGTTTTGCACCTTGTTCATGCAGTTTACGCTTGCTTGCAATATGCCCATTGCATACCTGACTTACTTGAAAAAAAGCTGACGTTTAGCTGATTTATTCGTATTCAGCTTTTTAAGCCGCTAAAAGAGCGGTAAGCTTTCAGCAGAGTTACCACGGTTACCTTAAGCACATATGGCGCAACAGTTCTGGGTTAATAATTACTACATAGACATAACCCGCAATCAGATACACCACCAAGAGCAAGCTACACATTTGCCGCCGAAAGCTTTAAAGGTGCTAGCGGTTTTGGCGTCCCGCGCCGGTGAAGTGGTGAGCCATGATGAGCTTATGGCCCTGGTTTGGGCCAACAGCGTAGTGGGGCCCAATACGTTGCAACGTGCTATCGCGCAGCTAAGAAAAGCCTTTGGCGACGACAGCAAGCAACAGGCATTCATAAAAACACATGCAAAAAAAGGTTATAGCCTTGAAGCCAATGTGCGCTGGGAAGAGTCAAACGTTGCAGCGTCGCAAACAGAGTCTCTGCCAGATAAAGGTTCTGCTAGGCGGAATTGGCTATTGGCTATACCTATGTTTGTCATGTTGCTGGTGGGGGTTTGGGTTTTCTGGCCTATACCGCAACTGTATGACCAGGTCACGCCATTAACTGCCAGTGATGAGCAGGAGTATAATGCTGCCTATTCCCCTGATGGCAAGTATTTGGTTTTTAATCGTTTTGTTGGTCAATGCGAAAGCCACCTATGGGCAAAAGATCTCAATAACGGTCAAGAGGTACGCTTAAGCACAGAGCCGGGTACTTACGGTCAGGTTAGCTGGTCGACGGATGGCACACAGTTGGCCTTTATAAAACAGTCTACTTGCGCAGATGTGATTGAACAAAACACCCTGTGCTGGCAATTACAAACCTTGGATTTTGCACAGGCATGGAACGGCAATGGACAAAATCAATTGCGTTATGACTGCGCCGACACAGAAACAACACACCCCACATGGATGAACGATGGACGCATCGCCATGCTGTATTATGCCGACGGCGCTCAACGCAGCCCCAATGTGATGATATATGACCCTATAGCTAATCAGGCAAACACGCTTGAGTTAGCCGAGAAAGGTGACATTTATGCCTTAGATTACGCCAGAGAAACAGAGTTGCTTGCTGTGGTGATGTTGTTAGATAGCCATGAGCATCGGTTGCTCACCTTCACGCCAGACGGCGAAATACAATCTCTTGCGACAATTCAGCGAAAGGCCTATCAGTCAGTGTATGACCGTTTTCCAATTCGTTTTACGCCTGATGGCGAGTCCTTTCTTACCGAAGTCAATGGCAGGATTTATCGGCTCGACCTTGAAGGTGAGTTGAACCCAATAAACACTGTATTTCAAAACGACCTGAGTATGCCCAGGCATCACCCAACAGAAAACAAAATAGCAGTGACCCATGGCGTGCAAAATTACGATGTGGGTGTGTTAACCCTCGACAATGATAAAACAACACTCGATTTTTTTGCCCGCTCTACTTCAACCGATATTAATGCCCGATTTCAGCCAGGTGGCGAGTTAATTGCCTATGTGTCATATCGCTCCGGTCATGCACAGATATGGATTGCTGATGGTGATAAAAGTTATCAGCTAACCCAGTTTGAGAATGGCATATATGGCTCCTTATTCAGTTGGTCTCCTGATGGCCGTCGAATAGTGGTAAACCTCAACAATCAACTCGCTGTGGTTAAACTTAACGGTGATTATCAGGTGCTTAACACTATGATTCCTGTGTTTGTACTGATGCCGTGGACACAACACAATCACATGCTGGTAACCTCAACGCAAACGCAAAAAGCGCAACTGTTTCAGGTTGATATGCAAACCGCAGAGGTGAAAGACTTGCAGGTAAGTAACGTGATGTGGGCCGCGTATATCGAAGACGGCACCATTCTGTATGCGGACTATCAAAAGCAATTCTGGTTGCTTTCAGGCGAGGGTAGGAAAGCACTGCCTACAATCAGTAATAAGTTAGTAGGTAAGAATGCACTGTTGGAAGGGAGCTATTTGTACGGTATCGACATGCAAGACCAGCTGTGGCGTTATCAATTAAATACAAATGAGCTGCAACACATTTCAACGATTAATAAAGACATAATGCTGATCAGTGATATAAAAAATGGGCAAATCTTGGCATCGCAATTTGTGGGCGGCCGACGAGAACTGTTGGAACTCAGCCCTGAGGCTAAATAAAAAAAACCGCTGCGCTTATTAAGGCAGCGGTTTTATTTCTTTATTACACGAATAAGTTACAAACGGCTTTCCATGTCGAGCTCTTCTGCAAGGAAAGCCCACATGTCAGCGTATTGTTCTATGGTTTTGGCAGTAGGCGTTCCCGCACCGTGCCCTGCTGCGGACTCAATACGCACCAACACGGGTTCGTCACCCCCTTGTGCGGCCTGAAGGGCTGCAATGTATTTAAAGCTGTGCCCCGGTACTACCCGATCGTCGGTGTCGGCAGTTAGCACCAACACAGCTGGGTACTCAGCGCCCTTTTGAATGTTGTGATAAGGGCTGTAGGCATACAGGGCCTTAAACTCTTCAGGGTTGTCTGAACTTCCAAAGTCGTCAACCCAATAACGGCCAGCGGTGAATAGTTGGAAGCGCAGCATGTCCATAACACCCACTGCAGGTAAAGCCGCTTCAAACAAGTCCGGGCGCTGATTAACGACTGCGCCTACTAACAAGCCACCGTTACTGCCACCCCATACCGCCAGTTTGTCTTTGTTGGTATAGCCTTCTTCAATCAGATACTCACCCGCGGCAATAAAGTCGTCAAACGCATTTTGGCGATTTAACTTAACGGCCGCTTGGTGCCATTCTTTGCCGTATTCACCGCCACCGCGAATGTTAGGCTGGGCATACACACCACCCATCATCATCCACGCCAAGCGGGTTAACGAGAAACGCGGTAATAACGACACGTTAAAGCCACCGTAACCATACAATAAGGTGGGCAGGTCACCATTTGGTTTTACGTCTTTTAAATGACTGATAGTCATGGGCACGCGGGTACCGTCTTTAGAGGTATAGAACACCTGCTTCACAACGAAATCTTCAGGGTTAAACGCTACGTTTGGTGCATTAACCACCTCGGCAGTGCCTGTGCTCAGGTCGTGCTTAAAGGAAGTGTTGGGGTAGTTGAAGCTAGAAAAAGAATAATAGAAGGTATCTGTGCTTTGGCTGGTGGTATAGCTGCCAACCTGACCAATGGTGGGCAGGGCAATGGCGGTCTTTTGGCCCGCTTCATCAAAGGTATACAAGGCTGACTTAGCGTCTTCAATATAGTGCGCCACGATTTGCGTTTTTGTCAGTGCCACATCACCCAAGGTCGCTTCGATTTCAGGAACCACTTCCTGCCATTCGCCACTTAAGTTGTTCAAATCTTTCGCGACTACACGGCCTAAAGACGCATTGTTAGTCGTTTGGAAATAGGCGGTGTCACCACGGCTGCCTAAGAATGTATATTCATAATCAAAGCCTTCTACCAGGTACTCAGGCTGACTGTTTTCGTCCTGTAAGTCTTTTACCAATACTTGATAACGGCTGTCTGTACCTTTCCACACTGTGATCACCAGCCAGCGACCGTTATCAGACGTATTGGCAAAAAAGCCCCAGTCGGGGTGCTCAGCGTTACTGTAAATTTCATTGTCCTGACTTTGCGCGTTACCCAGCTTGTGGTGATAAACCGCTGCATTCATATTTAGACTCTGAAACTTTTCACCTTCTTTAGGCTCAGGAAAGCGCGTGTAGAAAAAGCCCGACTCGTCTTGGTTCCACGACACAGAGCTAAACTTCACCCATTTTACTTCGTCTTCTAAGGTTTCTAAGGTGTTTAAGTCCATTACCTTCCAAGTACGCCAGTCAGAGCCCGCTTCCTGAATGCTGTACGCTAAGTAGTTAGCGTTGGGGCTAACCACCACATCAGACAGCGCTTTGGTGCCATCTTCAGACCAGTTGTTGGGGTTAATCAGTTCAACCGGCTCACCGCCTTTTTCATCCTGCATGTAGAGTACATACTGGTTTTGCAGCCCGTCGTTCTTACGGTAAAACAGCTTGCCGTCCACCAATTCTGGCGTGGTGTATTTCTCGTAATTCCAAATCTCGGTGAGCTTGTCGACAATTGCCTGACGCGTATCTAACGGTTCAAGATAAGCCCGGGTAACGGCATTTTGTGCTTTTACCCAGTTGGCAACGTCTTCTGACTCACGCACATCGTCTTCCAACCAGCGATAAGGGTCGGCTACGCTCACACCGTGATAGTCATCAACCTGATCAACGGTTTTGGTTACCGGGTACACCAGTGAAGTCTTTTCTTCCTTAGGCGCTGGAGCTGGTTCTGGGGCGGGAGCCTGCGTGCAACCCATTAACAGGGTGACTACAGAGGCTGTCGCAAGAATTTGTCGTTTCATTTTTTCCTCGTTAGGTCGTTGTTATCGTGATTATTGTTGTTAGTGTAAAAAGCTATTTTACGATCGATTTTATGCCGCCTTTCTTCATGCCATTCGCAATCAACAGCAGGCCACTCACTATGGCCAACAAGCCAATGGATGACATTAAGATAACAAGCGGGTTATTAAAATCGGAACGCTCGTCGTAGTCCATAATATGCAGCATCCACAAAAAGTCGAACACGCGCCAAATATCACTGCGCACTGCCACGATATTCGCCTCGCTCGCCGACACATAAAAGGTAGTGTGAAAAACGTCATCAAAGGCAATTTGCCACAGGGGGAAAGGCCTACCGCCCGCTTCGGGTGCCTGTTCAGGCTCGGTCAATAAACTTGTATCCGCTAAGGGTGCGTCACCTGTGTAGGCTGCTTGGGCGACTGACTCAGCCTCTGTTTGGCTGATGGGGGGCATAGGCTCACCGGTTAAAGCATTCAGCAAACTTGGCCCCTCTGACGTGATCACCTTGTACACCGGAGTATGTAATACCGAAAACAAGTGAACCGACTGAATTTCGCTGTAGCGCGTAGCCAGTGAAGACACAGGAACAACCCTGTCGGTAGCCAGCATTTTGGGCTTAGCATGCTCAACTAGATGGTTACCGCGCACAATATCAATGGGTACGGCTGTCATATACAGGCCACTGAGCATCCACAACAGCAATTGGGCAAATACCGCGAAAGTGAGAATTTTGTGAAGCTGGCGTATCCGTCGCTGAAAAGTCATAACTGCATAATTCTTTTTTGCCACTAATGTATCACAAATGGTAAAACGCGCTAATCCTGACCGGCTAGGCTGCGTATTCACTTACAGGCACAACAAATAAGATGCAGGTGGACACTTCGTTTATGCTTGATTTAACCAATATCAAAGGTGTTATTTTTGACCTTGATGGCACCTTGGTAGAGTCTTCACTCGACTTTGCCAAAATGCGTGCCGAAATCGGCTGCCCTCCCAATGAAGACATTCTCACCTTTATCGACAATATTGCTTGTCCCGATGAGAAAGCGAAAGCGCAAGACATAGTATTGCAGCAAGAGATGGACGACGCCTACAACGCCAAAATGCTGCCGATTGGAGAGGTAATGTTAAAGCAGGTGGCACAAGCCAAGTTGCCTGTGGGGCTGGTTACCCGCAACTGTAAACAAGCCACCGAGATTAAACTGAGTAATAACCATATTTCAATGGACGTGGTACTCACCCGCGAAGATGCCCCGGCCAAACCCGACCCCACGGCCCTATTACAAATTGCGGAAATGTGGTCGATAGCGCCGGAAAACCTGATATATGTTGGGGATTATATTTATGACCAACAAGCTGCTGACAACGCGGGGATGCGTTGTCAGTTGGTTTGAATATGTAATAATTGTTTATTATTTACACAGTTTTGCTTGCTATGCTAGATTCTTTAAGTGAATTGCAGACAGCGCTGTCATTTTAGGTTCTCTTTTAAATAAGGTGGCCTTTTAGGTTGATCAGGGTATGAACTTGCTTCATATGGAAGAGGCAATACAGGATTAGCAGCTCCACCAACTACTTGTGTCAGCTCTTTTTCAGAGAGTTGTTCTAGATAGTGTCTTTCAGTGTCTTTCACATTTTGCTCCATTTATTAGTTAGAAAGTCATTAATAGTATTGAGCTTTAAGGTCTACGAAGCTTTTCAAAAAAGGACACAGGGACGTAAAATGAAGAAATTAATCAATATTGTCTTGATCTTTATAATTGTTGGCCCATACGCTAGGCCTGCGGGGGCAAATCTAAGCCTTCCGTTTCCCAATTTCCCAAAAATAGATAATCATCCTACCGGTATAGTTTGGTCAATTAAATTAATTGATGACGACCTTATGATTGGTGCTGAAAATGGTTTGTTCAAAATGGTCGGTGCTTATCAAAAGAGAATTATCAGTTGTGAGAGTATGGAAGCAATTGCTTCTGTAACTGATATTCTAGACATTGATAACGACATTGCATTAGTTAACTCATACAGTTCTGGCATTTATGAGTTTGACAAAAGAAAAGGGTGTATCTCAGGCAAGCTAAAACTAGAAATTCAGGACCTACACAGAACATGGGATATTGGGAAAAATAGTAACTACCTTTTTCTTACTACAATAAATAATTTTTACGCTCTCGATCCAATTTCATTGGAAATAATGTTTGATCTTCAAAGCTTAGTTGGTGCTTTTCGTCAGATAACTATTACGTCCATGGCATACAATGAAAACTCCGTGTTCCTAGGAGTTGGTAAAGGTGGTGTTTTAGAAATCAATTTAAAGAATTTCTCTTTACAGACGTATACGATTGAAGAGTATTTCGATGGTGCTTCTGAAATTTTGAGTGTTGCGGCTACGACAACTCATTGGGTTGCTGGCTCAGATTCCGGTTTATACATCTCTAATGTTGAACCAGGTTTTATCAAAGTTCCGGGGAGTTCAGAAATAGGGGGAGTTTTTGAAATTTTGGCGAAGGATGAAGAGGTATTTTTTATTGCAAATGGTATCTATAGCCTAAATCTTCAAAAGGCATCAATTTTTGAGGTGAAAGCGTCTAATTATTTAACAGATAATATTAAGAGCAGTTCATACACTGGACTTGAAGTTGATCGCGAGAGAAATATCTATACTTCAACAGGAAAGACAGGCCTTGTTTTCATTCCTATGCGTTCTGGCTCACTCAGCTACATGTTTGATTTAGACTCTAGTTTCAAAAAAGGCAATGAAGTTTTTTTTGAAGCCAAAAACGGGAATAATTCTATATATTCACTTGGTTCCTCAGATGGACAATCTTATGACTTGGATAATCATAACATTACACAAGTTAAATCATTAACTGGAAAAAAAGTATCAGACGGAACAATAACCTATGATGCTGTCCACAAAGAAATATATAAAGTGGTTAATGGAAAGAATATACCTATCTTTCAGGGGGATATTCTAGATTATTTCAAAAGGAGGGATGCAGATTATTTCACTGTTAGAGGTGTAGGTCTTTTCACTATATCCCATGATGGCGCTGTAAAAGTGCTGACAGAAAACAATCTCATCACCAACAGACATGTTAATTGCCTCATAGAGTATATGAACACCTTGATTCTTTGTTCTGATGGGAATGGATTATTAGTTGTAAACAAAACCACACAAGAATTGAAACGACTCAACTGGTTTAACCCGACGTTCATAAGAGGAGCAGCAGAATTGATGACTCACTCAATTACTGTTTCAACTAACAATGGACTGTATTTAGTAAATTTAAAAGAGGAAACGTCTGCTCAGTTGGCTCAAGAGTTCGGCGTATTTGATTATGATTTTGAATATAACTCAGTTATTAGTCATGAGAATACTACGATAATATTCGGTGATACGCTTGGGTATGTTTTTCAAAATGACTATTTAAGCGACCTATTCTCCTCAGGTTTTCTGTCTCATTCAGTGGTCAAGCTTCAAGCTATGGGGATCTTAAACCCACAGAGCAAAAAAATTGAAAATACTATTAATAGAATAAATTATATAACAAACGAAATGCCCCACTTAATCCTTGCCTCTAATGAGGACCTTTTAAACATGGAATTCTCAGTTTCTGGGCCGTTGGATAGTGACCGAAAGCATTTCGCCTATAGACTAGTCGGCTTTAATTCAAACTGGACAGAATCAAAGTCATCTCTTGAAACTATTAGCATCTCAAATTTGATATTTGGCACCTATGTTTTGGAAGTAAAAGCGGTCGATAAACGATTTGAGATCGAACAACCAATTACGAGATATAAAATAACCGTACTACCACCTTTTTATCTTACCAATGAAGCACTATTCGTCTATGTAGCGCTAATTATCATAGTCTTTTCAATCGGTTTTTATATCTATTTGAGAAATGTATCTGGAGCAAAAGCACATGGGGAAAAGTCAGCAAGGAACAAAGTAGTCGCTCTAAAGGATAACAGTGATTCGTTGCAACGACTTCTTGCTCATAAGCAGTCATTAATGGCCAATATTTCCCATGAAATCAGAACGCCGCTCACATTAGTAACCGAACCCCTAAAAACAATAGTAGACAAACTCAAGGATGAAGATTCTAAGAAGCAGTTTGAGATAGTAAATCGCAATGCAGAGAGGGTCACTTGCCTAGTTGAACAATTATTGGAAATTGAACGCTTAAGCTGTATTAGGGAAATCCCAAGTCACAGTTACGATATCAATTCTACCGCTACCTATGTGGTTGAAAGCTTAAAGCCGCTAGCGGAACAAAAGTGCCAGCACCTCACATTAAAATGCAATGCCAAAGGGAGCATCACGCTTTACCAGGATTCGTTGCAGCAAATTTTCTACAATCTCATCTCTAATGCGGTGAAATATTCGCCAGACACATCTGAAATTGTGGTTAAAGTTTGGAAAGAGAACGACTTTGTTATGCTAAGTGTAAAAGATCAGGGGCCTGGTTTAACGCAAAGCGAAGCTAGGATGATGTTTGGTAAATTTACCCGTTTAGAGAATGCAGAGCATGAAAAGGGTATTGGTTTAGGATTGTCGCTTGTTAAGCAATTGGTCAAAGCTAACTCAGGATTCATCGAAGTTAGCAGTGAGCCCGGGAAAGGTGCTGAATTTAAAGTTATCCTTCCAGCCGTGCTAAAACCAAGCAGCGATACTGAGACGGCTTACGAAAAAGAAAAACAAGATGATTCGTTAAAAAATGATTCTCATGTATACGTTTGCGAACCAGAATTCGAAGAAAACCAACCTATTCTTCTCATAGCAGAAGATAGCGAAGAACTCAGAGAGTTCTTGCATAATCTGTTTAAAAATGAATTTAATTGTTATCTGGTGAAGAATGGCAAAGACGCGATTAATGCTGTCTCACGTTTAATGCCTGATCTGGTCATTACTGATTACAAAATGCCGCTTAAATCAGGCATAGATGTGGCTAAATTTATACGCGCGGACGAAATGCTTACTCATATCCCTGTGTTTATTGTCACAGGTATGAATGACAAGAAATCAATTAAGACTGGCCATGATGCACTAGTCGATGAATACATACTAAAACCATTTAATCGCGATATTCTTTTCAAACAAGTTAAGAATCGTATCGTATTAAACCAAAAAATGCGTGCAGCCATATCTGATTCTATCGACAACGACTGTGGATTTGATTTTATGGAAGGGGTTCCTAAACTTGCCAGAGAAAAGGATCAAAGGTTTTACCTTGGGTTAAGGGCATGCTTTGAAAAATACGCGTGCGATCCCGATTTTAACAGGAGTAAATGTGCTTCAAATCTAAACGTGTGTGAAAGACAACTTAATAGAAAACTGGAGGTAGTAGTGGGCAAGAGCTTCACTGAAACCCTCAAGGCGTACAGAGTGTCGATGGCAAAGGCGAAACTTTTAGAAGGGTTTACAGTGACAGATGTAGCTTACGAATGCGGCTTTAGTAATCCTTCATATTTCAGCACAGTGTTCAAAACGCAAACGGGTTCTTGCCCTAGTGAATTCGTTGCTAAGTCAGAATTAATGCGTGATGCTTAGCAGAGGAACTTCACTGCAACCAACTCACCACCTCACCCATAAATGCAGTCTTAGCCAATACCTCTGTTAATGGCCCCATTGCCATAATGGGGATAAGGCCTACCAGATAGGCGGGGTAAAACCGTTTTTTGTTTATCCCGTCGAACACCATGCCGCCCAATAAAAAACCTAACATTACCGCAGACACAACAATGGCGGCTTCTATTTCCAGTACCAGTGCGATACGGCCGACGCCCGGTGTGCCAATGGATAAGGTGGCGGCAAACATAAGGCGGCGGTGCCAATGGGTTTTATGCCGCATGAATAGGCCTAAGGTTATTAAAAGTCCGAATACGAGAATGTTAAGGGCATCGAGGGCGAGAAAAAATGCAGGCGTGAAAAAAGGCGGCGTGCGGCCTACCATCACCGTGTAGGGCAGAAATACAGCGCCGCTAACTATCATCCATATGGCGAGGCCTGCGCCTATTTTCCCCATTACGCGATGATTAGCGCGTTTGTCTGCATAGATAAAGTAAGTTTGACTGAGGTATAGGCCTAACCAGGCCATGTAGGTGACGGCATGTAGGTGCACCCACCACGGCGCTGAGAAAGTAGAGCGCCCGGTTATGATGAACATCACAAAGCCTGCCACTACGATTGTGGCGAAGGCAATGGCGGTAAAAAAGAAAAAGCGCGCTTCTCTTTGCTCAGCAAGCTCACGCATAGGGTTCTCCGGTTTTTGATTTAACCCTAGTCGAAAAGCGTCAGGTTGCTAGCTTTATTGAGGAATGTATTTACCATCAAATCAGATTTGCCAGTTTCCATCTTGGTTTTGTATTTCAAATAATTGTCGTGCTGAATCGTCTGGATATTGGCTCCATGTGCCTCTAAACGGCGGTTGAGTGCCGTTCTGGTAATACTGAATATAGCCTTCTACCACCATGTCTCCTTGGTTGTTTAGCCCGCCTTCATAGTCAATCACATATCCATGGCGCGGTTTAAAGGAATACTAATACCACTATTAAATTTAATAATTGTACCTGCTGCGCAGCAGTCATTAAGCTTCTTGTTGTCTATTTAGGTGAACAAGGTTGAACATAATGAATGATGCTAATGTACTAACGCCGCAAGCCACAGCGAGCCAGCGGTCGGCTCATCTTGTGGTGACGGTTTGTTTGTTGCTGATATTAAGTGGGATAACCAATATGCCGGCGCATCTTTCTGCGCTATTTACTCAGTTGGTTTTGGTTTTTGGGACCGACACACTCATGCATATGGCATTTTTTAGTGTGCTAGTGACAGGCTTAGCAATACTATCGAAATACCACAATGAGTTATTAAAAGCAGGGCTGGCTTACTCAGCCCCACTCACAATTTGCACTTGGGCAATGTCGGTATCGCCTTTAATCACTTTGTAAATGGCGTCTTGCACCAAGGTACGCATGCCGTCATTCATGGCTTGGTCTTTCATTTTTGACACCGACTCTTCTTTATAGATCAAAGACCGTAACTCTGGCGTCATTCCCAATAATTCGTGTACACCTGTTCGGCCTTTATAGCCGGTGTCGCCACAGGCTTCACAGCCTTTACCGCGGGTGAGCATAAGGGGGGAGGGCAGGTTTAGCTCGTGAATATACTCGTCGCCGTATTGGCGGTGAATAAAGGCGACTTCTTCCGGTGTTGCCTCATATTGCTCTTTACAATTTGGGCAAATGGTACGAATAAGACGCTGAGCCAGTATACCCACACAGGCGTCGGAGAAGTTCACCGGGTCAAGGCCTAAATCGAGCAAACGGGTAATGGTTTCGGGAGCTGAGTTAGTGTGCAACGTAGACAATACCAAGTGACCCGTTAGCGAGGCTTCTATACCCGCGTGCGCGGTTTCTTTATCACGCATCTCACCAATTAGAATGATGTCGGGGTCGGCACGCAAAAAGGCCCTGAGCGCCTGCGCAAAGGTAAAACCAATTTTGGGGCTAACCTGTACCTGTTGAAGGCCTGGCTGGGTAATTTCCACCGGGTCTTCTGCCGTCCAGATCTTTTTATCTGGCGTATTCAAATACCCGAGCACAGCGTGCAGTGTGGTGGTTTTACCCGAACCTGTAGGCCCCACTACCAGCAAGATACCGTGGGGTTTTTTGATCATGCTTTCCAACCGGGTTAGGTTGTTTTCAGCAAGGTTCATTTTTTCAATCGGCATGGCGCCACCAGACGCAAGAATACGCATGACCACGCCTTCACCGGCAACGGTAGGTATGGTTGCTACCCGCACTTCCACTAACTGGCCGCTGGCTTTAAAAGCGAGCTTTCCGTCCTGAGGAATTCGCTTTTCAGCAATATTCAGGTTGGCCATAATTTTAATACGGGCAATAACTGCACTATGGTGCGATGCGGGCACCTGATTGATATCGCGGCACACGCCGTCTATACGCATTCTTACCCGTGTAGGGCCGCTTTTTTCTGGGTCGATGTGAATATCTGAAGCATTGGTGCGCTTTGCGTCATGCAGTATACGACTCACCAAGCGAACAATGGCTGGTGCGTCATCAGACATCTCATCAACGTGGTCGTCTAGTTCTTCATTACTCGTGCCAATTTCGTCGAGAATATCACTCATCTCGCCCATGGCACCGCCACCGCCACCGCCGCCACCGAGGTATTGCAATATGTGGTTAGGCAAGCCCACTGCGATTTCGTACTTGTCGATGCCCAGTGCGCTTTCAATTTCCATTAACAAGCTGGCGTTATTCGGCTCGGCCATTAATACGGTGGGCTTATCGTGAGCGTCGGCAATTACTGCAACATAATTACGCTTTAAATAAGATTCGTTAAGTCGGCTTTCACTTTGATAAGGGTGATACTTGTCGGGCAAATAGCCAATAAAAGGCACTTGATAGTGAATAGACAGCGCGTTGCCGATAACCGGTTCGGCTATGCGAAATTCTGAAATTAAACGCTGCACTATGGTGCGCATATCGTCTGAGCTTTCGAGTAGCTCCGCGACGGCTTTTTCTGACATCGAGCCTGTGTGTACCAGGAAGTCGAGTGGGCCATTAGTGCCGCCAAGTTCATAACGGAATTTGTTACCCAAAATCTGGGTGAGTTCGTGAGCCAGTTCCAAATCTTTCTGGCTGAACCCTTCCAGTTCGTTTTCGCCTTTTTTATTGATGATCTGCATGACGCCCATGAGTACGTCTGCATTCATTATGGGCACACAAAGAATATTGTTCGTTTTGAAGTTATTGTCTTTGTCGAACTTTCGGTTAAACCGAAGGCGAGGATGAATCGATTTTAATAGTTCTTCATTATACGGGTCTGCCACTACCAAAGGGCGTTGCGACAAGCCAACATAGCCGGCAACAGAGAGCGGGCTGATAGGGACCTTAATTTCAACAGTACTTTTGCCCGTTTTGAAACGCGCGACCAAATCCTGATGCTGGCGCCGACGCTGAAAAATACTCATGCGTTCGGCGTCGAGTAGGTTTAGGATCAAAGGCTCAAGTTCGCTGTACGCATCCAGCAAAGAGGCATGGTTCTCAAGAACTTGTGTTACCTGAATCAACAGGTTTTGAGTTGAAGATTCCGTGTTCATCATTACCTAGCGAAATAAGTTACTGTTTGAGTGTATCCTAAAGACAGGATTCATAACAGATTTATGCCCCTAAAGTATAAGCCAGTATGCACTTTTCTGTATATTTACGCTTTCTTACTCGTTTTACCACTGTATTCAATGAACGGTTCAGAATAGCCTGTGACTTTTTGGCAACCTGCTAAGGTTACTCATGACCCTCAACCGACTTGCCACAATGAGGGCAGGTTTTCACTAGTTTAGTGGTGCGTTCCTTTTGAATAAGATTAAACAAGGCTTCTGCATCTTGCCTTTCTAAGCCCAGTGTTTTGCGTAACTTCTCAAGCTCATGGAGTTCCTTTGCGCTTAGCACGCCATCAGCAAACGCTTCTATAACCTTGGCAGAAAATGTGTCTCGACGCTTTCTCAGCTGCTCGGAAAAGCTCGACGCTAAAATGCCGGCGGGCAATGCCACCATGGCCATACTAATGACCGTTATTGTACCACCGAAAAATTTGCCGAGGGGGGTAATGGGCGTCACATCACCATAACCCACTGTGGTCAGGGTAGCCATGGCCCACCACATGGCTTGCGGAATACTGCCGAACTTATCGGGCTGTACTTGATGTTCAATGAGGTATATACCACTGGAGGCAATCACCATAAGCACTACCAACCACAGTAGTGCGGCGGTTAGTACCTTAAATTCACGTCGAAATACGTCGTAAAGCAACTGCATGGCGCCGGAATACCGACCTAGCTTGGCGACCCTTATTAATCGGATAATACGCAGGAAGCGCAAGTCCAAATTGAAGAACAAGCTCAAATAAAAGGGCAGTATCGCCAGCAAATCAATAACGGCCATGGGGCTGGTTGCATAAGAGAGCCGCGCTTTCCACTTTGGTAGGGCAGGGTTTTCGTGCTCAACACTAGACCACACCCGCAATACATACTCGATAGTAAAAATGCCAACAGAGAATACTTCATACGCAAACAGCCACTGGCCATACTGGGCGTCTATGCTATTAACAGTCGAGGCCATGACCGCCAGTACATTGGTAACAATGAGCACGACCAGTAAGAAGTCGACCAGGTCGCCCAGCTTGTCATTACGCTGTTGAGGTTCAAGTAATTCAGATACGCGTTTTCGCGCTGCAAGCCAACCACTCGCCATAGGTTGCTCCCGTGAATTTAGTACGCATTGTGTTTTGTTGTTATACCAATAGGTTGTAGCACGCTAAACCCATAAAGAAAACTTTGTTTTGCTGTTGCTTTTGTCGCCATCCCATGTATAATTCGCGCCCACTTGACCGACTATGTTCAAAGAACAGGTTTGGTGGTTAGAGCTTCATTACCGCTGTTTCACTGCTTTTAGGGGAATGGCCGACGCGTTTGAAATCCGATTTAACGCTGGCGTGTAAGAAACTCGAATAACGGTCCCAATTGGGGACCATCGGTTTACGCGCATCTTTTCATCCATATTTCCATGAGGAAATAAAGGGAGTGAAAAGGTGAATTTTTTTGTTCTTTCGATTGGAGCTTAGTCGATGGCTAATCAAAGAATTCGTATTCGCTTGAAAGCGTTTGATCACAAGTTGATCGATGCTTCTACGGCTGAAATCGTAGAAACTGCGAAACGTACTGGTGCTCAGGTCAGCGGTCCAATTCCTCTGCCGACTCGCAAAGAACGCTATACCGTTCTGATTTCTCCGCACGTTAATAAAGACGCGCGTGATCAATATGAAATCCGTACGCATAAGCGTTTGGTAGACATCATCGAGCCAACTGATAAAACAGTTGATGCCTTGATGCGTTTGGACTTGGCTGCCGGTGTTGATGTTCAAATCAGCCTGGGCTAACAAGAGAGGGTTATAACAATGGCGATTGGTCTAGTCGGTCGTAAAGTGGGTATGACACGTATCTTCACTGAAGATGGTGTATCTATCCCTGTGACTGTTATTGAAGCGACCCCAAACCGTGTTACCCAGTTACGCACTGAGGAAACAGACGGTTATCGCGCTCTTCAGGTAACTGCAGGTACTAAGAAAGCGAACCGCGTTAACAAACCAGATGCTGGGCACTTTGCCAAAGCAGGTGTTGAAGCTGGTCGTGGCTTGTGGGAATTCCGCCTAGAAGACAACGAAGGTGCCGACATTGAAGTAGGCAGTGAAATCACTGTTGAAATCTTCAACGACACCAAAAAGATTGACGTAACTGGTACGTCAAAAGGTAAAGGTTTTGCTGGTGCGATCAAGCGTTGGAACTTCAGTTCACAGCGTATGACTCACGGTAACTCTCTATCTCACCGTGCACCTGGTTCAATTGGTCAGAACCAATCTCCAGGTAAAGTATTCAAAGGCAAGAAAATGGCCGGTCAGCTTGGTAACAAGCAGGTGACTACCCAGTCTTTGGAAGTGGTACGCGTTGACGTAGAAAACAGCCTTATTCTAGTTAAAGGTGCCGTACCTGGCGCAACTGGCAGCGACGTTGTCGTTAAGCCAGCTGTTAAAGCGTAACGTCTTAGGAGTAAGTGATGGAATTGTCAGTAAAAGATGCGAAAGCACTTGAAGTTTCAGAAGCGACCTTTGGACGTGAATTCAACGAAGCGCTGGTTCACCAGGTAGTCGTTGCATACAGTGCAGGTGCTCGTCAGGGTACTAAAGCACAGAAGACACGTTCAGAAGTTCGTGGTGGCGGCAAGAAGCCTTGGCGTCAAAAAGGTACAGGTCGTGCACGTGCTGGTACTATCCGTAGCCCAATTTGGGTTGGCGGTGGTCGCGCATTCGCTGCTAAGCCTCGTAACTTCGAGCAAAAAGTTAACAAGAAGATGTACCGTGGTGCTATCAAAAGCATTCTTTCTGAGTTGGTTCGTCAGGACCGCTTGGTAGTTGTTGAGAGCTTCGGTGTAGATTCACCTAAAACTAAAGAGCTGGTTGGTAAGCTTAATTCACTTGAGCTTCGCGATGTACTTATCGTAACACCAGAAGTAGATGAGAACTTGTTCTTGTCTGCACGCAACTTGTACAAAGTTGACGTTCGTGATGTTGCAGGTATTGACCCAGTAAGTCTAATTGCATTCGAAAAAGTGTTAATCACTGCCGATGCAGTTAAACAACTAGAGGAGGCGTTGTCATGAGAGAAGAACGTCTACTAAAAGTGTTGGTTGCACCTCACGTATCAGAAAAGTCTACTTTGGCTGCTGAGAGCAACAACACAGTTGTATTTAAAGTAGTTAAAGATGCCAATAAAGCGGAAATCAAAGCAGCAGTTGAGAAACTGTTCGAGGTTGAAGTTGAAGGCGTACGCACTGTGAACGTTAAAGGTAAAACTAAGCGTCACGGTATGAACTTCGGTAAGCGCAGCGACTGGAAAAAGGCCTATGTGGTTCTTAAAGAAGGTCAGGACATCGACTTCGTCGGTGGTGCTGAGTAAGAAGGGGATTAGAAATGCCATTATTGAAAGCTAAGCCAACTTCTGCCGGTCGTCGTCACGTAGTACAGGTAACTAACCCTGACCTACACAAAGGCGCACCTTACGCTCCGTTGTTGGAAAAAAACAGCAAGTCTGGCGGTCGTAATAACGGTGGTCGTATCACCGTTCGTCACATTGGTGGTGGTCATAAGCAGCACTACCGTGTTATCGACTTCAAACGCAACAAAGACGGCATCCCAGCCAAAATTGAGCGTCTTGAATACGATCCGAACCGTTCAGCAAACATTGCGTTGGTATTGTACGCAGACGGTGAGCGTCGCTACATCCTTGCACCTAAAGGTGCGAAAGCGGGTGATGCAGTTCAGTCTGGTTCAGATGCACCTATCAAAGCAGGTAATGCTATGCCTATGCGCAACATTCCTGTTGGTACGGTAATTCACGCCATCGAAATGAAGCCTGGTAAAGGTGCACAAATTGCACGCTCTGCCGGTGCTTACGCGCAGATTCTTGCGCGTGAAGGAAACTACGTAACGCTGCGTCTTCGCTCTGGCGAAATGCGCAAGGTATTGTCTGACTGCCGTGCAACTATCGGTGAAGTTGGCAACGCTGAGCACATGCTGCGTTCTTTGGGTAAAGCCGGTGCTACTCGCTGGCGTGGTGTTCGTCCTACTGTTCGTGGTGTTGCCATGAACCCGGTAGATCACCCGCACGGTGGTGGTGAAGGTCGTACTTCTGGTGGTCGTCACCCTGTGACACCTTGGGGCGTACCGACTAAAGGTAAGAAAACCCGTAGCAACAAGCGTACTGATAAACTTATCGTACGTCGTCGTAACAAGTAAAAGCGAGGATTCACCATGCCACGTTCTCTCAAGAAAGGTCCATTTATTGACCTGCACTTGCTGAAGAAGGTAGAGGCTGCAGTGGAAAAAGGCGACAAGAAGCCAATTAAAACTTGGTCTCGTCGTTCTATGATCATCCCAGATATGATTGGGTTGACCATTGCAGTCCATAACGGTCGCCAGCACGTTCCAGTATTCGTTTCTGACGAAATGGTCGGCCATAAATTGGGCGAATTTGCTCCAACACGCACTTATCGCGGCCACGTCGCTGATAAGAAAAGCAAACGTTAAGAGGTAGGAAAATGGAAGCTTTAGCTAAACACCGTTTTGCTCGTACGTCTGCTCAAAAAGCGCGTTTGGTAGCAGATCAAATTCGCGGTCTACACGTCGAAAAAGCCCTTGAGGTTTTAACGTACAGCCCTAAGAAAAGTGCCACTCTAGTGAAGAAAGTTCTAGAGTCTGCCATTGCAAATGCAGAGCACAACGAAGGCGCTGACATCGACGAGTTACGCGTTGCCAAAATCTATGTTGATGAAGGCCCTACAATGAAGCGTATCAAGACACGTGCTAAAGGCCGTGCTGATCGTATCTTCAAGCGTAGCAGCCACATCACTGTAGTTGTAGCAGATAACTAGGAGTAGATAATGGGACAGAAGGTACATCCTACGGGCATACGCCTGGGTATCAGCAAACCATGGACATCTACCTGGTACGCTAATACTGCAGATTATGCTGACAACCTTTATAACGATCATGAAGTTCGTCAGTATCTTACTAAACAACTTAAAAATGCGTCTCTTTCTAAAATTGTTATCGAGCGCCCTGCTAAGAGCATCCGTGTGACTATTCACACTGCACGCCCTGGTGTGGTTATCGGTAAAAAAGGTGAAGACGTTGAAAAGCTACGCAATCACGTATCTAAGATGGCCGGTGTGCCAGCTCAGATCAACATTGCTGAAGTCCGCAAGCCAGAGCTAGACGCTCAATTGGTTGCAGACGGCATTTCAAGCCAGCTTGAGCGCCGTGTTATGTTCCGTCGCGCAATGAAGCGTGCGGTACAAAACGCTATGCGTATTGGTGCTAAAGGTATCAAAGTTGAAGTTAGCGGCCGTTTGGGCGGTGCAGAAATTGCACGTTCTGAATGGTACCGTGAAGGTCGTGTACCACTACACACTTTCCGTGCTGACATCGATTATGCAACCTCTGAAGCATTGACCCAATACGGTATCATTGGTGTTAAAGTTTGGATCTTCAAAGGCGAAGTATTAGGTGGCTTGCCACTACAGCAAGAGCAGCCAGCTCCTGCACAGCCTAAGAAGAAAGGCCGCAACGCTAAGCGAGAGGGCTAATCATGTTACAACCTAAGCGTATGAAATTCCGCAAAATGCACAAAGGCCGCAACCGCGGCATGGCAGTTGCGGGTAGCAAAGTAAGCTTCGGTACTTACGGCCTTAAGGCTACTGGCCGCGGTCGTATGACTGCGCGTCAAATCGAAGCCGCACGTCGTGCCATGACTCGTCACGTAAAGCGTCAAGGTAAAATTTGGATTCGAGTTTTCCCTGACAAGCCAATTACCGAGAAGCCTCTTGAGGTTCGTCAAGGTAAAGGTAAAGGTAACGTTGAATACTGGGTTTGCCAGATTCAGCCAGGCCGCATGCTTTACGAAATGGAAGGTGTTCCAGAAAATTTGGCTCGCGAAGCGTTTGAGTTGGCAGCTGCGAAGTTGCCATTTAAGACAACCTTTGTAACTCGGACGGTGATGTAATGAAAGCAGCTGAACTGAAAGAAAAAAGCGTTGAAGAATTGAACGCAGAGTTGTTAAACCTGCTTCGCGAACAGTTCAACTTGCGCATGCAGCACACAACTGGCCAGCTTGAAAAAACTGACCAGTTGAAAAAAGTGCGTCGCAGCATCGCGCGTGTTAAAACCATACTGACTGAAAAGGCAGCTAGCTAATGACTGAACAACAAATTCGTACAGTACAGGGTCGTGTGGTGAGCAACAAAATGGATAAAACCATCACTGTTGTTATCGAGCGTTTTGTTAAGCACCCCATTTACGGGAAGTTCATCAAACGTTCTACTAAACTACACGCTCACGACGAGAGCAACGTGTGCAACGAAGGTGACGTAGTTACCTTGACTGAGTGCCGCCCAATGTCTAAGTCTAAGACTTGGAAATTGGTTGATGTTGTAGAGAAAGCGGCTGAGTAATTAGCCCTTTTTAACGTCGAAAGAATAAAAAGCCCTGGTTAAAAAACCGGGGCTTTTTTTTACGTATTTTAAATGGCGCTCTTCATAGCAATACTAGTCGCAATTAAAAGAGTCACCATAAATAAGACAAAAGCAAACACAAGTGCCAATATTGACGCAATTACGCTGTGTTGTTGTTTAGTATAAAAGCCTCTTGTTGAGATTAGACAATAAACCAAATAGAACACCAGTGATAAAGGCGCGTGGTAAGTATAGAAGTAGCGCACAGTAATGAAGCCCATCAACCCAGTGGTCATCACAAAATGCCCCATTGTATAAAACGAAAAGATTAAGGTTTCAGCGCCGTTGTATGCAGCACGATGGCGCCGTGAAAAAGCCCATACCATAAAAGCAAAAGGCAGGCACAAAAATACAAAGCCTAAGTAGGTATAGCCTTGATTGATCACACTAATGTATACATCGGCATATATATTTGCTGCATTATCCCCGTATATTTGCTGCAACTGTGCGAGTTGCTCAGTAGAAGACGACAACTTGCTTATCAATTCGCTTTTGAGTTGTTCAGCTGAGAAAAACAGCATTAACAACTGCACAGCTGCGCCAATCAAATAGTAAGTTAATGGGCTAGTGAATTTTATTCTTTCACCTTGAACGTAGCGCCGGGCCACCTGTCCGGGGGCTTTGAATTGGAGCAAAAAAGTGTAGAAAAAGCCTTTGTCCAAACTGAGCCATTGTGAGGGAATATCAACCAGAATGGCTTTTAATGACAAGCGTTCAGCTCGGTTGCGTTGTCCGCAGTCAGGGCAAAACGTTTTTGTGACTACGTCACCGCAATTTTTACAATGTTGGGGAGAGCTTTCTAAGCTAGTCGGCGCAATGCTATTCATATTTGTTGAAAGCGGAGAATCGCTTTCCTCTTCCTTGCCAATATATAGCTAAAGTATCACTAATTGTGGCTATTGCAAAAAATGACTAGTCCCGGTGGCGGCTGATTTCCAGTTTGCCATCCAAATGCAGATCACGCTGCGGAAAAGCAATGACAATGGCATGTTGGGCAAACAATTCATCAATTCTGAAACGGACGTTACTGCGAATAAGCCGAAGATCACGCTCTACCGACGCATTGACCCAAAAATACACTTCGAAAATGAGTGCGTTGTCGCCAAAGTCATCAAAAATAACTATCGGCTCTGGCGAATGTTGTATTTCGCTTTGGTCATCGACAGCCTGTTTGATCAGCGCCGCCACTTTTTTGCAAGGCGAACCATAAGCAACGCCAATCCTCACAGAGGTGCGCGCTTTGCGATCCATGTGGGTCCAATTTACTACAGTATTTTCCAACAACTTACTGTTGGGTACCAAAAGGTGAACACCATCAACACGGCGAATTCGGGTTGAACGGGTGTTAATTGTTTCGACTGTTCCCCGAGCGTCATCGACCTCAAGAAAGTCACCTATCTTGATGGGTTTTTCCCACATCAAAATCCAACCACTAATAAAGTTGTTGATTACATTTTGTGCCCCAAAACCAACACCAATAGCGACCGCTCCAGATAAAAAGGCAAACGCAGTGATCGGAATATTGAGGATTTCCAAAGCAGTGACAAAGAGTATCAACAGCGCAATAACATAAAATACTCTTCGTATGAGCAACACTGAGTCGGGATTGACGCCACTGCCCGCTAAGCGCTCCGCAAGAAAACGCCCAAGTAAACGAATGATATATAGCCCAATTAGCAGAATGACGGGCACGAGAATTAGCTCAAACAGATTAAACTGATAGTCAAACAGCGTGAACAAGTCTTTGCTCATCACTTCCGTTACCTTTGCTAACCAGTCACTTATGCTTTGTTCAGACATGCTATACCCTCGAGTAGATACTACTTAGCACCCAACGCCAGATTAAATTTGAGTATAGAAAAAAACCTACACCCGAAGCCAATTTTTGCTGAATAGGGTGACATAGAGATCGCATGGAAACGAAAAAATTCTTGCACTTAGTTTTTTTTCTACTAACATGTTCCATGTGTGGTGGTGGTACACATGGTTAATTTGGGTTTAAATGGAATAGACATGATTACAATCGATCTCGACTCACCCGAACCCCTGTTTAATCAGTTGATCAATCAAATCAAGCTGGCCATTCAAAAGGGTTTACTCAAGCCAAGCGATCCCTTGCCATCTATTCGCAAGTTGTCGTCAGAGTTGGACTTGAATGCGAAAACAGTGACAAAAGCGTTTCGATTACTGGAACGAGACAAGGTTATAGAAACAAAGGGCTACCGAGGAACGTTTGTGCATCCTGATGCCCTGCAAAATCTGTCTAGTGACATCCACGAGTGGCTGGATGATCAGCTACAAGAAACAATCAACAAGTTGCGAGATGCTGGCGCGACTGACTCAGAAATTAGAATCGCTTTTAAAAAAGCACTTTCTACGCAGACCAATTAAGGAAAAACAAATGGAAAACTGGCTCTCGCAAACCAATTACATCATGATGTTTATACAAATATTTATCACGTTAGTCGTGGTTCCCATTTTTACGTTTAGGCACTTCTCTCATCAAACTCAACAGTGTAGGGCGCATCTGGAAGATGTTGACAGCGTTGAGGTGAAGCAGTTTCAGTCAAAGGCGGCCATGATGTACTGGACGTCTGTTGGTTTCGCATTTGGGTTTACCATGATCATTGTACTTACGGCCTTTGTAAAAAAGACTGAGTTACTAAATTGGGACAATCAAACCGGTTTGATGTTGCTATTCTTGATAGCCATGGTCCCGTTGCTGGTTATTATGGGCCTACACAAAAAGTTGTTGAATTTATACAAAGAAAAGGCGGGAGGAAAGCGCTACGCGGCTTTGGACAATAACAGCTGGAAAACTTATTTATCTCGCCCTCTCCTAGCGTTGGTTGGCGTAGCTAATATCACCTATACAGCCAGTGTAGTGTACTTTTCACAACATCCTTTTGAGGGCTTCGCGGGCTATTATAATTTGCTTGGGCAGCTTATTCTGAACGCGTTTTTTGCTGCGATACTTTATGTGATTTACAGAGATAATAAGTCGGTTAATTTCTCTTTACCCGAGCACAAAGAACGTTTTAAGAAGCGTGCTATGAAAATAAACTTGCTGGTGCTTGCCTTGGCACTTTTTCAGATAACATTAATGATGTGGGTACAGGGTAGCGGCTTAATCGAGTACAAATTGATTATTCAATCTCTCTACTTTCAGCTGGTACTGGTACTAACGGCAATTACATTTAAATTACCGGATGCTATTTTTCAGCAACAGGCAATGGCTGAGTGATGCGCTAAATGTCGCTTTCGATTGTGAAAGCGACGTTTCTTTGGGTAGGTCTTTAACAATCTACTCCAATAATGAAAAGCTTCTCAACAGTTGTCCGCTTGTTTTGATATCAAAAGAAACAAATCCCTCATTAAGCGCTATGGATGCATCACATAAAAGGCTAGGCTTATCAACAAAATCCTTAGCGGATGCCACAACATTTACAAAGTCCGCGTTCCTATCTTTTAATTTTGATAATACTTCCTTTACCAGCCCTTTTTGTGTGGCCTTATCTATGTTTGGGGGTTGTGCATTAATGCTTCGAATTAGTGCTTCTATGGCTGCCAGATCTTTGGCTTCTTGTTCAGCTGAGATAACTCCTTCATTGCCGTAGTGCTTTTCAGAGGGGATGTCCCCCGGAAATGCGAATGAGGCGCAGGCTAGTGGGAAGTCGTTTCGTAACTCCTTCATATGGTCAATTTGTGAGAGCCAGTATTGGACAACCGCTTCATCGCTACCGATTCTCAAATAAATGGGGAGTCGTTCAACGTAGAGAAGATCCTGGAATTCTCTAGAAATTTGGTTTCGACTCTTCCCAGCCAACATGCCATTGATGTTAATCTCGACGGCTCGCTGGTATGCCTCCGTGTCGTATTCTTTCATTGCCTGCATGTAATCTTGCGTCAATAAACCTGACTCTACACCTTCAACAGTAATTGCTGACTCTGGGCCCAATCCACTCAATGGGTATTCATCAGGATTGACTATCTCAGTAACAACCTTGGCTTTTAATAACTCTTCTTGGGTAGGAATCCATAAAGACTCGTTTGGCGTTTGCATTATTTTTTTTATAAACCACTCCGGCATGTTGGTTCTTTCATAAGCACTTTGCAAAGCGGAGCCGAGTTCTTCTACATTGTGAGCTGATAATCCACCAAAGCCTGGTGCATGAAACTTAAGCTTGCCAGTGGTGGCCAATAATCTATTGCTGCCTGCAAGATACAAGAGTGTGCATGCCGACGCACACTCTGCTTTTACATAGGTGTCCAGATTATGTTGTTTAATCGTGTCAGCCATTCTATTTGCCGCCACCAACCGGCCGCCTTCGCTGTGCAGATGAATTCTCGTTATCTTTGGGTTTATTGTCAGTTGCTCATTTAGGCGTTTGTCTGACCCCAACTCTATGCGCCCGATAAGTTCTAAATCCTTTCCTTCATTAATAACTCTGAATTCTGTTGCTGGGTATTTATTATTGTTAATAAGAAGTTGTATGCCGCCTTTTATAATGGGAACACCAGTTCTATACATTTCAAAAGTAAAACTTACTAGGCCGATACCTAGCATAAAAATAGCCACTGTTGCCCATCCTGAGTCCCCTGTCCTCAGAGGATGCTTTCTTGCAGTTCTAAATAGTCCAACAGACTGCCATACGACTGTTGTTATAATAAAGACATATAAAACAATGATGTAAGCACCTAGCTGCCAAGTATCGGTTGACGCCTCTATACCCCGCTCGACCAAATAAGATATTGCATAGATGAGCATAACTGTAGCCAACCCGACTCCCCAATAGCTCATGGGAAGTGAAACTTGCCCTTTCCAGTACCTGATAAACCAATTAGGGTGAAGTTGTTCTTTAATGGGAATAAATTCATCCTCCTGAGCGGAGAAATCAGATTCCCTTGATGCGATTTCCTGGATTATGATTTCTACACGCTCAGGATATGCGTCTTTATTGATATGAGAGAGCGCATCTTCAAGTTCGCGCAGCGAATATGTGGTGAAATCAGGTTGTTTATCTGTCAAATCCATTTGCTGTAATGTCCCATACTAAGTACATACAATCTAACCTAAATAGTTAAATTGATCTTTCGCACATATTAACGAAACAATTGACTTTATTGAACAGCAATGAGCACTTCGTTGTGACGCAAAAAAGGCAGGGTCAGCGGGCCGTTATAGCCTGCCTTAACAGGCTTGCCTACCGCATTTAAATTATTGTTTTGTATCCAATCACGTAATATCTCTGTGTGTTTTTCTACGTTGCTATCACCTAGTGTGCCGCTGAATTTGATGGCTGCTACTTTATAGTCCTTTAGCTCATTAATGCTAAGCGTGGGATCATTCGGTTTAGGCGTCGTTTGCAAGGTGAAGTGCGCCGGCATGACAAAAGACATAGAAGCTTGCGTGCCATTTTCAGCAATAAACACAGGTGCTGTCATTGAAATTTTAGTGCCCTCTGATTGTTCATCCTCTATGAACACGGGAGCCGTCATGGCAATCTCTGTGGAACCCTGATTGTTGCCAGCGATGTAATTAAACAGTTTGCGAAAAGCACTTCTCTCGCTGTCATCGGTCATTTCGGCAGTAACTAAAATCATAGATTTGTAATTGCGAACTTCAATATCTCTATTTTCATCAGATAAGAGCAGTTCATAAGGTGCAGATTCCACTCCATTGTCTCCAAAAACAGAGCATCCGCTAACCAGCAACGTCAAAAACAGTAAAAGCAGGTTTTTCATTTAATTCGCCTAATTATTCCACTGGAAATCTATTACGTTGATCTTAAGGTTTTGTATTACTCACCGTTTAATACGGCAAATTACACATTCGTCACACCTTGCGAGACATTGGTCACTTTCGACTCACATCGTATACGAGAATCCGTAGAATCATTGTTGTCGGAGCGAGGGCCCGACTCATTAACTTTCTACTGTTACAGGTAGTCCTTTATTTAGAGGCCAATGCGTTTGCAATTGGCCTTCTTTTTTTGTTGCAAGTCATTTTTCTGCATGAGTATGACTGGTATTGGCGGGGAGCGTAGCGATTTGGGCAATAAAAAAGCGCTAATTCATTAGTTCTGCCAGCTTGTGTTTATTTCGTCTAGAAAGTGTCAGTGATTCACCTGTCTTAAGCAGCACGGCGTAGTCGCCTTTTTCATTTGGATGCAACTCGCTAACACTGCTCCTACGGACAATACTTGAACGGTGGATCCTTACAAAAATATTAGGGTCTAACTGACTTTCCAAGGTAGACAATGTTTCTCTGTGCAGGACCATATTGCCGTCAAATGTGTGAATTTCGGCATAGTTTCCTGCGCCCAGGATAAAATTTATTTGGTCGACATCGATGAGTCGAATTCGACCTGGGTCGCGTATCACCAAACGCGATTTATAGTGCCTGTCCTGCTCGTCCATCATATGACGAATTAGCTGTCCAACTTGTTTATAGTCGGCCACTTCGCGTTCTTTTATTTTATTCCTGGCTTTGTCGAGTGCCTGATAGAAGCGTTTGTTATTAAAGGGTTTAAGCAGGTAATCGATGGCGTTTAACTCAAAGGCGGTAATGGCATACTGATCATAGGCGGTCACAAAAATAACCACACACTCTTTTTGCAGTTGTTCGGCAAGCTCGATACCTGTGATACCAGGCATCTGAATATCCAAAAACACAATGTCAGGAGCATGCGTTTGATATTGTTGCAGAGCATCATTTCCATCTTTAGCCTCAATAATCTCTGCTACATCAGTTTGTTCCTGTAGCAGTAGCTTTATTGCTTCGCGCGCCAAAGGCTCATCGTCAGTAATCATCACTTTATGCATAAAAGTCTTTTCCTAGCGGAATAGAAACAAACGTTTCAAAATAGCCATTTTCTATAGGGGTAAGGGTAAGGGTGAAGTCATCGTGATAAAGGTGACGCAGTCGCTCGCGGCAATTTTTAACTCCAATACCAAACCCCTGATGGGTATCTTGCTGCGGTACTTTATTGGTTAGCTTCACTAATAGCCGGCCGTTTTCACAGCGTACTTGGAGGCTTAGCAGGTTACTGTCAGTTTCTAGTTGGGAGCCATGTTGTACGGCGTTTTCTACCAAGGGTTGTAACAACATAAACGGAATGTCTTCGTGCAAACATTCAAAGTCAACTTCAACAGCCGTATTAAGCTTATCCTCAAATCGCATTTTTTGTATGGTCAGAAAACTTTGAATAAACTCAATTTCCTGCTCAAGTGGAATGAGTTGATTACTTTGATTCTCCAATACTTTTCTCAGCATCAGGCTCAGTTCATTGAGTGCATCAACCGCTTGATCCTTTCTATCCAAACGCACCAAACTTGCGACGGTATTGAGCGTGTTGAATAGAAAATGTGGGTTGAGTTGCGATTTTAGCGACTGTAACTGGATATCCACTAATTGCTTGGATAACTCAGCATTACGGTTTTTTTCTAACTGTGCCTGACGGCTGCTTTTAAGCCCGTATCCTGCCAGTAAAATTGCAAGATAGACAACAAAATCGATATGCCAGAGTGAGTTGGTAAGGGCATTTTCTATTTGTATTTTCAAACTGCTTTGAGAGAGTTCTTTGTTCCAAAGTATCAGGTTCATCGCAATGCCGCTAAACAAATACATGACCAATACAGACAGAAGTGCCATTACATGCTGCCATGCAAACATAAACATTGACGTTTTATGTCGATCAATGAGTTGAGCGTAGGCGATAACCAAGGGCGTGAGCAAAGCCCATGGCATCCACCATGGAAAGTAGTATAGCCATACTTCCAGCCAAGATGTGGCATTCGCTGCTCGACCAGAACGATAGGTTAGTTCTGCAGCGAACGTATTCATTAGCAACCAAAAAATCATGCTGCTCAACCATACCTTCCAGCCAGGAAGAGCATTTAAAAAACGGGCCACTGCGTTAACCACCACATCAAATTATTTAACAATCTACATGCATTATTGATTAGTGTATTTGTGCAATGCAAATTTCACCTTGCTTTACGGTGTGCATTTGGGGGTAAAAAGTCTGGTTTGGCGGTCACTCCGTTTGCTTTTTCGAGGAGTCCCACCCCATTTAATTGCCTTTGCATACCATTGGTACCAGTAATCCTGTCGTTCGTGTAATCCCACTATTTGTCGACCTTGCAGTTCACTAATTTGTCCGATGAAAACCTGAGAAATGACTATGTCAATCATCCAGGGACAACACAAGGAAACACACGAGGACTCAATATGACAAGACGTTATAACAAGCTAGCACTGTCTATTCGCGTTGCATGTATTGCAGCAATATCAGCAGGAACACCTGTGTATGCACAAGACCAGGCCCAAGATCAGCAGTTAGCAGCAGAACAAAGCGTAGAAAAAATAATGGTGACGGGCTCGCGTATTCGCAATGCCGATTTCGCCGCCAATAGCCCACTAGTAACTGTAGACGCAGAACAGCTAAACAGCCGCGCAGATATTACATTAGACACTTATCTAAATACCTTGCCCCAAGTCAATCCTGCGGGCACCACCACCTCAAACAACCCTGGTAATGGCGCGCAATCCAACATTGACTTACGAGGGCTGGGGGCAAACAGAAACTTAGTACTTGTAGATGGTCGCCGGGTAATGGTGTCCGCGTCTAATATGACGGTTGATTTAAATACCATACCCGCTGCACTTATCGATAGCGTAGAAGTTATAACGGGTGGTGCAGGCGCTGCGTATGGCGCTGATGCTGTTGCCGGTGCAGTAAACATCAAGCTTAAAAATGATTTTGAAGGTTTTGACTTCACTTACAACCGCTCAGAAAGTGAAGAGTTTGGTGACTCCAAGGAGTACAGCTATTCAGGTTTGCTGGGGGGTAACTTTGACGACGACAAAGGCAATGCCGTATTGTCGTTTGATTATACAGTGCGTGATGGACTAATCAAAGGACAGCGCCCTTTTGCCGCCGTTGCCACCGCTACTACGACCTTTTTCCCTGAAGGTCGTTTTGTTGGCTCAGGCTCTAACCCTATCACCCAAAGTGCGGTAGATGATCTATTTGCCACATACGGTGTTGCACCTGGCTCGGTACCGGCTAATTTTGGTTTGCTAGCGTTTAACGATGATGGGTCACTTTTTTCAGCGGGTATTTTCAATACCGACTTTAATGTTGAGAACTGGCGCTATCCTGTGGATTTGGCAGTTAACACCAACCTTTTTCCAGACCGCTACAGTTACAACTTCGATGCGGTGAATATTTTGGTATTGCCACTAGAGAGGCGTTCATTTTCAACCAAAATGAATTACTTTATTACTGATCAGTTGGAGATCTTTGGGTCAGCGGGCTGGACCAACTATGAGTCATCAACCGCACTAGCGCCTACACCATTCCCTCTTGGAAGGTTCGACGGGCCTGGCGCCAATAACCCCAACAATGCGGTGTCTCAATTTGTTGAAGCAGGCAGCTCTATAAGCAATGCGCTTGTGGTTCCAGTGAGTAACCCGTTTTTGCCCGATGATTTTAGAATGCTGTTGAATTCCCGTACCGGTGATGATCCTAGATTAGTAGGCAGTGGTGCAGATGAAGCGTTTCTTGTGCGTCAGCGGTCATTGTGGAACGGACTGAGACAGTCCTTTAGAGACAATACCATTTTGCAATACATGATTGGCGCCCGCGGCACAATTCAGGATCGTTGGGATTGGGAAGTGTATGCCATGCAAGGCGAAACTACCATTCGACAAACACAAACCGGCAATCTACAGAATCAAAGGTTAGTGAATTTGGTAGAAGCCCCTGATGGTGGTGTGAGTATTTGTGAAGGTGGCTATAACCCCTTCGGGCGTAACCCTGTTTCTCAGGAGTGCGCAGATTACATCAATATTTCGGCGACCACCTCTACTGTATTAGATCAGCAAATCGTACAAGGCTATATTACAGGGGACGTATTTGAGCTACCTGCTGGCGCAGTAAGTGTGGTGGTCGGTGCTGAAAACCGTAAATTTGAATATGCGTTCGACCCCGGTGCAACGTCAGGCTCTATTTCTGGGTTCAACACCTCGGTACCTGCTGGTGGTACAAACGAATTTACGGATCTCTTCTTTGAGGCATTCATTCCTTTGGTTGACGGTGAAGAGTTTGCCGAATCGCTCGACCTCACGCTAGGGTTCCGTACTTCAGAATCGCAGTTTACTGACATCGCCACACAATCAATTAGCGATAAAGACAGAAATAGCGCTTACAAAGCAGAATTGAGTTGGCATATCAATGATGATTTACCGCGTATTCGAGCTTCATTCCAACGCTCAGTCAGGGCGCCTAATTTTGGCGAGCTGTTTGACGGTGGCTCATCAGCACCTCAATATTTTGATCCTTGTTCCAGAACTACTAACTTCAGAACATCAGGAGGTGAATCGGCAGCTGGTATCTGTGCTGACAATGGCGTAGCCGACCCCAGTATTTATGTGCAAACACCGGGTGGGCAAGTCACGATTTTCACGTCGGGCAATTCAGAGCTTAAGGCAGAAGAGGCGGATACCTTAACCTTAGGCGCTGTCTATACCATGGACAATGGTGTTGAAATGTCTTTGGATTACTACAGCATTGACATAGACGGTGCCATACAAACGCCTAACGTTAATTTGATCATAGCCGATTGCTTTAACTATTACGGTCGCAACCCTGACCTAGATATCAATTTTGAGAACTGTCAGGGTTTGGCTCGGGGAGGAGATATATTCTTTATCTCGGCTCCCACAGCCAGTGGCTCTTTCCCAACCATTAATGGTGGCACGCTTTCTACCTCAGGTTTTGATTTCCAGTCTAACTATGCCTTTGACACAGAATGGCTGGGTGGTGCGTCGTTTAACGTGAACTTGTTTGTAAACTATTTACTGGAGTTTGAGAATCAGCAAGCACCTTTCTTACCGGCACTAGATTATGCGGGTACCGTGTCTTATTTTGGCGCTGGGTTGGGCACGACTTTTCCAGAGTTGAAGGCTAATTTAAATCTTTCAATGGACTTGGAAGATGTGTCTGTAAATTTACAAGGTAGGTATGTTGCAGGTATGGACCACCGTCTGGAAAAAGAATTTCCGGGCGAGCAATTCCCCGGTACAGGTTCAGTCATGTATTGGGATGCGAGCGCCACTTACTTTGTTAATGAAAGCATATCGCTGCGACTAGGGGTGAATAACTTGTTTAATAAGTTACCGCCGCTTTATTCGCCCAACGTGCAATCAGGTACAGATCCGTCTCAGTATGATGTGGTGGGACGTCGACTTACCTTTACTGCCAGAATGACGTTTTAAACGACACCATTAACATGCTAAGGGGCTGAAAATAGCCCCTTATTTTTCTGTAGAATATTAGATTAGCTGTATACTTAACGTAGATGCTCTTGGCACAAGGAGGGGCATATATGCTTAGTCTACGTCTGCGAATTATGAAATGTGTTGTGGTTTGTATGTGTTTGCACAGCCCGTGGCTCGGTGCATCGGACACTTTACCTATTCCGTTTTATGACAATAGTCGGCCTCCTCTGATTATCTCTACTGATAAGTATTCAGGGATTTATGCAGAATTGTTTACTGCGGTGCTCAAACAGGCAGATATCGACTTTGAACTTTTTCCTGTGCCTGCCATGCGTAAACGCATAATGTTTGAAAACGGCGAAATGGCGCTAAGTTGTTGTTCAAATCCTGCTTGGCGTAATCGGCAAAAAGAACTGCAAGTACAGTTGTTTTCGCTGCCCATTTACGAGTCCACAGATCACTATATTTTCAATAGCAATCAGATTTTCAATATTGCTGCACCCTCAGACTTAAAAACCCGTGTTGTTGGAACCGTAAGAGGTTTTACTTACCCAGATTCAGAGTGGTTTGGAACTGATATAAAAGTGCAAACCGAAGAAAAGTTGTTGGAGCTACTCCACCTAGGTAGAGTTGAGGTGGCCATTGTTAACAAAGAGGTCGCCGAGTATTACATCAATAAAAACGGGTGGGCACTAACTATTGGTCCTGAACACGATAAGCATGCTTTGCACATTCGAGTTCATAAGCAACATGCTGCATTACTGCCAAGTATTAACCAGGCCATTACCCAAACGATCAGGTCTGGACGAAGAGATCAGATAATCAAACGACACCTTCACCCTGATTGACCGCTAATTTATCATTGCTCGGGGTTTACGACGCCCATTGAGTGTGGCACCAATAAACGTGTTCCTTACTAATAAATCATAAATGAACAAAGACAGAATTACCGTGGTTATGGTAATGCCTAACCATTTTACTGACCAATGGAACGACCATTCTGCAACAACAACTTGCAGAAAAATAACGACAGGTAGGTGGATGAGATACATCCAGTACGAGGCGTCAGCAAGATAACGGACTATTTTGTTAGGCTGATTTAGCACACGCTGGAATAGGCCAAGTGTTAACAATACCAACGCCATCATCATCACGGCGTAGCAGACGACGAACCCAGCCTTGATGAAGTCGTAATGGGGATGAGCAACCTGCATTTGGAAGTCCATCAACACAACCGATGAGATAACAGATACAAGCGCTACAACCAGTTTTTTCCAGGATAAACAAGCCCACTTATCCAGCAAAACTGGTTGGCGGTGAAGCATCCAACCCAACACAAAAAAGCCGCCATAAATTAACAACACGGGCCAATGGGGAGAAAGGGATTTGTCAGGCGTATCCATACCCCAGCTATCCATAAACCACAGGCAGCATGCAATGGGTAACGCCATGGCTGCGAGTGCGAAGGGTGACTGCAAAAGCCAAGATATTGCTGTGTCGGTAGCGCCCGTCAGTTTGTCGCTCACCTTTTTAGAGGTACGCAATATGGCGCGACAAACAAGTGTCACAGCGGTGATCAGCAACAGATAATATAAAAACCAAAGGTGAGTGCCCACCAAAAAGCCGGTGGGAAATGACTGTAAGTCAGTTAAACCCGCCATCAAACTACTGGTAATATCAATCTCTCCACGAAGGCTCTGACCACCCATAGTAAAGCCAGATACAATAAGTGGACGTAAAATAAACCAACCAATAATTAAAGGAATGGCAATGCGTATGACACGCGATTTTAGGAAGCGTTTACTGCCATCCCGATGAAAGGTCATATGGCTAAAAAAGCCCGCTATTAAGAAGAATAACTCCAGTCGAAATGAATGACTGATGGTAGCAAAGATAGCTGTAATCCAGCTGGTAGAGACATCCATGACTGCCCAACCAATAAATACTGGGATAAACGATAAACTAGCGTGAAACACAATCCCTAGAATCAGTGCAAAAGCGCGGGAAGCGTCCAGATAGTCGATGCGTTTTGGAGACGTTGAGTTTGTCATGGTTTTGTCCAATCCTATCTTGCCTGGTTAGTAAAAACTGACTTGGTCAATCGCAAAGTCAAAATCATTGGCTTGCATATCCCATGCAACAATACTGATACTGCTGAGTGTCTGGGTATCCAATTCGGTCTGTGCAGACCATGCGCGTTTCATAGAATTAAAAGGAATGCTGACTTCTTGGAATTCGCCATATTGAGTCACGACAACGGGAGCAACATGATAATCATAGTTGCTGACTTTTGTGCTGTTAGCAGAGACATTGACATTGCCTTTGTTTATCTTAATGACGAGTTTTATGCCTTCATAGTGGCTGGCGTCTTTAGGTTGACCTGCGGGGTCCAGCAATAATACGGTGCTTGCCCAACCAGGCTGGCCACGTGCAGGCGCAATTTTACCTGTGACTGTCATAATGCCATTGCTGACACTTGACGATGTTGTGGTTTTACCACCAGTGGTAGAGTCGTTCATAAAAATGCGAGCTAGGCCTAAGTTGTTATTGGTAGCATCACTAAAATTATCTATGTTCTTACTCAGTTCGTTGGCTAAACCAGCGTTCGATAAGCAAATTAGTGCAGTTGCTGCCAATACGGTCACAACACGTTTTTTCACAGACAGTGTATTCATTCGTTTCTCTCCAGTATGCCAACGGCATGCTTTTACGTTAAAGGTTAAATAGCGCCAAATCAGCGGTATGCCTATAAGTGCCAGCCGACATAAAAAAGGTGACAAAAAAAGTAAATTTTATTTTTTGTCACCTTTATGGCTCCTCATGGCACCTATGGATATAGCGCGCTATATTGTTGAGGAAATAGAGAGAGTCCTATGTTTAAAAAACGCCTTTTGGCTGCACAATTAACGGATGCTGATTTAGTTCTGGCTTCACTTGGAGGAGACCGCACCGCGTTTTGTGAAATAGTTAGTCGCTATCAATCATTACTGTGCTCCATCGCTTATTCCGCTGTTGGCGACATTAAACATAGTGAAGACATAGCACAGGAAGCCTTTGTTGAGGCATGGAAAAAGCTAGATAGTTTAAGCGATCCACACAAACTTAAAGCTTGGTTGTGCGGTATTTTACGCTTTAAGGTGAGTCGTTTTTTTCGCAAAGAAACTACACAGCCTGCCTACCAAGCTTCTGATATTGACGAAGTGACAGCAAATTTGGCTGAGCAAGCCAAATTGGAAGACACGGCGATTGATGAACAACAACAGCAATTGTTATGGCGCACCTTAACGGCATTGCCTGAGAACTATCGCGAGCCATTGGTCTTGTTTTACCGCGAGCAAAAATCAATAGAAGCGGTTGCGACTGAACTAGATTTGTCAGAGGAGGTGGTAAAACAGCGCCTATCTAGAGGCAGAAAGCAGTTACAGGCGTCGATGACTTCAATAATAGAAAAGGCCTTGGTGAAAAGCAAACCGGGTGCGGCCTTTACGTTGGTGGTGATGACATCAATTAGCAGTCTCTCTCCACCTGCTAAGGCCTCTGTTTTTTCAGCCGCAGCGCTCAAAGGCAGTTCGTTCTTCAAATCGGCAAGCCTTTTTGCATTTTTGGCTGCATTTTCAGGGCTGATTAGTTCGTTTTTTGGACTTCGCGCTGGCCTTGCACAGTCTCGAACAAAACGAGAACGCCAAGCCACTATTGTGTTTGTCGCGTTGTTTTTTGGTGTCGCATTACTGCTTGTCATCGTATTACTCACACTGAAACAGTTAGCCATAGAGCAACCAGAGCTGGCATGGGAGTTTGCGATATCCGCTCAGGCTGTGATTGGAGTGTTTGTTACTTGTTATTCGTTTTTGCTAATTCGTTTGCTAAAGGGCATGCGTGCATTGCGAGCCCAAGAACGCCTGTTCCAGCCCAATGCCTTTGACCCGCCCTACAGCGAGGAATCAGTAAAAAAGAGGGAATATAAAAGCGAAATTAGTGTGTTTGGTATTCCACTTTTTCATTTTCGTTTTGATGTGCCTGAAAAAAATGATAAGCCTGTATTGGGTTGGTTTGCCGGTGGAGAGCATGCTTATGGTGTCATTTTTGCCTGGGGCGCCTTCGCTGTTGCACCCGTAAGTGTAGGTATAGTGTCATTTGGGCTCGTTAGCGTTGGGGCTGTGGGTATTGGTCTTTTGGGTATTGGCGCTGTAGGCATAGGCATAGTGAGTTTTGGTGCCAGTGCAATAGGGTATTCTGCGTTTGCTTCGCTTTCGGCTCTGGGTTGGCAAAGTGCAGCTAGCAACGGTTTTGCGCTTGCAAAAGAAGGCGCTTACGGGGTGATTGCCTTTGCTGACGAAGTGAATAACGAAGCTGCGGTTGCGTTAGCAAACCTATCAGTACTTGATCAGGTTTCTCCTTGGTTGAATCTGTTTATCGCATTGGTAGTGATTGTGCCTGCCGCCTGGCACTCACGTAAAGTGCGCAAGCGACTGGCTCGGGCTAAGAAATCTTAGCAAGTCGGCTCAAAACTGCATTGCCGCGTTTGGGAGCATTGAAAAGTGAAGTTACACGCCATGTTTGTTGTTGGTAGCGGGGCTTCAATACCCACTCTGGATGCGAGTTCGGCGATTTCCTGAGCGATTTCATAGGGTACATTTGAAACCTTCCACTTCGCAAATTGATTAGCCTGATTTGGAAATGCCAGAATATTTGGGGTCCTGATAGTATTGAGCTCTACATCGAATTCTATATCAATAACGCTATTAAGTTGGGAATAGCCTTCCAGCTCTGTTGCTATGTCCATTTTAAACAAACCACTTACCTCTCGACGAATGGCGACTGACTTAACTAACACCTGGGAAGTATCTTCAAATGTTATTCTGGCGAAGCAACAACCGCTAGCTACGAGCAGATCATAAGCTACGGCTTTGGCCATATGACTGGCGTTTTGGTTAAGCGAAAACCACAGATTGCTGGTGTGATGACTCAAGCGGTTTTGCAGTCCGTTTTTGAAAAGCTCTGATGGACCTAGCAGATCAATTGCTGAATCAAATGGAATAGAAAGCGCGTTGGGAGTAATGTTATTAAATGCCTGGCCAAAGCTTTGTACGATCAGTCTTGCATCAGCAATGCCTTCTAGCACAGCGTCATCACCCGCAATGGGGGTGACGGTATAGGTTAACACCGGCGCATCAGATTCTGATTTACCCTTTATAAGGGCGACCTGGTAGGCGATAACCTGACCTCTTAACAAGTTGACCATATACAGGGTTTGTGGCTCGTTATGCGGCAAGCTGACTTCTTTCAGTACTTTTTCAGCATACTGCACATCTGTATTGCAGGTGTGGCAATACAAAATCGTGGGCATACTCTGCGTCTCAGCGTTTGCGGGCAGAAAATAAGAGAAAAACAGTAGGATGACAACAGACACATGTAGTCGGTGTTCCATGGCAAAAGCTCCTTGATAGATTTGCGCCTTACACAGTTAACTAGCATCAATGCTCGCCAAAGGGTATCAGCTCATAGTGGCTTCAGCTACCAGTAATTTTCGTTACACTTTAGTGAATCAGACACCGCGCAAGCTGTGCTTAAATAAAAAACTGTCTTTATTGTGAATCAAACGCTATGGACTACTGGGCGATACAGCTGGCCCTATCAACGTGTTTGTTTGCTTCTCTATGGCCTTCAATATTTGAGCTTTATGAATTTTTTCTGGTTTTTGCTCAATAACCTGTAACTTTTTAGTTCGTGGTGCGTGTATATCAGTATGAAAGGACAAAAATTCAAACAAGTGCTGGCAGAACAACAACAACGTATTTATTCGTTGGCGTTGTATATCTTGCACGATCCACATGACGCCGAAGACAGCACGCAAGAAGTGTTTACGCGCTTGTGGAATTGCATGGACGATATAGAAGCAGAAAAGGTGTCTGGTTGGCTATCTGCAGTCACTCGTAATGTTTGCATTGACAAAATTCGCAGACGCAGAAATACCAGTGAAGTACAGGAAGCACATCAGGTAACGCAACACTTTGAAGAGCCCGACGGACAATTGCAGCACGCACAGCTAAGCAGCTGGCTTGGGCAGGCTATTTCGGGTTTGAAAGAGCCCTACGGCTCTTTGATTATGTTGTGTGATGTACAGCAAAACAGCCATTCTGCGGCAGCGGCTTCGCTCAACCTTTCTGCTACACAAGTTAAAGTGTACCTGCATCGCGCTAGACACCAGTTAAAACGTTTATTGAAGGAGTTTTCTCATGAATAAACATAACGCATGGCAACAAGAACTGGAACGCTTTCTGGCGGCAAATCCGCCCACTGCGGATACGCGGGTCGTGGCCAGAGCGCTGGCCAGCGACGGTGAGACAATGGGCGAACCTAATCCTTCGACCGTCGAAGCCATAGAGCGCGCGTTACAGATTGAGCAAAACCTTGATGCAATAGGGGTACAACCGTTACCTGAAGGGCTTGAAGAAAAGCTTCAAGGTATTGCCAAGGAAAAAAACACAGGCACGGTTATCAGGGGCGATTTTAAACGGCGATGGAAAACATTCACTGCCATTGCCGCGACCCTGGTGATCGGACTCATGTCGGGAAAAATGCTCGATGAACCTTCAGGTGCACAACCCAATATTGCGCAAGTGAGGCAAGCAGAGCAAGAACTGCTGGTGGCTCTGCATTATGTGTCTATGGCACAGACAAAAACCTCAGACACAGTTTCACACGCATTCGATGACAACATTCGGCGTCAATTCAACAGAGGATTGGCCACACCGCTACATCACGTTAAGGAAACCTTATGAAAAAGTTACTGTTAACCGCTTTGGCCTTTATTAGCCTTTCACTTTCCGTGGCGGCGCAGGCAACGACTGACGATATTACCCTTGAGAGAGGGTATGTAGAATTTACCAGTCTGGAAGCCGATTATGGTGAGCCTAAAGTAATGATAAATCTGAATAAAACCATGCTAACCTTTGTCAGTAAGTTAAACGCATCTGACCCTGAAACCAGTGAGCTTATCAGTAAACTAAAGGCGGTTAGGGTAAATGTGTATGACATTGAAGGAAGTGTTCAGCCGGCAATGGATTTAATTACCAAAGTGAGCAATGACATTGCAGGTAAAAACTGGATGCCTATCGTGTCGGTTAATGAAGAAAAAGAACGGGTACGCATCTTTACCAAAGTAACTGACGATGTCATGGATGGTCTGGTAGTCATGGTAGTGGACGACAGTGCTGGCGCAGAGCGAGAAGCTGTGTTCATCAATATCGTTGGCGAAATTGACCCAGAGCAACTGAACAAAGTGACCGGTTCGCTCAACATCAATGTTGATCTGTGAGGAGTAGATTATGACGACTTTTCACCGTATCAAACAGGGTATTTGGCTATTGATACTAGCAGCGGTCGTATTGTTGAGCGGCTGCAGTATTACCGCCAGTGGCCTGCACGACCACCCTGGATATGCTCACATCGATTCACCCTACTGGTGGCAGGCTGACAGTGAAGTGAATTTATCTTTAGGGCCGACTACGCTCCGCGCAGCTCGCTGGTTTACCGACGTGGACCAAGACCCTGAAGTCGGCGTGCTGCTTAAAGAGTTGGAGGGCATCCGAATTAGCGTGTACGAAGTGACCGACAACAGTGAAATTTTTAAGAAGAATATTGCACAAACGCAAGATAACCTGAATCAGGAAGGGTGGATGCCTGTGCTTTGGGTCTCTGAAAAAGAAGAAGATGAAACCACGTTAATGTTTATGAAAGCCAACGGTGACAATATTGATGGGTTGGTGGTGCTTAGCTTATCTGCTGATGAAGCCGTGTTTGTCAATGTGATTGGTAATATTCAGCCGGCGTCTTTTGAGCCTCTTATGGCGCATGTAAATCAGTAGACATCTTGTACATGCCAAAACGTGTACCTGTTGCATCCTGCGGTAATGCTCACTATGCTTCATTTTTTTGTTCCAGGGCATTACCGTGAAGTGGTTAAAGAAAGTTCGGCATTTAGTCAAACCTAAAATAAGGATGTTGTTTTGTCGGGACTATCAGGGCTACACCGGTGGGCATCAAAAGTATTATGATTACTACCAACATATTAGTACTCACCCGGCTTTCTCCACGTTTCTTCACTTCAGTGATGCCTCTTTCAGAGACGCATCATGCCCATGGTCGCCAGAGGAGATGGCACAAAGCGTAGACTTCAACACAACGGAGTATGATGCCTTGTTTGTGGCGGGCACAGACTGGCGGAATGTGCCAGAAGACGACACTACGCCTGTCATTAATCTTATTCAACATGTCAGACACGCCGAGCCTAATACAGAACTCTATAGCTACTTATCTCGGCCTGCTATGAGGCTTTGTGTCTCCGCAGAGGTTGAACAAGCTATCCGTAAAACGGGAAACGTAAACGGCCCCATAATTACTGTGCCTAATGGACACAATATTGATGTAAAGTCGACTGACACTCAGTACTCAAACACCCTTTTTATTCTGGGGATGAAGCAGCCGACACTTTGTAATGAACTTGAAAAAATGCTTTTCTCGTCGATGTATGAGGTGATCGCCTGCCCAAAAAAAATTCCCCGAGAGGATGTGCTGAGCATAATGGGCAATACGAAGATTTCAGTGCTACTGCCTGACCCGACCGAAGGTTATTATTTACCTGCGCTTGAGGCCATGGCAAACAGTGCAGTTGCCCTAGTACCGGACTGTGTAGGTAACCGAACTTTCTGTAAACACCTATACAATTGTATGATGCCAAAATCCTATACTGCAGAAGGTATTCTGCAGTGTATAGATGATTATGAGCGCTTATCAGAGGAGAAAAAGCGCGAGATTCAGCTCAACGCGAGAGCTACAGCGTTGTCAAATTCAATAGATAAAGAACGAACAAGGGTACACGAGCTGTTGGATAATTGGTTAAAAGAGTCTCACCATGCAAACTGATACGTTTATTTTATTTGCAGGCATTCCGCGCTCAGGCACTACTCTCACGTGTCATTTGCTTAACCAGATCCCATGCAGTCATGCGCTGATAGAGTCCATGGACATGGATGCCTTTCTTCAGTGTGAAAACGCGCAGCGCCGAGCAACGTTTATTACGGATTATCTCACTGACACTTATTCAAATATTCAACGTCAACAACCTATATTAATCAATAAGATAGACCAGCAGGCCACGAATACATTTGCGGAGTCGCCGGCGGGAGAAAAGCGCAAAAACAAGATCGTCGCCAAGGTGCCTACTGTAATAACGCAAAAGCTGGATAACCACTTTTCGTTGGTACTGAAACATCCCAATGCATTTTCCGCTTTACTCGATGAGCTGACTACCTCTTTTACTGTGTTTGCACAAATTAGAAACCCACTGTCTGTGATTGCGTCCTGGAATAGTTTGGATCACCCCTTAAGTCGTGGTCATGCTCCCATGGCAGAAGCATTTGATGAAAACTTGCACGCTACGCTTAGCGCCGTCAGTGATGATCTTGACAGGCAGCTCCTGCTGTTGGATTGGTACTATAAAAAGTTTAAAACTATATTGCCGAAGGACAAAATCATTCGATATGAAGACATTATCAAAACGGGCGGTAAGGCGCTGAGTTCCATCGTTCCCGGTGCGGACAAACTGAACGAACATCTAGAAGACAGAAACGCCAATGCGTTGTATAACATCGGCTTGATTGAGGCCGCGTACGCAAAGTTAAAAGCCTCACCCGAACATGCCTGCTGGCGCTTTTACAATGAACAGGAAGTTGAGCAAACGCTTTTTAATGCCAAGGCAGCTGAAGCACAAAAACAACGCTTGGATTTTATGATCATTGGTGCACAAAAGTGCGGTACGACAGCCCTAGCAAGCTTTTTATCTGAGCACAGTAATATCGCTATACCTGCGATTAAAGAGGTGCATTTATTTGACTCAGAAGACTACCAACCAGGCATGTCAACTGAGGCTGTGAATACGCGCTATGCCATATATTTTGATGACCGGTTTAAGCACAGAGCGGCCAGCTCAGAGACGCTATTTGGCGAAGCTACTCCCTTTTATTTATTTTGCCCTGAGATAGTTAAAGCGCTTCACGACTACAACCCTGACTTAAAGGTCATTATTCAAATCCGCGATCCTGTTGAGCGGGCCATTTCGCATTATCAGATGGAAAAGAACAGAAAGGCTGAAAATCGCAGTATTGCCTTTGCGTTTCTTTTTGAACCGTTGCGCCTCGGGAGGATAAAGCCTTGGCTATTTACCTTCGCTAGACGCACTTATTCGTACCTGTCGCGAGGGAAGTATTACGATCAAATTTGCATCGTGCGGCAATACTTTAATGACGATCAGATCCTCATTGTCGACAATACGGATTTGCTAACATCACATGATACCACCGTGCAGCAAGTCTTTACCTTTCTGAATATACCGGCGCAAAAAATAGCGCCAAGAGAAGTATTTAAAACAGACAATAGGCCTACCCTCAATAGGGCGTTAAGGTTATGGCTGAAGTGGGTGTACCGTAGACCGAACCAAAAACTCAAACGCCTTTTACGCGCGATGGGATACCCTGTTCCCACATGGTTAGAATCATAGTTTTTCTTGGATTAGCACCTTGTTATGCAGTTAAAAAAAATCAATAAAGCGCGATATCGCAAACATCTTAATATTGTGATTGTTTCATGCATTGCTTCTTTGTTAGTAGGTAGTCTTGGCATTGCGCAGTTACTTATTTTCCTATTTCCTGATCAGGAAGGTTCTCATTTTCACTGGAACTTACTCGGGGTCATAGTGTCTGCAATCACCATAGGTGCGGTGCTAAACAAATGGCGTAACCATCCATTCATGGCGGAGGTAACGTATGTGTGGGAGCTCAAGCAAACGCTGAATTACATCGCCCGCAAATTGCCAAAATTAAATCAGGCTGCTGAAGAGGGTGATGTTACGGCCATGAACGCCATGCAATTCAGCTATGCCGGCTCGCGTTTTTTGTGGCAACTTGACGACAACACGTTGGTCATGGACGAGCTTGCGATATCTCAGGCAAAGCTCGATGCGCTGGCGGCCAAACACAATGTAACATTGAATGCTGACCGTTTTGAAAAGCAGGATTTGGCCCGTTTCTAACAGAAAAAATACTATGATTGCCTGCGTCCATTGGCTGATTTACACTCATCATCTGTGTTAGCAATGGTTAAATAGCGTAGCGTGACTCACTTCTTCACTATGAAAAAAACGCTGCTTTGTATAGGGTTTAGCTTGGTGCTGTGTAGCGCGAGTGTGCATGCAGAGCGCCTGTCTACCTGCTCGGATTACACGCCTTACACGCTTAATGCCGATGGCTCTAAGCAGTGGGCCGGCACCAATATGGAAACACTTTTCAAGCTAGCGCTAACGTTAGATGTAAGCTTGGATACTTCGATACGCGCCCCCTTTGTGCGCTGTATGGCGCTTTTGAGAGCCGGTGAGATAGATATCATGCCTGGCTTAATTTATACCGATGACAGGGCTCAAGAGTTTTTAATGGTGCCTTACAGTTACAAAGAACAACTTGCCATATTTTATCTTTCAGGGAGTCATAAAGATTTTTCTCTGAATACACAGGCGCAAACCCTCTTAATTGGTGTGCACAGGGCATTTGCTATACCAAAAAGAATGAAGGAGGCTAAGCTTGCCACATTTTTCACACCCGTGAGTTCGGTTGATGTGGGGTTGCGAATGGTGGCAAAACAACGACTTGATGGTACCCTTGCCACCATTTCAACCGGTAATATTGTGATTGACGAAATGACGGATGTAGCTGCCACATTTGACTATACCGTATTGCCAAACTACGGCGATGATTTGCTGTATTTTGCTATTAACAAAGAGGCCCCGTTCGCCAAGCAGATCGACAAAATAAACCAAGCCATTGCGATAATGGCAGCGCGCCAAGAAAATGCGCACCTAAATCTGCGCCTTTCCGAGCCGCTGGAAAAAACAATACCTTAGATAACTTCCTTGAAATTGCCTACTTTGCCTCAATCTTACATATATCACTCGTAACACATGTCAGTATGCTAAATACACGTTTCACTCTCTGCTCGGCCATTATGGCACTGTGTTTTGCACTGTTAATCAGTGTGCAAACAAGCACGCATGTGGAACATCATAGCAACAACACTCTCGTCAGCTTTCACAGTGTTGATGACAATGGTTCTCCCATGGAACCCTTGCCTGACAGCGTTGCTTATACACGCATTGTAGCTAGTGAATTTCAGCATCCTTTGCAGTTGTCCCCAGAGTATGGCTTGGTAGTAGAGTTTTTAGCTGAAGACTTAAGTGCTAAACATTTTACCTACATTCGCACTATTCCAGATATACAACCCTGGTTTGAGTTAGTTGCATTTATTCCCAACAAACGACGTCTCTCCGGTTGGAAAGACACGCGTGTCATGTACGCGCCATCCGAAACGAATATCACACTGTCTTAACGTCCTACCCATTAAATGGTCCTACGCACGATGTGCGGAAGGGAGATTTTACAGGCTTAGCTTTCTTCAAAGGCAAGGCCGGACAGTTGAGATATACAATGAAAAAACAAACTACTCTTATGCCAGGTATATGGCAGCGGCTGATGATATTCAGCGTATTACTTTTTTTAATTTTTAATAGTCTTCCCAGTTTCTTGGGACAATATGATGCGCTTACCTTGCGCGGAATGCCATTGCTTGAAGCACAACGACATAGTTTGACGCTTGAAGAAATATTACGCCATTCCAACAATCACCACATTATGGTGACTGACAACGGCAAATCGGACAGGGACAGTGAGGTAACCCTAGTGTTCACTGATACTAACGCCGATATGCAACAGTTGCTCCGACAGCTTAAGGAAGACTTCGCTGATACTGTTGAAGTCACATTAGGGCAAGTATCAAAAGCACCGCCTATGCTAACAAGCATAGCTGCTCAGCCTATGAAGTTGGGCCTAGACTTAAGTGGTGGTGCCTTATTTGTATTGGAAGTTGATACCGATACTGCATTAGCGGAAAGGGTAAAAAAACTGCAACAATTACTGAATGTACAAATTAGGCAAGACAGGTTAATTGGCTCTCGCGTGAGTAAATTGGATGACGGAAGCTTGCTGGTGACGTTTTCTGAGTCTCGTTCCGCACAAGTCAGCAGCACGCTAGACCATTTCGTCGCTAAAAACGAAGGCTTACAAGTGCTAACTAAAGAACCTACTTCTGCACGTTTAGGTTATAGCGAAGAAAAGCGCAATGCATTATCAAAGCAATATCGTGAGCAAGCACTTACTACTATACGAGGAAGAATAGAGCAGCTTGGCATTACAGAGGGGGTAATACAAAAACAAGGAAAAGACCGCATTCGAATAGAGATTCCTGGCATCAAAGATCTTGAACAAGCAGAGCGTCTTATCGGTGCAACAGCCAGTGTTTCCTTTCATCAGTTGGCATTGAATGGCGATGACCCACGCCGCCTCGTGATTGACGATAAACAGTATGGCCGGCAAGTATTGTCTGCTAAGCCAATATTCACTGGCGCTCAGATAAACGATGCGCAAATGGGAAGGGATGAGCAGGGTATACCTCTGGTTAATTTAGTGCTTAACAGTCAGGGTGGAAAAAGCATGTCTGACTTTTCCAAAGCTAACATCGGGAAGCCAATGGCAACATTGTTTACAGAATATGTAAGTAATGAGCAGGGCGATTTAGAAAAGTCTGAGCGACTCATTAGTGTGGCAACAATTCAGGCACAATTGGGTAACAGATTTAGCATTACTAACTTGCAAAGTGCTACCCAAGCCCACGATCTCGCATTGCTGCTTAGGGCGGGCTCCCTAGACGCCCCGGTTTCTATTGTGGAAAAGCGCATTATCAACGCCTCTCTCGGCGATAAAAACGTAAAAAATGGCATGCTCGCCTTAGCCATTGGCCTGCTGTTTACACTTGTCTTTATGGTGCTCATCTACAGACGCTTGGGACTCGTTGCGAATATGGCATTGATTCTCAATTTGGCCTGTTTAACAGGGTTGATGGCACTGACGCCAAACGCGGTGTTAACCCTTCCAGGTATTGCTGGGTTAGTGCTGACCGTGGGAATGGCAGTAGACACCAATGTGCTGATTTTTGAGCGTATTCGTTTTGAGCAACAACGCGGAGCCCCGCCAAGGTTGGCGATGATATTAGGATACAAGCATGCGTGGAGTACCATCTTGGATGCCAATCTCACCACGCTCATTTGCGCCTTGGTCATGCTAAGCATTGGATATGGCCCGGTTAAGGGGTTTGCCATTACGTTAACTCTTGGCCTGTTAACCAGTGTATTTACCGGCGTTGCATTATCTAAAACGCTGTCGGCTTATTTCTCGGCTGACTGGTTGCTAAACAACAAGGGAGTGAAAGACTAATGACACGTTTTAGACAAATTGGTTTGGTATTGGCTGCAGTTGCGCTGTTCTTTTCCTTAATAGCCTTGACGTCAAAAGGGCTCAACTATGGTATTGAGTTTACAGGGGGCGTAGTGACGGAATTTACTGCCAGTGTCCCGCTGACGCAAAACCACTTGTTATCGGTTTTTGAGCCTTATATCCAAGAAGAGTTTCGCATCAACGGTTCTCAGGATGGCATGTCCTGGAGCATCCGGCAAAGTGACAATTCGAGTATCGCAGCTCAACGAGAAGTGATTCAAAAGGTAGCAGAAGAAAATAGTTTGCCAATTCAACTGCAAGAGTCGGTATTTATTGGTAGTCAGATAGGGGAAGAGTTGATTGAGAAAGGCGGTCTTGCCCTATTATTTTCTGCCCTATGCATGATGGCTTATGTCACATTCCGATTTGAGTGGCGACTCGCTAGTAGTGCCATATTTGCATTGTTACACGATGTGTTTGTGGTACTGGGCTGTTTTGCTTGGTTTCAGGTGCGCTTTGACCTGTCGGTTTTGGCGGGGTTACTCGCAATCATGGGTTATTCGCTCAATGATTCCATTATTGTGGGTGACAGAATAAGAGAGCTCCTAATAAGCAAAAAACACAATCAGCTGAATAGCTTGGTGAACCTAGCTGTGAAGTCAACATTCAGGCGAACACTTATTACATCAGGTACCACATTGGCCACAATTATCGCGATAGGTCTGATGGCTGGCGATGTGCTTGGTTCTTTTGCGCTGTCGTTAGGAATTGGTGTTGTTGTTGGTACCTTCTCATCTATTTTTGTCGCAGCAACCTTACCAGTGGTACTGGGGTTAGGACTGGATGCCTATGATATCCCTGACTTTGATACGACCCACGGGGATGGCCCTGAGAGAGTCACGGAGTAATATTTCTTTAAAGTACAAAGGCTATCCTTGGAAGAGGAATAAATCGTTTTTTGGGTAGCCTTTAAGAGAATTACTATGGCAAGACTGTTGGGCTTGGGTTCAGGTCATAATCGCGTGATAGAAAACTATCACGACTTACGCGTATCGGCATCACAAAATACGGGAAACCTTGTATTCAATTTTGCATTGGAACAACTGATACATCTCAAAGAAACGGGGCTGAGGTGGAACACTGCCGCAGAGCACCTAAATGCATATGGTGACCCCGTGGTGGTACCTATGGCGAATAACATAGGTAAACATATGGATTTGGAAGTGTCAGGGCCACAACTCAATGCACTGACAGTGCCTTTTGTTGTGTTTGGTCTGGGCGGACAATTCAGTGTTAATGGTGTGGTAGAAGAGTCCATCGGCGTGATCCCAGAAGGCACAATTAGGTGGTTAAAAAAAATAGGTAGCGCGACATCTCAGCCGAACATCTCAGTTCGTGGTGAGTATACCTATCACATTTTTGAACAGCTAGGGTTGGCTAAAAGTGCGATAAAGCTGGGCTGTCCCTCACACTTTATCAGTTCGGATAAGTGCTTGGGTGCGCATATTGCGGGTAGGGTGAAAGAGCTGAGCCTTAATAACCTGTCTAGCGGTATTGGTATAACGGCGGGCAACCCTGAGATAAAACATCTGGCCAGGTTGGAACAGTTTCTTATTAACCTGATTGACCAGAACGGGGGATGTTATGTGGTGCAGAATCCGAAGGCCCTGATTTGCGTTGCCGAAGGCTGGCTAAATGAACTGACCGAGCAGGAAACAGAAGAAGTTCGGTCTGTTTTTTTCCCCGATAGGCAAACAGTGGAAATGACTAACTGGATGCGGCAATACGCCAGAACCTATATTTCGGTCCCTCAGTGGTGCCGAGATATTAGCAAGCAGGCGTTGGTGGTTGGTACACGTATACATGGGTGCCAGGTTGCATTACAAGCGGGGGTTCCTACGGTGTGTTTATATATCGACTCGAGAACCAAAGAGCTTTGTGACATCTTACACATTCCCAGCATCAAGGCACAGACGTTCCAAAAAGACCCGTCAATTGACAGGATTATCGACACATTGCACGCTTGGAACTGGGATGATTACGACGAAAAAAGAATGGCGCTTTGTCGAAAAACGCTGGCATTTGTTGAAGCTAATGGTCTTAAACCTACCCGTCATTTTTACGAGCTGGCACGCTAGTTATGATTTAACAGTTCCTGAAATGTGGGTGTGTGAATGGCTGTAGTGGTAACGTATTCAATGCCCATGGCAGTCATTCGTTTTAACGACGCATCGAAGTCATCTGGGCGTCGCTTTTTTAAATCTGATGTCAAGCCCACTGAGTCAGGATGGTCCCATTCAATGCCGTGAATAAAGCAGAGAGCCTGTAACCCTGCCCGCCTGACTCTGTAGAGTTCCGCCGTACAGTCTTCGTTGTAATAGGGGTAGGTGAACATGATGCCGTCAACGCCATAGCGGGCAATTTGTGCTAAGCCAATATCATCCAGCTCCCATGCTTGCGTATATAACTTCCATAAATGCACGCTGTCAGGAAAAGCCGCCAGCAATGGGGTGAGTTGCTCCTCACTGTAGACACAAAATATGAGATTTCTCGGGTCATATTCGGCTTTCTCAATACATTTTCTTAATGACTCATAGTCTTTTGCTGAAAACCTGGCATCAATCAGTAGTCGCGTATCCCCGACTATAGACAGTACTCTGGCCAATGAGGGCAAGAATATGTCTTTGCCTTGGTAGGTGCCGATAGGAAATTGTTCGGCCTGTTCCAGTGTAGATGTTGATAAAGTGAGGGTGTCGCCACGATCATTTTTTAGTGTGTTGTCATGGGCGAGAACGACCTGGTTATCGGCTGTGGTAAGTACATCCACTTCTATCACATCAAAACCGATCCGCAAAGCCTGCTCCACCATGGGAATAGAGTTGGACGGCGGTCTGTCAGCGCCATCTACACACTGTGACCATGCGACAAGATTCGTTTTGTTGTTATTAAACCGAAAAGCCCTCGTACTTCGCCTTTGAGCAAGGTGCAGTAAATTCTCTATCGGCCAAGGCCAATCGGTTTCGCCCTCGATGTTATAGCAGTAGGGAGCTGACTGTGTGACGACATAAACGAGGTCCGGCGCGATGACAATCTGAGTTTTTATTCCCCTGCGCTCAGAAAGATAACGCGAGGTAAAATCAGCCACAACATCGATTGCGACATCAGAATCTAAAAGGTGGCAAAACCGCATCAAATCTTGCGTCTGAAATTGACCGTTAGGTGACAAGTTAAACTTACGCTCAATAAATTTCGCGAGATAGAGCGCTGTGTAGTTGTCGAGCAGGGGAAGTGGTTTACTGGCGGGAAGTAACGCGAACAGTAGCTCGTCAGATAGTACATGGCCGTCGCACAACAGGTTATAAACCAATGAACGAACATGTTTTTGTGCATAAGGGATGTTTTTAGGTAAGGCTGTTGGCAGATTGTGCGTTTGTAGAAACCGTGATAGTTCTGCTGCCAATGTCTGCATTTTCAATCGTTCGAAAAAAGAAAAGCGCAGCAGCTCTTCACTCTGATAGGTGGCCAGTATTTCAAGTTCGCGAGACCTGAGTCCACCTTTTCCTGTGCGATTATAAAGAACAATATCTTTTACATAGACGGGAGCCTTAAACGTGATGTTTATATAAGGTTGATACTCAAACTTGCTGTGTATCATTGCCCGCTTAGATAAGCGATTGAGGATGCAGGTTTCCTTGTTAGAATCGTCGTGAAAGCTGGAGCTGATCACTGCAGACTGCACGTGTTCTGAGTCAATGATGTTAGTGCCATCGTCAGCGATGACGGCGATTGAGCGCAAGTTAAGGAACGCTTTACTCTCTGATTTCAGGACTATTTGTAATTCTGTAATGTGTTGTTGAGTAACAATACGTAGGGGCGTGCCATCAAGACCCCACACGCCAATATGACTTAATAGTTCAGTGGGGATCTCATTCGCTTCATTGCGTCGACGAAACCAGCGGGTGTACTTCACAGATAAAAGGTCACGTAATGGGTCGGTATCCCTCTAATCTTACAAGACAAAAAAAATAACTCAATCAGAGTTGTGTTTTCGCAATTTCCAGCTGTAATCTATTAAAGATTAAGGAATCTATGGAGTGGGCGCTGTGTTGAGATGGATGTTTTTATTGGTTGCTGCAACTGTGCACATAAGCGGTTTTGCAGCCACGTTTGTTATTCATCAGTTTGCCTTTGAACAACGAAGTTTCGACGACATTCAAGAAGAGTTAAATGCCCGAATTGACCAAACCGCACCCTCAGCTCAATCAATCGATGCACAGGTAGCGCTAGCAAGCCTGTATGTGCAGTATGAACGGCCTGAACTTCTTTTTGCTGTCGTTACTGCCATTGAACAGTATGAGAGCTATCAGGATAAGCCACTCTATCAAGCCTTGAATTATTTTTTTCGTGGTGTTGGGTATCATCTTCAGCATGATTATGAAGCCGCAGAGGTGTCGTATTCTGCGGGTTTAGCCATTATCGAGAGCAGTGAGATAAATTACCCTAACGGCAGCCTGTACCTCACAACCATTTTTGAAATATATCAGGCTGCGAACGCCACATTTCTTCAAGAATATTCTGACTCGGTGGCAGCGTTAACTGCCCTTAAAAACATCGCCGATCAAAATGAATGGCGATTTTTATCTGCACTCAGCTTGTATTGGCTTGGTGACGTAAACTATGAACTCAAGCACTACGAACAAGCTGAAACCTATTTTAAGCAAGCGAAGACACAGTTTCCTAACGACGCATCCTTATATATTGCCCGCAGCACTATGCGTGAAGCGCAAATGACAAATATCGTTGGTGAGCGCGCTGAGGCCTTTTCTCTTCTCAATCAAGCCATGGTTCAACTAGAGCAAAGTGGTGATGTAGTGTCTCTTGCCTACGCCTATTTATTGCAATCGTATTTTCATGATAAGAATCTTGACCACGACCTTGCGTTAGCGTGGATAGCAAAGTCGGTTGCGCTTCGCGAATCCTTGGGCGTAGACGCCGACATTGCCAATGCGTATGTGCATTACAGTGCTATCCTTGGTCGCAATGGAGATAACGAGCAAGCGCGCTCATATGCAAAAAAAGCCGCGGATCTAGTCGAGGGCACACAAGACCTGACCGGGCAATGGGATGCATTTCACAATTATGCCAATCAGCTATATACGAGCGGTGACTATAAGCGTGCTTATGAATATATGCTGCGTTCTGAACGCGCACTATTGGCCAAAGCGCGCTTAGATATTACTGAAGAAACGGCGCGATTACTGAATCAATTTTCGTTCCAGCAGCAATCTTTGGAAAATCAGTTTTTAGATGAGAAAGCACGCCTGTTACAAACGCAACTCGCGCAAGAGCAGCAAATGAAGTCCAGACAGACGGTAACGATTGTCGCGTTATCCGTTTTTGCTGTTGTGGTATTGATGCTACTTATCCTGATTTATCGACTGTATCTCAACAATAAAAAACTGGCTGTCCAAGACCCGCTTACTTTGCTGAGTAATCGCAGAGAAATTCTAGCTCGCGGTGAGCATGCGTTTGCCATGTGCCAGCGATACAAACAAGCGATGTGTGTATTAATGATCGACATCGACAAATTTAAAGCCATTAATGACAATCATGGACATGATGTGGGTGATAAAGCACTCATACTGGCGGCCAACGCGCTTAAATCTGTATTAAGGAATACTGATAGTATTGGTCGGGTCGGGGGGGAAGAGTTTCTGGTTATTTTGCCTCATTGCACCCAAGATAAAGCAGAGGCCTTGGTCAATCGTATATTTACGGCATTGGGCGACGCCGTTGCAAGCAGTGATTTGCCGATAAGCAACATGACGATCAGCGTAGGGTTATCGATGCTCACTTCAACATCAACAAATTTTATTGAACTGGCTAAATTGGCAGACCAGGCTTTATTTAAAGCCAAAGAACAAGGGCGAAACCAGATGCAGATATATGGCCAAGTCGATGATTAACAGACGCTACTAATTTGAGTCTCTGTTAGGTTTACAAATGTCAATAAATTTTACATTAAAAAATCTTAACAAAATAAAATCTATATAAATTAGAGCTTTACCCTTTGGCATTTGACTTGCTTTCTTTTTGTTATCTAATTTATTTATCTTGTTTTGAGGGATTAAGCAGTTATGAAAAATGTTAAACTTACAATGGTAGCGGGCTTGGCTAGCCTGTTGCTGGCAACATCAGCCAATGCCGCATTGGTTTTTTCCACCACAGGCAACGGTGGAACGGATGGCACGGCTAACGGCGACATTACAGCCTCACCGGAAGGTGGCACTTTTAATTACGTTACCACTGATGGTGGTGTAGCTACTAACGGACTCGGGTTGGGTAATACCCAGGATGGTTCAGAGACGGTTGGATCAGTTATGACCTCTTCACTGTTTGATGTAGAAGCTGGAGATGACCTAACCTTTTTCTTCAACTATATCACTTCGGATGGTGCTGGTTACGCCGATTATGCGTGGGCGCAGTTATTGGATAACAATAACAATGTGGTAGAAACACTGTTTACTGCACGCACTACAGAAGGCGGTGACACGGTTCCTGGCTTCAATATGCCTCCTATTAGTGTTAATTTGAATCCAAGCTCAACGCCGATACTCGCCAACTTGACCACTTTTGATCTGTTGGGCGGAGATTCGGGTCGTTGTTATGATGATGGCTGTGGTAACACTGGTTGGATAAAATCTTCTTATGTATTTGCTGCAGCTGGCTCATATTCATTGTCATTTGGTGTCGTGAATTGGAATGACGGGCTTTTTGATTCAGCCCTATTATTTGACAATATTGCCCTTAACGATGTTGTAATCGACAAACCCCAGGTTGATGCGTCAGCACCGGGTATGATTGCACTATTGGGCTTGGGCCTTGCGGGCATTGGCCTTCGTCGCAGAATGAAATAAGCAATATTTTTAAAACGAAAAAGCCGGTATCTACCGGCTTTTTTTATGTCTGCGATACGTTAAACCTCTCGTTATCCTGAATTACATTTTGTATCACATTGCCTTTCAATCACTTGTTACTCTTTCGTTGGTTGCTTATTAAATCATCATAAGGGAAAAGGAAGTGAAAACTCGTTCTAGGTTTTATGTCATTGCAATAGTGCTGGCATTAGTCTACACCTGCACAATGAGTGCTGTGTTGGCAAACACAAAAGTGCTGGAAAACCGTTATATAGTGGAACTGCAAACGCCCGAGACTAGCAGTATGGCCGCTGGGATAAGTCAGAATGTTGCAGCGAAGCGCACCAGTATAGAAAGTATGCAGCACGTGTTTTTGCAATCTATGCAATCAAGCTTGCCCTCTGTCGCAGTGAAAAGGCAATTTTCCACTTTGATCAATGCGATTGAAGTAAAGGCTGAAAAGGACGATGTTGAAAAGCTATTGGCCCGTCCAGAAGTCAAAAACATCTACCCAGTAAAACTGAGGTATGGCCATCTCGATGCCAGTCACCAGATTATCAATAGTGTTGAAGCCTGGACGCTACTGGGCGGACAAAGTGAAGCTGGAAAAGACATAAAAATCGCCATTATTGATTCTGGTATAAGGCCTGAAAACCCCATGTTTGACGACAGTGGATTTACCGAGCCTGATTTGTCAGACAATCTTTGGCTTCAGCAAAACCCTGACTACTGTCGCAAAGACGGCGGCGACCCCAACTTCTGTAACAACAAGGTGATTATTGCCAGAGTTTTTGTGCCGACTGACGACGCGATATTTCCAATCGGGCCTGATGACATGACGCCGTTAGATATTAACCGCCATGGAACCCATGTGGCTGGGATCGCGGCAGGCAATCCGGTTTCCATCACTTATGAGGGCGTAGATGTGGATATTTCCGGTGTGGCACCGGGAGCGCGCTTAATGGTGTACAAAGCCCTATTTGATAACAGTGGCATAGTGATTGGGACGGATGCCATGCTGCTAGAAGCGTTAGAGGCCGCGGTTAAAGATGGGGCCGATGTGATCAATAACTCCTGGGGCTCTATTCAGACAGGGACGCCAGAAGACTCTGTGTTTGCCAGTGTGTTTGCAGAAGCAGAAGCGCAAGGTGTGGTGATTGTTAGCTCAGCGGGTAACAACGGCGGTTTTTCAACGGGCATTAATTGCCCTGGTTGCATAGAAGCCGGACTCACGGTGGCTAACAGTTTCCATGGTCGTGTTTTTGGTCACCAGATTTCGTATGGTAACAATTCGTTGGTTGGCTCAGCGGGAGAAACACTGCAAGTGTTTAGTGATTTGACCGGCCCATTAACCAGATTGTCAGCATCCGATTTCCCCATGAATAACGTATGCTCACCGTTACCGCCTCTGGCCCTGCAAAACCAAGTTGTGCTGATGGAATACAGTAACCAGTGCTTCTTTTTTGATTTTGTTAGTAATATCGAACAAGCGGGTGCCAAAGCATTACTGCTTTACGAATCGCCCTTGTTTGCTGGCAATAGCATGCGACCATTCAGGCAGTTTTCGCATACCGGGGAGTTACCTGTACTGGGTTTGACTCAAAAAGCGGCAAATGCGCTCATTGCACTTGATGGTAATACGGAAACCCAGATTTCGATTACCGGTACCCGTGAGGCGCTTGTCGATGCAGAGGCCGTCAACCAGCTCAATCCAGGCAGTTCGACAGGCCCAAATCTAAATCCTAATGTACTAAAACCAGATATCACGGCACCTGGCACGGATATCCTTTCCGCCGCCGCACCTGAGCCCGACATTGGCTTTCCATTTAATTCCCCTGCTTTACCACCAGGTTCGCCTCCGGTCGCTAGTGGCGAACCTGCTTATGCCATGCTTTCGGGTACCAGTATGTCTTCGCCTCAAGTTGCGGGAGCAGCGGCTTTGCTAAAGCAAGCCTTCCCGCAGTGGGATGCTGTGCAGATTAAAACAGCACTGACATCCACATCAGACAAAGTCGTACTGTCAGGCGATGGCTCAGCCACGCCATTTCAGCAAGGCGCCGGGCTTATGAATATTGCTGCAGCCATGAATACAAAGATGACGTTTGCACAGAGCTCCCATGCCAATGGTGCGTGTATAGGATCCTGCAGCTTTACCAACACCATTAAAAACGTAACCGATGAACCGCTTGAAATTAGTCTTGATGTTACGTTGGATACACCCGAAGCCGCGGTTTTTGTTGCCAATGGTTACTTAGCGCTAACTGAACAAAATGGCACATCGCCATCCGCAGATATTGCATTCACAATCGATACATCAGATGTGGCCCCGGGCACTTGGGTATTTGGAGACGTGACAGTGTCTGCCAATGGGCATGAACAAAGACTGCCGATTGCCGTGTTTGCCAATGATAATAGCGATACAGGGATACTCAGTACCAGCCTAACAGAGTTATCTAATGGGGAAGTAGAGGCCCGCACCCGCATCCGTAATTTAGGTTTTGAAGAGGCGCCGCGTCTTAACGTGACAGTGCCAGACTTTGCGGCAATTGATGCCTCTAGTCTCAATGTCACGCTAGAGAACGGCGAGTCGTCTGAGTTACGACTGTCTGATTCAGGTGAGTTGATATGGCAAGGGGAGTTAAACGCTGGGCAATTAGCACTCAATTCCACGTTACCATGGGGCAATCAAACACTCAAAGACAAGGGTGTTAGCCCTGTACAATGTGCAGAAGGCTGTATGAATTTTTCAAAGAACGTGTCGTTTTCTTTTGAATATTTAGGTGATACTTACTCAGGCCTTACTGTGTCCAGTAATGGTTTTATCGTGGTCGGTGAAACACCTCTTACACCGTTTGATATGGTTCCGCCTAATGCCTTTCCATCTGAAGATAATGTGAACAACATTATTGCGCCTCTATGGGCAAATTTTGATTTGAAAGACCCGCAAGATCCCTTTGACCAAGGCAATGGTGCGCTTTATATCGATACTGTTATACGAGACGGAAGCCGCTATTTGATTGTTGAATGGCATGGCGTTTCCCAATTTGGTTTTGACGATGCAGGCAGCGCAGAAACCTATACATTTCAGGTCATTATCAAAGAAAATTCCGACGAAATTACGTTTAACTACATCAATGTTAATACGCTGCCCTATGCCATTATCGGCGCTGAAAACCATGATGCCACCTTGGGGGTAACCTATTACAATGGTCAAGATAATAGCAACCTGCCTTTACCTATAGTACAGGACAGTGTATCGCTTGCTTTGTCTGGTCAACCTTCCGGCAGTGCGGAGATTAATTACATTATCTCATTGCCTGAGCAGCTTGTCACAACCGCGACCGATCAGTTCTTAATGGAAGAGGACACGATAGCAACATTTGATGTACTGCAAAATGACGGCACGCCATTGGATGTGGTGGTATCGGCGAATTTGCAGGCGTTGGCATTACCGACTACGGCTAAACGGCTTTTCAAGCGAACGTCGCCCACTCCGGATGAGAGTAAACTCACCGTTGTTGATGGTCCACTCAGCGGCACAGCAACCGTTGAAAGCGGGAAAGTTCGTTACCAACCTAATAGCCAATTTTTCGGTACAGACAGTTTCTGGTACCAGGTGAGTAGTGCAGACGATGTGCTCTCGTTGCCAACACAAGTGTTTGTTACAGTGACCCCTGTTAACGATGCGCCGGTTATTTTGCCTGTTGAAACACAAACCGTCGCGTTAGGAGATAGCGTGACGATCACGGTAAACGGGCAGGATTACGACGGTGATTCACTGACGTGGGGCTGGCAACAAACAGGCGGCCCTCAAGTCACCTTAAGTGCAAATGCCAATACGCTAAACGTGAGCACCGCTAACCTTGATGAAAGTACCACTTTGGTATTTTCGGTCACCGCTTCTGACGGTCAGGCTACAAGTAGTGCCGTGACAGCACAGGTGAGGGTGGAGTCACAAATTAGTGGCGGCGGATCGTCGTTCTGGATTCTACTTTTATGTATTGTAGGTTTCATTTTTGGCGTAAAGAAGGGCTTGAGCGAGTAATGTGATAGCGCTGGCGAGGATGCCAGCGCTATGTTGTGGTTATTATTCGAAGAACATTCTGACAGTCACACCGAAAGTGCGAGGCTGATTGGTTCGATACGCCAGTCTTGCACGCCCGCCCCTTTCTCTGTCGAATGATAATAGTGCATTCTCATCGAAGGCATTATTGATGTACACAAGGGCTTCCCACTCGTCGTAAACAAAACCTGCTGAGAGGTTGACAATATTATAACTGCCTAGCTCTAAATCTACATTGGTGACTTCAGCACCAGTTGCACCACCAAACGGCAATCCAGAAACAAATGCACCTGCACCTGGTACTTGATCACTGGGTTGTGTGTATCTATCTCCAACATACTGCCAAGACGCTGAAAGGTAGGATTCCTCTGAACCAAACAGCGGCGTGGACAGATTGTATGTTGATGACAGTGCGAACTGCAGCTCAGGAACAGAAGCAAGTCTATTGCCTGACTCAACACCACCTAAGACATTGCCAAATCCATCGATAACCGTAGAGTCAAACTCAGACTCTAACCAGCTACCCGCGAATGACACGAAGAGGTTTTCTGTCGCTTGGCGGGTGATTTCAAATTCGACACCACTACTGGTAGCTTCGGGTACATTGAAGACTACGCGTGAAGAGCATGAACCGGCATCTAGCGTTACCTGAAGGTCTTCAATATCGTTATAGAAGGCAGCGAAGTTTGCAGTCCAACCCCGAGAAATCGACTTTATGCCAACCTCATAATTGATTAGCTTTTCATCGTCGTAATCTTGGAACGCACCGAATACGTCGACGTCTTCTGGCTCACAAAGATTGACGTTTAAGGGGTCATTTACACCACCGAGCCTGAAGCCCTGAGAGACCTGACCATTAATACTCACAGTATCATTCAGCTCATAATTGGCGATAAGCCTAGAGTTAAAGCCATCTGAGGTGGTGGAATCTACCTGATCATCGCCCGCTGAAAACAGACCGCCCGACGTAAATCGTCTAGACTCTTCATAGTCATACCAGCGGCTGCCGAATGTAACGTCCAGTTTGTCGGTCATTTCATAGGTAAGCTCACCAAATACAGACATTTGTTCGAGATCATAAGGTAAATCCGCTGCATATGGAGAATCTGCTGGTGCGACTCCGTTTCTGATAGACGCAGAGAAACCTTCGCCAAAAGATGCATCAACCAATGCATCGTATCCAGGCGTGGGTAAGCGTTGGGTGTATGTGCGCTGTGTATCTGAATAAAAGGCACCAAATAACCATTGCAGTTCGTCGTCACCAGTAGATGCCGCTCTTATTTCAACAGTGTCTTGTTCTACTTCTGTGCGGTCTCGCAAATTGGAAGGTCTTACAACTTGGGCGGCGTCTGTAGTAAACAAATCAACGGTCACACTGCCTGTTAGGGCACTGGCGTCACGACTTACCAAGATGTCTCTGTCTGTATAGCTGTATACAAACGTATAATCAACATTATCGGTAGACAAAACAGCCGTCACATCCGCAATAAAAGTATCATCATTAAAGCCTTCGCGTTGCAATAGGTACTGCTCGCGTTCGCCGAGTTGGATCGCCGGTCGGGTAGTTGTATATGGGTTCGCTAACAGGTTATACACTTCTTGGCGGTTATAGCCGTCCATATCCAGCTCTTGGAAAACAATTCTTGGCGTGATAACTAACTCGTCGGTGGCCTGCCATACCAAGGCGATTCGTCCACCTGTTCTATCTCCCCCATTTACGTCTTCGACACGCGCACCATTCTCACCGAGAGCGTCAACAAAACCGGCATAATCGGTGCGATAAACCACCGCCCGCATGGCCAGTTTATCCTCTACTAAGGGACTATTAACCATGGCTTTGATATGCCCACCTGTATCGCCGTCGCTTAACGTGTTGAGATTTGCCTCGACCGATGCTTCGAAAAAATCTAATACTGGTTGATTGGTGATGTATCTCAACGTACCACCGATAGAACCTGAGCCAAATAGCGTGCCTTGTGGACCACGCAAGGTTTCCACCCTTGCCAAGTCATAAAGGTCCAAATCAGGTGTAAACAAAGATAACGAGATAACACTCTCGTCGAGGTACACACCTACTTGTTCTTTTACGCCTGGTTGGTCACGGATAACCTGCCCAGCTGACACACCGCGTATGGCTACTTGGCTTTGCCCTGGCCCTAAGTTTTGAATAGACACCCCCGCTACGTTGCGGGTTAAATCCTCAAGGCTATTTGCGCCCGAGCGTTCGATGTCTTTTTGCGTTTGTGCATTAATGGAAAAAGGCACATTTTGAATGCTGGTAGCCCGCTTAGTTGCGGTTACCATGATGCGCTCTAGGTCGGGGTCATCTTCAGCCTCTTCCTGTGCAAATACGGGTGTGGCGATCAGACCGCTTACTGCCAGCGCAAGCAGAGACTTTGAATATTTGTGTGGTAAGGGAAATGTAAGCATAGTGTTTCCTTTTTATTGGGCTAGGCCCTTTTTAGTTTTTTATGACACAACACATCACTCACCATCAGGTTAATAAGCTCAAGTTATTGTATGAACACCAAAACACACGATGGAAAGTGAAGAACTTTATTGTTAGTTATAAGGTTTAGTTGAAAAAACAGATTATTCCACTATTCCTGTAAGGTTTTATCTTAAAACTTAAGGGCTTGGCCTTACTTCTTGAGCAAAAGACCAACACTCTGTTTCACCGTTTGCACCTACGTGTAAAGGCCATGATGAAATTTATGAGGTAACGTGTGGCGACAAACTGATAGGAAGCGCGCATGTATGTTTAACCTGGTCAAGCACAAACAGGGTTTGTGCATCGCGAACTTCAGGAAATTCACGCAGTGTCTTAAGCAGAAAATGAGACAATTCTTTATTATTTCTTGCAACCACTTTCATCAAGTGATCGAATTGACCTGACAGTGAATAACATTCCAGCACAAGTGGGTGCTCCAGAACCGCTGTCTTGAACGAATCAAAGGCGGCTTCATTGCGCTGATTGATGTTAACCTGAACATAAGCCATAACACCAAACCCTGCTTTTTCGGCATCCAATAAAGCGGCATAGCCTTTGATGATTCCGCTCTCTTCCAACGCTCTTGTTCTGCGTAAACACGTTGATTCTGACATATTGGTTGCTTTCGCAAGTTCTACTATTGGCATGCGCCCATGTTGCTGCAAGGTTTCAAGAATAATTTTATCTTGTTCGATGGTCATGGTGATAAACGTCACTATCTTGTGCTTTTATGAAGAATAGCATCACAAAAGCTCGATTCAAGTGAGATTGTGATGACTCTCATCACCCTATTTGCAGTAGCATAGTGCCTTGAACAAACGGGAGAAAAACAAGATGTCACAAGAAAAACGTTATCGAGTGGGCGAGCTTAGTGCTGAACAGCCTGCTACTTCTCAGTACACGCCTTCTACTTTCTCAAAAGCGCACCATCCAGAACCCTACCGGTTCGAAGTAAACCTCAGTGCGGAGTCTGGCAATATGCAAAGTAAAACCGGTGTTGTATCAGTTAATATCCCAGGCTTTAGCCCTGTTAAGCTGTATTGTGATGAGCAACCGCCTGTGGGTGAGGATACCGCTCCACCACCGCTAGCTTTTTTTTCAGCCGGTATTGGATTTTGTCTTATGACACACCTCACGGATATTTTGACGGCCAGAAAAATAAAAGTAGACAGCTTAAAGCTGGAACAGCGTATTGTTTTTAAAACGAACCTTGGGCACATGCGAGAGCATGGATATATGACAGACGGCGGCTGTGACTTAGTTGAAACCCACGTCATAATTGATAGCCCAGAGCCTGAAGAGCGTATTAAAGATTTGCTCAATGAGGCTGAAAACGGCTGTATGGCCCACTTTGCCCTGAGAAATCCGATTCCCTGGTCAACACGTCTGGTTTATAACGGTAAAGAAGCTATCAGCCGTTCTGGCAGCTAACTGAGCGTTAGTCAAACAATCAGATGCTTACGTCAGTCGGTTCTCGGCAGCAAATTGTTGTAACTTCGTGAGCATTTGATCCAGTTCGCGCTGTAGTGCCCATTTCAGAATAAAATTGGGCACAGGTGAATTCGATGTGCAGGTGATGCTGTATTCAAAGAGACATCGACCCGTATCGCATGGCGTCCACTTAATTTTGCCCATGTGGTGTTTTACGGGCACGCGATCACCAATTACTTTATAGTGTAGCTCGGTATCGGTAACGAAGACTATTTCTTCTTTAAACTTCGCTATGCCAACGTCAACAAGGCGAATGGCTCCCAGCCCGTTAGGGTTTTCTGAATCAGATTTGCGGACTAATGAGAATTTGGCGTTAAAGAATCGATCTAAATTGATATGGTCCAAAAAAATCTTTTGCAACTGGCGAGGGGGTAGATGGACTTCGCCTTTCGTATACACTTCTATCATGAGGGCTTTTCCGGGCTAATTCCGCTCTTTAGTAACGATTGATGAAAAGGCGATACATTACTCATAGTTAAAACATGCGTATAGACTGTTGGCACGGTTTTTAGCTTCTCGTAAGCTTCCATATCAATTTTAGATATCTGCGCTAAACGTTTTGCGGTTAACGGGGTAGTTTCTGACTGGCATTTAATCGCATTGAGTTGGGTGACACAAGCTTCTACCTCGCCTTTTAAAACAAAGCCTGCAATTTGATGTCTGACTTTGCCAAACAAGAAGTTTTGTTCTGGAACAAAGATAATCTGCCGGTCTTTTTTTCGCATTGCATGAATGACCTGGGCGTCTTGTTCAGCTTGGCTCAGCATCCGATAGAGAATCTCAGATTTAGGTTTGGTCGCATCTTTGTCTGCCAAAAATCCATGTAGCAATACTTGATGATTGGTTTGTTCGAAGGGGTAGAGGTCGGTACACTTATTGTCTATATACACCGTGCGCAAGCGTGAAAATAATTGTCGGTGCTGCGTTATTAATACACACGCACAGGGCAAGTTACGAATGCTCAGTTCCCATAAAAAACGATGAATATTTTTCTGTTGGTTGGCAATGTCTCTCTGCTTGAAGTAGCCAGAATTTGAGCGCATTAATCCGTGTATACCGCTTTGTACATTGGTCGGTACTTTTAGTCTTACTACCTGAGTCGAAGTATCAAAATGAACAACATCATATTTTTGGTTGCGCAGCTTTAACTCTGGCACCGAAACTCTGATCTGCTGATCAAGCTTGGCCATGTTTTCACCTTCCAGTTTAAGCTTTAAACCAGAAATGGATAAATCCTGGAGTACTGCGCTGTGAGCTTTAAAAAATCCGCTTTTGACCGAGGCTTGTTTATTCATTATATATCTTGGCTCAGCGCGGCGGTCCAGCTCAGGTTCCATCACTATGGCAATGGGGTCTAAGCGTTCTTGGTCTATAATGGCCGACGGAAATGCTTTCATTTGGGTTGAGTCCGGCACCTTTAACTTACCTACCCATTGGGTGATATCTTTGCAGAATAAGATATGTGACAGCACACCGAGCGTAGGATAGTCCCGGCTTTGGATATCGTGAATAGAAAAGGCGGCCTCCCTGTGCTCAGCGGATATCTCGCACAAACGAAATTGCAACACCGTGTATTCATTTGACGCCATCACCATTTTAATAAAGGGGGCGAGCAGTTTGTTGGCAACCAGCTCTCTGTGCGTGGCACAGACGGTGACATCGCCTTTTTTAGTATTGAACGTGCCCTTGAGTAAAAATGTCTCACCAAATTTTTTTAGTTCCCGCATGATACGCGTCAGACTCTTCGTATTAGGGAAATGAGATAGCGTTTCAAATCCATGATTGAACTCAAAGTTCACTTTCGTCATCAGTGCCTTACTTACCTGATAAACCCCATTTTTACAGGTTAAAAAGGCCGGGATCCAGGGGCTGTGGGCAAAGATATGGTCGCGGTCCAAGTCCTGTAGTACGCGTTCTACTTCCAGTTCTCGTTCAAGGGGAAATTGGTTAACAGAGCGAGCTACAAATGTCTCAACGCGCTGTACAAGCTTTTTGTCTGTTTGGGGGGCTATTTCAAACTCTGTTTCAAAGCGATTACTGACTTGATTAAATTCACTACCGACTTTGCGAAACTTGAGTATGGTGCCGGCTGAACATAAGCCTTTCACTTCAGGAAATACAAAGGTAAATAAGTCGTCCTCCGGGGCCTCATGGGGCATACGTTTTGACTGCACTTTCATGCGTCGCCCCGACAAGGAAGACAGTATACACGCCTTATTTTTTTCAAAATGACTGGAAGTTACACTGAAGTTGGGCGAAATAGCCAGGTCACTGCCAAAGTCAATATCATCAAAAGATTGTGCTTGAACCGTAAATGCACTGACAATTTTTTTCTGCTGCTCTTGTTTAATATGAGACTGATAATGTTCAGAACTCATCACAGATTCGAAGACGCCAACAGTATATCTGTCAAAATATTTTGCGGTTTCTTGTTCTAGTATTTGCCTGCCCACCTTATCCAGGCGCATAGAAATACCAAAGTGCTTGAATTTTTTAATAGGAAAACTGGCAAACGCTGAATTGTCTGCGGAAGCATCGGTTAGGGAAGTGAGGCGTATCACCTCGTCACGAATAATGTTTCTGACTTTGGCGGGCAACCTTGAAGAAAACTTGTTAAGGCCTTCCAAGAGTTTATTCTCTTGTTGATAAGGAATTAACGCATCAATCAGTTTCTTATACTGTTTGATAATGTCTGCTTCAGAATTCGTGCTCATAGGTGCTTCAACAGTTACTACGTGCGAGATTACGCATTGACAACTCGCTTACATAAACAACGATATCGCAATCACAGTGGCATCACCACACTTTTGTTTGTTGTGTAGTCAATAGTACTTATCGTAGATAATATCCATCTAGACGCATTACGTAGGCGTTAGCCGAGTGTGTTGGTAAGCCCCTTTCATGGGGGACATTCTGTTGATGTGAAAATAGAAAAAACGTACTATGAACCAAGCTGTTTTAGGCTGCCTAATCAGGCCCTAACTATTACCCACTGTATCAGTGCAAGGAATTATCATGCAGATCATACTTCCGTTACTTGTTGGCGGAATACTTTTTTCTTCTACCGCTGTTGCTTCTGACTCACTGGCTGAAGCCGCAAAAAAAGCCGTTAACTGCAGCAACATCAGCGATGCAGATGCCCGATTAGCCTGTTTTGATGCAGCCAGTAAAAGACTCTCCGCGCTTTTGGCTCCTGAGATGGTCGCCAAGCCTGCTGAAACGCCAGTAAAACCCACCACGCCTGTGAAGCCCGCGCCAGCAAGAACTGAAACAGTTGCTGCGAAGCCTGATGTTAAGAAAAAGGCTGAGTCAATCGAGGAAGAAACCTTACCCACTTGGGCATCAGGGCCTCGTCACACTGAAGAAGAGCGAAAGCAGGATTCTGATGACTTTACAGCGACCATTGTACGTATCACCAGTAATAACCTTGGTAGGCACAGGTTTTACACTGAAGATGGGGCTGTGTGGGAACAGACCCAATTGGTAAAAGTAAGAAAACCTCGTTCGCTACCCGCCGTTGCCGAATTCCGCCGGAAAATGACGGGTAATCCAGTAATTTCCTTTGAAAATTCAGGCCGCTCATACCGCGTCAGACGAATTAAATAACGCAAATTGCTACGTTGATAAAACCCGCTATTCAATGGCGTATTCATCACCAAATTACTATTGATTGGTCGGTGAATGCGTCTTGGCGCGGTGCGTCTTTTCCGTTTTATTGATTTTGTGAACAAATAGGCTATTCCTTGTAGATACCAAAACACGAATTAGTGGGTCTATGATTAGCTTAAGCCAGTTATCTATACGCGGAAAGTTTGCTATTCCATTGGTCATCATTACCTTGATGGTCATTATAATTAGCGTGCTCAGTATCAGCAGTAGTCAGCGGCTGTCTGATGAAGCGAGTCAATTGTCTGAAATATTCGTGAGTGGCATCGATTTATCGTTGAATGCAGACCGAGACTTATACCAAGCGTTAACAGCCAGTCAGAGCTTTGTCATTGCCAGTGAAATGAACTCATCGACGTCATGCGTAATATTAGTGACGGTGAAGGTGACCTTAAGAGCCGTTTAGATGCTAATGGCAAGGATGAAATAGCAGAATTAGCTAACGTATTTAATCGGTTAATGGATAATTTACAGCAACTCATCATTGCCATTAAATCTGACTCTACCGACTTAAATAGTGCAGTTACCCAACTCAATGAATCTTCTTCACGAAATATCAACATCGTTAATGAGCAGAATGTAAACCTCGACCAGATTGCTACAGCGATCACTGAATTGACCCATGCTGTTCGCGAGGTGGCTCGTAATTCACAAGATGCTCTCACTGAAACGCGTCATACTAAAGAAGAAAGCGAAAAATCAACCCAGTCGGTGGTCCGGTCGGTTCAAACGATTGAATCACTGTCTAACGTGATGAGCCATGCCTCCGGCGTGATAGCTGAACTGGCTAATGAGTCCAAAAGCATTATTACAGTGCTCGATGTGATTCGGGATATCGCAGATCAAACAAATTTATTGGCACTCAATGCGGCAATAGAGGCGGCCAGAGCGGGTGAACAAGGACGTGGCTTTGCTGTAGTCGCTGATGAGGTAAGAACGCTTGCCAGCCGTACTCAGCAATCCACAGAAGATATCAATCGCATGTTGAGTGGCCTTGGGAACAGAGTTGGTGAAGCTGTCACTGCTATAAAAACCGGCAATGAAGAAGTGGTCCAGGTTGTGGATTTATCCAACCAGCTAAAAGAAACGTTAGATTCGGTTAGCCGCTCAGTGGATTTGGCCAATGAGCGTATCTATCAGATTGCCACTGCTACAGAAGAGCAAAGTGAAGTGACTGATGAAATTAATAATAATATGTCCTCCTTGCACAGTTTAAGTCAACAAGCCACGCAAACGATCAATGGTTCTACATCAGTAATGTCTTCAGTAGAAAAGACGGCAAAAGGACTATTTGGAAATATTGGACGCTTTAACGTTTGATATAAAAACCCCCTCATGCGAGAGGGGGTAGCTTTCTTAATCGGATAGTGTTGTTAATATTTACTAAAAACCACACTTAGTATCAAAGAACTCAAAGAGTTGTGGGAACCACTGCATATTTTGTTCAAACATCAATGGGCTGTGACCCATATCAGGAATTTCAATATACTGGTAATCTTTGCCTGCTTTTTCAAGCCCCTCTACAAAGCGTCTGCTGTGCTCTACCGGAACGGTTGTATCAAAGTCACCGTGTACGATGAGCATGGGTTTGTTCACTTTGTCTGTGAAGTCTACCGGAGATACACCATCAATAGTTGGCTTTTGGAATAAACGCAGGAAGCTGCTTCCTGAAAGGCCACCACGAATGCGTGTTAGGTCAGAAACGCCCGCACCAGAGACGATACAGTTAAACATGTCATTAGCACGAGTCGCGGCCACATAAGCGGCGTAACCACCATAACTCCATCCGAATATAGCAAGTTTGTCTTTGTCAGCAATGCCACGTTCTACCAATGCATTCATGCCATCTTCAATGTCATCCTGCATTTCATGGCCCCACTTTTTATCACCAGCCATCCAGAATGATTTACCCAATTCTGTCGAGCCACGGTAGTTAGGCTGGAATACGGCATAACCGCGGTTAGCAAGCATTTGCGCCCAGCGGTCGTAACCATATTCATCGCGAACCCAAGGGCCACCATGGGGCATAGCGATGGTGGGAAATGGTCCTTTCATATTGTTTGGCAAGGTAACGTATCCGGATACTTCTAAGCCGTCTCTTGCTTTGTACGTGATCACTTCTACAGGTGATAACGATTTCGCTTTGATTTCGGTAGATGCCGTAATTACAGGGGCAACTTTACCGTCTTTCAACAAGAACCAACTGCCTGGATCTTGCGGACCAGTGGTATAAATCAGAGAGGTTTTTCCATCTTCTGATACACGTTCTATTCTTACAATACGATCAGGGAATGCCTGCTGTAATCCGCGGTGCAGTGGGCCATAGGTCTCATCAATAAAATATTGCTGTGTACCTTTTTTGTCAGCATAGGTATAGCCTACCACTTTTGTACCGTCTGCCAGTCTGGGAGAACGTATCACGCTTAATGCATCAAAGCCTTCGGTTTTGAAGATTAATTCGCGTTTACCGTTGCGAATATCTACTGTGTATATACCTGTGTAGTTGCTTCCGTTCTCGTTGGAACGAATGGTCGCTAAATGTGGCTTGTCAGGATCAAAGAAGCCCAGTACGGCAAAATCATCACGAGCGGTTGCACGTAATCTGCCAACTTCTTTCCATTCATCTTCCGCTGACACACGAGCAAGCGAAACAATATCCACATTACTGGCGTCATACTCTTGTGCGCCGCGAGCATTACCTGAACGATCCCAAATATAGCTACTGAAACGGTCGTTGCCTTTTAATACCAGACTACGCGTTCCATCTTCCAAATTTACTTTATAATAGTTGGCAGGGCTGCCACGCTCTTCATTATGAGCAACCAACACGTGGTCAGGATCGTCGGCAAGAATATTCACCACCCTACCAATTCCCAGTCGGGCCATGATATTACCGCCTGTATCACGAATACTGGTGCGATTCGTAGTGCGAATCAATGACGTCCATTCTTTGGTTTTCACATTGTAAGACGCCGTTCTGCTGAGGTATACAGGGCGCCCGCCATTCTCGGTTTGAAAGTAGAAGTTAACAATTAAGAACGTATCGTTTGCCCATCGCAAGCTCTGAGGTACTAAACCTTCAGGCTGGATAGCTTGCAATGTGCCTCTGATATCGCTGGTTTCAAATATAAAAAGCTCGGGTAGTCCGCCGCGTTCACGACGCATCAGCATGGCCATACGCTCAGCATCTGGAGACATATCCAGATCGCGTACCTGCATAGTGTCTGCCCAGGCTTCAACGGGCACGGGCTCAGGCTTGGCCTGAGAGAAAAACGGCACGCTGCTAATAAGCGCTACCGTGAACAGTGTTTTTAAAATCTGCATTTAAACCTCTGTTTTTTGCTTAATGTTAAATTGCGCCGCATTAACGATTAAAGCCTTCCTTGTTAAATAAGCTTGGGACTTAAATACTGCAATAGGGCGATAAAAAAAAGGCCCACATTAATACGCGAGGCCTTTTGTTCAATCAGTGTACGCGCCCCCGTAAGAGGCGCGCTTGCAAAACGGCTCCTTAGAAGCCTACTGTGATGTTACCAAACACAGTTCTGCCACCTAGGTCGTAACCAATACCACCAATGCTGCTAAGCGCATTGTTGTTGGTGTACGGAGGCGCTTCATCAAACACGTTGTTAATACCAACACGAACAGTCATTTCGTCTCTGCTCCATGTTAGTGACGCGTCGTGCACCCAGTAAGGGTCTAGGTTGTCGTAAGACAAACAAGCTACTTCATCAGTGAAGTCATTCGCTTGACGACATGGGTTGAAGAATGATGTTTGTGCATCTTCTGGATCATCATTGTCTTCAATCATGCGGCTGATGTAGCGCGACTGCCATACGAAGTTAAAGTCACCAAGACTGAAGATGTTAGTCAAGCTAACACGCCATTCTGGGTTACCAAACTCCATCATGTCATTGTCGATAAAGGTTTCAGCAATACGAATTTCTTCTTCTTCGTCTGTTAGCATCTTAGTAGCACGAACAATTAAGCCGTACTCAACACTGTCTTCTAGGTCAAACGCATTAAACTCTGTGCTGAAGTCGATGTTAAAGTCGATACCTTCAACAATTTGCTTACCAAGGTTCAACTGAAGTGCTTCAACGAAGCTAATTTCACCAGACGTCGCGTCACCCGCAATACGTGGGTCACGAACAATGTACTGACATACTTCATCACTTAGTCCAACTGAGTTGTAGCAGCGACCAACGATAGTGTCTGCACCCAACTGGTCAACTTCGTTTTCGATTTCGATTTCGAAATAGGTGGTTGAGAAGTTGAAGTCGATGCTTTCTAACCAAGGCTGCTCGAAAACAATACCGAAGGTTTTAGACTCAGAGGTTTCTGCCTGTAGGTCAGGGTTAGAGCCTGACGCAACTTGCGTAGGTGCACCGAAGAAGATTGGGTTCTGTGTTCCCAAGCCTCGAGTACCCAATGCTTCAGGATCGGTAGCTGCTAGACCGTATGGGCCGCCACCGTTGCGACAATTGTCAAGCACAACCTGTTCACGTGGGTCTAGGTCTGGATTGTACAGACGAATCTCTGGCGTGTTCGGATCGTTGTCGTGGTCGACAAACGGTACTGCGATTCCAGGCACACGACACGGATCACTTGGATCTTCAAAACCAGTAACCTGTCCGCCGAACTGCTCACCTAGGTTAGGTGCACGGAACGATGTACCGATTGAACTACGAATACGGAAGTACTCAACAGGTGCGTACTGACCCTGAATACGGTACGTAGTTTCTTCACCGAAGTTTTCTTCTTCTGTGTAACGTGCTGCCAAGTTGAATGACAAGTCACTGATGAAGTCCATATCGCCTAGGATAGGTAAGTCAAGCTCTACGAAAGCCTCTTTCAATGTACGGTCACCGTTTGAACCTGGGTCACCAAAGAAGCCTTGGAAATCACCTGCAGATGCACCGGCGTCAGTATCAGTACGGATTTCATCTTTACGATATTCCACACCCAACACTAAGCTAGCAGGCGAACCTGAAGGCAACTCAAAGATTTCACCAGCAACGAACGCATTGAACAAAGATTGTTCAACAATAGTGTTGGTCATACGGTTCGGGAACAAGTAGTCGTTGTCTGCTTGATCAGGGAAACGGCCAGTAAGAATAAAGGTCGGATCGAAGAAGTTAAGCGGACGACAGTTAACGGTTTGGCCAACACCTGGTACGGTACGCGGGTCACACACTGCGTTGCCGTTAGCGTCAATACGCGTATTTTCCAATGTCTGCTGTAAACGAGGGAAGAAAGGAATACCTTTAACCTTGTCTTGACCACTAGAGCGCGAGTAGCTTGCATACGCATCATAGGTCCATAGTGAAAGTGAACCTAGCCCTTCAAGGAAAGGAAGATCACCTTTAACACCAGCCGTCAAACGCGTTTGAGCAACTTCTGTTCTGTTTTCAAAACGGTTGTTGAAGTATAGCGTTGCTTGTTGGCCAAAGTTGCCAAGTGCGTAATCGCCAGAAATACGAACGTTACCTTGTCCTGATGTGTTGGTGTATGTGTCACGAATACCCCAAGAAGCTTCGAAGTAAGTCGTTGCATCGCCATACCAACCTTCTGGTGAGTACTCACCATAGGAATAGAAAGTAGTACGTTCAAAGTCAGGGAACATTTGTGCGTTTAGCTCTTCAGGGAAAAGAAGTAGCGCCGCACCATTTGCACTGTCTGGCAATAGTAGGTCTGCAGTTACAGGAATACGGAAGAAACCTGGTGGTAGACCTTCTTCAACACGGCCAGGCTCGAAGCCCAAGAAACCTTGAGGCGCACCACTTACTGCACCCGCACCGAAGCTACCAGTACATGATTCATACAAAGTGCCACTTGCACCTTGTGTTACCGCACTTCGGCAGTTACCCGCATACGGGCTGTAGAAGTCGGCGAAGTCTCTTTCTGTGAAGCCGCCACGTCTGCTGTGCTCTAAAGCAAAGCCCATGAAACCACGGTCAGTGTTCATGCCCCAAGTTGCTGAGAATACGTCACGTCCACCGCCATTTACTGTTTGAGGGCTGGTAGTGAAAAAGTCTAACTGAAGACCGTCGAAATCGGTTCTTAGTACGTAGTTTACAACACCGGCAACCGCGTCAGAACCATAAACTGAAGACGCACCGTCTAGAAGAACGTCAACACGTTGGATAAGTGAACCTGGAACCAAGTTAAGGTCAGGAGCACTTGGCGCGCCACGTACACCAGCTGGTGCAAGACGACGACCATTTACCATAACAAGCGTACGACCTGGATCTAGACCACGCAAAGAAGCGGTTGCAGAACCCGGACCGCTGTCAGATAACAAGCCAGCAGAGGTAGATAACCCCGTGGTAAATTGCTGACCTTGAACAACCGTTGTTTGAGCCAATAAGTCTGCCGCGTCAACCAAACCTAGGTCACGAGCAAACTCGCCATCAATTACTTGTACTGGAGAAGCAGAAGAGAATTCGGCCTTAGCAACACGAGAACCTGTTACGACAACCTTTTCTACGACTTCTTCTTCCTTCTCAACTTCGTTTGTGTTTTCTTCTTGTGCACTGAGGGAACTACTGATCGAAAATGCGCTCAATAGTAGTGCACTTTGAACCGCCTTAGCGATTAAAGTTTTGCTAATCATTAACTTAGTCCTTGATTATGCTAATTATTTTAGTGGTAGCTACTGTGGAGTCTTAGTATATGTTTTCTTGAATAGAACCAAGCAGCACTGTTCTTTTAAACTAATTGGGGTAAGGAAACAATCCTTGTACGACTGAGAGGTCAAAAAATGAACAGTTGTAAATGCGGGAAAGTGTGTATTTGTGTTACAAATCGTAAATCGAAATAGCACATTTGAGATGAAACGACTCAATTTGACGGTCAAACTTGGAAAAAGGCTCTAAAAAATGGTTGTTTCGTACACATCTGCCAAGAGTATTGTCTACTTCTATATAAAAAAATGTCCGGTGTGACGAATTGATTACACAGATAGGAAAAAATTCAAATAATGAAGTAAATTGTTGTACGGGGGTGTAAATTAATATTTACACCCTTTGAAGGCCTGCTACAGTAGCCCTACGCCCTTATCTTTTCAAGGCGTCCTTCAGTGCTGCAAGGCACAATGCAATGTTTTCTTTACGTGCACCATAGCCCATTAGGCCTATTCGCCAAGCTTTGCCTGCAAAACCACCTAAGCCTGCGCCAATCTCGATATTGTATTCGTTAAGCATAATATTGCGGACCTTGGCGTCATCAATGCCCTCGGGAATATGAACAGCATTAAGCTGCGGAAGGCGGTCCTGTTCCGGTACGATGAACTCGATACCTAGTTTTTCCAAACCAGACCTGAGAATGGTGTGCATTTCTGCATGGCGTTGCCAAGATGCAGCAAGCCCTTCTTGATGCAACAAAATGAGTGATTCGTGAAGTGCATAGAGCGCATTGACTGGAGCGGTATGATGGTAACTTCGCTTGCCCTTATTACTCTCTGAAGAACTCCAATAGTCCATAACCAACGTTTGATCTAAAAACCAGCTTTGAACTTTATGTGAGCGGGCCTTCATTTTTTGTACCGCCTTTTCACTGAAGCTAATGGGCGATAGTCCTGGTGTACATGACAAACACTTTTGTGAACCAGAATAAATAGCGTCGATGCCCCATTCGTCCACATTTAATGCTATACCCCCTAAGGATGTGACGGCATCAACAATGCTAAGACAATCATATTGCTGTGCCAATTGACATAGAGATTGTGCATCAGAACGTGCTCCCGTAGACGTTTCTGCATGTACAAAAGCCAAAAACCTGGCATCGGGATGGGCCTTTAGCGCATCCTCGACTTTGTTGACATCGACCGCCCGTCCCCATGGAGAATCGACCACAATTGCGGTACCGCCTATACGCTCAACATTTTCCAGCATGCGAGAGCCAAAAACACCATTTCGGCAGACAATGACCTTATCGCCTGGCTCAACCAAGTTAACAAAGCAAGTTTCCATACCCGCTGAACCTGGGGCAGAGACCGCCATCGTAATAGGGTTGCTAGTTTGAAACGCATATTGAAGCAATGATTTCACTTCATCCATCATTGCCACAAAGAGCGGGTCCAAATGGCCTATTGTAGGTCGAGACAGGGCTTGCAGTACACGAGGCGAAATATCTGATGGGCCTGGCCCCATTAGGGTTCTAGCTGGTGGGTTAAAAGATGTATATTGCATGTTGCTACCTCAGTGTGCTGTTTTTTAAAATTTCAACATAGCAAGGCAATAAAGGCCAATAAAAGGCATTTATATTCGGGATGAGTGGAAGGCGTTTAACTTTGGCTTTAGCAGTAAATAGACGGTATCATAAAGAATTCAATCATCATTACATTTCATGCTATGTCTTTACCACCTTGCCCACAATGCCAATCTGAATACGTTTATCAGGACCAAAGTCAGTTAATTTGTCCAGAATGTGGGTTTGAATGGAATCCTCAGGAAATGGCTGAAGAAGCGCAACTGAATATCAAAGATGCAAATGGTGCATTACTTGCTGAAGGTGACAAAGTCACCTTTATCAAAGATCTAAAAGTAAAGGGAAGCTCTTTAGTCCTAAAAATTGGTACAAAAGCGGTAATCCGTCGTATGGTTGAAGGCAAAGACCACCAACTCGACTGCAAAGTAGATGGCGCAGGCGATATGATGATCACCGCGCATTTTGTCAAAAAAGCGTAAGGCCTACGACTGCGCGGTTTTACTGGATTGCGATACCGCGGCGTTTATTTGAGCCAGTTCTCGTTCGGTTAAATCACGCCACTGACCGGGCTTTAGCCCTTTAAGCGTGACGTTCATGATCCTGACGCGCTTAAGTTTAACCACCTCATACCCTAAAAATTCGCACATTCTGCGAATTTGCCTGTTAAGACCCTGAGTGAGAGTAATTGAAAAGGTATACTTACCGATTGCTTTGGTCTTACATGGTTTTGTAACTGTCCCGAGTATGGGGACACCTTTACTCATTTTACCGAGAAAGCGCTCACTGACCGGCTGATTAACGGTCACCTCATACTCTTTTTCATGCCCATTTTCTGCACGCAAAATTTTGTTCACAATGTCGCCATCGCTGGTCAAAAAAATAAGGCCTTCCGAAGGCTTGTCCAATCTGCCGATAGGAAAGATTCGTGCAGGATGTTTAATGGCATCAATAATATTACCTTTTACCTTTCGTTCAGTTGTACAGGTGATTCCTATTGGCTTGTTGTAGGCGATGTATATTCGGTCGCCCTTGTCTCGTGCGACGGCACTGATCACCTTGCTATCTACTGCAACGGTATCACCGTCTTCTACCTTTGTTCCTAGCTCAGGCACTGTGCCATTAATTGTGACGCGCTTTTGCTCTATGAGTTTGTCAGCTTCACGACGCGAGCAGAACCCAGAATCACTGATGTACTTATTCAGACGTTTTGACAAGTTTTTGTGCCCACTGCGAGGTTAAAGTTGAGATTGTATGAGGATTTTTCCTGAGATGGTAGTGATGATTTTTTTGAGATGGCCCAAGAAGCAGGGTATTGTGTTAACGAAAAAATAACAAAAGTAAAATGGGAACAATTAGACGTGTACTCGCTTATTAAACGCGTGGCAATTACTGCTATTTCATTAACAGCAATGCTGTCATTGTCTTCATATGCATGTGGTGCAGACAATACTCTGACAAAAGAAGAGGAAGAGGGCGGCTGGGAACTGCTTTTCAATGGTGAAGATTTGGGGCATTGGCGAAATTTTAAGAAGAATAGTCTCAGTGAAAAGTGGGTCATTGACAATGGTGCGATGCATCTGTCAGCCGCGGGTGGCGGCGATATAATGACTAAAAAGCGCTACCAGAACTTTGAACTGAAGCTGGAGTGGAAAATTTCAAAAGCGGGTAATAGCGGTATTTTTTTTCTTGTTTCAGAAGAAGGTAAGTACATTTACTCGCGCGCTCCCGAGGTGCAAATACTCGATAACGAACGCCATTCAGATAACAAAGTCGACTCACATCTTGCAGGGTCTGTTTATGGGTTGGTAGCCTCTCACACTCGTGCACACAAGCCAGCGGGAGAATGGAATCAGGTCGTTATTCGGCTACAGGACAGACATCTTCAGGTATGGCAAAACGGAGTGTCAACTGCCAGTGTTGTGATAGGCAGCTCAACCTGGAAGACGTTAGTTGCTGATAGTAAATTTTCGACCTGGGAAGGGTTTGCATCGGCACATGACGGGCATATCGGTTTACAGGATCACAGCGACCCTGTGTGGTTCAAAAATATCAAAATAAGAGCCTTATAAACATGGATGAAACTCAGCATGCTGTTCTGGTAGTGGGCCTCGCTCACGAGCTCAATACGCCATTAGGCACGGCGATTTGATCCTCAGTGGTGGTTAAAGTTACTCTGAACGAATTTGAAGACTACTATTCGGTTACCGTAGAAGACAATGGTGTAGGGATCTCCAGTGAAGAACAACATAAAGTATTTAACCCCTTCTATACACTCGCTAGACATAAAGGCCATGTCGGTCTTGGTTTGAACATCGTTTTCAATTTGGTATCTCAGGTTTTAGGCGGCACGATTAGCTACCAACCATCATCACTGGGTGGGGCAAACTTCAGGTTCACACTCAGCAAGACTCGCGAAGAAGTCGACGTATGACAATTGTCATCTTTGTTTGATGACAAAACACTCTTACTTGTATTGTTAGCGTAAGTCACACTGGTACTCAATCTTAAAGGGGGTGCCATGTCCGAAATCATTTCCGTTGTTGGTGTTAGTAAGAAATTCGATAAGGTTGCAGTATTAAAGAACATCAGCTTTCAACTGAGAAAGGGGGAGTTGCTGGCTTTACTGGGCGAAAACGGAGCCGGTAAAACGACATTGATTTCTATGATTCTAGGTCTGCTCAAGCCCGACCAAGGCAGTATAACAATACTAGAGCATCGCCCTGGCTCTTTTCAGGCTAAGCATCGAATCGGTGTTATGCTTCAGTCTGCATCCTTACCTGATAAGTTAACAGTTATCGAGCAGCTACGCTTATTTTCTGCCTACTATACTCATCCACTCGAACTTGAAGAGGTTATTGCATCAGCCAAAATTGGTACATTTTTAGAACAACCCATTGGCGTGTTATCGGGAGGGCAGAAACAAAGGCTATTGTTTGCCCTCGCCCTCTTAGGTAACCCAGACGCCCTTATTTTAGACGAGCCCACGGTCGGACTGGACGCTGAATCGCGACGTGTCTTTTGGCAATGCATCAACGATCTGAAGTCTCAGGGTAAATCCATTATTCTGACGACCCATTATCTGGATGAGGCAGAGGCCTTAGCAGACCAGGTTGTATTGCTCCATCGCGGCTCAGTGGTGTTAAACGACACTACGTCTTCAATAAAAGCGCAAATAAAGTATCGCGAAGTGCAGTTTGTTTCTGAACACACCCTTGATGCGCTCATAACCGCAATAGGTGAACAATCAATACAACAACAGGGAAAAACATTTAGCGTGCAAACCCTTGTCCCGGAGACACTGATAACGAACCTAGTCAAACATAAGGTCCCCTTTAACGATTTAGTAGTCAAACCGATTTCACTTGAAGACGCGGTTGATAGGGTTTCAAAATTAACGTTGGGAGTTGCTGTATGAGCCAATTAACTCACCGTATGAAAATAGTATATTTGGAAACTAAGACTGAAAATCTGAAAACATGGCGTACTTTGGGATTTGTATTGCCTAGCCTGTCGTTTCCTCTGATGTTTTATTTATTTTTTGGTGTGATATTTGCCGGTATGAATGGTGAAAACGACGCCGAGAAAGTGTCAGGTTATCTTTTGGCAACCTATGCAGTCTTTGGCGTTATTGGCCCCGCATTGTTTTCATTCGGTGCCGATATGGCGACAGAAAAAGATAAAGGCTTGTTAACACTGAAACAAGTCAGTCCAATGCCCGTGATTATATATTTTATCGCCAAAGCGTTAACGGCCATGGGTTTTGCATCAATCATAACATTAGCTATGTTTCTGATAGCGGCATTGCTTGGTGGTGTTTCCTTGTCTGCAGGGCAGTGGATAGGCACCTGGTTGGTATTAATCGTGGGTACTATACCCTTTTGCGCAATGGGCATCTGTTTGGGTTTAAAAGCCAAAGCTCAGGCTGCAGGTGCGCTTGTGAATGTAATCTATTTGCCGATGGCATTTCTCTCTGGCCTTTGGTTGCCCATTCAAATGATGCCTGCGGTCATACAAGATTTCGCAGGATTCATGCCGGCTTATCATTTGTCTCAATTGGTGTTAAAAATTCAGGCATTTGATGTGGGGCAAAGCCTGTGGTTACATGTCATGGCCTTGCTGTGCTTTACTCTTTTGTTTACGGCCTTGGCTTTGAAGTGGTTTAACTGTAATGATTAATCAAGGCGAATTACAACCATGAGTAGTCAATCAATGTGGCTCAAGATTCACCATAAATTGCTACCTCAGGACTCAGGGCAAGGTTATCTGCCCTATGTCTTGCTAGTCTATATGTGGTTCTTGTTTATTCCTTTTTTCTTTTACGCGCCTCCGCTGAGTACTTGGTTGATCACGTTGATTGGTGCTGGTTGTTTCCTTGTCATTTATTTCTGGACTCACTGGCAGCATGATGTGAGACGGAATTTATTGTCCATCATGCTTATATGCGTGATTGGTTCAGTGGTAGCACTTGAAAATACCGGTGCGTCGGTGTTTTTTGTTTATGCTTCTGCATTTGCATTTAAAGTGGGACCACCTAAAACCGCCATGTTAGTCATCGGCGTTATTGTGAGCTATGTGGGTGGGTATGCTTACCTCAATAGTCTGAGTTGGTATTTCACTTATCCGACCATGTTTTTTTCCACAGTCATAGGTGGAATTAATATCTATCAGACTGAAATTAACCGCAAAAACCGATTGCTCAAATTGTCTCAAGAAGAGTTGAGTAAAGTGGCGGCTATGGCTGAGCGAGAAAGGATTGCTCGTGACCTACATGACCTGATTGGTCATACGCTATCAATGATCACAATGAAAACGCAATTAGCCAACAAGCTTATCGACAAAGACATTGAAAGAGCAAAGAAAGAATTAAAGGAGCTCGAGACGATAAGCCGTGAGACATTAAGTGACGTAAGGGATGCGGTAACGGGATTTAAAAACAGGGACTTTACGTCAGAGTTGGCCAATGCCAAAGTCGTATTTCAGAATGCTGATATTGCGCTCAATACAGATATGAGAGCACAGGTCCCAAAGGGAGAGGTGAACAAGACGCTTACGCTAGCTTTACGAGAAATGGTGACCAATGTTATGCGTCACAGTAACGCGTCTGAATGCACTATTAATTTATTTGAAGAAGGAGATGACATTGTGCTGTCATTTTCTGACAACGGAAAAGTCGAATCATTGACCATGGGGAATGGCCTCAAAGGGGTGCAAGAGCGTGCCGAGTCCTGTGGAGGGAGCCTACGTTTGACATTTGAACATGGATACCAGCTAATCTTAAGGGTACCCGTATGACGCAACAAACAGTTAGCATCATTATCGCAGAAGATCAAAATATGCTAAGAGGCGCATTGGCATCGTTGCTTGAACTTGAAGACGATTTTCAGATCATTGGGCAGGCTAGGGATGGTGCTGAGGCGCTTGAAATGTCAAAGGCGACACTGCCAGATATCGTTGTGACTGACATAGAAATGCCAAATATGACCGGTATTGAGTTGGCAGAACACCTTCAAGTCGCGGGTTTGAAAACCAAGGTCATAGTGCTGACAACGTTTGCTCGCGCTGGTTATTTGAAACGAGCAATGCAAGCTGGCGTAAAAGGTTACTTGTTGAAAGATGCATCCAGTGATGATTTAGCTATGGCGATACGGAAGGTATTTCAAGGTAGAAAAGTCGTCGACCCTGAATTGGTCATTGACGCCCTAGAACACATAGACCCGCTCAGTGAAAAGGAACGCAAGGCACTTAAGCTTGCAAGCGAGGGAATGAGCACAGAAAAAATAGCAGATAGCATGTTCTTATCATCGGGAACTGTGCGCAATTATTTGTCAAATGCCGCAAGTAAACTGGGTGCAGAAAACCGTATTGAGGCAGCGCGAATTGCAAGAAGTAAGGGTTGGCTGTAGGCTGTTAAAAAAAGAAAGAGTAACCCCTGATGAAAGAACGCATTTTGTTAACTGCAGAATTCAACCCTTCGGTAAAGACCTATTGGGTGCTAATGGTCGTCATTGTATCTGGCTTTACGGTTATTGGTATTCCTTTACTCATCGTTACGTTACCACTGGCTTTCTTCATAAGTGGCCGTGTATTGAAAGCCATGTCTGCAAACCTTTATGAGAGAAAGCTGGTCGTTAAACGGGGCGTCTTTAATAAAGTCGAAAAATCTATTCCGTTAGAAAAAATTACTGATGTAGCCTTGATTCAGGGCCCCATAATGAGAGCGTTTGATCTTCAGCAGTTGAGTTTCGAAACCGCAGGGCAATCGGGAGAGGGGGCACTAGTATCATTGCTTGGCATAAAAGACGCTGAAATGTTTAGAGAGACCATATTGCAGCAAAAAGATGCGCTACTTTCTGTTTCCTCGCCTGTGGTAAGTGACTCGACAAATCGTGATGGTGATATAGTGGCGCTAACAGAAAGTGTACATAGGATTGAGCAGCTGCTGCAAAAATTAGTGGAACACAAAACCGCGAAATGATTTTTTGATATATCATTTTAATGACAGCCATAGACGTGTATCTGTCGGGTTTTTTTCACTCAATAACGGGTTGTTTAAACGAAAAATAGTGGCGTGCTGCCACTGTGATAAAGGATACAGGTATTGCATTGATGCGTGAGAACGGAATAGGGCCTGATAGCTGCCATCTTCGAGTGCAAGGTAAAGTCCCTTCTCAATTTCCTCAGCTAACTTTTGGTCAGACTTGCGCAGAAAAAAGTAGATTGGAAATTGGTATGACAGCATGACATGTCGAACTAATCGAATGTCTGGGTATTTGTCCTCGAGCCATTTAATTTCATTTAACCCTTCATACACGGCGCGGGGGAAGTAGTCACATCGTTTAATGTTAATTAGCCTTACTAATTGCAAATACTTGCTTGCTGTTGCAACTGTATAGCCATTTTCGGTCAGGATGTCCGTGTCTGGCCAACTGGTCCCCTGACAAGCGACCATACTCTTTAAGGTGTTTTCGGTGATGTTTTGAAACATCGGCAGATTATCTTTATGAGTTAAAAAATTTCGATAGCCCAATAGACCCCTAACTAACGGAAATCGAACAGCCGCATAATTACGCTGCCTTTGGTCAGATGCACCCTCCCAGAATATATCAATAATATTCCTGTCTAGCAGGGACAAGGTTCGTCCCTCGTTATTTTCAACATGATGCAGTGTTTCGACGTGAACGTCAGAGAGAGTAGGGTTTTTTTCTAACGCCAGCTTAAGGACGTCGGTGACGAACAGAAAGGTTTGTTGATCGGCAGCAAAATATCGCAGAGTCCTTGGGTGTTCTGGCGTTTGGAAGGGCTGTTGTGCCAGTGCGCTGACGCTTAAAAAAAACAAGAAAACGAAGAGATTGCGCACAAAAACAATACCAAATGAAGCATCAATAACACATTGGTTTAGTCTATCAATGCGCTTTTCTCAACTTTTTTGTGCGCCGGATTCAGTGTTTTTAAGCTTTTTAATCTTAGCGTCTAGGACTTTTTCCACATTTTTTCTACCTAGATATGCGATGGGCGCATAGGGATAACGACGTTTAAAAAAGCGCTTTAGAAACATGGTCTTCTCCTTTATGCCACTATATTATTGCCGTGTGTTAATTTGCGTGCTGAAGGAAGAATTTAGCGATTAACGCTGTCACGAGTACAGCCGCGATCGTTAGTCTGATTCCGCAGGCTTTGTAGTAAGATATGGTGCTCCTAACAGGGGAGCTTGAATGAAGCGTATTCATTGTTTTCATGTTTTTTCCTCCATTGGAGGGTTGCTTAAATCTTGATGTCAAGATAAATATAATGCAAAACTATCTTGATATCAAGGTAAGCGTTTTTTGGAAGTTGATATAATTTAAGGTTTTTATGGCTAAGTCGGCTGATTTTTTTGTTCAAACTGCTCTGCTCCAGGGTTTGCTATTTGGTAGTAAAATTGTTTCCAAACAGCTCGATGACGTTTTTTCAGAGATTGATCTTAAGAAATCCAGTTTTGACGTGTTAGCCGCGCTTTATCACGCACAACCTGACTGCGCATTGACGCCCAATGAGCTCATTGAACTGACACATGTTACTTCGGGTTCCATGACATCTAGAATTGACAAGCTCGCCAAGAAAGGCTGGGTTAACCGAGTGAGCAACAAAAGGGATAAAAGAAGTGTAAAGGTGTCATTAACCAAAAGCGGTAAGAAGGTCATAGAAGAGGCCTTGAAAACGCATGAATCTGCTGTGAATAGTATTCTGTCTTGCCTTACAGAGAAGGAGCAACATCGTCTAGCTAAGCTACTAGGTAAAATCGCAAAAAAAAATTAGTCACACTTTTATCGTCTGTGGTTACTAAGTAATAACACTAAGTACAAAGGACATTAATCACATGACAACTATTAATCAACACCTCGCTAAACACTATCACAAGTATCAGTTAATTGGTCTGTTAATTGGCTTTCTTATTGCCAGCTTTTCTATTGCAGCCCAGGAGACCTTCACGGCTTCACAAAAAGGAAAGGGGCCCGCTATTCTTTTTATTCCTGGGCTGATGTCAGATAGCTCTGTGTGGGACGATTTTGCAGAGCAGTTTGAACAAGCACACCAGGTGCACCAGATATCAATAGCCGGTTTTGCCGGTTCAGCGCCGATAGAGAACTGGTCTATTGACCGGGTAGTGGGCGAGGTAGCCCGCTATATTGCCGAAAACGACTTACAAGCGCCACTAATAGTAGGACATAGCCTTGGCGGGTTTATTGCTCTCAAGCTCGCTGTCGATTATCCTCAAGCCGTGGGTAAAGTGGTCTCGGTTGATGGGTTGCCATTCCTATCACCTATTTTCACCCGTGATCCTCAGACTAAGGCAGAAGATATGCGACAACGTGCTGAACAGATGAGACAGTATTATGCCGCACTCTCGCCAGGACAGGTACGGGAAAGCACCCGCAATGGCGTGTATATCCAAGCTAGGAACGAAGAGGCTCAGGAAAAAATATTGGCAATGGCAGAGCGTTCAGATCCACGTACCGTTGGTATTGCGATTAGTGAGTTAATGACCACTGATTTACGGGAAGATCTTACGACAACGCAAACACCTATATTGGTGTTAGGTGCCAGTGGCGCATTTTCCAGCGAGCAAGAACATCAATTTGCTGAGCGTTTATATCAACAACAGGTTTCTCAGGCGCCTACAGCAAAGCTTGTGATGAATAGAGATGCCAGGCACTTTATGATGTGGGAGGCGCCAGAGTGGGTGGCGTCACAGATAGCAAGCTTCATGTAATCTAAGGAAAGGAGAGAAGGCAACATGAATACGCTCGCCGCCGATGTTATCGAAGCTAAGACTGGCAATCTCAAAGCGTTTGAACGGTTAATTAATCACACGCGAAATATGGTTAGCAGCTTGGCCCTTACTATTATCAAAGATGTAGATGCCAGTGAGGAAGTGGCACAGTTGGTCTACATTAATTGTTGGCAAAACCTGAGTTCTCTCAAAAGTGAAAATAGCTTTTTACCTTGGGTTAGGCAATCTACCCGCTATACAGCGCTTAACTACATAAGAGACAACAAGCTTTCCAAACGTATTGGAGGTGACGAGGCCGATGAGTTACTCGCCTCTTATTGCGCGCAGGATCAAGATCCTCAAGAGTACTACGAAACTGATACGATGAAAAAAGTGGTAGCACAACTCGTAGACAATCTACCCGAAGAGACCAGAGAAGTGGTTCTTTTGTATTACCGGGAGGAGATGTCCAGCAAGCAAGTTGCTGAACTGCTATCAATTTCAGAAGCTGCAGTACGTAAGAAATTGTCGCGGGCAAGAGAGGTGTTGAAGCAAGATGCATTAACCAAGATGGGAAGCGCCATCTATGCAACGGCGCCAGCGGTGACCTTTACCGCAATGACGTTGGCAAACCTAACGATGAGTGCACCGGCTTCGGCTGCAACAGGCGGTGCAACTGCAACGGGTCTGACAAAGTGGAGTTGGTTGCTGAGTGGCGCGGCTATTGCGTCAGCCTTTGCGGCTGTTGTGGTCTTTCTAAGTGCGCGATTTCCACTTAAGAACATGCACTCCGAGAGCAAAAAGAAGCAGTTGCTCAAACTGCGCAACTTAACCATAGTTTGGATTTTATTAAGCGGTATACTTCTGTCTACGGCTTATGAATTTACCAAAGGCGCCGCAGCGCCGATTAGCGCGTTTACCGTTTTTTCTGCAGGGCTTTATGTTCTGAGCAGACGTTCTCAGTTGCTTATTGAATCTGACGAGGGAGTGAAATCCCGCGGGAGATTTTGGCACGCTAACTTGAGTAGAGCGTGCCTTATACTGGGGATAGTCGCGGGCTATGCTGGGCTTTTTATCGGCCTTATCAATACTGGACGGCTAGTGCTCTAGCACTGGCCCAGCATGTTGTCCGAATTTTACTCAGTGAACGCCTGAAGACAAATGCCAACGCCAGTGCAATGAGTAGAATAGTCGGTGCTTCGGACACGTGCTCAACATCGGTAACTGGGTCAAACGGATTGTAGTTGATTTGTGTTTCACCTTGCCATGATTTACCAATTACCTGGCCATAAATAGGCACAGTATTTGACGTAATATCGGCGGTAGGCGCTAACACAGTACCGTACAAATCAGAGGTTATGGTTAGCTCACTAACATTGTGGAAGTTATACAATACTTGAAACCCGGGGTCCTGGTTGTCACTGCCCGCAGTGAAGTAACTACTAAAGGGATCAGTGTAGTCATTGATAAAAATTGACGACTGTGACAGGTCAACCGAATTACTACCCGGGTTTGAGATGTTAAATACGATAGTGGCGTCATCAGCTAGTCCTTGGCTGTTGATGTACCAGTCTGTTCTGAACATATCCTGCGTAACGTTAAACACATAAACGCCGTCTTCTGGCACAAGATTAGCGTCGAATGAGAAGTCTAATTTCCAGTTTTCTACGCCAACATCGCCATACGCAGTGCGATTTGCCAATGATTCAGAGAGGTTTTCGAGGTGGGTAAAAGCAGAATCAAAATTGACTGGCAGGTCTGTACCTGTATCAAACTGACTTTCAATTGAACCGCCAGACAAATTCACCTCACCGCCTACTACAGTGGTGCCCGCCTGGTTCCATGAATGTGACTGATAGACGTTCAGCGAGCCAGGGCCTGACTTATTAATATCTCCACCAACTACAAGGTTAGGGCCATCACCCATTCCGAAATTAGCCGTGTGCGTGCCAATATCGTAACCACCGACAACATTTAAGTCACCACCCACGGCAACTCGCCCTTCAACATCTGACGATTTAACCGTGTAGTTTTGTTTAATAAAAGCGTTGTATTGACTGGCTTGGCCCAAATCAATGCTGTCAGCCATAGCACAAGTGCTAACTACCAAGGCTGAAAAGAGTACAAACAGGCGCATCATATCCTCTGTCAATAATGTGGTTTGGTTAAAAATCCGGCGGATTCTATCAGACTTTTAAATAAAATGACAACGTTGTCTGGTTATTTTTTCTTCATGGTAGGTGTTAAAAGGTATCGCGCATCGTCAGTGTCTGAGAATGGCTTTGGCTTCTTCTGCCAATGAATGGGTTTGATTAAGCGATAATGCAGTTGTTGCTGACGTTTTGGCCGAATCCATGCGGTTAAGCTTCGCCAACGCAATGGCCAGATGGTAGTGATAAGTCGGATTGGTACTGTTCTTAGCTAGTGCTTGCCGCAACAGATCTAAGCCTTGCTCAGGGTTTCCTTGTTGCACCAGAATCCAACCTAAGGTGTCGTTAATCGGGGCGAAGTCAGGCGCAAGTTTATAAGCCTTATTTGCGAGTTCAGCTGCTTTGGTAAGATCGTCCGCCTGATACAAGGTTGCAAGGTTATTCAAAAATAACGGCTGAGCATTTAGGTTGGGATAAGCTTCTAATACTTGCCTTGCTGCCGCAATATTACTTTGTTTTTCAAACAGTGCTGATAATTGCGCGACAGCCCATGTGTCATTTTTATTGTCAGCTAACCAGCTTTCCAATAACAAAATAAGCGAATCCGTTTGCTGTGTTGTGGCGTATAGCTGTGCCAGCAACTGGAGGTGGGCTCTTTTGGGGTAGTGGTTAAAGAGTGCTTTGACAACGGGCAGGGCTGCATCAACCTTGTTTTGGGCAAGCAAATTCTCTGCGTTTAGGGTCTGCCATGCCTCTGATGGCGTATTTTCCAAGGCGTTTTCTATCGCTTTGTTTACTGAAGCATAGTCGCCCAATGCAAGGTTGAGCTTTGCATTTAAGTAAGGCGAGGGGGCTTGTCGGAGGGTTGATAACCTTTCGAGAGTAGTGCTGCATGCTTCTGTGTCGTTCAGTTCAAGCTGCAGCAGTGCAAGTTTTTCTAACTCATCTGGCTGGTCATAGATAAGCCCAAATAATAGACGTAATGTTTTTTTTGCTGTTTCTGGCTTACCTATTTTTGCTTCTAATTGACTCCGAGCTAAAAGAAAATCCTGATTGAAAGGCGCAATGTCTTCGAGCAAAGCTGCTGTCTTTTCTGCCTGTTCAAACTGTTCAGTCGCGATATAGAGCGACAACAATGCCATGGCATTTTCCCGGGTGGCATTTTGTGGCGCAGGCAAACTTTCCAAAAGCTTAATGGCAAGCAAATACTGATTTGTGGATACTGCTAAATCTGCATACAGCTGCAGCACATCAACATCGCGGGGGAAAGCATCCAAGATTTGCCGGTAGTAACTTTCTGTCTTATTGCGTTCTCCCTGTTGTAGGTGCATGCCCGCCAGCGCCAATAAAGCCGGTTTAAACCTTTCGTCCAGTTGCAGTGCATGATTAAAAAATTTCTTGGCATCGTCTTTTTGCCCTAACTTGAGCGACAATTCTCCCGCCAATTGCAGTACTTCAACTTTACTCGGTGCTCGCTGTAACAGCGATTGCGTGACTTCTGTCGCTTTTTCAAGCTTGCCTTGCTGTAGTAATAAATAACCAAATAGCAACTGATTTGGAAGCGATGAAGCTGTTTGGCCATTGCTCAGCAGTGCTTCTGCTTTGCCCAATTCGCCCGCGGATAAAAGGGCATGTAAGTAAGTATCTCTTACCAGTGGAACCGAAGCGTGTTTGCCAAATAACCCTTCAGCAAACTGCAAATAATCTCTTGGTTTCTTTGTTTGCTTGAAGATAGCGCTAGCAAGCAGCAGTAGTTCAACTTCGTCAGACTGGTTGCCCAAGGCATGCTGAATATGCATTTCTGCTTGTGCAAAATCGCCGTCTCGCAGTGCAATCGCAGCAAGATTTCTGCGTGCCAGAGGATTTTCTCCGAATTGTGTAATGTAGCGCTGTAACTTGGTTCTGGCCTGCTCAAAATGCTGGTTCATGAAATCTACTACGCCTGCCAGTAATAATGCCTCTTTGCTCATTCTTTTGTCATCAGGCAAGTTAGACAGTTGTTTTAACAGGCTTCTCAGCACCTCTTTACCTTCTTCCACATCACCCTGAAGGGTTAACAGAGAAGAATGAAGTAGCTTCGCATAAGGATTGTCTGGCACCGCTTTTCGCAGCTGTGTCGACAATACCAAAGCCTGGGCTATCTTATCCTGAACCAAAAGTACACTGGCCAACCCAAACAGTGCGTTATGATTATTGGGTTCTCGTTCTAGTATGCGCTGATATTGCGCCGTTGCATGGCCATAGCGTGCTTCGGCTTTTGATAACTCTGCTTGGAGTAATAGAGCTGGAATGTGATTGGGCGATTGTATAAGTGCTTGTTTGACAGTGGATTGTGCTTTTTCAGGCATGCCCTGAGCTTTATGAAGCGAGGCCTTGGCGGTTAATAGCGTCACTAGGTTTCCGTGTGCAGAGAGTCCTGTCTGGTAGGCTTGCTCTGCTAAAGTATAATTTGCCTGGGCTGTGTAGGCATTGCCCATTAATAAATAGTAATCGGGCTCAGTGTTTAATGGGGCATACCGCGCTAGCAAAGCGATGGCTTCTTCCGGCTTGTCTAGCAATAGTTTTACTCTAACAAGGGGGAACACGGCAATCTGACCATCTGCGCCCATATCCAACGACACAGAAAGCTCTTTTTCAGCAGCGTGGACTTTACCTTGCTGTAAGAGTGTTTTGCCTAATAATAGCCTTGCTGGAAGGTATTCGGGGCTAACCTGAAGACTGTTTTTAACTATGATTTCTGCCTCGGAATACTTTCCTTCATCATACAGCGACAAGGCTTTTTCATAATCATTCGACCTTGTTGTCGCGAGGCAGGAAGCAGAGTACAGCACGAATGCTAATACTAATGTGATAAGTGTTTTCATTGGTACCTTCTGGAGCAGTCAAAGGCAATCGCCTTTGCATTTGGCTGCGGCATTATACGGACGAGGACATCTTTAACATAGCGCATTACGTGTCTTAGTCATTTGCGATTCTGGTTTTTACTGGTACCTGGCATATATCCAATACGGGCGGAGGAGGTTTGAAAAAGAAGGGGGCAGTCCTGTGTCGTCTTTCTGTTAAAAATTGTTGATAAGCGGCTGTCTCGGTATCCTCTATTTCCAGATGAATTCTTTCGTCTTCTGGAATATCTGACATCATACGCATAGATACGATGCGGATATGCTCATCCGGTTCAACAGGAGTATCCCCTTCGATAACCTGCGTACGTTGAATTGCATGGACGTGTTCCATTCCATAAACTACACGACCGAATATTGACATGAGCCGGTCTAAATATCGCGTCGCCTGTCCAATGGTAATATAAAAGTGACTTGTCCCTGAGTCCGGGTCATTCCCTCTTGCCATGGCAATAACACCTGGGCAGTGCAACAACCAAGCTGTTTTATTTGCGGGATCATGGCCCAATGCAAACCCCTTTATGAAACCTGTTACAGGGGCAAACATATCATTCTCTTGTATCGGGGTGAATGTGAAGGTGCTATCTGTTGACCACTCGCCCTCAAGCGTTAGAGTCTCAGTAGCCTTTTTGTGCGTAGACTCGTCTTGTGGCCCACCCTGAGCGACAAACCCGTCAATAACCCGATAAAACGGTTGATTGTCGTAAACACCCAATCTGATCAGTTCCTTCATTTGGTTAACGTGATTTGGGCTGAAGGTAGGGGCTAGCTCAATGACAACGTCACCGTGGGGTAATTGCATAAGCACACTGTTTTGTGGGTCAAGCGAACGCCAAACAGGCTCGGGTTGATCGCTAGCAAATGCCTGGCAATGTGGAATAAAAATCAGCGTAAGCAGTAAGAATAAACGGTTCACAATAAAACAGCCGGTTAACTTGTTATGACAGCATCATAACAAGTTAACGACGATTAGCGAACGTGCAGTGACTTATTTGCGCGGGATAACCTTGTAGATACCGGCACCGTCTGTACCAATGTAAACGTGGCCGTCGGGGCTAACGCTCAGGCTTCTTACCCGGCCAATGCCTTCAAACAGTTTACTGTGACCCGTGATTTTCTCGTTATCCATTTTGACCAGCACAACATGGCCAAACTTTAGCGAGCCTACTAGCATGTGCCCTTGCCATTCAGGGTAATTGTCACTAGTTATAAACACCATACCCGAGGGAGCAATAGAAGGTGTCCATTGCCAATTTGGCTGCACCATTCCTTCTTTAGCGGTCATGTCTGTAAAACTAGTGCCGTTGTAATTGATGCCGTATGAAATGACTGGCCACCCGTAGTTATTACCCTTTGCGATCTTGTTCAGCTCGTCGCCTCCCCGTGGGCCATGTTCATGCGCCCACAATGCACCTGTTTCGGGGTGCTTTGCCATACCCTGAGGGTTTCTGTGGCCAAACGAATAGACGGTGGCATTAGCGTCTTGCTTACCAACAAAAGGGTTGTCATTCGGAACACGGCCATCGTCATGAATTCGGTGCACTTTACCGCCATCCATATCAAGACGCTGAGGCGTATTATCTCTGTCCCCTCTGTCACCCACTGTGATGTAAAGGTAACCTTCATTATCAAATTCAAGCCTACTACCATAGTGACGAGAGTTGTCCGTATTGGGAGCGCCTTCAAATATTACTTCAACATCCGTTAGCGCCATTGCATTTTTGTCGAGCCGCGCACGCACAACTGAAGTATTGCTTCCATCACCTTCACCCTCAAATCCAGAATATGACAAATAGAGCCAACCATTATTCGCGTAGTCGGGATGCTTTTCTATATCCAGCAGACCACCCTGATTTCTTGCATCCACTTGGGGAACGCCAGTGATAGGGCTTTCGATTAAGCTACCGTCTTTAATCATTCTTAGCTCACCTTTGCGGTCAGTGACCAATAATTCGCTTTGGTTTAACCACACCATGCCCCATGGAATTGATACGCCATCTGCTACTTTTTCAAGTTCATAGTTTTTATCCAGGCCATCATCCGCAATGGGGAAGGATTCAACCTGACTGAAAACCTGAAAACTAAAGCCAGCCACCAGAGCCGCTACAAGTGAACGCTTTAACATTTGAATAAACCTCTGTGAATTTTTATAGGGTCATTACAGCGTCAATTCTGTGGAAGATCAATGTAGTTGGATGAATGTTACCTACTATGCTTTTGTTTCGTTGTGTAACGATATTTTCAATACCTTTAATCTAAATCAAAGCAACTCAGTCTCAAACTGCTAGGATGCCGGCAAAATAGGGTAGTGAAGTAAAAAAATGAAACCTGAATTATTGTCGCCGGCAGGGTCATTGAAGAATATGCGTTATGCGTTTGCCTATGGGGCAGACGCTGTTTATGCGGGGCAACCCCGTTATTCATTGCGGGTAAGGAACAACGAGTTCAACCTGGCTAACTTGCAAGTTGCCATTGATGAAGCGCATCAGCAGCATAAGAAGTTTTATGTCGTCAATAACATTGCCCCGCACAACGGAAAGCTGAAGACCTTTTTAAAGGACCTTGCTCCTGTAGTAGCAATGAAACCCGATGCGATGATCATGTCTGACCCTGGTCTTATCATGATGGCCAAGGAGGCCCACCCTGAACTTACTATTCACTTATCTGTGCAAGCCAATGCGGTGAACTGGGCTACCGTGAGGTTTTGGCAACAGCAGGGCATTTCCAGAGTCATCTTGTCTAGGGAATTGTCGATAGATGAGATTAAAGAAATTCGACAACAATGCCCTGAAATGGAATTAGAAGTATTTGTGCATGGCGCACTATGCATGGCCTATTCTGGACGTTGCTTGTTGTCAGGTTATATCAATAAGCGCGACCCGAATCAGGGCACCTGCACCAATGCCTGTCGCTGGCGCTATCAGATCAATGAGGCCACTGAAGATGAGGTTGGCCAAATTAAACTGGGTGAGTGTGTTCATGAAGGCAGTAGTGAGCCAGACAATTCACCGTTATTTATGTTGCAGGAGGGGGGCCGTCCAGGAGAGTTGATGCCTACTTTCGAGGATGAATTTGGCACCTATATTTTCAACTCCAAAGATTTACGCGCGGTTCAGCATGTACAAAGCCTGGTCGAAATTGGCGTAGATTCACTCAAAATTGAAGGCCGAACCAAATCATTTTACTACTGTGCGCGTACCGCAAAGGTGTATAGGCAGGCTATAGATGATGCGTGCGTCGGTAAACCGTTTAACCCAGCCCTTATGCAGGAACTAGAACATCTTTCAAACAGGGGATATACCGAGGGGTTCTTGCAGCGACATGGCTCGCATACTCAATACCAGAATTACGACTATGCACACTCAATCAGTCATAGCCAACAACTGGTGGGTGAAGTGACTCAAAAAAGCGAAGACGGCCTCTACCTTATTGAAGTGAAGAACAAATTTGTGCTCGGTGATAATTTGGAACTGGTGACGCCGCAAGGTAATTATTCTTTTCAGCTAAAGGCACTTTTCGACAAACGGGGATGCGCACTGAACGAGGCTAAAGGATCCGGCCATTATGTTTGGACTAGGTTGCCCATAGAAGTCGAACCCGAATTTTGTATTTTGATGCGAAATTTACCCAAGCATCAGACAACCCGAAGTGGTTTTACCTGCGCTTCGGATACTTTGATTGACCATGTTTAATAGTGAGAGAACATCATTATGGCACTTAAAATAGCGGATGATTGTATTAACTGTGATATGTGCGAGCCTGAATGCCCCAATCAGGCAATCACAATGGGAGAGGAGGTTTATCAGATTGACACCAGTCGCTGCACGGAATGCATCGGTCACTATGATGAACCTCAGTGTGTTGCCTGCTGTCCAATTGATTGTATTGAGCCCGACCCAGAGCACATTGAAACAGACGATACCGTGAATGCAAAGCTGGAAAAGATCATAAGCGAAGCGCGGTAATCGACGTAAATCTTAAAAATTCGTAACTTGGCACGTACGTCCATTTTCTATTACTTTGCGTAATACTGACTAAAGCAATAGTGCGAAGCCAATATGAAGTATTATGCAACCTTGCCTGTAACCGCGATTGTGGCATTTTCTGTGATGAATTTGCTGGTGTACTGGCAAATCATTCCGCCCGGTTTGCAACTTCTCAACACCATACAGTCAGGTATGGGGGATTACTTCTATCTTTTAATCATGGCGATTATTTTGTTGGAGTCCATTGTGTATGTGGGCTTTTACTTTCCTGGACAGTTTTTTGCTGTTTTGCTAGTTATAGGCGCCAAACCCACTTTTACTGATGTGGTCATGTTAACAGTGGCTATGGTTGTGGCGGCTACACTCGGTTCTCTAATTAATTATGGTTTGGGTAGAATTAACAAGTCTGAGGAAAGTGAGCATTCACCAACAAAAATCAAGCATCTTTTGCTGGCGATGATCCACATGAACTCCCTTGCCTTTTTTATGTTTGCTCAGGGCGCAAACCATAAACCCATTCGAGTTGTCTGGCTTGCTGGTGTTCTCAACCTGCCTTATTACCTAGCACTGATTGCTGCTACCGCTTTTATGAGTGAACAGGTGATGAAAGTCGCTGAAAATACTGCGTTGTTATTTTCGTTACTGGCCATTTGGCTGGCGGTTGCGCTTACATTGGATGTAAAACAACGCAGAATCAATTTAATCGATAAAAAGAACACTGTTTGATACAGGCTCTCTCACAGTTCTGGCCTGATTGGCATCGGCTTTACTATCGGCATAGCCAAATGACATGCCAAACAAAATACCTCTTTCCTCAGGCAATTCGCACAGGCTTTTAATGGGATTAGGAAATTGTCCCAGTGCGCCTTGCATGCAACTGGAAATACCTTCTTCGTACATTAACATGCTGAGGGTTTGTGCATAAATGCCAATATCTACCGCCCCCATGATATCGAGGTATTTGTCCATAGTGAAAAATGCCACGTGTGGGGCATCGAAAAATTGCCAATTGCGCAGCATGGCTTGTTGTCGTTTAACCTTATCTTGCCGTTCTATGCCCATTGCAGAATAAAGTGCATTTGCGGAACCAAACTGGCGTTCTCTGTGCACGCCCTCGTAGGCAGGAAGCCAGTTAAAGTCTGGGTAGGGCTTTTGAACTTTGATGACCTCTTCGACCAGCTGCTGGGCAAGCTGAGTTTTCTTTTCTCCTGACACGACTATCACTTGCCACGGTTGCACATTGCAGTTAGAAGGGCTGCGTTGCGCTTTTTCAAAAACACGCTGTAAAACAGCCGAATCAACAGGTTTATCTAGAAATGCCCGGCAGGAATACCGTTTGTCAAGCATGGTGGAAAATGTCATAAGCCGTCCTTAATGTCTGTCTTGTGAAATTAAAAGTAATCGGGTGCGTTGCCTGGCTTCCATTTGATATTACAACCCATAGAAGGCACTTGTGGTTCTGGTATAGGAGTGTTAGCCAATAGTGCATTTAACGCACTTCGCAAATCTTCACCTGTTGAGAGGGCTTGCGAAGAGTCGTAGTTGCCCGACGACACTCGATGGGGACGGGTACTGTCAAACTGGCCACGGTAAACAAGTTTTCGCGTGTCATCAAATACGTAAAAATCAGGTGTGCAAGCGGCATAAAATGCTTTGGCAACATTTTTCGTTTCGTCAAACAAATAGGGGAAAGGGTAGCCTCTCCTGGCCCTTTCGAGTTGCATATTATTTAAATCATCCTCTGGGTAGGCAGTTACATCGTTACTGTTTATCGCAACGAATGCTACGTCCTGACTGGCGTATCGCTTGGATAGTTCGGACAATGCTGGTGCAATATGCACAACATAAGGACAATGATTACAAATGAAAGCCACAACCAGTAATCTTGAGTGTTGAAAGTCACTCAATTCAATCATTTTACCTTCGGTATTGGGTAAACTAAACTCTGGAGCCGGACTGCCTAATGCGAGCATGGTTGATTCTGTGAGTGCCATATTGTTGATATTCTATTAGTTTGTTCACGACTCTAGATTCTGACAGTTAATTTGTCTACCCGCAGTTAACTTGCTACCTTGGCTTTTTAAACAGTAACTGACCTTACCTTATGAGAATTCTTGTTTTAGTTGTTGTGCTGACCTTAGCCGCAGGTTTCGCGGCTGCCGCAACTGGCAGCAAAGAAGATACACACATACTGCCTGCTTATACTTATCAGCCTGTTAATGACCCTATGCAAGCGGTTTCGCAAGCGCTTTCTAAAGCGAAAGAAACGAACAAACGCTTACTTGTTGTGTTGGGTGCGACCTGGTGTCATGACAGTATGGGGTTAGCAAAACGTTTTTCGATGGAAACCTTGCACCCCATTATACAGCAGCACTATGAGACGGTATTTGTTGATGTTGGCTTCTTGAATGATCGAAGAGACATCACCCAAAGATTTGGTTACGCCACGTACTTTGCAACGCCCACAGTGTTGATTGTTGAGCCACAAGAAGAAAAACTGATCAATTTTGATACGGTTAAAAAGTGGGGGTTTGCTGACAGTGTTGACCTGCAGGAATACATAGAATACTTTTCGGGGTTTACAACGACTGAGCATCAGCACCCACTTGTGCAGCCCGACGCAGCAGTTCTTGCGTTTGCTAATCGTGAGGCGGCTCGCCTTCAAAACGCCTACGACCTGTTAGGTCCCTTATTGCAAGAAGACGAACAGGGTATCCAGAACGAGGATTTTATGCCGCTTTGGCAAGAGGTGAGACGTTTCCGTTTTTCACTACAAAATGACATCGTTGATCTGGCCAAAGAGCCGACAGACGAAAAGCAGCATGTGTTTCCTGAATACGGTCCTTTTAGCTGGGAAAGTATTGAAAAATGAATTTGCGTCCTGACATTACTGCCATCTGCAGCAAGTATTTTAGAGCTAAACCTTGACGCTTTCTTTTCGTCCTTCATTTTCTCAGGAAGCCAGCCGATGGCTATACTCCGGTTTGTTATTGGTATTATCGCCAATTGTTGTGATGGCCTTGTTCATTTTGGCCATCAAAAAGAAGCAGCAGGGCCGCTTTCGCATTCGGGAAAGGTTTGGCTTCGGAAGTCCTTCATTACGCCAAGGCGGTTACCTGTTTCACTGTGTGTCAGTGGGGGAAGTTGTCAGCGCATCATCCCTTATCAAGTTATTGATGGATGAGCAGCCCGCGTTGACGATTACTATCACTACTACTACGCCCACTGGGGCTGACAGGGTGAAGGCACTATTTGGGAACCGGGTACAACACCTTTTTTTGCCTTATGATCTGCCGTTTTTGATGTCTGGCTTGCTGAACAGGCTGTCGCCTCAAAAAGTGATTATTACAGAAGTTGAATTGTGGCCTAATATGATCCACACCTGCTGGCGTAAGCGCATCCCTGTTTGTGTGCTTAATGCGAGGATGACCGAAAAAAGTGCGAAACGCTACAGCAAATACCCACGTCTTTTTGGCGCTATGCTACAAAAAGTCACGCATGTTTGTGCCCAGGGTGAGCGTGATTACAATAACTACCTGTCGCTGGGTGTGCACACCGATAAACTTACGTTAACCAATAATATTAAGTTCGATCAGGCCAATGAGTTACTGCGTGCATCTACCTCGAGTTTTAAAGGTCTCGATGCCGGACAGCGCGCTATTTTTGTTGCTGGTAGTACCCATGAGCCAGAAGAAAGTCTGATTTTGGCGGCATTGCAAGCTATTCCTGCCGACATTCGCCCTTTACTTATTTTAGTACCGCGTCACCCTGAGCGTTTTGATACGGTAGCCGCCCTATTATCACAGCAGTCTCTTCCATGGTGCAGAAGCACAGAGGTTGACGTCATTCCTGAAAACACAGCTATCGTGCTCTTGGACGAGATGGGCCAATTGACTCGGGCTTATGCTATTGCCACTGTCGCGTTTGTTGGCGGAAGCTTGGCAAATAAAGGAGGGCATAATGCCCTTGAACCTGCGGCTATGTCTCTGCCTGTGTTAATGGGTCCTCATACATACAACAATCCGGTCATCTGCCAGACGCTGATAGAGGCAAAGGCGCTGCGCATTGTTAGGGACAGTGAGGCGCTTACTCATGCCCTTACGGGATTATTACAAGATCCCGATGCAGCTCGTGCACAGGGACAGGCTGGCAAACAGGTGTTACTAAGCAACCAAGGGGCAGTGGCTAAGTCATTAGCTATTATTGAACAGTTGTAAATGTTTCGCTTAAGGTAATCCTGAATCTTTAGGCGTGATTAAGCTAATAAGTCGCCAGCCTGCAGCAGGTTCAAAATCATTGTTGGCAAGCACCACGTGAAAAACGTTATGCGTATCAATATAAACCAAAGGAATAGCCCTTTCTCCGTAGGTTTCCTGATAATCTTCAAAGCGAAATGCATCGGTTAAACGGGTGGTTTTTACCGTGGCACCTTTGGCCACGGCTGAGGCAAGATAAGCATAGGTTATACCTTCGCCAAATAAAGTGAGTTTATTTGCATAGTGACTGGACACCTTGTGGCTGGGGCGGCTAAGTTGTTCATTGTTCGACAGTCCCCACACTTTGCCTTTGCCCAAGGCATCTTCAAAATGAAAACTGACTAGAGGGTTAAGTTGCCTGTAGGGAGACAGGATTAAGACATTTCCAAAGCGATTCAGCTCAAGGTGCAATGATGCATGCTCAGACATAGGGTTGCCAAAATAAACGGGAATGTCCTGCATTCTACAATCGCTAATCGCGTTCCAGTTGGTATCCGCAATGCAGGTATAAATACCTTGTTCCTGCAACTCTTTTGCCAAAAGCTGACTAAAGCGGTTGCCACCAAATAGTAAAAATCCATTCGGAATGGGGGCTCTTACACCCAATAGTTTTGCTACTAGCTTGGCGGTTAGGCTTTGCACCACTACGGTCGTGATGATCACCAAAAACACCATGGGAACGATGATTTCGGATTGAGGAAAGCCCTGCTCTTCTAACTTAAGAGCAAACAAGGCTGACACTGCAGCGGCAACAATACCTCGCGGAGCAATCCAGCTGATCAGGGCAAGCTCTTTTAAGGTCAGACTGGTCCCCCAGGAAGAGATAAATACTGATATTGGACGCGCAATGTACATGATGGCGAGAATAACAAAGGCGGCTGCCCAGCCCAGTTGTGCGATGGCGTTTAAGTCGAGCCGGGTGGCCAGTAATATAAATAAACCTGAAATAAGCAATACGCTGAGGGTTTCTTTGAATTCCAATATACCCTCGATATTCACCCCTTTCATATTGGCCAATATAATGCCTGCCACCGTGACCGTTAACAGTCCTGACTCATGCGCAATGACATTCGACGCAGCAAATACGCCCAGTATGACTGTCAGAACAGCGGTATTAACTAAGTATTGTGGGATCCAGTTGTTTTTGAGTGAGATGCCAAGGCCTATACCCGCGGCCGCGCCAAAGCCTAATCCCGTTAAAAGTGTGATACCAAAAGCATAAAAAGTATGACTCAGTGCCCCTTGCGCTGAGACAATGAACTCAAATACTAATACGGCTAACAATGCACCAACGGGGTCAATAACGATGCCTTCCCAGCGCAATATATTGGCCACTTTGTGATTGGGCCTGACACTGCGTAACATGGGCACAATAACGGTGGGGCCAGTCACCGTTACGATGGCGCCAAATAAGAACGCGATACTCCATGAAACACTGAGCAAATAGTGTGCTGCAAAAGCCGCAATCAGCCAGGTAACAACAACGCCAACACTACAAAGGTTTCGCACCATTTTGCCATGCCCAGCAATGTCGTCTTTCTTAAGTGTGAGGGCACCTTCGAACAAAATAATGGCCACAGACAGGGAGACAATGGGGAACAAAAGCTCGCCAAAGAGGTCATCAGCATTCAAGGCCCCAAAAACCGGGCCGATAAGAATACCAACAATGAGCAAGGGAAGAATTGCTGGTAATTTTACTTTGTAAGCAAAAAACTGACAGGCTATGGACAGTAAACCTACCATAACCAAGAGTACTAGTGGGTCGTTCACAATCATAGAACCAGTGGTTTTTTGTTCACTCTAGCAGGGCAATTGAAAAGTTGTAAGCAAAAAGGGAAAAGCTGTGTCGTTAAATCGTTTCATTTTCAAAGTATCAATTATTTTTATGGTAAGTGCTTTAGCAGCCTGTGCGTCAAAGGCAGAGCAGGGTAAAGGGTATACCGTGACAAAGCAGTCAGTATTGTCTGACAGGTTAGGGGAAACATCAGGGTTATATTGCACTGAAACGGGTTTTCTTACGCTAAATGATTCTGGAAATGCCCCCGTGGTGTATGAAATAAATCACAATGGGGAGATTGTCGCTGAGCCCTACGTATTGACTAAAAACGTTGATTGGGAAGCAATAACTGCAGACAGGACGCATGTTTTTGTCGGTGATTTCGGCAATAACGCAGGGAAGCGGGAAGATTTGGTGATTTACAAGTTAGATCAAGAGGGTAATGCAGACATCATCGGTATTACTTATGAGGGCTATAACCCATCAACTAATGCCTATTACGGCCATGATTTTGATGCCGAGGCCCTGGTGGCAAAGGGTGAACACCTTATTTTGTTTTCTAAAAGCTGGAACACGCAAGTGTTACGAGTGTATAAGATTGACAAAGACTTGGCAGAGCAAAAGCTTTCTCCCATTAGTTTAATTAAAGGGTTGCCCGGCGTTGTGACTGGCGCAGATTGGGATGACAGTCAGGGGCACTATGTACTTACCGGCTATAGCGTGTCGACCATCGGCTTAATGAAGCCCTTTATTGCGATATTGGGTGAAGATTTTGCTCTTCAAAGAATCGAAAAGCTCAGTGGATTGAATCAGGTAGAGGGTGTGTGTGCCAAAGATGGGCATATCTGGTTAACTCAGGAGGCAGGCAAGTTTTCAACGGCGAAGCTGGTCAATCTAAAGCTCAATGACTGACAAGGAATATGAGGGTGCGTGACGGACCGACATAGCCTCATCTTTGTTTTTGGCTGCAGACCTGACGAAACGTGGGAGTATTCGCCTCATGCATCGCCGTTGAAACAACATAAAACACTCTCAGATAAAGTGATAACAGAATCTGTTTTGTGTAGCTCCTATTGTGGTTTTAATGCAAACGTGTATTTAATTCGTCTATAACTTCTGCCCATGCAGCGTCTTCGATGATAGCCTCTTTTAGAAAAGCGACTTGTGCGCCATTCCAAAATGATGCTTTATGCAGATAAGTAGTTTGGTTTAACCCTTTATGCTGCTCGATGAACGCATCTATTCCATCTTCGGAATTGTCTAAACCCAATTGAGTAAATAAGTCTGCGAGAGTGGGTTGTTGCGTAAACATACAGTTCTCCTTTAAGACGAGTAGGTAATAATTCAAACGTAGAGACGCGTGATTAGATCATTCGGTCACCAGGATTCACTTCTAATAAAAGCACACATGTCACACTCTCAGGATTCCACTAGTATCTAGCTCTAACTCGAATGCGTTTTATTATCTGCGAGTTTTATTGGATCGAGTAATTTGAGCAGTTTCTCTCTAGAGAGATTCGTTTCTTGCTCCGCTATGTCGAGGATAGGCTTGTTTTCAGTATACGCTTTTTTGGCTATTTCAGCCGCTGCTGAATAACCAATGATAGGGTTCAAAGCGGTAACCAACACAGGGTTTCTAGACAATGTCTTGTTCAGCATATCTGTGTTAACAGTAAATCCTTTTACTGCTTTATCGGCTAACATACGACACGCATTTGCTGAGAGAGTCAAACTGGATAATAGATTATTGGCGATCATCGGCAGCATAACATTAAGTTCAAAATTGCCCGATTGACCACCAACTGTTATTGCCGTGTCGTTTCCTATAATTTGTGCAGCCACCATAGTGACTGATTCAGGCACAACTGGGTTAACTTTCCCGGGCATTATAGACGAACCAGGCTGAAGTGAAGGAAGTGAGATTTCTGCCAGACCTGCCAGTGGGCCAGAGTTCATCCATCGTAGATCATTGGCGATCTTCATTAGCGTAACAGCCAATGATTTAATGGCTCCAGATAGACTGACGCTCGAATCTTGCGAGCTAATCGCGGCAAAAAAATTATCGCTTTTGACAAAGGATAACCCTGAAGACTTGCTGAGTAGGTTATTTACTGTGTCTGCAAACTGTGGGTGTGCATTAACGCCAGTACCAACCGCAGTACCTCCTAGAGCGAGCTGGAATATTAATGGTTTCAAACTCGCCAAATGGCGGTGATGTTGTTTGAGTTGGGAAGACCAACCGGATAGGCATTGACCAAAAGTTATCGGCATCGCATCCATAAGATGTGTACGGCCTGTCTTACAAACGTTATAAAGCTCTGTTCCCCGCTCATCAATGACTGTTATTAAATGAGAGAGCGCCGGCTCTAGTTCTTCAACTAATTTAAAAGCTGCACTTACATTTATTGTTGAGGTAATAACATCGTTACTGCTTTGCCCATAATTAACATGATCGTTTGGGTCGACTTTGACATCAATACATTTGCTTGCGAGATTGGCTATAACCTCATTTGCATTCATATTTGAGCTTGTACCAGACCCAGTTTGAAAAATATCGACGGGGAAATGTTGTAAAATATCGCCCATATCAAGCAACTGATTGCACGCCTCAATGATGGCATTAGCAATGCCGTCATTGAGGCATCCCAGTTCGGCATTTGCTTCTGCGGCAGCACGTTTTATTTTAATAAGTGCGCGTAAAAATGCGTCAGGTAACGTTTGGCCGCTTACTTGAAAATTGTCGAGAGCACGCTGAGTCTGTGGGCCGTACAGCGCATCTATTGGCACTTCGATATCACCCAGAGAATCACTTTCTATTCTATGCTTTGTCATTGTCTCTCCTTACATGTCGCCGCCTACCTATAACTTATCGAAACAGTTACAGGTAAATAGGCTGTGAATCTGAAGACTTGGGACAATTGTAGGATAGCAATAACAAAATTCTAGTCAGTCATAGGGTGGGGCTATTTCTTAATCTCGACGTACACTGGCTACCATTCTGAGTTTGCCATTAAATATATTCCACAAAGACTATTTTTATGGGGGATAATTATGTGCGGACTTAGCTTGGTTAACCATCTAGTCTTTCATTCAATCGAAAAAATGCTAATCGACATCAATAAGCAGAATAGTCCTACCAATTAAAACGAGTGTCACAAAGATCAGGTCGTGACGGCATTTTTTAAGCAAACACAACTGTTTTGTTTTCATGAATGATTACGCGATCTTCCAGATGATAACGCACGCCATGTGCTAACGCGGTTACCTCACAATCTTTGCCTTTTCTCACCATGTCTGTCGCTGAATCACTGTGGCTAATTCGTTTGACACTTTGCTCAATAATGGGGCCTTCGTCCAAGTCTGCGGTGACATAATGACAGGTTGCTCCAATGAGTTTTACACCTCTGTTGTAGGCTTGCTGATACGGCTTGGCACCAGCAAAAGAGGGCAAAAAGCTGTGGTGGATATTAATGACCTTTCCCGCTAATTTGCTGCACAGCGTGTTGGGTAGTATTTGCATGAAGCGGGCAAGGACTGTCAGGTCAATGGCATACTCCTCAAGCAGGGTCTCGATTTGTGCAAAGGCTGCCTCTTTGCCCATGGCTTTAAAATCGACCCAGTGAAAAGGCACCTTGTACCAGTCTGCAAACTGTTTCATTTGCGGGTGGTTGGCGATTATGCAGGGTATATCACAATTCAATTCACCGGTGTGCCAGCGGTGTAACAAGTCGACCAAACAATGTGATTCAAGGCTTGCCAGTAAGGCAACCTTAGGTTTTGTTGACGAGTCCGACACTTTCCAACGCATATCAAACTGCTCTGCAATGGGCGTAAACGCTGTTTTAAACTCTTCGTAACTAGTCGACAAACTATTTGCATGTATTTCATGACGCATGAAAAAGCGACCTGTCTGCAAGTCGGTATGATGGCTAGCTTCTGTTATAGACGCCCCGTGATCTGCTAAAAACTGTGACACGCTGGCGACCAGGCCGATTTGGTCTGGACAGTCGATAATAAGTCGGAAAGTTTGCTGCATAGTGATAGTCGAATACTGAGTAGACCGTTGTTGTAACGTCTCTTGTGCGCAATGTAAAGCCCGCTTTATTCTCTGCGATGTGCAAAGCTGGGGGAAAAGTCCCAGCTAAAGCGTATAGGGTATGTTACACCAGAGGGTGTTGATACAGACTCAAATAAGTGCCACTGGTTTACCACAAACTTGATGTCAGGCATTAATAGCGGTGGGGCAATCTGATCTCCCTGAACTTTCCGGTACAGGGTCACGTGCGGCCTATAACTGCTGCTTGGGTGCTTCACCTGAATTTTTGCTTCACTTGCTACCTGTAATGCCAGTTTGTGTAGCGCTAATAGTGTAGGGTGTACCGAGAGTGGAATGGCGGCCATGATCTTGGGCTTTTGCCAAAATACAATGTCGTTCAGTGCAATTTCAAATGCGTGCAAAGGTGTACGTTGCTCCTCTATCATGTTGGCGCAGGCGGTCACCACAGTTTCAAGTTGAGACGAGGTAAGATGGCCTAAAAATAAAGACGTAACGTGATAGTTTGCGGGCCTTACTTTCACTGGTCCGGAAGCGGACAAGCGTGCAAAGTGTTCGCACCATTCAGAAAGAGCTATTTTTGATTGCGGAGTTAAATCGCAACCCAGAAAACATCGCACGTAAATTTCCTTGTGTGATAAGCAAGTACTGTTGCTTTATACTTTCGCACAAATTTGTAAATCAGCAAGCTAATGCCGGTATTCCCTGTCGATGAAGTTATTCCCTCTTTGGTCCGTCATTTCGAGACAAATGACCTGATCTTATCCGCTCCCCCTGGGGCCGGTAAGTCTACACGAGTGCCCATGGCGCTGATGGAACACTTTCCTAATAAACGCTTTTTGCTTCTGCAACCCCGGCGTGTTGTGGTTAGGCATTTGGCAAACTTCTTAGCGAGTTTGCTTAACGAAAAGGTGGGGCAGACCATTGGCTATCGTATGCGTGGCGAGACTCAGGTTTCGTCTAACACAAGGCTAACCCTGGTCACCGATGGTGTATTAACCCGGATGTTACAACAAGACCCAGAGCTGACCGGAATTGACGGCGTACTGTTTGATGAGTTTCATGAGCGAAACGTGCATGCAGATATGGGGCTTGCGCTTGCGATAGAAAGTCAACAGGGCCTTCGTGACGACCTGAGGTTACTGATCATGTCGGCGACATTGGATGTCGGAGCAATACAAACACTATTGCCTGAGGCCAAAGTATTTTCAAGCCAAGGCAAAATGTTTGACGTTACTGAGCATTATCTTGGTGACTGTAACACTCAGGAATTAGCCAAACGGGTTGCCAGCGCCATTCAGCAGGCGATAAAGAAGCACCACAACGGTGATGTGCTGGTGTTTTTACCCAGTGTAAAACACATCAGGCAGTGTCAGCGTCTTTTACATCTCTCTCATTGTGACGTGCACCCCCTATTTGGTGGTCTCTCACTGGACGAACAGTCATGCGCACTTGCGCCCGCCCAACAGGGTAGGCGAAAAATAGTATTGGCAACCAATATTGCAGAAACAAGTTTGACCATAGACGGAATAACTGTGGTCATCGATTCTGGCAGAGAAAATCAGGCTAGGTTTGATCACGGGAGTGCCATGACCACGCTTGATATAAGGATGATATCGCAAGCGTCTGCCACACAAAGAATGGGACGAGCCGGAAGAACAGCGAGTGGTGACTGTTACAGGTTATGGTCGCAAAGTGCACATGGTCGTCTTGCCAAGCATGCCAAGCCTCAAATTAAAGAGGTTGATCTGACCTCGCATTTACTCGATGTATGCGCCTGGGGCGCCGACTTCGACACCCTACCACTGCTGGATAAACCTGATAGTGCGCAAGTTGAACGGGCTCAGAAACAGCTTGAAAGCATTGGTGCTTTATCTGTTTCTGGCCAGATAACACAATGGGGCAAAAAATTGGCTAATGTCAGTTTACACCCGGGTGTGGCAAATATGTTACTGACAGTGGCATCTGAGACACCGCAGCAGTTGCCAAATGCGGTTATTGGGGCGGTATTGTATGAAAGTATTGGTTCATTGCAGTGGGAAGGCTTTGACACTACAGTCGCAAAGCAGTTATCACAGCCTTCAATAGGGTGGAAAAACGCGCTGGGCAGGGTGCAGCGGTCATTGAAGCAAGCGCCAGCACTAAGCATGACGCACCTAGACAAACATCAAATTGCTGCCTACATTGGCCAAGCTTTTATGCAGCGAGTGGCCTTTCGAGTAAAAGATGACGAATGGAAAATGGCGAGTGGACCGAGGGCAATCATCGACACTATGCCGTCTTACGTCAACTGGTGCGTGGTGCTTCACGGCCAAGCGTACAAAGAAGGCAAAATAAAGGTGTTCGCTGCAATAGAAACCTCACTAGATGCGCTAAAAACACTAATGCCGCAGCATTTTATTTCCACGCAAAGTCTTTTTCTAGACAAAGCAAAACAACTCAAAGCACAGTCAGAATTGCGCTTTTTTGACATCGTCTATGAACGTGCGCCCTTGGAAAGCAATCAAAATATTAACTGGTCATCGGCCTGGCTAACTATGATTAAACAAGGGCAGCATGGCCTTCCTTCTTGTCGCCTGCCCCTCAATCAAGACGCGTTGCAATGGTTGGAAAGAGTAAAGCTACTGGTACATATCAGTGGCGAAAGTGACAGAGAGTGGGAGCATGAAGTCCTGTTGGAAAAAGCAGACCAATGGTTGACGCCAGCACTAGACAATTGTCGCAGCATCAAGCAACTGGAAAGCTTGCCTTGGCAATCGTTATTGCAATCACTACTGCCTTGGGATCAAAGCCAACAATTAGCGTCGTTATGCCCATCAAGCTTGGAGGTCGCGTCTGGCCGTACTATCCCGATCGTCTATTCGTTTCTAACCGATAGCGCAGGCAAAAAGACATGGCGAGCCCAGGTGTCAGTAAAAATGCAAGAGTGTTATGGCATGACGTCACCTGTCTTTGTTGCCAGAGGTGCGTGCAGGGTCACATTTGCATTACTGTCTCCCGCAAACAGACCCTTGCAAACCACTGATGACTTGGCCGCGTTCTGGCAGGGGAGTTATCTGGACATCGCCAAGGAAATGCGCGGACGCTATCCAAAACATTTCTGGCCTGACAACCCTGCCAACAGCCCTGCTACCACGGTAACTAAAGCTAAAATGAAAGGTGTTAGTTAGTGCTTACACCAGCCATATCCATTAACTCCTTCGATGGGAAGCCATCAGCAGTCATGCTGTTTCGGCGCTGCGCTGTGCGAATACCTTCACGCGTCATGGGCCCCAGAATGCCGTCAGGTCGTCCTACATCAATGCCATTCTCATTCAAAAATGTCTGTAGTTTCTTAATTGACGCCAATGAATAAGTTGGGAGTTCTGGTAGGGGCGTTACCAGATCAACGGCTCCCGCTATTTTGTCTGCTAAATGCCCTACAGCAATGGCATAAAACTCTGAATTGTTCCAGCGCATGATGGTGCGGAAATTGTCGTAAACCAGAAATTTGGGACCAGTATGGCCTGAAGGTACCACCAAATAACCTTTGATATCTGCTTGGCCCAATGACGAACCGTCGGCCTTGCTAACACCCAGCTTAGCCCACTCAGACACAGACCGTTTGTTACTTCTGCCGATCAGAGCATAATCAAACCCATTTGCCAGCTGGACTTCTCTCCCCCATCTAAATCCGGGTTTCCAACCTAGCTGCGACAAAAAGTTAGCCGCTGAGGCCAACGCATCCTGTTCGCTTTGCCACAAGTTTATTGTGCCATCACCATCGCCATCGATGGCGTAGTTCTGATAGGCAGATGGCATAAACTGTGTGTGCCCCATAGCGCCAGCCCAAGAGCCGAGCATGTCGGAAGGGCTTAAGGATTCCCTGACCATCAGGCCTAGTGCTACAACCAGCTCTTGTGTGAAGTATTGAGTGCGTCTTGGATCACAGGCCAGTGTTGCCAACGAATCCAAAACGGGCATTTTACCCTTGTACCCACCATAGTTCGTCTCAAGCCCCCAAAAAGCGAGCAGGTAGTGGGGAGGAATTCCGTATTGATTATTCAGTTTTTGTAAGAATTCTTTGTGCTTCGCGTAGTGCTCACGTCCCTTGTTAATACGCCACGCATTCACCCTTTTGGAAAAGTAGTCGGGGAAGGTTTGTACAAATTCTGGCTGACGCCTATCTAGTTCTATTACTCGTGCTTGATATTGCAGCGCATCAATGACAGCTTTCATCTCTGTTTGCGCTAGCCCCGATTCGACAGCTCGCTGAACTAGCGATGGCTTGCAAGCTTCAAAAGCTTCTGCCGCAGAAGGTGCTTCGGAAGCCATCGTATGGATAGAAAAAAATAGAAAGGCAAAAAAATAACAACAACGAAATAACATAGAAATCCCTGAGTACTGACAGTCACCCTATCATAAGGCAAAATAGGCAGAGCCGTGAAGCAGTTAACGGCATCAATTGTGAGGAAAGTGCGTGAATAAAAAGCCTTGGAAACGGCGATTATTACTTCAGCTGACGCTGGTATGTACTGTTGTACTATTAGCCTACATGTTGTATTTGGATGCACAGATCAAACAGCGTTTCAGTGGCAGTATCTGGCAGGTACCAGCACAAGTTTATGCGCGTTCGCTGGTACTAGAAGTCGACAGAGAAATTACCAAAAAAGAGGTAACGGACGAACTGAAATTACTGGGGTATCGCCGCACGAGTGATTTAGAAAAGAGCGGGAGCTACTATTTTACCCAAAATTCGCTGGTTTTGTTTAAACGGGCTTTTCACTTTCCAACAGGCTACGAGCCTGCACGACGTGTAAAGATTGCCTGGAACGGCAACCGTATCGTTGATATTGCTGATTTGTCTAATCAGCAAACACTGCGCACAATTAGCCTAGAACCCTGGCTGGTTTCCAGGCTAGTGAGCACCAACAGACAAGACAGGATGCTGTTGGATAAACAACAAATCCCTGACATTCTCATAGACGCCTTAACGTTAACTGAAGACAGAGATTTTTATTCTCACCATGGTGTGGCGCCACTTGCTATTGTTCGCGCACTTGCTGCTAATGTGGCCGCTGGCAAAACCGTGCAGGGGGGCAGTACGCTTACGCAGCAATTGGTTAAAAACGTGTTTTTAACCAGAGAACGCTCATTGAGCAGAAAAGCCAAAGAAGCACTGATGGCTCTGGTGATTGATGCCAGATATAGTAAAGAACGCATAATGTGTGCTTACTTAAATGAAGTGTATCTTGGTCAAAATGGCGATATGGCTATTCACGGTTTTGGGCTTGCCGCGCATTATTATTTCGATCGGCCACTCAATGAACTTGACGTACCCGAGCTTGCATTGTTAGTTGGCATGGTAAAAGGGCCATCTTATTACAACCCGTTACGCCATCCCGAACGGACTATTGAAAGGCGCAATCTAGTCCTGCGAATTCTGCTGGAACACAATAAAATAACGGCTGACGACTATCGTGCTATGGTTGAGGCTCCTCCTAAGCTGAATACGTCAGGCAACCTTGCTAGTGGTCAGCACCCAGCATTTATGGACAAAGTCAGGCGGGAGCTGGCAGATATTCTTGCTGAACCATCATTGCGGGAGTCGGGGGTAAAGGTCTTCACCACCTTGGATGTGAATGCGCAGCGACGCGCAGAGCAAGCATTGACTCGAACACTCGACAGACAGCAAAAGGATCGTCAGGTGCCGTTAAATGCAGCCATGATGGTCACAGATATACAAAGTGGCGGGATTCGCGCCATTGTAGGCAGCCGGCGAACCGACTTCAGGGGATTCAACAGAGCACTGGATGCTTATCGGCCTGTGGGATCTTTGGTGAAACCCGTCGTGTATTTGTCTGCACTTGAAAACCCTGTTGAATACAATCTGGCTAGTCCGTTAGTTGATATGCCATTGAGCCTGCCTGACAAAGACGGTTTGCAATGGCAACCACAGAACGCTGACAAAACATTCAGAGAGCAGGTCCCCATGATCACGGCGTTGGTTGACTCATTGAATGTGCCAACTGTTAGGTTGGGCATGGAAATTGGCTTGGACGTTATTACGGATAATTTAAAAAGAATGGGTGTCACGAGTCCGATTCCACAAGTACCCTCAATAACACTTGGCGCTTTGTCGTTAAATTTATTGCAAGTCAGTCAGGTATATCAGAGCTTGGCCAATTCTGGCTTATATACGCCCTTACATGCTGTTGAAGCGATTGTTTCTCCCTCCAATCGCCTGCTGTGGTTAAGAGACAACTACACTGAACAAGTGGCAAATGAAGATGCGGCGTATTTGGTCAACTATGCACTGCATCAGGTAACGCAAACAGGTACTGCAAAAGCGGTAGGACGTCAGTTCGGCAACGTATTTATGGCAGGTAAAACGGGAACAACCAACGACTACAGAGACAGTTGGTTTGCCGGTTTTGATCGGTCGACACTCACAACCGTTTGGGTTGGAAATGATGACAATGAACCTGTGAATTTGTCTGGAACGTCTGGCGCCATGCCCGTTTTCCAGGCTTATCAGGCATTACAGGAGCCAAAGTCACTCTCAAGGCGCTTTCCTGATACGCTCAGTATTGCACATTTCGATAAGACTACTGGCAGACCCATAGTGCCTGGTTGCCAGAATATTTTGAGTGTACCTGCTATTATCGATGTATTACCGCCGCCTGTTAAAGATTGTCTGGGGCGGCCGGTTGAACGGAAAAAACGACAATCAGAAAAGTCTTGGTGGGAGCGATTGCTTGGAATGTAACGTGAACGGCAAAAATACTGGGCGCAGGGTAACTGCTGTAGTTAGTGTATTTTTTGTGTTTTTTTCAACGTGGAGCCAGGCTAACGATATACTGGTACCCATGCCGCGCTCTCAGTTTGATTTGTCGCACAGTTACCACGTACAGCTATTGGAAAAGGCGTTGGCGAAAACTGCTGACGAGGGCGAAATTCCAACCATTCGCTCAACGGTAAGTATGGTTGAGAGCCGAGCCATGATGGAGCTAGAAAAGGGCGAGTTGCTCACACTTAGCTGGTTAGGGACCGATGATGAAAAGGAAAAAAGGCTTTACCCTATACCTATTCCTACAACCAAAGGGTTGATAGGCTTTCGAAAATTTTTTGTTCAGCGCAACAGTGCCTACCGTTTCAGGCGAGTGAGTACCATAGCGCAGCTTACATCTTTTGTAGCATGCCAGGGAAAGGACTGGCCCGATACTATTATTCTTAAGCAAGCAGGGTTGCCTGTGGCCACAACATCGCACTATGAAGATTTGTTTGCAATGTTAAATGCAGGCCGTTGTGACTATTTTCCAAGAGGCCTACATGACTTTGAACAGGAGTTGGTAGCGCGCCAGGCCACCTACCCCAATTTAGTACAGCTCGAAGAGTTGGTCCTTCATTATCCTTTTGCTGTGTACTTCTTTACCAGTAAAGACAAGGCTGCACTTGCTCAACGTATTCACAGGGGGCTTGTCGCGTTGCATCAGTCCGGTGAGTTTTTAACCCATATGCGAACCCATGCGCTGACTAAAATGGCATTCCCTCTCGCGCAGCCAAAAGGTACGCAACTCATTCAAATAGCCAACAGCCAATTTTCAAACTCACCACTGAGACAGCAAGCTACAGAATACATGTTTACTGTGGATGTGTTGGAAATAAAAAAAGCGGGTGAGGCCACCCGCTAAATAATTCCCCGTAGACTCACAGGGGAGGGACCAAGTTAATCGGTAAACTGGTTCAGTTTAGTGTTTAATACCATGCCGACTAATCCCCACCCTGCGAAAGCGATAGCGGGCATTAGCGACATTATCAATACAGCGGGAGGGGAAAATAACATAGCTTTATCCTTTGCTTTTTATATCTACTATTTCAACTTTAGTAACCAGCGTTGGCTCTACTGTTTCCATGTCGAGATGTACGTTTGCGGTAAGTACCTCTTTCATGGTGGCGCGATTTAATTCTGTTACTGTTGACTTTACCGCGGCTTTGACAAAGCCCGCTGCCATATTGCTGATTGCGCTTTGTGTCTGACTATTCTCTGTTGAAGCCGACGCGCTGAATGAAACTGCTGCTGCCAAGGCTGCTGAGGTTAATAAATGACGAACTTTCATAATTTTCTCCGGTGTGTGGTTAACTGCATGTCACTGCTTGGCAGTCAATAACTAAGTCGCTTTAACTATTGCGATAGTTGTGCCAATTGGAGAAAAATTTTTATCTCATTGATATTAAAGAGCTTTATATTTTTTTGATTACTTACTCGGTTACTGAGATGAAAATATTTAAATATATAGTGGTCAAATTCACTATATATTTAGTCTTTTTCACCACCTTCTTTGGTTGGATCTTGCGCACCCGGCAGCCGGTTTTGGATAAACTGGTCTATACCAGGCTTCGGCCCGCATCGCATCGTACCCTTCATTAAGCCAGCGATTGTCATAAACCACTTACCCGCCGTGCTATCGCAATTGACATCGACAGTAATAGACTCAATCAACTTTTCATCCTCTGTGAGTTCAGGTTGAGGGCGCTCTGGTCGCCAGAGCGTATTGAGGGCCGCTTGTCTTCGCCTGACCTCGTCTATGGCGACTGAATTTACGGCATCTTCGCGCATACTCGACAACACTTCCTGAGTGATGGCATTAAGGTTTAATCGCGCAGTAGCTTCAGGAGCGGGCAGTGCAACCCCAGCAGGTTCTGTAACCTTGGTCACTGTTTGATTGTCCTCTTGAACATCTTGATTTGCGACAGTTTCTTCAATCGATACTGTCTCAATCTGCTGTGGCGGGCCGGGATCCTCTAGGATTGGCTCTTTCTCTTTTTCTGGTGGTGGAAGTGGGGGGGAAACCAATGTTGCTTTGATCGGCTTATCAGTCCGCATTCCCTCGTTAACGTCATCATAAGTAAACTGAAATGTCAGCTGGATCAACAAAAACAGTCCTGCATGAGCAAGCAGCACACCTGCAAAGATAGGCCCAGTTTCTTTTGCTTTTATACTTCCTTTGAAAAGCGGCATGACTTCTTACCAAACAAAACACTAGAACAACAGAAAATGCTTTCTGGCAAAAGTTCAAAATACAGCATCATTGTTGCTGCACCTTTTTTGTGCATTTGTTTAATGGTGCACCTTTGTAAGGCGAAAAAGTGTACGTTTTTAGTGTGCTATTAAGCTAATGCACTGAAAAATATAAATAAAAATTTGTGGCATAAAGATTGTGTTGCATATGCATGAGTAAAAAAATAAATCGTGCACACGGGAGCAACACATGAAACTAGTCACAGCAATCATCAAGCCTTTTAAGCTGGATGATGTCCGTGAAGCCATTTCAGAAATCGGTATTGAAGGTCTTACCGTGACTGAAGTCAAAGGCTTTGGACGTCAGAAAGGTCATACAGAGCTATATCGCGGAGCAGAATATCAAGTTGATTTTCTACCTAAAGTGAAGCTTGAAATCGCCGTTCAGGATGATCAGGTCGATCGTTTAGTCGAGGCCATCGTCAATGCCGCTAAAACCGGCAAGATTGGCGACGGTAAAGTATTTGTTTTCGATTTGGAAAGCGCTGTACGTATTCGTACCGGCGAGTCCGATAGCGAAGCCTTGTAATTGACACAGTTCCGAGCGGAGAGTAGTGATGGAAATAACATTTGAACTTGGGTATGCACTAGATACCTTCTATTTTTTGATTTGTGGTGCGCTGGTCATGTGGATGGCTGCGGGCTTTGCCATGTTGGAAGCGGGGCTTGTTCGCTCCAAAAATACCACTGAGATTCTTACTAAAAATGTCGCCTTGTATGCTATTGCCTGTACCATGTATATGGTTTGCGGATACGGGATTATGTATGGCGGTGGTGATTGGTCACTGTTCTTAGGAGGCATCACCGGTGACGGAGCGACAGGCGTAGCTGAGGACCCAGCCACGTATGCGCCTTCCGCTGATTTCTTCTTCCAGGTTGTATTTGTTGCAACTGCAATGTCAATTGTATCAGGCGCCGTCGCTGAGCGTATGAAGCTATGGGCATTTCTCGCATTTGCTATCGTCATGACTGGCTTTATCTATCCGATGGAAGGCGCCTGGACGTGGGGTGGTGAGGCAGTATTTGGCTTATATACACTAGGCGATCTAGGATTCTCTGACTTCGCGGGCTCAGGCATCGTTCACATGGCAGGCGCTGCTGCGGCACTTGCAGGTGTGTTGGTACTAGGTGCGCGTAAAGGCAAGTACACCGCTGACGGTAAGGTAAATGCGATTCCTGGTGCAAACTTACCATTGGCAACCTTAGGTACCTTTATTCTGTGGATGGGTTGGTTCGGTTTCAACGGCGGTTCTGTACTTGCAACAGCATCGGTTGAAAGCGCTAACAGCGTAGCCGTAGTATTTATGAACACCAATGCAGCAGCGGCTGGTGGTGCTATTGCAGCACTTGTACTTGCACGTCTTATGTTCGGTAAAGCTGATTTAACTATGGCTCTTAATGGTGCATTAGCCGGCTTGGTTGCGATCACAGCAGAGCCATCAACGCCAACACCCCTACTGGCCACATTGTTCGGTGCGTTAGGCGGTATATTGGTTGTGTTCAGTATTGTTGGCTTAGATAAGTTGAAAATTGATGATCCAGTGGGTGCCATTTCCGTCCACGGTACTGTAGGTTTACTAGGTCTTATTCTTGTGCCATTCACCAATGATGGTGCCAGCATGTCAGGTCAACTTATTGGCGCAGCAACCATATTTGGGTGGGTATTTGTCACCAGTTTAATTGTGTGGATTGCACTGAAAGCTGTAATGGGTATTCGCGTCAGCGAAGAAGAAGAATTCGAAGGTGTGGACATGAGTGAATGTGGATTAGAAGCTTATCCTGATTTCACTAGTGGCCGTTCTTAATACCCAAATAAGACAGTAATGATAAAAGCCCTGCTATGTGCAGGGCTTTTTGGTTTATAAACGGACTACTTCAAAGGCTGTTAAAAGCACGCTATGCTTACAAATTGATTGTCAAATCAGAGGCCTAGCCATGAATAGAATTGTTCTTACTCTCTTGTTCGCACTTTTTGTACTACCCAGTCTTGCTTATGACAGAGTAACCGGACAAGCATTTGCGACCCGTTCTGAAGTCATTGCGCAGAATGGGATGGCAGCTACCAGTCATCCTTTGGCCACTCAGGTCGCTTTAGACGTATTGAAAAACGGCGGTAACGCTATAGATGCTGCTATTGCGGCCAACGCCATGTTGGGACTGGTAGAGCCTACAGGCTGCGGTATAGGCGGTGATTTGTTTGCCATCGTATGGGATGCCAAGAATAAGCAACTGCATGGGTTAAATGCATCGGGTCGGTCACCGAAAGGCCTAACATTGACCGAGTTCACAAAGTTGGGCCTGACAGAAATACCTAAATTTGGTCCTTTACCCGTTTCAGTCCCTGGCGCTGTAGACGGCTGGTTTATGCTGCATGAAAAATTTGGGTCTTTACCAATGACCGATATTTTGACGCCGGCTATCACTTATGCCAAAGAGGGCTTTCCTGTTACCGAGGTTATTGCCTATTACTGGCAAATGAATTTTGACAGAGTTGGTCACTACCCTGGTTTTAAGGAAACCTATCTTGTTGACGGTAAAGTGCCCAAAAAAGGCGATATCTTTAAAAATCCCTATCTTGCTGCAACCTATGAAAAAATTGCGACGGGTGGCAGAGACGCATTTTACAAAGGGGATATTGCCACTAAAATTGCACAATATATTAAAGAGCAAGGTGGATACTTAACCGCAGAGGATCTTGCGTCTCATCAATCAGAATGGGTGCAACCTGTTTCAAGTAATTATCGCGGTTATGATGTGTGGGAGCTACCACCAAATGGGCAAGGTATAGCAGCGCTACAAATCCTCAATATACTAGAGCACTATGATATTGAGGGTATGGGATTTGGTAGTGCTGATTATGTACACACGTTTGTAGAAGCCAAGAAACTGGCATTTGCAGACAGGGCCAAGTTTTACGCAGACCCTGATTTTAACACCCTCCCTGTTGAAACGCTTATTTCTAAAGCCTATGCCAAGGAGCGGCAGGCGCTTATCGACCCAAACAAGGCTGCGAAACGCGTTGATGCAGGCCTCGTTGAAGGCGATACCATCTATTTGACGGTAGCGGACGCAGAGGGAAACATGATTTCGCTGATCCAAAGCAATTACCGGGGGATGGGCTCGGGTATGACACCCACCGAGCTCGGTTTTATGTTGCAGAACCGAGGCGAGAGTTTCACATTGCAGCCGGACCATTTTAATACTTACGCACCGGGAAAACGTCCGTTTCATACGATTATTCCAGCGTTCGTAACGCGAAACGGAGAGCCTTGGTTGAGTTTTGGTGTTATGGGGGGCGCAACACAACCGCAAATGCATGCACAAATCGTGGTCAACCTTATTGATTTTGGTATGAATTTACAGGAAGCTGGTGATGCACCACGTATTGTTCACACGGGTTCAAGCGATCCAACAGGCGCGCTCATGTTAACAGGCGGGGAGGTGCACCTAGAATCGGGGATCGGTATGCCAGTGCGCAGAGCCTTAGCCAAAAAAGGCCATAAAGTGAGTCAGCGAGTGGGCGTGTATGGCGGTTATCAGGCCATTATGTTTGATGCTAAACGCGGCATCTATATTGGCGCCTCTGAAAGTCGTAAAGACGGACACGCCGCGGGGTATTAAAATGGCACAGCCGCAAAAGGGTATTTGTGCGGAGCCCAATCTTCATGCTTTGTACTTAATGCTGAATGTCACAGACGACGACGCGCAAACGATTCGCGCCAAGCTGGTGAGGATCCTCGATCTCTTTGACCATTACGACGAAGAGCACTACGAGGCGATGGTCACGGGGGTGATTGGCGTGAGTAGCGGCTATTGGCAGGAATTGTATCCTGGACCTGTGCCCAGTCAGCTGGGGGCATTTCCTGATGTGCAATGTGAGGATCGCAGTGCGCCTGCCTTGCAAACAGACTTATTTATTCAAATCAGAACTGACCGCATGGATGTCTGCCACGCTATGGGCATAGACGTTATGGAGCTTTTGCGTCTGCACGTTGAGTTGGTCGAGGCGATCAGTGGGTTTCGTTACTTAGACGGTAGAGACCTAAATGGTTTTATCTATGGCGCAAACAATCCTCGCGGCATGCTAAGAAGGGAGGTGGCCATAATTAGTGACGATAACCCTGAATTTGGCGGGGGGAGTTATATCCACACGCAACGATACCGGCATGATTTAAGACGTTGGAACACGCTCTCTGAACGTCAGCAAGAACAGGTTATGGGCGTGACAAAAGAACATAATCTTCCCAGTGCTGAGCAGTCTGCATCTTCACATGTAGTAAGAGCTTCCACGCAGCACAATAACGATAACCAGCCACAACTGCTATTACAGGGAATGCCCTATGGCGACATGCAGCATCAAGGGTTGTTCTCTGTTGTTTGTAGTGCTAATGCCCATGCATTTAAAGACATGTTGTACTCCCAAGTCGTTGGGACTAACGAAGGTGACTATGACCGTTGGTTAGATTTTACCAGTGCCGAGACGGGCGGCGCCTTTTTTGCGCCTTCTATTGATTTTATACGGGAAAATGTCAACTAAGCATTGGACGACATGGCACCGTCCCAGTCGTCGGGCAGTGCCATCTTCTGACAACGGTGGCACATTTCAATATGATGAATGATAAGTGGGTCATCAGGCGTGACTCTCAGGGCAGCCTGAAATATTTCTAACGCATCATCCCATTTTTTGGTGATCCTGCATGCTAAGCCTTGTTCGATAAGCCTCTGAGTTTGCAAATAATATTGCTTTTTAGGATCGGGCAGGTAATCTAGCACTTCATAAATTTTTACGGGTTTAGAGCGGCCTTTTACGCGAACAAAGTCCAGCATTCGCGTCGCTATTTGAAAATCTTTCCCAGCGATACTAAGTACTTCCTCACTGATAATGATACCCGCTGAATATTTTGTCGACAGAGTTTCCAGTCTCGCCGCTACATTAACATTGTCTCCAATAACAGTAGTGTCCATTCGGTCATCAGACCCTACGGTACCTATTGTCACCATACCAAAGTGAATACCAATACCTATAGAAACGGGTTGGTAGTCACAATTTTTACGGTGCTCATTGTACAGGATCACTGTTTTCTGCATGGCAATAGCAGCGTTAATTGCGTCACGGGCTTTGTCAGCATCGGTGCCGTTGGGATGATCAAAAAGTGCCATGATGGCATCGCCGATGAATTTATCGATAAAACCATTGTTTTGATGAATGGGGCCATTCATGCGCAAAAAGTAAGAGTTGAGAAAGCGTATAAGATCACTGGGTTGAAGTTCTTCTGACATGCCAGTGAAACCGCGGATATCACAAAACAGGATTGCGACCTTGTCTTCTACAGCATGTCCGAGTTCCAGACCATCCGCATCTGAGCTTTGCAGATGATGCATGAACTGTCTGGGGACAAACTTCTGTATGGTTTGGTTTAGACGGACTGCCTCATCGGCTTTTTGAGCTAATAACCTGTCTTTTTCTGACGGAGCAAGAGACGCGGCTAGCGTTAGTTCTTTGCGGGCTTGTCTGGCGCGTCGTCGCTGTTTTGCTTTGAGCAAAATTACGGTTAACACAAGCGCGTACATACTTAACGGTATGACGACAAATATAACCAGCGGTGATGATTCCATCCAAGCCCTTATTATTACATCGTACTGAACACCTTCTCGGCTGCTGCGAGTGTGTCTTTCACTATCTCAGCAGTATGCGCTTTTGATACAAAGCCAGCTTCATAAGAGGCTGGGGCAAGATATACCCCCTGCGCTAACATACCGTGATAGAACCGATTAAATTGTTCAGTATTACAGTTAATTGCTTGCTGGTAATTGGTTACGCGATTGACGTCTGTGAAGAACAAACCAAACATACTACCCGCTACATTAATACTCATGTCTATGCCACTACGATGGGCTAAATCGCGAATGCCTTCGGCTAAAACCTGAGTATTTTCAAAAATACTGTCATATAACGTAGGATCTTTCAATTGCTCAAGAGCAGCTAAACCCGCAGCCATGGCAACGGGGTTTCCCGACAAGGTACCGGCCTGATAAACCGGACCTGTTGGTGCTATGTGAGTCAGAATCGCCTTCTTTCCACCAAATGCACCTACTGGCATGCCGCCACCAATCACCTTTCCTAAGCAGGTTAGGTCTGGCATGACACCATATTTTTGTTGTGCGCCACCTTGGGCTACACGGAAGCCCGTCATCACTTCATCAAAAATCAGCACGGCACCGTATTCATCACAAAGGGTGCGTAAGCCTTCTAAAAAACCCTCTACGGGTGGGATACAGTTCATATTACCAGCAACCGGTTCAACAATAATGCAGGCGATATCTTCACCGTGCTCGGCAAAAGCCGCTTTCACTGACTCTATATTGTTAAACTCGACGGTGAGTGTGTGTTTTGCGTAATCGTCTGGTACACCCGGTGAGCTTGGTACACCCAATGTGAGTGCGCCCGAACCTGCTTTTACTAACAAAGCATCAGCATGACCGTGATAACAGCCCTCAAACTTCAGTATTTTATTTTTACAGGTATAGCCCCTGGCGAGTCGAATGGCAGACATGGTAGCTTCTGTGCCTGAATTGACCATTCGCACCATTTCCATGCTGGGTACAAGCGATTTAACTGTTTCAGCCATAATCACTTCTGCTTCGGTCGGCGCGCCGAAACTCAGCCCATTTTGAGCGGCTTCGCAAACGGCATTTCGGATAGCGTCATTATTGTGGCCCAGCACCATTGGGCCCCAGGATTGAATGTAGTCGATATACCGATTGCCATCCGCATCCCAAATATAGGGACCATCGGCTTTTGAAATAAATCGCGGAGTACCGCCGACAGCTTTAAATGCCCTGACGGGAGAATTAACGCCACCGGGAATAGTTTCCTGAGCGCGTGCAAAAAGAGTTTCTGATCGTGTCATAGTACTGCTCTAAAATTCTGATTTATTGGAGAACCAAACAATGTCTCTCTCGTATTTTTTTAGTAAATTTTCCACACCTAAGGTCAGGGCAAACAACGCCATCCTAACAAGGACGCCATTGTCGGTTTGCCTAAAAATGGCGAGGTTGGGATTAACGTTTAGATCGTTATCTAATTCGTTCGCTTCTGTACGTGAATCTCTGGGCAACGGATGCATGATCACCGTTTTTGACTGAAAGTGACGTGTATAGATAGCTTGATTTAAACGAAACTTTCCCCGGTATTTATTCGCCTCTTCCTGCGTGGGGAAGCGCTCTTCCTGTATACGCGTTTGATAACAAATGTCGGCATCCAGATTACCTTCTAACTGATCTGTGACCTCGTACCTGTGACCGGCATTTTCAATTTCTGCAATCACTTTATCAGGCATCGCTAATTCAGCCGGTGAGATGAGGGTAAATCGTATGTTTTTGAACAAACAAAGGAGTTTAGATAAGGAGTGAACCGTTCTTCCGTATCTGAGATCACCAATCATGGCAATGTGCAAACCATCGATATCCTGCCCGTGAAAAGCCAGTTCGCGTTTTATAGTAAATAAATCGAGTAAGGCTTGCGTGGGGTGTTCATTCGCGCCGTCTCCGCCATTGATTACGGGGACTCTGCTACCAGTAGCAAATTCAGCAACAGAACCGGCATCGGGGTGACGCATGGCGATAATATCGGAATAGCCACTCAAAACACGTGCCGTATCATAGAGGGATTCGCCTTTGGCGAGTGCAGAGTTTTCTTTACCAACGGTTTCTCTTACTTCACCACCCAATAAATTAAACGCCGTGCCAAAACTCACCCGAGTACGGGTACTGGGCTCAAAAAACAAATTACCCAGTATGGCACCGTCCAGAACTTTAGTCTGACGCTCTCTTTTCGCATAGGGCTCCATACTTGTTGCAATATGGAACACCTGCTGAATAGCGTCTCTGTCGAATTGATCGACTGATAAGATATGCTGGCCTTTGAAGCTTGTCATCGTTAACCGAGTGAAAAATAGATTTTCTCTAGTCTAGCAAAAAGCGGGGTTTAGCCGATAGCATCTTAGGATCAAAAAGCATTAAATTTAATTAATAGACTAGACGGTTTAGTATTTATATTCTACTCTCTGCAAAATAGTGGAATAAGTGTTTGAGGTTTATGGCTGTGCATGCTTCGTTTAGTAAACTACTGGCGGTATTTCTAGCAGGTTTTTTTGCACTTGGGTTGTTGCTGATCGCAGCGGGAAAAGGGGCAGCTTTTAATGACGCTGAGCCGTCTATGACGCAAGTAGTCAATGTTGAACCTATTTCTTTGCAGACCAGTTATGCATTTATGCAGATGGCGGTTGGTCGCGTGGAGCCAATGCAAACGACTCAGCTTAGCTTTGATCGCGGTGGTCAGTTGAGTGAATTACTGGTTGAGGAAGGCAGTCTTGTACAAAAGGGGCAGGTGCTGGCGCGGCTGGAACAGTCGAGGCTTAATGCACAGATAGCGCAGGCAAACAGTACGGTTGATAGAACTAAAGCAGAAGCCAGACTAGCAGACATCACAAGGAATAGGGTTGCGGAGCTTGTTAGTAAGGGCTTGGACTCAAGTCAGGCACTAGACGAGGCGAATGCACGGCTCGACGTAGCGAACGCTGTTTATGCACAGGCCCTGGCTTCACTAGAGGCGCTTGATGTGGAGAAACAAAAATCTCACATCTATGCGCCATACGATGGCTTTATCGTGAAACGGTATCACGATGCTGGTGCAGTTTTGGCTGGCACCGAGCCTGTCTTCACGATAAAAACAGATAAAATGCCTGAAATTCGTGTCGCCCTGTCTGAAAAACTAGCTTCACAAGTATCTATTGGTGACACTGTCGCTTTTGACAACAATACCTTCTCGGCAGAGCTCGTCAGGTTTGTGCAACGCCAAGATGTCAGAACCCGAACTCAAGACGCTATCTTTATTGCAAATTCCGAGGCATGGCAGCCCCTAGACGGGGAGATGGTCAACTTGATCTTTCGCCGGAATATTGAAGAAGTCGGTGCATGGATTCCGATTTCAGCATTAAGCAGTGGTATCCGAGGCATGTGGATGGTATATGCAGTTAATGGTGAAGGTATTATTGAATCACGCATGGTTTCACTATTACACACTGATGGTAATAGCGCTTACGTGTCCGGTGCGTTAAAGGATGGCGATAAGATAGTGACGGCGGGCACACATAAATTAGTGCCTGGTCAGCAAGTACAAATATCCAAAGGTTAAGACAATGGGACCTTACTTGTTTTTCCGTCATGGCCATTTGTTGGCGTTGAGTATTTTAGTGATCTTGGTAGCTGGCATATCCGCGCTGACCAATTTGCCCCGATTAGAGGACCCGCGCATTGATTTGCGTTTTGTTATTGTGCAAACCGTTTATCCTGGGGCATCGGCTGAACGTGTTGAAGCTTTGGTGACAGATGTTATTGAAGACGAACTGCGAGAAGTGTCCGAAATAAAGGAACTAAGGTCTACATCGCAAGCGGGTTTCTCTAGCATAGTCGTTGAGATGCAGGACTGGGTAGACAACAGCACGAATCAGCAAATATTCAGTAAAGTCAGGGATAAAGTCGACCAAGCTGCACAGCGCTTCCCTGAAGGGGTCGGAGAGCCGTTTGTTGATGATAAACGCGACCCAATAGCGTATACCCTGCTCACTGCGATAAAGCCTAAGGCGAGCAGTGCCATGACGCTGCCAATGGTTAGCCGTTTATCAGAAGAACTCGCCGACCGCCTTCGCAATGTGCCGGGCACGGAAGTGGTTCGCTTTTTTGGTGCGCCCGTTGAAGAAGTTAAGGTGGCGATTGATGTTAATCAGCTAGCCATGGCTGGTCTCACTATCAATCAGGTTAGTGCGATGATTGCGCAAGCTGATCCTAAATTGCCAGCCGGGGCAATTTACAGTGAAGACTACAATATTCGCATACAGGTCTCAGATACACTGGATGCCGTCAGCACGATAAAGTCTATACCGCTTATCAATAATGCGGGCCAAGTCTTGCGTTTGGGCGATATTGCGGTAGTAGAAAAAGGCTGGCAAACCCCCGAAAGCGAGATCGTTCTGGTAGACGGGGAGCGGGCTATCAATGTGGCTGCGCGTATTGTTACCACAGTACGTGTTGACGTCTGGACAGAGCAGGCGTTAGCGGTTGTAGAGGCATTTAATACAGAGTTTTCGGGTAGTGTCGACGTTGACGTCATATTCGAACAAAGTCAGTACACGGAAATGAGGCTGGCTGAATTAACCCAGAATCTACTCATGGGTTGTGCCGTAGTGATGGCGGTTATTTTTCTTTTTATGGGGTTAAAAGCGTCACTTATCGTTGGATTGGCATTGCCCTTGTGTGCATCATTTGCGCTTTTTTCTCTGGGCTTTTTTGGCGAACAGATACATCAGATGACCATATTCGGCATCATCATTGCCATTGGTCTTTTGATCGACAATGCCATTGTTATCACCGATGAAATTCGACTTAACTTGCTGCGGCCGGAGCTATCCCGACAAGAGGCGATGTCAAAAAGTGTGTCGCACCTTTTGGCTCCGCTAACAGCATCGACATTAACAACAATTTTAGGCTTCATGCCGATTTTTCTTTTGATTGGTAATATCGGTGATTTTGTTGGGCCTATCGCAGTGAGTGTCGTGATGGCGTTGCTGGGGTCTTTATTTATTTCCCTCACTATTATAGCGGCGTTAGCGGCATTGTTTTTACCTAGACATCGCAATGAACAAGTACATTGGCTGTTTAAAGGCGTAGATACACCGGGACTTTCTGCAGCCTTTAAAAAAGCACTTCTGATTGCAGTTCAAAAACCAAAGCGGGTCACGATGAGTATCGTACTGTTTTGCTTAAGCGGTTTCATTTTATCGTCGCAGTTGGGTAATGTGTTTTTTCCTGCCGCTGATCGCGATCAATTTGAAATTTACTTATGGACAAACGACGGCAGTGCCATTGACAAGACCTTCAAACGGGTTACCGCTGTTGACAATATGATTGGTGAATATGATGGTATTAAGCAGGTTACGTGGATGTTGGGAGGGTCGACAGCTCCTGTCTACTACAACCAAATTCTGCGTGTCAAAAACAAAGCTAACTATGCCAATGCCGTTGTGACAGTCACCGATCCAACAAGGGCTGAAAGCTTGGTCAGAACACTTCAGGCTGATTTACAACAAGCATTTCCAGACCTGAAACTCGTGGTAAGAGAGTTTTCTCAAGGCCCACCCATAGAGGCGCCCATAGAAATAGAGATTTTCGGGCCTGATCTTGAAGTACTGGATCAGCTCGGTAAACAAGTGAGATTAGCCATGTCGCAACTGCCTGGTATTACGCAGTCTGTGGCAAGTGTCAGCTTTTCAGAGCCTGAGTATTCTCTCGATGTGACCAGGGATGTTGCAGCACAGGCGGGTACGAGTCTGACAGGTGTCGCTTCACAGCTACAGTCAGCATTGTCTGGTAAAGTTATGGGCTCGATTCTGGAGAATACTGAGGAAATACCCGTTCGTGTGCGGCTTGGTGATGGTCAACGGGCAAACCTCGCGGTCTTAGGCAGTCTTCCTGTATCCGGCTATTCAGAAGATGGCCAGAGCCACTACTGGGCTACTGTTGATAGTATCGGTGAGTTGTCGCTCCAGCCCTCTGTCACCAGTATAAGTCGTGAGGATGGTGCAAGGCTTAATCGGGTTCATGCCTATTTACTTCCTGATTATCCGGCCATCGATGTGAGCAATCAATTGCGCGAAATACTCAATGAAACCCTTGAGTTACCCGCAGGGTACAGGCTCAAGTTTGCCGGTGATGCCGATGAACAGCAGCGAGCAATCGGTCAGTTGGCAACTTACTTACCCGTTTTGTTGGTATTGATGGTTACCACTCTTATTCTCACTTTTTCCAGCGTGCGCCTAGCTACTGTTATTGGTTCTGTGGCGATGTTGTCTGTGGGGTTAGGTTTTTTCAGTCTTTGGTTGTCGGGTTTGCCAATTGGATTTAATCCTTTGCTTGGAAGCGCTGGGCTCATCGGTGTGACCATTAATGGTTCTATTGTTGTTATTGCCGCTATTAAAGCCAACAAACGCGCGCGAAGGGGAGATCTTAACGCAATCGTTGAAGAAACGATGAGCTGCAGTCGTCATATATTGTCTACAACACTGACCACGGTTGGCGGTTTGGTGCCGCTACTGCTGTTTTCTGAAGGATCGTTTTGGCCACCACTTGCAGTGGTGCTTGCAGGTGGTGTGGGCTTTTCAGTTATCTTATCGTTACTGTTTACGCCTGCCGTGGTTGCCTGGTTGGCGAACAGCAAAAAAGGGCTATAATCTCAAACTACTATTTTACCGTATTCACTGTTATGAAAGACGTTATTTTGCGCCTGTGGCACACGCAGTGTGAGCGCTGCAAGCGCATGCGGTTGTACATTGTTTGGGCCCTCGTTATGTTGCTGGTTGTGTTGTATGTCTGGTTTTGATTCTCAGGTAATAAAGGTACGTGCCAACGCCAAGAAAAATGGAATAACAACCTTGTTTGTCGGTGTGGGAATTATGCTCTTGAGTGTTGTCTGGCTGTCTTTAATGCCAGATTATCTTACGCTTCCGGGCTTTTTTCTTACCAGTGCTGCTATTGTCACTTTGCTTATTGGGTGGTTTAAATTAAGAGAACCAGAGCACAGTATTCTCATTACGCCTGAGCAAATACAGTACACCCATAGGTTAGGTAAATGGCAGCTCGCCTGGAGTAATATTCAGCGTGTTGGCCAACCTAGGGTCGTGCACGGTATTGAACACAAAGACCTAGAAATGATTGGATTGAAGATCAATGACTACTACGACTTTATCTCCACTATTTCACCGCGCCTGGCGACGCACCTTTTAATGGAGCAAAGGCCGCTTCTGCTTCAGTCGATGGATAAAAGCTGCACTACTGGTATGTGCTCCGGAAATGGTTTTTTGGAAGATACTCGCTTTAAACTCCCTTCAGGTAAAGTGTTAACTGGGGTGCAAGCAATGCTGGCCAATCGGATGAATCAATTGCGTCAAGGGTTGGGGTTCGATATCTATGTATCGGGAACAGAGTTAGATAGAGAACCCCATCAATTTGTCACGCTTCTCAAAGAGTGTCAGCAGAGCCAAGCAGTGCTTAAGCGCGAGGACTAGGCCATGCCTTCAAGGGCCTGTTTGCCTTCTTGTTGAAAACGGTTCAATGCGTCAAGTAAACTTGGGACTAGTCTATTTGCAGCTTCAATTTCCTGTTTTTTCAGGTTGATTTCAATCTGGTTTGCCAACGACTGAATCTCGGGTGCCCCTGTATAGCAACTGGCACCATGAAGACGATGAATTTCATGCAATAAATTGGTGTGGTCTGCTTTAGCGTGCAGTGACGTAATGACTTCAACGGTGTCTGGAATAATAGATAAAAATTCCTGTAGCATCATTTTACTGGTATGTGCGTTGTTATTTGCCCTTGTTGAAGCTAAGTCCAGATCTAATACCTTGTGGTCACTGACCGTGTTTGGAGTGTCGGTTTCACACCATCGATACATGGTTTCTATTAATTCTTCCAAGGATATCGGTTTCGGTAAATAATCATCCATGCCAGAGGCTAGTAGTCTGTCTTGCTCTTCCTTAAAAGCATGTGCTGTTACCGCAATGATTGGGGTGCCAATGTTGAGTTCAGTCTTTCGGATTAGCTTACTTGCCGAGAGTCCGTCCATATTTGGCATTTGCACATCCATTAAAATAATGTCAAACGCCTGCTGCTGACATAGTTCAACAGCCTGTTCTCCACTGTACGCGAGTGTGATGTCGACCCCTGAATCTTTAAACCATGTTTCTAGCAACATCAGATTCATAGACATGTCGTCTACTGCCAACACTTTTGCGTTTGGAAAGGCGCGTTGGGTATACAGCAGCTTTTGTGGTCTTGGTTTCAATCGGTCTAACAAAATGCTTTCCAAGCGACTTGGCGTTGCAGGTGTTCGCAAGCTTTGTGAAAAGGCATTTTCAAACAAGGGCGACGTCAGTAAAGGGTCGTGCTCGCTATACCACACCACACGTTGTTTTGCTTTAACAGTCATCGCACAATGCATAATGGTCATGGTTGCATAGCGACTGTTCAGTGGCAGAAAGACCAAGAGAAAATCAGGGTTGCAACGAGTAGCTTCAAGTTGTTCAAGGCTGTCGCAACTGTAGACGTTTGCTCCCAGGTTGCAAAGCATACTTGCAGTAGCATGGCGAGAGACAGGGAACGGATCAAACACAACCACCGTTTTATCTTGCCATTGCGAAGCAGCCGCCACCAAAGAATGTTGGCTAACTTGACTGGTTCGTACAACGACAGAAAAGGTACTACCCTGACCCAATTTACTTTTTAGGGTAATAGTCCCATTCATCATGCGCACTAGCTCTTGGCTAATCACCAGCCCCAGTCCTGTGCCCTGATAATTCCTATTTAACGCATCATCGACCTGTGAAAAGGCAGAAAAGAGCTTTTTACGGTCTTGCTGACTAATGCCAATCCCTGTATCAGTGACGTCAAATGTCAGATCAATCACACCATGCGCCCGTCTGATGCAGTCAACCCTCACGCCAATATAGCCCGATGATGTAAATTTTAGTGCGTTACCAATTAGATTTGTAAGTACTTGTTTTAGTCGAGTCTGATCACCAATAAGCTTGTCGGGTAAAAGTCCGGGCTCAAAGACAAAATCAAGATCTTTTAAATGGGCAGACTTCGCCATTATGGCAACCATTTCTTCAAACAGCGTGATGGGAGAGAAGGCCTGATTGTTGATTTGCAGCTTACCTGCTTCTATTTTAGAGAAGTCTAGAACATCATTAACGATAGTCAGCAAATTATCGGCAGCTGAGTTAATAATTCTCACCTGTTCTAGCTGCTCTTGCGTGATGTTGTTGTGCTCAAGCTCTCGACTAAAGCCCAATATGGCGTTTAATGGCGTTCGAATTTCGTGACTCATATTGGCCAGAAACTGAGACTTAATATTACTCGCCTTGATGGCGTCTTTCCGAGCAATATCCAAGCGAACATTCTGTTCTTCAATCAGTTCCATATTGTTGCGTAGGTCGTTGGTCGCTACCTCAACCTCTGTTTCAAGTTGTAACCGACTTTTTTCCATGAGCGCCACTGAAAATAGTCCTGATTGGAAAAATACGCCAACCTGAAAGCAGTACATGGTGTAGGGGGTCAGTGGTATCACGCCTAATACGGTGAGTGACGCAATCACACTGCCGGTAGAGAACAATATCCATGCAATCAGGAAGTAGCGCGCTGCGTAAAATCGGTTGGTGTAGGCTTCTAAACCTGCACCAAGGTAAACAAAATTGGCGATCACACAAACAAGTAATACCAGTACATTGATAACAATTTCATTGAGTAAACTTGTGAGCGAGATCGCAGTGACCATTACAAGCAGGCTCAGTACGCATAAAATTAGTGTATGGCTGCGTTTGGCGTGCGTTCTTGTCTCTAAAAACAAGAGGGTAAATAGACCAGCTGTCATGCCGAGCAATGTAAAAATTAATTCTGTATGTAATGCCAGCCAAACCGGCACACCTTGAGGGAAAAACAACTGTATGTGCCCGCCCCATACCACTTGAAGCAGTAATGCACTGGCCACAAAACCTATGTAGGCCACTAAGCTGAAATGCCTGACATTAAAAAAGATAATCAAATTGTAAATCGCCAGGATCGTCAGGCCGCCATAAAACAATCCCCATGCAATGCTGTCGAGTTGAGAGGTAAAAAGATGGCTTTGCGCGGGCTGAATAAAAGCAGGGGATATCAAACTGGAAGAGGTGCTTTGTATACGAATATACAAGTCCATGGGCCTGTCTACGGGCAGGGCGATATTGAAAGTTGGAAAGCGATAACGCTGATGACCTTGGAGTTTGCCCTGCTCACTGAAAGCCAGAACCGTTTGGTCAGCCAGTAAATAGAAATCCACATAATCGTTTTGGCTCGCACGAACATCAACGACCCAGTCTTCGATATTAGTCAAATTATCAAGACTGACATGCAACCACACTGCTCTGTCTTTAAAACCAAAATTAGGGTCGTGAGATCGACCAGGTATGAATTGCGTCCGCTGACGCAAAATCTCTTCAATGGACAACGGCTGCCCTGATTCCTCGAGAATCGAAAAGTGAGGGGCCAGAGAATAGGTCTCTTCATCACTTAACAACTGCAATTGTCCCGAGGCGTGCATGGGCAACAGAAACCCAAAGGTGAACAAAAAAAGTGCTAAGTATTTATTCAAAAAACACATTCTCACTATGTGATTAAGACGTGGCACGCTCAACCATACCCCAGTTTCTCAATTCAGCGCAATGCATGCGCCGTATACATTGCGTCGTCCGCAGCTTTGTTCCACAATGGGGTTCAATAATAATCGATAATAATACTGCGCAACGAGTATGAGTGAAACTACCATTAGTCGCGACGGCACTGAACAGCTGCCAATGCGTCGCTTCACAGAAGAAGCCTACCTGAACTACTCCATGTACGTGATTATGGACCGTGCGCTGCCTCACATTGGCGACGGCCTGAAACCTGTTCAACGGCGGATTATTTATGCCATGTCTGACCTTGGACTCAGTGCCACAGCGAAGTATAAGAAATCTGCGCGGACTGTCGGTGACGTGTTAGGTAAGTTTCATCCTCATGGCGACTCAGCGTGTTACGAGGCCATGGTGTTAATGGCACAGCCTTTTTCATACCGGTATCCGCTCGTTGACGGCCAAGGTAATTGGGGGGCACCAGATGACCCTAAATCGTTTGCTGCAATGCGTTACACCGAGGCCAGGTTAAGCCGCTTCAGTGAAGTGTTGCTCAATGAATTGGGGCAGGGTACGGTCGATTGGCAACCTAATTTTGACGGTACGTTACAAGAGCCAAAAACACTGCCTGCCAGGCTTCCGCATATTTTGTTAAATGGTGTCACTGGTATTGCGGTCGGTATGGCAACAGATATACCGCCACATAATGCCAGAGAACTTGCCAATGCTTGCGCCTTATTGCTGGACAACAGCAAGGCTGAGTTGGCCGACTTGCTGGAACTTGTGCAAGGCCCAGACTACCCTACTGATGCTGAAATCATTACGCCAAAATCTGATATTGCGAATTTGTATCAGACTGGCAGAGGGTCGATTAAAATGCGTGCGACTTATGTGGATGAGAGCGGTGATATTGTGATCACAGCATTACCACATCAGGCCTCGGGCGCAAAAGTTCTGGAACAAATCGCTGCGCAAATGCAAGCGAAAAAGCTGCCGATGGTGTCGGACTTACGCGATGAGTCTGATCATGAAAACCCTACGCGCTTGGTTATCACGCCGCGTTCAAATCGGGTTGATGTCGAGCAACTTATGCAGCACCTTTTTGCCACAACAGATTTGGAAAAAAGTTATCGAGTTAACCTGAATATGATTGGTCTTGATGGCCGACCTCAGGTTAAAGATTTGCGCCAAATATTGACCGAATGGTTGCAGTATCGCAGGCAGACGGTGGTTCGCAGGCTGCAACACAGATTAGATAAAGTACTGGCTCGCTTACATATTTTAGAAGGCTTGTTGATCGCCTTCTTAAACATTGACGAAGTTATTGCGATCATTCGATATGAAGATGAGCCCAAAGCAGAACTCATGTCGCGGTTTAATCTATCCGACAAACAAGCTGAAGCCATCTTGGAGCTGAAGTTACGGCATTTAGCAAAACTTGAAGAAATGCGTATTCGGGGAGAGCAGGATGAACTCGAAGAAGAACGCCAGAAACTTGAGCAGTTATTAGGCTCAGATCGCCGTCTTAAGACGCTGATAAAAAAAGAAATTCTAGATGATGCTGAGAAGTACGGTGACGACAGACGCTCGCCAATAGTCGCGCGTGGTGAAGCGAAGGCGTTGAGTGAAAAAGAACTCATGCCCTCAGAAGCAGTAACGGTTGTGTTATCAGAAAAAGGCTGGGCACGTTGTGCTAAAGGGCATGATGTGGACGCAGAAAAGCTCAGCTACAAAGCCGGTGATGAATACCTTGCCAGTGCGACAGGGCGCAGTAATCAGCCTGCCGTTTTTCTGGACAGTTCTGGGCGGGCTTTTTCTTGTGATGCTCACACGTTACCCTCTGCGCGAAGTCAGGGGGAGCCTCTTACCGGCCGGTTTACGCTGGTGGGCGGTGAGCGCTTTGAGCATGTCTTAATGGCTAACGACGAACAGATGTATTTGGTGTCGTCCGATGCTGGCTACGGCTTTGTGGGTAAATTTTCCGATATGGTAAGTAAAAATAAAGCCGGTAAGGGGTATTTGTCCTTGCCCACAGGTGCCAAGGTGCTCGCGCCTAAGCCTGTTAACTCACTAGACAATAGTGCGTGCTTGTGTATCTCAAACGAAGGGCGAATGTTATTGTTTCCACTTAAAGACTTACCGCAGCTAGGCAAAGGTAAGGGCAATAAACTGATTAACATTTCAGCCGCTAAAGCAAAAAGCAGGGAAGAATATGTGACCCAGGTTGCAGTTGTACCTGAGGGAGCGTCGGTAAAAGTCTCAGCAGGTAAGCGGGCAATGACACTGTCGGCGTCTGATCTTAGTCACTATATGGGTGAACGCGGACGCAGAGGCAACAAGTTACCCCGAGGATTACAGCGGGTGGACGACATTGAAATAATTATACTCAAAGGGGCATCTGAAGTAGCTGAGCAAGACACTGATACGGAGTCGGATTAATCACTTTTATGGGCCAGCTTGTGGGCATTGCGTTCCCAGTTCTGGCCATCAAACTCAACTATATTTAGCTCGGGGCCTGGTGTGTCCAGGCACCTTGCATTCACGCTAACCCCGGTAGGGTTTGAACGCGGAACGTAAAAAGATTTAATACCGCACGTGGTACAAAAGCGATGTTTTGCGATACCTGTATTAAAGGTGTACTCGGTTAAGTTTTGCTCACCCTGCACCAAGCGAAACCGTCTTTGCGGCACAATTAAATGCAGAAAACCCGCTTTTTTGCATACAGAACAATTGCACTGCTCTACGTCTATATGCGATTCACATTCAACCGTGAAGCGAACCGCACCGCAATGACAACCACCCTGGTAAGATTGCATGGTTACTCTTACATTCCAGCGTTTGTGCTTTCAAAGATTTTATCTGCAGAGGCGGCAACAAAGCCTTGATACAGGCCACCTTCGGCCATTTCAAACCGCTCAGCAAATTCGTAAAAACAGCTTGGAATAGCGAGCTCTACATCACTAAATGCAACGGGCATTTTGTCGGCCATGGTGGAAGACTGAGCAAGGCAGACATCTCTGCCGCCCTTGATCTCACCGCCGGAGGTGTTAAGCACATAACCTGCGTCTTTTAGCGTTTGATTGACGTCTTCCAGTGTGGCTAAGCCATTTAAATGATTGACGCTCACAGTGAAATGGTTGGCGCGATATCCCCAAGCGGCCATCCAGGCTGCATACTCTGACTCTTCAAGCAATGTTTCATACTCTGCTTTGCTTACATTCCAGTGCGTGCCAGAGTAAAGATAGTTTTCTTTATTCACAGCGTCAGCTGGCATTTGTTCTACCAGCCCATGGATAATGTCCTGTGCTGTGTCAGAGAGTTCTTCTACTCGCAATTCACTGATAAAAACCTTGGGCTTAGTGGGGTCAGGGTGCTGATAGTGTTTAGCACTGAGTTTTTTTGCGTCAAAGTTGTAATCACCCTGCGCAGTGTAGCCGAGAGCTTCAAAGTGCTGAGCCAGTGTTTGCAACCCCGTTTTAGGTAAATTAAAGGTTCTAAATGCCACATGGTCATTGACGATGTCGCTGCTGTTAGTTTGCTGCTTCAATAGCGCATGGATCTTTTCAGCCGAAGGCGTAATTGAAACATAGTCTTCCCACAGGTGTGAGAATAGGGTATCGATATTATTGTGCATGTTTTTAATCTTTATAATGTTAGACCAGGGCTTAGGTTTGCGGGTAAGGTTACTTCACCCAGCTCAACAGACGCAACCGGATAGGCGCAGTAGTCTGCAGCGTAATACGCACTGGCTCTGTGGTTTCCACTCTCACCTATGCCACCAAAAGGTGCTGCACTGCTTGCGCCAGTAATTGGCCGGTTCCAGTTCACAATACCTGCTCGTATATGCTGGAAGAAGTGTTTGTAGTCATCTTCACTGTCAGCCAGTAAGCCAGCAGACAATCCAAAGCGCGTGTTGTTTGCCTCTGCAATAGCGTCATCGAAATCATCATAACGAATCACTTTCAGTAGAGGTCCAAAATGTTCTTCGTCAGGGAGTTGAGACAAACAAGACGTCATATCGATGATACCGGGTGTTACGAATCCTGTATCTTTTTGCTCGTGAGTCAATCTTACTAGCACTTCGCCACCAATGGACTCAAGTTCGTTTTGAGCGGCTTCCATCATCGCCGCCGCACGAGCAGAAATCATGGCGCCAATAAAGGGCTGTTCGTCGGCATCATAATGGCCAACAGCTATGTTCTTGGTCACTTCACACAAACGTTCTATCAACCTATCACCGGCTTCACCTTTGGCAACAAATAAACGTCTGGCACAGGTACAGCGCTGTCCTGTAGTGATAAAGGCAGACTGAACAATATCGTGTACTGCTGCATCAGTATTAGAAACGTCTTTAACGATTAGTGGGTTATTACCACCCATTTCCAAAGCCAGAATTTTGCCAGGGTGACCTGCAAATTGCTCGTGCAACAACTTACCTGTGCGTGAACTGCCAGTGAAGAATAAACCGTCAATGCCGTCGTGAGACGCCAAGGCCTTGCCAGTGTCTACTTCGCCTTGAACAAGGTTGAGGACACCTGAAGGTAAACCGGCTTTTTCCCACAGTTTAACCATATGTTCGGCAACTAATGGGGTTAAATCACTGGGCTTAAACACAACAGTATTACCCGCAATTAATGCTGGGACGATATGACCATTGGGCAAGTGTCCCGGAAAATTGTACGGGCCAAAAACCGCGACAACACCATGGGGTTTGTGCCGGATGAACGCCTGGCCAACTGGCATAGCATTTTCTACTGTGCCGGTGCGTTCGTGATAGGCCTTTTCTGAAATACCAATTTTACCAATCATGGCGCCCACTTCTGTGGCCGTTTCCCATTCAGGCTTACCGGTTTCACGCGCAATGTCTTTAGCCAATGCTTGTTTGTTTTCAGTGAGCAAGTCACCGTATTGTCTAATGATATTAAGGCGGGCTTCTACAGTGAGGGCCGACCACGCGGGCAGCGCCTGTCGTGCGGCTTTAATGGCACTGTCTACCTGCGCCTCAGAGGCCGACTTCGCTTGCCAAATGACAGCATTTTTAGCGGGATCAACTGACTGGATGGCATGCCCTTCGCCTGCGACCCAATTGCCATTAATAAAGTGAACTGGTTGCATTTTTAATTCCTTAATCACAAAAGGATACCGGTGAAAATCTCACCATATCGCCTTGTTTAACGTTAAGCGCATCGGCTGCTTGCTGACTGATAATTGCGATATGCTCATCTTCTTTAATTAAGACTGCTGTCGTAACCGCTCTAAAGTTTACGACTTCTGTATTAATGACAAAATGTGAGCTACCGTATTTAACCTGCTGATCATCAATTCTTACAGGAAGTTTGCGACTGGCCTGTGCCGTGCGAATGTGCGCAAGATTTGCTTCAACCGTAGGACCCGCGTCGAAGATATCAACATAGCCACGGCAATCAAAGCCTTCTTCTTTGAGTAAACGCAATGCGGGTTTGGTTTTTTCGTGAACCTGGCCAATGACAGCCTGCGCTTCTTCACTTAGCAAGTTGACGTATATCGGGTATTTAGGCATCAGCTCTGCAATAAATACCTTATTGCCTATGCCGGTAAGATAGTCAGCGGTTGGAAAGTCAACAGAGAAAAAGTGCGTTTCCAGCCATTCCCAAAAGGGAGAACGCCCTTCTTCGTCACTCACACCACGCATTTCTGCAATTATGGTCTCTGAGAAACGCTGGCGGTGTTCCATCATGAACAAGAAGCGCACTTTCGACAAAAAGCGCCCATTGAGCCCCCGTCGGGCCTCCTCGCGAAGAAACAGGGTACATATCTCAGTCACACCCGTGTAGTCGTTGCAAAATGTAAGAAGGTCAACTGTGTTGTGCACATTTAATTCGCGGGAGGCATGCACCACTTTGCTCAAGTGATAGTGATAAAATGCATCTTCTAATCCCACGGCGGCTTCAATACCACTTGTACCAACCACTCTTCCTGTATTCGTGTCTTCCATAACAAACAAGTAGGATTCGGAGCCAGGTTGCGTGACCTGGCTATTGAATGCCGACTCAGCATTGTCAATCTTCTTTTGTAGTAAGGCTTCATTCACTGGCAATGACGTAAAACCAATGCCTGATTCTTCAGCAATCTCGCGCAATGCTGAGAAGTCTTCTTGCCTGATTGGACGAATAATCATCATGACGATTTACTTTGCGTTAACGACTGCAGCAACGCCACGCTTGAAGCGAGCAAGACCTTCAACAATGTCTTCATCCGGAATGACTAGCGATGGTGCAAAACGAATAACATTCGCACCAGCTACCAAACACATAAGGTGCTCTGCTGTAGCTGCCATCATAAAGTCACGTGCTCTGCCGTGGTATTCAGGTTTTAGCGCGCAGCCGAGTAACATGCCTTTACCGCGTATTTCTTCAAACACATCAAACTCTTCATTGATGGCTTCAAGGTGTTTGCGGAATAAGGCTTCTTTTTTTACCACTCCGTCTAAAACTGCTGGATCATTGACAATATCCAAAGCGCGTTCAGCAACAGCGCAGGCCAATGGATTGCCCCCATAAGTGCTACCGTGAGTACCTGGTTTTAAGTGCTCACCAATTTCTGCAGTTGTGAGCATGGCACCGATTGGGAATCCACCCCCCAGCGACTTAGCTGTGGTTAAAATATCAGGTGTGACATTCAAACCCATATAGGCATACAGATGACCCGTTCGGCCTACACCAGACTGCACTTCATCAAAAATAAGCAGTGCATTGTGCTTGTCACACAGTTCTCTTACACCTTTTACAAAGTCAGGATCAGGAGAAATGATGCCGCCCTCACCTTGCAGTGGTTCCATCATAATGGCACAGGTACGGTCTGACATCATGGATGCCAACTGCTCAAGATTATTATAGTCACAATGCTCTATCGCACCAGGCTTAGGACCAAAACCGTCTGAATAGGCCGCTTGTCCACCCACCGTCACAGTAAAGAAAGTACGGCCGTGGAAGCCTTTATTGAAGGCAATGATTTGATCTTTTTCAGCGCCAAATTTATCTAGTGCCCAACGTCTGGCCAATTTAAGCGCCGCTTCGTTAGCCTCTGCACCTGAGTTTGCAAAATAAACGCGCTCAGAAAACGTTGCATCATTTAACTTTTTGGCTAGACGCAATGCTGGCTCATTAGTATAGACATTGCTCAGGTGCCAGAGTTTCTGACTTTGTTCCTGAACTGCTGCAACCAACTCAGGGTGACAGTGACCGAGGACATTTACGGCAATACCGCCGGCGAAATCGATATATTCGTTTCCTTCCTGGTCCCACACGCGTGAACCTTCACCTCGAACCGGCACCATGTTGGCGGGGTTATAGTTGGGAACCATTACGTCATCAAAGGTGGAGCGAGTTACGTGCATTACTATTACCTCTTTTAGGATCACAGCTAAGTAAAAAGTTAGCCAGACATTAAAACGAAGCGAGAGTATGCCAGAAAAAAGTGTGAATGTCTCTTATGAGTTCTCTGAAGCCCTTTATTTTCAAGGGGTTCGGCTGTTTTTGCAGAAAAAGTGAATAACTATTACGGTGGGGGTGACAACGTGTTTAGCTGTGTAAATGCTATTAGGTGCAGTGTAGGTGACAAATAGGTTGAATGATTATCCAGAGAATTTCTTTATTTGGAGTGTGAACATTTCCGAGTCGTTCAGGTGCTCAAGCTCGTGGCGCGTTATATCTAGTGCTCTCAACGCCACTCTCGCTTCGTCTTTTTCTACTAAGCGAAAGCGAGTGAGCAATTTTAGCTCTGCATATGCTTGTGCACTGGCTAGCGTTTTGGCTTCGGGGAGTGCGTCATCAGTCCATGTGTCTAAAATGGTAAAGCGTTTGAACACCATAAATTCCAAAATACGCTGAGTGGTTCGCCTTTCCAGCGCTTGCCTGAATTCAGACAAATACACGGGGGAAGGTTGAATGAGTTGCAGCGCATTGTAAGTTCTCTGATCTCGCCTTTCTAACGCGCCGCCAATTGCTTCGCGGTGCATTTTTTCATAAATGCGAAAAAACTGGCGCCACACGGCAGATAACCCTAAACCACTCAACAAACCTAGTAAGTAAGCCTGAAACACCGGTTGATTGCGCGATGTGGCCAAAGCGGCTGATGCATTTGCCACGGCGAGAAAGTAATCAGAAATCCGGTGTTTTATCTGTGGGTATGGGTCTGTCACTTGCGGGATGCCATGTTTGAGTACCAAAAAAGGCATTATTTTTCGCAAATTTTCGACCCCAAGATAGCTAAGCGCAGTTCTGACCGTTTCAACTATTATAACTTTACCTCGCGCATCCACACGTCTGTGTTCCGCGGAGTTCACCAGCTTTAGCAGATCGTCCTGTAACCATGGTGAGGTTGCGAGCAAAGGCTCTAACCGTGACACAGAACAGGCTTTTGTAGATAGCATGTCTAACAAGGCAATAATATCTTCGTGCAAATTCACTACGTTATGAAACAACTTAAAGCCATTATCCAGGTCTTTGTCTAATTCTTTGAATACTTTGGAGTGAAAGGCATTGGAGACTTTTTCCACTTCGGCAGCGTGGGCTTTGGCATCACTGACTTTTTGTTTAATGGCCAGTTTTTCCACGTATAATAGTCTGCGTCTGGCATCGCCTTGTTCAGATTCTTCATAAGTCACTTCTCCTGGCAGCCGCTTACCCACAAGTTTATTGGCAAGTTCAGTGGAGAGTAATAAGGCGTCAAACCTCTCTTTTAACTTAATATCTGAAGCGTCGATTTGCATAGCCCTACTTTATTTTATACTTCACTTGCCACTTTGTTGCTGCATTGAGAAAGTTCTCAAGTATTTTATGACCATATTCTGTCAGCAAAGACTCCGGGTGGAATTGGAGCCCCCACGTGGGGTGGGAAACGTGGCTGATGGCCATAATCTCTCTGTTGCCGTCTTTCGTGTCACACCATGCGTCACAAATCAGTTCTGGAGGTAGTGAAGCTGGTTCCAAAACCAACGAGTGATAACGGGTTACCTTATATCGGCTGGGTAAGGCCGAAAATAAAGGGCTAATTCCAGTATGCATTAACTCTGACACTTTACCATGGTGGATTTCCAGCGCGCGGCTCACAGTTGCACCGAACACCTGTCCTATTGCCTGGTGTCCCAGACAAACACCCAATATCGGAATAGTACCAGAAAAATGCCTAATTGCAGCCATCGAAATACCAGCACTGTCAGGCGTGCAGGGGCCGGGACTAATGACAATTTTTGCAGGTGCAAGTCGTTCAATGTCAGCGATACTGAAGCTGTCATTGGCCACTACTTTCACCTCTTCACCAAGCTCAACAAAATAGCGGGCTAGGTTATGGGTAAAGGAATCAATATTGTCAATTAGGAGCAACATGGCTGACTGTTATGGGCGAGGTATAAACCCTACAGCATCATAAACTCTTGCCACGGTTTTTTCGGCTTTAGCTTGCGCTTTTTCAGCCCCTTCTCGCATTACCTTGTTCAAATAGGCCTGGTCGTTTCTGAAGGCCGCAAATTTTGTTTGGATGGGCTCCAGTAAGGCAACAACCGCATCCGCAACGTCAGATTTCAGATGTCCATACATTTTATCTTCATAGGCCGGCACCAGCTGCTCAACTGGGGTCTGCGTCGCAAGTGACAACAATGACAGAAGGTTAGACACGCCAGGTTTTTCCGTTGGATTGAAGTATATACGTGCCTGCTCGTCAGAATCAGTCACGGCCCGTTTAATCTTTTTAATCAGTTTCTTCGGGTCTTCCAGTAACCCAATAAAGTTATTTGGATTGCTGTCTGACTTTGACATCTTTTTCTCGGGCTCTTGCAAGCTCATAATACGTGCACCCTGCTCAGGGATATGTGGCTCAGGCAGTGTGAAGATGTCTCCATAGAGGTTATTGAAGCGGGTAGCAATGTCTCGGGTCAGCTCCAGGTGTTGTTTTTGGTCTTCGCCAACGGGTACTTCATTCGCTTGATACAGAAGAATGTCAGCGGCCTGTAGTACTGGGTAACTGTACAAACCAACATTGATGTTGTTTTCGTTTTTGGCCGACTTGTCTTTGAACTGGGTCATGCGATTGAGCTCACCCATTTGGGCATAACAATTTAGCACCCAGCTTAACTGCGCATGCTGTGGTACGTGAGATTGCAAAAAAAGCGTGCTTTTTTCTGGGTCAATACCACAGGCCAAATACAAAGCAAGTCCATCAAGCGACGCTTCATGCAGGGCTTTGGGTTCTTGTCTTACCGTTATCGCATGCAAGTCGACCAACATGTAAAGGCAGTCATGCGTACTTTGCATTGAAACCCATTGCTTCAGTGCGCCCATGTAGTTTCCAAGAGTCAGTTGGCCAGAAGGTTGGCAACCACTTAAAACAATAGGTTTTTGCATAATACTACCTTTTACTGTGCAAGCGCCTGACGAAAAGCATGAATGGCCTTTGCATAATCGGGCTGATTGAAAATAGCAGACCCGGCAACAAACATAGTTGCACCGGCATCGGCAACGTGGCGGATATTATCGGCTTTTATGCCCCCGTCAACCTCAATAACTGTATTAAGCCCTTTTTCATCAATATATGTGCGTAATTGACGAATTTTGTCCTGCATTTCAGGAATAAATGCCTGCCCTCCAAAACCTGGGTTTACCGTCATAATGAGGACGTGATGTAAAGACTCAATAACATGATCCAACACAGATAACGGCGTCGCTGGATTCAACGCCAGTCCTGGCTTACAACCTTTGTCTTTTATGAGTTGAATACTTCTGTGTACATGGCGTGAAGCTTCAGGGTGAAAGCTAATCATATCAGCCCCTGCATCGGCAAAAGAGCCTATAAGCGTGTCAACGGGCTCTACCATCAGGTGAACGTCTATCGGTGCCGAAATGCCATAGTTTCGAAGCGCTTCACATATCATGGGGCCAAACGTCAGATTTGGGACGTAGTGGTTGTCCATTACATCAAAATGCACCACATCGGCTCCGGCTTGCAAAACCGATTCGACATCTTGACCCAGTCGGGCAAAGTCAGCGGACAGAATGGAAGGGGCAATTAAGTATTCCTGCATGGAAACTCCATGGATGTAGACGATTCTTGGAGTGTATATGAATCCGATCTTTGACTAAAGCCACATAGCTGCACTCTATTGGTGAAGCTGCACACAATCGGTGCTATTTTGACCAGCCCACTGTCATAGTCAACATCAAATTTCGATGGTGATGTGTTTTTAATAATCAATAAAAACATAGAGTTGTGAAAGTTTAGGTGCAAATCTGCAGTACTTGGCAAAGGCGGCATCAACCTTGCGAAACAAGTACAGAAACAATACCGGCAGAAATCATTATAAAACCAAGTATTTAGTTTCAATAACGGAGAACACACGTGAAATTTAGCAGAAAAACAACCGCAGCTTTAGCTGTATTTGCAGCACTTTCTTCCAGTGCCCCAGCGTTCGCAGAAATAGAAGCGAACTTTGGCGTAACCAGTAACTACGTATGGCGTGGTGTGTCACAAACAGGTAACGATCCCTCGATATCAGGCGGCCTGGATTACTCTCACGAGAGTGGTTTCTATGCAGGAACTTGGATCGGCACCGTGGATTTCGGTAGCGGCGGCGGTACCGAAAATGATTATTACTTAGGTTATGGTGGTGAAACAGACGGTGGGTTTGGCTATGACATCGGCTACGTCTATTATAATTATCCCGCATCTGGTTTCGAAGACTCGGATTTTGGTGAGGTTTACTTTAACGGTAGTTACGGCGCCTTTGGTTTCGGTCTTGCTTACACGGTAAACAGTGAAGTGGCAGAGGGAAGTCTGTTTGATACCGGCGACATGTTCTACAGTGCTTCATATGGCTTTGAGCTACCCCAAGAATATTCATTGGGGCTGACCGTGGGGTATTATGACTTTGATGCAGGAAGCGACGGTGACTATTCATACGTACAAGCGGATTTGTCAAAAGGGGATTTCACGTTGTCTGTGTCAAAAGCGGAAGAGGATTCTGGTGACGATGACACCAAAATCTTTGTAAGTTGGGGCACCACGTTCTAATACAGAACGAACAATAGCTCTGCTCTACGATAAACGCCGTAATTTTTGCTATGAGTTACGGCGTTTTTATTCGAAAGATATCTGTTTATCCATTCAGTATTCGGTTATACTTTGCACAATTAGTAATCGGCATTGAGGATCCCGCATGTTCAGGAACGAACAAACAAACGTGATGAAACCATCCGCCAAATTTGTGGTGATAGCCATCGTTTGTCTTTTGCTATTTGCCGCTGCACACATCCAGACATCCAGCAAAGCTCACTCTAATGTTAGTTGGTACAGTTGGTTGACCGGCACAACCCTGTCTTACGATTTCCATTATCTTGATTTACTTGAGCTGCTATATCGAGGTCATGACAGCACCTCGGAATAGTCATTCTGAAAAGCGGCCTCTCAGTCTTTGGCATGTGCTTAAGAGTGTATTAGCGGGGGCGTTTGGTGTTCAGTCTGATAAAAACTATCACCAAGACTTTAAACAGTCTTCTCCGGTCCCCTATATCGTTGTCGGTATAGTGTTCGTCGTTGTATTTGTATTGAGCCTCGCGTTTTTGGTCAGCTTGCTCTAACAATGAGATGAAAACAGTGCAAGAATTTCTTTTACCGGTTTTCGGTTCTTCCCATTCTGGCTAATTGACCGTTTTACATTGAAACTTTTGAAAGACGCACCGTCATACAGTTCCCTGATTATTGGCAAATCATGGTTAGAAAGAAGCACAGAGATCTTTTTGTCGTTTGCTGTGGTCCGCGCAAGTGTGGCAAGTGCCTGCTGATCGTCAAAGTTAAAGCCGTGTTTTGCATAACTGGTAAAAGAAGCACTTGTGCTGAGAGGTACGTACGGGGGGTCACAATACACAACACTATCAGCTTGTAACTGGGCAAAAACGCGCTCAAAGGGCAGACACGAAAAGGTTGCTTTTTTAGCCTTTTCAGCAAAAAAGAGCATTTCCTGCTCTGGAAAATAAGGTCGTTTATAGCGTCCGAAAGGTACATTGAACCTGCCTTTTGAACTGTACCTGCATAAACCATTGTAGCCATGGCGATTGAGGTAAATGAATAACGCTGCTCTTTCTAACCCTAATGAGAGGCTGTTGAAATCTTCTCGTAATTCATAATATTGATTTTCATGATTATTGTGGGTGGTGAAAAGACGCGCCGCCTCACTAATGACTTGGTCAGGTTTATCTTTCAAGTAGTTATACAAGGATATCAAATCAGGATTAATATCATTGAGCTGATACGATTCAAAATGTGTGTTTAAAAAAACGGACGCGGCCCCAACAAAGGGCTCAACCAATAATTCGGCCTCGGGCAAGACGTTATTGATTTGCTCAACGATACTGTACTTGCCCCCTGCCCATTTTAGGAAAGCGCGATTTTTTTTTAATGTCACTGGCGGGGTGCCTTGGGTGTACTTCTTATTCTGTGAGTTTATCTTGTGCTGGCGGTGCACTCAACTCTTTGCGAATAGCTTCTCCACTTTTAACAAATGCCTGATTGCGAATCTTATTGTTATCGAGTTGTTGTATACCGTCTTTGGCTTCATTGACCGTTTTATAATGTGTCTTCATGATGACCACATGCCAAGGCCCACCATAGCGAACAGTTTGATAAGTTATGGTGTCGTCAGATAAACCGTTATCACGCAGAAACCGTGTAAGCAACGAGGCGTCTTTAAGTCCTGCAATTTGTATGTAAAAGCCAGTATTGGCTATTTTGGGAGCTTCTAGATGCTGTTCATTTTGTTTTTCTGGTTCAATGGTTAAAGCATCAGTCGTGTCTGACGCTTCAACTTTTGATAACTCAATAGGCGGTAAGCTCTCTTCTTCCGATAGCATGGCTTCTGATACGGCTTTTGGCGCTGGCCAGTCAATAACAGTAGGTTCTAAAGTGGGCTCTACTGGCTGCGTGATTGTCTGCGGCGGGTCTTGTGTAATGGGTGAAAATAACCGTGAAGTTTGCTCACCATACAACCATACAGCAATCACAACCGATAAGCTGAGAAACAATAATGCGGCGGCAGCCCAAAATGCTCCCATCGATATTATAGGGCGTTGTTCAATGCCGCTGTTTTGTTCACCTTCATAACGCAGCGCATCGTTAGCCTCGTCGCTAGTTGTCTTGTTCTGAGGCGTGAACGAGGTCTGTTGCGTGCTAAGCAGCAGAGGTGTTCCAGTATTGTTTGCCGGCAACCAGCGCTTTGCTTTTGCTGCCCATTGGGTTTCGCCAAATAATATCACGTTAAGGTGTTGTTTATTGCCTGCAAAACGCGACTGCAACACGAGCTCCCACAGCTCCTGCAAGACATCATTAGGCATTTTTTCAGCCCGTGTAATGGCTATCATCACGGGGCCTTCATGTTGATTGAGTGAAGCGAGACATTCATTCAGAGGGCGTGATAAGGAGGGTGATCGTCCAATTAGCTGATTGCAGAGAAGGCGCCTGTAATCGGATAGTTCAAACGTGTCGTCTGCGACAAGGTAGGCAAGCTCAGTGTCTTCATGCTGCTGAAATAGGGTGGCTTCGAGTGCTTGCGTTTGGTCAGCAAGTGAGTTCCCACTCACAAAAATAAGCTGTGAAGAGTAATTAACTAAGTAATTTAATCGTTCCTGAAGTGTTGCTGTCACTAAACCAACCCATGCAATACTAACCCAATACTTGTTGTAGCAGCTGTTCGCTTATCTCGCTAGTTACCACTGCATTGCCTATTCCCGTAGGGATAACAAAGCGGATGCTGCCCGCTTCCACTTTCTTGTCGTGCTGCATGTGCTGCATATACGCGCTAAAGTCCATTGATTCAGGACCTGAAACTGGAAGCTCAAATGATTGTAACAAATTGATAAGACGCCGAACTTCTGACGAATCCATCCAATTAAGCTGCTCAGCTACTCTACAGGCAATAACCATACCAGCAGCGACAGCTTCCCCATGTAACCAGTTGCCATAGCCCATTTCAGCTTCGATCGCGTGACCAAAAGTATGGCCCAAATTGAGCAGAGCACGCTGACCTTTTTCACGCTCGTCATTCGATACAATTTCTGCCTTTATCGCACAGCAGCGATGAATAGCATGATTGAGAGCGTCAGGATCGAGTGAAGTTAACTTCGTGGCATTTGCCTCTAGCCAACAAAAGAAGTTGCTGTCATAAATTATGCCGTATTTGATAACTTCCGCCATGCCAGCAGCGAATTCCTTTGCGGGTAGGGTGGACAGCGTCATCGTATCTATAATGACAGCTTTTGGCTGATAAAAAGCACCAATCATATTTTTGCCTAAGGCATGATTGACCGCCGTTTTACCGCCGACTGATGAGTCTACCTGAGAAAGAAGGGTAGTTGGCACTTGGATAAAAGGAATACCACGTTGATATGTGGCGGCAACAAATCCACACAAATCGCCTACAACACCACCGCCTAAAGCAATAAGTGTCGTGTCTCTGCCACAACCTTTTGCTAACAATTTTCCAATAACCGATTCCAGTTGGGTCAGGTTTTTAAACTGTTCGCCATCCGGAATTATTACCGACTCTACAGGAGCAGAAATAGCGTCACTTAGTCGCTTTAAATAGAGCGGAGCCACCGTCTCATTACTGACAACAACCAATCGGTTATTACCAACAAATTCACTTAACAGATGTTTTGTGTTGAGTATGTCGGCCTGTATCAAGATAGGGTAGCTGCGCGACCCCAGTTCAACATTCAGCTTAGACATGGGCGGCAGCTCCTTTGTGCGTAAAACGTATTACAGACCGATTTTATTAATGATTTGATTGGCAACAGCGCGAGCAGACTGGTCATCTGTCTCTACCACATAGTCGGCAACTTCTTCATAGAGAGGGTTTCGTGACTCTGCGAGATCTCTCAATACTTGTTCTGGATCATCGTTCTGAAGCAGAGGGCGACGCTTGTCTCGTTGTGTACGAGATACCTGCTTATCGATAGTCGTTTGTAGGTAAACCACAATTCCGCGCGCTGACAATCTGTTTCTGACGATTTTGCTCACTACTGAACCACCGCCAGTAGCTAAAACAATGCCTTGTTTGTCAGTTAACTCATTGATGACATTTTCTTCGCGCTTGCGGAAACCTTCTTCACCTTCAAGGTCAAAAATCCAGCTAATGTCTGCACCGGTACGCTTTTCAATTTCCTGGTCAGAGTCAAAGAATTCTAAATGGAGTTCATCTGCTAGATGTCGGCCTATTGTGCTTTTTCCCGCACCCATAGGACCAACAAGAAAGATATTACGTTTTTCAGCCATATTTGCTTAATTCACAACTTATTATGTGGAGGGGGATATTGCTGTCTCTTTCCACCCGATTATGCGCCTGACATCACTATCAAGCACCCATTAAAAACCTCGCTTAAATTTCGAGGACGGGATTATCTCAGTTTCTGTATTCGGTATGCAAGTTTTGTTGCGGTGAGATTTAAGTTCATGAAAAATATTGAAAAAATGCCGGAAAATTAGGTATTTTCCGGCATTATGACTGTTTTAAAGCGATTCTGTCATGATTTTTGGTGTGACAAAAATGAGAAGTTCGCGTTTTTGTACCACATTTGATGAATTTCTGAACAGCGCTCCCACAACCGGTAAATCACCGAACAAAGGTACTTTGTTCACGTCATTGGCGCTGGTTTGCTGGAAAATTCCGCCAAGTACGACAGTTTCGCCGTTTTCAACTAACACCTGAGTTTTGATCTCCTGAGTATCAATGGCGACAGCGTTACCGGTTGATGTAGGTACTGTTTCACCTCTAGTGTCCTGAGTAACGACTAGGTCAAGAATAATCCTGTTATCAGGTGTAATGTGCGGAGTAACGCGCAAACTTAACACCGCCTTCTTAAACTCAACTGAGGTCGCACCACTAGATGTTGCTTGTACAAACGGAATTTCTGTACCCTGTTCGATATAGGCTTCTTGTTGGTTTGCCACTGTTATGCGTGGACTGGCAATAATTTCACCTTTATTTTCTGCCTCTAATGCCGAAAGTTCCAAATCTAAAATGGTTCCATCAACCAAACTGGCAACCTGAAACGCAATACGGCCTGAATTTTCACTAGCGACTGGAAGGTTAACATTCAGACGGTCTGATAAAGGTGCTAGTAAACCCGCATTTGCAGAGTTTGCGCCGTTCAATCCACCCGATGTAGATGCATCATTTTGACGGTCTGTGAACCCCCAACGCACACCCAATTGTTCGTCTACGTTGTCACGAACAGTGACCATTCTGGATTCAATAAGTACCTGCTTCACCGGAATATCAAGTAATTCAACCATATTTCTGGCTTCATCAATAGATTCTTGGGTGTCGCGAATTAGCATTGTATTTGTACGTTCATCGACGGTGACCGAACCGCGGCCACTCAGAATACCACCGTCTTGTGACTTTAGAATTTCAGCCAATTGTTGTGCTTTTGCATAGTTGACTGTAATAGAAGCTGATTTCAGTGGTGTTAAGTCCGCCACCTGTTGCTGCGATTGTAATTCTTGCGTTTCGCGAGCAGTTAATTCCTCCGCTGGTGCAATAAGAAGAATATTGCCTTCGAGACGCTTTCCAAGCCCTTTGATTTGCAAAATCATATCTAACGCTTGATCCCAAGGTACACCAGACAAACTAATAGTTATATTGCCGGAAACCGTGTCAGTAGTAACCAGGTTAAAGCCGTTCACCTGCGCGATGATTTGAAGCACTTGCCGAACTGCTACGTCTTGGAAATCAAGTGAGATTGGCGCCCCTGAATACAGTTGAGCGACTTGCTGAAGCTCTTCTTCTTCCTTGACGATCCGATTTACTGTCACGCGCAGTGTCGTACCTTCAAGACTGTACCGTGCGCTTACTTCACCTTGATAGACAAACTCAATTCTGGCCGCACTTCTATCTTGGAACGTCTCTATGCTGGTAACCGGTGTGCCAAATTGGCTCACGTCCAGTTCAACATACTGTTCATCTTCAAGTTTAACTCCAGGTAAAGTGATGGTCATTTTACCTTTCGCCTCGATGAGCTGGGGTTTCACATTACCAGATGTTAATGCGACATCAGTAATGCCTGCTCCCGTAGCACTTCGAGTGAACTGAATATCAGAGACAAGAGCGTCAAAAGCCTGACGGTCTCCTTTATCGGGATCAACAAGAGGTGGCGGTGTTGTGTCTTCCTGAGCTTCACTGGTGTGAGCCCAAACACTAGCACCTATGCCGAGCATTACTAATACAGCAACCATATAATGGCGCTTCTTATGGCGCGCGAGGCCTTTATTAAAGATAAAACGTTCAGACATTATTGTTTTCTCCCCCACGCGTATCTAACGACAAGACGACTTCTTGTCGCTGCCAGCATCCCGCGCCGTCAGGTAATAGTTCTTCGATTGTCACGCTACTATCACTTATTGCAATTATTTTGCCAAAGAAGAGGCCAAGCCTGCTTCCTTGAGTCGCTTTGTGTAATGCACCATCATTTGTTGAAAACAAAACCCAGCGTACGCCGTTAGTGGTAAAGTTCCCTGTCAGTTTTAATGCATCGATCCCATATTGTTCTAAAGGTTGTTTGGAACGGGCAAAATCAGGTTGCAAACAATTGGTTTGCACCTGAGCCTGAACCGGTGCACTTGCCTTTTCGGTTGGATTAAACGGACTGCGTAAATCCTGCGCACTGTATACAAATACCGGCTGTGGCTCAAATTCCGGATAAGGCTCTATCGTCGAAGGAACCCGTTGCTTCACTTCTTCAGTATAGGCCACCAGATCATCCATTTGAGGTGAGCAAGCACTTAAAGCACTGACTGAGAGAATAGCTAACAAAACGCGTTTCATCATTGTTGCCCTCCCTGACTTGAAGCTGCTTCAGCCAATATATCCGTGTCACTGGCTGCTGTTCGATAAGTTTTAGCCTGCATTTGTAAGGACAAATCACTGCCTTCTCGGCCAACGGTAAAGTCATGCACAGTGACAATTCTGGGCAAGTCTGCCATTTTTGATACAAACTCGCCGAACTCGTGATAACTGCCCGATACCTCTATTTGAATAGGAAGCTCAGAATAAAATTCTTTGGGTATTTCCTGTTGCCAATTAAGGAGTTTAAAGGTCAGACCTGAACTGGTGCCTGCGTAGGTAATATCATCAAGCAATCCCGGTGTTTCATTACTCGTAGGCAGTGACTTTAACATCGATGAAAAGTCATCTTTTATGCGTTCAAGTTGCTCTTGATAGCCTTCCAGGTTAGCAGCGAGCCTGTATTTAGCTTCGTACTGCTGCTTTAGCTCAACTTCCTTTAACTCAGCAGAGTCTAAAACTGGCAACTTGGGCATAATAATCATGTAATAGCTCAAACCACCGATCGCAATCGCAACAAATAGCGCAACGACAAATTTAACCTCAAACGGCCAAATGGAAATCTGTTCAAAATCTAATTCGTTGAGGTCTTTAAGTTTGTTTACATCGAATTTCATTGGCCTGCCCCCTCTTTTTCAGCACCTTTGAGTGCTTTCTCAGAGAGCTGAACCCTCAGATTAAATGCACTCACTGCATCGCTGGCACTGGTATCAGCTACTATGGTAGACAACTCAGCGTTATCAAATACCTCGGAGCGTTCAAGGCGACGCATAAAATCAGACAGGCGATTGTTTGAGTCACTGACACCGTCAATTTCAATGGCGTTGTTGCTGCGACTCATAGTAGTAAATGACACACCGGGAGGCAAAACCCTAACTAATTCGTCCAGCATAGTGGGTGCCAGATTTCTGCTTGACTGTAGTTGTTCAATCAAGGCCATGCGTTTCTCTATTTCATCTTTGCTGTCACGTACCTTCTGAATTTCCGCGATCAGGCTGTCCAGTCTGGTGATCTCAGTTTGCAAATACTGATTTCTGGCATTTTGGTTACCTATTTGTTGGTCGATCGCCTGGCCCACCATCCAAAAGAGGGCGGCTGCCAATGCACCAGTCATGAATAGGACTGCTAGATAATTCTGCTTTTGTGCCTGACGTTGCTTTTCACGCCAGGGCAGTAAATTTATATGTGCCATGAGTAGAAACTCCGACTTGCTAACCCAGCTGCAATGGCAAACTGAGGCCCTATCGACTGAACGTGATCACTATCCAGCTTGTCAGCCAAGGTCATATTGGCAAAAGGATTAAAGGCTTCCACATCCATATCCAGGTCATTGTTGAGTGCATCGACTAATGCAGGAAGTACGCCACCCCCGCCACTAACAACCAGTTTTTTAGGCATCTGAGCATGTGTTGTGCTCATATACATTTGAATAGCGCGATTGATTTGTTGCTGACAGTTTGCCACGAATATGGGTAAGGTATCTTCTTCCCAGGTTCCTGTCATAGTCTGAGTAACTAGCTTATGCTCGATTTCATCTTTTTCCATCATATGCATCATGGAAATGTCCTGAAGGAGCATGTTCATGCCAAAGCTGTGCTCTTTCGAATAGACGACTTCGTTGTTGTCGACAACGCATACCTGCAATAAGGATGCGCCAATATTGATGCAACAAAGTCGCTCGTCTGAATCGTGGTGGTAAAAATGTTTAAGCGCATTGCCTAACGCATAACCTTCAATGTCTACCACCTTGGGTTCGTAGGGGACTTCCCTCACCAGAGTCAACCGACTGTCTACAATGTCCTTGTGAGCTGCGCTTAGCAATACATTGACTTTTCCCACATGGGTATTACTCGGTCCCAGCTCTTCAAAGTCTAAATAGACTTCTTCGAGAGGATATGGAATGAGGCTATCAGCTTCTATCTCAATTTGACTTTCGAGTTCGAAATCAGTCTGATCAGGTTCCATGTAGACGACTTTGCTGATGACGGAAGAGCCCGACACGGCAATGGCAACATCCTTGCTTTTGCTCTTCAGGCTCTTTTGAATTTTTTTAAGCGTGAGACTTACTGCTTCGTAATTCTTGATTTCGCGTTCAGCAAATGCCTCTTTGCCAATAGGCTCGCTTGCCACGCTTTGCAGTACGTAACCATCTTTCTTTTGTTCTATTACGACCGCTTTGATAAAGCGAGTACCGATGTCCAGCCCTATCAAAATTGACGCTTTTTTACCAAGAAGTCCTTGCATAGTGCACAGCCCATTCGTGCTTGGATTAAACCAAGTCTACATTATTATGTGATTTTTATACCATTTTTAGTTCTAATAAATACACATAGGTATAAAATAAAGTCTATTTTTGCAACAATATGAGGCGTTCGTCAATTTTGTGAGGTACTTAAAACGAATTTTTTGGATCAGTGTGATCGCTGGGATCCTCGGATTAGTCGCTTTATTAGGGCTATATTTTTCTATGAGACCCAATCTTCCCAGTGTAGAAGTGTTAAAAGATGTCCGTCTGCAGACACCCATGCGAATTTATACAAAAGACGGCAAACTGATTTCTCAATATGGCGTTCAACGTCGGATTCCCGTCACGTTAGACCAAGTACCTGAAAAATTGAAGCAGGCGATTATTGCCACAGAAGACAGCCGTTTCTACGATCATTTTGGTATAGACCCCATTGGTGTTGTTCGTGCCGCTATCAACCTCATTGTGACGGGTGAAAAACAACAAGGCGCTAGTACGCTCACCATGCAGTTAGCCAGAGGGTTTTTCCTCACCAGAGAAAAAGCGTTTGTGCGAAAGATAAAAGAAGCATTTATTGCTTTGCACATTGAGCAGGTCCTAACCAAAGAAGAAATATTGTTACTCTACATCAATAAAGTCGAGCTGGGTCACCGGGCGTTTGGTATGGGCGCTGCCGCACAGGTTTATTATGGCAAGTCACTCGACGAGTTGACACTGGCTCAGTTAGCAACGTTGGCGGGGTTACCTCAAGCTCCCTCGGTACTTAACCCAATTAGTCGGCCTGAGCGTTCGGTAGATCGCAGAAGAATAGTGTTGTTCCGGATGTTGGACGAGGGGTTTATTACGCGTGCTGAATATGATGAAGCATCTAATGCGCCTGTAACTGCGGAAAAGCATGGGGCAGAAATTGAAGTAGATGCTCCGTATCTTGCTGACATTATCTACAACCAAATGGTAGAAATGTACGGTAAGGAAGAGGCCGAAACTGGGGGCTACCGCGTGTATGCTACTGCGAATTCCGAAACCCAGTTGGCAGCCCAAAATGCCGTGACACAAAACCTACACGATTATGATGAACGGCATGGTTTTAGGGGGCCAATAGGTTTTCTTTGGGGAGACGCTGAGCAGAGTGATGCAACAGTCAGCGATACTAATGAGCCTGAACCCATGGTTACCAACAGACCGTCCTTGGACGATGTGAGAGCTGCTCTGTCCGCGATTGATCCCATAGAGCCTCTGTTTCCAGCGGTTGTGCTTGAGGTTATGGAGCAAGCAGTCAGTGTGATGAAAGCAGACGGCGAGCAGGTCATTATTGAATGGATCAATTTAGACTGGGCGCGGGAATACATTACCGACTCACGGCAGGGATCAGCACCTGAAAAAGCATCTGATATTTTGTCAGAGGGCGCGATTATCTGGATTCGAGAGCACGAAGGTGCCTGGCGGTTGAGTCAGCTGCCAGAAGTCAGTGGCGCGTTCGTTGCTCTTAATCCTTTTGATGGCGCAGTTGAAGCAGTCGTAGGGGGTTATAGTTTTTATCAGAGCCAGTTCAACCGTGCTACACAGGCCAAACGTCAGGTAGGGTCTAACATCAAACCCTTTATCTATGCCTCTGCGCTGGATAGCGGTTACACGGTTGCCAGTGTCATCAACGATGCGCCGATAAATCAGTGGAACGCAGGCAGTGGAACAGCATGGCGTCCACAAAATTCACCTGCGGAGTACGATGGCCCAATCCGTATGCGAGTGGCGTTAGGGAAATCTAAAAACGTGGTTTCGATCCGCCTTCTGCGCGGTGCGGGTTTGCATGAGACCGCTGACTATCTGCGCAACTTTGGCTTTTTGAATGAGGATATTCCTCGCGATGAAACTTTGTCTTTGGGCTCTGGATCGCACACGCCTTTGGAAGTGGCCAGAGCGATGGCCGTTATCGCAAATGGTGGCTTTTTAGTAGAACCGCACTTTATCCATCGTGTTGAGAACGAAGAGGGCCAAGAACTGTGGCAGAGCGAACCCGTATTTGCTTGCGATCCCTGTCAGTCCGAAAGTCAGGAAGGCATTTCAGAGGAAGTACTCGATCGGGAAGCACAACTCGCTGCACAATTAGAGTTATCGGGATTAAGTGAGACGGATGGCCCCCAGCAACAAGTCCAGCGTGCGGCGCCCAGAGTCATGAGTGAGCAAACGGCGTTTCTGGTTGCTGACATGTTAAGAACGGCCGTGCGTACCAATGGAAGTTGGAACAAAAACACGTACTGGATGGGAACAGGGTGGCGCGCCCGTAACATTCTTGGGCGAGCGGATATCGCGGGCAAAACCGGTACAACCAATGATTCAAAAGATACCTGGTTTACAGGCTTTAGCCAAAATATGGTTGCGACTTCCTGGGTGGGTTTTGATGACATGAGTCGTCAATTGGGACGTGCTACACCAAATAGAAATATTATTAATCGCAATCCAGAGAAGTATAATTGGATTGGGAATGGTTTAATCGGGTCAGAAGATGGTGCAAAAGCTGCGCAGCCAGCTTGGATACGCTTTATGCAGCATGTCATGGCCGATTTGCCGGAAACAGAAAGAGAAATGCCACAGAACATAATACGTGTCAGGATTGATCGGACCAGTGGATTGTTGACCCGTCGCACTGACCATACCACAATGTTCGAGTACTTCATTCGAGGCACTCAACCAACAGTCTACATTCAGGAAGATGAGATTATTGATCCCGCGCTTGTTGATGAGCCAAGTACAATTGAACCTGATGAAATTTTCTAATAAATACACCCTACGAGAACTCTATGTCTGATAATGATACGCGGTATTTGTATATTCCCCATGCTGGTCCATCACTGCTGGAAACACCTTTGCTGAACAAAGGAAGTGCTTTCACGGCCAGAGAACGTGCTGCGTTTAATTTAATTGGCCTTTTGCCACCCCGCTATGAAACCATTGAAGAGCAGGTTGAACGTGCCTATCTGCAATATAAAAGTTTCGACGAGCCACTCAATAAGCATATTTATTTGCGAGCGATCCAAGACACTAACGAAACGCTCTACTACAGGTTGATTCAGGAGCACATTGAAGAAATGATGCCCATCATTTACACCCCGACTGTGGGTGATGCCTGTGAGCAGTTTTCTGACATTTACCGCAGCTCGCGTGGTCTCTTTGTATCTTATGATGAGCGTCATCAACTCGACGATATTGTGCGCAACGCGACAAAACGCAAAGTAAAAGTCATCGTCATTACCGATGGGGAGCGCATCTTAGGACTTGGTGATCAAGGCATTGGCGGCATGGGAATTCCGATCGGTAAACTCAGCCTTTACACAGCATGCGGTGGAATAAGCCCTGCATACACACTTCCTGTGATGTTGGATGTGGGCACAAACAATGAAAAGTTGCTCAATGACCCTATGTACATGGGGGCGCGCCATCCAAGAATTGGTCAGGATGAATATAATGAATTTGTTGATATGTTTATCAAGGCAGCACAACGTCGTTGGCCAGAAGTAATGATTCAGTTTGAAGACTTTGCGCAGCCAAATGCTATGCCACTATTGCAGCGCTATCGCAATGAAGTTTGTTGCTTCAATGATGACATACAAGGCACTGCGGCTGTTACCCTAGGTACTATTTTAGCTGCATGCAAAGTGAAGCAGCAGCTTCTTTCCAGCATGAAAATTGTGTTTGTTGGCGCTGGCTCAGCGGGTTGTGGTATTGCCGAAATGCTGATTCAACAAATGATCCACGAAGGGTTGACCGATGAGCAGGCGCGTAGGCAAGTCTTCATGGTAGACCGCTATGGATTACTCACCGAAGGCATGGAAGATTTGCGCGATTTCCAGCAGGCCCTACAGCAGCCAAAAGAGTCGTTGAGCGACTGGCAATACTCAGGTGAATATGCCACCTTGCTGGACGTGATGAATTGCGCTAAGCCCGATGTCCTCATTGGTGTATCGGGGCAGCCAGGATTATTTACTGAGCAAGTGGTTCAAACTATGCAGCAGCATTGTGAACAGCCGATAATTTTCCCATTAAGCAACCCTTCTCGCCAAGTTGAGGCCCGTCCGGAGCAAGTCATCGAGTGGACTGATGGCAATGTTGTTATCGCGACAGGCAGCCCGTTTAAGCCAGTAGAATACAAAAACAAAACGTATCCCATCGCACAATGTAACAACAGTTACATTTTCCCAGGGATAGGTTTAGGTGTGATAGCCAGTAAAGCTAAACTGATCAGCGATGAAATGCTAATGGCAGCAAGTAATGCTCTGGCGGCATCTTCTCCGCTAGCAACCAAGGGGGAAGGCGCTTTGTTACCGTCGTTGCGTGATATCGCTGCGCTGAGTAAACAAATTGCATTTGACGTGGCAAAAGTGGCGATAGCGCAAGGGCTAGCACTAGAAATTTCTGATGAACAACTCCAAGCCAAAATAGAAGCGAATTTCTGGCAGCCCGAGTACAGACCTTACAAGAGGATCAGTATTTAGTGATATAACAACGTGTAGGGCGCGAGTTTGTTATGCAGTAGAGCGTCTGGTTTTTTATTGCTACTTGAGTAAGCGCCTCATGTTGCTTAGATGCTAGACGTCTACGCTGAAAAGCGGTATTGCTTCAGTGCCGCTTTGGCTGCACTAAACAAAGCGCGTATCATATTGCGTGGGGTAGCACGTGGGTATTTAGGCAGGAAATACTTTCGTCAATACCGTGGAGAAGTTGAGTCTTCATTGGATTTTAAAGGCGTTAATTTAAGCTTTAATTCCATTTTTTCCAGTATATTGCCCACGTCGAACCCCAGCTCACTGTACAAATCACGAAAGTGTCGATCTGCGATAGCACAAGCCGCTTCAATTTTTGTTAACTCTGTTAACCCTTGGGGTGTCAGCGTTACCTTATTGGCGCGTTTGTCCGCGTTATTTTTTTGCTTTTCAACAATGCCCAGTTTTTCCAATTTACTGATGCGGGTTGAAATCAGCTGATGTGACTTCTCTAGTTTTTGCGAGATTTGTGCCGTAGACAGGGCTCTATGTTGGGCCAAAAGCAACACAACAGATACACAGCTTGACGGTGTGTCTGCCCCAAGCTCACCGAGTAACTTTTCTCCCTGGATTACAATTAAGTCATAAAGCGATTTTGCTTTGGGAGCTAGGAATGCTTCTCCAAAGTCGCGATATATTTCGTTCATTTTTACCTCTTTCACGGGCTTAGACTAAGTGTTACTGAGGTGCTAGAAGCCCCGTCAATCACACCATATTAATTTAACGGGAAATTTTGCGCAAATATTTGTACAATTATTTGCGCAAACTGTTGTATATTATTTTAAAAGCACTTTTAAATTCGAACTCATATGAATAACGCAACAATACGCAAGCCTGCTGAGAGCAATCCATTCTCACAAATCTCAAAAAAACGCATTCTACTCACTGTCTTGTTATCTGTTGTTTTGTTGACAGCGCTAAAATCAATGTTTTCTATATGGACAGAGTTCAATGCCGGCATACTGTCTCTACTCATTACCTTTGGGGTGATTAGTATCCTGATGAAAAAATGGGAGGTCAGTTGGAATGAACTGGGGCTCAGGTCGCCAAGATCGTACAAATCTTTCTTTTTGTCGCTCACTTTATTAACTATGGCGACGATTGCTGTTGCTTTGCTGTCTGTTTTTATTGCAAAACACTTCTTTGTCAAACCTGATGAGTCTTTAAGGTTTGCACATTTAGCGGGAAACTTGCCCGTTACCCTATGGTATATAATGTTAGGCTGGCTTGTTGGTGGTCTTGTTGAAGAGTTGGTCTATCGCGCTTTTTTTATCACCGCACTGCAAAGGATTTTGGGGCCGCACTGGATAGCAACAGCCATTGCCATTGTTATTCCAGGCCTATTCTGGGCTGCTAGACATGTTTATTTCAAAGGGGCCTATGGTGCTGTTTTTATGTTTTTCAGCAGTCTTGTCTTTGGTGCCTGCTATGTATTGTCAAAACGCTGTTTATGGCCCAATGTCGTCCTGCATGGACTCATTAACACGTTTGGGTTTATCAACAGGTATTAATTTAAATCAAAAAACATCACTTTCACACGTCAAGTGGTTTGAATAGGGCAATTGTCCTGAATTCACCTTCACCAGCGTCATTTTTGTATGAGAGTCTGTCTCTGTTTACTGTAGGGTCGGCGCCGTCCTTAAGTGCACAAACATGCACCGACTTTGACCAGTCTGATACTGTGTTCAAAACGGGAGATACCGGGGTTGCGCCACCAGATTCGTAGTTTATGATTGCCGAGCTTCCTGCTTTTGGGGCTATTGTTGGTGCAGCTTCTAGAACGATAAGGTAGTGTTTACCACTTTGCATAATTAATCTCCCTATTACCTTGGTCTACCTAGCGGTATGTTTGTGTCATTCCTATGACTCGTTGTCAGGCAGTAACAAAACCGTTTGAGTTGTCGCTGAGCATTATGTGCTTCAGTTATCAACTTGACCATAACCTAGCTTAGATTTTGCGGACTGTCCAATAAACGAACTTGCATGATATCAATGAAAGGTCTACAGAGTTAATTCAAAAATCTTTGAATTACGCTGTAAGTTATAGAGGGTCTGCTTTTGTTCTGGCAATGCATCTAGCCCCGCAGGGGTAAAACCCTGCTCTAAAAACCAATGCGCAGTGACAGTGGTCAGGACAAAGAGCTTTTTGATCCCCGCTTCTAATGCGCGGGCGCTGACTGCTTCCAAAATTCGCTCGCCGCGTTGCTTGCCTCGATAATCTCTGTGAGTGGCAACGCAAGCCAGCTCAGCACATCCGTCGTCAGGGTAGAGGTATAGTGCTGCACAACCAATTATCATGCCGTCTCTTTCTATCACCACAAATTCCTCTATCTCGCGTTCAAGACGCTCGCGCGAGCGCGTAACCAAGACACCGCTTTCCTCTAGAGGTTTGATAAGCTTGAGGATGCCTCCTACATCATCGATATTGGCAGAGCGCAATTGTTCGTAGTGATGCTCCATGACTAAGGTGCCAGTACCATCACGGGTAAACAGTTCTTGCAGTAAAGCGCCGTCGTGTTGGTAACTAACGCAGTGAGCACGTACTACCCCTTCAGAGACACTCCTTGCGAGAGCGTAGCCGACGGTCGGCTCAATAGACAGTTGGTTCTTCTTCGCCAGTGCCTGAAAATCGGGCAGCTCTATGGTACGCAACAGTTTGCCGTCATCCCTAAATACGCCTTCTTGTTCAGAAAACGCTATTAACTTATCAGCCTGAAGGGCAATAGCTGCCTCAGTAGCCACATCTTCATGAGATAAATTAAATACTTCTCCGGTAGGTGAGTAACCAATGGGCGATAACAAGACGATAGAACCGTCATTCAAATGATCATTGATAGCTTCAGTATCAATCCGTCTGACCAGGCCAGTATTCTCAAAGTCGACACCATTTTTGACGCCCATCGGTTTGGCTACCACATGATTGCCGCCACACACGCGGATCTGTGCGCCATGCATGGGAGAGTTGGGTAAACCCATAGAAAGCAAAGCTTCGATTTGGGCTCGTACTGAGCCTGCTGCATCTTTAACAGATTCAAGTGTACTTTTGTCAGTGACGCGAATATTGTCTTTAAAGCATGGTTCAATGCCTCTTAATGCCACTCGCTGATCAATTTGGGGTCTGGCACCATGTACCAAAACCAGACGCACACCTAATGAACTCAACAGCGCGATATCATGAATGATATTGGCAAAGTTACTGTGTTCAAAAGCTTCACCGCTGAACATTAGAACGAAAGTTTTACCTCTGTGCGCATTAATGTAGGGCGCAGAGCTTCTGAACAATCTTATACTGTCAGTGTGCGACAACACCATGCCTTAGTCTCCTGAGCGATCCCGCTTTTCTAACTCCCTGTACAAGGCCTCGTTGACGGTTTCCTGCGAAGTACCGCCCAGTGCACAGCGTTTACTGATGCCATACTCCAGTGCTAATACTGCATAAACATCGTCATCAATTTTATTGCACACGGCTTGCATGGCGGAAAGCGGTAAATGCTCTAGCGCACAGCCTTTCTCAATGGCTTCTACCACTAACTGGCCGGTAATATCATGCGCTGTTCTGAATGGAATGCCTTTTCCAACTAGATAGTCAGCGAGCTCAGTGGCATTTGAATAGCCTTGTTGCGCAGCTTCCCGGCAACGTGCAACATTCAGTTCAGCACTGTCTAACACGTCGGCGGCAATGCGGAGACAAATATGCCACTGTGTGACAGCGTCCATAACGCCCTCTTTGTCTTCTTGCATATCCTTATTATAGGCAAGCGGAAGCCCTTTCATAGTGACCAAAAGTGCCTGCAGGTGGCCAAAAACACGTCCGCATTTTCCACGCATTAATTCCAATGCATCAGGGTTTTTCTTTTGTGGCATCAACGATGAGCCTGAAGTAACAGCATCGCCAAGCTGCATAAAGCCTGCCTCACCCGTGTTATAGAAAATCAGGTCTTCAGCCATTCTGGAGATATGCATCATGCTGGTACTGGCGCAAAACAATAACTCCAACACAAAATCCCTGTCGGATACAGCGTCTAAGCTATTCAGACAGGGTTGAGAGAAACCAAGGTCGGTGGCAATACGCTCACGGTTAACCTGATAGGTTGTACCAGCAAGCGCACCACTACCAAGGGGACACTGATTCATTCTGATGACAGCGTCCTCGAGCCGGGAGAGGTCTCGTTTAAACATTTCCACATAGGCCAAACACCAATGTGGCCATAAAATCGGCTGAGCCCGTTGCAAATGGGTATAGCCAGGCAAGATTGCCTGTTGATGGCGTGCAGCGGCTTTGAGCAATGCGTCCGTTAAATGCGTTAGGTCTTGTTGAAGCTGCTTAGCATGACCTCTGCACCATAGTCTAAAGTCGGTGGCGACCTGATCATTACGGCTTCTTCCCGTGTGAAGCTTTCGACCAATATCACCCAATTTGTCGGTAAGCATGGCTTCAACGACAGAGTGAATATCTTCTTCTTCGCTGTCCGACATGTCCAGCTCGCCTGCCTCTACCCGTGCAATAAAATTATTGAGTGTTGTCTCAATTTGCTGCTGTTCATGTTCGGTCAGTACCCCCACTGACAGCAATGCCTGAGACCAGACAATCGAGCCGGTCATGTCTTCGACAGCCATAACATGATCAAACGGCAAAGAGTCATTGACTTGACGAAATAAGTTGCTGCTACCCGACGTGAACCGTCCTCCCCAAAGTGCCATTATGCTTTACCCTGACTTTTTAATGCGGCAATGCGACTGGACAAACTGTACAGACGAATAAAGCCTTCAGCGTGACTTTGATCATAAACGTCGTCTTCACCAAAGGTAGCAAAGTCCTCTGAATACAAAGTGTTTGGTGAACGACGCTGAACAACAGAGGCCTGACCTTTATATAGCTTCACTACTATGTCGCCAGTGACTTTGTCAGCAAGTGTTTGGGCGCCAGCTAGTAACGATTGGCACAGGGGCGTAAACCAGCGACCGTCGTACATAACGTGAGAAAACTCAAGGCCTAAGTACTCTCTGTGCTTCAGAGAGGCTTTGTCTAGCACCATGGTTTCCAGTGCCTTGTAGGCTTTCATCATAACGGTACCGCCCGGGGTTTCGTAACAACCACGAGATTTCATGCCCACAAGACGATTTTCAACAATATCGATCCGACCTACGCCATGTGCTCCGGCAATAGTATTGAGTTTTACCAGTGCCTGATAGGGCGATAAGGCTTCATCATCAACATGCGTAAGCTCGCCTTTATCAAAGGAGAGTTTAACGTGCTGCGGTTTATCAGGGGCCAGTTCTGGTGCCGTGGTCATTGTCCACACCATGTCAGTGGGGGGCTGCCAAGGATCCTCGAGCTCTCCACCTTCGTGAGAAATGTGCCAAGCGTTGCCATCACGGCTGTATATTTTGCGCACTGACGACGTTGACGGAATGTTTTTTTCCTGCAAATACGCCAATAATTGTTCACGAGATACCATATCCCACTCACGCCATGGTGCAATGACTTTTAGGTCAGGAGCTAGCGCTGCAAAGGCTCCTTCAAAGCGTACTTGGTCATTACCTTTACCAGTACATCCGTGGCTGAGTGCATCTGCGCCCACCTTTCTGGCAACTTCGACTTGCGCTTTTGCTATTACGGGTCTGGCCATAGAGGTGCCAAGTAAGTACTCACCTTCATAAACAGCTCCCGTTTTGACGGTGGGGTAAATGTACTCTCGAACAAATTCTTCTTTTAAATCGACAATATGGCATTCAGAGGCACCCGATGCGATGGCTTTGTCATGCAACCCCTCAAGTTCTTCTTCTCCTTGGCCTACATCGGCGGCAAAGGCCACCACTTCACAGCCGTAATTGTCTTTTAACCAAGGCACAATGGCCGATGTATCAAGGCCGCCTGAATAGGCGAGAACGACTTTTTTTATCTCTGACATGCTTTGTGTCCTGCTTAAGCGAATAAGGTTTTTAGTATAGCGTTTTGTGCATACATGCGGTTTTCAGCTTGCTGCATCAATAAAGACGCATCACTGTCGATGATGGCACTGGTTATTTCTAGATCACGGTGTGCCGGTTGACAATGCATGGCATGGGTTGCCCCGGTGTTTTTTAACAGCTCGTGATTAATTTGATAGGGCGTAAAAGCGTCTTTTATTTCAGATAGTGGTGTACTGTCGCCCATTGAAAGCCAAGTATCTGTGTACAGCACGCTGGCCCCTTTAGCTGCGCTTATATCATTCGACTGCACCATATTACAACCGGTCTGATCGGCAATGGATTGCGCTGCATCAAAAATAGCCTGATCGACTTCATGTCCATTAGGTGTAATGACTACTTGGTGGCACCCCAGTAACGCGCCGAGTATTAATAGAGAGTGTGTCACATTATTGCCATCACCAATATATGCCAGCGTGAGTCCTTTGACCTTGCCAAACTGTTCGAAAAGCGTAAGGTAATCAGCGAGTGCCTGGCATGGATGATACTTGTCGCACAGTGCATTGATGACAGGTACGTCTGCAGCGCTAGCAAATGTTTCAAGAGTATTGTGAGAAAACACTCTGGCAATCAGGCCATCTGCCCAGCAGGCTATATTGGCAGCAACATCTGCCGCACCTTCACGGCCATTTAGTTTGCCCGCTTCAGAGTCTACGTAAACTAGGTGACCACCCAATTTGTGAATGCCAATTTCAAAACTCAGACGGGTGCGCAAAGACGGTTTTTCAAATAAAGCGACGATACTTTTGCCTTTTAACACGTCGCCATATTGTTCCATATTGGCTTTCATTTCGACGGCTAAAGCAAGTAATTCGTTTGCCGCTTCAGGCGTCCAATTGGTAAAAGTAAGAAGATCCTGTTTCATTGCAATATTAGCCTTTTTATTCGGGAAGTACATGGGTGCCAGCATCACCAGCCAATATGGCTGACAGGCTGTCACGCCAGCCAGCGATAATGACGGGTTCATGTGTTTTTTGCGCTGTCGCCATAGCTGCATCAACCTTTACCAGCATGCCATCAGTGATGACCTTATCATTCACCAGTGTGGGCAAAGAAGCCGGCGTAATCTCTGTTATTCTTTGCTTTTGTGCATCCAGCACAGAAGGTACATCTGAAAGCAACAGCAAAGGACACTGCAAGGACTCGGCTAGCGTTGCAGCAACGTGGTCAGCATTGATGTTCAGCAGTTCCCCTTCATCTGAAGCTCCAATGCACGCCATAATGGGCAACCACTCTGAACTTATCAGCTGCTCAACTAAAGTGCTGTCAGCGCTGATGGGTTGACCTACGGCCCCTAGCGCGTTATCGAAAACTTCAGCACGGATAGTTTTTCCATCAAGTGCACTGATCCCAACTGCTTTTAACCCTACTGAGTTGGCTTGCGCGACCAGTTTTTTATTTACCGCTCCGGCGAGCATGCCTGTGACATAGGGCATTTGCTCTGGAGGAGAAACTCTAAGTCCATCTTTTTTTATCGTGGTGTAACCTAACTTATTCAGCAAACTAGCCACTTGCGTGCCGCCGCCGTGCACCAGCACCGACTGAATATCGTTTATTTGATACAAGTTGTGCAGAAAGGCCTGCGTCGCTTCGGTTGATTCAAGCAAAGCACCGCCTACTTTAATTACATAAGGCAATGTCATGATAATGCACCTAGCAGGCCAGTAGTTACGTCCCAACCATTGCGCAGGTTGACACACTGGATGGCCTGTGAAGCCGCGCCTTTCAATACATTGTCAATGGCGCTAGTTATTATGATGTGATTGTTTGAAGCTTGAACTTGCCAGTACAAATCACAAAAAGGCGTATTAGCAACATCGTCTACTCTGGTCGGTTTAGATTGAAAACGAATAAGTGGGCAGCGCGCATAACAGGCGGTATAGAGGGCATCAATATCTGCCTGAGACACTCCAGGCGTCAATTTAGCGGTGATGGTTGCCAGTATGCCACGCTTAAAATTGCCTAAATGCGGGGTAAAAATTACCTCTCTATTAAGGTATTGAGCAATTTCTGGCGTATGTCTGTGGGTAAATACGCCATAGGCCTGCAAGCTAACTTCACAATAGCTATTGGCCAAGGAAGCTTTTCTACCTGCGCCCGATACACCAGACGTGGCATTGATCACGGGCAAGGTTGATTGGCAAAGTACATTTGCATCTACCAATGGCATGAGTGCCATCAAAGAAGCGGTCGGATAACAACCGGGCAGTGCTATCAGACTCGCATTGGCAATATCATTAGCAAAATGCTCGGCTAAGCCATACGTCGCTTGCGCCAATAACTCACTGTGTTGGTGAGTAAAGCCGTAGTGAGTTTGGTAAGCATTGGTGTCAGACAACCTGAATGCCGCTGACAAATCATACACAACAGCATTACTCCCCAGTAATGATGCAGTCCAGTCGTGACTTGCCTCATGAGGGGTAGCCAACAAAATCACGTCATTCTCTTTGGCAATGTAGACAAGCTCGTGAGCAGCAGTAGCCTTAACTTTGTGGCCCTTCAGATGCGACAAACCGGGATGAAGCTCGGCGATATCTTTGTCAGCATCAAGGCTGTTAGGCGATACATAGAGACCATTTAACGTTAATTTGGGATGTTGTGAGACCAACTTAACGAGTTCGGCTCCCGTGTATCCACTTGCCCCAAAAATGACTGTCTTAACCATGACTAAAAAACTGTGCTACCGTATTCATGTGAGTAAGCTCGCAGTTTAACTCGAAAGTATAAATATGCAATAAAAATGTATAAATATTTAATATATGGCATTCTGGAGAAATTATTATGTCAACTCATAGGTTGGCCCTGGTGGCTCATGACAATAAAAAACAGGAGCTCATCGAGTGGGCAAGTCGGCATAAAACCTTGTTATCTCAATACGACTTAGTCGCAACGGGAACAACCGGTAAAAAGTTGAATGCGCATACTGGGCTGGCTATTCACAGGTACAAAAGTGGTCCATTGGGGGGCGATCAGCAAATAGGTGCGCTGATCGCAGAGGGCCAACTCTCCGCCTTATTCTTTTTTTGGGACCCGCTCAATGCGCAGCCTCACGACCCGGATGTAAAAGCGCTACTAAGGCTTTGCTCTGTGTACAACACCCCAGTAGCATGTAATCTGGCGACGGCAGATTTACTGGTTTCGTCGCCACACTTTTTGCGTTAGCCACTGCCTAGGCCTTTTTGCGCATATGCTTCATTTTGTGTTTTATCATGCGCTTTAACTTTTTCTGTTGCTCAGTGTCGAGCGCCGTGTATAGGGTATGCAGAGTATTCACCATTTGTGTTGCTGAAGTACGCATATTCGTTTCATGCAGATCGTAAAGGTCCACCCAAGCTGTGGCATCAAACGATGGGGCTTGAATAATATCTCGCTCGGCAACTTTGAAGCTATGTAATAGTGTTTGCATGTTTTCGCGGTTGTCGGTCAGTGCTGCGGTCAACTCGTCGATTTGGATTTGCTGCTCACTGGTCAGGTCAAGTTTACTAAACAGTTTAGCTGGGTCTCGTCCTACACGGGCATTTTGCATGTTTTCAGACATTCTTGCTTCCAGCTTGTCTCTTTGCGTCTCATCCAATATTTGACCCAAAACATAACGGCGTTCTGCCATTGCAAGCCCTTTTGCTCTGCGTTGCGATGACAAGGCGTCGAGTGCTAATGAAAGTTTTAGGGGGTCAAGTTCATCCGCAAATGCGATTGGCATCAGTGCTATCATGGGGTTGCTGTGTGCCTGCTTGTTTATTGAGGGCATAATCTCACGCATTTTTTCCCGTTGCGCATCCGTTAAATTCAATGACTGAATAAACGCTTTTCTGTTTTCCAAACCGTCTTTGTGAGGACCAGAAATCGCCAATGTCGACGTTGCCAGTAAACCCGCTGTTACGGCACCTAGTAAAAAAGGAGTCAAGTTAATCTTAATCTTCATTTGTATTCGCTCATGTTTGTTAACGTTCGATAGCAGTATAAGAAGTACAATGCAAAGAAGTGGCAAGTGTATGTAAAGGTTTCGTAAAGGTGCAGCTCAGACTTTGCCTCTTGGCAATCCGGCAGTAAGCTATAGCAACCATGTATAGTTATTTGATGAAATGACACATTCACACGTATTGATCATTGACGATGATAAGCAACTGACCACAATGCTTGACGAGTTCCTTCGTACCAACGGGTATGAAGTGTCTGTAGCCAATGATGGGCAAGAAGGGCTCGACAGGTTGAATCATGCAAACCATTACGATGTGGTACTACTCGATGTCATGATGCCCGTCAAAGATGGCTTTGATGTGTTGAGAGAAATGCGCCATTTCTGTTTTACCCCTGTAATTATGCTCACCGCGCGCGGTGATGATTATGACCGTATATTGGGTCTTGAGCTGGGCGCTGATGATTACCTGCCAAAACCTTTTAATCACAGAGAATTGATGGCGCGAATCAAAGCATTAATTCGGCGCCGTACCCACTATGACGATTCCAATCAAGCTCTCAGCATAGAAATAGGTGAAATCAGCATTCATGCCTCCTCACAAAAGGTGACCTATTGTGGTCAGCAACTTGAGCTCACTGGAACAGAATTTGCGACACTTTTTTTGTTAGCTAAACAGGCCGGTCACTTGGTTAGTAAGGCAGCGATTAGTGAGCAGGTATTGGGCAGAAAACTTATGGAGTTTGATCGCAGCATAGATATGCATGTCAGCAATATTCGCAAAAAACTCGCTGCGATCAATGATCAGCCGACCATCAAAACAGTCAGAGGGGCGGGGTATATTCTGTTATGTCCATAATCTCACGCGTAAGACATTCCGTTGGATTGCGACTACTTATTGGCTTTTGGGCTACGTTACTGGCGGCCATTCTGTGTATTTGGCTGGTTGCACAATGGCAAAAAAGTGACGTTGAGATTGCGCGGGTTGATTCTCAGGACATCCGCCTTTTAGATGCTGCAAAACAAAGGACGCTTCGCGCTTTTAATCGTGTAGGTACTATTGAAGGGATTAAGGACCTACTCGCGAATAGTAGAAAAGGCAGAGTCGTGCTCTACGATGTTGGCAAGCAACGAGTATTAAGTCCCCCGAGTCGTTTTAAACGTCGCCTGGATCGCGATGTTAATGAACTTATCGAGCAGAGTACGCCCATTAAAATATCACGCCCTCCTTATCAACTCATCGGCCCAGTGCCTTTGCAGTTGGCAGGAAAAGATTTTCTGCTGTTTGTACAGCGCCCAGGAAAAGAAGGCCTGTCCAGTTACCCCAATGCGCCTTATTTCATCATTTTGGTCCTCTTGATCATGTCAGTGCTATTTAGTGTTTTTTTTACACGATCAATAGTGACGCCCATAAGAGAGCTATACAAAACTAGCCAACAATTAGCCAACGGAGACTGGCGAGCTAGGGTGAGTGAGAAGCAGTGTAAGAAAGACGAGATTGGGCAGTTAGCGACGGGCTTTAATACAATGGCAGATAAACTAGCTCAAAACTGGCAGGGACAGCAGCGTCTGCTGGCCGATGTATCCCATGAATTGCGTTCACCATTAACGCGTTTAAACATGGCCGTTGCATTAGCCGAACAAGCAGCCAAAGACAATGCGGTTATTAAAACGGCGCTGCTGAGGATTGAACAAGAAACCGCTGTTATGGAGGAAATGATTGGCAAAGTACTTACGTTGTCTCGCGCTGAAGCAGCAATGGCAAAAAAAGAGGATTTATCTTTGCTAGAATTATTGGAGCCCGTCCTGAGTAACGCAGAATTTGAAGCGTCGCAATTGAATAAGTCGTTTACTGTCAGCGCAATACCCAATATAACGGTGCACGTTCAGCGCGACGCAGTGCAAAGTGGTATCGAAAATGTGATCCGCAATGCAATTCGTCACGCAAAAGGTCGAATTGACGTGCAACTCAGCGAAGTGGCGAACGAGCATCAACCGTGCTGGTGTGTAACGGTAACGGACGACGGTAGCGGGTTGGCTGAGGATGACTTACAGCATATCTTTTCGCCATTTTATCGAGCTGAGCGGGCCCGAGATAGAAAATCAGGTGGGGTGGGATTGGGTTTAGCTATTGCGAAAGCCGTTGTGACAGCGCATCATGGCAATATCGAGGCAACTAATCACAGTGACGGCGGCCTGAAGGTGTCACTGTCATTCAGTAAGCGGTCTTAATGAGCTGGAACTTAACTGAAGAACAAGCACTGGAAAGCGGATACTTTTCTCACATCAATGCTTTTTGGCAGAACCATGTGGTTCTTGGTCAATTTATTGGTGAAGAAAATATTGAACTTCACTTTGCTTATTGTATACCGGAAAACCCGAAAGGGGCGATAGTACTGTGTAATGGTCGGGTAGAAACCTTCCTTAAGTATAAAGAGGTCATCTACGACTTCTACCAAAATGGATTTGCCTGTTTTACTCTTGATCACAGAGGCCAAGGGCTTTCTGGACGAATGACACAAGACCCTCAGCACGGATACGTAAAACACTTTGCACACTACGTTGATGACCTGTGTACATTTGTCAGTAACATTGTGCAACCGCAATGGAAGGGTGACCTCAGTCTGGTCTGTCATTCCATGGGAGGGGCTATTGGTGCCTTGACCTTGCTTCATCGACCTGAGCTTTTCGAGCGGGCAGTATTTTGTTCGCCCATGTTTGGCATAAAGCCATCACTACCGGATTGGGCAGCGACTGCGATTGTTGAGGCTGGTTTAAAAATCAATCGAATCCGCAACAGGGAAAGTGGCTATTTCTTTGGTCAAAAGCCGTACACAGTTTATCCATTTCAGGTAAACCCACTCACACACAGTAAAGTGCGCTATGAATGCATGGTAGAGCTCTATAAAGATACACCGGCGCTGCAACTGGGCGGCGTGACGACAGAGTGGCTCGCTGCGGCAAAGGATGCGATGAATGAAATTGAGTTGCGCGCCTTTGAAATTTCCCAACCTGTATTGGTGTTCAGCTCTGCTAGAGACATCATTATCGACAATAAACGGCAACGAATAGTGGCGGCTACCATGCCCAGTGGCGAATTGGTAAAAGTGGCACATGCACGCCACGAATTACTGATGGAGCGTGACGATATCAGGAACCCGGTACTTGCGCGTATAATGGATTTTCTGTCGCAATAGCTCTGCTATTTTTACATTTTCAGTTCTACAGAGGTAAGCAATACACAATGTTAGACATTGTTTTATATCAACCCGAGATCCCACCAAATACGGGCAATATTATTCGGCTTTGCGCCAATACCGGGTTTTCACTTCATCTAATCGAGCCTCTTGGATTTGTGTGGGATGACAAACGCGTTCGTCGTGCTGGACTGGATTATCACGAATTTGCAGAGGTAAAACGGCACAAAAGTTTACACACCTATATTGAACAGTATTTGCAAGGTAGGCTCTACGCCATCGAAACCTGTGGTGCCGTTTTTCATTCTGATGTGGATTATGCGCCTGGTGATGCCTTGTTGTTTGGTCCGGAAACAAGAGGCTTACCGCAAGATGTGATCGATGAGTTACCTGCACAACAGTGTATTCGAATACCCATGTTAGAAGGTAGCCGGAGTATGAATCTATCTAATGCGGTTTCTGTATGTGTTTATGAATCTTGGCGCCAGCTGGGGTATGTAAAATCAGTATGAATCTGTACCATAAAACCAGTTTCGAACCGATTTTACAGGTGTACTATCCAATTATCATACACTACACAAGTGTTCAGAGCGTCAATGGCTCTCTGGACTAACCCTTAGAGTTATACGATGAGAAAAGCCGCTTATTTTTTCTTGGGCATTGTTACCAGCCTTCTGCTATCGCACTTTTTTAACTTCTCACTATGGCTAGAAGCATCAATCGCGGTGTCGATTGCTGTTTGTATCTTGTTCTTGGAGTACGCATACAAAAGAGCGGTGGCTTAGTGCTTTTAAGCACTTATCGCTAGTGCAAGCTTATTCGGCTTTCATATCCCTGCCAAGCAGTGCCATTGCAGCCTCTTTTGCAGTTTTGCCTTCATATAAGACCGCATAGATTTGTTCGCAAATAGGCATTTCTACCTTGTGCTTTTGCGCCAGGACATGCACTTCTTCGGTGTTTCTGTAGCCTTCAACAACCTGACCAATATCGCTTATCGCCTGTTCAATGCTTTTCCCAGCACCCAGTGCCAGTCCGAAGCGCCGATTACGTGATTGATTGTCTGTACAGGTCAGCACTAAGTCGCCGAGTCCGGCCATACCCATAAAGGTTTCAGGCTGTGCCCCCAGACAGGTTCCTAGTCTGGCCATTTCGGCCAAACCTCTTGTGATCAGTGCTGTTCTGGCATTGGCGCCAAAGCCCAGTCCATCGGCCAAACCCGCGCCAATCGCAATAACATTCTTGATGGCTCCACCAAGCTGAACGCCGACGATGTCTGCATTTTTGTAGACCCGAAAAGTGCGTTTACAATGTAGCTTAGCTGCCATTCTCTCTACTAAAGCTTCGTTATCTGAAGACAGGGAAATAGCAGTTGGTAGGCCTGCGGCCATCTCTTTGGCAAACGTTGGACCCGATAATACGGCGATAGGGTAAGAGGTGCCTAACACGGACTTAGCTACGTCCTGCAGGAGATTCCCTGTATGAGGCTCCAAGCCTTTGGTTGCCCAGGTAATAGCGTGTTTATTGGTAAGCAGCGGTTTAATAGTTTTGAGCATTGCTGTGAACGCGTGACTGGGTACTACTACCAACACATCTGACGCGTTAGCAATGGCGTCTTGTAGGCGCTTTGTAGGATGCAAGGTTTCAGGAAAGTCAAAACCCGGTAAATAGCGTGTATTTTGGCGAGTATCTATGAGAGTTTGAATGTGGTTAGGATCACGTCCCCACAGATATGTTGGGACGTTATTCCTGGCCAGACAAAAAGCCAAGGCCGTGCCGTAAGAGCCAGCGCCAAGAACGGCTACGGCGGCGTTTTTGTCTGTGTTACTCATAATGTTTGGCTTATGCGTCTAGCTTAGGAGAAGGTTGAGACGCTTGCTCACCCTGCTCAGCCTTTGCTGCTTCTGCTCGCTTTTGCACATATGCTGAAAAGATAGCATCGAAGTTAACAGGTGCAAGGTTTAGTGGAGGGAATGTGCCTTTATTAACTAAACTTGAAACTGTTTCTCTGGCGTAAGGAAACAATAGGTTAGGGCAATACGAACCCACCATATGTGCTTTACTTCCATCAGGTAAATCGCCAATAGCAAAAATACCGGCTTGCTGAACTTCACACAAAAACGCCGTTTCACCTTCAACGGTAGCGGTAACGGTTACCGCAAGCACCACTTCAAACAAGTTATTTTCAAGTTGGTTGGTACGGGTATCAAGATCAAGCTTTATCTCAGGTTTCCACTCTTTAGCGAAAATAGCGGGTGAATTAGGCGTCTCAAACGACATATCTTTTGTGTAAATGCGTTGAATAGAAAACGCTGACTGTTGATTCTGTGCGCCTTGATCGGCTGTATTCTGTGTGTTTTGCTCATCTGCCATGAGTACTTTCCTATAAATTTATTGAGTGTGTTCGATCATGCGTTCAGCAAAGGATCGAGTGCGTTCTTTGTCTCTAATGCAAACATATCGTCGCAGCCACCAATGTGCTTTCCGTCGATAAAAATTTGCGGGACAGTATACCCGCCGTTGGCGCGCGTGATCATTTCTTCGCGCAAGTCGGGTTGTTTGTCTATGGGATATTCAATGTATTCTATGCCTTTGCTCTCTAACAGAGCCTTAGCGCGGTGGCAATAAGGACAGTAGCCTTTGGTGTATATTTCAACATTACTCATAACAAACCCTATTTGCTTACCGGCAGCCCAGCTGACTGCCAAGCATTCATGCCACCTTTCAAAAGTGTTGCACGAGCAAAACCGGCTTTATGTAAATCTAATGCAGTCTTACGCGCGGTATTTCCCATTGCACACACTACGATAATGGGTTTGCTCTTCGATTTTTCAAGTGGCCCGAACTGACTGTTGCGGATCGCTTCTGGTTTTAGTTGCCGTGCACCCAAAATGTGTCCTGCATTGAAACTTTTAGCATCGCGAATATCCAAAACGATGGCATCTTCCTTGTTAATCAACAATGTTGCTTCATGGGTGTTCACTTCTTTGACTGGTGAAACTGCGCTGCTCACGAAACTGTAAATTAGCATTGCGACTAGCGCCACCCAAATAGCTGACAAAATGAAATTATTGCCAGCAAACTCAATCAGCTGTTGCATTGACCATTACTCTTTGTTCAAAATCAGCGCCGAGTATAGCGATTTTGTTCTCAAAAACCAGTGTTCGACGGTGAAGTTGTTGGCAGATAGTCGTGGTATCCCCCGCCTGCTTTGATAAACTGGTTGAACTAGAGAATTGCGTATGGCTTGTAACCCTTTGTTTTTTAGTCAATACCAATTCCGTTTTTATTGAAAAGGTGGGTAGCAAAGAAAATGAAATTTGGGGTGTGTTGTTTGCTTATCCTTGGTGTCTTGTGGCCACGCTTTTGTTACGCCCAAACTGAAGATCCGCAAACGGCCCAGCTCGAAGAGTTGCAGCGAGAGCTAGCAGAACGTCAGGCGAGGCTTGCTGAACAAAAAGCATCAGCCAAAGAACTGGAAGCTATTCTAAAGGAGTCTGAACTTGCTATAGGTCGCGTAGCAAGAGCGTTAAGCAATACACGCAATGAATTACAGACCAATCGAAATGAACAATCTTCACTAAAAGCAGAAAGGCGGGAATTGCAGGCTCGCATCAGTGCTCAACAAGCGCAGCTCAGTGCGCAGTTACGCAGTGCCTATATGGCTGGAAATTACGATTACGCTAAAATGCTGTTTAACCAAGAGGATGCGTTGAAGTTTGAGCGAGTACTTACTTACTATCAATACTTCAGTAAGGCAAGGCAAGATGCTATCAGCCTATTTCGAAACGACATTGCTGAGTTGGTCACCGTCACGCAACGTTTGGAAGAGGCTGAACGCACATTGACGCAATTACTATCCAGACAAGAAAATCAGCAGCAAGAATTATCTGCCCGGCAGGATGATCGCAAAAAAACACTAGACCAGATAAACCGTCAAATTATCTCTGATGCGCAGGCGGTTGCTTCACTGCAAGAAAATGAACAAGCCTTGATACGTGCGATTGAAGCCGCTGAGGCCGCCAGAGCTGCTGCGCGTTCAGCCGAAGTAACATTAGTAGGTCTGGATCAAGTAAAAGGCAATTTGACAAGACCGGCGCAAGGGCGCGTTCAGCGTTTATTTGGTCAAAGAAGACAGGGGCAGGTCAGGTGGAAAGGTATAGTTATTGAGGGACGAGCCGGTAGCCCTGTTAATGCTGTTCACGATGGCAAAGTACTCTATGCGGATTGGCTAAAAGGCTTCGGTCTGGTCAGTATTATTGATCATGGCGAGGGCTACATGAGTGTGTACGGCCACAATCAGGCACTCTTAAAACAGGCCGGTGATATGGTAAGAAGCGGAGAGACTATTGGTCTGGTTGGGCAAAGCGGTGGCCAGGCTTACCCCAATTTGTATTTTGAAATTCGTCACAAAGGTAAGGCCTTGAACCCAACCGGCTGGATAGCTTTTTAGGTAACAACATCATGCAATTTCTTGAATGTCGTATTCCCCCCGTATTGGTTTTATTGATTGCTGGTCTAGGTGCTTTTTTCACTAAACAGGTCTATTCAGATTACATTTGGATTGGCGAATGGCAGCGGGGGGTAAGTGTGTTACTGCTCATCGCTGGCATCTTGGTCGCGGTGGCTGGTGTAATAAGTTTTAAACGTGCGAACACGACGGTTAACCCGGTCGCAATAGATAAAGCCAGTGCATTAGTCACCACTGGCATTTTCCAGTATACCCGCAACCCCATGTATCTTGGGATGCTCCTTGTACTCACTGCTTACTGTATTAAAGCAGGCGTACTCATGGCACTTATCTGGCCCTTATTGTTTGTGGTTTACATGAACCGTTTTCAAATTGTCCCAGAGGAAAAAGCTCTCACAGGACAATTCGGTCAGGTATACATAGATTACACCTTGCGAGTGCGCCGTTGGTGTTAGTAACAGTCATGATGATTGTGTTGAGATACCAAAGAGACGATATATCGGACAAAAACCAACAATGCCAGTAAGAAGAGGCACAATACCAATATAACCCAACGGTGATGTTGGCCCCCAAAATACAAGGCTTAACAACACGAGCCCAAGTACAGTTCTTGCGATTCGGTCTACCACACCTTCATTCATAAACATAGCCATGCTCCAATCTTCATTGAGGTTTTTAGCATACGCTTATTCTCGGAAAGGAGCTTGACGTAGGTCAATCCGGCGTATTGATGATCGACTTTAACGTGTCAAAACTGATATTTTTCCCGCACACAACAATTGCGATGCGTTTCCCTTGATACTGTTCCCTCAATTTATATGCACCTGCAATAGCTACGGCTGCAGCACCTTCAATAATAGTATTATCCAATGCTAATGTACTTTTTATGGTACTGGCTATTAGCTGCTCCTCTACCAAGACCTTTTTATCAATCACAGACTGACAAATATCAAAGGTAATTGTGTTGGCTTCTATGCCGCCTGCAGTGCCATCTGAAAGGGTGGGTTGTTCTTCAACCTCGATAACCTGACCTGCGTCTAGACTCGACGCCATGGCAGTAGAATGCTGAGGCCAGCAGCCAATAATATCTGTGTGAGGTGAAACCGATTTGATGATGGTGCCAATCCCACCAATTAACCCGCCTCCGCCAACGGCGATAAAAACAGCGTCGAAAGGGACTTTTGTATCCAGTAGCTCAATACCTATGGTACCTTGTCCTGCCATTACGGCCCAGTCGTTATAGGGAGAGATATAGGTTTTTTTCTCTTGGCTAGCGAGCCTTTGCGCGTATTGCTCAGCGACAAGACAATCGCCGTTGACTTTAATTAATTGTGCACCCAAGCGGCTGATATTGTCACATTTAACCTTGGCAGCATTGTCTGGCACGCACACGGTTAGCGGTATATCCAATGATGCTGCGGCATAAGCACAACCAAATCCATGATTACCTGAACTGGCAGTAATCACGCCTCGTCTTTTTTGCTCATGAGTAAGACTGAGTATCTTATTTAACGCACCACGAAATTTGAATGAACCCGTATACTGTTGATTTTCTAGTTTTAGCCAAACTTCATTTTTCCATTCCTGCGAGAGTCTGTAAGATTTAACGCAAGGCGTTTTCAACGGCGAAACAGGCGCTTCGTCGAAACGTTGTTTAGCCTGCAAAATATAAGAACAAAGCGCTTCATTTATCATTGAGTTTGAACCGAATTATCGTTGGGTATTTGCACAATACCTGATACAGTAACAAAGAAAAAAGGAAAGGTATTGCATTGAAAGCTGTGCGGCTATGTTGTCAGGTTTTTGTTTGTATGGTGGTTGTAGCTTTTGGTGTACAAGCAGCCGACAAAACACATCGTTCAAAAGTAAACTCGCTCCCCAAAATCATTATTGTGCTCGATGATGTTGGTTATAAAAAATCCGACGCTGCTGCATTTGATTTGCCTGTAGAGGTGGCCTTTTCAATTTTACCTCAAACACCTTACGCCAATGAGTATGCCAATAGGGCAAATGCGCAAGGGCGAGATGTCATGTTGCACTTACCCATGTCTTCCCAACGCAAAAGAGCATTGGGGCCAGCGGCGCTCAAAGTAGGTATGTACGATCAGGATATTGAACAGGTGCTTATTGACGCGTTAGACAGTGTTCCCCATGTCATCGGGGTCAATAACCATATGGGAAGCGCACTTACTGAGCAATACGCGCCCATGCGAACCTTGATGAGTGCGCTAAAATCGAGGTCTTTGTTTTTTTTAGACAGTCGAACATCACCCCACTCTGTTGCTTTTGAAACCGCACGTGACATCGGTTTGGCAACTGATAAGCGTCATATTTTTATCGACCATATTCAAACTGAAGCCTTTTACGAGCAACAGGTCCACCGATTGATACGCATTGCTAAAAAGTATGGCCGGGCGATAGGTATCGCACATCCTTATCCGTCCAGTCTTCGCTATCTCTCACATGCCCTCAACGATATAGAACGTCAAGGCGTCACATTACAGCATGTGTCTGACTACTTTGATTCAAGGTTCCCTCGAGAACGCAAAAGCTATAAAAGTACAGAGTTAGTAGCAGCGCCTTCAGAATAGTTTTTATACACGTTAACACTATCTTCTTTGTGCATTATGCTATATTATCACGTTCCCTTAAAATGTAACCTTATAACATATGCACGAAGCCAAAATACAGTCTACGTTTCTCGACAAATGCGGCATCTGGATTTCCAGCCTATGCGCCGTGCATTGTCTAGTCTTGCCTGTAACTATCGCTGTTCTGCCGGCGGTCGCGAGCACCTTCTTTGCGCAGCACTGGTTTGAGAGGGCTATCTTACTTGCCTCTTTATGTTTAGGTGGCATCGCTATGGGAATCGGTATCCTTAGGCATCATGGTCGTAAAAAGCCCATTTATTTACTCGCAGCGGGCGGATTAACGTACTGGTTTAAAGACAGCTTAGGTCACGACCTTGAGCCCGTGCTGGTGTTGATTGGTGCTGTGCTTATTATTGCGGGGCACACACTAAACATGCGGTTAATTAGGCGTTGTAAAGGATGCAGTAAAAAAGCCACAGTAGACACTGCAACCGCAGCAGAGAGTGCCAGTTACTAAATACAGTCCAGTGCTATGTCAGGGTAATTGGTAAATATTCCGTCCACACCCATTGCCCGGCACCTTTTCATATCCTCTAACTTATTCACAGTGAATACCCAAACCTGCTGATTATTACTGTGAATTACATCAACCAGTTTTTGATTGATGATGTTGATATCCACATTTACTGCAAAGGCATCAAATTCTTTGATTGTTTTTACTATATGCAGAGGGTAATGCGCGATGAGGTAAGCGATTTTTACTGTGGGCATTTGATTCGCGATTTCTCTTAACCAAGGATGGTTAAATGAAGAGATGACCAACTTGTTCACAATATAAGGATAAGCCGCCAGTAGCCTTTTTATCTCATCAACCCAAGCGTGAATGTCCTCGATATATTTCAGTTCTAAATTACACCAGGTAGTCTCATTCAGGCATTCAAACAATTCAGACAAAACAGGGACTTTATTGCCATTGCCCGCATTCAATCGGCGAATGTCTGTTAAGGTGCAATCGGGCACAAAACCCTTTCCATTTGTTGTTCTGTCAAGGTGAAAGTCATGAATAATGACACTGGACGTACCTTCGATTTGAAATACGTCACATTCAATACCGTGAGCTTTTTGTATTAATGCAAGTTTGAAGGCTTCTACCGTGTTTTCTGGCGCGTATCCACTCGCGCCTCTATGTCCGATAATCAACATTGTGTCAATGCTAGACCTTGCTTGACTTGTGTGTCACTACTGTCTCATAGATAGATGCGCTGGTCACCAGAATTCCGCCCAATAGCGTTTGCCAGTTGGGGGATTCATTCAAAATGATGATCGAGAGTGCAACACCGTATATAGGTTGCATCGAGGCCACCAACGAAAATGTTTTAGCGCGTAAATGCTTGAGAGACTGCGCAATTAATGCATGCGGTAATGCGGTAAATACTGTGCCTAAAAGCAATAGCCATAACCAGTCGTCTATGTCGGCTACACGCAATCCATTAAAACCGAAAGGCAATAGGAGTATACAAATTACAGCGGTTTGCCACGCCATGGCTTTTGCACCGCTATACTGGCTAAAATGCTTGCGGTGAATGAGGTTGCGCAGTGAATACAAAAACGCAGAAAAAACACCTACCAACACACCCATTGTTATGTCATTACTGAGGTCAGGCGCTGGGACGATAAGAGCAATACCTAGTAATACTACGAGTGCACTGAGTATGTCCTGCCAGTGAATGGTGCCTTTTTCAATGAAAGGCTCCATAAACACAGTAATCACAGGAAAAGTAAAAAGAGCAATAATACCGACAGAAACACCAGCATATTGCATTGCAGCAAAATAGGTTACCCAGTGCACAGCCATCAATGCGCCTAAAAAGCACGCCATCACATAATCTCGGATATTTGTTAGCACCAGACTGCCCCGTTTGCTATACACGAGCAACGTGAGTACAACAAAGGCAAATATTGACCTGCCTAAGGTAATATCTGTGGCTGGGAGACTGATGATTTGAGAAAAGAGCGCAGTACCACCCAGCAGTACAACAGTGAGATGCAGTGAGACTAAACTGCGCTTAACAGGGTCCATTGACTGAGGCGTCTAACGTATTATCTTGCCAAACAAAGTGCCCAGTTTGGTTGGGTCACCGCTTTGCATGGCTTCCAGGGTGACGGCGTCAGGTTCAAAACATACCACTATGGTAGAACCAAGCTTGAAGCGGCCCATTTCTTCGCCTTTCTTCAATGCAATAACATTATCTCCGTTAGTGGGATATTGCCAGTGAACAACATTCTTTCCCGTTGGTGGTGTTACGTTGCCCGCCCATACCGTTTCAATACTCGCTACTATGGTAGCGCCCACCAATACTAATGCCATCTTACCTGCAGGCGTATCAAAGAGAGTAACAAGCCGCTCATTACGTGCAAATAATCCAGGTACATTCTCGGCCGTTAACGGATTCACCGAAAAAAGTTCTCCGGGAACATAAATCATATCGGTCAGCACGCCATCAACGGGCATATGGATCCTGTGATAATCTCTTGGAGACAGATAAATGGTGGCAAAGTCGCCGCCTTGAAAAGGCGCTGCAATATCAGGTTTTCCGCCTAACAAACTCGTTAATGAATATTCATGCCCCTTGGCCTGAAAAATCTGGTCGCCCTTGATTGGGCCGAGCTGACTAACCGCACCGTCCACGGCGTGACACAATTCGTCGGTCCCTTCAACAATTGGACGAAGCCCATCTTTCAAAGGCCGCGTGAAGAACTCATTGAAGCTTCTATACTCTTCAGGCTGCTCAAATTTGGCCTCTTGCATATTCACATTGAACTGTTTGATAAATAGTCTAATTAATGTGGTTGTTACACTACCAGCTTCTGCCGCAGCCAACTTGCCGACAAGTCGGGATATCAGATGTTTAGGCAAAACATACTGAAGGTTAACTTTAAACCAATTAAGCACAATTTAACTCCGTAATAAAATCAGGTGTAGTGTACATGAGATCGTTGAGATGGTCGCAATGAAAAGGTTATGAATAATAACTTTGTTTGAACGCGGGTTTAAATAAACGACGGCTTTTGTTCTTCCATTGTATCAAGGATTCTATGGTAGCTCTCATAGCGCGACCGGGCTATCTTGCCGCGCTCGACAGCATCGGTAATGAGGCATCCTGGATCACTTTTGTGCTTGCAGTCTCTAAATTTGCAGCCACCTAAATAGGCTTTAAACTCAATAAACCCGTTGGTAACGCGTTCTGCTGGTAAATGCCACAGGCCAAACTCACGCACACCAGGACTGTCTATAAGGTCGCCACCACCGGGTAAATGTAACAGTTTGGCTGCTGTTGTAGTGTGTTGTCCTAGCCCCGAGTTTTCCGATATATCACCAACCAGTTCGTTGGCATTGGGCAAAATTTGATTAATTAAACTGGATTTACCAACACCGGATTGCCCTACGAATATGCTGGTCTTGTCTTTCAGTTTGTTGGACAAATCAGGAATGCCCTGTTGGTCTTTACAGCTTGTAAGCAAGGTTTCGTAACCCAGCGATTGATATACGTGCATCGCTGACTCGATCTGCTTAACTTGATTGGGATCAGCCAATTCAATTTTATTGCCTACCAACAATGGCGCAATACCGATATCTTCGCAGGCTACCAGATAGCGATCAATGATATGTGTTGAGAACTCCGGCAATACCGCACTGACTACAACGATGTAATCAATATTGGCTGCGACCGGCTTTACGCCATCATAATAATCTGGCCTGGACAACAAGTTACGTCTGTCTTTAACAAGCTCAATTATTCCACTGACTTTGTCATCACTGTCGCCGCCTTGTGACACCAGTACTTCATCACCGCATACTACCGAATCGATGGTTCTGCGGATGTGACAGCGCACAAGTTCGCCTTGGATTTCAACATCGGCCTGCTTGCCAAAACGCCCCACAACGCGTCCTGCCTGTGTGGATATAAGGTCGATGTCTGCCTTAGCAGCATCCAAACGCCGTTGTCTGTTGCTGGCAACTCGGCGTTTTTGCTGTCTGGTAAGCTTAGGTTTTTTGGCCACGATTACCTTTCTTGTTGCGTTTACTCAATCGACAGTGTTAAAGATACACTGACAATGTTCATACTCGATTATTAAAATAGCTATGATACGCTTACCCGGAAATGGTTGCCAGAGGACGTTCTCATGAAAAATGATTTAAACCTTGTTTGGATAGATATGGAGATGACAGGGCTAGACCCAGAAACCTGTGTAGTATTAGAGATTGCAACCATAGTCACTGATCCACAATTAAATGTGTTGGCAGAAGGGCCGGTTATTGCGGTGCATCAACCCGATGACATACTCAACGGGATGGATGAATGGTGTACCAAAACACATGGTGAAAGTGGTTTAACTCAGCGCTGCAAAGAAAGTCGCGTGAGTGAGGCTGACGCAGAAAAAATGACTATCGACTTTTTAAGTACCTATGTTGATCAGGGAAAGTCACCGCTATGTGGCAATACCATTGGGCAAGACAGACGTTTCATGGTTAAGTACATGCCAGTATTGGAAGCGTATTTCCATTATCGAAGTATTGATGTTAGTACGATTAAAGAATTAGCTCGTCGTTGGCAACCTGAAATCGCCACTGGATTTAAAAAGAAAGGCGTTCATTTGGCGTTAGACGATATTCGCGAGTCAATTGAAGAACTGCGTTATTACAGAGAAAAAGTGTTTAAGATTTAAGCAAACAAACAAAAAAACAAAAATAGGGCTTGCACGCCGTCAGTTTTTTTGTAAAATGCGCCCCACTTCAAACGAAGTGTCCAAATTGCGAAAGCAGTTAACGCGGGAATAGCTCAGTTGGTAGAGCACAACCTTGCCAAGGTTGGGGTCGCGAGTTCGAGTCTCGTTTCCCGCTCCAAATTTTCACACNCGAGTCTCGTTTCCCGCTCCAAATTTTCACAGCTATGTAAGAAAATAAACATCAAGCATGACCCCAAGGGGTACGCGATCGGTGACCGCAAGTTGCGAGTCTCGTTTCCCGCTCCAAATTTTCACAGCTATGTAAGAAAATAAACATCAAGCATGACCCCAAGGGGTACGCGATCGGTGACCGCAAGTTGCGAGTCTCGTTTCCCGCTCCAAATTTTCACAGCTATGTAAGAAAATAAACATCAAGCATGACCCCAAGGGGTACGCGATCGGTGACCGCAAGTTGCGAGTCTCGTTTCCCTCTAGTTAAGAATCTCAATACTTTTTCTGGTCATACCAGTTAAGCCCAAAGTACTTTTTGAATTCTAAAAATATATGCCAGTTTTTTACGAGCGTTACCCTGAGAACTCATACACGCAATTTTAACTTGCGAATTGCTTTTTAGTTGGTGCTGTATGGCGCTATATCAAGTCAATAAAAAATAATGTGTTTTGCCAAAATTGAGTGTCTTGCATTTATGTCATTGAGAACTTGGAAGTCGCAGTGATAACAGGCAATTCTCAGAAAAAGACGAGCAATATCTTTTCGCCAATATATAAGTTTTATGGTCTTTTCCGCGGCCTACATCATTGTTGTTTATTGACCACGACACTCTATTGCGCATTGTCATGAAAATTTTATTTGACACTTTCGCCACTGTTATCTAAATAAAAGTGAAACCAATGCGAGGTAGAAAGCGATGGCAACACTAACACGTGAACAACTCATTAAGCGCGTTTTTGCTGACCCCAAAAATTACCCATATGGATTTGCGCGCTCCGGTGACTTTTCAATTAATGAAAGCAGAGCATTGTCTCAGTATGGATCGTTAATTGCTGCGTTGGTTGATGGAAAGCTGACACCTGAAATGGATGAAGATTTTAACTATCTGGCAGTCGCACATGGTGATAAAGAGCCAGAAAACATCGCTGAGCGTGCATGGTTGAAGTACCAAAAGCGGATTAATCGCCCAAAAGCTGCAAGCATTTACGGCAGGACGCGTGTGACTGTTGATGAAGACGATGACGATGAAATAAGTGACAATAGTGACCTCACGTTAACAATCAGTGAGGACTAATGTTAACGCAATGTTAACATTATCCTACTTTTAATCTCTTTTTTAATTGGATCGAGATATCTGTCCTAAATTTTCGCTTATATGGGATAAATATCTCACTATTTGCCATTTTGCTGTTTTATCTTCCTAATCACTTCGTTATAGTCACATCAAATTACCTATTCCTGTCAATATGAGGAGAAAAGCAGTGAAAATGATGTCGGGCGCGGCCATGGTTGTGGAAGCGCTGAAAGATGTAGGTGTTGAGCTTGTATTTGGCTACCCAGGTGGTGCAGTACTTGATATTTATGATGCGCTATTTGCACAAGATCAGGTCAAGCACGTACTGGTCCGTCACGAACAAGCCGCTGCTCATATGGCGGACGGTTACGCACGATCTACGGGTAAAACGGGGACAGTGCTGGTAACCTCTGGGCCAGGAGCAACTAACACTATTACGGGCATTGCTACTGCTTATATGGACTCGATACCAATGGTTATTTTATCGGGTCAGGTACCGTCAATGCACATTGGAGAAGATGCTTTTCAGGAAACCGATATGGTAGGGTGCTCGCGACCCATCGTTAAGCACAGTTTTTTAGTTAAGAAAGCAACAGACATTCCGCAAGCAATTGCAAAAGCATATTACATAGCAAATACGGGACGCCCTGGGCCTGTGGTGGTTGATTTACCCAAAGATCTGGTCAACATCGCCGATGAGCACCCCTATGTATTTCCTGATGATGTGACAATGCGCTCTTATCAGCCCACTTTAAAAGGGCACAATAAGCAAATTAAAAAGGCAGTTGAGGTGTTGTTGAGCGCAAAACGTCCGGTGATGTACGTGGGTGGTGGCGCAATTACCGCCGAAGCTGACAGTCGCTTGATCGGGTTAGCAGAAAAGTTAAACTTGCCCGTTACCTGCACACTCATGGGGTTAGGTGCTTTTCCGGGTACACACTGTCAATCCTTGGGGATGCTGGGGATGCACGGTACCTTGGAAGCCAATAAAACCATGCATAATTCTGACTGCATTTTGGCTTTGGGTGCCCGATTCGACGATAGGGTCACAAATAATGTGGCTAAATTTTGTCCCAATGCGACCATTATTCATGTTGATATCGACCCAACGTCAATTTCTAAGACAGTCAATGCCCATATTCCTGTTGTGGGCTCGGTTGACAAAGTACTGGATCAACTCGAGTCACACATAGGCGATATCGACGAGCAGCAACAAAAGCATAAACTAAGTGAATGGTGGGAACAGATAGAACAATGGCGTGCAAAAAAATGCCTGAACTATGCCAAGGGCGTGGACCAAATTAAACCGCAAGAAGTGATAGAGTCACTCTACAAGCATACCGACGGAAAGGCATTTGTTAGTTCAGACGTAGGACAACACCAAATGTTTGCGGCTTTGTATTATCCTTTTGCTAAGCCTCGTCAGTGGATTAACTCAGGTGGGCTGGGCACCATGGGGTTTGGGCTTCCTGCAGCCATGGGCGTGCAGTTTGCCAACCCGAATGCGATTTCCGCTGTTGTTACTGGTGACGGTAGTATTCAAATGAATATTCAGGAGCTATCAACCTGCTTGCAGTACAACTTGCCAATTAAGGTTATTTCTTTAAATAATCGCGCATTAGGCATGGTTAGGCAGTGGCAGGATATGATCTATAAAGGTCGTCACTCCCACTCCTATATGGAGTCGATGCCTGACTTCGTGAAACTGGCCGAAGCCTATGGACACGTTGGAATTCGGGTTAATCATCCTGATGAGTTAGATGATGCAATGCGCGAATGCTTCTCGCACACAGATCGATTGGTATTTATGGATATAGCGGTAGACCAAAATGAACATGTGTATCCCATGCAAATTAAGTACGGTGCCATGGATGATATGAGATTGAGCAAGACGGAGCGTACCTAATGAAAAGAATAATATCGGTATTAATGGAAAACGCACCAGGCTCATTGTCACGTATTGTCGGGTTGTTTTCGCAGCGTGGCTACAACGTTGACTCCTTGTGTGTAGCGCCGACTGATGACTCTAGTTTGTCTCGCTTAACTATCATTACGCACGGTGATGACAAAGCCATTGAGCAAATTACTAAACAAGTGAATAAGCTTATTGACGTATTGCGTGTGGTAGATCTAACAGAGAACGCGCACATCGAGCGCGAATTGATGCTGATTAAAGTCCTAACGCCCACAGACGCCATTCGCGCCGAGGTGAAACGCAACGTTGATATCTTTAGAGCGCGGATTGTAGACGTCAACGCATCAAACTACACCATTGAAATCACGGGTACGACCGAAAAACTTGATGCTTTTGCCGATACGATGAAGCAGAGTGCAGAAATCATCGAATCCTCCCGCACTGGTGTTTGTGGTTTAGCTAGAGGGGAGCGAGCGCTCCGAGTCAGTTAGTTTTTGTGGTTTAAAAGCCATTCTGATGACTCGCTCTTGTTTTACTGAATACCGTGATATTGGTAATGCAGAGGGCGAGTGAATGGCATATTTTGCCTTCGCATAATTAGAGTGAAGTGGTATATCCGCCATAGAAGACTTCAACCCGAAAGGCGACACCGTAAGAGGTGTCAAAATCTTCTTCTCGCAGCCACGTCAAATAAGGCTCAACTTCAAAATATAGCCACTCCCTCAGAGGGTTGGTTCGCCAGCGTAAGCTGGTGTAGACCTCTTCAACCTGGTAGCTGGGTTCGGTCAGCCCCTCAGTAAAAAGGCTCAAAATGGTTGCAGATTTTGGACCTGTTTGTTTTATGTGGTGGAATTCGTGCCTCCACCGCCAGTCTTTGCTTATGTCGCGGTAGTAAAATCTGTTGCTGACACGAGAAAATGACTTGTCAACGTTTTGCAATTGCCAAGTAAAACCTAATTCTGCTCCCAACTGGTCTCGCGTGTAATAATAGACTTCGGCGTCGTAGATAATCTGGTTTCTATTGTCAAAATTTACACTGTCACGGTATCTCGTTTTTACAAACAACTGATCCCTGCGCCCACCGCCTATCCGGTAGGATATTTTGGCGTCTTCACTGGCTCGAAAACGAAATGCAAGATTTGCTGAGTCCTGCTCATTTAAGGTAACAGGGCGATTGCTTTCAAGGGCTTGTTCATTGAGGTCTTCTTCATTATCGGAAAGAATCAAATCGACTCTGTCTTTTAAGGCAGGCAAAGTGACATTGATACGAAACCTCACAGAAACGTCACTTAAATCTCTTGAGCGAGGAGACCACCCAAGGCGTATTCTGCCTTTGGCCCTGGCAGATGTTGATTCTTCGCTCCCTTCCAGGGCAAAAAAACGGTCCAGCCACTGCGCCGACGTATCCATAGAATCGCTAAGTTCAACATGCCACCTATCGAGCCATTCATGAGGTGGAGGAGGCGTTTCCTCCTCGGCGTTGCAGAACCGCGAGACAGCAAGGGTCAGAATTAGCATGCCAGTAGCGTATTGCCTTACCATGTTTACTGCATCCAGTCAGATCTACTTCTCAGAATATAAGAATGGGCCGCTAATTTACCTAGGTCAACTAAATAGCAAGGTAAAAATAAATATGCTTCTATCAATTCAACACAATTCAGTTAAACTAATCAGCAGTAGGAAAAAACGACTTAATTCGTGGAGTTAGATATGGGTATCAGTGTTCCCAGTTTATTAATAATTCTATTAATCGTGGTCTTGTTGTTTGGGACTAAACGCCTCAAAAGTATCGGCAGCGACTTGGGCTCAGCATTAAAAGGTTTTAAAAAAGCGGTGAATGACGAAGACGCTGACTTTAAAGAAGAGCCTAAAAAAGTGACTGAACAAGCCACTGACGCAACGACAACAAGTAAAAAAGAGTCAGTAGAAAAAGACTAGCGCATGTTTGATATAGGGTTTTGGGAACTGTTGGTGATTGGCGTGCTGGCACTTCTGGTGCTGGGCCCAGAAAGGTTACCCGGCGCGATTCGCTCGACGCTGAACACCGTCAGATCAATTAAAAATACCGCACACGGTTTCAAGAGTGAGGTAGAACAACAACTTCGTATTCACGAACTCCATGAGAATCTAAAGAAGGCCGAGGAGCAAGGGTTGAAAAACTTGTCTCCGGAACTAGAACAGAGTGTCGAAGAACTGAAACGCGCTGCTGAATCTGTGCAACAGCCCTATCAAAGTAAAAAAGATGACTGACTCTCAACCGCTCATTTCACATTTGATTGAGCTTCGCAACCGCTTGCTCAAAGCTATTGGGTGCGTTGCTTTAGTTTTTCTAAGCTTAGCTTATTTTGCGCAAGATATTTACCAATGGCTGGCGGCGCCGCTGCTTGATGCGCTCCCAGAAAATGCGACCATGATAGCTACCGACGTCGCGTCACCGTTCTTTGCACCGTTTAAACTTACTTTAGTTGTAGCTTTTTTTGTTGCTATTCCCTATGTGCTGTATCAGGTGTGGGGTTTTATAGCGCCAGGCTTGTACAAAAAAGAAAAGAAACTAATAGCCCCCTTGCTGTTATCCAGTACGGTTTTGTTCTATGCGGGCGTGGCTTTTGCTTACTATATTGTGTTTCCGCTCGCCTTTGCTTTTTTCAGTAGCGTGGCGCCTGATGGTGTCATTATGAACACAGATATCAATAGCTACCTGAATTTCGTGTTGAAGATATTCTTTGCGTTTGGCTTGTCATTTGAGATACCGGTGGCCATTGTATTGATGTGTTGGACCGGAATGACTTCTGCGAACAGTTTGAGAGCAAAACGTCCTTATGTTGTTGTAGCTGCATTTGTGATGGGCATGCTGCTGACTCCGCCCGATGTGATATCCCAAATACTGCTGGCCATACCTATGTGGATCTTATTTGAACTTGGCGTCATTATTGGTGGGCTCTATGCAGGAAATGATACTGCTGAGACAGAACAAGCTGCAGAATAATGACAACAGAGAAACAGCAGTGCAATGGTAAACGGAATCGGCGATGACGTGGTTTGATGCTGGCGTGAATTTATTGGATTCGCGCTTTGACCCTGCCGAAGTGATCGAGTCTGCGGTCGCGGCAGGTGTAGAAAAAATGTGTGTTATTTGCACCCATCCAAACGAGTGGGATAGCGCTAAAGCCTTATTCGAAACGTATCCACGCCATATCGTCTATACGCTGGGTGTGCACCCGCATAATGCTAAAGTTGTCGATACGGGAACCTTAGATGAGTTGCCTGAACGCCTGACTTGTCCGGGCGCCATTGCTGTAGGTGAATGTGGTTTAGATTTTAATCGTGACTTTTCACCGCGTGACAAACAAATTGATGTATTTGAACAGCAACTGCAAATAGCAAAAGCTGAGTCTATGCCGCTTTATCTTCATGAAAGAGACGCACATGAACAGCAACTCAGGTGCATAGAAAGTGTGTATGGCGAAGAGAACATGTATGGCATTGCACATTGTTTTACGGGCGACACGTACCAGATGAAGGCCTACTTGAAAAAAGGCTTGTATATTGGTGTTACCGGATGGCTTTGCGATGAAGCGCGAGGTCAGGCATTGCGCGATGCGGTGAAGGTGCTACCACTAAATCGGCTGATATTAGAGACTGATGCGCCTTATTTGTTTCCCAAAACGTTCAGACCGCGCAAACGCAATAATATGCCCGCACTTATTCCTCACATTGCCGAGGAATTGGCAAAATTAGTCGACCAGCCTCTCTACGAGATTGAAAAGTTCAGTTACACTAACGCCATCACTTTATTTAGGATTGCCAAGGACTGATGCAATTCGAAGCCAGTAAACATGACAAACGTCACATATGGTTATTATTACCTTGTGTGTTGATTATATGTATATGCGCATTGTTACTGCTCATGTCAACGAGTGGGAAACGTCAGGCAGATGTGCCCTTGTCGGTACTGTATGTGGCAGATACAAGCAACTCCATGACATTACAAGATGTACGCTCTCTTCCAAAGACAGCGTTTAGCCGCGGGGAGGCGAATACCAATCTTGGGATGGCACAATACGCGCATTGGTTCGTGCTCACATTGCCAACGACATTAACCAGCGAGCGCACCAAGTTGCTCGAAATTCCTTATCCCTTGCTTGATAGTCTTGATGTTTGGTTTTTTAGTGGGCCGCGTTCTCCGAACCCGCTTTCCAGGACCAGTCTTGGTGACAGCTTGCCGTTTGCCGAAAGACCGATTAATCATGCATCGTTTCTTTTGCCTATACCCCCCAATGCTGATGGCGAAATTACAGCGGTGATTCGCGTCGCCACAAATGGAAGTATTAAATTGCCCTTCCAAATATGGGAAGAGCAAACTTTTATTGAATACACCTCAAAAGAGCATATTGCAGCGGGTCTTTTGTTTGGTGTACTGGCCGCTATTGCGATTTCCAACTTGTTCTTTTTCCTCACTACCAGAAATGCCACATTCATCATATATACGGGGTATGTTGTTTCTGTTTCGCTCACGCTTGCTGCTATTCACGGGTACGGTTTCGAGTACTTGTGGCCGGAGCAAACGTGGTTGCAGTCGAGGGCTGTGGCTGTTTTTGCTAACGCGAGTATTATGTTCGCGTTGTTCTTTACCTACTTGCTGTTGGAGTTGCCTCGGCACAATAAACACATAGCTATTGTGGTAAAGGCATTGGGCTGGGTGTTTTTTGCTAGTGTCCTTTTTAGCTTGTTTTTACCGTATTTTTATCTGATACAGGCTTTTCTGCTGCTGCTTATTTTAGCTGTGTTAGTGGTCTTTGGTGCAAGTCTCTGGCTTTCATTAAAAGGCGTTATTTTGGCGCGCTACTATACATTGGCCTGGTCAGTATTAATGCTTAGTGCGTTTGTAGTCACATTCGACAATCTGAACTGGTTTACTTTGCCCGTCTCAAGTAGCACGCTATTACTGTATGGTGCCATTGCAGAAACCTTACTCTTGGCCTTTGTGCTAGCAATGAGCTACGGGTTTCAGCGCGATGAACTTGTGCAAACAAAAGATATCGCGCTGGCTCGTGAAAAAGAAGTCGCTGCAGCGAAAGACAAACTACTCCGTACCGAGCAGGAAGCTAAAGATGAGTTGGAATATAAAGTACAGGAACGTACATTGGAGCTTGAGATTACGCTGCGTGAATTGTCAGATGCCAACAGAGAACTTGAGCGACTCAACACGATCGATCCACTGACAGGTATCAAAAACCGTCGTCATTTTGATAAGCGCTTGCTCGCAGAAGGCCGACGAAGTCGCCGTGAGCGCACTGTACTGACGTTGGTAATGCTGGATATTGATCATTTCAAATCAATCAATGATACCTACGGGCATGATGTGGGTGATAAATGCATCATGCATATTGCGGAACTTGCGAAATCGTTTATAAAGCGACCTAGCGATGATATTTGCCGTTATGGTGGCGAAGAGTTTGCTTTCATTTTACCCAATACAGAACCTGAGGGCGCACTGGCATTGATTGAACAAGTAAGAGAGGCTATTGAAAACAGTCCACTTACGGTTGATGAGAAGCGTATTCGTATCACAGCGAGTGCTGGTGTTTCGAGCGGTATTGTTGATGAAAATGGTGGAGAGGTAGCCCTCTTAAAGCAAGCCGATAAAGCGCTGTATGAAGCCAAAGAGCAGGGCAGAAACAAAGTTATTATGTCGATGGAGAGTTAAATGCAGTTCGGACAATTTCCCACTACTCGACCGCGCCGATTGAGAAAATCAGATGCATTGCGCCGGTTAGTCCAAGAGTATGCGCTAAGTGCCAATGACTTGATTTTTCCTATGTTTGTTTTGCCAGGAAGTAACAAAGTCGAACAGGTCACTTCTATGCCAGGTATTGAAAGACTGTCTATCGATCTTTTGCTAAAAGATATAGAAGAATGCATTCGTCTTGGCATTCCCGCGATTGCTTTGTTTCCTGTCACCCCCAGTGCGCTTAAGTCATTGCATGCCGAAGAAGCCTACAATCCGGATGGCCTAGCTCAGCAGGCAGTTCGTGCTATCAAAAGTACTTTTGGGGATGCCATTGCGGTTATCACTGATGTCGCGCTAGACCCGTTTACTACCCATGGTCAGGACGGCATTATCGACGAAAATGGCTATGTAATGAATGACACAACGGTTGAGGCACTGATTAAGCAAGCGTTATCTCATGCTGAAGCCGGGGCAGATGTTGTCGCGCCCTCTGATATGATGGACGGCCGTATTGGTGCTATTCGTCAAGCACTTGAACAGGCCGGGCATAGTTTGACCAATATTATGGCGTATTCTGCCAAGTATGCGTCTCATTATTACGGCCCTTTCAGGGACGCAGTAGGCTCTTCAGGTAACATAAAGGGCGGAGACAAAAACTCGTATCAAATGGCACCACACAATTCTGATGAAGCCATCAAAGAGATTGCATTGGATATTCAAGAAGGGGCTGATATGGTGATGGTTAAACCTGGCATGCCTTACCTGGATATTGTGCATCGGTGCAAGCACACATTTGGTGTGCCCACATTCGCTTATCAGGTAAGTGGGGAATATGCCATGCATCAAGCCGCTTTTGCGAACGGCTGGTTGAAGAAAGAGGCCGTGATGTTGGAGTCCCTAATAGCCTTTAAGCGAGCTGGTGCAGACGGCATTCTGACCTATTTCGCTAAAGAAGCAGCACAACTACTGCACAGCAGCCGTTAAGCTTCATTTAATTCCAGCTGCCAGCCTACCCGGTGTTGTAACCACACTTCATTCATAAGCTCGGCCCGGATTAATGGATGGCTTTTGAGCCATCCTCGGGGGAATGACAATTGCCAATGGGTGTCTTCAATGGTCAGGTCTAACGTCGGCAATTCGTTGTTGTTACGTCTGATACACAACACCACGGCAAGCCTTAATATCCGCAGTAAACCTTGTAACATCGGTTTGATGTCGTCGTGATACGGTGTAAGAACCTCCGTCTCAATAGGTGTTCTGTGTTGGCGCACCAAATCTCTTATTGCCATACGCTGCAGGCGATTAAAACCAGGCATATCAATGTGGTCAAGAATGTAAGCGCCATGCTGATGATATTTTTTGTATTCGATATGTAAGCCAATTTCATGCAAAACGGCAGCCGCACCAAGAATGGCCTCAGTGTCTAAATGACAGACTTGAGATTGCTGGCAAAGCTTCCGACAGAGATCAATAGCTACGCTTTTAACTAGGCCTGCATGCGATTTGTCGATGTGATAACGGCTCATGGTAATATTAAGCGTTTGTTGTTGACGATCGTTCTCAGTCACACTGTCCAGCATGCCGTAGATAAGCCCTTCGCGCAGCGCCCCGCCAGAAATATTCATGGTGCGGATATGCAAGCAAGAAAACAGGCTGATCAAAATAGCCAGGCCGCTTGGGAAGATGGTTCGCCGGGTTTCGGCCAGCCCATTTAAACGCAAGTTATCTATATGGCCTGCCTCGATACACTCTTTTTCCAGTGTATACAAGTAGTCCAATCTGATTGCATCACTGATACCACGGGCAACCAGTATTTCTGTAATTGCCTGAGGAGTGCCTGAGGCTCCAAGGCAGTGATGCCAGTCAAAACACAAAAAGGCATCTTCAACATCGGAAATCAGCTCAGACGCATAAGCCTTGGCCTTGGCAAAGTTTTCCTTTGTTAGCGCACCGTCAGAAAAGAAACGATCCATAAAGGTAACGCAGCCCATGTCTAAACTTGTAAGATGGATAGGGTGCATATCATTGCCGATGACCACTTCGGTACTTGCGCCACCGATATCAACAACTAACATATTGCCTTGGTTTGCAGACGTATAGGCTACCCCTAAGTAAATTTGGCGGGCCTCTTCTTCACCACTGATAACATTCAGCTTATGACCCAGTATCGACTCAGCTTTTTCTATAAACTGGTTTGCGTTATTAGCCAGTCTTAAGGTAGCAGTAGCAACAATTCTTATGTTTGATGTAGGGATGTCCTGTAGGCGCTCTGAAAATGTTTCTAGGCACTGCCAGCCTCTTTCCATACTTGCCTGATCAAGGTTGGACTCTGCATCTAAACCAGCCGCCAAACGCACCTTCTGTTTTATCTTATTAACGATTTGTACATTGCCATTCACCACATGTACAACAACCATATGAAAGCTGTTTGAGCCTAGGTCAACTGCAGCATAGTACTGCCCTTTATTTTCCATTTTCAGCGTTTTCTTTGTTTGGGTCTGCGTTGCCCCTGGCGCTGATTTGTTCCACGTCTTCGGTTGACTGGTTTGGGGGCTTTTATGTCATCAAGCAATTCGCTTGAGTCATAATCGGTAACGGGAATAGCATGCCCGATATAGGCCTCAATCTGGGGCAGGTTAAGTGCGTACTTTTCACAAGCGAAACTGATTGCATGCCCGCTTTTTCCCGCACGTCCTGTTCTACCAATTCGGTGCACATAGTCTTCTGCATCGTCAGGTAAGTCGTAGTTAAACACATGTGTGACGGCTTCAATGTGAAGTCCTCTTGCCGCAACATCTGTGGCAACCAGCACATCCAGTTCACCGGTGGTAAAACCATTGAGTATAGATAGGCGCTTCTTTTGCGGAACATCACCACTGAGCATGCCAACCCTATGGCCGTCAGCTTTTAGCCAAGCTTCTACATTTTCACAACTGTGTTTCGTGTTGGCAAAGACAATTGAACGCTCAGGCCATTCTTCTTCCATTAGGGTTAACAGTAAAGGCATCTTGTCTTCATCTGACGGATAGAAAAGCTCTTCTTTCACTCGACTAGCTGTTTTTTGCTGAGGCTCTATTTGTACATGGGTAGGGTTATTCATGTGTTCATAGGCAAGCTCCTGTACGCGAAAACTTAGCGTTGCGGAAAAAAGCATGCTCAGGCGTTGATCTGCAGGTGGCATTCTGCGGAATATATAGCGAATATCTTTGATGAAGCCCAAGTCAAACATGCGATCTGCTTCATCAAGCACGGCAACCTGAATGTTTTTCAGCGAAAACACGTTCTGTTTATAATAATCGAGGATGCGCCCTGTGGTACCAATGATGATATCAACGCCTTGTTCCAAAGATTCACGTTGACTTTGGTAACCTTCGCCCCCATATATCAATCCAAGGGAGAGCGATGTGTGTTTGCTGAGAAGCGCAGCATCATTATAAATTTGGACCGCGAGTTCACGGGTAGGCGCCATAATAATGGCTCTGGGGCCTGCGCCGCTTTTATTGGGATTAGATAAAAGGTGGTGAAACGTGGCGACAAGGAATGCCATCGTTTTACCCGTCCCGGTTTGCGCCTGGCCTGCAATGTCATTACCCTCTAATAACGGAGGTAAACTCATTGCCTGAATAGGGGTGCAGCGATGAAAACTTGCTGCATCGAGCGCATCAATAACCTGTTTATTGAGCGGTAAATCTGTAAAGTGTGTATCGGTCAAGTGTGTAGTTTGCATAGCTTATTGCTTATCGGTGCTTGCATTAAATAACAGTTTCTATATAACACTTATGGTAGAGCTGAGACAAATCAGCGACAGTACCTTTTTTATCGGAGAAAAGAATGAGCGACAAAATTATCACGTTATCTGATGACAAGTTTGAAGCAGATGTTATCAATGCGGATGGTCCTGTGCTGGTTGACTTCTGGGCCGAATGGTGTGGCCCATGTAAAATGATTGCTCCCATTTTGGAAGAAATCGCCGGCGAATATGATGGGAAAGTAACAGTTGGCAAGTTGAATGTCGATGAAAATAACGAAACACCACCAAAATATGGTATTCGTGGCATTCCAACATTGCTTTTGTTTAAAGACGGTAATGTTGCTGCCACCAAGGTGGGGGCTTTATCAAAGTCACAACTAGCTGACTTTTTGAACGATAACCTGTAAGCCTTACTTCGTTTTGAAACACATTAATGATTGACCGGCGCCTATGGCGCCGGTTTTTTGTTAATTAAATGCTGGACGTAGTCAAAGTATGGTGCTAACGTTTCCTTAGACTCTTACCTGAGCCTTTTTTCATTCAGCCTGCTCGATTCAGCGGCGCCAAATCTAAAATAGTAAAATTAACCTAATCTGACAGCTAAGATATAAGCACAAAGACCCACCAATATGAACTTAACCGAACTTAAGAATAAACCGATCAGCGAACTGGTTGCGTTGGCTGAGGAGATGGGCCTTGAAAACATGGCCCGTGCTCGTAAACAGGACATCATCTTTTCAATTTTAAAATCACATGCCAAAAGTGGCGAGGATATTTTTGGTGATGGCGTACTGGAAATATTACAGGATGGTTTTGGCTTCTTACGTTCAGCTGACTCATCATATTTGGCTGGGCCTGATGATATCTATGTGTCACCGAGCCAAATTCGACGTTTTAACTTGCGAACAGGTGATACGATTGCCGGCAAGATTCGTCCACCAAAAGACAGTGAGCGTTATTTTGCTCTCTTGAAGATACGCGAAGTCAATTTTGACAAGCCAGAGAATTCGCGCAACAAGATCCTCTTTGAAAACCTGACGCCACTACATGCAAATTCTCGTTTGAGAATGGAGCGTGGTAATGGCTCGTCAGAAGACATTACGGCGCGGGTACTCGACCTCGCTTCGCCGATAGGTAATGGCCAGCGTGGGCTGATTGTTGCGCCGCCTAAAGCAGGTAAAACACTATTGCTGCAAAACATCGCACAATCCATAGCGGCCAATCACCCCGACTGTGAGTTAATGGTACTCCTGATTGACGAACGTCCGGAAGAAGTGACGGAAATGCAACGTTTGGTGCGTGGTGAAGTAGTGGCGTCAACCTTTGATGAGCCAGCAAGCCGACATGTACAAGTAGCCGAAATGGTTATCGAAAAGGCCAAACGACTGGTTGAGCATAAAAAAGACGTTGTCATACTGCTAGATTCGATTACCCGTTTGGCGCGCGCCTACAACACTGTAATTCCTTCATCAGGTAAGGTACTCACTGGTGGTGTTGACGCAAACGCACTGCACAAGCCTAAGCGTTTCTTTGGCGCTGCACGTAACGTGGAAGAAGGCGGCAGTTTAACGATTATTGCAACTGCACTTATCGATACCGGTTCCAAAATGGACGAAGTTATCTACGAAGAGTTCAAGGGAACAGGTAACATGGAGCTGCACCTTAATCGCAAGATTGCTGAAAAACGGGTCTTCCCTGCGATTGATTTCAACCGCTCTGGTACACGTCGTGAAGAGTTGCTGACTTCACAAGAAGAGCTGCAAAAAATGTGGATATTGCGAAAAATTGTTCATGAAATGTCAGAAATTGATGCCATGGAGTTTTTGATCAATAAATTGTCTATGACGAAAACAAACGACGAATTCTTTGACGCGATGAAGCGACAAAGAAGCTGATTTTCGTACAGCCAGTAAGTGTCTAAACCCCGACTTGTTCGGGGTTTTTTATTAATGATGTCCAACATTTAGGATTTATACGTTAGATCCATTGGTCCGTTCTTACGACTAAGGTCGTATTGACTGCTAGTGGGGGTGTGTATGAACGATTATCTTCTCAAAGCTGCCCGTGTGGTGAGCGACCCTGAGCAAACCAGTGAGGCTAAGGTTGTCGCTACGCAGATATTGCGCAATGCCGGTTTTTCAAATCAAGATATTGCCACGTTAAATGTTGAAAAAAGCGAGACTTTTGTTAAAGAGCATATGATATTCTTGGCTTGAGAAGCGCATTATTTTGTTATTTTTTCCGGTTGGTTAAATGCATCTATTAGGCTGTCTCTAAACGCACTTGCAGCCAAACTGATTGGTCTGCGCTTATGCGTTACTACCTGCCAGTGTGATTTCAGAGGAAAGTCTTTTATATCTAACGTTTTTAAGTCGTCCTGGCGACTATTCGCGAGGGTGTGCTGGGATAAGATTGCCAAACCAAGACCTGATGCAACCGATAGTCGAATAGCCTCGTTACTTTCAACAATCATCACTTTGTTCAAGATGACACCGTTTTGTCGGCAGTATTGGTCAACAAGTCGCCGTGTGCCACTACCCGGCTCTCTTAGTAAAAACTTTTCTTCTGCCAGGTCAGCGAGTTGGCAATTATTTGGGCCTGAATAGTTGCAGGGAGCAACAACCTGTAGTTTGTTTTCAGCAAAGGGGTAACACACCAATTCTGCATCTTCTGGGGGCTGACTAAAGATATAGAGGTCGTCTTTGTTGTCAGTCAGTCGCTGAATTATTTGAGCTCTGTTGCCAACCGTAAAGTTGATTTCAATATTAGGATGAGCACGGCAAAACTCACTGAGCAGCGGCGGTATAACGTATTTCGCCGTAGTTACCACGGCTAATTTTAAGCTTCCTACCTCTACGCCTTGCAAGGCTGCTATTTGACTGTTCAGCCGAGCATGCGCTGTCAGTACCTCCTGAGCACAACGATAAACCGCATGGCCTGCATCGGTCATAATAATGGAGCCTTGATGCTGCTCAATCAATGGCATGCCTATTTGCGATGAGAGCTTTTTTAATTGCAAAGAAACTGTTGGTTGTGACAGTGAGAGTGAAGTGGAAGCGGCTGTTATCGACCCTAAATCGACAACGCGCTGAAATACTTCCAACAAGCGAAAGGTTAACGCGTTCATTTATCGGATTTATTTTAACTAAAGTAATTAATATAGATGTTTACTATTATAAATACAATGGCAGCGTTAAAAAACGCTGTTTGGTTTGTCTATAGGCTTCGTTGTGGGAATGAGTTAAACTTACGCGCTTTCTCTTTAACAGATTTCAAAATTAGGTAAATAACTATGGCAAAAGTCGCCATCGTGATGGGCTCAACATCAGATTGGCCTACCATGCAACACGCTGCACAAATGCTAACCGATTTGGGCGTGGAATACGATGCCTCAGTGGTGTCAGCGCATAGAACCCCTGACCTGTTGACTGAGTTTGCAAACAGTGCACATGAAAAAGGCTATCATGTCATTATTGCCGGTGCGGGTGGCGCCGCGCATTTACCAGGTATGATTGCAGCACATACGCACTTACCTGTATTCGGGTGTCCGGTGAAATCTAAGGCGCTTAGTGGTGTCGATTCGTTGTATTCGATTGTTCAAATGCCCAAAGGCGTGGCCGTGGGTACCTTAGCGATTGGTGAGGCAGGGGCTGCTAATGCAGGGTTGCTGGCGGCACAAGTGGTTGCCTTACACAACGATGATGTGCGAGAAAAGCTGCTTGCTTTCAGACAGAAGCAAACTGATACCGTGCTTGCCGCGGGGCCGCTGGAGTTAGGTTGATGCAGGTCTTAGTTTACGGCGCAGGTCAACTGGCCCAAATGATGTATTTGGCCGGCGCGCCACTCGGCATCGAAGTGTGGGCGGTAGACGTGTCTGACAAAACTGTTGTTCATCCCGTTTCAAAGAAACTTTCTGACATGTCACTTACACAGGCAATCGATGCCGCCAATGTGCTCACTGTTGAATTTGAACATGTGCCGGAAGAGTTGCTGGAAGAAGCCGATCGCACAGGAAAGCTTTACCCGTCAGTGGATGCCATTTTAGTGGGAGCTGACAGAGTCAGGGAGAAGAAACTTTTAACATCTCTCAATATTCCAAATTGCCCGCATAAAATCGTTACCCATGTTGATCAGCTTGACGAATGCGTCGAGCTCTTAGGGGAGTCGCTGATTATAAAAGCCAGCCGTGATGGGTATGATGGTTATGGGCAGTGGCGATTGAAGTCAAAAAGTGGTCTTGATGACATAAAACAACAGCTAGCAGGTTTAGATTTACGTGCGGTACCGCTAGTTGTGGAACAATGTATCGCCTTTGACCGTGAATTATCAATTATCGGTGCGCGAAATCAGGACGGTGATATTCGTATTTATCCACTGGCACAAAATTGTCATCACGAGGGCCAGTTGCACGTCACCATAGCTCCAGCACCTCGAATGTCAGATGCGTTACAAGAGAAAGCCAATAAAATATTTCATGATCTTGCAAACGGTCTTCATTATACCGGTGTGCTAGCCGTTGAACTTTTTCAGGTGGGCAATGACCTATTGGTTAACGAAATTGCGCCACGTGTTCATAACTCAGGCCACTGGACCTTGCATGGCGCTGATACCGACCAGTTTGATAATCATTTGAGGGCGGTACTCGGGCTGGCACTTGGGAGTACCCGACCACTAGGTGTTTCTGCAATGGTTAATATTATCGGTTGCAGTAGTTTTTCTCGGGATTTGCTGAGCTTGCCTGGCTGCCACATGCATTGGTATGGAAAAAGTGTGCGCGAGAAGCGTAAAATGGGGCACATAAATGTACTTGCTGAAAGTACGTTGGCTCTGGGCTCCACGTTGGAAAAGCTAACTCAGTTTTTGCCTATGGCACATTTTCCTGTGTTACAGTCAGAAGCAGAAAAGCTGTAAAAAAGAAAGAGGTGCTTCATGCGATTGGTCAAAGTAGGTTTGTATGCCCTTTTGTTTGTTTCCTTTTTTTCCTTTGCCACTATTGAAGTCACCGATGCTAAAGCCAGAGCGACTTTTGCAATGGCAAAGACGGGCGCAGCCTACTTAACGATTACAAACAAAGGCATTAATGCTGACGTACTGGAGCGCGTTACAGTTGCTTCTACTGTGGCAAAGACGGTGGAAATTCATACTGTGCTTATGGACGGCGAAATGATGCGTATGCAGGCATTGAGTGAAGGTCTGTCTTTGCCGCCTAAAAATACCGTGACTATGCAACCTGGCGGTATTCATCTAATGCTGTTGGAGCTGGTTTCCCCCTTAACAGAAGGCGATGAGATTGTGCTAACCTTACATTTTAAAGATGCCGAACCAAAGGCATTGCGGGTGCCCGTTGTAAAGATGTAAACGGTTCCAAACGCGCAATCGTGTAGCGTTAACAAACTCTGAACAGGAAAGGATGATATGACAGCTATAAACATTGGTATTGACGAGAGTGATCGAGCAGCAATAGCTGAAGGGCTAAAGAAGTTGCTTGCTGACTCATACACCTTGTATTTGCAAACACACAACTTCCATTGGAATGTAGTGGGTCCTCAATTCCGAGAGCTACATCTGATGTTTGAAGAGCACTACACCGAACTTGCCATTGCTGTTGATGATATTGCCGAACGTATTCGCACCTTAGGCGTAGCCGCACCGGGTACATATAAAGCGTTCGCACAGCTCAGCAGTATTGAAGAAGTCGAAGGTGTGCCAAATGCTGACGAGATGGTTAGATTACTCAATATGGCGCATGAGCAGGTGGTTCGTACTTGTCGAGAGGTACTGTCGCTTGCGCAGAATGCTGATGATGAATCAACGGCTGCGTTGGTGTCTGACCGAATGCGTATCCATGAGAAGACTGCATGGATGTTACGTGCCATACAGCCTCAGTAATTGCTAGAGAGTAAGTGCCGGTGTTATTGCTTTGCCGGCACTGTGTTGTATGTATTGAACCAGGCAACAATGTTACCTACTTTTTGGATCAAGCGGGAAGGCTTGGCCGTGATGCCATGCGGTGCCCCAGGTATCCTTACCATAACTGTATCTATTTGACGCAATTTTAACGCCTGATAATACTGCTCAGTTTCACTGATTGGTGTGCGATAGTCTGCTTCCCCGGTCAATAACATAGTGGGCGTGTTTACGTTGCCTACTAATGACAGCGGTGAGCGCTTCCACAAAGCCTCATGGTCGTTCCATGGCATGTCAGGCATCCAGTATTGTGAAAAATAGGGGTAAGCATCGGCAGTTAATGCAAAACTTACCCAGTTGATGACGGGTTTAGCAACCACTGCAGCGTTAAATCGGTCTGTTTTTCCTATGCTCCACGCTGTAAGTACACCGCCTCCAGAGCCACCTGTTATAAACAGATTGTCATTATCTATGTAAGGGCGAGCACTGACCGCATCTACCACATCCATCAGATCCTGATAATCGTTTGAAGGGTAGTTGTGATGGATAAGGTTACCAAAGTCTGCACCATAAGAAGCACTTCCCCTTGGATTAGACCAAACGACTACATAACCTTGTGCCGCCATCAATTGTACTTCCATGCTAAATTGAGGACCATAAGCAGCATGTGGACCACCGTGAATCTCAAGAATCATGGGGTAGCGTTTACTGCTGTCAAATCCTGGAGGGAAAGCTATCCATGCATCAATGCTAAGGTTATCAATTGATGAGTTGACCACAATAGCATCAACTTCAGCCATGGTGCGCTGAGTCAGTAAATCCTCATTTAATGCTGTCAATGGAGTGATATTGCCCGACCTGCTGAATATGTGTAGTTCTGCAGGATGAGAAGCCGGCGAGTGCGTAAATGCGACGTCCCCGGACTTTGCAAGCGCAAACTCACCCGATGTATAGGGACGTCCCAGTGCCTGACCCCCTACTTTAACGGGCAAGCCTATGATATCTCCATTGAGGCGGACTTCAGCCAGTTTAGTTTCACCTGAATCAAGATACGAAAAGACGATATAATCACTGTTCTCTGCCCATTCAAAAGCAACTGTTTGTCTGTCCAGCGGGGCAGATAACCTTTGCTCTTCACCACTCTCTAGATTGCGTAAAACAAGCTCGGAAAGCTGATACGCCATCTTTTTATCTTCTACGTGCAAATATGCCAGCCACTTACCATTAGGACTAATTTTGGGGTTACTTTCACTGCCTTTCCGTGACGTAACCTGAGACATTTTTTTGCTTGTTATATCCACTTCAACGAGATCAGTACCAAAGGGGGTTAATTCAGGGGAAGGTGTTAAATTAACAGAAGTCACAATACTGTTTGATTGTGGTGAAATGGTAAGCGGTCCGGTAAAGCTATGCTCTCCCTGTGTGATTTGCTCGACCATTCCCCCCTCAGCACTGACTCTGAATACATGGGTGAAACCAGGGTGAGTGTAACCGCCTCCGTCAGCACGGTAGGCAATGCTGTTGATAACCCTGGCCGGTTCAGCCCATTTTGCGTCAGGTGGTGCAGAGGGCATATCAGTGAATATAACGGGAACCTGCGCTTCAACTTTGGCGACAAAATACAAATGTTTATTATCAGGCGACCAGGTCAAATGAGACGGTGAAGTTGTCAATTGTGTAATTTGTAGTGATTTGTCCAAGGATAAATAATGAACAAAAATTTGCGGCCCATTATCTGTCGACGCAATGTATGCAAGTTTTGTGTTATCAGGTGAGAGCGTACTTTGCGCTAAGCCTGGAATGTCATTTAGCACTGGCGAAGCTTCGCCCGTATTTACATCTATCTGCCATACACCAGAGCGAACAGTATCGGAGAAAATGTCCATACTGCGTCGTGTATATAGTAGGCGCTTGCTATCGCTAAAAAAGTGTGGGTCGGCAGCGTATTCCAGTGCAAACACGTCTTCATACTTTAATGGCGAGACAAAAGGGGGCTTGCCTGAGGCTTGGCTCTGCATCAAAAAAGCAAAGCCCAAAATACCCAATATTATCGGTAGCGCTTTGCGCATTAGCCTTGCTCCTTATTCAGAGAGGGAAATCTTTCCAACTAATATATCTTTAAACATCACCCAGTCACCCATTAAGCTGTACCAAGGGTGTTTAAACGTCGCAGGCTTGTTGTGCTCATAAAAGAAATGACCTACCCAGGCAAACCCATAGCCAGCCACAGGCATCAGCAGCAAAAGCCAGGGGTTTTGTAAATAGATCGCCGTAGCCAATAAAAAAAGGACAATCCACGACCCGACGAAATGTAAAGTGCGGCACGTTGGGTTGCTATGTTCCTTAAGATAGTAAGGATAAAAATCGGAGAAGGACTTAAACGGTGTAGGGTGCTCTGTCATAACCTCTGGCCTCTTTGGATAATTAACAAGAGAGTAACAAAATGCGCACTGAGGGCAAAGCGGGTTGTAAAAGTACATAACAACCCTCATATTGGCTGAATAATAGTGATGAAAGAGAGGCTTCATGGATTCTTTGCTAAGTGCAAATATTGTCGATATTACTGTTGAGAACTTTCAGGAGGTTATTCTCCAGGGCTCAATGGAGAAAGTGGTTGTGGTCGACTTTTGGGCAGACTGGTGTGAGCCCTGTAAAGATCTAATGCCCATTCTTGAAAAGTTGGCAAATGAATATGCCAATGAGCTTATTTTGGCGAAGGTTGATTGTGATGCTCAGCAACAAATCGCTGCGCAATTCGGCGTAAGAAATCTACCTACTGTAATGATTGTACAACAAGGTCAGCCAGTTGACGGTTTTGCAGGTGTTCAGCCGGAAAGTGCTATTCGTGAATTGTTGTCAAAATACTTACCTAGTCCTGAAGATGCGTTTCTTGCCGAGGCCAGTGAATTAGTCAGTCAAGGTGATTATCAAGGCGCATTTAGTGCAGCAAAACAAGCCTACGAGGCTAACCCAAACAACATAGATGCCAGATATTTGCTTGCAGATTGCTTCATTGAAACAGGGTCACTTGACGCGGCAAAAGGCTTGTTAGCTGATATAAAACTGGCCGATCAAGATAATCGCTATCAAGTGTTAAACGGCAAAATAGAACTGGCTGAGCAGGCTGCTGAATCACCTGAGATAAAAGCCCTGCAAGCACAAGTTGACGCAGAGCCTGACAATCTTCAGGCAAAAGTTGATTTGGCTGTTCAACTACAGCAAGCGAACAAGGCTGACGAAGCTCTTGCGCTCTTATTTAGTGTGCTGCAAAAAGATTTAAATTTTGGTGAAGCAAAGAAAACCATGCTGGATATGATCAATGCATTACCCGACGGAGAGCCCACTAAGTCAGCTTATCGCAGAAAGGTCTACAGTTTGCTTTATTAAAAATTGTGATTTTCGGGTGAATTGTGCAGTGATTTTTTGTAGAATCCACGCCTAATTTTTAAACTGCAATTCGTTATGGCAAAAAATGTAGTGGTACTCGGCACGCAATGGGGTGACGAGGGTAAAGGTAAGGTGGTCGATTTGCTTACCGACCGCGCTAAGTATGTAGTTCGCTATCAGGGTGGGCACAACGCAGGACACACGTTAGTAATCGACGGTGAAAAAACCGTGCTTCACCTGATTCCGTCAGGTATTTTGCGTGAAAATGTTACCTGTATCATTGGCAACGGTGTTGTGCTAAGTCCGGAAGCGCTTATGACTGAAGTAAAAATGCTTGAGTCTCGCGGAGTACCGGTAAAAGAGCGTCTTAAAATAAGTGAGGCTTGTCCTCTGATTTTGCCTTATCACATAGCGCTTGATGTTGCCCGTGAAAAAGCGCGTGGCGCAAAAGCAATTGGAACCACTGGCCGTGGTATCGGACCTGCCTATGAAGACAAGGTTTCTCGCCGTGGATTGCGCGTAGGCGACCTTTTCAATCCTGATTCCTTTGCAGCCAAATTGAAAGAAGTGATGGATGTTCACAATTTCACATTAACGGAATACTACAAAGAAGCGGCCGTTGACTACGACAAAACACTTGAAGATGCGCTAGCCGTTGCTGATATTTTAAAAGCAATGGTCGTCGATGTGACCGACGTGTTAGATAAAGCCAATCGGGCTGGTCATGCAATTATGTTTGAGGGTGCACAGGGCACACTTCTAGACATCGATCACGGCACATACCCGTATGTAACTTCATCGAATACTACTGTAGGCGGTGTGGCAACCGGGGCGGGATTTGGTCCCATGAACCTCGACTATGTACTTGGTATCGTAAAAGCGTATACCACACGCGTAGGGTCTGGCCCTTTCCCAACAGAGCTTGAGTGTGAAGTTGGCCAGCATCTGGGTGTGAAAGGCCATGAATTTGGTGCTACCACCGGTCGTAAACGTCGCACAGGTTGGTTTGACGCGGTAGCAATGAAGCGTGCAGTACAAATCAACTCTATTACCGGTTTTTGTCTGACTAAGCTCGACGTACTGGACGGCCTGGAGTCGCTTCAGATTTGTGTTGGTTACAAAGATAAAAATGGTCAGGTGCGTGATGTACCACCAATGGCCGCAGACGGTTATGACGAAATGAAGCCAGTTTATGAAGAAATGCCGGGTTGGACTGAATCAACCGTTGGTGTGACTGACTATAATGCATTGCCTCCACAAGCTCGTAACTATATTAGTCGTTTGGAAGTGCTAACAGGTGTACCTGTCGACATTATTTCAACCGGTCCTGACAGAAACGAAACCATGGTGCTGCGCCACCCTTTCGACGCTTAAGCATCTTTTCACTGCAGTCGGAATCAGGTAAAGTTAACGACATGTTAACTACTGGTCCGACAACATGCAGTTTGAATTAAACGAGCGCGCCATTGATGCCACACTCGGCACGTTGCGAAAGGCAGCAACAAGTCTTAAGGCTCATGATTATCAATGGCGCATCGCACAACTCGATGCACTTTTTCAGCTTACCGAAGACCACGAAAAAGCCATTTGTGAAGCGTTAAAAGCTGACTTGAACAAAAGCTATACTGAAGCATTTGTCACTGAGGTCGGTTACCTTCAATCTGAAATTCGACACGCTAAAAAACATCTTAAAGCGTGGATGAAGCCAAGAAAAGTCGGCACTCCACTTATGGCTTTTCCGGGTAAAAGTTTCCACTACCCTGAACCGCTTGGCGTGATCTTTATTATGGGAGCATGGAACTTTCCTTTTCAATTGACCATAGCCCCCTTGGTGGCGGCTATTGCTGCTGGAAACTGCGCATTACTCAAACCGTCTGAATTAACACCCAAAACATCAGCGCTGATTGCTGAGCTCATTCCTCAGTATATGGATAAAGACGCAATAGCTGTTGTGGAGGGCGGAAAAGAAGTATCAACTTATCTGTTAGCACAGCGTTTTGACCATATTTTTTATACAGGCGGGGAAACGGTAGGAAAAATCGTCATGCAAGCGGCGTCTCAGTATTTAACGCCTGTGACCCTTGAACTCGGTGGGAAAAGCCCGTGTATCGTTGACAAGCATTGTGACTTAACGGTTACTGCAAATCGTATTGTCTGGGGAAAATGGACCAATGCGGGGCAAATATGTATTGCACCTGATTATGTGTATGTTCACGAGAGCATGAAGGATGCCTTTTTAGCAGCACTGAGGAAGGCTATTACATCTCAATTCGGCAAACAGCCGCAGAACAGCCAGGATTATGGTCGTATCGTTAATAGCAATCATCTGGCTCGTCTATCAAATTATTTAGAAGGTGTTGAGAGTATTGAAATCGGGGGTGAAATTGACGCTGAGTCTCTTTATTTTGCGCCGACAGTGGTGCTCAACCCACCGTTAACCAGCCCATTGATGCAACAGGAAATCTTTGGCCCGATCCTGCCTGTGTTGACGTATGATTCACATGATCAGGTTATCGACATGATAGGCAGCAGAGAAAAACCCCTTGCATTATACTTGTTTTCATCCGATGAGGATATTCAACAACGCTACCTAGCGCAAACCAGCTCCGGCAATATGTGTATAAATGACACGCTCATTTTTATGACGAATGCAGATCTTGCGTTTGGCGGTGTAGGAAATAGTGGTATGGGACGCTATCACGGCAAGTCAGGGTTTGATTTACTGAGTAATTTAAGAGCGGTAATGAAACGCCCTTTCATACTGGATGTGTTTATTCGGTATGCACCGTACAATAGTCTAAAGACAACACTGCTTAAGGCATTTCAATGAACAACAGCAATATTGCGCCTTTTCACTTAGCGATTCCCGTTACCGACCTTGTGCTGGCTCGTAAATTTTATGGTGAATTGTTGGGGTGTACACAGGGGCGTTGCGATAGCCAGTGGATAGACTGGAACTTTTTTGGGCACCAGCTTGTGACGCACCTCGTTGCGAACATGCCCACTCCGATAAAGCCTAATGAAGTAGACAGTAAGCATGTGCCAGTACCGCATTTCGGTATCGTGTTTCCTATGCAAGTGTGGAGAGCATTAACCGAATCGCTACAACAGTCTCAGGTCGACTTTGTGATCGCACCGTATATCAGGTTTGAGGGGCAGGCCGGGGAGCAAGCAACCTGCTTTCTCCATGATCCATTTGGCAATGCGCTTGAATTTAAGGCATTCAAGAATATGGATAATTTATTCAAAGCCTGATGATATGACGGGGTTATACTGTAAATTTTTCCTAGCGTGGATTATTTACATAGTGCGACGCTATTAAATCCCCTTTTATTGCTCATAAATCATTTGGAATATTTAATAAGCTTCTGATAAATATAGTATAAAAATATTTTTATGCTTTAGGCGTAAAGCTTGCACTTGTTTAGCTACAAACAGCAAATTAACGAGTGTTTTGTTTTATGTTTACTTGTTCTGGCAATCAGTTACCTACTGCCACTGGTGTAGCACCAGATATCTATCAAACTGCTTCGAATGCCTGCGATCACTTTTTTGATACGTTTGATTGTCTGGTTGCGACATCTGAAACCGAGCGGCTTGCCTGCTTTAGAACACGACACAACGTTTATTGTGAAGAGTTTGGCTTCGAACCTGAACGTCACAGTAAATTAGAAACAGACGAATTTGATCAGTATTCTGTCCATTGCCTTATACGTCATAAATGTACGAAAGAAGTTGCGGGAACTGTACGACTCATTGTCCCTGAATATGCATCACAGCCACTCCCCGTTGAACGTCTTTTCAAGGGCATTATTGCTAACCGCGCATGTGTGCCTAGTGAAGTGTCTCGTCTTGCAATTCAAAAAGCGTATCGACGCAAGGGAGGGCAGCTATTTTCCTCGCAGGCCAGTGTAAGCGACTATATTTCCCTTGTGCTTTTTATTATGGCAGCACATACATTTAATTTGCTTTCACGAACAGAAGTCTATGTTGTTATGGAACTGTCATTGGCTCGACGTATTCAATCTGTCGGTTTTAAGTTGGAACAAATAGCCAAGCCTATAGACCACAGGGGCTTACGCGCGCCTTACAAAATGTGTGTTAAGCAGGTTTTACATGACCTTTCTTGCGTGCTACAGCCATTTTATAGTGCTCTCCAGTCGCATATCAGTGAAACGAGTGTTTCCATGGCTATTCCACCGCAAGAAGAGCAGGTGGCTTAAGCGAGAGGAGTAGGAAAGCGAAATTGTTCCATGTGGTTGTTGAAATGCATTGAATGCGCGCGTTCATAGTCCAGTTTACTTAATTTGCCATAGGCAAAGTGTGGCTTGAGCTGACCGTCGAAACGTTTAAACGCGTGAAGCGCCTGAGCCAATCGCTGCAATGCCTGTGTGAGGTTGCCATCCTCAGGAACTAGAGGCGCACCGGGGATAGGGGCGTCCAAAGAATGGTACATGCGTTGCTTGGCAGAAAAAACAGCGAAGGCAGTGGCGCCTATCGTTTGTTTGAACCAGTCTGATTGATGAGACGGGTAGCCAGTCATTGACAACTCCACACTTTGCGCACAGTGGTGAAGCACCTTGGCCAATGGCCAACTGCCTGAATTAATCGAAGTGCTAAAGTTGAGTGTATCCAGTTGTGACAATACGCCATCTATGGTTAAAGGCGTTGACTGATTGCGGATATTTAGCCATGTAAGCCCCGAAACACTTAGTACTGATGTGCCAGCAACCAAGCCTGTTATAAATTGTCGACGATTCATCGCGCAGCGCTCTTTATGTTATGTTCAGTGAAACATTCAACTCCGCATAATTTTGCTCCCATAAAACACTATGGGGAGATCATCGGGGGGCTGTAAATAAAGTATATTTATTACCCGTTATTTCGTCCACTCAGATAAGCGTGTCAATCACGCCGTGATCACAGAGCGCCCTAATGCAAGCCCGCTCGGTCTTGCCGAAATCATTTTATTTTCATGACTCTTCGGATGATACGATTTTTAATTTTGGCCATAATGTAAGCCAATTCTTAGTTGCTATTCTATCGGCAAATACGTCAGGCTGTGCTTTCACGTCATTCAGGGTGACAGTGCCGGCAAAAAGTAGCTGTAAATCAAATGCAGTAACAACTTCTATATTACTGTCTTCATTCAGTCTGACACCCACGGCTGTCTCTTTTTCTATCCAATAGCGCATAGCATCCACCGTGGATGAATAGGCCTTGTCGCCATTACGCAAATGCATTCGTGCTTGATTTTTGACTGACCAAGGAAGCGCTGCCTTTCTTCTAAGTTGTTGCTCCAAGGTCTTATCTCGATGAGCAGACACATTCGATTTGTCGAAATAGATCAGATCTAAATCATTGAGAGGGCTGGGCTTTGAAGTGCAAAAAATGTTGTCCCACACCAGATTTCGCACAAAGCCAGCGGCAAGACACCAATCAGGCAAATTTAACTCTGCTGCAATATTCAGTGCCCGTAAACGGTTTGTATCTGCTTTAACCCACTGCGCAATCTGTTTGCCGTAGTTGCTGTACATTTGTTTAAACTATTGTCGTATATATGATCAATTACTTATATATTAACTTATGTATGGGCTTTATAAGCATAATAGGTGTTGCCTTGCGGGCATTTGTTTTTCTTTTACTGATAGCGATATTGTCGGCAGGGGCTATTGCCAATGAAAATCGCATAGACGCTAAATTGACCGTCGCCGTCTCTGATTTCCCACCCTACTATACAATCACGTTCAGTGATAAAAAATCGGAAGTATCTGGCTTTGAAGTTGATATAGATAACGCGATCTCAGAAATCACAGGGATTCAATTCGAGTACAAAATTTGTCCTTGGGCAAAATGTGTTCAGTGGCTGAAAACAGGTCAGGTTGACATGGCTGCGGCGATAGTAAAAAACAAAGAGAGAGAAGCCTATTTGCGTTTTTCTTCCAATAACTACGCCAGCATTAATGCGTATCGCACTGTCTATTTTTACGTTAGTAAAGCAGGCTCTGTAACGCTGAAAGACTATACAGATTTACGAAACCCCAATTACCTTGTTGGCGTGATACGCGGTGACAATCATTTTCCTGCATTTGACGAAGATACTGCGATAAATAAATACCTGGTGGCTGATGTGCGAGATGGACTGGATTTACTTCGCAAGCAAAGACTGGATGTACTGGCGCTACTTGAAACGCCGCCAACTTGGTTACCCGAGGAATATCAAACTTCGGTCGAGATAGCGTCATTTAAGCATCAACAAGAAGCGCGCTTGCACAGGGCCTTTTCTCGTAGGGGTAAGGGATTGGCTTATCAGCGCATGATAGAACAGGCAATGACGCAACTCGACCAAGATGGGTTCATAAACGCGCTACTAGACAAATATTGCAAACAAGCAAGTTGTAGAACACGGGAGGATTCTGATCGATAGATATTTGTGTCAATGATGTCGATCTCTTTGGAAAATGTGCGCGTATCACATACTTTACAAAGAGGGACCATAGGCATGCACATTCTAATTGTTGAAGATGATGAAGAGGTATCTGCGTTTATTCATAACGGCCTAGCTGAAGTTGGGCATACCGTGGACGTGGCGCATGACGGAAGAGAAGGGCTTGGACTCGCTCAGTCAGGTTCTTACGATATTTTGATTCTTGACAGAATGTTGCCCTCTATTGATGGCGTGTCGTTGTTACAAGCGCTAAGAGATGAAGGCATCGACACTCCCACCTTATTTTTGAGCGCGCTCGATAAAGTTGAAGATAAAGTAAATGGATTGCGCGCTGGTGCGGATGATTACCTGGCCAAACCGTTTGCTTTTGAAGAGTTGCTTGCTCGGTTAGACGTCATGCATAGCCGAAGTCTGGCAAACGGCAATGAGCCAACCACTATCAATGTAAGTGATTTGTCGCTCAATCTCATTACACGTAGAGTGAAGCGGGGAGAAAAAGAAATACCATTGCAAACTCGTGAGTTCAAACTGCTGGAGTTTCTTTTACGCAATCAGGGACAAATTGTGACAAGAACTATGCTGCTGGAGAAAGTATGGGATTACAACTTTGACCCTCAAACCAACATTATTGATGTGCACATTAGCCGTTTACGACAGAAAATTGATAAAGGCTTTCCAACGCCTATTATCAAAACAGTGAGAGGCGCTGGGTATCTTGTAGCAAGCCAGACATCATGAAGGCAATCGGCCATTTTTCAAGAAGTTCGAGCTTTCAGGTTGGCGCACTCTTCACGTTTCTTTTAACGCTAGGCGTTTTGTTTGTGGCCTACTTCTTACATCTTGCCACCAATCAGGTGTTTCTTAAGGAGTCTCAAGTTGCCATAGAGGCAGAACTGGATGGACTATCTCGACTTTATGAGTTGCATGGTGTCGAAGCGTTTAATGCAGCACTTGATGCAAAAGTAGACCCATTAAAACGTAATTTCTTTTATGCCTTTAAGCAGGATGGCAGCTTGACCCCGCGTTCTGATTTTTTGTACTGGCCACAATTGGGGCGTGAGGCTGAACGCGAGCCTGTGCAATATGACCCGGACCATTTTGACGATTCCCTGATGTCAGGTATAGACGCTGTACTCATGTTGAAACAGGTCACGTTGTCAGACGGCAGTCAACTTATTGTGGCGCGAGATGTTCACGATTTAAACGTGGCGCAATGGGTTGCCAGAACTTTTGGCTGGCTTATGATTGGCACCATGATACTCATTAGCGGCCTGAGCTTGTGGGTGGGTTACTATGTGGTTGACAGAATCAACAGAATTGCCGATACCACTGACAGAATTGTACAAGAGGGGGCATTGCATGAGCGCTTGCCCATTGATAGCAGCTGGGATGATTTAAGCCAATTGTCCAGTGCGCTCAACCGGACATTAGACGAGCTTGACCAAATGGTGCAAAGCATTAAGTCAGTTACAGATAATATTGCACATGATCTTCGCACCCCACTTACTCGACTGCGGGCAGACATAGAGCATGTTAGTGACCATGAGCATCGGTCCCGATTGTTAAAAGAAGTCGACGGTATCATGGCTATGTTTAAAGGCCTGCTGCGAATTGCTGACGTTGAATCGAACAAAAAAAGACAGGCATTTGCAGTGTATTCGCTCAACACCATTTTAGAGGATGTGATTGAGTTATATGGCCCCGTTGCTGAGGATAAAGCGATCAATGTTCAACACCAGATTAATCCAGCAATGGTTGAGGGCGACCGGGACCTATTATTCCAGGCTCTGGCCAATGTGCTCGACAATGCCATCAAATTCACCCCTGAAAATGGCACCATTACGTTAGTACTCAGCTGCCACAATCGAGAGGCCATTGTGCATGTGTGTGACAGTGGTCCTGGCATCCCTCAAGCGCTTACAGAAAAAGTCACCCGACGCTTTTTTCGTGCTGACGACAGCAGAAATACTGCGGGTTATGGACTGGGCTTGGCGATGGTCAACGCAGTCGTCAAATTGCACAAGGGCAGCTTGTTGTTTAAGGAAAACCCACATAGTGAAGGCTCTCCTGGATTGTGTTGTTCAATCAGCCTTCCTTTGTCGGCATAACGGTTTTTCGAAGGTGATCAGGGTATGCCAGAAGGCCCAGAAATTAAACATGCTGCCGATGAAATAGCCCGAGTCTTGGTTGGTCAGGGGTGCAATAACATTGCTTTTGGTCTAGCTAGACTCAACACCCATATCAAACATCTGAAGGGGTACAACATTGATTACGTCAAACCTAAAGCCAAAGCTTTACTTATTGGTTTTAGTTCAGGTTATGTTATTTACAGTCATAATCAGTTGTATGGAAAGTGGGTATGTGTAGAACGAGGGCAAACTTTTGAATCTAACCGACAACTGAGAATTAAAATTGAAACCGACAAAGGAGAGGCGAGGTTATACAGTGCTTCAGACATTGACGTGCTGCATTCCAGTGAACTTGGTTCACATTCATTTTTGGCAAAATTGGGCCCGGACCTATTGGATGACGATACGACCATAGAGACCGTACTGACTAGGCTGAAGGAAAGTCGGTTTTCCAAAAGACGCTTGGCAAATTTGTTGCTCGACCAGTCATTTTTGGCAGGTACAGGCAATTACTTGCGCAGCGAAGTCTTATTTTCAGTTGGTATACATCCGTTTAAAAAACTCGGAGAACTCTCAGACGACAAAAGGCATGCGCTTGCCAATGCGCTGCTGAGCATTACCCGAAGAAGTTATGAAACCAACGGGATTTGTGTCTCTGAAGACATTAAACGCTCGCTACAGGCTAGCAGAGATGAATTTGAGTATTACCGTTTTGCGGTTTTTGGCCAGGCTCAGCGACCCTGTATAAATTGTAAAACACCCGTGGAAAAAACGGACATGGCCGGGCGGCGACTCTATCTTTGCCCGACCTGTCAGCATGCTTAGGACGTGTTTAGCTATTAGGTAAAATAACTTTATCGATGATATGAATCACGCCATTACTCGTTGCAATGTCGGTTTGTGTAACGGTGGCACCGTCTATCATCACTTTGCCGTATTTTGTTTTTATATCAATGGTGTCACCTTGCACAGTCTCAGCTTGTGAAAGACTGACTACATCCGCTGCTTTTACCTCACCTGCGACTACATGATAGGTCAGAATGCTCACCAGCTTTTCTTTGTTTTCTGGTTTTAATAACGACTCTAACGTGCCGTCAGGCAGCGCCGCAAAGGCTTCATTAGTGGGTGCGAATACAGTGAAGGGACCATCGCTTTTAAGCGTGTCAACAAGTCCAGCTGCCTGAACTGCAGTAACTAATGTCGAAAAATCAGAGACACTGGCGGCAGTGTCAACAATATCTTTTTTAGCCTTGTAATTTCCGGCAAGGGCGACCGTTGAGATTGCGAAAGACAAACCTATAGCGAATAGAGATACTTTGCGAAACATTATTTGCTCCTTTGAGAACGAAGGCACGATTGCCTACCAGTTTTTACTCATAGTGCTAAATTTTAGTTGATTAAACATTTGTAACCTTGATTGTAACTAGCTGTTACGCTCAGGGGCGATAGTCATATTGTCAGCTATACTTATTACAGCGAGCATGTAAAAGTGAGGTGACAACATGACGCGATTACTTGTACTCATTACTTTAATAGCTGTGGCTGGGTGCACGGCAACACCACAAGCTTATCAAGCCGCTGACCGAGAAGCCCTGTTCAACGACGCGCTTTTTCCCGACTATCAGTCCCGCAACATTGAGTCCATGGAGCAGGTATTTGCGCTAAATAAAGACGCAAAAGAATTTGTTGATGAGGCTGTGGGTGTTGGAAGAAGTAATGAAGATAAAATAAAGCTGCTTTCCAGAGCAGTTTTTAACCGCGCCTATCTAGGATTGAAATACAGCAACGAGGCGACAGCGACAGCCAGTGAGACCTTTAATACTGGTGTGGCAAATTGCCTTTCAATGACAATCATGACATACAGCATGGCAAATTATGCCGGTTTGCAAACACAGTTCTATACGGTTGACGTACCCGAATATTGGACTCGGCGGCAGGGTGTTAGCCTGTTAAATGGCCATGTTAACCTTGAATTGAAAACCGGTGAGTCCACCTTGGGTTCTAATGTTAAACAAAGGGCCGTTATTATTGATTTTGACCCACAAGAAATGCGAAATCTGTTCCGCACTCACAAGATGAGCAAGCAGCAAATACTCGCATTGTTTTATAACAATCGTGCAGCTGACGCGCTGATTGCCAGCGACTTTGTGCTCGCTTATCACTATTTAAATGCGGCGGCTGAATATGCGCCTATGTTAGATGACATCTGGATAAACTTAGGCGTGCTTTATCGCATGAAGGGTGAATACGATCTCGCTGAAAAAGCTTACCACTACGCTGCTGACTTACGGCCACAAAGCTATACAGTATATGAAAATTTAGCGATTTTATATCGCGCCATGGGACAGCTAAAAAAGGCTGAAAAGCTCGATGCTCGGGTCGCCATCGCTAGACGTGATAACCCCTTTTATCATTTCATTCTTGCTGAAGAGGCCCGGGGAAGTGGAGACTATGAGCGAGCACTGTCGCTTTATCGCAAAGCGATTCGACTAGATAACGCACGCCATGAATTTCACTATGGTATGGGAAGTGCTTATTACGAACTGGGTGATATCACTCAGGCGGTGAAATTCCTGGAGCGCGCTGCGCGCCATGCTACATTAGAAGAAGACAAAACGCGCTATCGTGGCAAACTCTCAGCGTTGCAGAGCGGCGTTAGATAACGCCAAGCTCTTTTAGTCGCTCGGTAAGATAGCTGTCCGCGGTATACCTTTCGGACAGCACCACATCTGGACGAGGATGCAAGAATAATGGCAAAGATATCCGGGCTTTTTGGGTGTCGGTTCCCTCGGGGTTTATGACTCTGTGTGTGGTCGAAGGGTAATAATGACCAGATGCTTCCTGCAACATGTCACCAATGTTGACGATCAAATTACCGAAGTCACAAGGCACATCTAACCAAGAACCCTCTTTTGTTTTTACCTGTAAGCCAGGCTCATTGGCTGCTGGAAGAATTGTCAGCAAATTAATATCTTCATGGGCAGCGGCTCTGATTGCATCAGGTGCTTCATCACCTTGCATAGGGGGGTAATGCAACACACGTAACAGTGTTTTGTCGCTGTTCTCTATCATAGAAGATAAAGGCATACTAAACGCCGACTGAACGTCTGCAGGTGCATTGTTTTGAACCCAGCCAAGCAGTTCCTGAGCCAATGCATTGGCATTGTCATAGTATTCCTGCAACGGACCTCTGAGCGCTTCAGGGCACTGACCCCAAGGATAAAAGTGGAAATATTCCTTGATATCTTTGACCTTGTGGCCTTTTGCAACTTCCGATACAGACTGGGGAAAGTACCCGTCTTGTGTATCAACATTAAAAGCGAAGTCATGCTTGCTTTGGTCAGCAAAAAAAGTACTGGCGAGTTGATAGATGTTTGCGACCTTATCCTGATCAATAGGGTGATTTTTGAGGACCCCAAATCCGGTTTCTCTCAGTGAACGAGTAAACTGTTGTTGCGCATCGGGTGCGCGATAGTCAACGGCTTCTAATTTCATATTATTATCTCAAAACTAATTTCACAGCCTAGTGTACCAGCTTAGGCGATAGACAAATATATGCCTGCCAATGATGCACTCATTAAGTTTGCAAAGGTAGCGGCAATAACAGCCCTCAAACCCAAAGTGGCAATTTCTTTTCGTCTTGTGGGCGCCAGCGCACCAATGCCTCCCATTAAAATAGCAATAGAAGAAAAGTTGGCAAACCCACATAGGGCAAAGGTAACGATAGCCTGAGTACCTGCTGATAAGTCCTCTTTGTATTTCACGAAGTCGATATAGGCAACAAATTCATTCACTACTACTTTTTGGCCAATAAAACTTCCAGCCAATTGGGCTTCTTGCCAAGGCACCCCAATAGCCCATGCTAAAGGTTGTAGCAGGTACCCCAAGATCAACTGAAAGGTAACGTCTTCGTAACCAAAGAGCGAACCTAACCAGCCTATCCCCCCATTTAACATGGCGATAAGTGCAACGAATGCTAATAGCATAGCGCCAACATTTAGTGCCAACTGCAAACCAGATGCAGCGCCGCTTGCCGCCGCATCAAATACATTCGCGTAGCTGGCGTCTTCAGTATTAATTTCGCTCAAATCATTTTTAGGTTGCTCGGTTTCAGGTAGCATAATTTTTGCCATGAGCAAGCCCCCTGGTGCCGCCATAAAGCTGGCCGCAAGTAAATACTTGAGCTCCACGCCGAGCCCCGCGTACCCGGCCATTACTGAACCTGCGATGGATGCCAAACCGCCGACCATAACAGCAAACAATTCTGAGCGGGTCATATGTGGAATGAAAGGTTTTACTACCAAAGGCGCTTCAGTTTGTCCGACAAAAATATTTGCTGCCGCAGACATAGATTCAGGTTGGCTGGTACGCAGCGCTTTCTGCAGTACACCCCCAATGATCTTAATTACCCAGCTCATAATCTTTAGGTGGTACAGCACGGCGATCAGTGCCGAAAAGAAAATGATGACAGGTAACACATTGAATGCAAAAACAAAGCCCAGAGACATATTGCCTACGGGGCCAAACAAGAAATCAATGCCACTTTGACTAAAAGCGATTATTTGGGCGACAAAATCCGATATCGCCAACAACATTTGAATACCTGGCTCGAAATATAAAATGAATGCGCCAATCGAGGCTTGAATCGCAAATGCGCCACCTACTGTTCGCCAGTTGATTGCGCTTCTGTTCAAACTGAGGGCAAACGCCAACGCCAGAAGAAGAATAACTCCAATAATACCCATATTTTGTTTCCCTACAGTAAGGTCTGGCTAATGTGAGACTTGATAACATCAAGTGCTATTTGATTCATCCCGCCTTGTGTCACGTTGACATCAGCGGTAAAGCGACTGGGTTCAATAAACTGATGATACATAGGCTTAACAGTTGCTTCGTACTGACGAGCTACTGATTCAAGGCTTCTGCCACGTTCCTTAACGTCCCGAATCATTCTTCGCATTAGACATATGTCCAGCGGTGTGTCGATGAATATCTTCACATTATACAGCGGTAATAACTCAGGCCTTGCTAACAACATGATGCCTTCAAGGATGATAACCGGTGCTGGTTGAAGCGTTTCTGTTTTAGCTAATCGAGTATGTGTTTTAAAACAATAATGGGGGTATTCGATTGACTTGCCATCGCGCAGGTTCTGTAAATGTGACTTGAGCAGTTCATGCTCAAAGGCGTTGGGGTGATCGTAATTGGTCTTTTCTCTATCTTCCATGGCAAGGTGATCCTGTGCCCGGTAGTAGTGATCTTCTCTCAGTATTTGAACCGGTCTGCCTTTCTCCGAAAAAGCATTAAACAGGTTCTCTGTGAACAGAGATTTACCGGAACCGGAGGCCCCAGAAATCGCAATTATAAGCGGTGCTGACATAGATTCTAATTATTGTGCGTGTTTTAGGTGCAACCATAGCCTGTTGCAGGCACCGAATCAATTTTCAATGAAGGTTACATCACCTTTATTAAGCTGGGTTAGGGCATAGGAGTGTTGTTTTGATCTCGAACCTTCGCCTTGTGCGCGAGGTGGGTAATACTTTTGCTTCTGTTGGGGAAGAGCAATAAACAACTCGTCTAATACAGCTCTTATTTCACTGAGCGTTTTATCTAAATTCGCAGAGAAATCAGGTCTTTTGCGTTTGGTATGGCCGAGTTCAATCAGTTTGGCGAAGGCGTCATTTGCAAGTTTGAGAAGCTCTTCCGGAATGGCTTGCTGATGGTTTAAATGACTATTGGGGTGCTTTGCGCAATATTTTAACAGTGCGATATAAAAACAAAGCGGTTTGTTTTGTAAAACGATGCTTTCTTCTTCACCTTCCAGCGAGAGTGTTTTGGTCTTTAAATTGATAACAACGTTTTTTACTGGCTGATTGTTCTGAGAGTTATGCTGATTAGGTGTCTCGGACTTTTCATTGCCTGAATGTGCCTGTGCACCTTTGAGACGCTGCTTACGTGTGGGCAGCAGCAACCAGCAGAGTACCGAGAACAGGGCAAGATAACTCACGCTAAGGCCACTATAAAGCGGGGGCTTACTGAGCGCTAACGTGACTTTTTGTTCATTGGACAACAATTCAGAAGACACGGTATTAGAAAAAGTAAATGGATCTTTGTCACCTTTTATACCGTTAATACTAACCAGCTGAAGCGGCATACTTTTGTCGATCAAATAGGTATTAAGGCTATCGATGTAGTGTGCAATGTCTGGCCTGTTGGGTACTGAGTTTAACTCATCGTTACCAAGGTCAAGTCTCGATGTGTCCAGGCTAATACGCTGTAAAACTTCAGACAACGCGTCTTGTTGCGAAATATAAGACGCTACCAATGTGCCGACGAAAGCAGCACCCTGAACAGATAAGAAAACGATCAGAGCAATCGCAAGCTTCTGCCTTAAAAAAGCGCGGCTGAGGTTACTCATTGACACAACCTCCTGCTAAAGATGCCTGTTTGTAATAGGTTGAATCGTGTTGCTGACCGGCTTGTTTGATCAGTGTTTGCAATGCACAGGTTAAGTCAGGGTTATTTTTTGCACTTCTTAAGTACCATTGTAGACCGCGCACAGGCTCGTCTATCTGAGTGATGTACGACGCTGAAAAGCGTGCCTCATCTGAGGATGACCAATAAGATGCAATAATATCAACTTCGCCTGACAAGAGCATGCTACGCAATTCAGAGTGCGAATTGTAATACTTAATTTCTACGGCGTTTTCATTTAGCCCAATGGTCTGGAACAGGGATTTGGGCGCGATGTGACCTGAACGGCTTGTAGGGTAGTCTAGTAAACCGATACGCTTGTCGAGCAAGTACTCTTTTGTAAGTAGCGGCTTTTCTCTCATAGCAATGAAATAAGCATTGTAGTCTGGGTAGGTTGCGATGGGTTGAAGGTTTTGGGTTGTAGAGGCCTGAAATGCGTCAATGACATTACTCTTAACTAATGCCAAATCGGCAATGCCATAGTTGATGGAGCGAAAGGTGTCATAATCACTTTGCCCCAGTATCACCTCAATATGGCCAAATTGACGCTGTAAAATTGGGTTTTGACACAACAAGTCTGAAATGATTTCTCCCATTTTTCCATCTGTTACATACACACTGAAAATCTCAGGATTGCTAGACTGAGCAACCGAGCAGGTTAATTTTTGTGCTATTTGTGGCGGGATAGCTGAAAAATCATTTTTTTTTGAAAAAAAATCGAGTCCAAATGATAAGGAACACAGTACGAGAATTATCCCGGTAAAGACACTTCTTGTTGGCACAATAAACCCTTTTATACTCATAAGAAGTCCAAAAACAGTGGCCGTATTTGAGCAGTTAGCCTTATTTATTGCAATAAGTAATCTTATTTTTACCTGCCAATTGTTGCATTTTTATTGAGGTTGGAATAAATCAGTCTGAATATTCTTCTAAGCATGCTTATTTATTTACATTCATGCAACAACGTTAGATACCCGCAAACAGTAAAATCAAAGGTAAAAGGAAAGGTATTCAAATTGTGCCATATGATTAAATAATGAACAGTTATAGTGTTTTTTTTCGCATATTGACTAAAATCCGCACATCCTTTGTAATAAAACTGTAATCTTTGACAGAAAAAATGCCTGTCACAACAAAAAGCAAAGTCTTGTTGTGAGACAGCTGTTTTGGGCAAACAAAATTAATAAGTATTCGTCATATAGATGACACAGTTTGCAGTTTAAATATCCACAAATTTTTGGCGTACTTTTCGCCAGAGCAAATGCAAATAGGGAAACACACATGAACTTGAAAACATCACTCAGCCGGGTTGCTATTGCGGTAGCAGTCTCAGCAGGCTTAGCAACGTCTGCCATGGCTCAAGAGACCTCTTCATCAATAAGGGGCACAATTGTCGGGCCAAATGGTAACCCTGACACAGGTGCGACCATTGTTATTACGCATGTTCCTTCTGGTTCTGTTAAAACAGTTCAAGCTGGTGAAGGTGGAACATTTAACGTAAGCGGCCTACGCGTAGGCGGTCCTTACACTATCACCGTTGATTCTGAGCAATTCAAAGACTCAAGCTATGACGGTATTTCTTTGGCGCTAGGTAAGCCTTTCATCTTTGATGTTCAGCTGGATTCCGCTGAAGCGATGGAGACTATCGTAGTGTCAGCTTCTGCCTCTAGCCTGCTTGCATTCAATAATGTTCGTGGCCCAGCAGCTAACTTTGGTCAAGAGCAGATTGAAAATGCGCCAGCGATTAACCGCGCGATTACCGATATTGTTCGTATTGATCCACGTATCTACGTTTCTGAAGGAAACGACGATGGCGATACCATTCAGTGTGCGGGTAAAAACCGCCGTTTCAATAGTTTTACTGTTGATGGTGTGCGCATGGATGACATCTTTGGTTTGAGTGACACAGGTTTGCCTACAAACCGATTCCCGTTCTCATTCGACTCTCTAGAGCAGGTTTCTGTTGAACTAGCACCGTTTGATGTGGTTTACGGTGGTTTCTCGGCCTGTACTATCAACTCAGTGATCAAATCCGGTTCAAACGAGTTTAGTGGTTCATTCTTCTATGATTACACTGACAATAACCTTCGTGGCGACAAAGTTGACGGAAACAGCTTTGACTGGCCTGATTACGAAGAAGAAAGGTATGGTCTGACGTTTGGCGGTCCGCTAATTAAAGACAAACTATTTTTCTTCGCTTCTTATGAAAAACTTGAAGGTGCAGACCTTTATGAAGGTGGCCCCATTGGTTCAGGTGCCGGTAACGAGTCTGAAGTGGTTACGCAAGCCAACATTGACGAAATTATATCTATTGCTAAAAACCTCTACCAATATGACCCAGGTACGGTTCCTTCAGACTTGGCAAAAGGCGATGAAAAGTATCTTGTGAAGCTAGACTGGAACATCAATGCTGACCATCGTGCATCACTCACTTACATTAACAGTGAAGATTTCGACACCAGAGATAGCTCTTTTTATGATATTCAGTTAGCGAGTAACCTCTACAGAACACAAAAAGAACTAAGCTCTATATCAGCATCAGTTTATTCCGATTGGAATGCTAACCTTTCCACGGAAGTACGCGTAACGAGTCTTGAAGTCGATAACGATAATGCGCCCCTGTTCGGAACTGATTTTGCAAATATTGGCATCAGAATCGACGGTGATAGAGCAGTCACTATGGGCCCTAACATATTCCAGCAAAGCAACCGTGTTGAATATGGTGTAGATACGTTTGCGCTTAAAGGTAACTACTACCTAGACGATGGTTCTACCATTACAGCAGGTTTTGAGAGAGAGCAAATCGACGTATTTAACTTGTTCGGTCGTTATTCTGAATCTGAAATTGTATTCAACAGCATCGATGACTTCCGTGCTGGTACGCCTTCAAGCTTTATTTATGAGAATGCTGCGACTGGCGACGTTAACGACGTGGCTGGAACTTGGGAATACGCGACCAATACTTTGTACGCTCAGTATGACTTCGAAGCCATGATTGGTTTGAATATGGTGTTTGGTCTACGCTATGACGAATACGACACTAGCGACACACCTGCTGCTAACCCGTTGTTTGAGGCGGATTATGGTTTTACCAACGCACAAACATTAGACGGTGTTTCACTACTACAACCAAGATTTAGCGTAACCTATGACTTGTCAGACGACATCATTCTTCGCGGTGGCTTGGGCTTGTACTCAGGCGGTAATCCTGCTGTTTGGCTAACTAACAGCTTCGTTAGAACGGGTGGTAAAACATTCCAGGTTCGTGATGCAGGCCTTGAAGACGGTCAGAGCTTGTTTGATGTGCCTCATTCAGGTGCTGAAGATGGCAGACCAAACGCCGCGGGCTGGGGTATTCCTTCTGCAGCGTATGATGCAGTTAATGCAAACCTTGGTCAGTTCAGTGAGTTTGCTGATGTAAACTATCTTGACCCAGACTTTGATATGCCTTCTGAGTGGAAGTTATCGATTGGTTCTACACATACTCTAACTGATGAGATTACGGCTAACTTTGATATCTTAATCTCCAGAAGCAAAGATGCGCTTATGGTTAAGCGTGGTGACTTGGATCCCGTACTTAACGGCAATGGCGATCAAGTTTACACGAATGCATTACCAGAGTACGAGTCAAACCGAATTGAGTCTTACGTTGTAACCAATGCAGACACTGATGCCTCTTCATACATTTTGTCTGCAGGTTTTGCAGGTGAGCACGACAATGGTATTACCTGGACATTGGGTTATGCCTACAGTGATGCCAAAGATGTTCAAGGCTTGGTAAGCTCGCAAGCAGTGTCTAATTACCAGCGTACCGCTCGTCGCGATGCACAGGGCGAAGTTGCTTCAACGTCAAACTACAACATCGAGCACAGACTGACAGGTACTCTGAACTACACTACTGAGTTCTTCTCAGGTTACGACACCCGCTTCTCCATGTTTGCTGTTTACCAGTCTGGTGAAGTGTACAGCTTGACAGAACGCGGCACAGGTACCTATGACCGCAGAGGACCTCTTGGTGAACTAACTGAAGATGGTTTGGTACTGGTTCTTGGTGAAGAGCGAAATGGTCAAGAGGGCCCTTCATGGGCGAAAGTTGACATTCGAGTAACGCAGGAACTTCCAGGCTTTATGAGTGATCACAGAGCGTCAGCGTTCTTCGTAATCGACAACTTTACCAACCTGTTGAATGACAGCTGGGGTGTATTGGAAGAGCAGGACGGTAACTATCAGTTCAGCGAAATCGATGATTCACCTTTCACTAAGCGAAATGCGTCAGCATACGAAATTCGTTTTGGTGTTCAGTATAAATTCTAAACGTGTTTAGAATGAAAAAGGGCCGCATATAGCGGCCCTTTTTATTGGGCAGTTAGCATTAAACATTTTCAAACAAATCTTCAACGCGTTGCTTAAGCTCATCAATTTTATTGGTGTCAGCTGGTGCAATAAAAATAGTATCGTCTCCGGCAATGGTACCTAATACACCGTCTTTTTGACTCAACGAATCCAACAATCTGGCGATAAGCTGAGCCGCACCTGGGCTGGTGCGTATGATTAGCATCACGTTGTTATGCACAATGTCCAGCACTAGCTGCTTGAGTGGGCTCTTAGCGGTAGGCATACCGAGTTCAGGTGGCAAGCAGTACACCATCTCGCCGCGTGCATTACGAGTGCGTACTGCACCGAATTTACTCAGCATGCGCGAAATTTTAGACTGGCTAATATTGTTATGACCTTGAGATTTTAGTAGGGTGACGATCTCGCCTTGAGAGCCAGCGTTTTCCGCTTTTAGGATTTCTTTAAAGGCTTTGATCAGTTGTTCTTGTTTTATATTCGCCATTGGTCGTAGTCACAATAAGTGTAAAAAAGTTGTGATATTGTGGCGCAAGTTTAAAGAACGTGCAATAAAAATGCATAATAATTCATTAAATTGCATAAATACGAACATTTTGTTGAGTTTTTGCCGAGGTTGCAGTAACGTGTCGGCCTCATCCAGATAAGCAAAATCCCTAGGAGATAGATAATGAAAGTAGCCGTTTTGGGCGCTGCCGGTGGTATTGGTCAAGCCTTGTCTTTATTACTTAAAACCCAGTTGCCTGCGGGTTCTTCTTTGGCGCTGTATGATGTTGCTCCAGTAGTACCTGGTGTAGCTGTGGATTTGAGCCACATTCCAACAGGCGTCACGGTAACAGGTCATGGTAAAGATGATCTGGCAGAGGCTCTTACGGGCTGTGACATTGTGTTGATCCCAGCAGGTGTGCCTCGTAAACCGGGTATGGATCGCTCAGATCTTTTTAATATCAACGCGGGCATCGTTAAGGCGTTGGTAGAAGGGATTGCTGATCACTGCCCCAAAGCGTGCATTGGTATCATCACTAACCCTGTTAATACAACGGTTGCTATCGCGGCTGAAACCTTGAAAGCAAAAGGCGTATATGACAAAAACAAATTGTTTGGTGTGACAACGCTTGACGTAATCCGTGCTGAGACGTTTGTCGCAGATCTAAAAGGCTTAGATGTGGCATCGGTGCATGTACCTGTTATAGGTGGTCACTCAGGCACGACCATTCTACCGCTATTGTCTCAGGTTGAAGGTGTTAGCTTCTCTGATGATGAAGTGGCAAGTCTTACAACGCGTATTCAAAATGCGGGTACAGAAGTGGTTGAAGCGAAAGCTGGTGGTGGTTCGGCTACGCTTTCGATGGGCCAGGCAGCAGCACGTTTCTGTTTGTCACTGGTAGCCGCAATGAACGGTGATAATGTGGTTGAGTACACTTATGTGCAAACCGATGACAGAGACGACGCCGCGTTTTTCTCTCATCCAGTACGTTTGGGTAAAAACGGCGTAGAAGAGATTCTTTCCTATGGCGAATTAAGCGCCTTTGAGCAAAAAGCGAAAGAAGATATGCTAGAAGGCTTGCGCGGGGACATTAAACTTGGTGTTGACTTTGTAGCCGGTTAATCGAATATCTTTTGATAAAAAGCACCGAAAGGTGCTTTTTTTATGCCCGCTTTAAATGAACTAAATGCCAATACACAGGCTCTATGGTACAGAAAGGGAAAACAGAGAATAAGTTCATGAAACAACAGCAATCACCATGGCTAAGGCGCATTTGGAAAGAAAATAAGGGGTTTATCGTTTTTATTGTGCTGATGGTTTTCTTCAGAAGCGCCATCGCAGATTGGAATGATGTACCCACAGGTTCAATGAAACCGACCATATTAGAGGGTGATCGTATTTGGGTTGATAAGTTGGCTTATGATGTAAAAGTGCCTTTTACCGAAATCAACTTAAACCCTCACAGTGAACCTGCGCGGGGCGATATTATTGTTTTTGAATCAGAAAAAGCGGAAAAGCGTTTAGTTAAACGCGTAATTGGCGTACCCGGTGATCAGGTGTCGATGCACAACAACATTCTGATTATCAATGGAAAAGCACTTGATTACGTGTTTGAGGGGGAGCGAGTTGGCTATCAGGAGTTTGCCGAAGACTTACTGGGCGTTACGCATTCAGTAAGAGTGAGTAAGGAAACGTCTGTATTGCAAAGCTTTGCGCCTGTTATTGTGCCCGAAGACCACTATCTTGCCCTCGGTGACAACAGAGACAATAGTGCTGATTCCCGGGTAATTGGTTTTGTGCCAAGGCATGAGATTATTGGCCGGGCAGACTACGTGATGTTTTCATTGAACTACGAGAATTATTACCTACCCCGACCAGAAAAGGTGTTTGCACGACTTTAAGAGTAAAAAAGGTCAGCGTTGAATCTGACCTTTTTTAAGCCGTGATTGTCATTTAGCCGGTATTACGCATACCAATAGCGATACCTGTTATGGTTACCATCATGGCACGCTCCAATTCGCTGTTGTAAGCATCGTCATCTTGTTCTCGGATGCGTTTGAGCAACTCTATTTGCAGGTAATGCAGCGGCTGCAAATAAGAAGCGCGAATATTCATTGACTCACTACCTTGTGGGTCACTCTGCATAATGCTTTCCTGGCCTGTAATGTCCAGCAATGCCTGAACGCTGAATGTCAGTTCATCGCGAAGTTGCTGTCCAAAATGTTGTAGCGACTCGGGGACTAAATTGTGGTCATAAGCTTCGCTTATCCGTGCGTCAGCTTTGTGAAAGACCATGTCGAGCATGGAGAGACGAGAACTAAAGAACGGCCAGTTGGCGATCATATCAGCCACTACTTCATTGTCGTCCTTCTGCTTTGTTTGAATGGCTTTCATTACACCCAGCCAGGCCGGTAATACCAAGCGCGTCTGCGCCCAGGCAAAAATCCACGGGATTGCCCGAAGACTTTCTATTCCACCCGTAGGCTTACGTTTTGCCGGGCGGCTACCCAAAGGTAACTTGCCTAATTCCTGCTCCGGTGTTGCGACCCTGAAATAAGGTACAAAGTCTTCATGGCCTCTGACTATTGCCCGATAATTATCACGACCATTGGCCGCCATTTCAGTTATGGCAGTGCGCCAAGTGTCTTTTGGCACCGGAGGTGGAAAGAGCATGGCTTCAATAATTGCACTGGCATAGATGCTCAGGCTGCGCTTGGCCAGCCTTGGCATACCAAATTTATAGCGTATGGTTTCGCCCTGCTCGGTAACTCGAAAGCCACCGTCAAGAGAGCCTGGAGGTTGTGAATGAATCGCTGCGTGTGCAGGTAAGCCACCGCGACCTATGGTACCACCACGGCCATGGAAAAGCGTTAATTCGATACCAAACTTTTCAGACAGTGTAACCAGCGCTTCCTGAGATTCATATTGGGCCCAACCTGCAGCCAAAGCCCCCGCATCTTTTGCCGAATCACTGTACCCAATCATGATATATTGACGACCATTAATGTAGCCCCGATACCAGTCTATGCTGAGCAACTTATCCATGACAACGGGTGAGTTGTTTAGGTCATCAAGTGTTTCAAACAGGGGCGCAACAGGCATAGGCCAGTCCACGCCCATCTCATTAAGTAATAATTGTACTGCCAATACGTCGGATGCCTGGCTTGCCATTGAGATAATGTAAATACCAAAGCCATCCTTGCTGTTTTGTGCGATAACTCTACAGGTATCAAGCACCTCCTGAACATCTTCACTGGCATTCCATTGGCTTGGGAAAAGGGGGCGCTTCGAGCTGAGCTCTCTGAGTAAAAATGCTTGTTTATCATCTTCACTCCACTGGGAATAGTCGCCTAGGCCTAGATAGCGAGTGAGCTCACTGAATACATCGGTGTGGCGTTGAGAGTCTTGTCTGACGTCCAGGCGAAGCAGGTGAATGCCAAAACAATGCACCCTGCGGATGGTATCTAACAACAAGCCTTTAGCTGTAATTGGCATACCGCATTCGATCAACGATGAATAGCATAAGTTAAGCGGTTCAAGCAATTCAGAATTAGATGCTACCCAATCGGCCTGATTAACCGGTTTGCCGTTTAAATAATCGGTTATGCCGTCGCGAGTTTGTTCCATGCGTTTAAACAGTGGGCGCAACAAGGCGCGATAAGGCTCGTTTGTCTCTCCCACAACCTGGCGTAATGCCTGGCTACAATCTCGCATGGATAACTCAACCTGCAGCTGGTCCAAGTCACGAGCAAATAGTTTGGCTGCACGTCGCCGGGCGCTGAGGAGGACTGTCTGTGTAACCTTTGCCGTAACAAACGGGTTTCCATCTCTGTCGCCACCCATCCATGAACTGAAATGGACGGGCGCAGCATCTATAGGCAGGTTAATATCCAGATGTTGTTGCAATTTGCTGTCGAAATCTCGCAAGAAATCGGGAACCGCCTCCCAGAGTGAATTTTCAATAACGGAAAATCCCCACCTCGCTTCATCAACAGGAGTAGGGCGCTCAGAACGGATCTCTTCCGTGTGCCAAGCCTGGCTAATGAGGTCGGCGATGCGGTTTTGTAAACGTTCTCTTCCCGTATCGTCAAGCGTATCGGTATGGAGATCCTGAAGGCAAGCGGCAAGTTGACTGTGTTTGTGAATGAGAGTACGCCGCGTAACCTCTGTCGGGTGAGCCGTTAGTACTAGATCAATATCAAGTTTCTTGAGTGCGGTTTCAACGCTTTTTTTGTCTACCGATTGACCCTTTTCACTTGATAGGTGGGAGAACAGTGAGTCCAATGCGGATTCCGCATTGAGGTTACTGTTGTACTCCTGCTCAGCAATATTCCCCAGGTTTAAAAATTGGGCAAATGCACGTCCCACAGTTAATAACTCATTGTCCTCGAGTTCGCTAAACAGGCTTTGCAAGGCTTTGCTTGAATCCGCATCACCTTGAAAGGATTGCCGACCGGTTTTACGAATGGTTTCAATTCGTTCCAGCCAGGCGTCGCCTAATTCATTTTTTATTGTTTCGCCTAGCGTCCGGCCTAAATAACGTACGGTATCTTTTAATTCACCATCAAACTGGTAGGGCATAACGCTTCCTCTTTTGAAACTGATTTTGTCATTTTCTTTCAATATTGATGGCTTTTGCAAGTCCAATTAAGGTTGAAATGTTGCAAAATTACAATATTGTGCATTCTCCTCACCCGTTCAATTTCGCATACTACGCCCAACAGGTCCAAATAATGTGCTAACATCGCGCCTTTATTTAATACTCAATTTTAAAACGGGAGTTCAGGTGTCTGACAAGTTTTCTACAGTAGAAACACAAGCAAGCTACGGTATCGGTTACCAAATGGGTGAGCAGCTTAGATCTAATCCTTTCGAGGGTTTAGCCCTTGATGCAGTTGCTGAGGGGTTGAAAGATGCGTTTAATGGCGAAGCGTCTCAGGTAGACAACAACGCGCTCAGAGAGGCGTTCCAGACTATTCATGCGCGTATGCAGGAAGCCAAAACTGCCCAGTTTAAAGGTGACATTGAGGCTGGCGCGGCGTTTCTTAAAGAAAATGGTGCCCGTGACGAAGTCACTACCACAGATAGTGGGCTTCAGTATGAGATAATTACTGAAGGTGACGGCAATAGGCCCGGTCCTACCAGTACAGTTCGGACACATTATCATGGCACATTGATGAGTGGTGATGTATTTGACAGTTCGTACCAGCGCGGTGAGCCAGCAGAGTTCCCTGTGAATGGTGTGATTAAAGGCTGGACAGAGGCGTTACAACTTATGCCTGTAGGTTCAAAATGGCGCCTATATGTTCCGCATGAACTCGCCTATGGTGAGCAAGGTGCGGGTGGTGCAATCAAGCCTTATTCAACACTAATCTTTGACGTCGAGTTGCTTGATATTGTAGCGTAGGCGAAATTTTCAATAACAAGTGCATTTATGGTTGTTGCTACTACTGCAACCATTTGTGAGAAAGTCTGCTCAGTATCTGCAAAAATTGTGTGCTGGGCAGTGCTCACAATGGCTTTGACGACCTTTGTTGTCGTTGTTCTTCGCTATGGATTTAATCTTGGTTGGGTAGCCTTACAAGAGTCCATCCAATATCAACACGCGTTTGTATTTATGCTATTTGCTGCCCATGCATTGGGTCAAGATGAGCATGTCAGAGTGGACATTTTCTACCGGCACTGGTCAGGCAAACAGCAAGCCTGGGTTAATATCTTCGGCACTATCGCATTTCTATTCCCCGTGTGTATGTCTATCGTTTTTTACAGCTGGAGTTATGTCCTGGAGTCTTGGCGTTTACTGGAGGGGTCTAAAGAGGCGGGAGGCCTACCGTTAGTGTTTGTCATGAAGTCACTGATCCCTGCCTTTGCTGTGTTGATGATGTTGCAAGGTATTGCGATTGTCCTTCGCGCTATGCAGTCTCTCCTCAATACAACCGAAAGGGCGACCTGATGGAGTGGATGGCATTACTTTTATTTTTTTGCCTGTGCGGGTTTCTTTTGTTGGGATATCCCGTTGCCCTGACGCTAGCTGGCCTGTCGTTAATATTTGCCTTTATCGGGCACCTAGCCGGTGGATTCGATCTTGCTTATCTCGCTGCGCTACCAAGTCGTCTGAACGGCGTGTTAACTAACCAAACACTCATCGCTGTGCCATTGTTTGTATTTATGGGAGTGGTGCTGGAAAAGTCGCGCCTTGCCGAAGATTTATTGGAAACCATGGCGCAATGTTTCAGTCGTTTTCGGTCTGGTATGGCCCTCTCTGTTGTGCTGGTTGGCGCATTATTGGCGGCCAGTACGGGTATTGTGGGTGCAACTGTGGTGACGATGGGGCTGCTATCATTACCCACCATGCTTAAACGGGGCTATGATCCCGCTGTTGCCAGTGGCACTATTTGTGCGACTGGAACGTTAGGCCAAATAATTCCGCCCTCTATCGCGTTAGTGTTGTTGGGTGATGTCCTCTCGAGTGCTTATCAACAAGCACAGCTAAAAATGGGCATTTTTGCACCCGATACCGTCTCTGTAGGTGATCTGTTTGTCGGTGCATTCATACCGGGCCTTATTTTGGTTTTATTGTATGGTATTTATGTACTCGCGTTTGCACCCAAACCGCCACTTGATGCAAAGGCGTCAGAATCTGTTCCAGTGAGTAAGTTGGTCAAGGTGCTTCTGCCTCCATTGCTATTAATAGCGGTTGTACTTGGCTCTATTCTGGCGGGGTTTGCGACACCAACCGAAGCTGCAGGTGTTGGGGCTGTAGGTGCGCTGTTACTCGCTGCTACCAAAAAACAATTATCGTATGGACGCTTACGTGAAGCTGTTATGAGTACTGCGAGTGTGACCTCCATGATATTTCTCATTTTAATTGGTGCATCTGTCTTTACCCTGGTATTTAGGGGGTTTGGCGGAGATGACGCTATTCACAGTATACTGTCAGCGTTGCCCGGAGGCGTATTCGGCGCGATGTTTATCGTCATGTTGGTAGTTTTTGTACTCGGGTTTATCCTCGATTTCATAGAAATCACTTTTGTAGTGGTACCCCTGGTTGCCCCTGTATTGTTGATGATGGGCGTGGACCCTATCTGGTTGGGGATCATGCTGGCTATCAATTTACAAACCTCATTTTTGACCCCACCTTTTGGATTTGCATTGTTTTACCTGCGCGGTGTTGCGCCACCAAGTTTGCCTACTCAGGCTTTATATAAAGGCGTTATCCCGTTTATACTCATTCAGCTATTGGTGCTGGCATTACTTGGTTTCTGGCCTAGCTTGGCTACCTGGCTACCCATGGCAGTTTACGGTTGAGTTCACTCGATATAGAAGAAGGAAAGATCATGATGAAGTTACGCGTTGTGTTATTGGCAGTGACAGCCTTATTTTTGATGTCCTGCTCAGACAAGCAGGCGCCATCCAGCGCAACAACTGGCCCAGCGACGAAAACCGCGGCAGAGCCGATTAAATGGAAGTTGGTAACATCTTGGCCAAAGAACTTTCCTGGACTAGGGCAAACACCAGAAACCTTTGCCAACTATGTCAATGCCATGTCGGGAGGGCGTTTAACCGTGACAGTTTACGGTGCGGGTGAACTCGTTCCGGGTTTTGAAGTGTTTGATGCGGTCTCACAAGGTTCAGTACAAATGGGGCATTCGGGCGCTTATTACTGGAAAGGCAAAATGCCGGCAGCGCCCATATTTTCAGCTATTCCGTTTGGGATGAATGTGACTGAAATGAATGCCTGGTTGCATTATGGCGGAGGAATGGAATTGTGGCGGGAACTCTATGCACCTTTTGGTGTGATCCCATTCGCTGGTGGCAATACCGGGGTCCAGATGGCGGGGTGGTTTAAAAAAGAAATCACTGCGCTGGAGGATTTTGACGGGCTAAAAATGCGTATTCCCGGCCTGGGTGGAGAAGTGTTCAAAGAAGTTGGTGGCGTGCCTGTGACCCTGACAGGCGGTGAAATCTTCACGTCTCTGCAAACTGGCGCTATCGACGCTACTGAATGGGTAGGACCTTATAATGACTTGGCATTTGGCCTATTTAGAGCCGCTGACTTCTATTACCATAGCGGTTGGCACGAGCCAGGCACAGCCCTAGAATTTATTGTCAATAAAGAGGCCTTTGATAGCCTACCTGCAGATTTGCAGAGTATTGTAGAAGTGGCTACACGAGCGGCCAATCAGGACACGCTAGACGAATACACCGCACGCAATAATCAAGCCATGCAAACCCTCATCAAAGAACATGGGGTAGCCGTAAAAGCCTTGCCTGAAGATGTGATGCTTGCACTTAAAGCGGCCACGGAAAAAGTACTGACCGAAAAAGCCGCAGCCGACCCTCAGTTTGCCAAGATTTATGCCTCGTACAAGGCCTTTTATGACGGTGTTCGTGAGTACCATGAACTCTCAGAGAAAACGTATTACGACAATCGATAATGCTTGAACCGCGCCTGAGATAACCTGACCCTCAGGCGCACATCTCCAGCTGTTCGGAGTTGTCCTCATCAAATTGCGCTTTACAATGGCGCTCAACACTACTTTATGACGGAAATTAGTATGGTTATTAAGCCAAAAATTCGCGGATTTATTTGCACCAATGCTCACCCGAACGGGTGTGCGGCTCTGGTTGAACAGCAGATCAACTATGTGACTAAGCAGTCTTATTCAGAGGGTCCAAAAAATGTATTGGTACTGGGGTGTTCAACAGGTTACGGACTTGCGTCTCGAATAGTGTCAGCGTTTGGGTACGGGGCCAACACGTTGGGCGTATGTTTTGAGAAGCCTCCTACGGAAAGGAAAACGGCTACAGCGGGTTGGTACAACACAGCCGCTTTTCACAACGCTGCCAAAGCAAAAGGCCTGCAAGCGCACAGTATTAATGGCGATGCATTCAGTGATGAAATTAAAGCTGAAGTCATTGAGTATGCGAAGGCCAATATGGGTAAAATTGATTTGGTAATCTACAGCCTTGCCTCGCCTCGTCGCACAGATCCGGTAACCGGTGAAGTATACAAGTCTACGCTGAAACCAGTGGGCGATACTTATGTCACTAAAACCTACGATACAGATAAAGACCTAGTCCATAATGTTGAGCTTACACCTGCATCAGACGAAGAAATAGCGAATACCATCAAAGTCATGGGTGGAGAAGACTGGGAACGCTGGCTGTCAGCAATGTCAGACGCAGGGATACTTGCTGAAGGATGTAAGACCACCGCGTATACCTACATTGGTAAAGAATTAACCTGGCCAATTTATGGTCAAGCGACAATTGGTAAAGCCAAAGAAGATCTCGACCGAGCAGCTGCCGCCATCATTGATGATCACAAAGCCCTCTCCATTCAGGCAAATGTGTCTTCACTTAAAGCATTAGTTACACAGGCAAGCTCAGCTATACCTGTAATGCCGCTGTATATCTCATTGATTTACAAAATAATGAAGGATGAAGGCACCCATGAAGGGTGTATCGAGCAAATTTCAGGTTTGTTTAATGATTGCCTATATGGTGATGCACCAACGCTAGATGAATTTAACCGTTACCGCATGGACGGCAAAGAGACGAATGATCAGACACAGGCAAAGGTTAAGGCTGTGTGGGAGCGCGTATCTCAGGAAAACTTTCATGAGTTAAGTGATTATGCTGGGTACCATCAGGATTTTCTTAACCTGTTTGGCTTTGGCGTTGAAGGTGTTGACTATGAAGAGGATGTCGATCCTTTGAAGGCGTGGTAATGCCGTAGCTTTATTTTTCCATCACGCTACGCAAAAAATGAGGTTTATCCATTATTTGCGTAGCGAAAACCCCACTATTAGTGCTAAAATCCCGTAATTAAGTTGAACTGTTCTATCCTTGAACAATTCGTGCGCAATTACCAAGGCTTTCAAAGAAAAGTCGCCGTAACAACCAAAAGTTTTTTTTGTATAGGTTGCTTGGAATGGAATCTCAAGCGGTTATGCAAAGAGTATTTTCATTTATAGAGTAGTGCGATACGTATGATTAAAATCAAAAAAGGTCTCGACCTCCCTATCGCAGGCGCCCCAGAGCAGCGCATCGAAGACGGTGTTGCTGTTACCCGAGCGGCCTTGTTGGGTGAGGAATACGTTGGTATGCGTCCCACTATGCACATACAGGTTGGGGATAAAGTCAAAAAAGGCCAAGTGGTCTTTGAAGACAAGAAAAACCCAGGGGTGAAATTTACCTCGCCTGTTGCTGGTGAAGTGGTTGAAGTAAACCGTGGTGCAAAACGGGTATTACAGTCTGTGGTAGTACAGATTCAAGGTGATGAAAAAGAAACGTTTCAAACCTTCGATGCTGCTTCACTCAATGCCGACAATCGCGAAGCGTTGCAAACCGTCCTGGTAGACTCAGGCGCATGGACAGCACTTCGCACGCGTCCGTTCAGTAAAGTTCCCGCGGTAGGCTCTTCGCCTGTTGCCATCTTTGTGAATGCCATGGACACTAACCCGTTGAGTGCTGAACCTGCGCAAATCGTGCAAGAGCGCGAAGATGACTTCGTGTTAGGTTTGAGAGCACTCAAAGCACTGACCGACGGAAGCTTGTATGTATGTAGTGCACCTGGCGCTAACATTCCTACGGGTGATGTACCTGTTTCTTCGGAAACCTTCAGTGGTCCGCATCCCGCCGGTCTTGTCGGTACCCACATTCACTTCCTTGAGCCAGTTGGCCCAGGTAAAGTGGTATGGCACATCAATTACCAAGACGTGATGGCCATAGGAAGCTTATTGGCAACCGGTGAATTGGACAATCGTCGTGTTGTCGCCATTGGCGGCCCCGCAGCGACAAAACCTCGCTTGTTGCGCACTATATTGGGCGCAGACTTAACCGAGCTGACTGCGTCAGAAAAAACGGAAGGTGAGGTAAGGGTTGTTTCTGGCTCTGTATTACAAGGCACCCATGCGCATGGTGTTCACGGCTACCTTGGTCGTTATCATTTGCAAGTATCACTGTTAAAAGAAGGCCGTGAGAAGAAGTTGTTTGGCTGGTTAGCGCCAGGTTCTGACAAACATTCAGTAACGCGCGCATACTTGGGTCACCTTGCGGGTGGAAAACTATTTGACATGACAACAACCACCAATGGTTCAGACCGTTCAATGGTTCCCATTGGTAATTATGAACGCATTATGCCCCTAGATATCGAACCGACATTGTTCTTGCGCGATATCTTATCTGGCGACACCGATGGTGCTCAGGCAATGGGTTGTCTGGAGTTGGACGAAGAAGATTTGGCTTTGTGTACTTATGTTTGCCCTGGCAAATATAACTATGGCCCTGTTCTTCGTGATTGTCTTACGACCATAGAGAAAGAGGGTTAAGTCCATGGGATTAAAAGCTTATCTTGAAAAAATCGAACCTGATTTCGAGCCAGGCGGAAAACATGAAAAATGGTATGCACTGTACGAAGCAGTAGCCACTGTTTTTTACACGCCAGGTAAAGTGAATAAATCTGGTACACATGTTCGTGACAGCATCGACCTGAAACGCATTATGATCACTGTGTGGATGTGTACTTTCCCTGCCATGTTTTATGGTATGTACAATATCGGGTTTCAGGCACACGAAGCCATTTTAGCAGGCGCAGGCACATTACCTGATATGTGGCAAGCTGGTTTGTTTACCATGTTGGGCGGTGAACTGGGTGTTGATGGCGCTGGCTGGGGCACTATGATGCTCTACGGTGCGTGTTTCTGGTTGCCAATCTATGCAGTGACTTTTGCGGTCGGCGGTTTCTGGGAAGTATTATTCGCTTCTGTACGTAAGCACGAAGTTAACGAAGGTTTCTTTGTTACATCAGTGCTGTTTGCCTTAACTTTGCCCGCAACGATTCCTTTGTGGCAGGTAGCCTTGGGTATCACATTTGGTGTCGTTATTGCCAAAGAAGTGTTTGGTGGTACAGGCCGTAATTTCCTTAACCCAGCATTATCTGGTCGTGCATTCCTTTACTTTGCTTACCCTGCACAAATGTCTGGTGACCAAGTTTGGGTAGCTGCAGACGGTTATTCTGGCGCAACCTATTTGAGTCAGGCCGCTTCAGGCACGCTTGACTACAGCAACACAGCACTATGGTGGCAATCTTTCTTTGGCAACTTGCCAGGCTCAGCGGGTGAGGTGTCAACCTTAGCCATAGCCTTGGGTGGACTGGTTATTCTATACATGCGTATAGCGAGTTGGCGGATTGTTGCAGGTGTTGCTTTGGGGGTGGCTTTCTTTGCAACCTTACTAAATTTAATTGGCAGTGACACTAACCCCATGTTTGCTATGCCTTGGCATTGGCATATGGTTATTGGTGGCTTGGCCTTTGCCATGTTCTTTATGGCCACAGACCCGGTTTCTGCTTCATTCACGAACAAAGGAAAATGGGCCTACGGTATCTTTATTGGCTTTATGACCGTGCTTGTTCGAGTACTTAACCCTGCCTTCCCAGAAGGTGTGATGTTGGCCATTTTATTTGCCAACCTGTGGGCGCCCCTGTTTGATTATTTTGTGGCGCAAAGTAACGTGAAACGGAGGCTTGCTCGTGTCGGCTAAAAAAGAAACTTTTGGAAAAACAGTCGGCATCGTCGTTGCCGTTTGTCTTGCATGCTCAATTGTTGTTTCAGGCGCTGCAGTTGGCTTGCGTCAGTTACAACAAAGCAATGCTGCGGTAGATAAGAAAAGCAACATCCTGACCGCTGCTGGTTTATTGGAAGCGGGAATGTCGAAAGCAGAGATCGCTGAAACTTATGAGGCGCGTGTTGAAGAACGCTATGTAGATCTTGAGTCTGGACAATACGTTGAAAAAGAAGACGGTTACGACATGTATCGCGCAGCAAAAGACCCTTCTACGAGTTCACGAGTTGAGGGCAGTAACGTAGGCTTTACCCGCCGCCCTGACGTAGCTAGCGTATATGTAGTCAGAGACGACGCAGGCGATGTTAGCCGCATTATCCTGCCTGTACACGGCAGTGGATTGTGGGACTTAATGTACGGCTTTTTGGCGGTTGATGCTGACGGTAATACCATCCGCGAGCTGATTTATTATCAACACAAAGAAACGCCAGGGCTGGGTGCGGAAATTCTAAACCCTAGCTGGCAAGCATTGTGGGACGGTAAGAAACTATATAAAGACGGTGAAGTGGCTATTCAGGTTAAGAAGCAAGCCGGTACCGATAACCCCTATGCTGTTGATGCACTTTCAGGTGCAACCCTAACCAGTAACGGCGTGCAGAACACGTTGGTTTACTGGGCAGGACAGAACGGCTTTGGGAATTACCTCAAAAATCAATCTTGGCGTTCATAAGAGGCTCACATGGCAGATACTAAAGAAATGAAAAAAGCCCTGTTTGGGCCCATTATTGACAGCAATCCCATTGCCCTTCACGTATTGGGTATTTGTTCGGCGCTGGCAATTACTACCAAGTTAGAAACTGCGTTGGTAATGTCGTTGGCATTAACCACCGTATGTGCTTTTTCCAACTTGTTTATTTCAATCATACGAAACCACATTCCATCGAGTGTGCGTATTATTATTCAAATGACCATCATTGCGTCTTTGGTAATCGTTGTTGACCAGGTATTGAAGGCCTACTCTTACGAAATATCAAAGCAGCTTTCGGTGTTTGTTGGCTTGATAATTACCAACTGTATTGTCATGGGGCGTGCCGAGGCTTACGCAATGAAGAGTCCGCCTATGATGAGCTTGCTGGACGGTATTGGCAATGGATTAGGCTACTCATTCATTCTGATCGTCATTGGTACAATTAAAGAACTCTTCGGCTTTGGCACTATCCTTGGTATTGAGATATTGCCACTAGTACAAAATGGCGGGTGGTATACCGGTAACGGACTACTCATACTGCCGTTCAGTTCTTTCTTCCTGATAGCAGGTATGATTTGGTTCATCCGAACAATCCGCCCTGAACAAGTTGAGCCAAAGGAGTAAACATTCATGGTTGAGCATTATTTATCATTGATGGTCAGAACCATATTCGTTGAAAATATGGCTTTGTCATTGTTCTTGGGCATGTGTACGTTTCTTGCCGTTTCCAAGAAAGTAAAAACTTCTATGGGTTTGGGTGTTGCAGTTATTGTTGTACTGGGTATTTCAGTGCCTGTTAACCAGATCATTTTTACAAATATTCTAGCACCCGGTGCGTTGGCTTGGGCGGGCTTCCCTGAAGCTGATTTGAGCTTCTTGAGCTTTTTGACCTTTATCGGCGTAATCGCTGCACTTGTTCAGATACTCGAAATGAGTTTGGATAAGTTTTTCCCTGCGCTCTACAACGCGCTAGGTATTTTCTTGCCTTTGATCACGGTTAACTGCGCCATCTTTGGTGGTGTTGCTTTTGCTGTTCAACGCGAATATACCTTAGGTGAAAGCGTGGTTTATGGTATCGGAAGTGGTATCGGTTGGGCTATGGCAATTGTCCTTTTGGCGGCAGTACGCGAAAAACTCAAGTATGCAGATATGCCTGATGGCATCCGTGGTTTGGGTTCTGTATTTATGATTGCAGGTCTGATGGCGCTTGGGTTCCAGTCGTTCACTGGCATTCAGCTTTAATTCGGATTTAGGAGTTAAGCAATGAATCAGGTAGAAATATATTTAGGCGTTGGCATGTTCATTGCCATCGTCTTAGTGCTGGTTTTCGTGATTATGTTTGCAAAATCACGATTGGTGCCCAGCGGTGACGTAAAAATTATTGTTAATGGCGACCCAGAGAAAACTCTGACTGCATCGCCAGGTGGCAAGCTGTTGGGGGCGTTGGCGGATTCAGGTATTTTTGTATCCTCAGCCTGTGGTGGCGGTGGTTCTTGTGGACAGTGTCGCGTTGACGTGAAAACGGGTGGTGGCGAAATACTGCCGACAGAACTGGACCACATAACCAAGCGTGAAGCACGTGATGGATGTCGACTGGCTTGTCAGGTTGCTATTAAGCAAGACATGGATATCGAGCTTCCAGAAGAAGTCTTCGGTATTAAAAAGTGGGATTGTGAAGTTATTTCTAACAACAACGAAGCCACTTTCATTAAAGAGCTTAAGTTGGCTATTCCTGATGGCGAAAGTGTACCATTCCGCGCGGGCGGTTATATACAGATTGAGGCGCCACCTCATCATGTTAAGTACAAAGATTTCGATATTCCTGAAGAATATCGTGGCGACTGGGAGCGCTTTGGCTTCTTTGATATAGAGTCAAAAGTAGACGAAGAGACTATTCGCGCCTACTCAATGGCCAACTATCCTGAAGAAGAAGGCATTATTATGCTTAACGTGCGTATCGCTACGCCGCCGCCTAATAATCTAAGTTTGCCAGCGGGTAAAATGTCATCGTTTATTTGGAGCTTAAAAGAGGGCGATAAAGTTACTATTTCTGGACCATTTGGTGAATTCTTTGCCAAAGAAACTGATGCAGAAATGGTATTTGTGGGTGGTGGTGCAGGTATGGCGCCTATGCGTTCGCATATTTTTGACCAGCTTCGTCGTATTAAGACCGATCGTAAAATCACCTTTTGGTATGGTGCTCGCTCCTTGCGTGAAATGTTCTATGTAGAAGATTTCGATATGCTTCAAGAAGAAAACGAGAACTTTACCTGGCATGTGGCGCTTTCAGATCCACAGCCAGAAGATAACTGGGAAGGCTATACAGGTTTTATTCACCAAGTCTTGCTTGAAAATTATCTGAAGGATCACCCTGCACCAGAAGACTGCGAGTTTTATATGTGTGGGCCGCCTATGATGAATGCAGCAGTCATAAACATGCTGAAAGACCTAGGCGTGGAAGATGAAAACATTATGCTTGACGACTTTGGTGGTTAAGGCATAGTTGAATAAACAAAAAGGGGCATATAGCCCCTTTTTTTTGAGGAGTTAAAAGTGATTAGAATTGCCATCACGCTTTCAGTTGTGTTGTTTTTGTCAGCGTGTACACAGGCGCCGGTAACGCCTTTGCCTCACCTTTCCGGCAATACCATGGGAACCACTTACAATGTAAAGTTTTTCTCAGAAACTGAGCAGCCTATTGAGCAAATCCAGCAGCGAATTGAGCAACGTCTATTCGAAATAAACAAGCTTATGTCTACCTATGACCCTGAATCAGAACTGTCCCGCTTCAATCAGTCGCGTTTTACGACACCTATTGAAATGTCGGACGAAACGGTGTTGGTATTGAATGAAGCGCTACGATTAGGTGAGCTTAGTGGTGGTGTTCTTGATGTTACTGTCGGGCCTTTGGTAAATCTATGGGGCTTTGGCCCAACACAGCGCCCAGAGAAAACTCCTTCTGAAGAGGAGGTGCAAGCGATTCGTGCCTTTGTTGGATTAGATAAGTTGAGAATCACTGGCAATCAAGTGACTAAGTTGCACCCTATGTTGTATGTCGATTTGTCGACAATCGCAAAGGGGTATGGCGTCGATGAACTTGCAAACATCATGGCGTCCTATGGCATCGATAATTATCTAGTTGAGATTGGCGGTGAGATGCGGGTGAAAGGCCTAAAACCAAATGGTGAAGCATGGCGTATTGCCATAGAAAAGCCTGTTGTCAATGAACGGGCCATCCAGCGGGTAGTGTCTGTTGGTGATAACGCCCTGGCCACCTCAGGTGACTACCGAAATTATTATGAGGAAGATGGGGTAAGATTTTCACACCTTATTGATCCTACGACAGGTAAGCCAATTCAACACAATACGGTTTCGGTTACAGTTATTCATCCTTCATCTATGACTGCTGACGGACTGGCCACGGCTTTTAATGTAATGGGGTGGGAAAAAGCGGTACAATTAGCTGATGAACATAATCTTGCGGTGTTGATAATACGTAAAACCCCTGAAGGGTTTGAAGAGTTTGAATCATCGGCTTTCAAAGCAACCGTCACAACTTATTAGAAGAGTTTGATATGTCTACTTTCGTTATCGCTTTTGTCTTTTTTCTCATCATGGCAGTAGCCATGAGCGTAGGCTACTTGTTTCAACAGAAATCTATATCAGGCAGTTGCGGCGGCCTAGGCGCATTGGGTGTAGAAAAAGCCTGTGATTGCCCAGAGCCCTGTGATAGGAAAAAAGAGCGGATGGCTCGAGAGGCTGCGCGTGAAGAGAAACTCAACGAATGGAAGAAAAACCAAATTCTATAGCGCTTGCAGGAGGCAGTGTGAGGCTGCCTCCTACCTAATCGATAAAAGATACACAGTTCTATAACTTTACTCACCATTTATCTATCAAGTTATACAGTCACGCATCAATCCCCCTCGTAAAAATTAGCAATCTCGTGAATACCTGTGCTATGTTTACTGTTTTTATATACAGTTAAATCGTCTTTGGAAAATGAGTCGGATCATGGGTAGCAATGTCGATGTAGATGCGGCTATCGCACGTAAATTTATTCATATCGATATGGACTGCTTTTACGCAGCGGTTGAAATGCGTGATGATCCCAAGTTAAAAGATGTGCCAATTGCTATAGGAGGGAGCAGCAAACAACGAGGTGTGATCTCAACCTGTAACTATCCTGCGCGAAAGTTTGGCGTAAGATCAGCAATGGCAACGGCCTACGCGCTCCGCCTCTGTCCCGATTTGGTATTGGTGAAAGGAAGAATGGAGAAGTATATCGAGGAATCCCGTCGTATTCGGAAGATTTTTGAAGACTATACTGACATCATCGAACCGCTTTCCTTGGATGAAGCATATTTAGATGTTACGCATTGTTCGTTACACGAAAACAGTGCCACGCTGATTGCTAATGATATTAGACAACGTATTTACAAAGAAACCCAGCTTACTGCATCAGCCGGTGTAGCCCCGTGCAAGTTTGTGGCAAAGATTGCCAGTGACGAGAACAAGCCCAATGGGATTTGTGTTATCTCACCGGCGAATCTCGACGCATTTGTCCGGCAACTCGATTTAAAGAAGATCCCAGGCGTTGGCAAGGTCACATTACAGAAACTTCATCGAATGGGTTTGTATACCTGCCAAGATGTCAGAAACTTTCCCAAAGAACGTTTTATTCGGTCATTTGGAAAGTTTGGTAAAGTCTTGTGGGAGCGATCGCATGGTGTTGATAATCGCGAACTGACGGTTTCCAGAGAGCGGAAGTCTATCGGCGTTGAGCGAACACTGAATGAAGACATTACGACCTATGAACAATGTGATAGCGTACTCAGTGGTCTCATTAACAAATTGCAGTCACGGTGTGATAACCACTTTTCACGCAATGAAAAGCCTACGAGTAGAATAGTCTCTCATGCGGTGAAATTAAAATTTTCCGATTTTCAACTCACCACGGTTGAACATCGAAGAGCGGTCTTTGACCGCGGGTTTTTCTCACAGCTTCTCGTTGAGGCGTTTGAGCGGGCAAAAGGGCGTTCAATTAGACTCCTGGGTGTAAGTGTGGGTTTAGCACCACTAGAACCTTTACAACAATTAGCATTACCATTGGAAGACAATAATGATTGAACCCGGTGTATATAGACACTACAAAGGTAACCTTTACCAAGTCCAAGATATCGCCAAACACAGTGAAACTGAAGAATGGATGGTGATTTATACGCCGTTATATGGCGAAGAGAAAGACCGTCACCTTTGGGTAAGACCTTTGGCAATGTTTCTAGAAAGTGTGGAAGTCGAAGGAGAATCATGTCCCCGATTTAGACTGATAGGAAATGAAAGCAAATAGAAAGCAGTGAACAAAAAGCGAACCATTGTCGTACCATAGCTTAACTGTATTCTAATTTAACTATCCAATGGCGGTATTAATAATGAATAAAATGATAAAAACCGTTTTATCCAGCTTGCTTGTTGCATCTGCAATCTCGTCGAGTGCTTCGGCACAAGGGCGTTTCGATGATGTGGAAATTGAATCCACACATCTCAGAGGCACTGTCCACGCTTTGGTAGGTGCCGGAGGAAACATAGGGGTGTCAGCCGGCAGCGATGGCGTGTTAATCGTTGACGACCAGTTTGCCCCTTTAGCCGAAAAAATTGCAACAGCGTTGGGTCAATTGGGAAGCGATAAACCGAGATACGTGATTAATACTCACTATCACGGTGATCACGTAGGGTCTAATGCTTTTTTTGCTGAACAGAAAGACGCCACTATCCTTTCTCATCATAATGTGCGTATTCGTCTGGCTAATGGAGAGGACGTCAACCCTAAATCGCTACCCGTGATCACTTATGACGGTGGCGTAAAACTGCACTTTAACGAAGAAACCATTCATGTTTTTCATTTGCCCAATGCACATACCGATGGTGACAGTGCCGTTTGGTTTGAAAACGCTGATGTATTGCACACTGGTGACCTGTTTTTTAATGGAATGTTTCCATTCATTGACCTCAATGGTGGCGGGTCAGTTGACGGGTATATGGCTGCTGTACAAGCACTAATAGATAAAATTAGTGACCAGACTGTGATTATTGCCGGTCACGGCAAAATAGCAAATAAGGGCGATTTTCAGACTTTCTTGGCGATGATAAAGGAAACCAATGCTTTTGTTGATGGCCTCAAAGCAGAAGGGAAAACTGTAGACCAGATTGTTGAGCAAGGGCTACCTAAAAAATGGCAGCAGTGGAGTTGGAACTTCATCAATGAGGTGAGATGGATCAACACACTTTACGACAGCTGATCCGCTTCCCCAAAAACTTCATTAAATGGCCAAATCCAACGTGGGAAACTGTGATAGAAAGTCAGTTTCCCACACTTTAGCCATGCTGGCCTGGCTAATATTTCCGCCAGAAATTACGACTAGGGCTGTGCTGTTTGTAGGGGCTGTCCTTGCCCATTTTAGCACTGCCTGCATAGTCATTGCACACGTCGGTTCTATGTGAAGCTTTAGCGTGTGTTGTAACCATTGTGTCCAATAGGCAATTTGTTTTTCTGTTACTTCTACAATGCCATCTAGCTGTTGCAGGTAGGGAAAAGTGTGCTCACCAACTGCCGGTGTAGCTGCGCCATCAGCTAAGGTATCAGGAGCGGTGGGTAATGTTTGAATACTGCCCTTTCTGATGGACTCAGCAGCATCATTTGCCGAGAGTGGTTCTGCCGCGAATACTTTTGCTTGAGGGAGTTTCTCGCGTGTCACAATGAACGTGCCTGAGGTAAGACCACCCCCACCACAGGGCGTAAAAACGGCATCGGGTTTTTCAGCTAACTGCCCAATGGCCTCAAGCATCACAGTGCCCTGTCCCGCGATTATATGTGGATGATTGAAAGGCGGCACCCACAACGTATTGTCTGAATTGGCCGCTTCTTGTGTCAATTTGTCAGCCTCTGGCCTTGTCTCGCAGACAACGAGTTTTGCGCCATAAGCACGGGTTGCTGCAGCCTTAATCGGTGAAATTGACTTGCCGGCGAATATTGTTGCTGCCAAGCCCAGCTCCCTTGCAATGAAAGCAACGGCCTGGGCGTGATTACCTGAGCTACTGGCGACAACGTGCTTGATGCTGTCGTTTTTTCGCAGCGCTTGAACAATAAGGTTAGTTGCTCCCCGAAGTTTAAATGAGCCAGTAGTTTGAAAGCACTCGCACTTAAAAAAAATCTGCTGACCTAAACAGTGATTTAGCAATGTTGATGAATAAAGAGGAGTTTTTTTGATGTAAGGGGCTATTCGCTCAGCTGCACTTACAATGTCTACATAGAGTGTCACGCAAACCTCCAAAAATGTATAGTGTTGAGGGTAAACACTATACCGAGCTTTACGTGGTAATGCTTTGCCAAAAACAAACAGATTGAACTCAGTATTACGGGCAAGCGTACTACTCTGGCATAATCATCCGGTGCGGCAGACAAACTAGTGAGAAAAGAAGTATGGCGGGAAAAACAGCACTCGTCCTAGGTGCAACAGGCTTGGTTGGTAAGGCCTTGGTCAATCAACTATTAAGACAGGAAGACTACAATAGTGTGACCTGTTTGGTTAGAAGGCCATTGTCGCTATCTGATTTTCCCGACCCATTGCAAAAACTCAAACCTGTGGTTATCGACTTTGACCACTTTCAGGATTACCAGGGGTACTTTTCCGTTGACCATGTGTTTTGTTGCCTCGGCACTACGATAAAGCAGGCGGGCAGTAAAGCCGCATTTAGACGTGTTGATTTTGAATTTGTTCACATTGCGGCGCAGCTGGCCAGAGCACAACGAGCGGAAGGCTTTGTGTGGATCTCTTCTGTAGGCGCAGACGCAAAAAGCCAAAACTTCTACCTGAAAGTCAAAGGGGAACTCGAAAACGCTATAATGCGCATGCCTCAGCTGGCACATGCCGCTGCGGTGAGGCCGTCATTATTGCTGGGCGAAAGACACGAATCCAGATACTTAGAAGGTATTGGACAGAAATTAGCTCCCCTTTATTCGCCTCTATTGTGCGGTCCCTTAGCAAAATATAAACCTGTCACAGCAGAACAGGTCGCTTCACAGATGATTGCATTACAGCCAGAATAAGATGTTTAGATGTAAGCAATTCACCATTGACGACGCATTGTGCGCTATGAAAGTGACTACTGATAGCTTGATATTTGGGAGTTGGGTTAATCTTGAATACGCGTCACATGTTTTAGACGTAGGATGTGGAAGTGGTATTTTGACGCTCATGGCACTGCAAAAAACGAGTAAGGCGGCCAAGGTTGATGCCATTGATATCGATAAGGGAGCCGTCTCGCAGTGTAATGCGAATATTGCTAATAGCCCTTGGCGTGAAAGAGCCAAAGCACAACACGTTGACTTTTTAACCTTATCGTCAGGCTCCGTATACTCACATATTGTGTCCAATCCACCTTATTTCCCATCTGCCACAGATGCAGAGTCAGGGCACGCTATGCATGCGCAGCGCAAACTGGCTCGCCAACAAACCGCGTTCACGCCACAACGTTTTTTCGAAAAAGCAGCACAATGTGGTAGTAATGATACACACGTCAGTATTGTGTTTCCCTATGCTCAGTATGCGCACTGCATTGAAGCTGCTAAAAAATATGGTATGTCTTTACACAGACTACGTCATGTAAGAAGCGTGGAAGAAAAACAGCCTTATTTGAGTATGATGACGTTTGGTAAATGCACCCGTTTAACGCAGATTGAACCTATACTGACTATCTATAATCATCAACACCAGTATACGGATGACTTCAGAACACTCTGCCGCGCATTCTATTTGCGCTTTTAATTTGGACAAGTATACTTGCCCGCCGTTGTTTTGGAGTAGTAGTACATGACACTTATTGCAGAAGCATTTGGTGCGCTTGCCGTAGTGATCAATTTTATTGGCTATCGGCAAAATGATATTAACCGTTACAGGGTTGTATCGGCTATTGCATTGGCCTGTGTCAGTGCGCACTTTTTTCTGCTGGGCGCAATGGCGGCGGGAATCGGCTGCATGATAGCAAGCATCAGGAATATTGTGGCAATACGGTATCGGAGCAATACCATTTTGGTGTTTTTCGTTTTTGCCAACCTGGCTTTTTTCTTTTATGAATGGTTTGGATTAGGAAATGGATGGATCATTATTCTGGCCTATTCGTCAGCCCTTGTTTTCACTGTTGGTTCTATTGTTCTGCAGAATGCCACGAAAATTCGGCAGTGGTTTATATTGGCAGAACTGTTAGGCTTGGCGTATGCGCTTTTGGTTGGCAGTATTTTTGGCAGTGTTTTTAATATCAGTAATTTAGCCAGTATCTTTATTAAGTTGAGGCAAGAGTCTCGAAACACGCATAAAAAAAGCCGGTAATAACCGGCTTTTTCAATTCATAACTTTACTGTTAGGATTTAACCAGAACCGAAACCTTTTCAATGCCAGCTTCTTTCACTTGGTTCATTACCTCAACAACAGTACCATGTTCAGTATCTTCGTGAGCCTGAATAGCGGCAGAATCAGTGGGGTTTTCTGCAAGGAAAGTTTGCGTGTTTGCAACAACGCGACGAATATCAACTTCCCTTCCACCCATCTTAATAATGCCGTTTTGGTCAATTTGAATTGATAACGACTTTGATGGTTGGTTTGTATTCTGATTGTCCTTAGGACGATTGACCTCTAAACCTCTCTCTTTTACGAATGAGGTGGTTACGATAAAGAAGATCAACATGATGAATACAATATCCAACATGGGGGTCATATCGACCTGCGCTTCGTCTTCTGCGCTAGTATGTTTTTTTCTCTTCATCCGACTACTTCGTTTGTTTCTTAATTTAGCTCTACAGTATACCGACTGTAACAAAAAATTATAGACTTTATTGCAAGATTTTTAACCTTGTTTGTCAATGGCTAAGCCGAGTTGATAAAAGTACCGAGAAAAGAAACCGTGTATTACTTGCCGTTGTTCAGGGGAGGGATATAAGCCCAACTTGGCATCCATAGACTGCTTGGTGCCCTGAACCAGAAACGTGTTTTTTACTGGGCTATCCTGAACAAAAGCTTCAAATGCTCGCGCACAAACCTCTTGTGGTAACGCATAGTAGTAGATATTTAAACTTTTATCTGCGTCTCGACTTCTTACAAAAAGATCGCTGACTTCATCACTCCCTGGTTTTAGAAAAATATGCTGATAGCAATCTTCCAGCATCTGGTTGAGCGGGTGAGGTTTGATTTGATTGTTTTGCAACCAAAGTTCTGAGGCAAATTTGTCGCCTTGAGCGCCTTGGAACAAGCGCGTGGCTATGTAATGGTCAAAACCGTGAAACCATTCATGAGACAACGCGCCTGCACCGGCATTTTTAGCGAGTGAGAGGGTTTTGGTCGCCGCATTGTAATGTGCTGCACTGTGTTTTTGACCGCCTTTGCCAAAGTTTATAGACAGGGTACCATTCAGCGATATGACTTTTTCAGGCACCTGAAGTATGGTCATAAGATCGCAAAACGCGTCAAAAAATAGATTCGCTGCTATTTGTTGTTCCTGTTTGGTTACCCAGTTGCCTATACTCGCCGTTTTAAAACCAAAAATTTTTACGATATCGCCAAAAGTCACATCAGCGCCGTCTCTGTGGCTGGGTCCATTGCGATAGAACTCTCGATGCAATCGAGACGATGTGTGACTCAAGTTACGCAAGCTCAGTCAACAACTGCTCGCACCATTGGGCTATACGACTATCCGTTTGCTCGTATTGGTTTTCATCATCGAGCGATAGACCGACAAAGTGGGTTCCGTCTTCTGTTAACGCTTTCGAGGCAGTAAATTCGTAGCCTTCGATTGGCCAGTAACCGATAATCTGGCATCCACTAGGCTTGATGGCATCATGCAGCATGCCCAGTGCGTCCTGAAACCAGTCTGCATAGCCCAGTTGGTCTCCCAATCCAAAGAGTGCGACGGTTTTGCCCGCTAAAGGCAGAGAGTGGGTTTCTTCCCAGTGGCTTTCCCAGTCTTCCTGGAGTTCTCCAAAGTCCCAGGTGGAAATACCGAATATCACAACGTCATAATGCGCTGTTTTATGTAAGCTGTCGGTTTCGATATTGTGTAGGTGTACAACTTCATCATCGAACAATGCATTTAGGCGGGCCTGTATTTTCTCCGCCGCCATTTCTGTATAGCAAGTCGTTGATCCGTAAAATAGACCAATAGAGAAGGTGTCACTCATAGCACTAATCAAATTACTCGTCGTTTTGGGACTCGAATTCTATCGTATTCCCGTCAGCCTTCAATAGGCGGCAGTCTACCTTGTCATTGTCAGGCGAAATAAAAAGCTGACCGAGTGCACAAGTGTTTACAAGCGTTCGACCTTTTACGCCTTTAGGGTGACGTGTTTTTATTTTCATCGTACGCCGTTTAGTAAACCAGTTTAATGGTGAGCGGCTGGCATACAGTACCTGATTGAGTCTATCAAAAAAGTTAATCAGCTTATCAGGGAAGACATTTTTGATGCCGCTACAGGTGAATTGGACAATTCGGGGACTGTTGCGACGAAATTTCAGGCTAACATCATAAACAAAACTGTAATGCACATCACCAGACAAAATGATGAACAAAGGCGGCGTTTTAATGTGCCTAAAGATATTGAGGATCACACTTGCTGTGCCTTTATGTGCCATCCAGTTTTCCGCGTCAACAGTAAGAGCGTGGCCCAACGCGGTAAAAATGCGCTGGATGGCTTCTATCAACTTTACGCCATAAATCGGTGCGGCAGAGACAACAATAACTTTGTCGTGCCCGATAATGCCGTGCTGAAATTCGCACAATGCTTCCCAATCCATTAGCCCTGAAGGCTTATTCCCGTTTGACTCAGAACGCCATCGCTGTGTGCGAGTGTCAAGCACATATAAGGTCGGCGAAGTGTCCAATTGATAATGCCACTGGTCCCATTCAAGAAGCTGATCTATCAGATTGTCCAAATTCGGCATGCCAGGCTTGAGCACATCACTGGCCGTGTGGTGAATATCGTCAAACCTGTCAGGTGTATTACCCCAGCCCTGACAGAGCCAGTATGCCACTAATGCATTGCCAATAATTCGCTTGGACAAAGGATGCCCGTATACAATTTCTTCCCAATTACGGGTTAAGTTCCAGTCGTCAGTGATATCGTGATCATCAAATATCATGTAAACAGGGATATGCGCCAAGACACGCTGTATCGCGGATAAGCCGGATACAAATGCTTCGATTGCTTGTTGTTCCTTGTGATAAATAGCTTTGTACTGGTCGTCAATTTTTTCGGACGTAAACGTTACCAACTTCCAGCATAATGGAGACCAGACCAACAGATACATTGCAAGCATTTCATTTAAGCCGATAAGGTGGTTCTTGGCATGAACAGACGTGAATATGGGTTTTTTCTTCGCACCGAAAAACGTATCGAGCAGAGTTTCATTGCTGTCTATTTTGGGTAGTAATTCGTCACGTCGGTAATAGCTGGCATGATGCGAAAACAGCGCTTCTGAACTTTCTATAACACTGCCATCCAGTGATTCAGTGAATAACCCAAGACGCTGACAGATCTGATGGATCGCCTGCAACATGGGGCCAGCTACATCGTCGGTATAGACTTGATCGCCCGTCATTAATAGCAAGTCTGGTCGCACGTCTTTGTTAGACAAAGACGTTTCTATCACCTTGTCCAGATTAGTAAGTGCATCTTCACCCTCATAATGCGGCTTACGACATGAACCATGTACCACGTTGGTAAGCGTTGGGCGGTAATAAAAATGCAAATCTCGCTGAGCGTAATGAAGATGCGTATGTTCATGAGTGAGAGAAACTGCGTCACCCTGTTTATTCTTCTCCATTACGTCATACGTATATTCAGTATCCGGTGTGAGAGCCTTCTCGGGTGAATACGTCAATAGATAAATAAAGGCATGCTCACCTATTTGCTGTTTTCGCTGTGTGCAACTGCCTTTTATGCTGCAAGAGAGATGCAAATCTTCATCGCTTGTCGTCACCAGCCATACCGTAAAAGCGTGTGCGTTGACAGAACGCAAAATAGGACCTGCGAGCAGTTTAGGAAGTGGAAGAGGGTCATGGTCGTACAACATGGATCTACTATATAAATGCTTGACACATTTAGCAATTAATTAGGTTAAGTCATTTAACCTTCACGGAAGTACGTTTACACTATCAATAAGCTATGTAAGGTATTTTTTATGTATAAGTCATCCTTTTGGGCATTTTTCATTCTATGTTTTTTCGCATCTGCTGCGTGCTCTGATCAACCTGTACAATCTGCTGAGGTTGTGGCGCAACCTGAACAAAAAGCCAATCTGCTTGTAGGGAAATGGATCCGCGAGAGTGACGGCACGGTTATGCCCGACCCACAAACATCTGGATTGGCGCACTGGCGAGGCCAGTTGCTCTCTTTATCAGATGGCAGTGCAACAGAATCTCAACGCAGAAGGATCCACTTTATTGATCCGGATTCGGCCTACCTAGCACCTAAAACAAATACGATAAAAATGGCATCACGGGTACGTAGAAGTTGCTTCGCCCAGTATTTATCTGATCAGCCTGATCTGGAAGCATTGGTGGTCGACCCAGACGATGATACTGTCATGTACATGGTTACGGAAGATGCAACGCGCACAGGCGCTTTGTCCAGTCGTTGCCAGCAGCGTTTTGCGCAAACAGGTTCAACCGCTTATCCCACGCTGTTAGTTAGATTAAAAGTCAATGAGAACAGCGATGTGACGATGACACATGTACGTCCGGTCCAATTTCCCATTGAAGCTGAGGTGGGAGATTTTCCTAATGACGGGATTGAAGGGCTGGCCATGTCTGCTGACAGAGTGCTGTTTCTCGGGCTTGAAAAGGATAAAGCTGGAAAGGCGCGTATCTTCTCTACGGCCATAACAGCAGATTTTTGGGATGACTCTGATTTTATCGCGGTGAAGGACGCCAATTTGCGTCTTCCTCTCCTGAATGGTGAAAACCATCCTATCAATGGCCTGACCTGGTACGCACCGCATAGTGAGAGCCCAGGTTTTATCTTGGCGGCGGCCAGAAATGACGATGAACTTTGGGTCATCGACGTCTCTGGGAAAAGAGAGCCTAAACGCATCATGCTTAACTTCGCCGCGGAAATAAGCGAACCCTCTTTAGACTGCGGCGACCATGAAATAATGGACAATGCTTCTATTGAAGGCCTTGCGGTTATTGGGTCCCAATTGTGGCTGGTCAATGACCCATGGAAGCGGCACTACAAGAAAAATACACAGTGCAAAACAAACGCTCCTCACTACGCGACAATGTCACCGCTCTTGTTCAGTATGCCGCTTGAAAGTGACTGGTTTGAATAAGACCAGTCACCAGAACTCCACTCAGTGCAGGACTACGCTTTAAGCCTTGAGGCGAAATTCTTTTTGAATTTGGCCAGTTTTGGTGCCACTACCATGGCGCAATACTGATTCTGCGGATTGTTATTGAAATAGTCTTGGTGGTAAGCCTCTGCTTCATAATAATTCTGTAGCGGTGTTACTTCTGTGACTATTGGGTCGGGCCAAACCTCATCGGCCGTCATTTCTTTAATGATTTTCTCTGCTTCCGCTTTTTGTTGATCGTCGTGATAAAACACGCCGCTGCGATACTGGGTACCAATGTCATTTCCCTGGCGATTTAATTGTGTTGGGTCGTGAAGGGCAAAAAAGATCTCCAATACATCTCTGTAACTAAGCTTACTGGTGTCAAACTTAACCCTGACCACTTCGGCATAGCCTGTGTCACCTTTGCACACGGCTTCATAACTCGGACTGGGAGCATTTCCGTTGGCGTAGCCACTTCGGGCAGATTCAACGCCATCAACTTTATTAAACGCAGACTCAATACACCAAAAACATCCGCCCCCCAATGTGGCTTCCTGAATAGTATTCATAACCTTTTCTCCCACTTTTGTTTAGGTCATATACGTTGTGGCAGTGTGGATTGTTCTCAAGTCATCCAAGAAAATAATTGTTGCGTATAGAAAGGTATGATTTGCACAAAAGAAACAAAGATTTTGCCGAGTATCGATGAATTAACCATTTTTTACGATAGCTTTTGCCCGCTGTGCATGGCTGAAATGCGGCACTTAAAAAAACGTGATAAGCATCGTCGGTTGCGCTTTGAAGACATCAACGACGAGCAATTTGGGAACCGGTATCCCAATATGGACAAGGACGCACTCAATGCTCGTATTCACGGTCTAACGGGAGCAGGAGATGTTATCACCGGGCTGGACGTGACCTATCACGCATGGCGCTTGGTAGGTGTTGGCTGGCTTTATGCTCCCCTGCGCTGGCCATTGATTAAACCCGTTGCAGATTCGGTTTATCGTTGGTTTGCGCGCAACCGATACAGCATTTCTTATGTCCTCACTGGCAAAAAGCGTTGTGACAGATGCAGGGAAAGTTTATGACAGAGAATACAATTTTAGTGATTGGTGCCAGTGGGGGGATCGGTAAAGCTGTGGTTGAGGCCTTCTCAACAGCATACCCTGACTCACAGGTCTATGCGCTCTCTCGTTCCGATACTGAATTTGCGCAGAAAAATGTGAAAAGCATCAAACTGGACACTGGCAGTGAACATGCTGTCGCGCATTGGTGTCAGGCTAATCGGGAGATGAGTTTTCGCTATGTCGTTGGTTGTGTTGGCGTACTGCATTCCGAAGAAAGTGCGCTATCCCCCGAAAAACGGTTAGAAGACATTTCTACTGAGGGCTTGTCGCAGTACTTTACCGTAAACACTATCGTGCCGGCTATTTGGATAAAACACTTGGTGAATTGTGTAAGTAAATCAGCGAGCACAGTGTGCTTTTTAAGTGCCAGGGTTGGCAGTATCACTGACAATAAGCTAGGCGGCTGGTACGGGTACCGCGCATCGAAGTCAGCATTAAATATGATAATGAAAACTGCCTCTGTCGAGTATCGCAGGCGGACCAAACACACGGGCTTTGTTTGCTATCACCCAGGTACAGTAGATACTGCATTGTCTAAGCCTTTTCAGGCTAACGTTAAGCCTGAAAAGCTATTTTCCTCTGCATTCACTGCTGAACGGCTTGTTGATATTTTGGCTAAAGTAGACACTGACAATGGACCTTACTACCTAGATTGGGACGGCAAACCCATACAATGGTAAAGACAAGCAATTCCGTCACTGTTACACTTCCTTAACAATTATAAGTAGCACCACAATACAGGCCTAAGAGGCCGGTAGCTAATGGTGTATAACAACACATTATGGGGAACGGATATGAGCGGCAATAGAGAGCAGTTTGGCTCGCGCATTGGATTTATTTTGGCAGCTGCGGGCTCGGCAGTTGGAATAGGGAACCTGGTTGGTTTTCCTGTGGGAGCGGCTAAAAATGGCGGGGGAGCCTTTCTCGTTATGTATGCCATTTTTGTCTTTGCGATTTGTTTGCCGGTAATGCTTGCCGAGATGTCTGTGGGGCGCCATGCCAGGAAAGACCCCTTAGGCGCCTATAAGTCTATTGCTGGCAATGGAACGCCTTGGGCAATAGCAGGGTGGTTATCAATTATTACTCCTTTCATGATTGCTGTATTTTATCTCGTCATTACGGTGTGGATCTTTGGCTACCTATTTGAATCTGTCACAGGCAATCTCGCTGCACTTGCCGATCCAAATACCTTTGGTGAGTTCATTAATTCAACGTCCGTGTTTGTTTACATGGCAGTGGTACTTGGGATCGTTTACCTGATTTTGCAAGGTGGGGTGAAAGAAGGAATTGAAAGGGCAGCAAAATTGTTAATGCCCGCCTTGTTTGTGATGTTAGTGCTCTTGGTGATATTCGTACTTACACGCGACAATGCCATGGCTGGGGTCGCTTTTTACCTTATCCCGGACTTTTCTAAAATTAATGCCAGTGTTGTAAATGGCGCCTTGTCTCAGGCGTTTTTCTCTCTGTCTCTGGGCATGGGGATTATGATCACCTATGGTAGTTACATTAATAGTCGGGCTAATATACCTGGCTCTGCAAAGCTAGTAGCACTAACCGATACCGCAGTTGCATTCACTGCGGGCTTAATGATTTTACCCGCGATATTCTCTTTCAATCCTGACACAGACCCAGCGCAATTGAGTGAATCGTCTATCAGTATGATATTTACCTCCTTGCCAAAAATCTTTTTGGCCTTGCAGGCTAGCATTGGCTACGTTGGGGCGAGCTTCGTTGCTAGCGTGTTTTTCCTGTTAGTCTTTTTTGCTGCCATTACCTCCTTAGTGTCTATTTTTGAAGTACCTGTTGCTGCATTAATGGACGAGCGAGATATGAGTCGTAGAAAAGCCTTACTTCTCCTCGGTGTACTACTGGTTTTGCTGGGTGTTGTCTGTGCAGCGTCTTTTGGGATGAGTGCGTTTTTTACTGAATTTGCTGCCTATGCAGGCTCGCCTAAGTCGTTTTTTGACATTGTGTATGACATTTTCTACGACACCATTTTACCGCTGAACGGGCTATTGATTTGTATATTTGTTATCTACAGGTGGAAAAAAGCTAATTTTCATTCTGCGCTATCTGAGGGGGCTGAAGACTACGGAAGAGGGTGGTTTGCCAAGTACGTTGATTTGTCAGTGGGTACCTTTATTCCTGCTATTCTTCTTGTCATATTCATTAATACTGTGGCGCTCAAATATTTTGGTGTCGCCTTAATTGGTTAATGGGATCATGTCGTAAGGACTTGGATAAGCCAGTGTCATACCCAAAGCACGCAGGGTGGCACTGGCATTAATTTTTTTTCCTGTATCTTCAAACACATCATCATCACCCTCAAAGGTAGGTAATGGTAGCCCCATCCTCTGCGCAGCTTCAGTATAATAAGCTTTCCGCTGAGGGTGGTCGCTCGCACAAAGATGCATCGCCTGGTTTTGTGGCCCCTGCTTTATCAACCTCAACAATGCAACCACAACATCTTCACTGTGAACCAGATTGACAACGCGATTAGGTGCTGTTAACTGCTTTCCAGCCAAACTTGTGGCGGGATGACGCGCTGGCCCAACGAGCCCTGCAAGACGAAGAATAGTATGGTTGTGAGGGAAGCTTTCCGTGACTGTATGTTCGAGCGCTACATGCGTATGTGCAGACGCGGTGTTCGGCGCCAACGGTGAGTGCTCAAATATTTCTTGATTTGCTTTATCGCCGTAAACCGCAGAAGTACTTATAAATATAATGTGTGCGGGCTGCCTGGCAGAGAATTGTGCGATCAGCATTCGTATTCCCGCTTCAAACATTGTGGTATCTGGGTTGCGCCTGCCCGGAGGAATAGAGAGCACGATAGTGGTGTCGTGATTCACTGGCACTTTGCTAAAAGGAAAGGGCTGACCCAATTCAAAAAATGCGCTTTGAACACCTTGATCGCTAAGCCGTTGAAGTTTTTGTGTGTCTCTGCTCGTCGCAAGCACCTTGACACCAAGAGAATGAAGGGGGTGAATAAGCTGTGTATTCAACCATCCACACCCACAAAGTAATACGCTATTCGGCATTTTCCCTACTGAACTTGATGATATCGAGTTCGGTTAGTTCTTCATGACTATATTTTAGCGCATTTTCCGCTGCATCGGCATCTTGCATAATATTGCATAGATCTTTTGCTTTGAATTCCAATGCTTCTGCCCTGAGTTCTACTTTTTCTTCAATCGTAGTGTCGAGGTTTTCTAATCGTGCAAGCGTGCCTTCGCTTTCATCACCGCCCATCAGCATTTGCGAGCCAAGGGAAATCATTAACTTGCCTACAGCCTTAGCTACCAGGCTCTCAACGCGCTCTTCAAACTGATTTTCCCAGGCATTACCCGCCCAGCCATTGTATTGAATATCACTCCCGTCAAGCACGAAGCCGCCATCAGCGTCGAAAAATTTGTTATCTAGTTGTGTTCTTATGTCAGCGAACAAATAATCCAGGTCCTGAACTAATGAATCATCTTCGCCTAGTAACTCGGTAAATACCTCGCCCATCGCTTCACTGGCTATTTCCAGACCATCAATAGCAATATCTATAGCCAATGGCACAGCTTGCTGGACCGCACCGTAATAGGCTTTTGCATGCGCTTGTTCTTCTGACGAGAGGTTAAGCTGCTTGCCGTTAACAAACACTTGGTGGCCTGCATTAAACGTAATACTTTTGCCAGAGTCTGTATTAATAGTTAAGACTTCATCTTTATACTGCATATTGCCGTTGAGGTTTACATCACAGCTATTTTCAATATTGACATGCGCCGTTGATGCGGCCGAAAAAAGTACTGCAGAGGTGGCAAGGGCTATATGACTTAGTTTCATGTTTATTACCTATCCATTGATGTCTTTGAATAAGATAAGCAGATAGAGTGCCAACTTTAACTTATTGAATAATATAGTAAATTTATTTGCAGAGAGAGTGGGCTTGTTCAGAATACGATTACTGAGTGAAAACCACTATATTTTGAGTATTTTGATTAGTATCAAAGACATGGTCAGGTTTTAGCGGATCCGGATAGGCGAAGCAAAAATTTTGAGGCATAATGCAGCCTTTAATTATTCGGTGAGACCTCAGCATATGAATGAATGGGTAAATGCATTGGTTTTTGGCGCTGCGTTAGTCGCTTTTGTATTGGGATTAAGCAGCATCATTATGGGCTTTATGGTAGGGGCAAATAGCGAAAACCCCATGGCTGAAAGGATCGAATATGGCTATTTCGGAGTAAGTGGCCTCGTGGTTGCGCTGCTTATGGTGTATGTCCTGGCCTAACAGTTTGTAAATACGCGTCTCGTTGGAAGGCGCGTAATTCAAATACGGGTAACATGGCCATGAGGTGGTCAAACATATCCGATTGGATTTTCTCGTATTCCACCCAGCGTTTTTCAGCACTAAAACAGTAAATCTCCAGAGGCACCCCCATCTCCGTGGGCTTCAGCTGACGAACCATCATAGTCATGTCTTTATTTAGTTTAGGGTGTTGTTGAAGATACGCCTCAATATAAGCTCTGAATGTGCCAATATTAGAGAGCTGACGGCTGTTTAGTAAGTCTTGCTCATCAATAGCATTGTCTTTGTGGTACTTGGCTAAGTCTTCTTTTTTTAGCTCGATATACTTTGAAATAAACCTCACTTTCGAAAACTTTTCTAGCATTATCGCATCACACAGCTTTACGCTGTGAATGTCGATAAGCAAAGGGCGTTTTATACGTCGGCCACCAGAGTCGCTCATTCCACGCCAGTTTTTCACCGATTCATTCGTTAACGCAAAGGTCGGTAAGGTAGAGATGGTTTTATCCCAGTTTTGAACTTTTACGTTGGTAAGGCCTATTTCCAGTATTTCACCGTCAACCTGAAATTTAGGAATTTCAATCCAGTCGCCGGTATTGAACATTCTGTTTGCCGCTATTTGAATGCCTGCAACGAAACCCAAAATGGTATCTCTAAATATGAGCAATAGGACGGCAGCAACTGCAGTGAGTCCTGATAAAAGGAGGATAGGGCTCTTATCAATAATAATTGATATACTCAGCAACAAGGTCACAATGGAAAACGTGAGCTTAGCAATTTGTAAAAAGCCGGTTATTGATGCCCGTTTTGCCATTCTGGAGCGAGCGTATAAATCTTCAACTGTATTGAGGATTGCAAACACCACCCACAGACCAACTATCAACATGTACAACTGCGATACTTTCAATAAAACAGCGTATAAAAAGTGGGCAGGATCGATAAGTGCAAAGGTGCCGATACTAATTACTAGCGCGGGAATAAGATGTCCAACTCGTTTAAAAAAACCACGCTGTTGAAGTGAGTCATCCCAATTGTTTTTTGATCGCAGAATCCATGAAGTAAGATGATTGGACAACACTAGCCTCACGACCACGAGAGACGTCACTGACGCAAGGGCAATTGCCCCTACTACGATTGTCATGTAGAGCGGGCTATCTGTATTTGCTGTAATACCAAGGCTCTGGGAAAACTGACCGAGTAGTTCCTTTACAGCTTCACTGCCACTAGTGGTTGACCATAGCGCGAATTCTTTCATTCTTAGCAATCCAAATATCATTTAACCAGTTTTGAAACAAAGACCGATAGCCTTCATCGTTGAAATAGTCACCCCCCACATGATCGGGAATGGGTAGTTGAGTGACATCGACAATAATTTTTTTCATATTCCCACTTAGCATATCCATCATTGGATGCTGAGCATTCTCAGGGTAGGCGAGTGATACATCTAATATATGCGTAAACAAATTGGACATTGCCGCTAAGGTGAATGCAATGCCGCCAGCTTTAGGAGGTAAAAGGTGGGAAAATGGACTGTTTTTTTGCTTATGCTTTTGTGTTGTGAAGCGTGTTCCCTCCACAAAATTGATAATCGTTGTGGGCGTATCTTTGTATTTCTCGCACGAACGACGCGTGGTTTCTATGTCTTTGCCTCTCAAGTGAGGATGTTTTTCCAAATACGCTTTGGAAAACCGGCGCATAAATGGCATATCCAGTGCCCATGCCGCAATTCCAACAAAAGGTAGCCAAATCAGTTCCCGTTTGAGGAAAAATTTAGGCGCGGGAATACGGTTTGCTGAAAATTCAATTAACAAAATTATATCGAGATAGCTCAAATGGTTGGCGATGAGTAAATACCACTGTTCTTCTGACAGCTCATCGGAGATACGATAATCAATATCGAGATCGTTAAACACTTTTATAAGCCGAACACTGATAATGCCAAATGCAAACATTGCACTATTCATTAAGAAAAGAAGGTGTTTCCGAATAAGTGCGATGGGGATCAGCAGCTTTATTAACCCGAGAAAAAATACAATAAGCGCCCACAACGCGAGATTAATGATTTGTAGGCTGGTATGTACAACAAAAATGAGCGCGCTTTTTACTTGCACAACGACTGCCCTTCTTTTAGTGACTGCAAGTGTTCATCCTTTTTGTGCCATAACGCATTCAACCAGCTTTGAAAGCGAGTTCGTTGTGCAACGTCTTCAAAATAGTGCTCGCTAAATATACCTTCATCAAACAATGTCTGTATAGAAAAAGTGTCTACGTGAACCTCTATTTGTCTGACATTTCCGCATACAAAGTCCCAATAACTGGGAACACCATCGGGATAATGAATGGTCACATCTACCAGCTTGTTAAGTTGATCGCCCATTGCAGATAAAACAAAAGCGATACCACCGGCTTTAGGTTTTAAAAGATGGGAAAAGGGTGATTTTTGCCTGCGTTGCTTTTCTTCTGTAATACGGGTGCCTTCAACAAAATTCATGACGCTGACGGGTTTGGTCGCAAATTTCTGACAGGCCTTGCGTGTGGTTTCCATGTCTTTACCTTTCATGTGAGGGTGCTTAGCTAAGAAGCTTTTGCTGTATCTACGCATAAAGGGGAAGTCCAATGCCCACCATGCTAAACCCAAGATGGGTACCCATATAAGTTCCTGCTTAAGGAAAAATTTCAAAAACGGAATGTTGCCTACAAAAATTCGTTGTAATACCAGGATGTCTACCCAAGATTGGTGGTTAGAAATAACCAGATACCAGTCTTTCTCTGAAAGGTCTTCCAGACCGCTTACATTTATTCGGGTTCCTCCTGTGAGGCGTTGGTTGACATTGTTGCAACGGATCCAATTAGACGCGCAGGCATCAAGAGGATAAGACAACCACTTTTGCCACGTTGCAATCGGCAGTAATTTCAACAGTGAAAGGATAATAATGGGGATAAACCAAAAAACAGTATTAATAAAATATCCAATAACAGAAATGACCCCGATGGTATTGGCTGAGAATGTTCTTATCATTTTTTTCCATCCAAACTGCATTGGGGGCTAGTGTAAACCAAATCGGTAAAAATCAAAGTCAGTGAGTTCAAATACCGCAAGAAAAAGAGAACAGTTAAATGAAGCGTACAGACAGAAGTGGTAAAATAACCAAGATATGCACCACTTACTGTAATAGGCTCACATTGAACGCTTCTGTAGGATCAATAAATCGCACTTTTTCTGTCGCGCCAATGCTGGATTGGACAGATAAACACTGTCGTTACTTTTTAAGGCTCATGTCAAAGCATGCCTTACTGTATACAGAAATGGTGACCACGGGCGCAATTATTTATGGCAAGGGCGATTACCTTTCATTTAACGAGGCAGAGCACCCAGTGGCACTTCAGCTCGGGGGGAGTGATCCTGCTGACATGACCCGTTGCGCTGTGCGAGCGCAGGAATATGGCTACGACGAGGTGAATATTAATGTTGGCTGCCCGTCAGACCGTGTTAAAAATGGTATGTTTGGTGCGTGCCTTATGGCACAGCCCCAAACAGTTGCAGCATGCGTTAAAGCTATGCAGGCGTCTGTAGACATTCCCGTTACCGTGAAATGCCGAATTGGCATAGACGACATGGATGAAGATGCTGACTTCGAAAATTTCATCAATATTGTGGCGTCTTCTGGGTGTCATACCTTTATTGTGCATGCCAGAAAGGCGTGGCTTCAAGGTCTGAGTCCTAAAGAGAACAGAGAGGTCCCGCCGTTAAATTATGAAAGAGTGTACCGGATTAAGCGCGCTTTTCCTGAGCTTTCTATTAGCATCAATGGAGGGGTAAAGACGTTTGACCAAGCAAAAATGCATTTGGAGCAGGTAGACGGTGTAATGGTAGGTCGAGAGGTCTATGCCAATCCCTATATGATGGCATCTGTAGACAAGACACTCTTCAACGTGTCATCAACCACATTAAGTCGGGACCAGATTGTTCTGGCTATGCAGGACTATATTACGCAAGTGGCTGATACTGGGTTTAGACCATGGCATGCAGCCAGACATATGCTTGGTCTATATCAGGGCCAACCCGGTGGAAAGATGTGGCGTCGCTATTTGAGTCAGAATGGCACAGGAAAACAGGCTCAACCCGATGTGCTGATACGTGGTTTGGAGGTTGTACAGCAAGCCAGGGAAGACATGAAAGTACGCGGGTTGGCATAAAAGGCATTTTTTTAGCATTATTCGCCATCAATTGGTTTTTCTACAATTTCTCACGCTAATTATTTCTAGACTTAAAATTTATTATTCAATTAAAACAGCAAGTTACCCTTGTTTGTCGTGTTGGCACTGTTTTCGCAATCTCTGAGTATATGAAGGAATTCATCTACATTTACTTGGAGCTTGCTATGAAAATGACAAAAACTCTCGCTATTGCCTTGATTGCTGGTGGCTTATCAATCTCTTCACAAGCAAGTGCAAGCAATCTGGATAACTTAATTACGCGATTCGTTTCGACCGCAGTGAGTCAAACCGTTGAAGATTTAAATCACAGTGCAAAGCAAAGTATAGCCAATACACTGCACAGCTTAGGTACGGAAAACGTCAAAGCGAAAGTCGAAATTAAAGACATCAAAAAAACGGACAATACACAAAAGGACGACAAGTAATGAACGCTATCTCTCTGTTGTTGGTAATGGGTTTACCTGTAGTTTTTTTTGCAATGTCGGCGGTTGCTGTAGCGTTTACAGCAAAGTGGCTGAACACAGAGGGTAACCAGCTCAGTCAACATAGAGCGAGTATGTACCCACGTCATTCATGGGCAACGGCACAATTTAAATAGGCGATAGTAGGAGCGTATTTATGAATAATCAATTTGGCCGTCCGGGCCGCCTTTATCGGGACCTTAACAGAGCTATGATTAGCGGTGTCTGTGCGGGTGTGGCACGTCAAATAAGTGTGGACCCTCTCTGGGTTAGGGGTGCCGCTGTTGCTGGGGTTATATTTGCCCCAATGGTAGTGCTGCCAGGTTATGCACTTGCGGTAGTTTTAGTGCCTAAAGCCTGATTGACCTTTTACTTGGTTATTGTGGTACGATGAGTCTATCAATCACACAGGAAAAGGTGGTTCAATGAATTTTCAGATTACGAAGCGAACAATCGCCAGCATAGTGCTGGCGATTTTGGTCTTGGGGTGGCTAGTTGGTTGGTACTGGAGTCGAGAGCCAGATACCTTTGATGTTGTTGAAAATGCCCATAAGCACAGCAGTAACAGCACACAGTTAGTCGCTGGACAGGTTGTCACGTCGACATTAATTGAGGTGACTGACACCTTACTGAATAAACCAGGCGGCTATTTGGCAAACGATGTAATGCCACCAAGTGTCTTTTTAGACAATATGCCTAGCTGGGAATTTGGTGCCTTGGAAATGGTGCGCGATTTGGCGCTGGCAATGCGCAAAGATTTTAGTCGTTCACAGTCTCAGTCTGTGGAAAATGCATTGCTAATAAAGGCACAACCTAAATTAAATATTGATCACAAAGCCTGGCTACTCCCCTCTGCAGAAGGGGAATATGGGGAAGCCATTGACATGTTGCAATCGTTCAATAGTCAATTGGGTATTACAGGCGCGTCAGGTAGTCAATTTCACACACGCGCAGATAATTTACGTGATTGGCTGAAGCAGGTCGAAAAGCGCATGGGAAGTTTGTCGCAAAAGTTGAGTGCAAGCGTGGGAGCCAGGCGAGAAAACACCGATTTGGCGGGAGATGCTGTTGCATCTCAATCAACACCAACGCCCTCCACTTTCTACACCAGAACGAGCTGGTGGAAGTTAGACGACAACTTCTATGAAGCGCGCGGTGCAACGTGGGCACTATTACATTTTTTAAAAGCTGTCGAAGTTGATTTTGCCGATGTGCTACAAAAGAAAAATGCGCAAGCAAGCTTACGACAAATCATCAGAGAGTTAGAAGCGACGCAAGAAACGGTATGGAGTCCGATCATTCTAAATGGCGATGGTTTTGGCATTGTGGCTAACCATTCTTTGGTCATGGCAAATTACATTTCTCGTGCGAATGCGGCACTTATAGAATTAACTGAATTATTGAGCCAAGGATAACGACAAATGAAAATGCATTATGCCATTGCACTTTCCGGATTGCTGTGCAGTTTTTCAGCGACAGCTGATACTGTATTCGGCATTTATTTAGGTGCCCAAGGCTGGAACACCGATGCGACAGGGCGCTTTGCTGACGAAGGCGATGCGGGTAGTTTGCAGTCCGATTTTAATTTTGGTGATGAAACCAAGGGATCGGCGTACATTGCCATTGAGCATTTCGTGCCGCTGGTTCCAAACATCAAACTTCAGCATTCTCAAATGGTGTCTGAAGGCGACACCTTGCTGAGCAGCTCGTTCACCTTCGGTGGGCAGGCATATAATGCGCAAACCACAGTATTTACTCAAACAGACATTAGCAGCACTGATATTATTCTTTACTATGAGTTGTTTGATAATGATCTTATCAGCTTTGATCTTGGCGTGAATGCCAAGGTCATTGACGGTGATTTTTTAGTGCGAAGCCAAAGCTCAGGTTCGCAAAGTCAGGAAGCGTTGTCCGGTGTCGTACCCATGGCATATTCAAGGCTGGAATTTGGTTTACCTTTTTCCGGATTAGGCGCGTATGCGGAAGGCAGCTTTTTGAGCGTAGGTAGCCACACATTAAGTGACTATCAGGTTGCGGTAACGTACTCATTCATTGAGAGTCTCGCCATCGATATGACATTGCAGGCTGGATTCCGCGACGTCACAGCGGAACTGGATGATCTTGATGGCATCACCACTGACTTATCATTTGATGGCGCATTTTTAGGCCTAGAAGTGCACTTCTGATTATTCTTTCACTTTTTTTAAGCACATAGCGGAATAAAAAAGTTTGTTTAATTCTTTCCGCTTCTAAGCGAAAACCATTAGTCTATCGCCATTAAAGTAGGACTGATGAGTTATGTCGAGTATTTTACCTAACGCAGGGGGCGTAATAGCGCCCCAGCAACTTAACGCTATCACCCAAGCTATAGCTGGGTTAGACGCCAACCAACTGACGTGGGTCAGTGGTTATCTTGCCGGTTTGGCTGCTTCAGGCAACGTATCTGCAGGCACCCCTGCCGTTTCTGCGAGTAGCGATGCTAGCCTTACGATCATGTTTGGTTCACAAACAGGCAATGCAAAAAGCATTGCTGAAGGCATGTTTTCTCAGGCCCAAGCCCAAGGTATTAACAGCAAACTGGTCAGTATGGCTGATTACAAACCTCGCCAAATTAAGAATGAGTCACATCTTGCAATAGTGGTGAGTACCCATGGAGAAGGTGACGCTCCTGATGATGCTGCTGAGTTGCATGAGTTTCTCGGCAGCAAGAAAGCTCCCAAGCTATCAAATACACGCTATGCAGTTTTGGGGTTAGGCGACACAAGCTATGAGTTCTTCTGTCAAACGGCCAAAGATTTCGATGCCCGCATTAGCGCATTGGGTGGTCAGTCAATCACTGACAGGGTCGACTGTGATGTGGACTATGAGGCGGCAGCCAAATCCTGGGTTGATAAGGTATTAACCAAGGTTAAAGATGACCTCGCTGCGGGTGGAACAAGCACTGTTAGTGCACCTGTCATGCCTGGTGTTGCTCCTGTTGCGCAGTTCAACAAAAAATCACCGTTCCAGGCTACTCTGGCTACCGTACAAAAAATTACCGGCAGAGACTCTGTCAAAGACATTCAACATATTGAAATTAGCCTTGAAGGCAGTGGGATTCAGTACCAACCAGGTGACGCCTTGGGTGTTTGGTTCAAAAATGACCCAGTCATTGTTGAAGAAATGCTAACGCTAACAAAGGCAGACGGCGACACCTTGATCAACGTGGGCAGCGAAGAATTAGCGTTGCGAGAAGCGTTAATTTCACGTTTTGAGCTGACTTTGAGCTATCCAGGGTTTGTCAAAGCTTATCAGTCCGTGGCAAAGCAACCTGAACTGCAAAGAATTGTTGATGACACAGCGTCGTTGCGGGCCTTTCTTGCCGACAGACAAATTATCGATGTCGTTCGCGCCTTTCCAGCACAAATAAATGCTGTGGAACTCGCAGCTGCCCTACGTCCAATAACGCCCCGTTTATATTCTATTGCATCGAGTCAGGCTGAAGTTGAAGACGAAGTTCACCTTACTATAGGACATGTGGACTATGAAGCGTTTGGCGTGCGCCATCAGGGCGGGGCATCAGGCTTCTTATGTTCGAGGCTGGAAGAAGGTGAACAAGTAGACGTTTATATTGAGCCAAATAACAATTTCCGTCTGCCTGAAAACTCGGATACCCCCATAATTATGGTTGGACCGGGTACGGGGATCGCGCCTTTCAGGGCTTTTATGCAAGAGCGTGAAGCTCAGGAAGCAGGTGGTAAAAATTGGTTGTTTTTTGGTAACCCTAACTTTACCCAGGACTTTTTGTATCAGACTGAATGGCAAGGGTATAAAAAGTCGGGATTACTCACTCGCCTCTCACTAGCCTTTTCTCGGGATCAAGCTGAGAAAATTTATGTACAACATCGCTTGCTAGAGCAAGGTGAAGACGTATACAGCTGGTTAGAGCAGGGGGCGCATTTTTACGTGTGTGGCGATGCAAATCATATGGCAAAAGACGTAGAACAAGCCTTGATAAGTATTGTGGAAAAACACGGTAAAAAATCACCAGAAGATGCAAAGAAATACATAGTCGAACTTCGCAAAGCGAAACGTTATCAGAAGGATGTTTACTAATGAGCAGCGACAACAAAACGTTAATTGTTGAAGGCAAACTGTCTGATAACGAACGCATAAAAACCGAGAGTCGTCATTTACGCGGTACCATAGCCGAAGATTTAAAAGACGATATCACAGGCGGATTTACTGCTGACAATTTTCAATTGATCAGATTTCACGGAATGTATCAGCAGGATGACCGAGACATCAGGGCAGAGCGCACCAAACAAAAGCTCGAACCGTTACACAATGTTATGCTTCGCGCAAGATTGCCTGGCGGAGTAATCACTCCTGATCAGTGGTTGTCAATTGATAAGTTTGCTGAAGAGCATTCTCTGTACGGCAGTATTAGACTAACTACCCGACAGACCTTTCAGTTTCATGGTGTCTTAAAGCCACACATAAAACTGATGCATCAGACGCTGAATAAAGTGGGTATCGACTCAATTGCAACAGCGGGTGACGTAAACCGAAACGTATTGTGCACCTCAAATCCTGTTGAATCAGAAGTTCATCAGGAAGCGTGGGAGTGGGCAAAGAAAATAAGTGAACACTTACTTCCAAAAACTCGCGCCTATGCTGAAATATGGTTGGACGGTGAGAAAATAGAAACCACTGACAAGGAACCTATTCTAGGGGATACCTATTTACCGCGTAAATTTAAAACCACTGTTGTGATACCTCCTCAGAATGACGTTGATGTACACGCCAACGACTTAAATTTTGTGGCAATCGCTGAATCAGGAAAGCTGATTGGCTTTAATGTGTTAGTTGGTGGTGGTTTGGCCATGACACACGGCGATCACTCAACGTTTCCAAGAAAAGCTGATGACTTCGGATTTATCCCTTTAAGTCATGTACTTCAAGTTGCTGAAGCTGTAGTAACTACACAGCGTGACTGGGGTAACCGCGTTAATCGGAAAAACGCAAAAACGAAATACACGCTTGAGCGTGTTGGTGTGGAAACATTTAAGCAAGAAGTTGAACGCAGGGCCGGTATTCAGTTTGCAGAAAGTCGTGCATACACGTTCACGAGCCGTGGCGATCGCTTTGGCTGGGTAGAAGGCATTGATGGGAAATTTCACCTTACTGTATTTATTGAAAATGGTCGTATTTTAGACTTCCCCGGCAAGACACTAAAAACGGGTTGTCGGGAAATAGCCAAGGTGCATAAAGGTGACTTTAGGTTAACTGCCAACCAGAATTTGATTATTGCCGGCGTGCCGGCTGAACAAAAAGAACAGATTGAAAAGTTAGCAATAGAGCATGGCCTTATTCAAGGTGCAGTGTCTAAACAGCGCTTAGATTCCATGGCTTGCGTTTCGCTTCCTACTTGTCCACTTGCCATGGCTGAAGCTGAGCGTTATTTGCCTGGAGCAGTAGACGAAATAGAGTCACTGCTTGAAAAACACAACCTAAGTGACGAGAGCATTATTTATCGCGTAACAGGTTGCCCGAACGGTTGTGGACGCGCAATGTTAGCTGAAGTCGGACTGGTTGGAAAAGGCCCCGGAAAATACAACTTGCACCTGGGGGGAAATCGCGAAGGCACCCGGATCCCCCGCATGTACCGAGAAAACATAAGCCACGAAGAAATAATGGCTATCTTGGATGATTTGATTGGTCTGTGGGCAAAAGACAGGCAGGAATACGAAGGTTTTGGTGACTTCGTCATTCGCACCGGCGTAATTAAACCAGTCATAAATTCTGCTAAGGATTTTTATGAATGATACCGTATTGGAGGCACCATTTGTCGATGGTGTGCTCTCACTTGAAATCAGCAGTGAAAAGTTGGCTGAAATCAATCAGTATCTTGAGACACTAACTGCTCAGGAAAGGGTTAAGTGGGCATTTGAATACTTACCTGGAAACCACATAGTGTCTTCGAGTTTTGGTGCTCAGTCGGCAGTTATGCTGAAAATGCTTACCGAATCCAAACACGATATTCCTGTGGTGTTGACCGATACGGGTTACCTGTTTCCAGAAACCTATCAGTTTATCGATGAGTTATCGTCATTGCTTAACTTGAACCTGAAAGTCTATGCTTCTGCTATTTCTGCTGCTTGGCAGGAGGCCCGGCACGGAAAGCGCTGGGAGCAGGGGCTTTCCGGTATCGAAGAGTACAATAAGGAAAATAAAGTAGAGCCTATGCAACGGGCACTGAAAGAGTTAGAAGCAGGCACGTGGTTTGCTGGCTTAAGACGCAGTCAGTCGGACTCGAGGCAGACTCTGCCTGTACTGCAAAAAGTGGGCGGCCAATTTAAGCTCTACCCGATTATTGATTGGACAAATAAAGATCTGCATTACTACCTCAAAGAGCATAACCTGCCCTATCACCCCCTGTGGGAAAAAGGATATGTGTCCATTGGCGATTGGCACACAACAAAAGCGCTTAGTGAAGGAATGGAAGAACAGGACACGCGTTTCTTTGGATTAAAAAGAGAATGCGGCCTGCATGAGTTTGGAGATGGTATTTAGACTGTCTTCAGCGCATTACTCTCCGTTAATAATAAAGACGCGGCTTAGCACGTTTTTCATGTCTTCTAAATATTCTGCATGTTCATGTCTTTTCGCTAACATCGATAGCTCCGCACCCACAGTCGTAAACTTATAGTAGGCTAATGCAACACCACTGCGTTTCGCTTTGATGTTGACGTTTTTGTCACCGCATCGAAAAGTGACCGACTTGTTTAACGGAAATTCGGCGCTTTCGATTTCATTGGACACTATTAGCCCTAGGTCGATAAGCGTGAGTAGTGAAGGGTACGACAAGCCATAGTTTGCAAGGTTGACTGGAAGGCTTCTTTTGGTAATAAACCAGTTGCTCAATGTTTTCCGCTGATGATAATCGGTAATAATCCTCGGGATGGGATCGCCCATTCGCTTACTGGATAACCTACAAGCTGTAGTAAATATTTTCGCGTCCTTTTGTGTGAGCCTGCGTAATGTTTCTAGCGTTTTCAGCGAAAAACTGCCAGGACGACTTATCTCCACTGCAAAAATTTTGCCCCAAAGCTCTTGCATATCCGGAGAGTAAATATTTTCAGCGAGGTCGGCAAACGCATACAGCCAGTCAGGGTCAATCGCTTCTGCTGTGGCATCTGCAATGACGACATCTAAGGCCAAATCCAAAATGGCGGAAAGGTTCATCAATTTTTGCTCTTCCCGTCGTCTATTGCGATTTGCAATAGCTTTAGCTTTATCTGTCGTGCTTGCAAACGTCATATGCGATGGTACGCCAAGTTTCGCGGATAATTGATGTATTTTTGTTTTTGCCGTAGTAGTAGGTGCAGCGCTTGCAGTGGGCTCTGACTTTTCTGTAGCCGACTTTTTTTGTACATCAGCGGGATGTGTTGTGGAAACTCTGGGAGATGAAGCATCTATTTTCATTTGTGAAGTCTTCTTTGAAGCGCTACGCTACTATCATATCGGCGTCGTTATTAGAAAATTGGCAATTTTTTCAGTCTAATGTACGATAGAAATATAGGTTTTTACAGAGTTGTTAAACAGTGCCTTCTGATTATGAAAATGATGAACTCGTTTTTCTGGACGAAGAAAGTCATACTGAGCTAGAACGCGACCACGACCAAGTCTGGAAAATACTCGTTGTTGATGACGACGAAGAAATCCATACTGTGACCCGACTTGCTCTTTCAGATTTAATCCTCCATAACAAACCTTTGGAGTTTCATCACGCCTATTCCGGGGCTGAAGCCCGCGCATGTATTGAGGAGCATGGCAGAGATCTGGCAATGATTTTGTTGGATGTGGTTATGGAATCAGATGACGCTGGCTTCCAAGTCGTTAAGTACTTGCGTGATGAAGCTAAGCTTATGGAACCCAGAATCATTCTGAGAACCGGTCAACCTGGGTTTGCACCAGAAGAAGATGTAATCAAGAATTACGATATTAACGACTACAAAACTAAAACTGAGCTCACGCGAAGTAAGTTGTTAACCAGTGTTATTTCTTCGCTTCGCTCTTACCAGCAAATTATGACCATCAACCAAAGTCGGTTGGGTCTGCAGAAAATTATCTCATCTTCAGCCAACCTGCTTGAAGAGCACTCCATCAAAGGGTTTTGTGAGGGCATTGTTACTCAGATAAGCTCTCTTATTGGCTTGGATGCAGAAGGCTTAGTGTGTGCGAAAGCCGGTACAGTGTTGGACAAAAGTGATGATGGTGTATACATACTTGGCGCGGCTGGCGCTTATGCCTCTTTTATCAACGAACCTATTAATCACCTCAGCAATGTTGAAATTAGAGACGCCATAAACCGCTGTCTGAAGATAAAGACCCATTTATTTGAGTCAACATACACCGTACTTTATCTAAATGGCTCGGGGTATGAGGCCGCGGTATTTTTGAGTACTACTCACGAAATGAACGAAATGGACAAAGGGCTCCTTGAAGTGTTCTTGTCCAGTATCTCTGTGGGTTACGAGAATGTGTATCTTTTCCATGAGTTGCGTAATGCGGCATTTAAGGACTGGCTCACGCGTTTGCCCAACAGAACACAATTTATCAATGTGCTTAACAACATGGTCCCGGAAGCGGGCCAAAAGAACAGCGTAGCGCTAGTCGACATCAATCACTTCTCAGATATTAATGATGGCTTGGGTCAGGAGCTAGGTAATGAGTTACTGAAATCAGTCGCTGACAGATTGAGAACATGCTTTCCTGAGAGTATAGAAGTGGCTCGTATTGGCGCCGATGTATATGGAATTGCTGGTAATACTGAACAGGTCAATGAAGCGCGCATCAATGATGTCTTTCAGGACGCCTTTAAAGCGGGCGATTACACCTTACCTATCAATGTAAAAATAGGATTGTGTGAGCACAGTGGTGAGGCATTGAAAGGGACGACTTTGCTTAAACGTGCCAATATCGCCCTTAATCTTGCTAAACGCAGTCTTAGTGACAATTTCGCGTTTTTTGCGCCAGAAGTAGAAGAAGAGACGGCGGGCAGAATAAATCTAATCAGAAAACTACGGACCGACTTCACCGACCGCAAGCTTGAATTGTGGTTTCAACCACAAGTTGATCTAGCAACTGAAAGAGTGGTGGGTATGGAGGGGCTACTGCGGTGGCCTGACGGCAGTGGAGGATACATTCCTCCCGGCGTTTTTGTTCCTTTGGCTGAATATTCAGGGCTTATTGTTGATATTGGCCAATGGGTATTGGAAGAGTCTTGTCGAAGGCTCGCTGAATTAGATAAGCAAGGTTATGCCGATTTGCGTATAGCCGTGAACGTTTCCATCCCACAATTTAGAGATAAATTATTTGTGGAAAAAGTGTTGCGAGCACTTGAGACAAATGATTGTGAGCCAGAAAGGCTAGAGCTAGAAATTACAGAATCTGTGGTTATGGACGAACCGCAAATTGTCATTGATGCATTAACTCGACTTAAATCTCACGGAGTCGCCATTGCCATTGATGACTTTGGAACGGGTTTTAGCTCTATGAGTTATCTTCAGAAGTTTCCTCTTGACAGGTTAAAGGTTGATCGGTCTTTTGTCAGCGATATCAGACCTGGGCAAAGTGCCTTCATTGCAGAAACCATAGTCACATTGGGCGCTAAACTTGGTTTAAGTACCATTGCAGAAGGGGTTGAAACCAGAGAGCAAGCAAATTACATGATAAAGCTGGGTTGCGACGAGGCGCAGGGGTATCTATTTGCTAAGCCTATGCCGTTTGACGCACTCATTAGCTTCCTCTCCAACTACCAAAAGTGATTGTGCAACTGCTCTTTGGATATCTGGGAGCACCTCAGACGTAAACCATGAGTTTTTAGCCAGCCAGCGATTATTTCTACCAGAAGGGTGGGGCATTACCCAGGTGTTGCGGTGGCGAAGAGGTTGCTCCTTTATTGCTTGCGTCAACGTTGAACTTTCATTAGCGTAATAACGCTGCGCAAACCTTCCCACTATCACAGTACAAAGTGGATTGATTCTCGACAGAACTTTATTATGCCAGGTTTGCGCGCACACCTTCATAGGTGGCGCATCGGCGTTATTTTTATAACCAGGAAAGCAAAACCCCATAGGTAGGAGTGCAACGTGTCGAGGGTAATAAAACGTATCTTCATCAATACATAACCACGAACGAAGCCTAGCGCCACTGGCATCATTCCATGGCTTATTTGTTTCATGGGCTTTCAATCCGGGGGCTTGTCCGACAATCAACAAGCGGCTCTGTGAATGTAAAGCTAAAATTGGTCGAGGATCGAAAGGTAATTCGGCGGAACACAAGGTGCAGCGGCTTATGTCCAACATTAATGACTCAATTTCCATACTTTTATTCGTGCTCTCAAGATATTTGTAATATAACTGTAATAATAATATGTTTGACGATTGTTGAGTGGTAACGTATGCTATCTTATACAGGTTTACTGTATTAACGGAGTACCAGACATGCGTAAAGTAGTATCAGCAATTATGCTAACAGCAATTTGTGGTGTCGCGCATGCGGAGTCTGATAAAAATCAGCTTTTCGAGTGTATGGACACAAAAACTTTCGAAATGAACAGTCAATGTGTCGCTGACAACATCAGCAACAACGTGGCCTTCCGCGAAGTGCAAACTAAAATTACTCAGCGTGCTGACGACAGCAGCGACTATGTAATGGCGACAATGAAATTCTATCCTGAGCAAATGCGAATAGAGATAGTCGCCCACAAAGATGCTGCGTATTCAAACGTAACACAAAAGCCAAATACCTTGGCGAAAAGATAAAAAAAGCCGGTCAACGACCGGCTTTTTTATGCCATTGCGGGCGACATGGTTACTATGGCCTGCCACTTCTCACGTTGAAGCTTAAAAGCTAGCTTAACTTCTTTCAGTTTATAATCCATCTCCAGCCTCTCAATACCCTGTTTTAGCTCCTCGCTCCTTTGTTTGAAGCACTCTCTTCTTGCTGCATAATACTCAACAAGTTTTTTACTCATTGCTTCATATTCTGCATGTAACTTTTCGAGCAAGGCCTCTGCATTGGGGTATTTAGTAAATTCTTTTTGAGCACGAAGAAGTTGCATTTGTAATTTTGCTTTTTCTATTCTTTCTTCAGGACAACGGCGCAGATTTTTGGTTAAACCAACCCGTGACAGACCGTAAATCAGCCACTTTGTTGGATCGTATTGCCACCATTGAATGCCGTTTCTATAGTCATATTCAAAAATATGGTGGTAGTTGTGGTAGCCTTCACCAAATGTGAAAAACGCCAGCACGCCATTATCACGGGCTGTATTTTTATCTGTATAGGGTTGCGAACCCCAGTAGTGAGCCAGAGAGTTAATGAAAAAGGTTACGTGATGAACAGCCGCTAAGCGGAATACGCCAGCCAACAGCATCATGCTTAACACATCCCCGTTAAGCCAACCTAGTATACCTGTAAGACCAAAGTTAGCGGCAAGTACTATGGGTAAATAGTAATTATGCTGCCACATAACAATTTTATCTTTCTTTAAATCTTTACAATTTTCGTACGCTTTATAAGGGTTGCTGTTGTATTCTCTGACCATCCACCCAATGTGTGAGTACCACAGCCCTTTTTTGGCTGAATACGGGTCTTTTTCCTCGTGGTCAACGTGCTTGTGATGCTCTCTATGATCGGAACACCAGTGAAGGATACTGTTTTGCAGTGTCATTGCACCGCCGATTGCTAGGGTTAGTCTGACTACTGGGTGCGCTTCAAAGGCTTTGTGAGCCCATAAACGATGGTATCCGGCGGTGATAGACATACCAGTAAAAAAGAACAGAGCGACAGTGACGGCAATCTCAACCGCGTCAAAGCCATAGGAGACCGCCCACATAGGGGTTGCGATTAAAGCAATAAGCCCTGTGATGATAAATACGGCAACATTGGTTTTGATAATTGGAGGTTTAGACATAGTATTACGATTCAGCTTACAACTGTACGCTAATTTAGCGTCTTCTCTTGACATAGGCAAGATAATTGCGCTGAATAGCACAATTATTTACGGAGTGAACTAGCTATGAGTAGGCAGGAACAAAAGCAAAAAACCAGGCAGAATATTATAAATGCTGCGTTCGCATTGCTTGATGAAAACAGAAGTTTGTCTGCGATTAGTCTTCGTGAGGTAGCTAGGGAAGCGGGGATTGCCCCAACGTCTTTCTATCGTCATTTCAAAGATATCGATGAACTAGGTTTAACATTAGTGGATGAGGCTGGACTGGCTTTGAGGCAATTGATGCGTCAGGCTAGGCGTCGAATTGCCACAGGCGGCGGCGTTATTAATACCTCAGTCGACACATTCATGGAGTTTATTGGCGCTAATAAAAACGTGTTTAGGGTGCTTCTTCGCGAGCATACAGGGACATCAGCCGCTTATAGACTTGCGGTGTTTAGAGAGATTCAGCATTTTATTGATGAGCTGACGGACTACATCGTTGAACAACAAAGCATACCCAGGCAGGTTGCTCATCTTCAAGCTGAAGCCATGGTGAAACTCGTGTTTAGTGCTGGTGCCGACGCATTAGAAGCTGACAAAGAAACCAGAAATTCGATTGCTGAGAGAGTTAAAAGTCACCTGCGCTTTGTGCAAGCTGGAGCACAAGTTATGGAAAGGTAGCTAAGGATTGACGCACCAATCTTTAATACTGCATTGCTTCTTCGACACCACTTATTGCCCCGGATGACCATAACTTAAAGCCAATTCTGTTGAGTTGAGTCAGAGTCAAAAGATCATCTAAATCGTTTAGGTTAAAGCCTCTGTCTATTTAGATTAATTTAGATGTCCGGAATCAACATGACCAACACCAACACTCAGTGTCGAGTTTTCGCTTAAATCAAATTTGAGTCCGGCTACTACTTTGTAACCCGTCGACCAGTCGGATAACGCTTGCTGATTTTGTTCGAACCGCGAGTACACTTTCCCTAACCCTACAGTGATGAAAGGGGTTACTGTGTCAGCATACCCCGTGTAAGAAAGCGTGTTATCAGCCCAAATACCTAAGCTCAGTGCATTCGCAGATACCAAGTTAAAATCGTTCTTTGGTGCCGTGATTTGCTATGTATCGGTACTGTCTTTGGTCTATCTAAATTTGACTGTCTGGGGGCAGTCGTCTTTCCATCTAAGACAACAATCCTCGATATGGTTGTAAGTCTTAACTGAGATTAACTAGACCCTTCGGTTTTTATTTTATGGTTGTGTTGATTTTTGAAGTGCAGGATAGAGCGTGCTTGTGAGCTTTTAGCACTAGATTGATAGAAAGGTTTTTTCTTGTGTTATTCAGACATGAACGCACTAGTGAAGCCTCCATATTAAGAATATTCAGTATTAAGAGAGGGAAACATGACACCAAAAACACTTTGGTTCGTGATGATGTGTATATGTGGTGGCTTTTTTTGCACAGCAGTAGGTGCTGATACACAGATGGCCAAAAAAGAAGAATTATACCGAGATATGGTTTTCCGCTCGTCACCCTATGCAGCGTTGCAGGGGCGTCACCCCGTGACAAAAGAAAATATTGGGTATGGGCAATATTATCGTTTTATCAGAAATGATAAAGGCCAAGTCGTTCGCATTGAGCGCTGGTTCAGAAAAGCCATCACCAGAGGCGGGTATGCCCGTTTTGGCGCGATAGCGAGTGCCGCAAGTGTTACCTTTGATTATAACGACAATCAAATGATTAGACGCTACTGGGATGAAAACAACCAACCCATGGAAAACTATTGGGGTGTGACCGAGGAAATCTTTACCTTAGATGAGCTTGGCCATAAAAAAACGCTAACCTATAGAGACAAGAATGGTGATCGCGTGGCCGATTCGAGAGGTGTCTGGATCACCAAATGGGATGTTAGCCAAGATGGTAAAACGGTGATTGAAGACCGCTTTAATAAAGATGGAAACCCTGAAAAACTGAATGAATTTCTAGACTTTGGTCGTATCAAAATGTTGTTTGATGAGCATGGCTTACGCTTGGAGACATGGAATATTGATGCTCAAGGGAAACTGCTGAATAGCCCGCAACGCCAGGTGGCCATCGTGAAGACTTTTTGGGATGAGTCCACTTTAGATGAAAAGAAAATTGCTTGGTATGATGCTGAAGAAAAGCTAAAAAACTTAGCTCCCTATGAAAAACGCCCTGGCATCTATGGTTTCAGTAGTGAAGTCTACGAGCATGATAGTAACGGCTATACAGTGGGTATGATTCAATTTGATTCAGAAGGTCGAATTGTCACATTGCCTGGCGATGGCTCGGTTTTTTCTCGGAACATCTATGATGCTGAAGGGTTTGTTCTTGATATTCGGTTTTTTAATGACAAGGGGAAGCCAACACTGAATGGAAATGGCGTCGCGCGTATTGAAGTTATCCGTGATGACACGGGTCGTACATTACAGAATAGGTTCTATGATCTAATGGGTGCGTTAACCAACAGGAAAAACGATGGGGTTGCTGTGTTCAAGCTCACTTACACGGAAGGTCAGCCAAGTATTGAGCGTCTAGATAAAGACGGCAATGAAATAAGCTCCCAAAATTAAAAATTTTGTTGCAACACAGAGGCTAGTCTTTAAAAGAGGCTAGCCTGTTTGGCCTCTATCGCTTGAGAGTAGGTTTGATATAGGTCACTGTCGTTACCACTTGATGAGCGCTTGCCCAGTAATACCAGGTTTTTATTAATAGAAAAATGACCCACTCTGGTGGGCAAGGTAGCGACAGCCTTATTCATTTCTACATCAAAAACTTCCACTTGCTCAGAATGCCAGTTGTAAAAAGCAATGTGCTTACCGTGTTTTTTGACATTAAACTGGCGACCAAAGGAAGGGCTAATTTTTTGCTCTGATATCACAATTGGCTTTTTTTCCAGTCCCATAAACATCTGGCCTTCTTGATCAAACCAGAGCCAGTCATCCTCGGATTGACTGTAGCGCACCGCTTTCCATTTGGGGTCCAGAAGATGCTTTGTATTGTCGATAAAATCTAGTTCTACAACTTGCCATTGGTTGCCCAATTTGGTACTCAAGGCAACGGTTTCTGGCGTCTTAAATGAAAGGTTTCGATATTCCTTTTGAGGTAGATCCAAGACGGATGTTTCGCCATTTGCAATGTTAATAATATGTACTGCGTTTAAAGTTAAACCTGCTATTTTTTTTTCGTCTGGAGACCATGCTAAATCAACGTAATGACGGTCATCGGCAAATTCTGTAATTTTTGTTTTTCTTTTTGTTTCATGATCAACCAGCCATAACTCTTCACTCCCGGAAGCTGGGCTGATGTATGCTATTTGCTTACCACTTGGAGAGAAAACCGCGAGTTTTTCGTCAGAAGAACCATTCAATATTGACGTCGATTCTCGGTTGTCGAGGTTGTATTCAGTAATATTTAAATTGTGTTTGAATGCAGTAAATACATAATCTCTACCATTGCTATGTCGTTCAGGGCGATGAAGAAGTAGCGGGCTGCTAAAGAGGAGTGTTTTATTACTGCCATCAATATCGAACTGCACAATATCGCGAGCAGGGTGTTCACCCATCATCACGACATGCTCACCATCATGTGACCAAATACCGCAGCAAATGTAACTGTTTAGCTGGAACAAGAGTTCAAGTTTTTGCGTGTTTAAGTCAAGTTGATAGAAGCCTTCCCATTGCTTTTCATTGGGTGATGATATGAGTAACTTGTTTTCTGAGGGGTGGACATCAAATTGGCTATTTCCGCCCAAATGAATATCGGGCTGAGGAAGCCATGTTATTTTGCCAGAATCAAGATCTATTGAGTACAGTGAATAGGGTTCCCCTTTTCCTGGCGATTCCGCAAAAACTAATACGTTATCATCATGGGTAAACTTAATAACGCCAAAACTGCCTGGATTACAAGTGTGAATGAGTTTTGGTTCTGACATAGTTAACCCGTCAAACCGTCTTATAAAATATTCACAACGCTCTTGTGTTGCGGCTAAGTATACGAGTTTATCTCCAGCATTATTCCAGCTTCCCGGGCCTACACCAACATTGTCTCCGTGTGTTACTTCAACTTGCTCGCCTGAGTATATGTTTTTGACAAAAAGTCGAAGAGTGCTCCCATCATAATTCATATATGACAGTCTAATGCCATCTGGTGCAAAACTGGGGAATGACTCACTGCCTTTATCTGTTGTGACTGCTTTAGCTGAGGTTATTACCTTAGATTCAGGTTTGTACAAAAACACGGCACTCACAAGCAAACTAATAAGAACTGTGATGGCCAAGTATAGATAGTGCTTTGTAGTGAAAGCTAACTTGCTGCGCTTTGGGCTGCTAACAATGTAAGGCTCTTCGTCTTCAATTTTTGTTGTGTCTGCAATAAGGCGATAGCCGCGTTTGGGTACTGTGACGATAAAACTTGGGTTTCTTGCGTCGTCTTGGAGAGCTTTTCTTGTTTTTGTGATGAGTTTGCTAACGGTATTGTCGCTTACGTAGCGTCCTTGCCACACGTCATTAAGCAAGGTTTCCTTGCTGATCACTTGATTGTGATGATGACAAAAATAGGCCAGGAGTTCACTCATCATAGGCTCAAGTCGAACAGTTTCGCCATGGCGATATAACGTTTGTTTTTGTTCGCAAAACTCAATGCCATTTATTTGCCAGCGCATATATCTCCAATTTTATGCTGTACAGCCCTTTAATAACGCGCTGTCACAAAAAGTCATAACTCTTCAGAGTTTAGTCAGGACGCTAAGTAGGTGTCTCGGTACTGTGTGAACACTTTAACGCACAATGCAACCACGGACACGCCAATGACTGAATTTAAATTATATAAGGTAATAATCATTGTTTTGATGATTTTACTTAACTTGATACAAAAAACCTATGCAGATGATACTGAGAAGTTTGCCTTGCCCAAAGCAATCGCCAATGCAGATTTAAGCAATGAAAATGCATTGGACAATATACTCAATTCTGAAAGCTTCAAACAAGAATTAGCATTATTTGCTGCATCGCTCACGCTCAAAGACGTTGAAGAGCAAAACATGTTTAACAAGGTCGCTTTACTGTCGTTAAGAAATGACGGTGCTGCAATCGAAAAGCTAATTGACAGTCAAAGCAACACAAAAGAATTTGCTCACTATCAATTCTTCCATCAAACGAAGGACGCATTGGGCAGCAAAGCAAAATCTAAAACAGCACTGATAAATGAAGCTAGTCGCCTTATACAAAAACGTTTTTCTGGATTTGACGATGAAGAGTTTGTGCAGATGTCACTGGCACTAGGTTGGTCATTATCAAATGCTAAATCTTATGCTCATAATATCTACAAACAGCTTAAGGACAGGGCGACGCTATCTAAAGAAGAAATGATAGTTGTTGCTGTTAATACGCACCTTTTTCATGTACTTGAAATTATCATACCTATCTCAGCAGAGACGATTAACGCAGAACAAGAGCGCCGCTTTATCGTACAACCAGATGTATTGGTTAAGTTGGATGGTGGTATTGAGTTGTCAACGACAATAGTGCGAAGTAGGGGGCAAGCAGCACCAAACACAACGGCTTTACAATTTACTATTTATGCTGATGAAGCGGCGCATATAAAGACTGCCATGCACGCAGCCGCTCACGGATTTATTGGAATGGTCGCCAACTCACGCGGGAAACGCTCAAGTAAAAACAAAATCGTACCTTGGGAACACGAAGGGAAGGATGCCGCTCAACTCATTGACTGGATTACTGAGCAGGTATGGAGTGATGGAAAAGTTGTTATGTACGGCGGTAGTTATAATGGGTTCACGCAATGGGCTACAGCCAAACATATGCCTAAAGGCTTAAAAGCCATTGCCCCCTATGCTGCGGCAAATATAATCACTGGACTTCCTTATGAAAATAATATCGCGCTAACAGATAATTTTGAATGGCCACTTTTTGTCACCAACAATAAAACTCTAGACAATACTATTTACCGTGATTGGCAGAGAACGCAGGGGATTGTCGACGAATTATATACCAGTGGACGTCCGATTACTGACATCGACAAAATAGCAAATACGCCAAGCCCATGGTTACAAAAATGGTTAGCGCACCCAGAAGATGACGAGTATTACCAAAGTATGGTGCCTCATGAAGAGGAATATGGACGCATCAATATTCCTGTTCTGTCAATTACCGGCTACTTTGAAGGCGGGCAAATATCAGCACTTCATTATTTTCATGAGCACTACAAGTACAATGAGGCAGCTGATCATTCTTTACTAATTGGGCCATATAACCATTGGTCTGCCCAAAACAAACCGCGTTCGCATCACAGCAATTATGAACTCGATCCTGTTGCATTAGAAAAGGATACTGAAGAAGTGGTGTTTGAGTGGTTCAATTACGTTTTACACGGAAAGAAGCGACCAAAGTTAGTTCAGGCGAAAGTCAACTATCAAGTCATGGGTGCCAATGAATGGCGGTATGCAGATTCCATTGAAACTTTAAACCAGCATAATCAGACGTTCTATATTCAATCTACAAAGCCTAACTCTCAACAAAACTATGTGTTGGGCACTACTGCATCAAAGGATAGCGACGAATATATTGAACAAACCATTGATCTGGCTGACAGGACAGAACAGCGCAACAGTGCGCCTTGGCCTGTTATTCAGAGCAGTATTAACAAGCAAAGCGGTATTCAGATAGAAACACCCGTATTCGAGCAGGATATGGAGCTAACAGGTGCAATAACGGGCTTTTTCGATATATCAATTAACAAAAAAGACGTCGATTTAGGGTTTAACTATTACGAAGTCACCGCAGACGGGGAAGTTTTCCACTTAAACACATATCGTAGTCGAGCGAGTTATGCTGATGATATTTCTAAGAGGCGCTTACTTACGCCAAATCAAAAGCGAAGGGTGCCTATTGTCAATGCGCGTTTTACATCTAAGTTAATTCGAGCTGGAAGTAAAATTGTTCTGGTATTGAACGTGAACAAAAATGTCGCTGCACAAGTTAATCTCGGAACGGGAAAAACGGTAAATCATGAACATATTTCAGATGCAGGTGAGCCGCTAGCACTAAAGTGGTATTTATCGTCACGCATTAATCTGCCGTTAAAGGCTTGGCAAAAATAGAAGAGTTAGACACTTCATAGTTTTGGAATTACATAAACTATGAAGTGTTTTATTTTGCGGAAAACGTGACATCGAACAGAGGCAAAAATACCTAAACTTTCAATTCAGTCGCCATAGGGCGTTGACTGACATTAACTACTGCGTTTTCTTAATACCACAAAGATAATAAGAGCAAGTACACCTATAACCAAAGCAATACCAGGAAGTAACCATTCTTTGATGGCAAGCGTTTGCACTAAATTATTGGCTTGTTTGTGCCTCGGCTCGAAGTGTAGCGCTTGGTCCAGCATTTTTTTTGCACCATCAATATTTTCTTGCGCTATGTATATTTTAGCCATGTTGGTATAGGCACTTCCGGCGACATTAAAATCCCAGTTGTTATACCACCAGTGACTGCCTGGCGCGTGACTACCTCTTTTGGGTCTGCCGCTCATCATTTGCCCGCCTTCTGCAGCAGCAGGTAAATAAACACCTGAACGAGAAGAAATGACATTCAACAGTGTTGCAGAGCGTTCCTTTTTTGTGAGCGTATTATTATCATCAATATCGAGTTCCAATAACGTCTTGTGGAAATCAATGTCAGAGGAATGAACGCCATACAATGCACTTAACATACTCTTGCGAATAGAGTGAACAAGAAATCTGCGACTGTTCTCACCCCAATCAACGGCAATTGCGCCATGTTTAATGATTAACAGGCTTGCAAACTCTCTTTTATTATAGAATTTTTCAACTTTAGCCAAACGCCCCGATATAAAACCGGCTTGTTCCGGACTCGGGTATTGATGCCAATATTCAGTGGGGTACCGGTCTTCTCCCTCTGAATTGGCATATGAAAAACTTGGAAATCCAAGCTCAATGAGAAGCAGGATAAAAAACAACATCCATTTCATTTCAACGCTCACTTCTACAACCTTATTGGTGGGCCACTTCTCTCTCTAAAAGCACCTGCATTTGTCCAGCGCCACCATGTACACTACTTCCATGATTGACAGTATGTACTCTCCACCCTGCTTCTGCGAAAGTATTGAGTATTGTGTCTACTTCATATGACGCATCGTGTTTTGTCTTTTTTCCCCAGCCTGAAATCCAAGAAACGTCATTTTTTAATACTACAGTTTTGTATTCGAAGTGTTTGGTATGGACAGGTTCCACGTAATCCAAAGTAGACAAGTCTATCGAAAAAACAGACGCCAAGGCTTTCTTTGATTGAAGCGATATAACGCCTTCCTTCTCGATACGTTGTACCGTTCTCAAATTTAGCCCAGCAGAAACAGCCAGCTCTTCTTGCGACCAACCATGGTCGCGCCGTAGTTGTATAATTTGTTCCGAATCTACTTTCATGAAGGCGCCTTTTTCTGGTTATTAACATACAATGCTATAGCTAATGGTAAACCAATAGCCAAGGCAGCAACATAACTCTTTATTGATGTACCCACAGAAAGGGTAAATCCCAAGAGAAATAAACAGCTCCAAATGATATTTTTATGTTTTGAGTCGAGTGCAAATTCGCTATGGTTCATAATGATTTCCTACTTTTTAACAAGAATTTGCAATTTGATTTATTTCTTTAACCACAGCTACGGCATTGATACGACAGTATTACGACAGCATATCTTTCCACTTACTTATCAATAAGTAAGCGCACTTATTTCTTTAATTTATCTTCTCTTGGTAAGCAACACACCCGCTTCAATGTGATGGGTAAATGGAAATTGGTCAAACAATGCAGACCGCTCAATGCGATGAGTTTGTGTCAATGTGGCCAGGTTCTCCCTCAACGTATCGGGGTTGCAAGAGATATAGATAATGTTGTCGTACGCTTGCACATAGGACAATGTCGCTGCATCTAAGCCCGCTCTTGGTGGATCCACAAGCACCGTTGTAAAGTTATAGCTATCTAAATTGATATGGCCTAATCGGGTATAGGTTCGATTGCCCGCTAATGCATCTACAAACTCTTCTGCAGATAATCGGGCAATGATGACATTGTCGATAGCATTTTTTTGGATACTAAATTGCGCCGCTTTTACAGACGGTTTGGCGATTTCTGTTCCCACGACATTGTCAAAGTATTCGGCTAGTGGGAGACTAAAATTGCCCGCGCCGCAGTAAAATTCAAGCAGATCGCCACCCAAGTTTTGACTGCAATGCCCAGCCCATTCAATCATGTTAATGTTGACCGCAGCATTAGGTTGCGTAAAGCTATTTTCAATATGCATAAAAGAATAGCTACGGCCCGCTATGGGTAAGCTCTCTACTATATAGTCCCTGTCTAAAACAATTTTTTGTTTTCTCGCTCTGCCGATTAGTGACACTTGAAACTCTTGTCTCAATTCACTTTGCAGTTTTTCAGCCGCGCTTGTCCACTCATCATCCAATGGTTTGTGATAGAGCATGCTGATGACTAACTCTCCGCACATACCAGACAAATAATCAATTTGAAAAAGTTTGCGACGCATAACCGGTAACGATTTGACCTTACTTATCACTGTCTGCATGGCTTTATTAATGGCTTCACAAGCCGGTTCAAACTGATCGACTCGGTAGGGCTTTTTCGATACTTGGTCAAACATAATGTGATAGAGGTCATCACCATCATGCCAAACACGAAACTCTGCACGCATCCGATAGTGTTTATCCGGTGATTCAAATACTTCCAGTGCAGGGGCATTAAACTGCGCTAACATTGAAGTAAGTCGAGTGACTTTTTCTTCAAGTTGTTCTTGGTAGTTGGGGTTACTCATAGTGTATCCAGATAAACGTTAGGTGTGTTTCGACGCGCATTTTAGGCGTAGGCAACACAAAATTAAACCTATTCATGTTTCTGCCGATAACGTAGTTGAGGAATGAGAGGGTTTTAATTATGAACATTGGTAGCATCAAGGCTTTTCTTGGTGGAGAAGAGGCTGTTCGTCCCGATACCAAGATAAAAGAGCAACTGCAAGCGGAAGGGCTGAAGCAAGCGAGGCAATTCCAACAAACAAGTGTTGTGGAAACATTCAGTTCACAGTACAGCATTGCCTACAAGGCGCTGGGTGATTCACTCAAACAAAACGTTGAAGTTAACGGTAAAAGGGACACAAAAGATACACAAGAGGCACCAGAGAAAAGTGAATCTTCAGGGTTCGACTTTGAAGCAATAGCAGACAATGTCATGCGCTTCGTTGGTGGCGTTATTCAGGGAGCAGCGTCAGGCGGTGCAAGTGATGAAAAATTGAATACGCTATTCTCCCAGGCTCGAGAGGGCGTGAGTCGTGGTATTGGTATGGCTCGACGCGACTTGTCTGCTTTTATGAGTCCTGATTTGTCTTCGGGCATCGATAGCGCAGAAAAATCGATTTTTGGTCGCATTGATAGACTTGAGACATCTATTTTTGCTCCGCAGGCAACAAATACTATTGCCGCTGCTGAGTTTGAGTCTTTCAAAGGTTCAGAGCTGCTTATACGCACGAGAGATGGAGATGAGGTTACTCTTCGCTTTCAACAACAACGCTCAGTCAACTATGCGCAGAGCACGAGTGTCAGTGTGGCTAATGAACCTGTGGGTCAGGGCCAGGCGGGTAATTATACAAGTAGTACTAGCAGTCAGTTCGGTTTCTTTGAGCGACTGGGTATTTCGTTGCAGGTCAACGGTGATATAGACGAAAAAGAACTGAACGCGATACAAGAGCTTGTAGAGCGTATTGCCAAAGTCGCCGATGAGTTTTTTAATGGCGACGTGGAGAAGGCATTTAAAGATTCTTTGGCTCTAGGCTATGACAAAGATGAACTGGTAGGTTATTCGCTGCAGTTAACAAAGGCTAAAAGTGCATCTGTGTTAAGTGCCTATGAAGATGTCAAACAGTACAATGAGCAGCAAACCAATGAGCCAGCACGAGAAATAAAGCCGGTATTGAGTTATGTTGATGATGTGTTGAGGACAATGGATCAGGCAAGCCGAGTGCTTGCTGGTATGAATGACTACAATAATATAGTGACCGACATCGTTAATAGAATGGACGAGGAAGTAAAAACACCGGATCTGGTGTCAGCCATTAACAGGTTCAATCAATTCAACAAAGAAATTGTCGATGCAGCGTCAACCGTATCGGAGAAAACAAAGGGTGGCCAATAGGCTACCCTTCAACTTTATCTTTGGCGGGTCTTACCTTCAACGTCCTGTCCTGAAAGACAGTATCATTGAGTTTGTCTATCACGGCATTAACGTCATTAGACACGACCTCTATGAATCCATACCCTTTGCGTTTTCCTGTCCTTTTGTCTTTCATTAAGCGAACAGACTGAACAAAAACATGGCTACCAAAGAAGCTTTTTACTGCGTCTTCGTTGGCCCGATACGGTAAGTTACCCACATATAAGGTTGTGGTTTCCTTATTTTCTTGTTGCTGGTCAGTTGCTTTCTCTTTCACTCCGCTTGTTGTAATGAAGGTTATTACCAAGCAGGAAATGAAAACATATATCGCAATGTGTAAAGGAGTGGGGGTTAGCACATTTGGAAAAAGTAGTGATGCACCAATGGCACTAACAGTACTTAAAACTAGCCCGAATATTAGTTGATTGCTCATACAGCCTACCTTGTATTTTTTTTATTAATGAAATGGCAGCTCATATAGTGTACTGACTAATCATGAAATGAACAATCTTAACCTTTATGTTTAAAAAAAGGGTGTTGAAACTGGTGAAAATAGCCGCTTTTACATGAAATGACGGTCAAAGTAGAAAAAAATTAAAAAACTTGTTGCCTTGTGAAAAAGATTACGTACAATGCGCGCCACGTTGAACGAGGGCTTAAGCGAAAAGCTGCAAGCGCTATTCAGTAAAAACCAAGCGCCAATTTTTAATAATTAAATTTAAAGAAAAGCCTTGACACTGCCAACGAAACGCGTAGAATGCGCGTCCCGCTTGGGGAGGAAAGCTCACCAAGCCGTTATGCAAAGCATAACATTTGTTCTTTAAAAATTAGATACAAGACAATCTGTGTGGGCACTCGTTAAGAGTGTCACAACGACAATTTATTTAGCTTTACTTTATTAACTTAAAGTCAAGTATTTCGATTTTAATT